>JAXGNB010000001.1:0-1890 GCA_040768265.1 Anaerolineaceae bacterium
GACCGTGTCAAGCGCGTCATCCACGGTGACGATCCCGATCATCTTCTTGCTCTCCGGTTCAACAACGGGCAGGGCCATCAGGTCGTACTTGGCGACCAGGTAGGCAGCTTCTTCCTGCGGGGTGAGGGGGGTTACCTGCGCGATGTCATCATCAATCCAATCGGAAAGGGGTTGGTCCAGAGATGCCGTCACCAGGTCCCGCAAGCTGATGACCCCTCTCAGCCGCTCCTGTTCATCAAGCAGGTAGACGTAGTACATGAACTCGTCTTCCATGGCTTCTTCGGAGGAACGCAAATGCTTCAAAGCCTGTTCCACGTTATATGTGTACGGAACCCAGGCAAACTCGGTGGTCATGATGCCGCCCGAAGATGTTTCGGGGTAGCCAAGCAGGGTGCGGACTTCCTCGGCATCATCGTCTTCCATCAGGGTCAACAGGCGCTCGCTGGTCTGGTCGTCCATATCCGCCAGAATATCAGCAGCTTCGTCCGGGTCCATCTCTTCCAGCACATCTGCCGCGCGTTCAGGGTGCAGGTGCGCAAGAACTGCCTGCTGGACTTCCTGAGAGCTTTGCTCGAGGGTGTCTGCCAGTTCTTCATTCGGGAAACCTTGCAGCAGGGCTTTGCTGGTATGGCTGTCCAGGTCGTCAAGGATCGCTGCGATATCCGCCGGCGGCATCTGAACCAACCTGGACTGCGAGACGCTCAGGCGCAGCGGGTCGTCGTGTTCAATTGAGGCGACAAACTCCCAGGGAATTACATGGGTCTTGGCTTCCTTTTTGAAGGTACGGGCGATGGATTTACCCACTTTTTCCAGCCCGAGCCGGCGCAGGAGGCCATTCGTGCTGGCATCCACGCCCGTGAGGAAGAATTGCTCACCTTTGCGGGCGATTTGCAGATCGTTCACGCGCACCAGGCGTTTGCCTTCTGTATCCACAATCTGCTTGTCGAGCACGCGCTGTTTGAGGAGCAGTTCGTGACCTTTGGGTGTGTAGGGGACCAGTTTGGTGATATCAGTCTTCAGGGTGATGCTGGGCCATAGGCTGGCAATTGACTGCGCGTCGATGATGTTCTTGTTTTCAGGTGCGCCTTTAAGTACCAACGCGGAGAGAGGCGGCGCGCTCTTTTCGGTCGCGTTGACCATAATGTCATCGATTTTCCCAACCACATGGCCGAAGCCGTCCCAAACTTTTTGGCCGATAAGTTGACTTAAATAGATCATCACGCACCTCATCTAAGTTTCTTTAATTGTATGCAGTTGGAAGAAAACACCTCAGGGGGCAGGCAGCCTGTCCTTCCCCTGGTCCAGATAAATTACAGGACTGTGGTGAAGGATGAGGTTGGATGCCCGGGCTGACTTGCAGGACCAGATTGGTCGTCTGATGCGGGTTCGCTTCCGGTTTCTAGTTCAGTTTCCATTTTTTCTCATCCAATATATCAATTCAATTGTACTCCTAATAAGCCCGGCTGGGTAGTGTTAAGCATTGTTCGCTCATTTAGGCTCACCCAAGATACTGGCTCCATTCTCAAATATTAAAAATTCGTTGATTATAAACACACATGATTAGGTATGATATGGTCGTTTCTACATTTCGTTTCTACATTGAGCTGCTTAATTTACTGGGAAAATCCAATCAAGCGGTAAATGCCGCAGTTTATACGTATGAGCATAAAAAGGTCGAATGAGCGTATAATACAGATTGATCCTAATTGACTCAACCAGTTATGTGCTGAAGATTGAGATACAATTAACCCAACATGAATTGAGATGTAAACGCATGCGGGCGACCAGACAAGTCAGCTCAGATTGTAGGGTTTGCGCGTGGGTTCTCAAATAAGAAAATAAAAGGAGTTTAAATGGGTACTAAAGGTCGTCAAATTGTAGGAATGGATG
>JAXGNB010000002.1:0-710734 GCA_040768265.1 Anaerolineaceae bacterium
GTTGTGACAGTGTAAAGTGCGCGTAGGGCGAGGTTGGAAGCACTGCGTGGCTTATCACGTGGAGACATTGATGTGCTTCCAATCCGCTATCATGCCATTGATTATTCACAGGGCACACTTAATATCCACCACCGGGGTGCCATCGATCGCCTCCATGTCGCGCAGGTGCAGGCGATTGCCCTCCACCGCCAAAACTTCCACAAGGTGAACGCCAATCGGATTGGGACGATGTGGAGATCGGGTACCAAACACGCCCTTGGGCGGCAGCTGGTGATTGCCGTGGGGCGGCAGCTTCAACGGCCAGCGTTCCGCAAATTGCAGCCAGGTTAACACCAGAAGTTGATTACCAGCCTGGATGCCATCCAACCCCTCCACAAACTCCGGTTCCAAAACCAACCAGGCTTCCTGCCCGGAACCTGCCCCCTGGGGCGGCGCCTTCTCCACCTGGGTCAGGTCTGATTCGATCCACCCTATCACTTTCAGTTGATATCCTTCCGCCATTTTCCTCCAAATAAACAATCTTATTATCAAATCATACCCCTTTAACGAGGGGAGAAATAAAGTATAATTCCAGCATGGAAGAAAACCAAAATCAGCCCATTCCTTTCAAGTTTTATCTGCCCGGCATGTTAGTGCTCATCGTTCTTGGAGCAATCGGGGTCGCGCTGATCCTGACCATGACATTGCCCACCATCGGACCGCGCTGGTTGTTTTTCTTCTTCGTGGTCGTTTTCGTGACAGGTTTATTTCTGCCCTTCACCTGGTTTTTGAACCTGCGATTCCCCTCCAATCCCCCTGCCGCACCCCAGGTGGTCATCCGCCAGGCAGCCTGGTTTGGCATCTTTGCCGCCTTACTTCTCTGGTTGCAGATGGGACGGGTGCTGACCCTACCCCTTGGAGTCATTCTGGCAGCAGCTTTATTCCTGGTGGAGTTTCTGATCAGGCTTTGGGAACGCAGCCGCTGGAAACCTAATCCTCAAAGCTACTGATCATGGTCTCCCTGCGCGACATCCCCTCGGTAGATCAGATTCTCAAACACCCCCGCACCGAGCAGCTTTTGGGGCGATATGGGCATGCCTGGACCGTTTCAGCTATCCGCCAACTGCAGGATGACCTGCGCCAGAGCCTGCCAAATCTCACTGAAATGCCCTCCGTTGAGGAACTCATATCCTCACTTGAATCTATTCTCGAAAAGCAATCCCAGCCGTCTCTGCGTGCTGTCATCAATGCCACCGGTGTGCTGCTGCACACCAATCTCGGGCGCGCGCCGCTTTCACACGCTGCTTTGGACGCTGTTGAAGGTGTTGCCAAGGGCTACTCCACGCTCGAATTTGACCTCGCCAAAGGCAAACGCGGCAAGCGCGACGTCCACGCCAGTGACCTGCTGACCCGCCTGACTGGCGGCGAAAGCGCCCTGGTGGTCAACAACAATGCCGGCGCGGTGCTGTTGGCACTCAGCGCGCTGGCAAAAGGCAAGAAGGTAGCTATTTCGCGCTCTGAGTTAGTGGAAATTGGCGGCGGCTTTCGCATTCCGGATGTGATGAAGCAATCCGGTGCCAAACTGCTCGAGGTCGGCACCACCAACCGCGTGCGCCTCTCAGATTTTGAACAGGCGATCGCCGAAGGTGCCAGCATGCTGCTCGCGGCACACCAATCCAATTTCAAGATCATCGGCTTTACTGAAGAACCCGCCCTCGAGGACCTTGCAAAATTAGGCCACCAAAACAACCTGCCCCTCATGGTGGATCTTGGTTCCGGTGCCTTTCTTGATACTTCCAAATATGGTCTGGCACACGAACCCACCGTACAGGAAGTGCTTGCCCAGGGCGCAGATTTGATTTGCTTCTCTGGTGACAAGCTTCTGGGCGGTCCCCAGGCCGGCATTCTGATCGGGCAAAGCGACCTGCTCGCCAAAATCCGGCGCCACCCGCTCTATCGCGCCATCCGAGCCGACAAGCTCTGCCTGGCAGCGCTATCAGCCACCATTGAGCATTACCTCAAAGGCAAAGCCGAGCAGGAGATCCCGCTTTACATGATGCTTTCCCGCTCTACGGAAGATCTCACCGAACAGGTGCACAAGTGGATTGACCACCTGCAATTTGGCAGCGCAATTGAGGGACTCTCGACCGTCGGAGGCGGCAGCCTGCCCGGAGAGACTCTGCCCACCTGCCTGCTCGCGCTGCATGTTAAATCTCCGGCAAAATTTGCCGCGCGTCTGCGCGAAGCTGACCCACCGATCATCGCCAGAGTGCAGGATGATCTGCTGCTGATCGACCCGCGCACCGTCCTCCCCTGGCAGGAAGAAAACCTGCTAAAAGGCTTAAAATCAACTGGAAAACTATTCGAGGTACAAAAATGAAACAGGATTTGGATCAACTTATCATCAAACACGGCGCGGATGCTTTATGGATCACAGGCGCAGCACAGCACAACCCTGCCATGGTCTATCTGACCGGCGGCGCGCACGTCACCAGCGCGGATCTGTTCATTCGTCCCGGGCAGAAACCTGTGCTCTGCCACGGCATGATGGAACGCGATGAAGCTGCCAAAACGGGTTACGAACTGCTAAGCTACGCCAAATTCCCGATGCAGGGCTACCTCGAGCAAACCCAGGGCGACCTGCTGCAGGCTTCCGCCCTCCGCTACGCGGATATCCTTAAGGAAATCGGACTGACAGAAGGAAAAGTGCTGCTGTATGGCATGGTTGAGTTTGGTCAGCAGTTTGCGCTGATGCAGCGCCTGGGCGAATTGATGCCCGGCTTGCAACTGACTGGCGATTTTGACGGCAGCATCATGCTTGAAGCCCGTGCCACCAAGAGCGCGGATGAGCTGGCTCGCATCCGACACATGGGGCAGATCACTACCGGTGTTGTCAAACGCACCCAGGATTTCCTGACATCCCAAAACGTGGAGGATGAGATCCTGGTCAAGCAGGATGGCAGCCCTCTCACGATTGGTGATGTTAAAAGCCAGATCAATCTTTGGCTGGCAGAAGCCGGCGCGGAGAATCCCGAAGATACCATCTTTGCGATCGGGCGGGATGCGGGGGTGCCGCATAGCAGCGGAACGCCCTCGGACCCCATCCGGCTCGGAAAAACCATTGTTTTTGATATTTTCCCTTGCGAAGCTGGTGGTGGATATTTCTATGATTTCACGCGCACCTGGTGCCTTGGCTACGCCCCCGAAGAGGTCCAAAAAGCCTATGACCAGGTGAAGTCAGTCTATACGCAGATTGTGACGGAACTTGAAAATGAAGTCAACCCCTCGCGCTACCAGGCACGCACTTGCGAACTGTTTGAGGGCATGGGGCACGAAACCATCCGCCAAAACCCGCAAATTACACAGGGCTACATCCACAGTCTTGGGCATGGATTGGGATTGAATGTGCATGAGAAGCCCTGGTTTGGCCGCGAAAAAGACCCAAGCAATCTTCTGCATGTCGGGTCAGTTTTCACCATCGAACCTGGTTTGTATTATCCAGAGCAAGGCTATGGCATCCGCCTGGAAGACACCTGGTTTGTGCGCGAGGACGGGAGCTTTGAAAAGTTTGTGGAATTTCCAATGGAACTGGTTTTAACAATGAGAGGATCTTAATATGAAAAAGATCGACATGCGCGTTTTAGGGATCGAAAGCTCCTGCGATGAAACCGCCGCGGCGGTCGTGGAGAATGGTAGGATCATTCAAAGCAGCGTGATTGCCAGCCAGGTGGATCTGCATGCCCAGTTCGGCGGCGTATACCCTGAACTGGCTTCTCGCGAGCACGTCAAAGCTGTCCATGCTACGATCAAAGAAGCCCTGCAGCAGGCACACATGGGGCTTGGAGACGTGGATGGGATCGCAGTTACGCGCGGGCCGGGTCTGGCTGGCTCGTTGGTAGTCGGCGTCAACCTCGCCAAGGGCTTAGCCCTTTCAGCAGACCTGCCGATTGTAGGTGTCAACCATCTGGAGGGGCACCTTTACTCTGCCTGGCTCTATCAAGCTGGCAGCAAACCTTCCCCGGAACCAAAACTTCCCCTTTTGGCCCTGTTGGTATCCGGCGGACATACCGAACTGGTTCTGATGCGTGATCATCTGCAATACGAATCGCTCGGCGGCACAAGCGACGACGCGGCTGGTGAGGCCTTCGATAAGGTGGCGCGCCTGCTGGAGCTTGGGTACCCGGGCGGTCCTTCGATCCAAAAAGCTGCCATGCAGGGGAACCCACGGGCTTTTAATTTCCCGGTGGCGCGTTTGAGTGAACCCTGGAATTTCTCTTTCAGCGGGCTGAAAACTGCCGTCTTACGCACTGTGGAAGAGTTTAAATCTGCTCAAAAATCTGTACCCACAGCCGACATTGCTGCCAGTTTCCAGGCAGCTGTGGTGAAAGCACTCTTTGAAAAAACCATCGCGGCAGCCCGTGAATTTGAAGCGCGTGAAATTATCGTGGCGGGCGGTGTTAGCGCCAACAAAGCCCTGCGCGAAGCTTTCCGCTCTCAGACCGCGTTCCGGGTGCATATTCCACATATCAGCCTCTGCACCGACAATGCTGCTATGATCGCAGCTGCCGGCTACCGCCACTTCATCGCTGAAGAGGCATCCAGCCTGGACTTTGACGTGCAGGCAAACTGGACCTTAACTGAAACTGCCTGATTATCAAAATAATTACAAAAGGAGAAAAATGGACGTCAAACTAACCTGGAAAGAAGATATGGCTTTCACTGGCACCGCTGATTCGGGGCACGAAGTGACCCTGGATTCCTCGGAAAGTGTCGGAGGGCACAACACCGGCTTCAGACCAATGGAACTGATGGCCCTCGGCACGGCAGGATGTTCGAGCATGGATGTCATCTCGATCCTGCGCAAGAAAAGGGTTCCGTTCACGGCCTATGAGTGTAAGGTGCACGTAGAAAGTGTACGGGATGCCCATCCCCACGTTTTTGAATTGATGGAATTTGAGTACATCGTCACCGGCAAGGGAATCGATCGGGCGGACGTGGAACGCGCTGTGCAGCTATCAGAGGAAAAATACTGCCAGGGCATCGCCATGATGCGTAAATCCGCCGAGATCCGCAGCAAAATCACGATTATAGAAGAATAATAGCCTCAATTTCCTGATGAAAAAATGTAGGACGGAATGGCGTTCAGTTCGCCACTCCGTCTTTTTGTTTCATTTCACCCAACTATAAGCATGCAATTCTGGCGCAACCGGAGGGCGGGGAGGCTATCTCGAGTTTCAAATTGATCGAGCTCACATAAAGCCATATCCCTCAGGTATTTCAGCGTAAAAGACCCACCCCCTTTATCCCCCTCCCTTGAGGGGGTCAGGCTTGTTGTAGGCCGGCTTGCGTTCCTGCCCTGCAAACGCAGCGGAGAGGGTCCAAGCCGGAAATGCGTGTCATTCTGAGCTTCTGTTGCGAAGAATCTGACCTTTCACGATAGATTTTTCATTTCGTTCAGAATGACGGAAGCCATTTGTTCCGCTATCCGGTTTACTGGTAAAATCGCAGGGTATGAACTTCCGAAAGATTGTCTTTGCGTTCCTTCTTTTATCACTCGTTGCCGGCTGCACCGGGCAAGCGACTGAAATTGCCCAGCCCGAGCCAACCGCAATCCCCGAAAGCAGCCCAACCCCTGAAACTACTCCCAGCCCAACTTTCGCCCCAGTCGAGCGGCAACTGCCGCCCCTGCCTGAAAATCGCACCCATTACAAGCTGGATTTGATCCTCAACTACTACTCCCACTTTGGCGCAGTAACCGAAGTGGTCACCTACACCAACCGCAGCAGCCACAGCCTGGAAGAGATTCATTTTGTGGTACCCCCGCGTAATTTTGAAGGCAGTTACACGCAATCTGACCTGCGGGGAGAGCGCGTGGCAGGCTTTAAAGAAGATGGCATCCACACTCTGGTCAGCCTCTCCTCCCCTTTACAGCCAGGCGAAACAACCACCTTCACCTTCAGTTTCAGGCTCTACTTCCCGCTGCACCCGGGCATTTACGGCTACACCAACCGCCAAACCAACATCTCGGATTGGTATCCATTCATCCCACCCTATGATGAAGAACAAGGCTGGCTGGCCTATGACCGTGTGGTGGATCAGGACAATATCATCGTGGGTGAATCGATCGTCAACGAATTCAGCGATTTTGACGTCACGCTTTCGCTCACAGACCGTGCTGAGCTGATCGAAGTCGCCGCCAGTGCGCCCGCAACTGGTTCTGACGGTAAGTATGCCTACCGCTTGGAAGGCGCGCGGGGTTTTTCCTTCTCAGTCAGCGATAGCTATTTTGAACACGAGGTCGTGCAAGATGGCATTCGCATCCGCTCTTACGTCTTCATGAACAATATCGAAACCGGTATCGCCGTCACGCAAATCGGTGCAAATGCTATGAAGCTTTACGGGGAGCTTCTCTACCCCTACCCGCACGAGATGGTCTCGATCGTGGTCGGAGATTTCCTGCACAACATGGAAATGGACGGCATGGTCATGATCAGTTATGGCATTTTTGACTTCTATAACGGAACGCCGCAGACCGACCTTGTGTTGATGACCTCTCACGAATTGATGCATATGTGGTTTTATTACACCATCGGCAACAATCACGCCCTGAACCCTGGCTGGATGAAGCTTTCGCCACCTACGCCGAGCTGCTTTATTACCAGGAATATCATCCCGCGGATGTGGAATGGTGGTGGGCAATTCGCATCCACGAACAGAACCCCCAGGGTTTTGTGGACTCCACCATTCATCTTGAGGGCGGCTATGTGCCCTACCGCAACGCTGTTTATCTGCGGGGGTTCAGTTCCTGAACGAAGTCCGGCTGGCAGTCGGCGAGCAAGCCTTCTTTGCTGCCCTTAAAGACTACGCCTACAGCAACACCTGGCGTATTGCGAGGAGGCAGGATTTCTTTGATGCCATCGCACGCCATAGCCCGGTGGACCTGACACCAATTGTCTCCAATTATTTTAAATACTAAATCTCACTGGCTTTCCGTAAGGGCTTTTCACTGCTGCTTCCTCAACTTGACACCCCTGAATTTGGCGGTTATTATCCAAACCTGGAGTAAATATGACCGAAAACACAAACCTAACCCCTGACGTTCAGCCCGAGAAAGATCCTGAGACTGTCAGCTTAAAACCTTTTTACAAACAACCGGGAATGATCGCCGCCGGTATCCTGATCCTGCTGGCCATCGTTACACTGATCATCTGGATGTCAGGCAATAAACCCGCAACCCAGATTGAAGCTACCAACACCATTGCTGCCCCAATAGTAGTATTGGAAACAGAGGATCTGCCTGCCCTCATTGAGGCGCCAACCCAAACACAGGCTCCCATCCCCACCATAGCCCAACCCACACCCGAACCCACGGCTGTGCCACGCACGGAAGTGATAACCCACACCATCCAGGAAGGTGAAACCGTTGCAACCCTTGCAGCAAAATACGACCTGTGGCCAGAAACGATCCTTTGGGGTAACCGCTACGAACTCGGTGACGACATCCGCAACTACACACCTGGCACCACAATCTTCATTCTACCGGTGGACGGCGTCTACCCACATGTTCAGCGGGCGAGGGTCTTGGCGCCGTTTCAAGCTATTACGGCGTGACCCCTGAGGACATCATCAACTATCCTGCCAACAACCTCTCCGCTGGATCAATTGGTAGTTACGCTTCGCCCAACATTGCCGCTGGCACGCGCCTGGTGGTGCCAGGCGGAACTTTGCCCAATTACTTTGCAAGCGACACATTGCTTTACTACGCCGCGGTTGAAAAACTCCGTTCCCTGCCAATCGGCGACGCTGAAAGCTATCCCGCTCCACGCGAAGAGATCATTGCCTATGAGGTTCAGCCGCTTGACTCGATATTTAGTATTGCTGAGGACTTTGACATTCAGCCTGAAACAATTCTTTGGACAAATCGTTACCTTATCGGCGACACCCCAGATGGCATCAATCCAGGACAGAAATTGATCATCCTGCCCGAAGACGGCGTCTATCACGCCTGGTTATACGGCGAAGGACTGAACGGCGTTTCTGCTGGTTATGGCGTCACGCCCCAGGATATCCTCGACGAGCCCATCAACCAGATCGATAAAGAACAGATCGGCGATTACAGCTTACCCCACATCATGACCGGCACCTTCCTTTACATTCCTGGTGGCAGAGGATCCATTCCATCATGGGTGAGCGTCGTATCTGACCCTGCCAGTGGAGATCACCCGAATGTGTCTTATTTAGGCGCGTATGCTTGTAACACAACTGCCTGGATAACTGGCAGTGGACTCTTCCAACTGCCCACAAACACACGCCTCATCAGTGGTTACGAATACAACCCGCCAGTCCACAACGGTCTTGATTATGACGGAGAGACCGGCGACCCCCTCTATGCTGTGGATCACGGCGTGGTGATTTACTCTGGCTGGTCTGACCGCGGTTATGGCAATACGATTGTGATCGACCATGGCAATGGCTATCTCTCACTCTATGCTCACATCATGGATGGAGGTTTCGCGGTCTCTTGTGGTCAGATAGTATACGGCGGAGCAACCATCGGTTACATGGGTTCCACCGGCAATTCCACCGGCTCCCACCTCCATTTCGAGCTGCGCTACAATGGCAGCCCGGTCAATCCACACAGTTTTGGTTTATAAGATTTTGAGATTACGGCAAAGGCTGGTCTGCATGACCAGCCTTTGCATTTAAATCAAGGCAGCAATTTGGCAGGGTGGATTGGCGTCACCTTTACCTCGACCTGGCTCAATATCTTAATAGCCCAACCATCAAAGTAGCATTTTCGTAGGGTGGATTGGCGTCATGTTACCTCGACCTGCCAGAATATTGCTATAGCCAACCCACCAACAACAAAGATTACCTGACCTGACACGCCTTCATTTTTTCGATGTTTTTATGGTGGGTATGCTATAACCAAGTGTAAGTCTAATAAATGCTTTGTGACGCCTACCACCCTATATGCCTTTGTCATCCTGAACGCAGTGAAGGATCTAATCTTTAAATACTAGAATTCTTCGCAAAAAAAGCTCAGAATGGCAGCTGGTTTTTTCGTCTTAAGCAAAGTTTTTATGGTGGGTATGCTATAACCAAGTGGAAGTCTAATAAATGTTTTGTGACGCCTACCCACCCTATATGCCTTTGTCATCCTGAACGCAGTGAAGGATCTAATCTTTAACTACTAATTCTTCGCAAAAGCTCAGAATGACAGCTGGTTTTCGTCTTAACAAGTTTATGGTGGGAATGCTAAAAGTGAGTCTAATAAATGTTTTGACGCCTACACCTATATGCTTGTATCCTGAACGCAGTGAAGGATCTATCTTTAACTTGAATTCTTCGCAAAAGAAGCTCAGAATGACACGCATTATCGACTTAGATCCTTTCCGCTGCGATTCCAGGGCAGGCAGAAGAACCTGACCTACGTGTTACGTCTTCCGTCATCGCGAGGAGCGTAGCGACGTGGCGATCTGCTTTTTATTTCCGTTTTCATGGAGACCTTCGGTCGACTCGCGTACTCGGCCATGAGGCCGGTACGATCAAGCGCAGGTAAGCTGGGTCATCGTGCTCGAAGAGTATGGCGCCATGTTACCTCGGTCTATCTAACAACGTATTTAGCCAACCCACTCTATCCTGCCTTTGTCATCCTGAACGCAGTGAAGGATCTAATCTTTAACTACTGAATTCTTCGCAAAAGAAGCTCAGAATGGCAGCTGGTTTTTCGTCTTAAACAAAGTTTTTATGGTGGGAATGCTATATCCAATTGTAGCTTCTAATAAATGTTTTGTGACGCCTACCCACCCTATATGCCTTTGTCATCCTGAACGCAGTGAAGGATCTAATCTTTAACTACTAGATCCTTCGCAAAAGAAGCCCAGAATGACACGCATTATCGACTTAAATCTTTCGCTGCGCTTCTGGCACGATAGCCACCCACCAACAACTCATTAATCTTCAAAAAAACTCAGAATGGCAGCTGGTTTTTTCGTCTTAAGCAAAGTTTTTATGGTGGGTATGCTATAACCAAGTGTAAGTCTAATAAATGTTTTCTGACGCCTACCCACCCTATATGCCTTTGTCATCCTGAACGCAGTGAAGGATCTAATCTTTAACTACTAGATTCTTCGCAAAAGAAGCTCAGAATGACACGCATTATCGACTTAAATCCTTTCCGCTGCGATTCCAGGGCACGATAGCAAGCCGGCCCACAACAACAACTCATTAGATTCTTCGCAAAAGAAGCTCAGAATGACAGCTGGTTTTTTCGTCTTAAGCAAAGTTTTTATGGTGGGTATGCTATATCCAATTGTGCGTCCAATAAATGTTTTCTGACGCCTACCCAACCTCCGTCTTTGACTCTTGACAATCAAGAATGATCAATATTCCTTTTTAAAAACTGGTATACTGCCAGTGGGAACTTCTGTATGCGTCAACGCTTAATTACCCTCATTATTGCCTCGAGTCTGCTGCTCTCCGCATGCGCTCAGCCCGCCACGCCCCCCGCGGAACTGCCCACACCAGTAGCGCAAATCACCAAACTACCTGAAAGCTCCCCGAATCCTACATCCCAGGCGCAGCCGACCAACTCTCCCGAACTCGAACTTCCTGCCGCACCACAAAATCGCACCATTTACGATCTCGACGCAAATCTTGACTACGCGCAGCACACCGTCAGCGTTGTGGAGCGCATCACCTATTTCAACCGAACCAACCAGGCGATGAATGAGATATTGCTGCTCATACCGCCCCGTTACTTCCCCGGAGCCTATTCTGAGGGGGAAATCGGCGGGGATCTCGTGGCGCAGTCGCGCGAGAACGGCATCCAGACCATGCTCAGCCTTGAAAGCGCCTTGCAGCCTGGCGCTTCCACCCAAATTCAAATTGTCTTCACCTTGCTTCTTCCAAATCGACAGGGCGTTTTTGGCTGGTCGGACTTGCAGACAAATCTGGTGGACTGGTTTCCAATCATTCCCCCGTTTGACATCGCAGATGGCTGGCAGTTCAACGAAAGAGTGGTGGATGCCAGCAACACAATCGTGGGTGAATACATCCTGGCGGAGTCTGCAGATTTCAACCTGCGCTTGCGCCTGAGCGGCTCAGCCAAAAACCTGACCATCGCTGCAAGCAGCGAGGGGGAACAAAAACCTGATTTCATTGAATATCAGCTGCCCCTTGCAAGAACTTTTTCATTATCAATCAGCGATCAGTTTGTCACGCAGGAAGCTCAACATAATGGGATAAGCATCCGCACCTATGTTTTCCCACAGCATCGCGAAGCTGGTGAAGCCATTATCGAGGTTGCCAAAAACGCGCTCGACATGTTCGCTGAGCTTTTCTATCCTTATCCGCGCCAGACACTCAGCCTGGTGGCAGCCGACTTCCTGCACAATATGGAAACGGACGGCATGCTGCTGATCAGCAAAGGCGTCATCGACTTCTACCGCGACGCGCCGCTCAACAACCTCACCATCCTCGTCCCGCATGAAATTTCGCATCAATGGCTTTACAGTATGGTGGGAAATAACCCTGCCCGTGAGCCCTGGCTGGATGAAGCCTTCGCGACCTACAGTGAAGCCTTATACTACGAGCGCTTCCAACCTGAACATTTGGATTGGTGGTGGGCAAACCGCGTGGAGGGGTTCGACCCAAGCGGTTGGGTCGATTCGAGCATAAACATTCCGGGCGGATACACAGCCTATCGCGATGCCGTCTACCTGAACGGCGCAAAATTCCTGCAGAGCCTGCGGGAATTATTGGGGGATGAAGCCTTCTTTGCGGCTGTCAAGCAATATATCAATGAAAACACCTACAAAATCGCCTCAGGAACGGATTTTCTCAATGCTGTTCGCCTGCGCAGCCATGCAGACCTTGACAGCTTGTTGAGGGAGTATTTCGAAAGACCCCCATCCCCTTAGTGTTTCTTTTTTTGTTAATCCGCTGAGATCATGCTGGCAGAATCCGAGAGTGTGCTGGCGCGTACCACTTGCGTTCCCCTGACCAAGGTGCCCTGGTATGCCGCCACTCCCTCCACAGGTATCCAACCTTCAAGATTGAAAGGTAACACGCTCCAGGCAGCCGGGATCCACTGACCGTTATATTTACGTGCCAGGTGAACGTGCGTACCAGTGGCTTTGCCGCCCTCACAGGAGGGTCTCCCAACTTTATCGCCCTGCTTAAGGCGGTCGCCGACCTTCACGCGCCCTTCTTCAGCAATGTGAAGGTAAAGGATCACCCAACCAGTACGCTCATCACCATCGCCATCCAAATCCAACATGACCGTGCCAACATCAATCCGTGCAACCACACCATCAGCGATTGCCAGGGCATACTGCTCAGTCTCAACACAACCTTGTGTTGGCAGGGGTGGAGCAAAATCGATCGCTGCCCAGGGCTTAAGTGTGCCCCAACCGGTATGCGGACCGCCGGTATAAGCCCAAGTGGTTCCTTCCTGGAAGGGAAGGATAAACTTTGGCTGGCTGAGCGACCCGGGTAAGACCGTCAGGTTGCGTTGCCAGGGGTCACCAAACAACTCCTTAAAGGTTTTGGCGAAGCCATCAGGCCCGATTGCCTTTTTGTATGCTTCTCCCTGGTAGACCTGCGAGAAATAGTAATGCAGTGCAACCGTGGCAGAATTCTGCCAGGGGTCGATATTTTCGATCGTCCCATCTTCCAATGCCAGGGAAGTCAACTCACCATTGAAATATCGGTAAAAGCCGTCATTCAACAGGTCAGACGCGTAGGAAATCTGCAATTCGACGGTGCTGTGGTCGTTCTCAAAACCCAAAAAAATTGCTTCTTTGGTCCGGTCTCGCAGCGGGTTGCTTAAAGCTCCGGTCTGATACTCCACCAATGCCAAAAGCAATTTCGGGTTCAAACTGTAGTTAATAGAGTAATACTTGATCACCTCAGCTGAATTTCGATATTTCTCCTGGATATTTGCGCCGAAATTCTTAAACCAGCCCTCGGTCGAGTCCAGGAAAACCCGCAGATCAAAATCCACTAAGTCCGGTCCATACACAAATGCTGCATCGGGAATGATCTGATAACTGGGTCCCCAGAAAGGCATGTAGTAAATTGGCATTTTCATTGGAAATCCAGGCGGCAAAGTGGTGATGTCCTGCGGGATCTCCGGGTTGGAGAAAAGAATCTCGGAAGGAGATGTGCCAAAACGCAGCGACAGAAGATCAAGATTGTCACCGGATTGAACGACATAATCCACCATTGTGCCAGGTGGATAGACCGGGCGCTCCTCGTATGGAGTTGCCGATGGCTCGATAGGTGTATCGCTGGGGATTACCTCAGAAACGATATATGTCGGTCTTTGGCGGGGGGAGCAACTAACCAAAATCAACAAAATGCCGAAAAGATTCAGCCATCTGAATTGAAAATGTTTTAAGGTCTTCATGAGTCTATAACCGGCGATTTTCCGTTTTTTTACTATACCACAAACGCAAAATCGAGTTTTTAATCCAGGGAAATATGTGAGCCGCTGGCTCCGACGACGCTTGCCCTGACAACCTGATCACCTCTCACCAGCCATCCACTCAGGGATGCTGACCCCGCCTTCGCTCTCCAACCGCTCATCACAAAGCCAAGCGGACCATCCGCAGGCACCCATTCGCCGTTGTATTTGCGTACAATGTGCAGATGGGTCCCGGTGGAAATCCCACCCTCACAGGAGGGATGCCCGATCTGATCTCCAGTTTCAACCCAGGTGCCAACCGGTACGCGCTGATTGGTGGCGATATGCAAGTAGATGATATTCCAGCCAGTCTGTTCAAAACCATCACCATCCATGTCCACAACCACTGTGCCGTTTTCCGAGCGTACCACCAGCCCAGGTCCCGCCGCGGTCACCCACGACCAATTCGTGTGGCAGCCTGCTTCAGCTGAAGGCGGGGCAAAATCCAAAGCAGCCCGAACATCAGCCGCTCCCCACGCCGCATGCGGACCAACCGTCATCGACCAGGTGACACCTGGAGAAAATGGCAGTTGAAGTTCTGGCTGCCGCACGTCTGGCGTGAACAAAGGCTCAAAATCCACTGCCCGCAGCCATGGATCTCCAAACATGTTTTGGTAAGTCCGGGTGAAACCTTGTTCGCCGTAAAGCGCTTCCGCCCAGCCTGGAAATTTCTCCTGTTTGGAGAAGAAGTGCATCAAACCAACCGTACCACAATTGAGCTCTGCTGAGAGCCGCACTTTGCTGTAGTCGGGGAATTCCAACACCACCATGGTCCCTTCGCGCCAGCCATAATAGCCGGTTTCCACAATCCCTGCCGCAGCCTCGAGTTGCTGGTAGAGTCCAATGTAGTCATTATGAATGATACCAAGAGGATAAGTCCTCTGTTGCGCGGTTTGAGGTCTGCCATACACCCAACCGCTCTGGTACTCCAACAAAGCAAGCAGCAGACGGGGATGAATTGAAAACTCTCGCGCTACTTTTTCAATAATATCAGCCCCGCGCATGATCCCAAAGCTATAAACCGCTTCCTGGTAAGTGGCAAGGTATCCCCCCGCCTGATTAACAAATTCATCTACATCAAAACCCACAGATGAAGGGCTGTAAACCACCTCACTATCCGGGATTAATTTAAGTGGCGAAGTGGTTTCATCGAGCCGGTTGGGAATGAGCAGCAATTGACCTTCGGGAATAAATCCATCCGAAGGCAGAGGCTCCCGCGAGGTAATGCTCTGCACTTCGACTCCAAAACGAACTGCCAGCACGCCAAGGCTATCTCCGCTTTGGGCATAATACAGGATAGGCACGTCCTCAGCATAACTGATCATTTGAGCCTGGGTTGGAATGGTCTGCGGGACAGGCTCCGGCTGAATAAGTTCAGACTCAGGCTCTGTCCCCTCCAGTGCAATCAGGGGCAGTGTTTCAGTTGCCGCAATTTCTGTTGGAGCAAGAGTGGAGGTGGGAGACTGAGCGCCAACCAGGTTCACTCCAGCAAAAAGCGCCGGACCCTCCGGAGCCGGAGGAAGCGCACCTGGATCTTCCAGTTTGGGCAGCTCAGGTGAAAGATAAACTTCGGGGGAATTTATTGAGAAGAACAGGAAAGCTGCCACCCCACCCAGCATCAGCAATGCGCTTCCAAACAAGCGCCGTCGGCGGCGGCGATGAAGCCGCTCAAGGCGAATTTCGCGTTGACTCCTAATTTCCGATTTCGTTGAAATCGGCACGGCCATTGTAAGCTTCAACTGTCTCTCCATCTTTTGTTAACATCCCGTCGTAAACCGTTCCATAACTTGAGGCAATCCAGCCTCCCAGGTTGAATGGGATTCTCCCGGCAGCGCCGATCCAAACCCCGTTATAACGCCTGGCAATGTGGAAGTGCGTGCCGCTGGTTACCCCGCCCTCACAGGAGGCATAACCAATCACATCTCCTGCTGCAACTTGTGTGCCAGCGGGAATGCGCCCCTGCGTGCCGATGTGAAAGTAATGCACCGTCCAACCGGTTTGCTCGGAGCCATCGCCATCCAGATCCAATACCAAAGCCGCAGCGCCAGACCGCACCACCAGCCCGTCTGCCACAGCCAAAACCGGTGCATCACTCTCATAGCAACCATAATCGTCTTCTTCACCGGGAGGGGCAAAGTCCAGCGCCGCCCAAATGCTGCCTGTTCCATAACCCCAGTGAGGTCCCGAAGTCAGAAGCCAGATATCACCAGGCGCCAGAGGCAGAATAAATTCAGGTTGGCTCAGCCCTTCGGGCACAAGCGGCTCAATGGTGAAGGCAAACGGAAAACCGAACATCTGCTCATAAGTGGCAAACAATCCATTCTCCGAAACTGCGGCCTTCCACTCAGTTTTTTTTGCTACCAGGCTGAAAAAATACTGCACCCCCGCGGTGGCGGGGTTGATGGTGGGATCGATGCGCATCACTTCGCCATCTAAAAGCGTCCAGACCGAAAGGCTGCCTTGCTCCCAGAGTGTGCTGCCCCGCAACAATTCATTGGCAGCCCAGCCTAACTGCTTATAGAGCCCCTGGCTATAGGGATTAAGCAACCCGAGAGGATAAACCTCAGGGACGCCGCTCTTACCCTCGCTGCGTACCCAACCGCTCTGATATTCCAGCAGTGCCAGCAAAAGGCGCGGGTTAACGCCGTTTTCGTCTGCCACCCGCTGCACGATTTCAGCGCCGCTCAGATGGCTTTCATCTTCCAAAGTTTCTTCATAACGGCTCAATTTTCCGTTAAACTGCCATACCACCGACTTTGTATCGAAATCCTTGGCTGAAGGACTGTAGATCAGTTCCGCTTCGGGGATAATTTTGAAGCTGGTTGCCTGTTCGTTAGCGCTGGCGGGTGGAATGATCAGAACTTCACCTGGATTGATCAGGTTGGGATCTTTAATTTCATTACGTTCGACGATTTGCTTAACGGAAACCTGGTTGAGTAGTGCGATCCGCGCCAGGGAATCACCGCTTTGAATCGTGTACTGAGTTTCAGCGGTTCGCAGCGTTGGCAAAGCCATTGGCGCGTTTGGCGTGGGCTGCTTGCCGACAGGTGCGAGGGTCAGAGTGACCTGCGGGACAGAGGTCGGCGCAACCTGGCTTGCAGCTGGGGTCGCAGTCCGCTCCGGACTTTGACCTGCTTGGGATGTGGAAGCCGGGCCAGACACGGAGTCAGGCACACGCCAGGGCTCATAGTCTCTGACGACTTTTTTACATCCCGAAATCACTATTGAAACAGCAATAAGAATAGAGCTCAGGAGGGTGAGTTTTCGGGAGATGACTTTCATGCCGGTGAGTGTTACATTAATCGTGCCAGAAACGGGTTGAATGTTTTTCGTAGGCCGGGTTCCGCTTCTGAACCCGGCTCTTTTGCCAGTTCTCACAAGTTCTCCCGTTGTAGCGGCAAGCCCCTGCGCTTGCTCAGGGTCACCACAGGGAGTGACCCCTACCAGGATGCATCCGTACAGCGGGGGCTTGCTCCCGCCGGAGTTTTCTGATATTACCGATAAATCGGATGGGTCAAAATCCATCCTGAAAAAATGCATTGCATAGTCGGGCTTATGAAGCCTTCGCATCAATGTGAAACTTGCGCTTGATGAATTAATTGGATTTATTTCTTGTGATAAAATATTAAGGTATTCCTTTCATTGAATTTTTTATCTCAACCTTAACTCTTAGTATTTCAACAACATTCTTGATCAGCAAACAATTTTGAGGGTCAGAAAAATATCAGATTATCAGGTCAAATCTACAGGCAAAAAAATCAACCCGGAAAAAGCGCTCTCAGTCTCTAAGTGGACCCAAACATTGTCATAGTTCATACCAAAAGAAAGAGAATTAATCATGAAAACTACTCCAAGGTGGATTCTTACAGTACTTCTTGCCATTTTATTGGCAAGCCTGCCGATTCTTGTCGGGTCGAAACCTCAAGCGAACGTGTCAGCTCAGGATGGCGTCGAAAACGATGAGCCCGTAAAAATTGAAGGCTTTTACCAAGAACCACAAACAGAACAGCCCAAGGCAATAATCAACGCCACATTAACCGTAGGAAACTCCTGCTCCTATAGCTCCATCGCGGGAGCCATCGCCGTGGCTGGCGATGGAGACCTGATCCTCGTGGAAGGCGGGAGAACTTTTAACGAGAACACATTATTAGTGGTGGAAAAAAATCTGACGATTGAAGGTGGATATCCGGGCTGCGCAAGCGCATCCAGCGATCCAACCACCATCGATGCGAACAACCTAAGTTTTGTTATTGAAGTGAAGGGGGCAAATGTAAATTTGACCAATCTGATTATCACAAATGGGCTTGCAGGCAATGGTGGCGGCATTCGTGCTCTGGGTAGTGTTAGTGTAGGAAGCAATGTGACACTTGATAATACCAAGGTCTTTCAGAACCAGGCCTCAAATGGCGGTGGGATCTACATCAGTGCAGATAGCACCGTTACACTCACTAACAATTCTGATATCACCTATAACTTGGGCACCAGCAATGGGGGAGGAGCGCGTGTTTGGGGAAAGTTGATCGCGCACGATTGGAATTCAGGTATTTCCAACAACCAGGCTCCCAACGGAGGAGGTTTATCAGTTCCTGGTGGAGAGGTGGATTTCATTGGATCCCATTTAGCAGATAATTCGGCAGTGGGTTTCGGTGGCGCAATTCA
This sequence comes from Anaerolineaceae bacterium, assembly GCA_040768265.1. Taxonomy (GTDB): domain Bacteria; phylum Chloroflexota; class Anaerolineae; order Anaerolineales; family Anaerolineaceae; genus Mesolinea. Next base: position 18,110 of record JAXGNB010000002.1, read on the forward strand.
TGTTTACGATCAGGGCTTGGTAAAAATTGGTGGGTCCAGCAACATCATGAGAAACTCCGCTACCAGCGGCGCTGGGATCTTTGCGGATAACGCAAATGTTGATTCGACTAATGCCGTAATCCACGGCAACACAGCTTCAAGTGCTGGCGGTGGCATTTTCCTTGCCGAAAACAGCGTTCTGACAGCCAGCAACACATATATCGGCTATGTCTTTACCAACCCCAACTCAGGTAGAAATACTGCTGCGGTAGGCGCGGGCTTGTATGTTGACATAGGTGCAACTGCGACTTTCAGCGGTGAAATCGTCAACAACCACGCCACCAGTCACGGCGGTGGACTGTATAAATCCTCAACGTCTGGGACTGTCAACATTTCCAACGCATTGATCAAAGGCAATACTTCCGGAGCAAATGGAGGTGCAGCGCTGGTAGATGGCGGCAGCTTGAATCTGGACGGTCCACTCACAATTGAAAATAACACGGCTGCATTAAATGGCGGGGCGATTGCCGTGCAAAATTCCGGCGTGGTCAGCATTAGTGCATCTAATGGAATGATCGAGGTTCTTGGAAACCAAGCCCAAAATAACGGCGGGGCTTTCCATACGCAGAACAATAATACCTTTAAACTTTACGCAACAAGCTCTTATCCTCTCAAAATCCATGATAATTCCGCCGCGGTGTTAGGTGGAGCAGTGCATGCAAGTAGCAATGGATTCTATGATGTTTACGGTCAGGTGTTGTTTCACACAAACTCTGCCGCGAGCGGAGGGGCAGTTTACCTAAGCGGTGGATCCAGAATCTGGTTTGATGACTATGTAACCATTGCTCCCCAAATCTATAACAACACTGCCTATAATGGCGGTGCTATATATGCTGACGCCAGCCCATCAGTCAGGTTTGACGGTGCCATGGTTGGTTCTGAACTTGGTGGAAACCAAGCAACAGCCGGTCATGGGGGTGCGATCTATCTGTATAACAGCACATTAAATGCTCAAAATACACAATTTATCAATAACGTTGCGGCAGATCATGGAGGTGCGATTTACGCGAGCAATAACTCCTCGCTCACAATCGATGCCAACCTCAACAGCCCGGGTATGAACACTTTCACTGAAAGACATGATGAGACCCTTGACGGATCCTCTATCCAGGCATCTGCCTGTAACCCTCTGACCAGGGAGTGCAGTGCTTTAGCCGGCAATATTGCTGATAGCAACCTTGATAACATTGGCTTGGGTGGAGCTATTTACCTCAATGAGAGTCTTATGACCATGTCGCAAACTTACCTGCATGACAATGTGGCTTATTATGGAGGAGCCATTTTCCAAACAGGCACTTCCTCCGCATCAACAATTTCAAATAGTCTGATCCATCACAACACAGTCACTTTAGCGCTTGGTGCAGGAATTCGAAGGTCAGGAGGAAGCTTTACACTTTCTCACGTAACTATCACTGATAATAGTGGTGGTTCAGGCTTTTCAGGAGAGGCAACATCTGCCTCAAACTCCATTGCCTGGGAGAATTTGTACCCCGGTTTCTCTACAGCTCCAATGAGTTACGCCTGCAATATCGATAATGGTGCCCATGCCGGACCATCGATGGACCCCCTGTTCGTGAACCCGGGTGTTGGTCGCAACTATCACCTGCAATCCGGCAGCCCAGCGGTTGATGCTTGTCTGACAGGTGCACCTGTGGACCTTGAAAATTATGCACGCCCAATTGGCGCAGGCTATAACATGGGTGCTTTTGAAAAGATTGGATACCCTGTTTACCTACCGATAATCCTGCGGTAGATCCGGGAATATCTTCCTATCGTGATAGTTTTTCGTAGGCCGGACATCGTGCCCTTTGGGTATTGCGCATCACCTGCCCCTGAGCGTAGCGAATGGGGTTCAATCCGGCTTTTTTGTTCGTTCGATGTTCGCGCAAGGTCTCCAGATCTTGCGAGGTTTTTGACCGAAGGTCTCCATCATTTATCCAATATTCCTCTCCCCTACTAATCCAACCCCCTCTGGGTCAAAGCCCAAAGAATCGACCTGTTCTCGCAAGGTCTCCTGACCTTGCGAGGGGTTTGACCGAAGGTCTCCATAATTCATCCCCGAAAATGCCAGATAAACGAGCCGCAACCGATATTTAAATCGACTTATTTGACAATTCACCACTTTCGGATAAAATATCAATTCACGCCGGAGTGGCGGAACTGGCAGACGCGCTACGTTCAGGGCGTAGTGAGCACAGCGCTCGTGAGAGTTCAAATCTCTCCTTCGGCACCAAAGACCTCCTTCAATGGAGGTCTTTTCATTCCCCAAAAATCCAATTGCGAAACAACCCTCCAGTGGTACAATATTTGCAACAAAGGTGGCAATGTTCATGAAACTGCTTGAGAAACTAAAAAAGATCAATTGGGCCGATCGCCGGCTGATTACCGTGGTGGTGATCGTGATCCTGGTGCTGCTCATGATGGATTTCAACAACCGCATGAGCAACATGATCCAGCTCAATCAGATGGAAAAAATCCTCGAAACCAAACTTGCCGATCTGGAAGCGACACGCCTGGTGGTCGAAGATGACATTGCCTACGCCACCTCCGACCGTGCCCTTGAAGAATGGGCGCGCGAGAAAGACCGCCTGATTGCCGAAGGCGATCACCCGATCATCATCCTGCCCCCCAGCGAATACACCCCCTCACCCACAAAAACTCCTGACCCTGAAACCATCGTCCTTACGCGCCTGGAGATCTGGAAAGAGCTGATCTTCGGCAGCGACGAATTACCCTGATATTAATCATTTTCTGATCAAATTAACCTCAAGCGAAACAGGCAGAGCTATTGGCTCCTCTATGTGGCTTTCTCGGGTATAATCTTTTGGTTATGGATCTCAAAGAACTAACGCAGCAAATGAACGACCTGGTACGCCATCATGGCTGGTATGAGCCTGATTCCCCCAAGCAGCAGACCGTGCGCAACCTTGCAATCTCGCTCAATCTTGAGGCCTCCGAGGTGCTGGAGCATTTCCAATGGTCCGCGGAAACAAATGATCCCGAAGGGCTGAGCGGAGAGCTGGCGGACGTAGCGCTCTACCTGCTTCAGATCGCCAGCGTGGCGGGGATCGATCTTGAGGAAGCCATCCTGGGAAAAATCCGCGCAAACTGGGACCGCACCTGGTCGGAAGAAGGTGACAAATCATGAAAGTAGCTGTTTTTGGCTCTGCCAATGCAAATGAGGGAGAAGATCTCTACGAGCTCTCATACCAACTGGGAAAACTACTTGCAGAGGCTGGTCACACCGTCATGACTGGCGGCTATTGCGGTACGATGGAAGCCACCTCGCGCGGAGCTGCTGAAGCCGGCGGGCATACTATTGGCGTAACATCCGAGGAGATCGAAGCTTTTCGCCCTGGCGGACCCAACGCCTGGGTCCATGAGGTCATCCCCAGTGTCACACTGGGCGACCGCATTGCCATCCTCACCCGCCAGGCGGACGCCTTCATTGCCCTGCCAGGCGGCGTGGGCACCTTGGTTGAAGCGGCGATGTCTTATAATCTGATCGCCATCGGCGCTATCCCGGTACACCAGTTGATCGTCATCGGGGAGGGTTGGAAGCAGACCTTTGAGGCTTTCTTTGAGGGTCAGAACGCGAATGTAAATGATTCAACCCGTGCAATTTTGCAGTTTGCCGCGGATGCTGAAAGCGCCGTGGATTTATTACAACAGGAAAAAGAGTGATTATGGACGACAAAAAATTACCCAGCAGGCAAGAAAACTTCTCCGAGTGGTACAACCAGCTCGTGATCCGGGCTGAATTAGCCGATTATGCCCCCGTGCGCGGCTGCATGGTGGTGCGCCCTTATGGCTGGGCGATCTGGGAAAACATCCAGGCTGCCCTCGACAAGCGCTTCAAGGCTACCGGTCATGTTAATGCCGCCTTCCCGCTGCTAATCCCGCAGTCCTTCATGTCCAAAGAAAAAGAGCATGTTGAAGGCTTCTCGCCTGAATTGGCCGTCGTCACTCACGGCGGCGGACAGCTTTTGGAGGAGCCACTGGTGGTTCGCCCAACCTCCGAAACCATTATTGGCACCATGTATGCCAAGTGGATCCAGAGCTATCGCGACCTGCCTCTGCTGATCAATCAGTGGGGTAACGTGGTCCGTTGGGAAATGCGCACCAAGCTCTTCCTGCGCACACTCGAATTCTATTGGCAGGAGGGTCACACCGCCCACGCTACCGAACAGGAAGCCGCAGAACACACACTGCGCATGCTCAATGTGTATGCCGACTTTGCCATAAACGAAGCCGCTGTGCCAGTCTTGTCCGGGCAGAAGTCCGAATCCGAAAAGTTCGCCGGTGCTAAGGCGACCTATTCAATCGAAGCCATGATGGGCGATACCAAGGCACTGCAGGCAGGCACCTCGCACTTCCTCGGGCAGAACTTTGCCCAGGCCTTTGACATCAAATTCCTTGACGAGAACAACCAGCTGCAGTACTGCTGGACGACATCCTGGGGTCTCTCAACGCGCTTCATTGGCGCCATCATTATGACCCATGGCGATGACCAGGGGCTGGTCTTGCCGCCAAACCTGGCACCCTACCAGGTGGTGATCGTTCCGATCTTCCGCAAGGAGGAAGAAAAAGCCCTTGTGATGGAGACTGTTGACAGGATCGTCAGTGGCTTGGGCGACCTGCGTGTGTTCGTTGATCGGCGTGAAGGGCTTACGCCTGGCTTCAAGTTCAATGACTGGGAAATGAAGGGCGTACCGCTGCGCATCGAGGTTGGTCCCAAGGATGTCCAGAATGGAACCCTGGCGCTGGCCCGGCGGGATATCCCTGGCAGGGAAGGCAAGCGCTTCATCCCGATGGCAGGCTTTGAACAGGCCGTGCCAGCCGCCCTGGCTGAGATCCAGGTAAACATTCTTGCCAAGGCAACCCAATTCCGTGATGATCACATTTTTGAAATCAGCAACTATGAAGATTTCAAGGATGTGGTTGAAAATAAAGGTTGGGCGAAAGTCTGGTGGTTTGATGATGCTGAAAATGAAGCAAAAATCAAAGAGGAAACCAAAGCCACACTGCGAAATTATGCCAGCTCTGAAGGCGAGGGCGTCTGCTTCTTTAGCGGCAGGAAAACCAACAAACAGGTTTACTTCGCCAAAGGCTATTAGGATTGCTTCATTTTTTGTTTGAAAATCACATGTCGGGCTGGCGCTTGCTCAGCCCGACATTTTTTTAACACCACTATTGGTACTCTTGATGTCAGGTTGAAAAAAGCAACCTGACCTACAACTCTGCTGCAAGCGTCGGAGTGAGCCTGCGCTGAGTCTCGAGTGGATTAGCATCATGAGGCAGTCTCATTCCGACCTACGGCAGGTTCAATTGTATTGTGGTGCGTAGGGCGGAATACGCCTATTTTGAGCACTCCGCCGAGGATGCGGGTCTCGATGCAGGTAGGGTGTGTTGGCGTCAAAGAGCCCCAGTCCATACAAGATCCCGTATAGCCAACCCACCATGATCATCTTTTTTGTAGGGTGGATTGGCGTCAAAGAGCCCCAGTCCACACACAAATCCGTATAGCCAACCCACCATGATCATCTTTTTTTTGTAGGGTGGATTGGCGTCAAAGAGCCCCAGTCCACACACGAATCCATATAGCCAACCCACCATGATCGATTTTCTGTAATGAAGTAAAAAAGATTGAGATAAGATCCCATAGCCCATATCATATCAACCGATGATTCAGGCTATAATTTCGCCATGGCCGCCATTGACCTGACCCGTCTCAACAAACAGATTGAAGGACTCAAGCAAGTCTTTTCGCAACCCACCGAATTTCGCCGGCAATTTCATGAGATCCTGCAGTTCTATCACCGCTATGCACACCGCCCGCACAAAGACGCCGTGCCGGTCAGTTTCATGCGGGTTTACGATCTGCCAGATCAGATCCTGCCCCAAATCGCCTATGGGCTCAATTTGAAGGCAGCGCAGGACGCACACGAAACTCTGGCTGTTGTGGACCAACTCTGGCAGGATGAGCATTATGAAGCGCGCGACCTCGCGGCTCACTTATTGGGTCAGGTTCCGCTCGAATCCAAAGCGGATGTTTTCGAACGCATCAGGCAGTGGTCATTGGCGCCTTTGGATCGGGCAGTTGTCAGATCTCTTTTCGTCAAGGGCAGTCAGCGCTTGCAATCCGAGGATCCCCACAGTTGGACGCAATTTGTGGGGGATATGCTGAACAGTCCTGTGGAGCGCTTGCAAAATCATGGTCTTTACGCGCTTTCATTGCTCGTTGAACAAGCCAACTCAGATCTATTCCCGCTATTTTTTCGCTGGGTACGACCTTTCCTGCAAAGTAATCAGAGTTTGATTGAGACAAATTTGAGCCAGGTGATTGCCGCGCTGGCACGCCGCTCACCCGCTGAGACCACCTATGTACTCAAGGAGGTACTTTCCGACACGGATGGTACAGGCATCGAAAGACGTGTCCGATCCTATTTGTCTTTCTTTGAGAAACACTTAAGCGAAGGGCTTCAAGATTCGATCCGTTTGCATCAAAAAAGGTCGAAACTGGGCTTATAAACGCCCGTTTAGAAACTTATTATCATCATGACTTTTTCTCACAACGCATCAATCCCCAAAATCCTCGCAGTTTCAATCCTCATCATTGCCCTCCTGGCACTTGCTGGGTGCGGTATAGTGGAATACACAACTCAACCTACGCCAAAAGATCCAACAATCAGTTTACCAAGCCCTTCCGCAACCTTTACCTCCTCTCCCACCCACACACCCACCCCTGCTGCGCAACCCACTCCCTTACCCAGCCCGATCGTAACGCAGATCAATCTGCCGCCTTCTGCCATGATTACAGGCATTAGCGGGCATGAACAAATCTACGAATTGGGCTGCGAGGCTAGCGCAGCTGTGGACTGGGCGGGTTATTACGACGTTCTGATCTATGAGTCGACCTTTCAATTTGCCCTGCCCCTTTCCGACAATCCCGAGTTGGGCTTTGTGGGCAATGTCACCACCGATGGCTGGGGGCAAATCCCACCCCATGCCTATGGGGTGCATGCTCCCCCAATCGCGGAATTATTGCGGGAATATGGTCTCCCAGCCCTGGCTGTGAAAGGAATGACGCTTGAAGAGGTTAAGGCGGAATTGGCTAAAGGTGACCCGATCATTGCCTGGGTGATTGGCAATATGGTCTATAGCTATCCGGTCAAATATATCGACAAAGAAGGCAACGCCGTCACGGTTGCCCCCTACGAACACGTAGTCATCCTGACCGGTTATGACGAAACGAGTATCACGTATATGAATAATGGGCTCTTCTACTCTGTGCCCACCGAAGTATTCCTGACATCCTGGGGTGTGCTGGGAAACATGGCGGTCATTTACGATTGACGCTGAGGGAACCTGAGTTTCCTGTTTCGATAAATAATAATGATTTATCGAGGAAACAGTTGAGCGTCAAGACCCAGAGAACAAATTCAGGGTGTTCATGGGTAGAATTAATCCATAACCCAGAAATTCAGTTCACAAGGTACAGCCATATATTTTATTCAAGCAATCGCATTGACAGAAATGGATAAAGAGCTTTTGGTAATGTAAAGATCTGTTGCGATAATGAGTTCCTGCTTTTGATCTGTCATTGCGAACCTCTTTTGTGAAGCAATCTAAACTCCCAGTAGACTAAGAATGCCGGAGGTAGCAAGATCCAATTATTACTTGCGAAGCGTATATGGATTTGACATCATTTCAATAGCTACTGCTGCTTGAGGTTGAGAGTTTAGATTGCTTCGTTCCTCGCAAAGACAGATAAATGCTTGCAGAGTTAACAACAGGGCCATAAAAAGGAGAGTCAGGTGGAAAGAAAAATCCGCGAGATGTCGCGGATTTTTTTGTCTTTAATACTGGTTTTACATATTGGCTGAACGGAACCAGCGATAGTTCAAAACGCGCAGCTCCTCCGCAGACGGCATTGGATAGTAGCGCATTTCCTTCTTATTGCCGACATAAAACCCGTTTTTGATGGAGCGATACTGCACGTTCGGGTTGTGCGATCGGTCAACCATTTTCGTCGTGGCAAACTTGGTTTTCACATCCGTCAGACACTGGCGCAGATGGTCCTGATTGCCATATTGCATGTTGATCATGATGCCCATTTCAGGATCATCAGCCAGCTCTCCCAGCTGCAGTTCAGTGAAGACGAGTGCGGGCACACTGACCAAAGAAACCGGATTTCGTACTAATTGATCAAGGAACTGGATGGGTCCGAGCCGGCTCACCACCAGGGGTGCCACTGGGGCAATCTCCTGGTAGAGATGCAGTTGACCCGTGCCATCAGGAATATCTTCTGAAGGAGGGAGATCCAACGTGTGACCATCCTGGGTGGTGAGAAAAAGATGTTGCAGAGCGCTCAATTTAATGTGCTCCAATACCCGGTAGACCGAAACATAAACCGAGGCTTTAAGGCTGCCGTCATCATGGGGAACGCAGCGTTCGAAAGCTTCATCAAGCTTGAAATATGGATGACGGAAAGTTGGGTCAACCTCAAAAAAGAGTGCCTGACCACGCGACTTTTTTGCCGACCCAAGCGCGTAATAAGAACCGAAATCTTCCGGTGAAAGCATCGAAGCAATCAACGCTTCAGGAAACAAGGATAAATACAAGTGAATGGCCATAAAACTCTCCTATTTCGATTCTTCTTTTGTTAGTTGTGGTGGAATAATGAACCTGCCGATCGAACAAGTATCCATTTATTACCATTCTAATTCTACCCCATTAATAGATGATTTTTTGAGCACTTGAGCCTTGAATCGTAAAAAAAAAGCACCTGCCACTATTTAGACAGGTGCTTGGTCAGGCAAAAATATTACTGCTTCTTCAGCCAATCCGCAGCCTTATCCAGACCTGTTTCGGTCACAATAAAGCGTCCTTCGGCAGCGTTTAGCAGGATCACACGCACTTCATCCTCATCCATGCCAAAGAGGTCTTCTATGGCAACCGTTCCACCCAGGATTTGTTCGATGTAAGCGCGCATATCCGCGTCATAGGTCGGGCTTGAGTCGTCTATCGGATATGTGATCATGACATCCAGCATAAGCGGTTCAGCTGGTTGATCAACAGGATAAGTATCCTGGGGTGCCTGTCCTTCTTCCACCATCGCTGGCTCAGATGGATTTTGTACCTCACCGCCAACAACCGGAAGGTTAACCGTTGTTTCGGTAGGCTCTTCTTTCGAGCCGCAAGCTGCCAGCAGGAGACTCAACACAAGCATACTTGTCAACAGAATTGATTTCGCTTTCATTTGATTCCTTTCCATCCGCTTTTCCAGACGGACGCTGGGTTGATTATACCAAGCCTGAATGTTCTTGATACTTTATTCGCTGTGATGCAGCCTTGTTCAAACTTCAGGAATGATTGCCGTTTCGCTGAAGTATTCAACTGTCAGATCCTGCACGCTGCTATCACCCTTTACCTGGATTTTCTGGCTCAAAAGGGGGAAGTAAGGGCGGATCTGTTCCAGCATACCCCTCCCAACCCGCTGGATGGAAAAATGGGCATTCTTTGCGCATCTGAGCTTGATAAAGTGAAAGAGTTCGCGCAAATTGGTCCGGCAGAGAACGCGCCGGTTATAGGCGTTTGGGACCACATAAGCGGCCACCTGTGGATTCCAGGCAGCCAATTTTTCATACAGAACCGCAGCCGCTTGCATTGCTTCGCGGTAGCGCGCTTCAAAGCCGGCTTCTGTGACAGCTTTGGGCAGCGCGTATCCCAGCCTGGTGCTCAGGTCCTGTACCGTTTGAGTCATCATGCGATGCCGCTTAAACTCAAAATACGCACCCTGATCCATGATCAGGCTGAAGGTCATGTCAGCATATTCCAGCTCACGGATCGGGATGTCGAAGTCACCCATTTCCGCAAACATAATATCTACCAGTTCTTGTTTCTCTTCCAGGGACATATTCAGAACCTGGTCAAGACAGACCTGGTAGGAATCATCCCCAAAACGATAGAGCACCGCGGCAAGGACTCTGTCTTCGTCATTCTCATCAGCAGCCTTCAGATCGCACCATGCTGCCCCGGAAATAGTGTCGATCTGACTGGCGAATTCACGGGCTTTCTTGCGCAGGTTTGGCAAAAACGCGATTGGATCGGCATATTTCACCAAGGTCGGAAGCTCCTGGGTGGCAACATTTTTCGTCTCTGCGCCAATCAGGCGAACCTCTTCCAGCTCAGAGGAAAGCATCTTTTTGATGGCATATTCGAGCGCACGGGCGTTGATGGTCAGACCCACGTTTGCCATCGCTGCCGCCGGCAGAATAAACCGCGCCACATCAACCGACTTAACCCGTGCCCGGTTCGACCAGGACTTCTCCGATTCGTTCTCCCGGCGCGGTGTGTTGACTTCACCCCAGGGACGCAATGCCTGCAGGGCTTCGGCATAAATGCCAAAAAGTTTATCCATCAATGCCTGGTAATCGACATGGTAGGGACTACCTACAATTTCTGGAGGAGTGACGTAAGCTTTGGGGTCCCACTCTTGGTAGCGGGTCGATTTCTCAGTGTAGGATGCCAGTCGGTTGCCTTCAATTGTCTCGATCGCAAGACGCGAGACATTCTCGAGCGCCAGGTGCAACACAGCATGCTCAGCCACGCTCGAATGACCGTAGCCAACAATCCACTTTTCGCTGAATTGGGCGCTCTTTTCGTCGTTGAGTTCCGCGGCGATCACATCAAAAGATTCCGGGGAACGGGAGGTCTTGGCAAAGGTTACGGCAATCGTTTCCGCACTGAACTGGCTGGGACTAAGGCGATACACACGGCGGTTAAGGTCCATTCTGAAAGATCCTCCTGGTCTGGGCTTCATCGTGCTTGATTTGCGCGATCAAATCTGCCACCTGTTCAAAGCGACGCTCCGGGCGCAGAAAATGGAGCAATTCGACCCGCATGGTTTCGTAATAAATTCTATCGTCAAAATCCAAAATAAGGGTTTCCACATTTGGCATTGCGCCTGATTCAAATGTGGGTCTGACGCCAATGTTTGTCACTCCCATTAAAACCTGTTCCTCCAGCATAACACGCGCGGCATAAACGCCAAAACGCGGAAGCAACTGCAGCTTTTCCGGATGGAAGTTGGCAGTGGGAAAACCCAATTTTCTGCCAACCTGCTTGCCGGGTTGTATTTCACCTTCAAGGCTGAACGCTCGCCCGAGAAGTTTGGCAGCTTCTGCGACCTGCCCTTCCATCAGGCAGGCACGAATGCGATTGGAAGATACAGCCTCGCCTTCGAGTTCAAACGCAGGAAATGTCTCACACACAATGCCTTTAGACCCACAGAAATTCTGAATAAAACCAAAGTCTGCCTGGCGATGCCTGCCAAGTCGGGATCCGGGACCCAATAACAAGCCGGCTGGTTCCAAACTCCTAATCACTTGATCCAGGAAAGCTTCAGCGCTCATATTTGCCAGGTTTTCCTCAAAAGGCAGAGTAATCACCAGGTCCACTCCAACCTTTTGAAGTTGACGCTGCTTCTCTTCTCGTGTGGTCAGCAGGAATGGCTCATTAACCTGCCCAAGTACCACGCGTGGGTGGGGCCAAAAAGTCAGAACCCCGCTTTGAGCTTCATGCTCTGCTGCCTTTGCTTTCACACCCTCAATTAGCGCCTGATGCCCCAGATGCACACCGTCGAAGTTGCCGATTGTCAGCCAGGTTTTTTTTGAGGGGTGGTCAGGCCAGCCATTAATAAATTTGGTCATAATTTCCGGTACGAGGTAAATAAATAGCCCTTCCTGGTTTTGCCAATCGGGGCTATCACTTTTTCCATCTTGGATCTAACTGAAGAATACTTTCCGCGGTTGCCATTCGTTGGCTTCGGCATCGTATTCGATCAGGGCAACCAGTTCACCTTCTTCGCTGACTGCGCGTCCCCACAGACCTTCCTTTACCACTTCAGGTGCAGGCACACGATGACCATGCCTCACTGCATCCACCTGCTCATATGTGAGCACGACGGTGTACCAATCGCTCAGGGCTTCAGCTGCTGGAATGAGATACTTGTACCACAAGCCGCTATCAAAAGCATCCTGGAGTTTGCTGAGAGAAACCGCGTCTCGCAGCGCAAATTGCCCGTTGCGGGTGCGCCGCAGACCAACCAGAGTGGCGCCGCAGCCAAGTTTCTGACCAAGATCAGATGCCAGCGAGCGGATATAAGTGCCTGACGAACAATGAATATCGATCACAGCTTCAGGCGGATCCCAATCCAGAAGTTCGATCGAGTGGACAGTGATCAACCGCGGTTCAAGTTCAACCGTTTCCCCGTCCCGGGCGATGTCGTATGCTTTTCGCCCTCCGACTTTGATTGCCGAATAGATGGGTGGAGTCTGCTCGAATTCACCTACAAAAGTACTGAGGCTTTCCTCTAATTCTTCATAGCTGATATCCACAGGTGACCGGCTGGTAATTTCGCCTTCTGTGTCGTAAGTGCTGGTTGTAACGCCAAACCTTAGCACTGCCTGATAGCGTTTATCCGATGTGGAAACATATTCGCTCAGCCTCACCGCGGGTCCAATCAGAACCACAAGCACACCTGAAGCCCGGGGGTCGAGGGTGCCGGTGTGACCTGCCCTGCGAATACGAGTGCCAGCCCTAACTTGCTGCACCACATCATGGGAAGTCATCCCAACTGGTTTATCAATAACTAAAACCCCTGAAACAGCATTAGCCAAATTACTTCGATCGTTATTTTGCTTATCAGTCATTTGTATCTCTTTCAACCCGGTTCGACCCGAGTTCTTTCAGGTATCGCTCCGCGCTTGTGATTACATCCTTTTGAATATTTTGTAATGTCTCTCTAACATCAGCCCCCGCGGCAGCTATATGACCTCCCCCCCCAAATTCTCTTGCGAGCATCGACACATCCACTCCTTCCACAGATCGAAAACTGATTTTCACTCCTCCACCTTCTTGTTCAACAAAAAGGATCGTGATCTGTGGACCTTTTATGGCAGAAAGGATGTTGACTAAATCAGCATCATCATTGCCCTGATAACCAGAAATAATTCTATCATGAAGCGTAAGGGTGGACCACAAAATTGCACCATTCTGGTGAATCTTCGACAAGCCCTGCCCCCAATAACGGGCTTCTGCCAGGGTTTTATCGCTGAGCGTTTTCAGGTAAACCTCATGAAAATCAGCACCCTTTTCCATCAGGTCCGCGGCCGCACGAAGCGCGGCCGGTTGAGTGTTTCCGGTCCGAAAACCAATCGTGTCTGAGAGTAAACCTGTCAGCAAACAAGTGGCCACTTCCCGCGTGATGGTCAGCCCCCATTTTGGCAGGCTATCCACCAGGATCAAAGCTGTTGCTTCGACTTCCGGCAGAACATACTCCACTTTTCCAAAATCATCGTGCGTGTTATGGTGATCGATCACCAGATCCGGGGTTGCGAGCCCATCCAACACCTGACCAGTTCGCATGATATCCGAACTATCAACCACGATCAAATAGTCATAGGAATTGGGCACAGAAGTCAGGATCTCTCCAGAACCCGGTAAAAAAGCATACTTCTCCAGTAATCCATCTTGCAGCACGCAGTCCACATGTTTTCCAGCAGCTCGCAGGGCATGTGCCAGGCCGAGCATGGATCCTATTGCGTCCCCGTCCGGGCGAATATGCCCCACTATCACAAATTGTTGTGCGGCGGCGAACTGCTGCCGGATGGTCTCATCAAGCGTGCTAGTCTTCATCTTCGTCAAAAAAATCATCTTTCCCGGATCCATCCAGCTCCGGGAGCTCGTCATCCAATTCCCAATCCCGCTCGGAAATCTCGTCAAACAAGTCTTCATCCCCATTGGCAATCAAATCTTCAGCATAATCCATTTTTTCACTTTCCTTGTGCAATTGTGCCAACAAACTATCGATCCGATCCGCTTTCTCCGGAGTTGGGTCCCAGAAAAACCGCAGGCGGGGCATCACACGCAAGTCAACTTCCTGGGCAATCTCATACTTCAGATAACCGCGGGCGTGGTTGAGTGCGGCGATTACTTCGCGCGACGATTTCGCCCCATCCAATGATGAAACATAGATGTTGGCATAGTCCAGCTCGCGGTCAACTTTTACATCCGTAACCGACACCCCAGCCAGGCGTGGATCGTCAATTTTTGATATCAGCAGGATTGAAAGAACCTGTTTGATACGGTCGTTGATTCGTTTCATTCTCAAAGGGGTTGGCATACTTGTTCTCCTTAATCCTGCAGCTTACTATCCGCCAAACTTTTCCATGATGAAGCATTCAAATAAATCGCCTACTTCGAAACCTTCAAAGTTCTTGAGCGTGATTCCGCACTCCATACCCTCACGCACCTCGCGCACATCGTCTTTTTCACGGCGAATACTGGATATTTCTGTCTTAACCACTTCTTCACCCGCACGCAACACGCGCACAGAAGCATTCCGGCGCAGCTCGCCCGTCAGAACACGGCAGCCTGCAGCAGTACCACCCTTTGAGACCTTAAAGGTGGCCAGCACAGCCGCCTTGCCGATCACACGCTCGACCATTTCAGGTTCAAGCATACCGTTCAGTGCCTTCTCAACATCTTCGATCAGGCGATAAATGATATTGTAAATGCGGATGGACACGCCTTCGACGTCTGCCAGGCGGCGCGCACCCTGGTCAATATCCACATCAAAACCCAACACAATAGCATTCGAAGCCGCCGCCAGCATCACATCACTTTCAGTCACGTTGCCAGTTTCCGCGTGCAGGATCTTGACAGTCAGACCCTTTTGTTTGGTTCCCAGGTCCTCGAGCTCGTTGATGATCGGCTCAAGCGAACCCTGAACATCAGCCTTCAGGATCAGGCGCAGGTCTTTTGCCTGGCCGGATTTGTACTGGCTGAAGAGTTCTTCAAGCGTAGCGCGTTTGTTACTCCTCTTAGCTTCCCGTTCAGCCTTGCGTTGGGCAACAATATTGCGCCCTTCGCGTTCATTGGCCACCACCTGGTAGAGGTCGCCAGCTTCAGGCAAAGCGTTGAGTCCCATCACAACAACCGGTGTTGAGGGACCAGCCTTGCTGACGCGTTTGTTTCGTTGGTCAAACATCGCCTTGATCTTGCCGGTGCCTTCACCTGCCACAACTACATCGCCAACTTTCAGCGTGCCATTCTGCACGAGCAGAGTCGCCATATTGCCGGTGGATTTATCCAATTGGGCCTCCACAACCGTACCGATGCAGGCACCTTTTGGATTGGCTTTGATCGTCAGGTTGTCAGCAACCAGCAGGATTGTTTCGAGCAGATCTTCCAAACCCTCTTTTGCCTTCGCTGAAACAGGCATCACGAACGTGTCGCCTTCCCATTCATCAGGCTGCAAACCAATATCTGCTAATTGGGTTTTTACCCGATCCGGGTTGGCATCGCTTTTGTCAATTTTGTTTAGCGCAACCACAATCGGCACCTGGGCAGCTTTGGCATGATTGGCAGCTTCGCGGGTCTGCGGCTGCACGCCGTCATCCGCAGCCACCACCAACACCACGATATCGGCGCCCTGGGCACCACGGGCACGCATCGATGAAAACGCCGCATGACCAGGAGTGTCAAGGAAGGTGATAGTGCGATCTTTATGCTGGATCTGGTAAGCACCAATGTGCTGTGTGATGCCGCCTGCCTCACCGCCAGCAACGTCCGTGTGACGAATGGCATCCAGCAGCGTGGTCTTGCCGTGATCAACATGCCCCAAAATCGTCACAACAGGTGGACGGGCTTCAAGGTTTTTTGGATCTTCTTCCAAAATTACTTGCCGCCAAAGTGGAATTTCGCCCTCTTCTTCAACAACAACTTCTTCTTGTTCAAGTTCAGGTTCAAAGCCAAGCTCGGTCGCAACAACCGCTGCAGTATCAAAATCGATCTGCTGGTTGATGCTCGCCATAACGCCATTGGACATCAGGATTTTAATTACAGTAACAGCGCTGGTTTTCAACATCCCAGCCAATTCTCTTACTGATAAACTGTAAGGAAGTTGGATCGTTTTTTCTTCAGTTTTGCTCATATTTACTCCGTCTTTCTCTCACGGTCACTTGCTCACAACCCCTCCGGACGCCATACACGAGCAAAACAAGATCTTTCAGGCAGTCATTGCTTCCTCATTTGAAGTCTCTCCTTCAGGCAGAGTCTCCATGAAATCTCTCAATGCCGCCAGGTCTTGCTCCTGGATGTTCGTCCGCAGGGCATGTGCCAGTGAACCCTTCAAAGCTTTGACCCAACAGCTCTTCTGGTCATGAAGATACGCTCCCCGACCAGGAAGCTTTCCGCTCAGGTCAATCACCACGCTCTCAGAGTTGCGTACGATGCGAATCAATTGTCTTTTGGACAAAACCTGCCTGCATCCCACACAGGTCCTCTGAGGGACGTGCTTTACTTTTCGTGCGGTTTTAGCTGCCACCTTTACTCTGCTTCGTCAAACCAGCTCTTACCATTCACCCCAATCGTCGTCGTTACGATGTTTGCGTTTCACATAGGTCGTATCGCGATCGGGATCATATTCCACAGTATAGCCCTTGCGTTTCTTGCTTTTCTTCTTCTTATCTCCAAACAGACCAAGTTCATCCTCTTCTTCAGGGGTCTCACTCGTGCGGCGCATCGTATCCAGTTGGAAGAGTTCTTCAAATGATTTGTCTTCCGCACCAGATTCTTCAACCTCTTCTGTCTCGGCAATCTCTTCAGCTTCTTCCGCCAATTCAGCAATTGGCTCAGCCTCTGTTTCCGCTTCTTCGATCAGCTCGGGTTCTTCGGTCTCACCAAGTTCTTCCACGACTGGTTCAGGCTCAACTTCGCCAACGACTTCAGCCGTCTCTTTTTCCTCTTGCTCGGGCTCGATGGCCGGGAACTGATAATTCTCAACTACCGCGAGAATTTCTTCCTGGGATTTAGGTCCGATCCCGTTGATTGCAAGAATAGCATCAGGATCCAGTTTTACCTGCAGCATCAGATCGCCCAAAGTGTCCAAACCAGCAGACTGCACCAAAACCTGCAAGTGCTCCTTGAGCTCTGCCACATCAAAGATGTTCAGTTCAAAGGCACGTGCGTCGATGGACTCACGCAATTTACGGACTTCTGCCTGGCGCGCATCTTCTTCGATCTTGCGGTCTGCCTCACCACGTTTTTCAACGCGATCCACAAAGCGCGCAATCAGATTGCTGTCGTCCAGATTCAGCACCCGCCCTTCTTCTTTTTGCTGCAACAAAGCCTCAACTTTTGCCATCGTGTCAGCTTCTTCAGCCGCCAGTTTTGCAAGGCTGGGGTCACTGCGCAATTGTTCCAGGGCTTTCACAGCAGCTTCTGAAACACTCATGATATCAATCCGCCAACCAGTCAGCTTGGCTGCCAGGCGAGCGTTTTGCCCTTCCCGGCCGATAGCCAGGCTCAGTTGATCTTCAGGCACCACTACCATGGCAGTTTTATCATCGCCCTGACCGTAGTTCAGGTATACGCCGGTAACTCTGGCTGGGCTGATGGCTTTGCTGATATAAATGGCTGCGTCAGGATTCCACTCGATCACGTCAATCTTCTCATCGTGCAGTTCGCGCACGATCGCCTGGATGCGCACACCCCTCTGCCCCACGCAAGCGCCAACAGGGTCAATGCCTTGCTGGGTGCCGGAAACAGCCACCTTGGCACGCTGACCTGGCTCGCGGGCGATCGAACGGATCTCCACGATGCCGTGGTAGATCTCTGGCACTTCATTCTCGAGCAGCCGGCGCAAAAAGTTGCGATGGGCGCGTGAAAGTACAATCTGCAGTCCTTTTGGCAGGTCCTTAACTTCCGCTACATATGCGCGGATGCGGTCGTGGATGCGAAAGCGCTCTGAAGGGATCATATCCTTGCGCAGCATCGTACCTTCCGCCTTCAGGTCCAACCCAATGGTCGCCTGGCGCGAGTTGACTGCCTGCACGATACCGCTGACGATCTCGCCTTCCTGCTTCTTGAAGAACTCGTATTGCGCCGCTCGTTCTGCGTCGCGGATCTTCTGCTGGATTGCCTGGCGGGCTGTTTGGGCAGCGATTCGACCAAAGTTTTCAGGGGTTGACTCCACCATCACCAGATCGCCAAGTTGGCACTCCGGATCAACCTTGCGAGCCTCGTCTAACAAGACTTCGGTTCGGTTGTCATAAATTTCGTCAGTAACTTCTTTCTCGGCAAAGACCGCCATAGTACCCTTGTCAAGGTCGAAATCGACCCGAATCTCCTGGGCAGTGGACGCGCCAACCGATTTGCGATAGGCGGACACCATGGCAGAGTTGATTGCTCCCATGATAACCTCACGGGGCAAACCTTTGTCTTCCAGGATTTCATTGAAAGCTAAGGCAAATTCGCTTTTCATGTTTCTTTCTACTCCAAAATTTCACTAAACAAAAAAGTGGACACCTGCCCACTTTTCACCGAGAAAAGTATTCTTTTACGAACAGACTTATTTTACCAGATTTGTGAATAAATGCAAGTTTTACAGCTTAATTTAAAGTTCCTCGCTTATTTAACCCTCACAATAGAAGACTGTCCAGCCTTGACGACAGATCCAGGACTTTTTACGCTGACTTTTTTGTCACCTGAGGTAAAGATGACCGCGATGCTTAGCGCTTTAACTGCCCGAGACGCCTTGATGACCCCCAGATCCAATTTGACCAGGGGATCACATGCTTTTACCTTGCTGCCTTGTTTGACCAAAGCCGTAAGGCCCTCACCCTCAAGCTTCACAGTCCCCACCCCAATGTGAATCAGAATTTCAAAATCCTGGTTTTGCACTGCTACTGCATGGGCAGTTGGGAACATCATTGTCACTTCTCCATCAATTGGTGAACAGATCAAATCTCCAGTCGGTTCAATGAAAAACCCATCTCCGAGCATTTTCCTGCCAATCGCGTCATCTGGATAAGCGCTGATTTCATGAATAGTGCCGTCAACTACAGCAACGATTTTTGTTCGTTTCT
Source organism: Anaerolineaceae bacterium (assembly GCA_040768265.1). Lineage (GTDB taxonomy): Bacteria > Chloroflexota > Anaerolineae > Anaerolineales > Anaerolineaceae > Mesolinea. Next base: position 37,084 of record JAXGNB010000002.1, read on the forward strand.
TGAAGAAGAACATATCAATCTCCTGACAAAAGTCGGGGCAAATGTGTGCCCTTGCATCTATTTTACGATAAATCCAGTTGCTAAATGTCCTTGGTCCTGTTCAGCTTCAAGGTTGCGCACACGCCCAAGAATACTTGCAAGAAATTTAAGGAACGGAAGACGCTAAGTGTTTGAAAGTGATATCAAATGTTTGGATTTTTCTTCGAATTTCGATATTGTTAGGTTTTTCTTTCGAATCGCGATGTACAATTACAGGAGGACCACGACCTGATCGTGGACGCACTGCGCGAGTTGCAGGCAAAAGTCAATCGATCCTGATCAGTCTTAAGCAAGCCAAAGGAGGAAACTGCAATGACAAAGAAAAAACTATGGTGGAAAGACGGCATCATCTACCAGATCTACCCGCGTTCCTTCCAGGATTCCAACGCGGACGGCATCGGCGATCTGACCGGCATCATCCAGCACCTCGACTACCTGCAGGAGCTCGGCATTGACGGCATCTGGCTTTCACCTGTTACGCCATCTCCCGATGTGGACTTTGGCTACGACGTTTCTGATTACCACACCATCGACCCAAAGTTTGGTAATCTGCAGGACTTTGACCGCTTGCTCAATGAGGCACACAAGCGTGACATCCACATCATCCTCGACTTAGTGCTCAACCACACCTCCAACCAACACCGCTGGTTCCAGGAGTCGCGCATGTCCCGCACCAATCCTTACCACGACTGGTACCTCTGGCGGGATCCCGCCCCTGGCGGTGGCGTGCCTAACAATTGGAAGTCCATTTTTGGCGGACCCGGCTGGGACTTCGACGAAAAACGGGGTCAATACTATTTCCACATGTTTACCAAGCAACAGCCCGACTTGAACTGGCGCAACCCCGACGTGCGTGCTGCCATGCTGGACATCTTCCGCTACTGGCTGGATAAAGGCGTGGACGGCTTCAGACTGGACGTTTTCAACTGCTGGTATAAGGATGCAGACCTGCGCGACAATCCCAGGTTGCCTGGCATCCATCGCCGTCCTTTCGATAGTTATAACCACATTTACGATGTCTCCCAACCTGAAATGATCCCTGCCCTGCAGGATATTCGTAATATTTTAGATTCTTACCCTGAGCGCTACGTGGTCGGAGAAACCTTCCTGGCGGATTCTGCCCACGCGCGCACCTACATTGGTGACGACCGCCTGCATGCGGGCTTTGATTACGGCTACGCGAACTCGCCTTTCAGCGCCAAAGCCTTTGGTAAAGCGATCCAATATTGGGACAGCCTGCACGGAGAGGATGCCTGGCCAAATTACTTCCTCAACAACCACGACACTTCCCGTTCCTCCACCCGTTATGCCGGATCCAACCAGGATGTCAAACTAAAACTCCTGGCAACCATGCACCTGACCGTGCGCGGAACGCCCTACCTTTACTATGGTGAGGAAATCGGCATGCGCGATATTTCGCTTTCACGCGGGCAAATTCAGGATCCCGTTGGCAAACGCTATTGGCCTTTCAACAAAGGTCGCGACGGCTGCCGTTCACCAATGCAGTGGGATGCCCATCCCTTTGCCGGATTCAGCACCGTTGAACCCTGGCTGCCTGTCCATCGTGACTTTAAGATCCGCAACGTCGCCAACCAGGCCGACACTCCTGCTTCATTGCTCAATTTCTATAAAAGTCTGATAAAGCTTCGCAGGGAACATCCCGCCTTGCATGCCGGTAAACTCAGCATGATCGAAACCAGTGAAGACGCCCTCTTAGTCTACAAACGCCACACCCCTGATGAAACAATGCTTATCGTGCTCAACTTCTCGAAAAGTATGCAGAGTTTCACCCTCCCGGTTGCAGATTTCAACCCTTGGGATCTCATCTTTACCGGCAACGAACCGCTCACCAGCCATATGACAGATTCGACCCTGGATCTGCCGCCTTATGGCGTAGCCATCTTACTCTCACAAACAATCTGAGGAGGTAAAAATGCCCGGCAGCCCTTCCCTATCCAACCTGGCTGCTCCGTACGTGAACGGGTCAACTGTGGCTGATAATGCCCAGACCGGACTGCCGTTGGATCGCTTCCTGCCCCCATACTATCCAGGCTCGATGTCTGGCTGGCTGCAGCGTTTCGCCCCGCCAGGAAGCTTCGTTCTGGAGCCATTTGGCCAGGATCCCTTTGTCATTTTGGAGCTGGCTCGAGCTGGCTACCGGGTGATGGTCAGCGCAAACAACCCCATCCCCGCCTTCATTTTGGAAGTCATGGCAACCGCGCCAAGTGCCGAAGAGATCAGCGAAGCGGTTCACACCCTGGCAGAAATTCCCTCAGCAGAAGGTTTGCTGCTCGAAGAGCAAATCAACACCTACTTCCAGTTTGACTGCCCCAACCCGGAATGTCAGCAATTGGATGAAAAACCAAAACTCCTGGTCGATTACCTGGTCTGGGCGGAAAACGCAGCAGAGCCAGAGCTTGCCTTTGGCAACTGCCCGCATTGCGGTAAACAAGCGGAGTATCAACTGACCGCAGAAATGCTCGCCAGCAAAGAGCCCCTGCCTGCCCTTGGTGTACTCAAAGCGCGCTTGCTCGAGCTGGCTGCCAACCCTGGCGACCCTCTGCGCGAGTTAATGGCAGATGTTATCTCCTTTTATCCCCATCGCAGCCTGGCATCCCTTCAGGCGATGCTCAGCCGCATTGACAATCCGGCTATTTCGCCGCGCCAACGCACGCTTCTGCGAGCGCTCATCCTCAGCACCGCTGATCGGGTCAACCAACTTTGGACGCATCCGGGGGGTCGCAGCCGTCCGCGCCAACTCCTGCGTCCGCCCCTTTTCCAGGAGCTCAACCCCTGGCAAGCCCTCCTGGCTGCTCAAAAAGTTTGGAGCAAAACCGAGCAGGCAGTTCCACTGCGCGAGTGGCCCGCCCAGCCGCCTCAACTGGGCGGTATCAGCCTCTTCCGCGGACGTTTGCGCGAACTGGATCCGCCCATAGCGCCCGACCTGGTGGATGTGGTTATCACCTCCCTGCCACGCCGCAATCAAGCCTGGTGGAACCTGAGCGGCTTGTGGAGCAGTTGGCTCTGGGGGCGCGAAGGCAGCGCCACCCTGCGCAACAGCCTGCTCAAACAGCGCTACGACTGGACCTGGCATTCCACCGCCCTGCAAAAAGTGCTCGTGCAGCTTGGTAAACTGCTGCAGCCAAATGTGCCTGTTTTGCTGCAGGTGACCGAACTTGATCCCATGTTTACCATGGCAGGTCTTCTGGCTGCCCAAAACGCCGGGCTCTCCCTGAACCAAATCGCAGCCAATGGTGAAATGAGCGTTTTGCAGACTGCCTGGCGCCTTGGTCGTCCTCAAAAGCGAACCGCCCAGGGTACGTCATTCTCGCGGGCAGTAAAAAAAGCCGCTGTGGAATTCCTGCAGAAATACGGCGAACCCGCAACTTATCTGCGCCTGTTCTGTGCAACTTTCGTTACACTCCTCACAGAGGGTTTGCTGGAAGATCGTCCTGCTTCAGGCGAATCCCTCAACGATCTCCAGGAAGTAATCGACCAGGCTCTGACTGACCCGGGGTTGTTCTCACGTTTCAATCCGGGTATGACGGCTGATACCGGCCTTTATTGGCTGGTCGACACCAGCAACACTTCCCAAACCGCCGCAGACCGCGCCGAAAGAGCCCTGTTGAACGCGCTCCAAAACCAACCCTTGCTTTCCATGAAGGATGCCCTTGCAGCCATAAACCTGAAACTCCCCGGTCTCCAGAATATTGAAATGGAACTCATTCAAGCCATTCTCGAGTCGTATGCCGATCCCACTCCCGATTACAAAGCCTGGTCACTGCGCGCGTTTGAAGCCACCAGAGAACGCCAGAAGGATCTCAGGACTATCTACGATTTGATCGAATCCCTTGCAAACCGTTTGGGCATGAGGCGCGAGTTAAGAACTGACTCCATTGCTTGGCTTTCTCAAGATGGCACACCGGTTTTCACCTTCTTCCCGATCATCACCACCGAATTTTCAGACTTGCTCATCCGCCACCAGGATTTGCCAGGCACAAAACTGATTGTTCTGCCAGGCAGCCGCGCAAACCTGGCTGCCTTCAAACTGCGACGTGATCCCCATCTGCAGTCTCTAAAAACCGAGGATTGGAGCATTGTAAAATTCCGTCAATTGCGTAATTTGAGCGATAACCCCCTCCTCAACCGGGATCTGTTTGCCTCGCAGATCACCGGCGACCCGCCGCAGTACCGCTCGTCACAATTGGCTTTGTTCTGATGCCTTGCGGCTGACAAAAAGATGCGGGGTGAATCCGCGTCGCATGAGCTATATCAACCTAATCCCTGCGACAGCCATTTCACCAACAGCAAGATCACCTGTTCTGACACCCCTCCTGCTAATCCAATGTTTTTGCGGTGGGTATGCTATAGCCATTTGTGCATCCTGTAAATGCTTGATGACGCCTACCAACCGTACATTTTTATTGGTTTGGGCGAAAATTATTTGCTATCAAGCAGTTTTTTGGTAGGGTGGGTTGGCGTCAGAATGTTTTCATCTACCTGAATCTTAATATAGCCAACCCACCAACAGCAAGATCACCTGTTCTGACACCCCTCCTGCTAATCCAACGTTTTTGTGGTGGGTATGCTATAGCCATTTGTGCGTCCTGTAAATGCTTGGTGACACCTACCCAACGTACATTTTTATTGGATTGGGCGAAAATTATTTGCTATCAAAGCAGCATTTTGGTAGGGTGGGTTGGCGTCAGAATGCGTTCACCTACCTAAGGCTCAATATAGCCAACCCACCAACAGCAAGATCACCTGTTCTGACACCCCTCCTGCTAATCCAATGTTTTTGCGGTGGGTGGGTGTCAGGATGCTTTCACCTACCTGAATCTTAAAATAGCCAACCCACCTATGCTGAAGGGAAAACCCCCAGATAAAAAATCGGGTTCAAAAACTGAACCCGATTCTTTTCTGTAATTATGGCTCCTCTGGTGTTGGCGTCGCTTCCGGTGGGATTGTGGGCATGGGCGTTTCCGTCGGTGTCAAAGTGAGAGTGGGAGTCGGCGTCACCGTTGGGGTCTCGGTTGGTGTAGGCGTGGGGCTCGGTGTTGGCGTTGGCAGCGTGAAATAGAGGGTGTACTTTTTCTGCACCTCGGTATTTTGAGTGCTGTGCAGTGTCACGCGCAGCGTAATCACCTTGCCATCCAACTCACTCACATCCCATTCCGTCAGCACGCCCGCGCTGCGCATTGGCGTTCTAATCCAATCCTCTTGCAGAGCGTTCCACTGGGTTGGGTTCTCACCCTCACCCCAGTGGAGTTTATATTGCTTGAAGTTTGCCGTCGCGTCCACCACCCCCACCACCTGGAATGGATTTTCAGCAATTGGAGATTGCAAATTCACCAGGTCAATGATCGGTCTGGGGTCATCCAAACGACATTCCCTTTCAGGTTTGATCACCAGCGGATCAGGGAAGCCGTATCGATCCGCCCAGCCTCTGCCGGCATCCGTCTTGAGCCATTTGATGGCATCCTTGTCTTCCACGTTGATCGTCAATGCTTCTTTCGTGAACTCGGAACAGGCAGGTGAAGCCTGCAGCCCCGTCCATGCATCAATGGTGCTCCTCACCCACAAATCTTCTTCCTTTGGCAGCGGACCCTGGTCAGAGGCGAACACCTCCGTACGTTGGCTGGGGCAATATTCGCTTGGAACCGTACCCGAGACAGAACAAACCGTCATATCCACCACGTCCGAAGGTCGGGCGAATGCGGAAGCATTCCCGCCATGCAAATGCTGAATGCCAGTCTGCATAATGTTCGCCCAGATCGGCGCGGCGCCGCTCACACCGGAGGTGTTGACCATGGGCGTGTAGTCCGCGTTCCCCACCCACACCCCCACCACCAAATCCGGGGTGTAGCCGACGGTCCAGTTATCGCGGTAATCGTTGGTGGTTCCGGTCTTAACCGCCGCCTGGAAAGGCAATGCCAACACGGAGTTGCTGCCAAACATTGGCGCGCGGGCGTTATTATCAGACATAATCGAAGATAGCAGGTAGGCGTGTGCCGCACGCACTATTTGTTCACCATTGGTCGGAAGGTATTCATAGATCACATTGCCCTTATGGTCGATAACCTTGCTGATAGCCACTGGCGCAATTTTGCGCCCCTCGTTCGCCAGCACCTGGTAAGCCCCTGTCAGTTCTAACAGGCTCACCTCACCGCCGCCCAGGGTCAGCGAGAGCCCATAGTCAGGACGGTTCAGGCTGGTGATGCCCAACCGGCGCGCCAGGTTGATGAAGCCGTCCGGGTTGGGCGTGCTTGGGTCGTCATAAATCCCCACATATTCAAGCGCCTTAACCGCTGGAATATTATAGGAGTTTGCCAACGCGTCCCTCACGGTCACCGGACCGTGGAAGCGACCGTCATAGTTTACCGGCTCATAGCGCGGATTGGTGTCGTTGGGGTCGCCCGAAGGCGGAAAACTCGCAGGTACGTCCCAAATCAGAGTACCGGGAGTCCAATCCTTCTCAAATGCTGCCAGGTATGTCAGGGGTTTGATGGCAGACCCAGGCTGGCGGGTTTGGGTTAATGCCATGTTGACCTGCCCGCTGATCTCCGGGTTATTGAAGTCTGCTGATCCCACCATCGAAAGGATCTCACCGGTCTTGGGGTCCATCGCAACCACTGCTCCATTGGTGGCGTTATTTTCAGTCATTAATGCGAGTTGGTCTCGCACAGCCTTTTCCGCCTGCCGCTGTAAATCCGGATCAAGCGTTGTGTAGATGGTAAATCCCGAGCGGTAGATCGTCTGTGAGTCGAATTGCGACTCGAGCAAAGACTGGATAAACACCACCCAATGCGGAAATTCCATCACAAAATCCCGCTTCTTGAACTCATACGCTTCCAACGTGTCGGCTGCCTCCAGCGTTTGCATCGCGTTCAGGCAGACCCTGTCGAGATTTTCGCCGATTTCGATACATCCTTTTTCATTGCTTAACTCGTACATCAGCAGCAAAACTGTCTTGTTCCGGTTCAGGGTAGCTTCGCGGTTTGTATAAATATCGTACAGTACTGTCGTTTGCGGTAGACCTGCCAAAAAGGAAGATTGCCACAGCGTCAGGTCCGCGGCGGTGGTGTTGAAATAGATTTCTGCAGCGGCTTCAATGCCGTAGGCAAAGTTGCCATAAAAAATCTCGTTGAGATAAAGTTCCAGCACCTGTTCTTTTGTGTAGCGCCGCGTAATTTCTGCCGCCAGGATGATCTCGCGCGCTTTCCGTTCGTAGGACTGCACAAAACGTTCGTCCGTTAGCAGCAGCATACGCGCCAGCTGTTGGGTGATGGTGGAGGCGCCCGAAACGATCTCGCCTGAGGTGTAGTTGCTGTAGAGCGCGCGCGCCAAAGCCACCAGGTCAAAGCCGGGATGGTTATAGTATTCCTTATCCTCGGTGGCGATCGTCGCGGCAATCAGGTAAGGCGAGATGCGTTCAAGCGGCACGTAGGTGCGTTTGCCGGCATTTGGATCGACGATCTCGTACAGAATGTTTCCGTTACGGTCGAGGATGCGCGTGGTTTCAAACTGCGATGCACGGTTTTGCAGCTCATCGACTGCCGGCAGGGTCTTGGCAATATCAAAATACTTGTAAATCGCGAAAGCCGCCACGCCCATCATTACCAGCAAAAAGATAATCGCGCCAATCAGCAAAGTCTTGCCGAAACAACCGCTTCTCTTTCCATTTTTGGGCGGTTTGGCTTTCTTTACCTTTTTCCCACTGCCGCCAGCGGCAGGTTCGGGTTTGGTCTGTGCGATAATTTTCTTGGGCTGGGTCTGTGAAGTCACCACAGGCTGCGTGCCTTCCTTCGCCAGCTCGACGTTGTTGGCAAAAGCCGTGGAAGCCAGCACAGTCGCGTGAGGATCTACCATTTCCACTGCTTGTGGCAATGGTTCCGGTTCAGGCTCAACTGCCTGGGGCAGGTCTTCTGCCTTGGGGGGAATGGTTGGGATGTCATCAGAGTTCAGGATCGTCTCTAAATGCTCCGGTTCCATCACCGGCTGCGGCACCTCATCTTCCAGCTTTGGCTCCACTGCCCAATGCCCGGTGCCGAAGTCCCTTATCGCTTCCGCTTCCCAATCGGTTTCGGGGTAACTTTCAACCTCTTTGAATTCAGCCAGTTCCGAGAAGTGGCTCGAATCCTTCGATGTTCCGGGTTCAGGCTCTGAATCTGGCTTATTCTCTGGCTCGTAGACAGGGTCTGTCTCCGAATCGCTTTCAGACTCCGACACCAAATCAGTTTCAGAAGCAGGCTCCTGGTTGGACTCTGGCTCGGGAGCAGATTCTTGCTCAGGCTCGGGATTTATATCCGCAGCGGTTTCCCGCAAATCTTCGGAGCCGTAGCCCTCAAAGGCATCAAATTTGCCGACCGGATCCAGAGCAGGGGTGTATCCCGGCGTCTCCTTGAAGGCATCCAATTCCTGGTATTCTGCGGGTCTGATATCAGTCGCTTCTTTCTCGTCCATAGGCTCATCCATCCTGTTATCCATGCTGCCATTTTAACATAAGCTAAAAAACGTCATGAGGTCCGTAAAAGTTCCCGTTTCTAAGGCGAAAGTTCACAGAGCGGATTGCCTGAGCGTAGTTCTAAGTTCTCGCCGGTGTCTTGCGAAGCACCCCAGCGCTGAAAGTACGTGTGGGCAGACCGTGCGAGGTCTTTGACCTTCAGGTCTCCAACTGTACAGCAGTTCGTAGGCCGGACATCGTGCCCTATGGGTATTGCGCGGTTCAATCCGGCTTAAGGGTTTTTGCTGAGAAGCGGCTTTTATAAGCCGGCAGAGGCTAATCAGTTTATACTTATGCTATGCCATCCGGACCCTACTTCACCACCGACCCCATCAGCCTCACGCTTGCAGCGGATCACGCCTTCACGGCTGACCTCGCAAGCCCGGATATCGTCTGGCAGCTGGAGCTCGATCCAAATCAGCCGCTTTCATTGCAGAGCAGCCTCGGGCTCCAGGCGCAATCCTTCCGCATCTTTCCTTTCGTCACCCGAAACAAGCACCTCTACCAGAACCTGAACGAGTTTCTTTCCTCTCCCCGAATTGACAGCCTGAGTGGAAACTACGCCAATCTAAACCTCTCGCCCGACCCAAATACCCAGGCAACTTTCGAATTCTGGGCCCGCGAGCCCTATGCCATCAGCGGGCGCGTCACCCTGCGCAACACCGGTCCGGAAAACGCCGAGCTGAGCGCGCGCATGGCAGGCTTGTTGGTGCCGCTGAACGGCGGAAAGGCAATGTCCATCACAAAGCTGGACTACCAGACCTACCTGCGCGGGCAAAGCGGTGAGCTGACCGTCGCGCTGATCATGGAAGGCATGCTCAGGTCGGTCATCAGCCCCCACCAGGCGCTCGAGATCAGCCGACTGCTCCAGCCGGGCGAAGAATTCTCCGTTCTATGGCGCTGCAGCCTGGCGTTCTCGCCCACCCAAAGCCAGGAACGCACCCTCAAAGTTTTCCCTGTCAACTGGGATGCGGAAGTTGCCCGCCTTGAGGTCGCCTGTCAGGCCCGCGCGCTCGACATTGAAACCCCACTGCAGGACTGGAACCTGGTTTTCAAGAGCCTGCAGGATCAAACCAACCTGCTCGTCAAACAGCCGGAGGACCACAAGCAAGGGCTGACTTATTTTGACAAGCGCAACACCCACAGCCCCGTGGGCAAGGCCTTCGAATCACGCTTCGGCTGGAATGGAAACTCGGATGCGGGCACGATCTTGCAGATCCGGCAGTTCGTGCGCGCCCTGCTTCCCACCCAGACCCAGTTGGCCGTCGAACTTGTACGCGGCATTCTCAACAAACTGAAAAGCGATTTCAAATACGCGCCACCCTTCCCACAGCTTGCCGCACTGGTCTGGGACGTCCATACTTATCACCAGCAGCCCCAATTCCTGGCAGAATACTTGCCGGCGCTGGTTGAGCAGACTCTGCGCTGGTTTTCCCCTCAACACGACCGCGACCAGGACGCTCTGCCCGAGTGGCCTGATCCCGATTATGCCGGGCTGGCAGACCTGCCAAACTTCAACGTCTGGCAGGAAGACTCCTTCCCCACCCGCATCGCAAGCACTGAAAGCCTGGGGCTGGCAAGCCTGCTTTCGGGCGAGCTTGAAACCCTCCAGCGCATGACGCGCGTGCTGGGTGAGGAGGAACTCTCCTCCAGGATCCTGCCCTGCCAACAGCGTCTTCAGGCAGCCATCGATCGCCTTCGCGCCGGGCCACCCGACGCCTCCTTCATCGACCGCGACACCCATCGCGTCCACCCTTCCGAATTGCTCGCAGAACTCCAGCTGCCCGATCCAAAATGGGAGAGCGTCCAGCTTGCTGAACCAGCCAGGCTGAACATCCTGCTCAATTGTCGCGCAATCTTTTTGCGCTCAGACTTCCAGGTCATTGGCGCGGACAGCCAGGGGCATGAACTGCGCGAAACCATCACTTCCAGTGACATGCTCTGGCTAACCCACGGATTCCACATCACCAGCCAAAGCGTCTTCTCGCGTTTCGACCGCCTGGAAGATCTGGACCTTAATGATGGAAAGGTGCAGGTTTACACCAGCGACCTGCGGATTACTGATATCAGCCAGCAGTTGGGCTGGGAGGGGCAAGCCGGCGAAGAAGCAGCGCCCCCCTGGGTCAACGCGCAGGATGTCCGCTATCGCTTTGGTCTGCCCACCGACCTCAACCCTGCTAAAACCGATGGCGGCAAGGTGAACATCAGCTGGAATTGCCTCCTGATCGAGCACCTAAACCGCATCGGTGAGAAGAAGCTCGCCTTCGACCTGCTCAGCCGGCTGATGCTGGGCTTCACCGGCATGCTCAAACGCGAACACACCCTGATGGAAGGCTTCCATAGCAGCAGCGGCACCTGCCAGGGTAATCGCAACAGCATCCGCGGACTGCTGCCGCCGCTGCTACTGCTTGAGATCGCAGGGATCCAGATCATCAACGAGCAGAAAGTCAGCATCTCGGGGGAAAACCCCTGCCCCTGGCCGCTGATCGTGCGCTATCGCGGCCTGGAAGTTCGGCGGGAGGGTAAGAACACCACCATCCAATTCCCCGACGGCACCCTCGCCCACCACTTCGACAGCGCTGGTAAGCTGTTCATGGGGAAGTAAACCACCACCCCCTTAAATTCCCCCTCTAAAAAGGGGGTGAGTTTAAACGTTTAAAAGGAGCGGTGCTATTTGATTTGTGATACAGTTATTTACAAAATAACTACATAGGAGATAATCTTGAGCACCATAAAACTTTTCAAAACCAAAAATTCAAGTGCGATAGAACTAAATGTTCAATCGATTGCTGTTGAAAAATCACTACAAACCACTATTGAGCACAACCTTGAAATGTTCTTGGGAGTCAAGTTTCTCGCCAGTGAATATGGCACTGGAAAAACGCATGGCGGCAGGATTGACACTCTGGGGATTGACGAAAATAATGCACCAGTCATTATTGAGTACAAACGATCCATTAACGAAAACGTAATAAATCAGGGGCTTTTCTATCTTGATTGGCTGCTTGACCACAAAGGTGAATTTACATTATTAGTAATGAATAGAATTGGCAAGATTAAACAGAGTGATATTGAATGGAACAATGCCAGATTGTTGTGCATTGCCAGTGATTTTACAAAATACGACGAATATGCCGTTCAACAGATCAACAGAAACATCGAATTGATTCGTTACCGTAAGTTTGATGATGACATCATGTTGTTTGAATTGGTCAACGTTGTCAGCGCAGAACCGGAACTAAAACCAAAACGTGGTGGTGGAAGACAAAATACCGTCGTGGAAGCCTACGAAAAAATGGGTAGCACTGAAAAAGACTGGTATGAGACCATAAAAGCCTACATCTTCGCCCTGGGAGATGATATCCAAGAAAAAACGACCAAACTATACATCGCCTTTAAACGCCTTTCCAATTTTGCTTGTTTTGAATTTCATCCATCAAACAAGGAGATCGTCGTGTTTTTAAAGCTTGATCCTGCTACTATCCAGATAGAACACGGCTTCACTCGAGACGTGACTAATATTGGCCATTATGGTACTGGCAACTTAGAAGTAACCATTGATTCTGAAGAGGATTTAAAAAAGGCGCAGGTATTAATCTCCAGAGCCTATGAAGAAAGTTGAAATGCAACTTGTTCTTACATGGTCTCCTGGACATTTAAGGCTTCTGACCGTCAGGTCTCCTATTTTTCATGACCATGTAGTAATGGAGACCTTACCACACGCACTTCGTGCTGGGATCTTCAACGGTCAAATCGTGTGCCCGGCGAGGATGCCGGCACAATCACCTGAGGGTAAACCCATGCTTTCGTAGGGGCTTGGCATGCCAAGCCTGATTTCTGATCGCAGGTATCCAATTAGGTGAGGCCGATCAAGTTTAAAATTATCCCTCAATTTCCCGCCATCTGACACGATTTATCGTATAATTTCTTACATAAATTCAACCCCACATTCAACTGAATTTGCTTGAGCCGCTGCGCGTGCTCAAGACCTGGCCAGCTGTTTGCCCAGAACTCCATTCGCTTTTGTTCCACCACCAGGAGGTTTCGTATGCAAAAGCAATCCTTCAAGAGAATAGTTCAATTTTGCACCCTGCTGATCTTTACCCTCTGCCTTGGAGTCCAAGCCGACCCAACGCGTGCGCAAACGCCCCTTTCAATCGTGGTTAATTCCACTGGGGATGAAGCAGATTTTGCCAATGACAGTATTTGTGAAACTTCCACGGGCAATGGCGTTTGCACCCTTCGCGCGGCAATCCAACATGCAAATCAAAAACAATCAATCCACGGCACAGTGATCACCTTTAACATAGACCACAGTGTGCCCAGCGCTCCGACCGTCATCGAGGTCAACTCAGCCCTGCCCGGGCTGATGGTGGCTGGCACAACCATCCAGGGACCAAATATGGACGACAACTCGGAGCTGGTTATGGATGGAATGGGAGGGAGCTACCCCGGGCTGGAAGTCCGGGCAAATAATTGCGCGATCAAGAAACTGACCATTGCCAATTTTAACGGCTTTGGCATATCGACCTGGCCGCCCACCGGGGACCCTGTGACCGGGCTGCTTATCACCGGCAACAAGATCGGGAATATGGTCTGGCCGTACATCGTCGACAAACCAAACTTGGGCGGGATCAAGCTGTGGCATACTGCTTCCTCCGTCATCGGTGGAGATACGATTGCGGAACGCAACGTGATTGCCGGCAATACAGCTTACGGCATCTACCTGCTGGACAGCGCCATGAACGTGGTGAAAGGGAATTACATTGGGGTCAAGGATGATGGAATTACCGCCCTGCCCAATTCCACCGGAGTGTATGTTTCGAATTCGACCGGCAATACGATCGGCGGAAGCACGGCAGGCAGGCGCAACGTTATCAGCGGCAATTCCTCCAATGGAGTATACGTGGTTGGTAACGAGAACGTAGTGATGGGGAATTACGTTGGGACTGACATAAGCGGAACAGTGGCTGTTGGCAACGGAAACTCGGGAATTCGGATTGGTAACGGTGGCGGTGCTGCTGTGTCTTCCGGAAATATCATCGGGGGGGATGCAGCTGGGCAGGGGAACCTGATCGCGGGGAATGGGTGGGCTGGGATTGACGTGGTCAATAGCGACCTCACGGCCATCCGGGGGAACACGATTGGCCTGAATGCTTCTCAGACCGCCGCTCTGCCAAACAATTACGGGATCACGCTCATTAGCTCACTGAACAATTTTATCGGCGGAACGACTGCAGGAACAGGGAACATAATCGCGGGGAACACGCGCCAGGGTATATTCGTGGGGGAAGGTTGCCTGAACACCTCTATCCGGGGCAATTTTATTGGGGTCAATAGCGTCGGGCAGGCTTTGGGGAACGGGATGGATGGGATCGTAGTGCAGTACGCGATGGATACCAACATCGGTGGAACAAGCATTGCTTACGAAAACATCATCGCCCACAATGGTGGCAATGGCATCGAGATCGAGTCGGCTTATGCGAAAGTGATGGGGAATCAAATCCACGACAACAGCGAATTGGGCATTGATGTATGGCGTCAGGCAGGCCAGCAGGGAGTAACACCGAACGATCCGGATGAAAGCGACGACATTCAGAACTTCCCCATCATCAAGAGTGTCAGCTTCCCAAGCACTGGCAGGGTGTTGTTCGCGGTGGAGGTGCCTACGCTTGAGGATGAAGAGGTGTCTGTGTCCTTTTTCGCCAGCGACTCCTGTGATCCATTCGGTCATGGTGAGGGGCAGGTCTATCTTGGCTACGTGACCGACATAGCCGTGGGCGGGCTGGCAGAGTTTGTGCTCAACCTGCCACTGCCCAAAGCGTTTATGTTCTATACCGCGACAGCCTGGGGACCCAGCCTGGGGCAGTCCGAGTTTTCGGCCTGCACATCTGCCAACACCTATCTGCCGGTGATCATCAGGTGACATAGGCTTCGATTGGGGGAAGGCCGTGGCAAGCCGGGGCAGGTGGGAACCGCTTGCAGTGGATGAGTGATACTTGAGGATTGATGGTTTTCCCTCATCAGTATTCCGTCCGTTACACGGCGAAATCCAGCTTCCCCCAGGGGAAGCCCAAGACACAGCACCCTCGTCACCATGAACTGCACTTTGTCTGACCTGAGAAAGAAGAGCCGGATTGAGCTTCTCAATCCGGCCTACGAAAATATTGCACATTGTAGGGAACAGGACTGCCTGTTCCACAACGATTTGGTTGATGCATCCCGCAAGGGGAGGCTTTGCACAGACGTCAATCCTCCACCACAATCTTGTTAAGTCGAGGCGTCCTGTAAGGGTGAGCCTAAAAATCTCGATCGCGCCGGTGTCCACACCGAGCGCGGCTGATGACCGTTAGGTCTCCATCCAAGGCAAGCCCAGGGCTTGGCAACCTCGCCCCAACCTGCAAAACAGCTGCCGAATTGAGAAGCGTAATCCGACTTACAACCACTAAAAAAGACCCTCATCAGTCTCCCGTCCATTTCACGGCGGGATCCAGCTTCCCCCAGGGAAAGCCCAAGCCTTTCCAGGCACTTGGCCTGAGAAGCGTTTGTTGTAAAGCTTGACTTTTCTAACCCTACCCCCTTATGGTGAAGCCACCAGAGGATTCCATCTTCAGAGCAGTTTTCCAAACAAGATAACCTTGATCAGAAGCAGAAAATACAATCGCCAAGCCGTCTATTCAAGTACTCTTTCAAAGGTAAACAGTATCAAGGTTTGCTCACTGGGTAAACACAACGGAACCCATAGTCAATACCTGCACCATAGGTAAAGTGGAAGTAGTCTGGGGGATTACCAGAGCGTTCTGATAAACTGTTTATAGGGCTAAAAAAGCTTCCTCCGCGCAGTACTTTGCTGTTGCCACTTGCTGGACCGGTTGGATTGGAGTATGGACTCACCGCATAATAATCTGAAGAAAACCAGTCGCTTACCCATTCGCGGACGTTCCCTACCATATCCAACACACCATATGGGCTGGCACCTTCCGGGTAACTCCCAACCAAATTAGTAGTTCCTTCTGTGTTACCGTTGGCCTCGAAGTCACCCAAACAAGGACTATATAGGGGCCTCGCCTCTAGGTTACTCAAATCACAGTTCGGGTCGTCATCTCCCCATGGAAAAGTACGCGATGTGGTACCCCGGGCTGCTTTCTCCCATTCCGCTTCAGTAGGTAGACGCTTTCCTGCCCAGGTGCAGTAAGCGTTTGCTTCAGACCAATACTTTCCAGTAACGGGGAAATCAGCGTATGTTGGATTGCCGTAATAGAATTCGCGATTCATTGCACTTGTATATTCTGGTGCCGTGCAAGCCCCGGCGGCCACGCACTCTGCGAATTCAGCATTAGTCACCTCGGTCCTGTCGATGTAGTATGCATCGAGAAAAACAGTATGCCGTGGAAGCTCAGAGGATTTACACTCCCTCCCGCTGTTGTGGTCTGGATCACAACCCATTTCAAATTCTCCAGCCGGAATTAGTACCATATCTGATGTATCGACGTTTGCATTGGGACTTGTTGGTGTCGTTGTTGTGGAAACTGGCGAAATTCCCTCAATCGGGCAAAGGAAATAAGGGTCTACTTCATCACCGCCTTCCGCCATCCACCCCACCTGCCCACTATCTGTCCTAACCTGCCACCAGGACCAGTTATTCCCAGCACAAATAGGCCCTCCAATTACATAAAATTCAGTATTTGATGGCAGCGAAGTTAGTCTTGAGCCTGACATACCAGGCGCTCTTCTGACTTTCACAGATGCCACCGAAGGGCAAACCATTGCGCGATTTCCAACAATCAGCCTTTGAGGAGGCGCACCAGGGCAAGAGGATTGCCCGGGAGTATAGTCGTCCTCCGTGGTTTGCGAAGTTAACGTTCCTGGACACAAGTAGTACTCACCTTCTTCATCCCCTCCTTCAGGGACATAGCCTGACCAACAATCTGAAGTGACAACATTAAACCAACTCCGCCCGTCCCCAGTGCAAAATGGACCTGATTTAACTGTAAACTCTGTGCCATATGGAATACTTTTTTGACCAAAATCATAGCCTCCATAAAACTCATCACCGGCAGCATCAACTCCTTGTGGCGTACAAACATAACCTTGCTCACCAATCCTCAAGCGTTGTGGCAGAGCACCAGGGCATATGGCTTGTTCAAAATTTGTGATGTTTTGGGTGTCGCATGAGATTAAATTGTATGGTTTCCAGAGAGATCCGTCCTCCCCTAACCCCCCCCAATTTCGCTCACGGATTGTTCCTTTAAACAGGGAAAGAAGTCTGAAATCTCCACCTTTAGATTCCCTGTAAAAAATGAAACCAGCAGTATCCGATCCATGCAAGGAAGAGACACCACAATCAGTCACATCAGGCTCCCAACCGGAGTAATAAATTGCTAACAATCCAGTTGTATATTCAATACCTTCACATTTGAGGTCGCCTAGCATGTAATCCTCAAGCTTCTCCAAAGGCGGTGGGGACCAATTGGAATAAGTTTCACAGGTCGCTAAATGCATTGAGCCTAGTTCCCACTCACCGGTAAAGAATTCCCGCAAGTAGCTGGAATCTTTGTATTCGATGGTTTTTTTTACTTGTTCATAAACATAATTTGGGTCGGAGGGTCCGCGAACGGGTTCAACTGTGGGTGTATTTAGAACATTTGCAACCTCTGTAGATGGCGTTACTTCAGTCAGAGGAGAATCTGAACCCTCTTGTTGAGTCTGAACAAAGTCCCGTGTGGCCTGGTCATCTGGTTCGGGTGAGATAGTTATTACACATGCCGTCAGGATAAATGCGATAAGATTACAAGCTATTACAAAAGTAACTCTTTTTCCCATGAAAACCCCTTTCGATAAGCGGACATTGCTTTCATTGACAAATTATAAACGGAACAGATTGAAATTTAGAAAATAAATGCGCACACGCACATCGGTGTAGTACACAAAAAAGGATGGGGACCTGAAAAAGAGGTGTCCTCTCTCTTCAAACAAAAAACCGGATCATAAAAAACCTACGATCCGGTAAGCAGATACTATTAACAACTACCTGAGAATCAAGGGAATATAGAAATTGTACTGAATAAGCAAGGGAAGAGGGTCAGGAGGCAGAGGATCGTCTTCACCTTGGGGGTTATTGATAAAAATAAGATCAGAAACCATTGGACCCCAATTGAAACCATCAACCGTAGTCACGGATTGAATCCCTGGATTAGCGAACGACCAGTCAGCGCCATTAGCAAATTCGATCCATTCACCATCGTAAAAGGAAATTGGATCACGAGGCAAGGCAATGGAAACACCTCTTGCGTTGTAATGTTGCCATTCTACTCCCTCTACGGGAGATCCGGACCAAGCTTTGTCATAAACGACGAATTGACCTTCAAGATTCAGTAAAGCCTGAGCATAAGGTGATAATTCTGAATAATAATCAACAAGAGAAGCAAAGTGGAAAAGATCACCAAATCGGTCAGAATTACATATTCCATCAATGGGGTTGTCCTCATCAAATCTTTGAAGGATGGACGCGTCCAATAAATACCATAAGCTCAATTTGACATCTAGAGGAGCATTCTTAATAGCTAAAGCCAGATCATTCGTTTTGACGAACATGTCGTAGATATAAGCCATATTGGTGACAGATATTGTAGAGGGTTTATCTTCATTCTCTCCAAACTGGTTATAGTAAGACTCTGCCATGCTGACTGCCAGGTCACGTGCAGAAGTGTTCTCACCAATATGAAAAACATAAGTTTGCGTTATTGGGGCAATGGCTTGCGATTCACTTGCTACATAATAATCAGTATAGTCGCGCAACTCCCACATAAATTCCAGATTTGCTGTCAGGCAAGCGGCAGTGTATAAAACGTCAACCGGACCGGATGCAATCATCGCATCCCGAAGCTCATCATCGACCAAAATTTTATCCTTACCACTTCGATAATCCCAAGCCACGCCTGTAAGACCATGCCCATGATCAGCAATAATGAGGGCAGTATGGGGAGCCGAAGATAGCTGTTTTGCCCAGGAAACAAAATCCGACAATGTTTGACCATCACCAGAATTCAAGTTACCCATGAGATTCTTTACCTCGGAACCGCCTGATGGAAAATACCAGTATGTGGTGCCCTTGCTTTCTGAATCTTGAAATACGGCAATATCAACGTAAGGCTGAAGGTTACTTCTGACAGTGTAAAACTCATAATCCAGATGTTCGTCCAGATCATTATCGCCAGCGAAATAATACATCAGCAGCCAGGAGGGATCAATAGGTGGAGTGCTGGGCTCACCGACAATAACATAAGCAGCTCCTGCCCCGTCAGCGCTGTTGTCATTCTGATTCCCATTCACACCAGTGGCAGCGCTGTCTTCATAGGGAGCACCGATCAAGATTGTGTCGCCAGAAAGGGCGACTGAATCACTAAACCCATCCCCCGCATTCGTGTTGGAAGCTTTCAGGTAGGCGTCCTGTGACCAGCTGGTGCCACTGCGCACAAAAACATAAGCAGCCCCTGCGTCGATAGCGCTGTTGTCGCCCTGGTTGCCATTCACCCCTGTAGCAGAACTGTCCTCATAAAGCGCACCAATCACAATCGTATCGCCAGAGATGCCAACGGCTTCGCCGAAGTAATCATCTGCTTGTGTGTTGGACGCTTTCAGATAAGCCTGTTGGGACCAGATGGTGCTGCTGCGCACAAAAACATAGGCAGCACCTGCCCAGTTAGCGCTGTTGTCATTCTGATTCCCGTTTACTCCGGTGGAAGAGCTATCTTCACGGGGAGCACCAATCGCAATTGTGTCATTGGAGATGGAAAGAGAATTGCCAAAATAATCGCCTGCGTTAGTATTGGATGCTTTCAGGTAGGCCTGTTGAGACCAGCTGCTGCTGCTGCGCACGAAGACGTATGCAGCCCCGGAGCTTGAGGCGCTATTATCACCCTGATTTCCATTGACACCTGTAGCGGCGCTATCTTCAAGAGGAGCTCCAACTACGATCGTATCCCCGGAGATTGAAACGGGAAAACCAAAATCATCATAGGCATTCGTGTTGGAGGCTTTTAAGTAGGCTTGTTGGGACCAGGAGGTGCCGCTGCGTACAAAAACATAGGCAGCCCCCGCGTAAGAAGCGCTATTATCTCCTTGGTTTCCGTTGACACCGGTGGCAGCACTATCTTCACCGGGTGCACCCACAACAATTGTGTCCTGAGAAACGGCAATCGTGTCGCCAAAATAATCCTCAGCATTGGTATTGGATGCTTTCAGATAAGCCTGTTGGGACCAGGTGGTGCCGCTGCGACCAAAAACGTAAACTGCTCCAGCACCACTTGCGCTATTATCACTTTGGTTTCCATTAATGCCAGTGGCTGCGCTATCTTCAAGGGGAGCACTAACCACAATGGTTCCACCGTAGATGGCAACCGGATTACCGAAATTATCCCCCGCATTTGTGTTGGAAGCTTTCAGATAAGCCTGCTGTGACCAGCTGGTGCCGCTACGGACAAAAACATAGGCAGCCCCTGCGTCTGAAGCACTGTTGTCATTCTGGTTCCCATTGACGCCCGTGGCAGCACTGTCTTCCCGGAAAGCCCCAACTACAAGCGTGTCACCCGAGATGGCAACGGACCAGCCAAAATCATCCGCCGCATTTGTGTTGGATGCTTTCAGGTAAGCCTGCTGGGTGAGGTTTGATAGGATCTGGGTCTGGATATCCTGCCATTCAGAATCAGCAAGACCTTCTGGTAAATCAATCTTTTCAGAAAACTTGCTGTTTTGGAAGGTAGATTCTGGTGGTTGGGCACTTGGTTGAGCTTTGATCGGGGCAGGTAGAAGCAGTATGGACAAAATCGCCATTGAAGCAATGATGCGGAGGAAGTTTGTTTTCATGGAACCCCTTTCGGAATGAACCCCGAATTGATAGCTAATTATAGCTTTAAAGGGTTCACAAATCAGAACGGATTCTCTCCGAGATCTGATAATACTCCCTCGAGGTTGAGATATCCGGAGAGGCTCTCGGTCTAAAAAAAACCCTGTTCAGTCTTCTATCCGCTGTGCGGCAGGAGCCAGCTTAGTCTTCGGTAAACCCCGTATGAAAGCAAACAGGGCAGGCAAGAGCCCCCAGGGGAATCCCAACGCTTGAAAACCTCACCCCAACTCCCAAAGTAGCTGCCGGATTGAGAAGCGCAATCCGGCCTACGAAAAGATTGCATCTTGTAGGGAACTGGCCTGCCTGTTCCACAATTTTTTGGTTGACGCATCCTGCAAAGGGAGGCTTTGCACGGCTATTGACCCTGTGCCAAAAATTGAACACATAGGGACAAATTAATTGGTGACACAGGCATCAACCCTACGTATCGATCTTCTTAGGTTAAGGCGACCTGGAAGGGGAAGCCTAATAACCTTGATCGCGCCGGTGTCCTCACCGAACGCGTTTGATGACCGTTAGGTCTCCATCCAAGGGGAAGCCCAGGGCTTGGCAACCTCACCCCAACCTGCATAACACCTACCGAATTGAGAAGCGCAATACCCATAGGGCACGATGTCCGGCCTACGAATAACTGAGAACAAAAGCCCCCGGCTTGCAACCGGGGGCAACAAAAAATGAGCGCGCAGAGGATCGAACTCTGAACCAACGGCTTAAAAGGCCGCTGCTCTACCATTGAGCTACGCGCCCATAGAGAAGCCCAATTTTAGCACGCACTTCGACTCGCGTCAAATAATTGGGGAGAGCAGTTGTGAGGAGAAAGTGCAATTTTGACATACGCAAAATCCTTGCACTTTTGCACTTTGTCAGCATTATGACCTCATGTAAAAGGCTTCTGACTGAGTTTTCGCAATCGGAGTAAGCGGGAATGAGTCCACCATTTGTTGTCGCGATACTCTCCAACCTTCCTCCCGGCAAAATCCAGGCAATTCTCCTTTCCCGTAGGTTCCAACGAGTATAATAATCGGCAGATTTAAAACCGAGGTGACACATGACAAAACAAACTCTCCCACACGGTCTCTGGCCCTCCCCCATCACCCCAGCCATGCTGGCAGGCAGCATCCGCCTGAACGACGTGCAATGGTCGCAAGACGGCAATTTTTTGGTCTGGTCGCAATCACTGGACGGCAAAACCAGCTTGTTTGCCAAACCCGCAAGCGACGCAGCCTTTGACCTGAGCGGCGATCTCAACCCCTCCGGCGGGGTCGGCTACGGCGGCGGCGATTTCTTTGCCGGACGAGAGGGAGTCGTCTTTGCAGAGCTCGACGGGAGGCTTTACTTCAAGACCTACGCCGAAGGTCTGGCGCGCCCGATCACCCCGGCTTTCGGGGGCTGCGCCGCACCGGTGATCACACCGGATGAGCGCTTTGTGATTTTCGTCCACACCTACGAGAACAAAGACGTGCTCGCGATCGTCCCGCTGGACGGCAGCGAGTGGCCCAGGATCCTGCGGCAAGGCGCGGATTTTTTCATGCAGCCGGCAGTCAGCCCGGATGGCAAACTGCTTGCCTGGGTGGAGTGGGATCACCCAAACATGCCCTGGGATGGCACCCGCCTCTACCTGGCCGCTCTTAACGCGCATGCAGGCACCCTCACCGATATGAAGCTGCTGGATGGAGACGAATTCACCCCCATCTTCCAGCCGATTTTCTCACCCGACGGCAGCAGGCTGGCCTGGCTGAGCAACGCCGGCGAGCTGGACCAGCTGAAGCTGATGCAGTTAGCCAGCGGCGAAGTACATACGCTGCTGCAGGACCGGGTTTTGATGCCGCCTGCCTGGGTGCAGGGCGTGCACGCGCTTGCATGGTCGGCCGATAGCCAGGAAATCCACTTCATTGAAAATCAGCTCGGGCAAACCAGCCTGCGTCGCATCGACCTGAACACCAGGCAGATCACCGAAATTGAGACCTCCCCCTACACGCTGATCGAGCAGCCCTGCGTTTCGTCGAAAGGTGAGCTGGCGCTGATCGCCCAATCCGCCGCGAAACCGCCGCGTGTGCTGCGCGTTTCGGGCGGTCAAACCGAAGTGATCGCGCGCAGCCAGAGCGACGTGCTGCCCGTGGAGTTTCTCAGCCAGCCCGAAGCGATTGCATGGCAATCCTCCGACGGGGTCACGGTGCACGGGCTCTACTACCCGCCCGCCAACCCCGATTTTGAGGCTGCCGGTGCCCCGCCTGTGATCGTTTACATCCACGGCGGACCCACATCACAGGTTTTTGACGCCTTCAACCTCGAGGCAGATTTCTTCACCAGCCGCGGCTACGGCTATTTCGTGGTCAACTACCGCGGCAGCACCGGCTATGGCAGGGCTTATCGCGACGCGCTGAAAGGCGAGTGGGGCAGGGTTGACCTGCAGGATACGATCGAAGGCAGCCAGGCGCTGATCGCGCGCGGGCTGGCAGACCCGGCCAGGCTGATCATCAAGGGCGGCAGTGCCGGCGGCTACACGCTGCTGAACGCGCTGGTGCATTACCCCGGGTTCTTCAAGGCAGGTTTGTGTTCCTATGGGGTTTCTAACCTGTTTGACCTGGATACGCACAAATTTGAACTCCATTACAACACCTCTCTAGTAGGCGAACTCCCTGAAGCGATGGCAAAATACCATGCCTGGTCGCCGGTTTATCATGCTGAAAAAATCCGCGATGCGGTAGCCATTTTCCAGGGAAGTGCGGATAAAGTCGTCCCCCCCGAACACTCCGAGTCCATCGTTCGTGTGCTAAAAGCTAACCACATTCCGCATGAATATAAGCTGTATGAAGGCGAAGGACACGGTTTTAGAAAGAAAGTTAACCTGATCGATTATTATGAATCGGTCGAACGTTTTCTCAAACGACACGTAATCTTCAGCTTCGAGGAGGAAGCATGACAACCAGGGAATTGACACTTAAATCTTCAAATGGTGAAACGCTTTGGGGGCAGGTCTGGGAACCTGAAGAAAAAGCCCGCGCGGTGCTGGTGTTGGTGCATGGCCTAGGTGAGCACATCCAGCGCTATCAGCATGTGGCAGAAAAGCTCAACGCCAAAGGGATAGCTCTGCTGGGCTTTGACCAGCAGGGGCATGGCAAAACAGGCGGCAAAAGAGGTGTGATCAACTCCGCGGCAGGCTTGATGGAAGATATTACCCAGGCTCTGAAATTGGCCAGGGAGCTCTTTCCTGATCTGCCGGTCTTCCTCTACGGGCACAGCATGGGCGCTGTGGAAGTGCTGTATTACGGGCTGAATGGTCCTGAACGCCCGACTGGCATCATCGCCACCAGCCCCGCCCTGGATACCGCCAGCATGTCCAAGGCACAGCGTGGGCTTGTGGGTCTCTTGAAAAACCTCTTACCGGATCTGGCGGTCAACAACGGTTTGCCCATCGATGGGCTATCACATGACGCCGCCAGCAACCAGGCATATCGCGAGGATCTCCTTGTGCACCCCAAAGCCAGTGTGCGCCTGGCAGCCTTCATGATGGATGCGGCGGAGGACGTGATGGCGAAAGCCAATGAATGGGACGTGCCTCTCTACCTGGCGCACGGCAGCGCCGATCCCATCTGCCCGGTGGCTGGCTCGGATCAGTTCGCGCAGCGCCTGGGCAGCAAGGTAACCTACAAACGTTGGGATGGTTTTTATCACGAGACCCACAACGAGCCTGACAAGGACGTGGTCATCGCGGCAATGCTGGACTGGGTTGAGGGGCAGATAAGTTAAGTTTTAACGTGACGGTGGATTGAGGGCATGTTACGCTTGGTACAATCCTCCATTGCCCTTAATTTCGCCTTTTTAGGACGGGTTGACGTCGGAGTGAGCCCGCGAGAGGTGATTTGCAGGCAAAGAGTCTGAGGCGGTCTCATTCCGACCTACGCTTACGAGCTTTATTTCATTTTTCGTAGGGCTGAATGCGCCTAATTTGCTCAATCCGCCGCATAATTTTTCGTGCCTAACAAAACCATCTGACCTTGACGGGATTGGGCTCGTCCGGGACTGCCACGGCTTGCAGCGCCGCGAGCATCTTTTCGCATTCTCTCAAGGCAAAGGCTTCGTGTTCCGCCCAGGGGGCGTCCATGCCAAGCTGATCGTAGGCGATAGCGACCCCGCCATAGAGGGCTAAACCCAGGGAGTGCATCGCGCTGTGGATGCTGGAGGCCGCCTGCCCGATTGCCCGGGCAGCCGCCTGGGCAGCAGGGTTTTCTTCTGCCTCTTTCGCAGCTTCGTGGCAACCCAAAATGTGCCTTTTAGCTTCCGGTAGCTTGACTTCTTTCCGCAGCCATTTTTGAGCATATTCCAGGGCAATCTGCGGTCTTTGATCCTCAGGATATTGCTTCGAGTAAATCAGCAGGAAGTTCGCTTCCGCGTAGCCGACAGCCCAATTTACCAGCGTGGCTTTGCTCTGGGTTTCGATCAGACGCATCAGCGCTTCGATCGGCTCTGCCTGCCAGTTGCTCAGCATTTTCCGGTACTTTTTCATAAATTGATTGTAACAGGCTGGAGAAAAAAAAAGCCAGCCTGGCCGGGCTGGCATCTGGCGGAGAGGGCGGGATTCGAACCCGCGATACCTCTCGGTATACTCGCTTTCCAAGCGAGCGCACTAGGCCAACTATGCGACCTCTCCGCGTGAGCCGCTATTATAACAGAATTTTGCCGGTGTGAAGGGGCAATGCAAGCACACCGCAGTTTTTTGGGGTTAACGTGAAATCGCGGCGATCTTCTCGATAGTTTGCGTGATGAGTACATCTCGCTTGTCAGGTGATCTCCAATTGACAACACCCGTCGCGCTTAAAGTACCGCCTTTGGCTTGCACCAGTTTTTCCATGCCTTTTAGCGACTGGTTGCCACCCATCCAGGGGAAAGGAAACGCTTCTGTGACAAACCCAGCCAGCAACTTGCCTTCTAGTGAAGGTGAGTTCCGCAGGTATGCCTGCATTACAAGTGCCAGTCTGAATCCATTCACAGGCGCGGCAAAAACGAGCATATCATAGCCTTCAGTGGATGGCGGTTTTGAAATCTGGATCTTTTCAATGTTCATCTCTTCGTCATTGCTCGCGACAATTCTTTCAAGAGCAACATTGTGACCCAAAGCCACAAGTTTGTCGCGCAATTTCTCTGCGACCGATAGTGTATTGCCTGTTTTGGAAAAAACAAAGATGCCGATATTCATGATGCCCTCACTGATCAGAAAATTGGTAGTGGTATCCTGCTGTTGCTCACAAATCTTACTACGAATTGCCCTGAATACGCATAGTTTCTGCGCAAGCGGAGGATCTTATAAGCAAAACCGGACTTGAGGCTAAAAAAGCACGTTTGAAAGGTCGTCGCGGTACTGGCGAACGCTTGGATAGGCATCGCCCAAGACTTCCAGCAGACCCAGGTAGATCTCATGCAGCTGATCGTCGTGGAAGTGTTTATCCTGCCGCAGGATGTCCAAAAAGCCGTCCAATGCCATCTCAATCCTGCCATTTTTTGCCAGGCGCAGGCTGTTGCGATATGCCGCCTCAAGCGGATTGGCGCTGGGCTGCGGTAGTGCATCAAAATTGGCATAGGCTTTAGCCAAAGGTAGCAGACTTTTAGCTGTTTTGAATTCGGAACTGGCCGGGAAGTTGTTCAAAATGGCATAAGCGTCATGCCCTCTCCCCTGCCAAAGCAGCGCGCGTGCCAATGCCAGCAAACCGGCTGGTTCACCGTGGCTTTCGTAAACATACTTTGCCAGGGATTCTTCTGCCGTAATCAGATCGCCCAGCAACATCAGGCTTTTACCCTTCTCGAGCAGCAAATTACCAGCTTTTGGCAAAATCCGATCGACAAACAAGCGCAGGTTCTGCTCGCTGAGCACGCCCATAACTTCCGCCACGATGCGTCCATCCACAAAGGCTTTTACTGCCGGAACCTGCTGCACTTTGAGTCGAGTAGCCAGTTTGGGTTGATCATCCACGTTAATGCGTGCCAGTCTAAAACTGCCATCGGCTTCATGTGCCAGTTTGGCAAGCTCGCGAGATTGCACCCGGCAAGGAATACACCAGGGCGCCCACAAATCCAGCACCACTGGCACTTCCGCTGAGTAATTCACCACCTCAAATTCGAAAGTGTCTTCGCTGATGTCAATAATGTTAGCAGCTGCCATATGCTCTCACCTGAGTTAATTCTAACAGAATTACTCCTCATCTTCCGGGGGAGTGATCGCCGGTTGTTTGATTTCAACCACATCTCCATGAAAATCCACCACGATTCTGAAACCGGTCATTCCCAGGTAATTCCGCATATCCTGGGGCAAACCCGTGCCGCGCAGCTGTTCGAACTGACCTTTGGAATTCTCAAGCTGCTGGCGGATAACAGCAATCGAAAAAATATCTTCCTGACCCAACAATTTCGCGGTCTGTTCGCTGAGAAACTCTTCATTACCGCTGATTCCCGCCGTCAGAGCGTCCCAAACCTGTTGGTCAACCTCCTCAGCAGGGATATGCCGTAAAAAACCACCATCGTCCAACACATAGCTGGGATCATCCCCCACCCAGGTTACAGAAAGAGGTTGGTCTGATGTATCAAAAACCAGGCCTTCAAAAAGCGCTCTCTTCACGTTATCCTTCCTTAGCATTACTCTGTTGTGATTATAGCGAAAGACTATATAAGAATGATTAACAATCTTCGACACGCGCAAAACGGATAAGGTTCTTCGATGGGAAAACCACCCCCGGTAGGGATGGGCCTTGTGTCCATCCGCTTTGCCAAAATTATCGAACCGCTCGCGGTGGGAGCAAGCCCCCACCGTACGATTCTCCTTGATCGAGCCGGTGTCCGTAAGCCCTCAACGAAGGTAGGTTTCCTGATCGTGCCGGTGTCATCAGTGCGAAGCCTCCCCGTGGGACCGAGTACGGCATCTGACCGTCGAAGATCTCAGAACGAAGTGCGTGTGGATAAGTCTCCATCTAAATCTCGGTCTGTGCCGCGATGCACAAGCCCCCAACATACGAGTGTAGATCCGAATGGATCAATAAATTATGACCAATTTAGAATCCGCCGAATCCGGTCAACACGTCCACGCGCGTGCCGGTTTCCTCGGTGTGGTAGTACTGGTCGAACGGCACAGTGGGATTGCACCAGCGGTAGATCCACTTGGCATCATCCGCAGTCATGTTAATGCAGCCATTGCTCATTACATTTCCCCAGTTGGAATGCCAGAAGGCGCCATGGAAAGCCACCCCAAAAATGGTGATGTAACTGACCCATGGCACACCCGGCAGGTCATAGACATTCGGATTGGCAGGCTCATTCACCATGCGCCGGCAAGGGCGCTTGCGGTGGGTCATCCAACGCCCAATCGGCGTTAAACCGTCCTCAATGCCAGAGGAACAAAGAGTCTTAAAAACAAGACGATCATATTCAAAGGCACGGACTTCCTGCTTGTAGAGGTCCAATTCAATACGTTTGGCATCCGGCGCGACGTCTGGATGGATCGGTGAGATTTCCTCAGGTTTGGTCAGATGCACGCTATACGCTGGAACGTAGTAAGAAAGCCCATTGACGTCATCCCAGAGTTCGTACCAGGGTTTGCCAAACTCGTCATATTCCAGGTTGAGCACCCAGAAGTTGTTTTCGTAGTAAAAAGTGCGGTGAATATTGCGCACATTTGGCTCAAGATACACCGGCACTTTCGGCACGGTTATCTCGCCCAGCGTTCCACCTTCAGGAATGGGATCCTTCGGCACGGCGTTCAATCGATTCATCACTGGCTGCACCCAGGCTGCTTCAATGAATTCATTCTTGCGGATTTGATACCAACCCACTTTTTTCTTAAAAGCGTTTTCAACATAGATCAATTTTGGCAGTGGGATGATGTCATCATACTTAAAAAAACCACTGTTCTTCGAAAGGACATCGGGTTCGTCGTGGATCAGAAGCTTATAGCGCAGGATCCGCCCAAGTGGCTTGTCCAGGTCAATCAGAGCTGCTGATGCATCTGAATTTGGTGAGGGTAAAAGCATGCTTAAGGCGCCTAAACCCATAGTTTTCAAGAAACTTCTGCGTGTTAGTTTGATATTCTTCATCTGGTCAATAATGGATATGAACGGGAATGCCTACGAAAGCCCAATTGTAGAGCCAGCCAGCCTGGCTGGTTTCCATGTTAACACAGCCATGGCTCATTGGATAACCAAAATTGCTGTGCCAATAGGTGCCGTGAATGCCGTAGCCACGATAAAAATACATTACGTAGGGCACTGCAGGCAGATAATAACCAGGACCCGCCATATCGTCATAGAGTAGTTTGACCCAGACATGATAGGTTCCGGTGACAGTTGGTGTATCGGGCAAACCGGTGGAAACAAGGAAAGAAGCCACCAAGGTCTCGCCTTCAAAGGCATAAAGCATTTGTTGGCTTAGGTTAATATCGATCCATTTGTCGCCGAGTGGCTCAGAGACGCCCGGGTTGTAATAAGGTTCAGTCTCTTCCGGATCGTAGGGGATAACTTCCACCGTAGGCACAGGCGTTTCAGTTGGCGTAGCTGTTGCAGTGGCTGTTGCCGTTGGCGTAGCTGTGGGTGTCGGTGTGTTGGTTGGAGTCGGAGTGGGAGTGGGAGTAGGTGTGTTGGTTGGCGTGGCTGTATTGGTGGGTGTCAGGCTCGGTTTTAGCGGCACCGAGTCCGTCTCAACCAACTGAAACTGAGCTCCTGCGGTAGGTTGGGAGCGTATAATCCCGACTGAATACAATCCGAGCAGCAAAGCTGCGATCAACAAAACGCCAACTGCCCAGCCCCATGCCAGGCGGCGTTTGGATTTCTGCCTTGGAGTTTTCTGTGAATCCTCTGTTGGAAGAATTGGTGATGGTTCAACCAGCGCCGTTTCTTTTTTCCAGCCGACAGCCGAGCCCTGCCTTAATTGCTTGCTTGCCCATTGCATGCCTTCGCGCGCGGTTTGATTTTGGGGATCTCGATCGAGCACTTTTCTCAGCCAAATCGCGCTCTGTTGCGGTTCGGAAAGTCCGGCCAATAACAGCATCGCGGAAATATTTTCCGGGTCGACCGCCAAAACCTGCTCAGCCAACTGACGGGCAAGCCCGCTGTCGCCATCCAAAACAGCTCGTTTGGCTCGTGCGATCAGCTCAGGTGTGTTTGTGCTCTGATTTTCCATCAACTCCAGGATCCAGGTTTATGGTTGCGTTCCCGGATCGGATACTCCTTCATTTTCCATGTAGCACTTTATGCCAGCGACGATCCCATCTGCCAGAAGTTCAGGATTTGAGGTCAGGATTTCCTGATCAAGATTCAGGAAACCAATTTCAATGATCCCGGCAGTTGTGTTGGGATCAATCTCTGAAAAGGCATGATAGCGGGTCATGTCATTCGTCACTGATTGGTAATGATACCTTAATCCAGTGATATTGGCATAACGGTCTGCAATGCATTGCACAAGCCTGGCGGAGTTTTCGGATTTTGTCTCTGAGAGGGCTGCAGCCACTTTGAAGCCGGTTGCTGAGTCGTTGATGTAATCACAGGAGTCTGTATGGATTGATAGAAGCAAACCCGCCTGGTAATCCTTTAGACGGGGATCAAATTCATCCAACAGTTCCACATCATAACCCATGTCAATCAATTTCATTTGCGCAAAGGTGGCGACATTGCTATTCACCTCAAGCTCGGTCAGACCATTACTGCAAACAGCGCCTGAGTCACTGCCCTTGTGACCAACCACGATCCCGATTTTTTTGATCGGGAAATCCCTTGGTAAGGGTGCTGGAGTGGCTGTGAGTGCCCCTGTCTGGCTGGAGTTGGCAGCCTGTGCCATGCGGTTTTCCAGACTGCCGGGCATCATACTTCCTGGCATCCACAATGAAAATAAGCTGGCAGTGATGACGCCAACCCCAATAACCGAAGTAATAACCTGAACAAACAACCTGCCTATTCCAGGACCTTGTTTGCTGCGTGATGTTGTCTCGGGCACCGCTTCCCGCCTTGAGGGTTGACCACGCCAGTTAGTTTGCGAGCTGCTGGATAGCTTTACCATTGAATCATCAGGATCAATGATAGCCTCACGGCGTACCCGTTCCGGTTCAGGCTCAGATCCGTGACTATCAAACGAAAAACGCGACCTTCGCGGCTTTGGATCCTCATCTATTTGGTGCATTTCTTTGGACATCTTGCTTCACCCTGTTCCCTTCGCGCAAAAATGTGCGGGAAGCTGAATTACTTTGTATAATGACACTAAGCCTGATTGAGGCTTGAAAGGAATGGTGCAAATCCTATGCCAGCGCAACTCACCCCTGATGAACGGTCTGCCCTGCTCAAAATCGCGCGGCAGTCCCTGATCGATGCCGCCAACAACCGCCCCGCCACCCCCTTACCAGAAGATTTAAGCCCGGCTTTGCTCGAAGTCGGAGCAAGTTTTGTGACTCTTACTGTACGCGGGCAACTGCGCGGCTGCATCGGCACGCTCGAAGCCTATCAACCGCTTGCCAAAGACGTGCGCCAGCGAGCTGCCCAGGCAGCCACCCAGGACTATCGTTTTCCAAAAGTGCGCCCAGGCGAAGTCGACTCAATCCACATTGAGATCTCCCGCCTGACCAAACCCGAACCCCTGACTTATTCCAACCCTTCCGAGCTGCCCGGTCTGCTCAGACCGCACGTGGATGGGGTTGTGCTTTCGGACGGTACGCGCCAGGCAACATTCTTGCCGCAGGTTTGGGAGCAGCTGCCAGAGCCAACCGAATTCCTCAACCACCTTTGCCAGAAAATGGGCACCCAATCCGACCTCTGGCGCCGTCGCGTACTGCAGGTAGAAATCTACCAAGTCGAGGAATTTGAAGAAGCCAGGTAACCCCCCCGAAGAATCGACACCAGATCGCTATCAACCCAAGACTTACTATGCGCCACTGGATTAAACCCATATATTATCTCTTGGGAGTCAAAACCCGGAACACAATCGGGGTTTTTCCGGGGCCAGCCAAAGAGCATCCAAGCTGAGGAAAAGTAACATCTCAAGTTAGAGGGCATTTTTCTTCGAATATTCGTTACAACCCCTCCTAAACTTAGTAATAATTACAGAATCAAATCCGGTTCATGCTTGATGAATTGATAATTCTATGGTATAAAATAATAGAATACTTATCTATATTCTTCAGACAAAAAGGCTTGACCTTTGTAGATTGAAGAAGGTGGAAAATACTGGTCTTCTTCTTCGTTTATTAATTTCGGAGAAGTACTTGCAGAAATTTTTGAAAGTCTGAATCGGTGATGCGTGGAACCATACGAAATTAGACCAAGAGATCGAATTGCTGAGCAAATAGAGTGCTATATCCTTGAGCATGGCCTCAAAGAAGGTGATAGTTTGCCGAGTGAGCGCCAACTTTGCGAGAGTTGGAATTGCAACCGCATGACATTCCGCTCCGCTACCAAACGCTTGATTAACGCTGGCGTTCTCGCAAAAAACCCCCTCGTAAATTATTACATTCCCCCATCCAAACTAAATCGGAACTTGCAGGACCTAACCTCTCTAACGGAATTCGTCCAGGGATTGGGGCTTGAACTGATTAACCAATTGCTCGAACAAACTGTCATTGGCGCGACACCCCGATTAGCTGCTCAATTTAATGAGGAAATGGGAAATCCTATTCTGCAGATCGTGCGTGTACGCGTGATTGAAGGCGAACCAGTTTCAATCGACACCTCCCATGTGTCTTGTACAAGATTCCCCAACATCGACAAGAAAGACTTTGAGAAATATTCTCTTTATGCGGTTTTGGAAGAAGAATATGGAGTAGTCACTGACCACGGTCACGAGGAAATCAACCTCACCTTTGCTGATGATGAGGAGGCCCAACTACTAAGCGTCAGTGAAGGAGCTTCCTTGTTCTACCTGAAAGGTGTCACCTACGATATCGACAACAACGTCATTGAGGTCTTTAAGTCCGTAGCCCGGACAGACAAGATCCGCTTTGTTAGTGAATTAAGCAAATAAAAGGAGATTTAGGATGGCAAGAGTCGCAGCTGCAGGTGATAATTCGACCGATGTCTACGTTGAACTGGGGCAGGCATTTCCTGGCGGAAACGCTGTCAATGTGGCGGTCTACCTGGTGAGATTAGGTGAACAGGCTTCTTACACCGGATTTATCGGCACCGATAATTATGGAAGAGACATGCGGGCCGCCCTGACAGCCAAGGGCGTAGATATTTCCCATCTCCACACCAAAGAGGGCACTTCACCATACACCCTGATCACGCTTGAGAACGGCAATCGTGTCTTTGGAGAGTATGACGAAGGTGTGATGGAAAATTTTGAGTTATCCGAAGAGGACATCAATTTTCTTTGCGAACACGACCTGATCCACAGCAGTGTTTGGAGCCGGATTGAGAAGTCTCTGCCCCTCTTGAAGCAGCGCGGAAAGACCATTTCATTCGATTTTTCAGACCAACCCGGGCATAAAGTGGTTGCGCAGGCACTGCCTTATGTCGATTATGCCTTCTTCTCTTTTGAAAAAGACAGCCCTGAACTTCGGGAATACATCAAAAACGCCTGGCAGAAGGGTCCCAAATATGTGATCGCGACCCTCGGAGAAAACGGCAGCATTGCCTACGATGGCGAGGTTTTCCTGGAGCAGGGTATCGTTCCAGTACAGGTTGTGGACACGATGGGTGCGGGTGATTCCTTCATCGCGGGTTTCATTCAGGCCATTCTGCAGGGCAAGTCGCTCAAGGAATGTCTGGAGGCTGGGGCAGAAAGCTCGGCAATCACATTGCAATATACTGGCGCATGGCTGGTATAGGATCAGGAGAAACAAAAATGCGCGTCGCAGCTATTGGTGATAATTGTATCGATGTCTACCCCCGCCTGGGAAGACAATACCCCACCGGCAATGTGGTTGATTTTGCAGTCAACATGCAGCAGCTTGGCATTCCAACTTCGATCATCAGCGTGACTGGCAGTGATGAAAATGGAAACTGGATGATTGAGACCCTCAAAGAAGAAGGGCTCGACACCAGCCATTTGTTGGTTGGTGATGGGGCAACCGCCATCACCTACATGGATATGAACGGTAAAGACCGCGTCCATGGCGACTATGTGGAAGGCGTGCTGGAAAATGTGGTCTTCTCAAAAGACCAGATTGATTTTGCTTCCCGGCACGAGCTGGTGCACAGCGCTTTTTGGGGAAAAGCAGATATGCATCTGGCTGAATTGAAAGCTAAGGGTGCCTTGATCAGCTTCGATTACGCCACCAAGAGCGACGATCCCTTAGTCAGGCGCACTCTGCCCCTGGTGGATTATGCCTTCTTCTCCCTGCAAAAAGATAGTGCAAAGCAGTATCTAGAGGACGCCTGGGCTCTCGGACCAAAAGTGGTGGTGGGAACTTTTGGCGTTGAAGGAAGCCTGGCTTATGACGGCCGCCATTTTTATTCCTTTGGCGTGTTTCCTGCGGTGGTTGAAAACACAGTAGGCGCAGGCGATTCATTTATTGCCGGTTTTATGTTTGAGATCCTCCAGGGAAAGAACATCGAGAAGGCTCTGGAGACTGGAGCACGTACCGCAGCGAAAGTAGTGGAAACATTTGAGCCATGGGTGAAAATCAGATAGAACTCAACTCCGACATCCCCAAATACGCGCAGGTTCGCGAGATAATCCGCGCGCGTATTGAAGATGGCGAATATTTGCCCGGCATGTCAATCCCGTCCGAGAGTGACCTGGTGGAGGAATTTGGCATCCACCGCCTGACTGTTCGAAACGCAATCGATTCTCTTGTGAAGGAAGGCATGCTAAAGCCTATCCAGGGCAAAGGGGTTTATGTGCTGGGAAAGAAAATCAAGCATAACCTCGAAAGCCTGGCAGGATTTCGGCAAAAGATTCGTGAACAAGGGCTAAAACCCAGCGTCAAAAATTTGGTCAAGACAGTCCGAACTGCCGGTTTGAAGTATGCAACACTGTTGGAAGTAGAACCGGATGATGAGATTTTCTACATTCGCCGGCTTTACTTTGTTGATGACGAACCCTACTCGATTGAGGATGTCTATATACCGAAAGAAATCCTGCCGGAAATTGAATTTACGGACCTTGATGTTTTTTCGCTGTTTGACATCATGGAGTTCAACGGCATCAGCTATCAATATGCGCAGCAAACCGTCGAAACAACCCGCCTGGACACCAAAGACGCGCGCTGGTTAAAAATAGATTCTGAGACACCCGTCTTGGTGTTCAATTGCATCAGTCGCGATCAGAATGGCAGAGTAATCGAATTCAATCAGTCCTACACACGCAGCGACAAAGCTTCATACCAGGTTTCATTCTCGAAAACCTTCCAAAACAAGTTCCTTTCCAAACAGCTGGCTAAAACTGACAATCCAAAAATTAAAAAGGAATCTGTCGTGGTAGGAGTAGACCTGGGCGCCAGCTATGTAAAGGTTGGTTTGATGACCGTTAAAGGGGAAGCCATTGACTTTAAAACCGCCAAACTGGAAACACCCAAAACGGATAAAACCGGAGTCCACGCGACGATCAGCCTGGTGGAAAAAATCCTCAAGGAAAATGGCTCACCATCCATCCTGGGGATTGGTGTGGGCGCCACAGGACCGGTGGATCCGATCAAAGGCACGATTCTGAGCCCTTATTCCAACCCTGCCTGGAATTACATTCCCTACAGTCAGCCGGTAAGCGAGCATTTCCAGGTGCCGGTAGTATTGGAAAATGATGCGGATACGGCTGCCCTGGCGGAATACTGGCAGGGGGCTGGCAAGGACGTCAACCGCCTGCTGGCAGTGACAGTTGGAACAGGCATCGGAACCGCCCTGATCATTGACGGCAAGATCTATCGCGGACTGAATGGCGCGCACCCCGAAGCGGGGCATCACATCATCGATCCATCCGGACCTGAATGCTATTGCGGCGCCAGGGGTTGTTGGGAAATCCTGGCTTCAGGAGAAGCCCTGACAGATTACGCCAGGGCAATCGCGGAAGAAAATCCGGGTTGGCTGGCAGATCTGAACCTGAAGGAAGTTGGGTCTGTAAACGGCGCTATAACAGCCCAGGCTGCCCGCCAGGGTAATCCAACAGCCAGGCGTATCATGGACCGGGAAGCCTACTATTTTGCAATCGGTTTATTAAATTTAATCACCGCCTACATCCCTGAACGCGTTGTTCTGAGCGGTGGTGTGATTGAAAGTTATGATTTGATCGAACCAAAGGTGATTGAAACCATGCAAAAACACCATTTGATGGTTCCAGCGTCAGAAGTTCAAATCCTTCGGGCAGAGTTAGGCTACCACGCCGGCATCATTGGCGGAGCCTACGCCCTCCTCCAAAAACTAAATTTAATCTCATGATTGCGAGGTCACAATGACAGAAGATTTTCCATTTATCACTGATATCCTATCCCAACCAGAGGGAGTCAAAAATGCCGTGGACGGCTATGATCCCCAGGCAATGCTGGAACTTACCAAGCGATTGAAACGCGGCGAGTTTGACCGCATCATTATTACCGGCATGGGCTCTTCGGGCTTTGGCTGCTATGCCGCCTGGGTGAGGTTGGCCCAGGCAGGTCTGCCCGCAATTTGGCTGGACGCCAGTGAACTGAACACCTACGCTTCATCCTTGATCACACCCCGAACAATCCTGTGGATGGTTTCAAATTCCGGAAAGATCATCGAGATGACCCGCATCTTGAACCGCAGACAAGATTTGGGGTCTCCCTTTATCCTCGCGAACACAAACTATGAAGATAGCCCCCTGGGTCAGGCGGCTGATCTGATTGTGCCAATCCACACGGGCAACGATATCACGCTTGCAACCAGAAGCTACCTGGGCACCCTGGCAGTCACACAACTGATGGCGCTCAATCTTGCTGGAAAGAGCGTTGAGAAGGATGTTGAAGACCTTTACTACACCGGTGAAGGGCTGGATGATTACCTGAAGGATCTGGACTGGCACATCGAAAACCTGGATCAGACGGTTGGAGAGGTCAAACAGCTGGCAATCCTTGGACGGGGTGCTTCCTATGCGACCGCGTTGGAAGGCGCTCTTTGCTTCAAAGAAGGCCCAAAATTGTATGTTGAAGGGCAAACCACCGGGCAGTTCTGGCACGGCATGGTGGAACTGGCAAACCCGGACTTCTCGCTGCTGATGATGGCGGGAGAGGAAGCCACTCAAAAAGAAGATGAATTTTTGGCAGCCAAAGCGGCCAGCCTGGGAATGAAGGTCTTTTGGTTCAGCAACACCATTTCTGAACACGTTCCCACGATCGTGCTCCCCAAAAACCGCGGGATTGGGCTGACGATAGCAGAAATTGTTCCGATCCAACTGATTTCGATCAATGTTGGCAAGCAGACCGGGCATCGGCCGGGTGATTTCATCCATCTGACCCACACTGTGAATACGAAGAAGGAAGAATTTAAAGGTTAAAGTAATCATTGGCGCCGTAAGATGTCAGTGAAATAATGAAAAAATTGGAGAGAAAATGAAAATTGGAATGTTCACTATGGGCTACATGCGCTACCCTCTGGAGCGCGCTTTCCAGGACGCTGAGCGCTTTGGATATGACGGGATTGAAATTTGGGGCGGAAGACCGCATGCCTATGCGCCTGATTTGAAAGCTGGCGGGATCAATGAACTGCTGCACCTGAGCGAAAAATATCACATGCCCATCATCGGCTACACCCCCGAAACCAATGCCTATCCCTACAACATGATGATCGGCACCGAGGCTATGCGCAGAGAAAGCCTGGACTACATCAAACTCAACATGGAAATGACCAAAGCCATGGGCGGCAATTTCACCCTGATTTCTGCCGCGCACGCGGGCTATGAAGCCACCAGGGACGTAATCTGGGAAAGACTGATCAAGAATATGACCGAACTCGCGGAATACGCCGAAGAACTGGAAACCAACCTGGTCTTGGAGGCGCTGACTCAGTTCGAGTCCAACGTCGTGGTCACAGCCAACGACCTGGTGGAGGTCCTGAACACCGTCAACTCTCCCCGCCTGGTGACGATGTGCGATATCTGCCCGCCCTTCAACAACCAGGAACCCATTATGAGCTACTTCGATAAATTGGGCGATAAGATGCACCACATGCACATCATCGACAGTGATGGTCGCTCAGATACCCATATGATGCCTGGCGATGGCAACATCCCCCTGCGGCAGCTATTCAGAGCGATCGAAGCCAGAAATTACCAGCACTTCTGCACGATCGAGCTGGTGATGGCCTACCTGAATGAACCCAGCCTCTACGCCGAACTGGCTATCGAAAGAGTGAAAGAGCTTTTAGCATAATTGCCTGAGAAGGCAGGAGGAGTAACTATGACCCAGGTCATCGACATCCACACCCATCCCGCTTTTTTTGAGCCGATCTGCTCTACCCCTGAAAAATTGGAGCAGCGTCAGCTGGCTATGGGTTTGTATAAAGCAGGCTCCTCCGCGATCAGGCATATCCAAAACCAGATGCACTGCGCGGGGATCGACCGTTTGACTTTGCTCCCTTTGGATCTGACCACCCAGGAAAACCTGGAAGTGGTCAGCAACGAAGAAATCAAACAACTGGTTGACCTTGAACCTGAAAGATTTATTGGTTTCGCTTCGGTCGATCCTTTCCGCGAGGATGCAGTTGAGGTATTGGAAAAAGCTTTCAATGAATTGAGCTTGGTCGGCCTTAAGCTGCACCCTGCCCGCCAGAAATTTTACCCGGGGTGTGCAGAAGCCAAACAGCTTTATAAGGTTTGCCTGAAGTATGACAAACCAGTATTGTTTCACTCTGGTATCAGCCTTGAACCGAACACCACCGCGCAATACGCGACTCCAATGCTGTTCGAGGAAGTCGCGTTCGACTACCCCACACTACGCATCTGCCTGGGGCACTTCGGTTTCCCCTGGGTTCGGGAGACTGCCGCGCTTTTGTTGAAGTTCCCGAACGTTTACGCGGACACTGGCTTGCTTTATTTTGACAGCGCGTATGAGTTCTTTGACCAGATCTTCAAGAAAGAGCTGAGTCTTTCCTGGATTGACCGATCTCTACGGCACCAGGTCATGTTTGGATCCAACAATCCGCGTTTTGAACAAATTCGTATGATTGATGCCCTGAGAAAGATTGGGCTGCGTGAGAGTTCTCTTGAGCTGATCCTTGGGCAAAACGCGTTGGAATTTTTAGGTTAGAGGAAGCGACTATGTTTTTCATCAAAGATATTGAGCTGTTTACCGAAAAGTACAACCAATCCATCGTGATCACAGATCAGGTGAGAGCCGCAGTCGTGGAATCAGGCATCAAAGATGGCCTGGTGGCTGTGACAAGCAATCACACGACCACAGGCATCATGGTGAACGAAGCGCTGGAATGTCTTGAAAGCGATATCGACGATGCCCTGCAAAGGCTCATCCCGGAAGACCATCCCTACGCACATGCGCGCATCTTGCGTTCGTATGGAAGCACCGCGGGCAATCCCACAGGTCATCTCAAATCTTTGCTGACCGGTTACCACTGCCTTTTCCCCCTTTATCAGGGAGAAATAGTGATGGGAGAAGCGCAGGAAATATATTTCATGGAATATGACGGACCCGCCAAAAGGACCTGTTATGTGACCATTCTCAGCGGCTCATGATCGGGATTTCTGCCTGTGTCCCGCTTTAATTTTTGACCAAGTCAATAAACCTACTAAAGGAAACTACTCAATGAAACGTTATTTTTTGGGTGTCGATATCGGCACGTATGAGAGCAAGGGAGTACTGATCGATCAGGACTACCAGCTTGTGCACAGTTTTGCAGTAAAACACGGACTGGAAAACCCCAAGCCTAATTACTTTGAACACGACGCCGAACAAGTTTGGTGGCATGACCTGTGTGAAATTAGCCAGGAGTTGATCCGGGAAAGCGGGATTGATCCCAAGCAGATCGCCTGTGTGGGAACCAGCGCCCTGGGGGCAGATTGCCTGCCCGTTGACGAGGAATGCCGTCCTCTGCGCAAAGCCATTCTGTATGGGATTGATGCCAGGGCGGACCGCGAAATTGAGTTCATGAACACCTACTACGGCGCCGAGAAGATCAACGAGCTTTGGGGACGTCCGCTGTGTTCCTCGGACGTCGCTCCAAAAATTTTGTGGATCAAAAACAACGAACCTGAGGTTTACGCTAAAACGCACAAATTTCTGACCGCCACCTCCTACATCACAGCCAAGCTCACCGGCAATTATGTGATCGATAAATTCCTGATCAACACCTTCACCCCTGCCTATAAAATTGACGGCAGCATTGATGAAGAGCTGTGCCAGCTTTATTGCAGACCCGACCAATTGGCGGAATGCCGCGGTGTGATGGATGTTGTTGGCACGATAACCGCCAAAGCCGCTTGCGAGACAGGGCTATTGGAAGGCACTCCCGTCATTACCGGCACCGACGATGCTGGCGCGGAAGCCATCAGCACTGGCGTTTTTCTGCCTGGGGATATGATGGTCATGTTGGGCTCGAGCTGCTATCTGATCTACTGCTCGGAAAAACACGTCATCGATCAACGCCTCTGGCATGACACTTTCATTTTGCCCGGTTACTACAGCATCTCCGGCGGCACCAACAACGCCGGCACTGTCACACGCTGGTTCCGGGATCAAATCTATTTTGACGCCCTGGCAGAACAGGAAAGCACGGGGAAAAACGCCTACGAGATCATCATGGACGACCTGGCGGACATCCCTGCAGGCTGCGACGGGCTGATCACCCTGCCCTATTTCGCTGGTGAACGCACCCCGCTGAACGACCCACAGGCACGCGGCATGATCTTCGGGCTGACCCTCCAGCACACCCGCGCGCACATGTACAAATCCGCCCTGGAGGCGGTCGGCTTTAGCATCGCGCAGCACCTGGACATCATTCAATCCTACGACCTTCCGTTGAAGAAAATTATGGCGGTGGGCGGCGGTACCAAGAACCGCCTCTGGCTGCAAATGATCGCGGATATTTCCAACCATGAGATCCAGACAGCCAAAGTAACCATTGGTGCTTCCTTCGGCGATGCACTGCTGGCTGCAGTGGCAATTGGGAACAGCCCGAGCTTTGCGGAAGTGGCTGAAAAGATTGAGCCCGCTGAAGTCTTCCGACCGAACGCGCAAAACCATGAGATTTACGCGCGCTATCGCAAAATCTTTGATGAACTATATATTCGCAACAAAGATTTGATGCAATCCCTATAAAAAAACATGCTTGACCCGAAATAGATCGGGTCAAGCATGCCAACTTTATCTAAAAAATCAACCCCTCAGAGACGATTTAATTTGAGTCGAGTTCCTTGATGAACTTTTCGACTTCCTCGCGATAGGGGAAGGCTGGGATCGTGCCAGCCCGGGTGACCTTGAGGGCGGAGCATTTGATCGCGTATTCCGCGGCTTCTTTGACCGATTTGCCCCAAACCAGGTTTGCCACAAAGGATGCCAGGAAGCTATCGCCAGCGCCGACAGTATCCACCACCTTGACCTTTACAGCTGGAAGGCGATGGTAATTACCGCTGTCAAAAACCAGGCAGCCTTCCTCGCCAAGTGTCATCACAATGGAGCCGCAGTGATATTTTTCTTTGACCAAATCGGCAATTTCGGGAAAGTTCTCGGCATGTTCGTCAACCTCAGCCAAAACACGGGCTTCCACCTCGTTAATGACCAGGTAATCGATGTAGCTCAGATCACCCATCGGGTTGTGGGGCAGCGGGCTTGGGTTTAGAACCGTGGTCATACCCAGGCTTTTGGCAATTTGAGCAGCCTTGAGTGCAAGGTGTTCGGGCATGGCGAAGCCGGTGATGAAGTAGCGGGCTGAGCGCATGTTTTCTAATGCTTCGGTGATTTCTTCGACTGTCAATTTTTCCAGGGAGCTGTCACCATCCACAATGGTGTTACGGCCTTCTTCGTCAATCATCACCAAGCCGGTGCCCGTCGCGACTTCATCAGTCTGATACATGTAGGTGGTATCCACGCCTGCGTCACCCATCCACTTGAATCCGAGGTCGCCCCAAGGATCCTTACCCACCTTGCCGATGTAAGCTGTCTTGACTCCCAAGCGACCCAGGGAAACAGCCTGGGTGGTACCTTTGCCGCCGTCTTCCTCCACGCGCCAATTCCAGGCACGCAGCGTTTCGCCCAGGTAGGGCAGACGTTTGATGTTGCAGAACT
Source organism: Anaerolineaceae bacterium (assembly GCA_040768265.1). Classification (GTDB taxonomy): domain Bacteria; phylum Chloroflexota; class Anaerolineae; order Anaerolineales; family Anaerolineaceae; genus Mesolinea. Next base: position 78,679 of record JAXGNB010000002.1, read on the forward strand.
GACCAACCCCATGGCTGTTCAGGACGATGACATCGATATCTTTTTCCATTTCTTCCTCTTCTTCAGCAGTTGCTCAGTGAGTTTACCCTGCTTTTATTCTATTTATTTTTTCAATAACCTGCCCAACAGCCTCTTTTTCAAGATAGCCGAATTTGTAGCTCATTTTAATGGAAGCCCTGGCAGGGATTTCCCGGATCAGACCCCTGGCAGCGTTCCGTGAAAAACCCAGGTGATTGTTGGTGCTGGGGATGGCAAAGGCAAGTGCATCTTCATCTCCGGTTCGGGCGTACCATCTGACCGCGTTTGGCAGCTCATTCACCCGAAAAGCAACATAATCCGCATCGCCTTCAGGGAAAACCTGCATGGCATGCGCGAAACCGTCTTCATCCGGCAGCATGTGCATATACAGGCACAATTCAGGGTCCAGGATTTGAGAAGCTGAATCGATATGGTCTGCCAGCACCGGGTTTTCCTGAAGTTGGCTGACATAATCAAGGAATTTTTGCTGCTCAGCATTTGGCAATCCAAAATTGTCTGAGAATACCTCCACGGAATCAGGAGCAGCACTGGAAATAAGCCTAGCCATCTCCACAGGCTGCCAGTTGATGTGTGCCATGTACATGTACTTCATCGGCTTTTGGCGCAAATTGGCAGCCGTGATTTCCACGTCCACGATGGAATCATCCTTGTGGAGGGTGAGAGTGGGTTCAAAAATGTAGTAGTACTCCAGGCTGTTGCGGAAGGTGAAAGACCCACCCAAAGCAATAGATGGATTTTCCTGCTCCATGTCCAGCAAGAGCCAGGCGTCCTGATACCTGCAATTTGGCAGCTCCCCGTGAAGGGGGTGGCTATCCTCAGGGGAGGGATTGCCCGAGGCCGTCAGACCGCAGTGGATCAGGTGCGCGCCATAATTCAACCCAAACCTGTCAGTATTTTCCGGCTGGTCAAAGATCGACTTCATCGTCCGGTTGCGGTCCTGGTAAGCAAAGCGCCAGACTTGCTGTCCGTGAAACGGCAAAACGATCAGATTTAGCAGTGAATTCTCAAGGCGGGCAGCACTGACACCGGAAGGGTATCTGAAAAGTGAAACCCGAAAATCATCATGTTGCAGAAAAACACGTTCAGTCTCCGTGAACATTGCGTCGGTGAGATGAATTTTTGTCGTAGTCATACATTACTCCTGCAAGCACTTACCAGCGGGCAATTTCCCACTTTGATTCACGTCTTAAAAAGTCAGGATTGCTGCCTCTGATAGGTTTCATAGAGCAGGGTTCTGATTCGGTCAGGCACCTCGGTCATCTCGGGGGTCATCCGTGTGCCGCTGGCAACCGGTCCGCCGCTGAGCTCCATGGCAGTCATATAAGCGGCATTGAAGGGTGCCTGTTTAAGGATATTTCGCAGTTCAAGGATTTTGAACTGGGCTTCCATGGCCTTTTCGTGTTCGCCATTAAGGGCATAATCACAAATTGCCTTGGTTTCTTTGGGGAACGGTACGCCCATGAAAGACACACAACCCACCCCACCCATCATCATGGTTGGGGCAATCGTCGCGTCGCATCCGTCAAGGAAGTCGAAGGTCTTTGGGTCGATGCGCATCAGGCACTGCATGTAGTGAACAATGTCGCGGGTGGCGTTCTTGTATCCGCGCAGGTTGTGATGGTCCTTGACCAATCGGGCAAGCAGGTCGGGTGAATAGAGGGTCGCCATCTGGACGCAGTTATAAATGTAGCAGGGTTTGTCTGTATATTTCAACAACGAAGAAGTAAAAGTATATAAAGCTTCTTCGGTGTAGGGGAATAAAGGCGGAGCGGTGAAGCAAAACGCGTCAAATTTTTCCTGGGCGTAAAGATCCATCAATTTTTTGCCTTCAGCGACTGTTGAAACAAACACACAAGCCATCGTCTTCTCGCCATTTTGGCATCGGGAAGACACAGTTCGTAAAACTTCCTGTCTCTCTTCAAGACTTAGTTCGTGACTTTCGCCGCCCAAACCATTGACAAAAAAGTGTTTAACCCCATTTTGAATTTGAAAATCTACAATTTCAGTAAGAGTCTGATGGTCAACAGAACCATCTTCCAGAAAAGGGGTGATCAGTTCCGTGACTAATCCCTCAAAAAAATGTGACATATCGACCTCCGAAAAAAATAATCAGCAATTTAGTAAAAGTAAGGGGCATGGCATCAAGTAAAGAGTGCCATGCCCCGAGAGCTTACATCGGTTTTTGCACGATTCTTAGGAATTTAATCCTATTCCACAGGATCGTATGAGGGTGTTTCAAATGGCTTTTGTGTCTTCAGGAAGTACCTGTAGGCCGGCCAGCCGGTGATGACACCAATCGCAGAAGCGATCAGGCTTGGACCTGGAGCCCACATGAAGGTGGAGACCAAGAGAATAAAGGAAAACGCGATCGCCAAAACGGTCGTAAGCTGCCAGACGGGCATCTTAAAGGAAGGATTGTAGTTTTCCTTCTTGCGCAGCCAGAAAATTGACGCCATTGTGAAGGTGTTGCGGAGCAGCAAAGCGAAGGTGAAGTAACCCAGCAGGTCAGTGATGCTGCCAGCGAACATGAACAGGATACCAACAGCGCACTGAACCACGATGGACAGCACGGGGGTTTCCCATTTGGGATGAACACGACCAAAAGAGCGGAACCACAAACCGTCCTGAGCCATCGACCACTGCTGGCGGGGTTGGAACAGAATGAGGCTGGTCAGGGAACCATTGATAACAATGATAGCCAAAATGGCTGTCAGGATACCGGCAACCGGACCAATGAAGGGAATCTGAGCCATGGCTTCAGCCACAGGTGCTTCAGATGCCACCAGATCACCTATGGGGAGCAACCCGGTGATGACGGTGGAGAGCCCGGTGTAGAGCAAGGTTACGAACAAGACCGTGATAATCAAAGCGCGGGGCATGTTCTTGCGGGGGTTCTTCACTTCGCCAGCAATCCAGGCTGCGGACTGCATACCATCATACGACCAGGTGGTTGCAGAGATAGCGGACAGGAGAGCCAAAATGCCGACAGGAGCGCCAGCAATCGCGGGGGTGGAGAGCAGATCGCCGCGCAGGTAGAACAAACCGATGGCAACCATCAGGACGAAGGGGATGATCTTCAGGATGGTGAGAGCGGTCTGGGTCTTTGAGCCACCTTCAACACTGCGGATGTGGGTCCACATGTAGAACAAAATGAACACAACACCGATCAGCTTCAGAACAAGCCCGCTGAGGCCGGTCAGGAAGCCAATGTAGTTGGCGATGGCCAGGGCCATGATTGAGATACCGGGAGTGTCAGTGCCCCAGAAGCCAATCCATCCAGAAAGGAAGGCCAGGAATTTTGAGCCGGCTTCTTTAAAATAGACATAGGCGCCGCCATTCTCAGGATATGCGGATGAAAGCTCGGCATATGCGAGAATTTGGGGAATCATGATGATGCCGCCAACCAGGAAGGCCAGGATTGTCATCACAGCGCTGCCAGCAGCACCGGAAACCTCACCTACAGATGAGAAAATACCTGATCCAACGGTGGTTCCAACGCCAATCGCAAGCACTGCCAGAAAACCAAGTTTCCGACCAAGTGCATGCTTTTCTTCAGTTACTGCATTTTTCTTTTCAGACTCAGTTGACATTAGTTAATACCCTTTCTTCTAAAATATATTGACATAAAAAATAGCTGAACTCCGGCTAACCGATGTAGTTGATTGCCAAGAGGACAATCCGAGGGATTGGGAACCAGATCTGTCATTAAGTATTTCGTTTTGTCTGGTACAGATAAAAAAATCTATTGTCATTGTTCCAAGACCATCTAGTTATGAAGAAAATTTGTTGCATTGATCAAAATTACCTGTTTGTTAGAATGCCTGAAGCGAATTTAGATAGAGTATAATCCTTTGGTACAAAATAGTCAATAGCTTATCTGTATTAATTTCGGAATTGGTGGTAAAATATTCCCCGATGGTTATCTATGTTTGTGGAAGAGAAAACACTCGTCAGCAAAGGTACTAAGACATAAAAGCCGTCCTGAATTACTTACTACTATTATAAGGAGTTCAAATGATGAAGACTTGTTTGTTTACAGGGGGCTTCTCCAAGTACCCGCTCGAAAAGGCATTCGAGATGGCAGCCAAGTACCATTACGACGCGATCGAGATTGCCGGTTTCCGCCCGCACGCTTTTCCCCTTGACCTAGTGCGTGGTGATGCCACCAAAATTGTCGCTCTTTCACAGCAATACCAGTTGCCGATTGTGAGTTACGCTCCTGAAAACACAGGTTCACCTTACAGCTTGGTTTACGAAGACATCCAACTCAACCTTGAAAGCCTTGAGTACTTCAAACGCGCCCTCGATGCGGCAAAAATGATCAACTCCAAATACTGCATGTTGGCTTGCAACCATCCTGGCTTTGGCCGCAAAGAAAGTGATGTCAGGAAACTTTTCATTAAAAATATCAAAGCCCTGGCAGCTTACGCCGAAGAAATCGAGCAAACTATTATTCTTGAGCCCGTAACCCCATACGAGGGTACAATCCTGGTTACTTCTGATGATCTGCTGTGGGCCGTATCCGAAGTCAATTCCCCAATGGTTAAGGGCATGCTGGACCTGGCGTGCCCTCTGATTGCCAGAGAACCAGTGGTAGAGTATTTCAACAAACTCGGTAAAGATATCGTCCATATCCATTTTATTGACGCAAAAAGCGACAGCGAGGATCATTTGATCCCGGGCGATGGCGAGATGGACTTTGGTGGTATTGTTAAAACGCTGAGAGAAGTTGGCTATGATGGCTATCTTTCGCTGGAATTATTCTCGCGATACGAAAGAGAACCCGAATACGCGGCTGCCAGAGCGATCAAAATCTATCGTACTTTACTTAATGAGGGAAATTAATATGATGCATTACAGTATTTCAGAAGAAGAATTATTCCAGTGGTGCAGCCTGCCAATGGACGCTCTGACGGATCACCAGGATCGAAAGATCCAACTCGAGATACACAAAGATCGCCCAAGCGCCATGCACAAAATTGGCAATCTGATGGCCGATGAGGTTGCCAGCCACAATGCGCAAGGACTGCCGACCAAATGGGTACTGCCGGCCGGACCCACTGATGAGTACGACATCTTTATCGAGCGGGTAAATCGCGAAAAAATCAGCCTGAAAAACCTGTTTGTGTTTCATATGGACGACTTTTTGGATTGGGAAGGGCGACCTTACCCCGTCGCTGACACCTACGAAAGCCTGGAAGGAACTATGAACGCCGCGTTTTACGGCCGGATTGACCCGGAACTGAATGTGCCTGTTCCCCAAAGGTTTTGGCCCCGCATCAACGATCTCGATTTTGTGGATAACAAAGTTGTGGAGCTGGGCGGCATTGACACAGTTTGGGCAGGTGTTGGCGCGAAAGGTTTGGTAGCGTTCTGTGAAGCTCCACGTTCCTATACCCACCGGCTGACCATTGAAGAGTTCGCTAATTCAAAAACGCGCATTGTAGACCTGACGGACGACACGATCGTGGCTTTGAGCCAGCGCACCTTTGGTGCCTGCTACGATCGGGTTCCACCGAGAGCCGTAACGCTCGGGTTTAAGTCGATGCTTAACGCCAAACGCGCAATCCTGATGATCACCACCGGCTCCTGGAAGCAAACAGTGGTGCGGGTCGCCCTCTTCAGCGAACCCACGCTGGAATACCCGGTGACTCTGCTGCCAAAATACATCCCGGAAGTGATTTTGATATGCGATGAGAACACAGCCGATCACCCCATGTCGCACCCCATCAAAGGATGGTAAACCAGGATCAACCCTGGTAAAAGAAAAAAATTATTGTTAGTTGGAAGGAATTATTAGCATGTACTGGACAGAAGAACTCTTTAAAGTAAAGAAACCCATTATCTCCATGCTGCATCTGCAGCCCCTGCCAGGAGATCCGAAGTTCAAGCACACCGACACGATGAATCGGGTGGTTGACCTCGCCCGCAAGGATCTCCACGCTATCCAGGATGGTGGCGTGGACGGAATCATATTCTCAAACGAATTCAGCCTGCCCTACCAACGCCACATGAGTTTTGTTACCCCAAGCGCGATGGCAAGAGTCATCGGCGAGTTAATGCAGGAAATAAAAGTCCCCTTTGGGGTGGATTGCATTTCCGATGGACTGGCTACGATCGAGCTTTCTGCTGCTGTCAACGCGTCATTCGCCAGGGGAACCTTCTCGGGTGTGTACGTAGGCGATGGCGGCTTTTACAATAACGAGCTTTCTGAAGTGATCCGGCGCAAAGACGCGCTCCACCTCGACGACCTCAAGCTGCTCTACTTCCTCAATCCGGAATCCGATGTCAACCTCGACACCCGCAACCTGACCGCGATTGCCAAATCGCTGGTCTTTAAAGCCGCTCCAGATGCCTTGTGCATTTCAGGCTCAGCTGCCGGTGCCGGCGTGAACAACGAACTGCTCAGGCAAATAAAGCAGGCTGTGCCCAACAGCGTGGTTTTCGCCAATACTGGCTGCAACAAAGACACAATCGCCGAGAAACTCGAGATCTGCGATGGCGCCGTGGTGGCGACGACATTCAAATATGACGGCAACCTTTACAATGCTGTGGATCCTGAACGGGTCAAAGAATTCATGCAGAGAGTTTACGAGTATCGTAAATCACATCAACACTGAAGTGATTCGGCGATTTAACGGGTGAACCGACCATGAAACTACTGGCTTTAGACCTCGACGGCACCACCGTCAATGATAAAGGTCAAATTAGTAAAGAAACGCAACTCAGCATAGAACTGGCAAAACAATACCACGCGATAGTGTGCTTTGTCACTGGCAGGAGTGAGTTTGAAGTTGAATCCCTCTCGCAGCACATTGCCAATGCGGATTACCTGATCGTCGACACGGGTGCCAAGGTCATTGACCTCAAGGACCGTTCTCTGCTTTTTCACCGCTGCATTGAGCCTGACGAAGCCCGTGTGGTAATTGATCATTTCCTGAAACGTCAGCGTCTCCTGCACATCAAATCAGGAATGTACTGGGGGGTGACCCTGTTCGATGAAAGCGTCGCTGAGTTCGCAAGATTTGCGGAATTTGAACCGGTTCTGGTCAGAAATGTTGACGAAGTTCCTCTCGAAAACATTGACAGCTTCTGCGTCTATGGGTATCGGTCAAAGGATATAATCAACCGATTGATCGCGCGAAAAGATTTGAATCTATATACGCTTCATTCCCAATATCGCTACTATGACATCCTGAGAAAGGACATCAACAAGTGGGTCGGCGTGAGCTTTCTGGCGGACCATCTGGGTATCCCCCGTGAGGACATCATCGCCGCGGGCAACTTTACCAACGACATTGAGATGGTCTCGTACTCAGGGATTGGCGTCGCGGTAAAGAATGCTTCGGATGATGTAAAAAACGTGGCGGATTATGTAACCAAACGAAGCAACAACGAGAACGCAATTGGTGAAATTGTAGAGAAGTTCATTACTGCATAGGCAAATTTGAAGAGGTCAATCACTCCGAATTAGTATTTACTACTTCCCGGCAACAAAAAACCCTCGTGAGAATTTCTTGCTCACGAGGGTTATCTTTTTATAAACAGAAATTAACTATTCTTCCGGAACAAATTCCCGCAAGTATTCGACTGAACGAAGTACAGAGGTGTGAGGATCATCCCAATAGATTGAGTCGTTGATCTCAAGATCCACTACTCCCTCATAATCCAATGCTTCCAATTCGTGGATATATTCCTTCACAGGCAACTGCCCATCCCCAAGGATGTAATGATAGGTATCGGCAAAATGGATCAGGGCGATTTTGTCCTTGCCAAGTGCCTCAAAGTAATCCTCAAGCGTTTCCCCTGCCACAGACATGGCAACCACATCGATGCAGACTTTCAGATTGGGCGAGTTGACTTCTTCCAGCATTCGCACAATATCCGGCAGACTGATCACAAGGTTGCTTTCATAAGGCTGCAGTTGTTCCAGCACCATGGTGATGTTTTTGACTTCCGCCATATCACAAATCTGGCGATATGTATCTCTGCAACGAGCCCACGATTCCTCTCTGGGAAGATCCAGAAGTCCGCAGCCGGAATTCAGGAAAAGTTGGTCAGTTCCAAAGTTCAGGGCATCATCCATCGCCCAGGAAAAATAATCGATTGTCCGCGAGCGCACTTCCGGTAAGGGCGAACTGAAACTATATGGATACGCCAGGGTCTCTGGAGTATAAACAACCACTTCCATACCTCTGGAATCGATGCTCTTTCGCATTTCTTTGATATGTTTTGCGGCATCTGGCGCCCACGGATAATCAAGCCGGCAGTAATGCGGTATGCCACCCCACAGATCGATCTTGGACAGCCCACATTTCTGAAGCGAATCCAGGTAGTAATCGAATGAATAGTGCACGTATTGCACACTCATTACTCCAAAGTTCTTGATCGTAATTCTTGACATTGTTATTCCTCTTTTCTCCTTTTTCTACGTATCCACCTCTTCGGGGATAATATTAGTAATCCCACTGGCGATAGTAACGCCGAATCTGCAGAGGATGCCTGAGTTCATGTTCCATGTGCACATCTACCCGATTATTTACCGCGTGGATAACCAGATGCGAAATGGATCCGCGAAATTCAGGGCTGATCCCCTCAAGCGCATAATCCTTTGAATCGATAATGGTGAAATTCCGGCAAACCTGGGGTAGAAAACGCGCCACCCGTTCTCCCAGTGGACGCTGCTCGTCCTCATTCAGGAACAGCGTGACCGGAGTTTCAGCTTCGACAATCTCGAGCATGCCATGGAAGAATTCAGCCGAATGAATCGACTTGGCTCTGATCCACATCTGCTCTTCCCAGTAGCACATCGCGTAGGAGTAGGTTGCCCCCCACTGTGTGCCTGAACCAATGAAGTAATGGGGCATGTCGGGGTGTGCTTTTACGTAATCGTACTTTTCTTTCGCGAATTGAGCTGCAAATTCATCGGCGGACTTCTCCACCTCCACCAAAGCCTGCGGCAAATGGGCTTCCATCTCCTGGTTGTAGCGATCATATTCAGGAAACTCGCCGTTCTTGTGCATCAGGCGATTGGCAACCATGAAGAATTTCAATTGCTCGTTTTCTGGATAGGAGATGCAATAGTCGCACAGTTTCACGACTTCTGCTTCCTTGTTGTCAACAAAAGCGAACACCCTCGCGCCGACTTCTTTGACCTTTTTGACAGCCTCAACCATCTCAACCGTGCTGCCGGTGACTGAAGAAAAAATCATCACGGATTTTCCCGTCAAATTCATGTCGCCAGTAGTCAAATATTCAGCCGCGTTGGAGCTGAAAACCGGCAACTTGCTCTTAGCCTTCAGATACGTTTCCACCTGCAAACTGGATGCCCAGGTGCCGCCGATCCCCATAAAATAAATCCGGTCGAAACCAACCTCGAGGATATCATCAACAATCGCTTCGATCGCCGGGCGTAAGGCTAAGGCCCCTCTGACACTTTCAACTTTTTTACCTTCATCAAATTTGAGCATTTTCATTCCTCCGCTTATTCCTTTTTTTATATTTTTTCGCTTCTATCTAAGCACAATGCTGATAACATCAAACTAATCCTCAAGGCTCGAAAACACTACCTTGCCATCTACAATGGTCAGGCAAACTTTTGCCTGGCGAACCTGCTCAATCGGCATCTCGAAGAGGTTCGCATCCAATACCGCGATATCAGCAAGTTTGCCGCTTTCCAAACTCCCCAGTTGATCTTCACAATGCAGATTGGTCTGTCCGCCGTATGTCCAGGCGGTTAAGAGCTCTGCAAGCGTGATGGTATTTTCAGGATTGAATGGCTCCCCGCCCTCAGGGAATCTGCCCCCAACAGAGTGGAAAACTGATTCCGGGATGTCATCAATCACCAGGGGAAGGTCCGTCGCGCAGGATAGCACAACACCCGAATCCACCATCTTGCGGCGGTTCCAGTAGTTCTTTCCCCGTTCCAGCCCAATCTTTTCCTCAATCATGGCAACCTTGCTCGCCCGATCAGCAATCGACATAATTTGCGGATACACCTCGGCAATCACTCCCAACCGGCCCATGCGTTCAAGGTCCTCTGGATCGCTGCACTCGAGATCTGTCATCGCGTGACGGTTGACCAACTTGCCCTTCCCATCTTTTGCGCACCTTTCAAAAATATCGAGGGTTTTTGAGATCGCCCCATCGCCCTGGGCATGCAGAGAAAAGCGGAATCCATGCGCATCCGCGGCTAAGGTATCCTTCTCGAGACCCGCCCAATCAATTTGTTTAGCGCAGATAATATCTGTGCCTTCATAGGGCTGCTTCATTTCGCCTTCCATCTGGCTAATGGAACCATCAGTCATCTGGTTGTAGCCGGAGAAGTGCACAAAAGCGCCTTGGAATCGCTCGCGCATCTCCTGTCCGAATGTCAAATTCATCGCTTCTCCAACAGGTTGACTCATGAAATGTACGCGCATACTCAGCTTCTGATCTTTCTCCAAGCTTTCCAGGACTTCAGTAAAACCATAAAAATCATCAAAACCCATTTCTTTAGTGGAGGTAATTCCGCGCGCGTGCAGCATGGCGTGATAATGCTGAAAAGCAGGAACAGATTTGGCTTTGTTACCCAACACATCCCGAAGCAAGCGCCAATAACTCTCAGACCAGCATGTTTCAGGAGTAAAGGCGTACCTTGTCCTCGCGGACTCGTTCATCCAACAGGTGCCTTCGAGGAACAGCATCACCGGTTTTCCGTCAAACAGGGAATCAAGTTGACTCTCCGAGGGCTGAGGAAGCTCTGAGCTGACGCCCCTTCCAAGTAGCATAGGTTCGTCAGGCTGAAGGGTCTTGCCATACGCTTTCACCGCATCAAGCAAATCCGGCAAATTTATGTAAGCAGAAAGATCGATCCCGCTTTGAGTCATTAAATACCCAGTAAAAAAGCAGTGTGTGTCCACAAATCCCGGGCAAACAAGCTTTGATCCAAGTTCATAGACTTTTGTGTGTTCATCAATAAATTGCTCATGTTCCCCCGAACCAGCCGCAAGAATGCGATTCCCGCGTGTGGCGACAAAGCCGTCAAAGGGGCGATCATTAGGATAAGTAAAAATTGCCGTAGATCTCAGTAAGATATCAGCTTTTTGGTTCAAATGAAGCCTCCTCAATATTGACATTATAAGATTATTGGCAACTTAATTAGATAAGTTGTGTGTTATTATATACCAGTTCAAGCTTTAATCCAGCCTTTTCTATGAGGAAAAGTGCAGTAATGGTTCAATATTGCCTTTCTCATACTAAAACACAAGTAAGCCTGTAAGAAAACAGCAATCGCTGACAAGAGGATCTGAATATGACACAATATCTGATGGGCATCGATAATGGCGGCAGCGAGATCAAATGCGTGCTTTTTGACGACCAGGGGAACCAGATAGCCGCTGCCCGACAGCGGGTTGAGATGAAAATACCTTCTCCCGGCTTTACCGAAAGGGACGGCGACTTAGTGTGGCAAGCCAACGCTGAAGTTATCCACGAGACAATCACAAAGGCAGGCATCTCCTCTCAGCAAATAGCAGCTGTCGGTTTGACCGGATATGGTAATGGAATTTGCCTTGTGGATGCGGAAGGTAAACAAACTTATCCGTGTATCGTCTCAACTGATTCCCGCGCTTCCAGCTATTGTCAGGCTTTTCGTGAAAGCGGCGCAGAGCGCGTCATCTACCCCCTCACACTCCAAACCACCTGGTCCGCCCAGCCTGTCGCTTTATTAGCCTGGTTTCGCGACAATCATCCGGAAGTGCTGAAAGCCAGCGCATATTGTTTGGGGATTAAAGACCTGATCCGCTTTCACCTTACGGGAGAGTTCTCCACCGAAATTACCGAAGCCTCCTCTACCTGCTTGTGCAATCTACACACCCGTACCTTTGACCCGGAAATTTTCAAGGCCTTCGGTTTGAGTGAGTATTTCCGGCTTATGCCGCCCTGCCATGAGAGCACTGCCATTTCGGGCAAGGTTACTGACTTGGCCGCTGAGCAAACCGGTCTTCAGTCTGGAACGCCGGTGGTCGCCGGCTACTTCGATATCGACGCGGCAGCATTTGGTAGCGGTGTGCTTGATGAAAGCATACTCTGCCTTGTTGCTGGCACCTGGTCGATCAATGAACACCTTAGCAAATCTGCCAATACGGATTATGACCACAACGCAAACACGGTTACGCTCTCTTACCTCCCGAATCACTTTCTCGTGGAGGATTCAAGCGCAACTTCTGCCAGCAATTTTGACTGGTTCGTGGAAAGCTTGTTGAGATCCGCTTATCCCACGCTCTCCCGCAATGAGCTTTACCAGCAGTGCGACCGGCTCGTTTCAGAGATGGATCCGCATGGCAGCCAGGTGGTTTTTGTGCCCTACCTCTTTGATTCCTCCACAACCCCAGGTGCAAAAGCTGCTTTCTTCAATCTTTCTTCCGAGCATACCATCCAGAACCTGTTGCTTGCAGTTTATGAAGGCATCATTTTCAGCTCCAAGCTTCACGTTAAACGGCTGCGTCCGCCATCTGGTCAATTCCAAAAAGCCCGTCTTTCCGGCGGTGTGGCAAACAGCTCTATCTGGGCTCAGATGATGGCTGATGTTATCCAAATGCCAGTTGAAGTGCTGCAAAACAGCGAACTTTCGGCACAAGGCGCGGCCATGGCAGCTGGAATTGGCGTTGGATTACTCAAAAATCATCAGGATGCAGTAGCAAAAATGGTTAAAATTCGTGGAGTATTCATGCCGGATCCTTCACGCGCAGCCTTTTTAGAAGAAAAATTTGCTAATTTTGAGAAAGCACTGAAAGCGTTGGAACTCTTTCACTCTTAATGGGAGGTTACAGAATGTTCATTGTTAGTCCATCCATTTACTCTGCTGATTTTTTACACCTGTCTGATGAGCTCGACTCCTTGGCCGGCATCAAAAATTTACACCTTGATATCGATGACGGTAACTTTGTGCGGGGCATCAGCTTTGGTATAAAAATTGCTGAGCAGATTGCGGCGCACACCAAAATCCCCTTGGACGCGCATCTCGAAGTCCTCAATCCCCTGGATTATGTCGAGCCCCTGCTTGCCGCAGGAATAAAACAAATTTGTGCGCATCTTGAACAACTACCCTACCCCCATCTCTTCCTGAGTGCTGTACATCAAGCTGGAGGTGTAGCCGGGCTCTCATTAAACCTGAAGACCCCTGTGATACAGCTGGAACCATATGCCCTGGATGTGGATTTTGTTTTGTTCGTCAGTGTCGAAGCGGACTATGATGGGCTGCCATTCCGGCCAAGTGTGCTCAAGAAAATCCAGGAAGCACGCCTTATTCTTCCCAAAGAGACTCAGATTTGGGTGGATGGCGGCATCAACCAGGAGAACCTGCCGCTTGTGATCGAAGCCGGTGCGGACGCGGTCGTGATCGGCAGGGCAATCTTTGAGAGCTCAAACCCAAAATCAGCCTGGGAATATTACCAATCCCTCGGTAAAAATCTTTATCAAATAAGAGAACAAGGAGCCTGAAATGACCATCTATCATGAGGAGAGGCAGCATTTGATTGAGTCCGCCCGCAAGATGGAGCGCTATGGTCTGGTGGTTTTGAGCGGTGGTAACCTCAGCATGCGTATGCCGGATGGCAACTTCCTGGTGACTCCTTCCGCCATGGGTTATGACACGATGCAGCCTGAAGATATCGTTTTGATTGACGCCACAGGCAAAACAGTGGATGGAAGCCGCCGACCATCCAGCGACACAGCCGCTTTGCTTTACATCTTCAACCACCGCCCGGATATCAACGTCATTCTCCACACACACCAGCCTTATGCCACTGCGCTTGGACTGGTTTGTGATGAATTACCCGCGGATTTTGTCACCGTCATTGACGAGTTAAACGGAGCAGTCGCTGTCGCTCCCTTCACCCGCAGTTCGGATGAGGGCATGGGGCAATTAACTGTCCAATACGCCGGCAATGCGAGAGCTGTGATCCTCAGGCATCATGGTGCCATGTCTTTTGGCAAGTCGATTGACCAAGCCCTGAGCGCCGCGGTTTACCTTGAGTCTGCCTGCCAATCCTACCTGGCAGCCCTGGCAACCGGGCGCAAAATCGCAAAACTGACTGCTGATCAAATCGCTGACGAGAGCCAGGAACGCGGGTACTATGGCCAACCTGAGGACTAAGAATTGCAAGAATAAGTACACCTGTTTGTCATAGATAGCGCGGTTTTACTTATACGAAACACAAGCGACCCTGGTCAGGGTCGCTTGTGCATAAAGAGGCAAATTGGCAGATTGGATGTTTCAGACTCTTGGGTTCTGAGAAATGGCATAAGCCTGCCCTGTTAAATGGGCGATGATCAGTTGGGAGTAGAAGCCAGTGATAATCGCGCCTACAGCCAGCACTATGCCACCCAATGGGGCAATGATCACGCTGCAGAGAAGGCTACCACCAATGACAATCAGCCAATCTTTGAAGTTATTCTTCAGCATGCGGAAGATTTTCTTGAGATCAAATGCCGCTCCAATCCGTTCATTAACTGCCAGGTTTGCATGGACTGGGGGCATTATTACGGTCATGAAGAGCGCGTAGAGCAAGATCAGGAACCCACCAAGCAGGGCTGACATAATGGCTAATACGCCCACTTCGTTGCTGTTTGCCGTCAATGCCAGCGGCAAAAAGAGTAAGGTGCTGACAAGCAAGATCGGAAGTGCGTAAAGCAGGTTAGTTACAAAGACCTTAAACCCTCGACCAAGATCTGCTCCAAACTTAAGCTCAGGCAGGGGCTCAGCCTGGTTCTCCGCGACGTTACGGGTCACACGCAACAAGTAGCCGGCTACAACCATCCAACCAATCACTGGGATCAAGGTTACCAAAAGTGGAATTACCAATTTTTCGAGCCAACGTTCATCATCAAAAATATAAGTAAAAGCTTTTGTAAATTTCATTTTTCTTCCTTTTGAAAAGAGAGTAAGAACACAGAGACACTTATCATATCACCACCGCTCCTGGTAAGCAGAGAAATTCATCAGCACCAGTTATCCGGCAGCAAATGCCTGATTAAAGTTGCGTGAACTCGTCCACATTGAGAACGAAAACCGTAGCTTTTTTCTCCTGCGGGCTGTGGGCAGGGGTGCAGTTTTCGCGCAGGACTTCCAAGGCGCGCGGAACACATTTCTCTTCAACGCCAATCAGGAGGGTGCTCCTTCCGCTGCGCAAAAATCCGCCGGTGGAAGCGATCTGAGTTACACGAAATTCCTCAGCCGTCAATTTGGCAGACACGCGTTCTTTGTCATCATCTCTGATAATGGCAATAATCAGTTTTTTCATCCGATTTCCTCGTAGTGTTCAATCTCCAGGTCAAAAATTGTCACGCCGCCGATCTGCACTTCGGTTGGGATGAGCGACCCCATCGGCAGATTGTCAATTACCGGCGCGACATAACCAATGCGGCGTCCGGCAACATCCTGCAGCAATGCGTGCAGTTGATCGGTTTCCTCCTCCGGGCAGCCAATCAGAAAGGTAACATTGCGTTCACGCAGCAGCCCTCCCACACTCGGCAGCTTGGCAAAGTGATATGCGGTCTTCGCCAGGGCACTCTCCACGTTATCACTGTCGGTTGTGGTTACGATTGCCAGCAGCAATTTTTGCTTAATTTGAGTTTTTTCAGACATCCGCAAACTCCAAATGGATCATATCTAATTTTAGCTTAAATCAGCCTTTCATTCAAACCAGTTGACCACCATATCCTCGAGATCATCCATGTCGACTTCGGTTTCGCTTACCACCTTGCCATAAACTGAGTTGCCGGTTTTACGGGTTGAATTGCGGTCACCGGTCTTCAGCGGATGCCACCAGGGCAGGTCTTTTCCTTCAGAAACCAGCAGGTAAGCACAGGTTTTAGGTAGCCAATCGATATGATAAACCAGCTCAGGGGTGAGCAGAATGCACTCGGGCACGTTCTCATGCCGGTGCTCATAGTCTGTGCAAAAACAGGTTTTCATGTCCATATAACGGCATACCACGTTGGTAAAACGCACGCCTGGAACGCCCGGTTCACGCAGCTTGAACAAACAGCATTTGGAACAGCCATCACACAACGCTTCCCACTCTTCGTGGCTCATCTCCTCAAGTTTTGTGTGCAGCCAGAATTCCTTTTCCATCTCAGTCCTTCTTTGCCTGAAACAAATCCGGGTTTACAAACGGGATTAAAGCCAACTTCACCGCTTCCGCGTAGAACTGGCTGCGGGTGACCCTGCCGTCCGTCAGCAAGCCCACCCCACCACTGTCGCGCTTGGATCCAGACACGCCAAAGATCAGGTCATCGGCGTCGCCAAGCTCCATCCCCTGCCGGATCAAATCGCAGATGGCTTTTGGCAGCTCATAGCTGGCGGAACGAGCTCTTCCAGTTTGCTGCCTGCCCAGTACCACCACCCAACAATAGGAAAGAAACTTGTCCGGCTCGCCCGCGACAGGCTGCAGCCCACCCTCAATGCCCAGCCAGAAGTCTGCCTCCCCTTCCAGCTTTTGCGCTGCTCTGGCACGATTTGTTGCGCCCAAAAGGGTTTCAGAATCACTCAAAGGCTGCAGGCTGACGCCAGAAGGCACAAGCACCGGCTGCACCCCGAAGCTGACCTCAGGGAAAAAGCTCGCAAAAGCGTTGCTGACTGCCTCCAATTTGGCTGGGTTTTGCGAGCCGACGATTATCCGCAGCTCTCTCACAAGCCCCCACGCTCTTTCAGAACGCCCTCAAGGCTAGCCATCATGCTCTCGACCTGCTCACGCAGCGCGTCTGCTTCGGCAAGAAAGTCCTGGGCTTTAGGATCCTGCTCATAGCCAAGCAGATTGATCTTCACATTCAGCCGCGCGGCTTCAAAACCAGCTTTGGCAAGATGCGCGCCAGCAGCGGCATCGGAAATGCAGTTGATATTGCCAATTTCTGCCATCCTGAGGGTCATTTTGAGCACTGCCACGCAGTCGCGCGCTGTTTCCAGGGGCACCTGCGCCGCATAAAGACTGGCTATGCGAATAGCCTCTTTGCGGGTGGCAATCTGCGCTTCATCTTCCTTGGGCAGGCGCCGCGCCACCAAAATGCCGTCAAAAGCTTCCGCGTCGTGCTGGATCGCTTCGGTCAGGCGGGTTCGAAGCACCTCCCCCTCTTCGATTACCTGCCAGCTTTCCGCCTCCGCGGCTGCGTACTTCGGTTTACCCACCGTCAAACGTGCCACCATCAATGCCAGCGCAGCCCCAAGCGCCGCGGTATGGGCAGCCGCCGAACCACCACCCGGAGCTGGCGTCCCTTCCGCCACCTGGTCGATAAAATCAACCTTACTACCTGCGGCTGCCTCACCCTCTTCCCCGAAGCCAAACAGCCGGTTCTCAAGCAGCTGGTCATTCTCAAAGCCGTCCATCTGCATGTAGTAGCGGGCGGCGTTTACCATCGCCTGCGAGGGCACCAACCCGACAATCTCCGAGTGATGAATTCCCACACCATAGCGCTGGGCTTCACGCCGCACAAACTCCGTCACCTGCGCCATTGGCGAGCGGTGGAAATTGGTCAGGTTCATCGAAACTTGCGCCAGCCCCTCCACCAAAACACCCATGCCCTTCACAAAATGGAAACCACCCGAAGAGTTGCGCACGCGCCGAGCGATCTTCTGGGCGATGCTCACATCTGGCGTGTTCAGGAAGATGTTATAGGCAATCAGCGGCTGGCGTGCCCCAATCACAACCGCTCCAGCCGGGCCCATCTTTTTAGGGCCCATGTCGGGTTCACGATAGGGGTCCGTGGCAATCGCCTCTTTGATACCCTCAAATTCGCCCCGCCGAATGTCCTCCAAATTCACCCGATCCTGCCGGATGGCAGCATCTTCATAGAAATAAACCGGGATCTCCAGCCTCTCTGCCACGCGCTTGCCAAGCCGACGCGCCATCTCCACGCATTCCTGCATGGTCACACCGGCAATCGGCACAAACGGCACCACATCCGCCGCACCCAGGCGCGGGTGTTCACCCTGGTGATGGTTGAGGTCGATCAACTCCGCTGCTTTTGCAATGCCAAGGTAGGCAGCTTCTTCCACCGCCTCCGGTGTGCCAACGAATGTCAGCACCGTCCGGTTGTGGTCAAGGTCAGAGTGCCTGTCCAGAACACGCACACCATTCACGCTCGCGACAGCCGCGATAATCGAATCAACCACTTCCGGGCGGCGGGCTTCTGAAAAGTTGGGGATGCATTCAACAATTTTTGGGGGCATAACTTCTCCTTCGATAGCAATACTTTATTATACCCACCTCCTGCCGCATTGACCAAAACAACTGGGCTCTGGTGTTTCTCCAAAAATTGCTTGCCTGAGCAAATAATTGAAAAGAATTCTGAGTTTTACTCTATAAATACTTGACATTGACTTATAAAAGTTATAATATGATAATATAATATTGGAGGCGCTATGACTAAATTACCGATTCGTTGTCCAGTTTGTCAAGGTCCCATGAACGTGCTGGTCTATTACTGTCCTGAATGCGATGTTACCGTTGAAGGAGAGTTCGTCCCCGAAGCGGATCCAATCCACAGGCTCAGCGATGAACAGCGCAATTTCCTCCTCACTTTTGTCGCATGCGAGGGTAAACTAAATCGCATGGAAGAAGTATATGGTCTCTCCTATCCCACCCTCAGAAACCGGCTGTTAGATCTAATCCAGACTCTGGATTACACCCCACGACACAAGTAAATATCCACTCATTCTAAAAAAAAAGCGGCTGCAAGAGCCGCTTTTTCCATTCATTTATCTATGTTTCGGTTTAGTACATCCCGCCGCCCGGGGGCATGGCAGGAGCCGCAGGTTCGGGTGCGGGGATATCGGTGATCAGAGCCTCGGTTGTGAGGATCATGGCTGCGATAGAAGCTGCGTTCTCGAGCGCGCCGCGAGTCACCTTGGCGGGGTCGATCACGCCGAGTTCAACCATGTCGCCATATTCTTCGGTCAGCACGTTGAAGCCGATATGCTTGTTGTTCTGGTCAGCCTGGCGCTGGCGGACGTTTTCCACGACCACGGAGCCATCCTTGCCGGCATTCTCGACGATTTTCTTCATCGGAACGGTCAGGGCGTTGCGAACGATGTTGATGCCAATCTGGGCATCCTGCTGTTCGAGTTTCAGGTCCTTGAGGACTTCCACTGCGTTCACGAGCGCCACACCGCCTCCGGGCACGATGCCTTCTTCAACTGCTGCGCGGGTCGCGGAGAGCGCGTCTTCCACGCGGTGTTTCTTTTCTTTCAGCTCGGTTTCGGTGGCTGCACCAACACGGATGATGGCAACCCCACCGGAGAGCTTCGCCAGGCGTTCCTGGAGTTTCTCGCGGTCATAATCGCTGGTGGTGTTGTCGATCTCAACGCGGATCTGCTCAATGCGACCCTTAATGGCGTTGGTGTCACCCTTGCCGCCCACGATAGTGGTGTTGTCTTTGTCGATGGTGATCTTCTCAGCGCGGCCGAGGTCTTCAATGGTCGCGTTTTCCAGCTTGCGCCCGGTCTCCTCGGAGATCACGGAAGCGTCGGTCAGGATCGCGATGTCCTGCAGCATCGCCTTGCGGCGATCGCCAAAGCCGGGGGCTTTGACTGCCACAACGTTCAAAACGCCGCGGATCTTGTTCAGCACCAGTGCCGCGATGGCTTCGCCGTCCACGTCTTCAGCGATGATGACGATGTCGCGCTTGCCGACCTGCACCATTTTCTCGAGCAGGGGCACGATGTCGTTGGCAGCGGAGATCTTCTTGTCGTAGATCAAAATGTAAGGATCCTGGATCTCAGCCTGCATGTGCTCGGGGTCAGTCACGAAATAGGGGCTGATGTAGCCGCGGTCGAACTGCATACCTTCCACGTACTCGGTCTCGAATTCGAGCGCCTTGGATTCTTCAACCGTGATCACGCCGTCTTTGCCGACTTTGTCCATCACGTCCGCGATCAGCGAGCCAATCTGCTCGTCCTGGGCGGAGATGGTGGCCACATTGCCGATCTCGGCTTTGGTGGTGATGTCGATCGCCTGGTTCAGGATCGCTTCAGAAACAGCCTTCGAGGCCGCTTCGATACCGCGCTTCAGCAACATCGGGTTTGCGCCGGCGGCCAAATTCTTGAGTCCTTCGGTCACGATGGCGTGCGCCAGAACGGTGGAAGTAGTGGTGCCATCGCCAGCGATATCGTTGGTCTTGGTGGCGGCTTCCTTCAAGAGCTGGGCGCCCATATTCTCGTAGGGGTCTTCGAGTTCGATTTCTTTCGCAACCGTCACGCCGTCGTGCGTGATGGTGGGGGAGCCATATTTGCGGTCCAGGGCGACATTGCGTCCCTTGGGACCTAAGGTGGTGGCAACTGCGTTAGCCACGGTATCAACGCCATTCTTCAGATATCGGCGTGCTTCTTCTCCAAATACTAATTGTTTAGCCATAAGTTTAATCTCCTTGTTCCAATAATCTTAAAGAATCGCGAGCACGTCGCTCTCGCGCATAATCAAAAGTTTCTTGCCGTCATACTTGATTTCGGTGCCGGAATACTTAGCGAACAGCACCGTATCGCCAACCTGCACGTCCAGGGCGATGCGCTTGCCGCTTTCGTCACGGTCGCCAGGACCAGTGGCGAGCACAGTCCCCTTTTGGGGTTTTTCTTTCGCGGTTTCGGGCAGCACGATGCCGCCTGCGGTGATTTCTTCCTGCTCGATCGGTTCGATCACGAGCCGGCTTCCTAATGGTCGCATAGATATTGTCATGGGGTTCCTCCGTTTAATTGCTTTCAATAATTAGCACTCCTTGAGATTGAGTGCTAACTTATGATAAGCACTTGAAGGCGATAAGTCAAGGTTCTGTAAAGAATTCTTACGATTCTTTTACAAATCGGAAACGCTAACCTATGTGTAACAACAATTTTAGCGGTAGGGGCGAAGCGTCTTTGATGATTAAATCTGCTGACCCGGAGCTTTTATCGGGAGACGCTTCGCCCCTACGACGAAATGTGCTCACAAAACAGGATACGGCGATCTGTCATTGATCCCGTCATCGCGAGCGTAGCGCGGCGATCTGCCTTTCATTGCATTAGTTGGAGACCTAACGGTCAAGCCCCGTGCGCGGTCTGAGACCCTCACGATCACGGCTTGGACTCCAGATTGCCGCGTCGCTTCGCTCCTCGCAACGACATAAGGGCACTATGGCTTGCTCGGCTGTCATTGCGAACCTCTGTTGTGAAGCAATCTAAACTCCCGGAAGAGCAAACCATTGAGGTAACCGAATCACGGTCAGGATTCACGAAGTTCGTCGGGAACGCATACATCCCTTGATGGCAAACAGTTTAGATTGTTTCCTTCGTCGCAATGACAAGATAGATAACCACCCCCTTTGATCCCCCTTCTCGGAGGGGGTGAGAGGCCAACCTTACGGCGTGGGGAGCACGGGGGTGGGGATGACGAAGGGGGTTTCGGTCGGCATGGGCGTGGCAGTGCCTTCCAGGGTGGGCAGGGGTGTGGCGGTGGGGTAAACCTCGCCCGGGCTGATGCGGCAGATGTTCTCGCTGGGGATGACGATGGCCATGATGATCTCGTTGTCGGAGTACATGGCACGGATCTGTTGGAAGACCCTGGCGGCGGTGTCGCAGTAGTCGTCCAGCCCGTCGCGGTGCAAACCAGCCAAAACAGAGCCGTAGGTGTAGTAGTAGATCACGGTGGAGTCCGAAAGCGGCAGCGGATTGGTCTCGATCTGGGATTCGCAGGGGTCTTCCTCGCGCGCCAGGCAGGTTTCTTCGGCGCTACAGCCTTCCACAGCGCAGCGCAGGGCAAGCAGGGCACCTTCGTAGTTGCGGGCGCGGTGGTAGATGACGCCGACCTGACCGTAGGTGTCGGGGTTGTAGGGATTGATCTCGAGGGCGCGATAGGCATTGCGCGAAGCTGCCATGGCTTCGCCATCGCGGATGTAGGTGTTGGCGATGGCCATGTAGGGGATCGGGTCCTGGATGCCAAGCTGCTGATTGAGGTTGACGGCTTTGACAAAGAGCTCGAGGGCAATCTCGTATTGCTGGAGGAAGCGATAGAGCACGCCGGTGCGGATGTAGAGGAAGGTCAGGTTGGGCGTGACCTCGATGGCTTTCTGGTACCACTCGATGGCCAGGTTGTACTCGCCGAGGACTTCGTAGATGTAGGCCTGGATGCGGCGCACATCCATGAGGTCTTCTCCGTTCACGCGAGCCTGGGCGATGTAGTCCTGCGCCTGGACCAGCTTGTATTGGTCGATCAGCACTTCGGCATAGTAGGCTTTGGCGAGGGCGTTGGTGGAGTCGAGCTGGATGGCGGCCAGGGCTTCGGCTTCAGCCTGGTTGCGGTAGTCTTCGGCCATTTCGCCGGAAAGGGAGGGGTTGGAGAGCCAGCTGAGCACAAAGGCGCGCATGGCGAGGACGTCGGCATTGGTGGGCTCAGCCTCTTTGGCAATGTCGATGACGGAGAGGGCCTGGTTGAGGCTGTCGCGGCGCTCCTGGTCTGTGGTGAGGCTGGCGGAAGCGTAGGTGAGGATGCGGGCGAGCTCGACTCGCACGGCAGTGTTGTTGGGCTCAAGCACGAGAGCCTGGTTGAAGGACGCGATGGCTTTGGGGAGATCTCCGGCCTGAAAGTGGGTCTCGCCTTCGGTGAGGAAGGAGTTGACCGTGCGGGTGGGCGTGGGGGTGGGGACGAAGGGCGGCCAGATCTCGCCGCTGGCATAGTCGCGCAGGACGGCGACCAAAACCACGATCACCAGCAGGATGAGCATGATGCGGTAGGGATTGGAGCGGTTGCCCGAATTGCGGAAGAGGTCCTTGCGTTCGTCGATGTACATGTGCTTAGTGAGTTCCCGTGGGATCAGGGCACGGGCGTGGCGGTGGGTCCGGTGATGACGGTTGGGGTGGGGGCGGGCGTGGCGGTGGGCGGGTTAAGCAGGTTTTCTTCGCAGATCTTGATGATCTCGCCGGCATTGAAGACGCCGTCGGCGTTATCCGCGACGTTTTGCAGCAGGGCGTCAGCGAGGGTGACGGCTTCGTTGCAGCGGTTGATGCGCGCCAAAGCCAGCCCGTAACGGCTGTAGAGCTCAATTACACCGGTTGCGTAGGAGAGGGGTATGCCCTCAACAACCTGACCGTCTTCGGAGGTGCCACCGCGCACGGCGGTCTCGAGGAAAGGCAGCGCCTGGTTGTATTGCCCTTTGCGGAAGTAGAGCGTGCCGAGGTTGGCGTAGAGGTTGGGATCCTGCGGGTCGTCGCGCAGGGCAAGGCTGCCGTATTGGATGCCCTTATCCCATTCGCCGAGCATGCTGTAGACACGGGAAATGAAAAGGTTTGGGGTGGGGTCGGTGGGGTTGAGGGAGTAAGCCTTGGTGAACTCGAAGACGGAACGATCGAGCTCGCCGGTGTTGATCAGGTTGCGCCCCAGGGCCATGTGGAGCCGGGCGATGTGGGGGTTGATGGCGATGGCGGCGTCGAGCTCGGTGACGGCTTCGGCGTAGTTGCTGGTAATCTCGAGCACGTAACCGCGCGCCCAGTAAGCCTCGAGCAGGTTGGGTTCGAGCACCTGGGCGGTGCGGGATTCTTCGATGGCGAGGTCGATGGTATCGAGCTCCTGGACGCCGGCTTCGACGCGCAGGGCGAGGATGTAAGCCAGGACGGCATGCGCCAGAGCGTTATTTTGGTCGAGCTCAATGGCACGCCTGGCATCGGACTCGCCGTCGAGGTATTCTTTTTGGAAGCCCTTCGCCCAGCCGAGGAGTGCGTAGGCTTCGGAAGAGGTGTTGTCGAGCAGGATGGCGTTTTGGGCGTTGACCTGGGCCTGCACGAGCTGATCGGTGTAGATCTGCAGGCGTGAGATTTTGAGGTAGTTGGCGATGTTTTGCGGGTCGGCATTGATCGCGCCCTGGTAGGACTCAATCGCCTGGAGATATTTGCCCTCCGCTGCGAGCGCGTCGGCTTCAGCGATGAAGGAGAGGGGGTCGCGCGTGGGGGTGGCGGTGGGCACGAAGGGCGGGTCCATCATGGGTACGACAACGAGGTTGAGGTAGACCAGACCGCCAATGGAAAAAAGCAAAAAGATCAGCAGCCAGGGATTGGTCCGGCGGCGCTTTTTGCTCATGGAGAGTTTACTACCTTTAAGATACATAAAACGATATTATCATTGTTTTTGTATCATCGTCAACCGGGATGTGTGAGAGGGTGAGAGTCAAGGCGTTGTAGAAGGGTGACACCGTTCCGTGCGCGGGTAGGGTGGGTTGGCGTTCACGAGCAAGGGAATAAAGAAGATGTTTTAAAGCCAACCCACCAGATTGAAGCATTGCGGCTTGAAGCATATAAGGAATCCGCTTATTTCGATGCCCGTTATGTCAGGTTCAAGAACGGAACCTGACCTACGAAAGCTATCAAGCAGGTCGAGTGGAAAGGTGGGTAGGCTATACCAACGCTCAGGTTGGAAAAAACTCCATGACGCCAACCCACGCTACCAGGTATGGCTGGTACTTTGCAAGACCCTTCCGTTGTGTTTGTGGAAGGGTGCAAGACCCTTCCCTACTTTATAAATTTAGCCAGCGGGAGGCTTTCTCGGGGAGGTTGGCGATGCTGCCCTGGATAAAGGTGCATTGGGGCAGGGACTCGATGAAGAGTCGACCGTAGGGTTTGCTGATGACTCGCTTGTCGAGGATCACAACCACACCGCGATCAGTTTGCGTGCGAATCAGGCGACCAAATCCCTGCCTGAAACGCAGGATAGCCTCGGGGAGGTTGTATTCGTGGAAGGGGTCGTCGAAGCTCTCGGAGCGGGCGGCGATGATGGGGTCGCTGGGCACATCGAAGGGCAGTTTGGCAATCACCAGCACCGAAAGCGCCTCACCGGGGACGTCGACACCCTCCCAGAAGGCGCGCGTGCCGAGCAGCACCGCGCGGGGAGTGTCTTTGAAGGTCTCAAGCAGCGAGCTGGCAGAAGCGCCCTCGCCCTGCTCAAACACGGTGATGTCGTGCTTGGTGAGGGACGCCTGGATGGCTTTGGAAGTCTTTTGCAGTTGGGCGTAGGAGGTGAAAAGCACCAGCATGCGCCCGCCGCTGGCGACTGCCAGGCGGATGACAGCTTCATCGATGGTGCGCTGGTGACCGTAGCTGTCGTTCGGCTCGACGATGTCGGTGGGTAGGTAGACCAGG
Source organism: Anaerolineaceae bacterium (assembly GCA_040768265.1). Taxonomy (GTDB): domain Bacteria; phylum Chloroflexota; class Anaerolineae; order Anaerolineales; family Anaerolineaceae; genus Mesolinea. The sequence continues at coordinate 103,850 of JAXGNB010000002.1, forward strand.
GCAGAGTTTTCGTAGTCAAAGGGTGAGCCAACAGTCAGTTCGTCGGCGTCTTCGCCGTTGAGGCGTTTGCGCAGGTAGTCGAACTCGCCATGGGTGGTGAGGGTTGCGGAGGTCAGGATGACGCTGGCTTTTTCGTGCCAGAGGTATTTTTCCATCAAACCGCCAATATGGAGCGGTGCGATCTGAAGAGTGAGGCGACCCTGGAGAGGATCCAATTCTACCCAGTAGATCTGGTCGGGTAGAGGGTCCATGGTGAGGCTCTCAACTTTTTCACGGATCTCGCTGAGGTTTTGGTTGAACATCGCCAGGGTTCCCAGCAAATCCTCGGCGTCTTCGCTTTCCATCGATTCCAGCCCGCGCAAGCCTTCGCGGATGCCGCGGAGGATCTTGAGGAGGGCATCCAGATCGCTGGCGGCCTGCTCCCAGCTGATCTCAACATCCAGCCAGGCGGGCATAGTGCGGACAGCGCTGAGAATGCGGGTTTGTTGGGGGTAAGTGCCAAGGGGTTTGCCATCGCGCAGCTCAAGCAGAAGGTTGTCCAAAGCACGGAAGTAAGCCGTCATTTCGGTGTCAAAGCGGAAAGCACGATCTGTAGCTTCGTTGATGAGCTTATTGAGTTCGGCGAGGTCTGAAGGTTTTAAGAGAGCATAGGCAGTGGAAAGCAGCCGACCCAAAAGGCCTTGCTCGTGGCTGCCGAGGTCGCGCACAAGGCGGTTGACGTCCTGAGCACGAAGGCGGTAGGCCATGGCATCGGTGGTGGCAGATTCGATGTGGTGCGCTTCATCGACGACGAGATAGTTGTAGGCGGGGAGAACGCGATTTTCGGTGGCGGCGTCTGCCAGCAATAGGGCGTGGTTGACCACCAAAATATGCGCACTTTCGGCTGCCATGCGGGCTTTGTAGAAGGGGCAGCGTCCGCCGGTACGTTTGAGGCAGTTTTCAAGTTTGCAGCCCTCATCCTCGGCTGAGATGCGGCTCCAGATCAGGCGTTCGGGCATGCCGTTCAGGTTCAGCTCGCTGCGGTCGCCGCTTTGGCTGGTCTGCAGCCACACCATTACCTTGCCAATCACGCGCAACTCTTCCAGGGTTTCCGGTTTGCGCCGGCGCATGGCGTTGAAGCGACGCGGGCAAAGATAGTTGCCGCGTCCTTTGAGCACCGAGGCATTGATCTCCAGGCCGGTGGCTTCAATCAGGTCGGGGATATCTTTTTGGATCAGCTGATCTTGAAGGGCAATGGTGTTGGTGGATATGACGACGCGTTCTTTGTTGGTGAGCGCCCAGGCAGCCGCGGGGATGAGGTAGGCGAGCGACTTTCCGGTGCCAGTGCCAGCCTCAACCATCAGGTGCTGCCCTTCGTTAAGAGCGTTTCCGACTGCCCGCAGCATTTCCACCTGCTGCGAACGGTGCTCGAAGCCGCTGATGTGTTGGGAGAAAACCCCGCCCGGTTCCAGCATTGCAGCAAGGTCTTCGACGTTGATCGGCTGGATTTCCGCGTCTGGCTGGAGCGGTTTGGTGCGCACGGGTTTGCCAAATTCGAAAAGCAAGCCGCCTTCCTGGTCCAAAACACGCTTGGGCTGGATGCCCTGCTGAATCAAGGATTGTAAGACCCAACGGAAAGGTAATTCTGCCGCCCAACCCAAACCCTGGCTTTGTTTGACCATTTCAGCGATCAGGTCGATGGGCAGTTGACCAAGCTTTGCGTAGAGCTTGTTGTAAACGCCCATGGTCGCGCGCGCGTCATTGATGGCGCGGTGCGCCTCGCTAAGCATTACGCCCAGCTGGTAGGAGAGCGAGCCCAGGCCGTAGCGCGGTGCGGAAGGCAGCAACACTGCAGCCATCTCGTAGGTGTCGATCACCGGATTTTTCTTGAAACCGCCATAACGCTGGAAAAAGCTGATGTCAAAGCCGATGTTTTGCCCCAGGATGGGGTGGTCGCCAATGAAAGTTTCAAGCTGTGGGTAGATATCCGCCAGCAAAGGGGCATTCATGACCATGGCATTGGTAATGCCGGTGAGGTTTGTGATAAAGGAATTGATCGGCTTGCGCGGGTTGATCAGAGTCGAAAATTCATCCAGAACACGGTTTTCATTGAACTTCACCGCGCCGATCTCAATGACTGAGTCGCTTTTGGGGTCCAAACCGGTTGTTTCGATATCCAGGGAGACTATTACAGGCATGGGTCAAATTATACCCTGTTGTCTGAGCCAGTCGTGGCTGTTTCTTGCCCAAGGGGTTTTCAAATGTTTGGAAACGCAGGGTTGTCAAAAGTTAATGTCTTTCAAACATACTCCCAGGGACAAAATAGGTATAATTCCGATCAAGGAGTATGCTCATGCTTAACTTTGGTTTGATCATTCAGTTCATTTTTGTGTTCGGGTTGATCGTGTTCGTGCACGAACTCGGACATTTTTTGGTTGCAAAAATGGTGGGAGTGGATGTGGAAGAATTCGGATTCGGCTACCCACCGCGCCTCGCAAAACTCTTTACCAGGAAAGGCACGGAATTCACGCTCAACTGGATCCCCTTTGGCGGTTTTGTGCGCCTGAAGGGCGAAACCGACGACGATGAACCCGGCGGCATGCTTTCAGCACCCAAGTGGAAGCGTTTCCTGATCCTGGTTGCCGGCGCGACAATGAATTTTGTGCTCGGCATCCTTTTGCTGATCTTCCTCTACAACGTGGTCAACCCGGTTGATACCAGCCAAATCCTGGTGGTGGATATTGCCCCTAATTCACCCGCCCAGATCATTGGGCTGCAGCCTGGCGATATCGTGACCAGGCTCGGAGATGACACGATCGATTCAACTGACGCCATGGTTGCCTCCACAAAAAAGTATCTTGGGCAAGAAGTCACCCTAACCTACACCCGCGACGGTGAAGAGCTCACAGGTTTAGTGACCCCAAGGGCAAATCCGCCTGAAGGAGAGGGAGCAATTGGTTTCGTTATGTCGCATCCGGAAATCGAACTCAATTTTGTTCAAAGCATCGGAGTAGCCTTCGACACCTTCTGGCAGCAGATCAAGGCAACCGTTTCGATGCCTTACAACTACATAAAGGGCAGGCTTGCGCCAGGCGAAGCACGGGTAATTGGCGTCAAAGGTATCTACGACTTATTCTCAAGTGCCGCTGAGATCGATCAGGCAAACGCAGAAGTCAACAACGAAATTCTGCCAATTACGCGTTTATCTTTGCTTTCGATGCTCTCGATAGCAATTGGAATTACTAACCTGCTGCCCATCCCGGCACTTGATGGCGGGCAAATATTTTTCCTGCTGATCGAAGCGATCACACGTAAACGCATCCCTACCCAGGTTGCCAACGCTGTGAATTCAGCATTCTTTTATCTTTTGATACTTTTGTTCTTCATCATTACCATTCGGGATTTTGTAAATCCAATCCCGATCCCCTAAGGAGCCGAGATGGAAGCCCCAAGCTCAATACACGACCTGATCAAATCCCTGATGGACCTCGAAACACCTTTCCCGGCACGCCTGCTCTATCAATTTTCGGATATGCCGCTGGATGACCGCCAGGTGCTTGCCAGCGCATGGCACAGCGTGCCCGTTATTCGCAGGCGAGCCGTTTTGCAGGATCTGCTTGAGCTTTCTGAGCACGACAACCTGTTGATGTTTGAGGATATCGGACGTATGGCGCTTGAGGACAGCGATGATGACTGCCAGGTCAGCGGGATCAGCCTGCTTTTAGAAGCGGAAGACCCCAAGCTTATTCCCAGCTTCTTGAATCTCCTGGCTGCCACCGACAAAGCAGAATTTGTGCGGGCTGCTGCTGCAAACGCACTTGGATTTTACGTCTATCTCGGAGAACTTGAAGAGATCAAAGCAGATATCCACCATAGTGTGGAGGACGCTTTGTTGCTGTCTTACGCCAAAGATCCATCCGATCTGGTACAACGAAGAGCCCTTGAGTCGCTTGGATATTCCAGCCGCGAAGAAATACCTCCCCTGCTGCGCTTTGCTTCAGCTAAAGCGAATGAAGAATGGCTTGAGAGCGCCCTGTTTGCCATGGGCAGATCCGCGGATAAGCAGTGGGAAACTCTGGTGCTCGAAAATCTCAATCACGATAATCCTGAAGTCAAAGGACAAGCCATCCATGCCGCAGGTGAACTGGCACTCACTGCTGCCAGACAGCGTCTGCTCAAACAACTCGAGCGCGAAAAGGACGACTATCTGCGCAGTGAGCTTATCTGGGCGCTTTCACAGATCGGCGGTGAAGGTATTGAAGAGAAATTTGAAGAACTGCTTGCCAGGACTGATGATGATGAAGAGGCCAACCTACTGGAAGAAGCACTGGAGATGCTTAATTTCACCAATGAGACCCTTGATTTTGAGTTGATGGAAATTGATTACACCCACGATCACGATTTGCACGGCGAAGATGACGAAATTGAGGAAGCGTGGGAAGACGATGAGGACGAAGACGACGAGTACGAAGATGCGGTGGACTTCGATGATGAAGAGTGGCAGCGCTACGTCGATGATGATGGAGAAGATTTAGACGGAAGCCTTGAAGACAGCTACATGCTTGACGACCCCGAGGACGAGGAGGATTTTTGAGCGAATCATCCTTAATTCACCCTCAACAGCAGCGCCTGAACGCGATCGTGCATGGCCGCGTGCAGGGGGTTGGTTTTCGCTTCTTCGTTCTGCGGCAGGCAGTAGCGTTGGGGTTGAAGGGTTGGGTGCGGAACCTCGCGGAGGGAACAGTGGAGGTACTGGCTGAGGGGGATGCTGCCAGTTTGCGTGAGCTCCTGACAGCCCTTCAGGAAGGTCCGGATGCGGCTTTTGTGCGGGACGTGAAGTGGCACTACAGCGCTGCGACGGGTGAATTTCGGGAGTTCGATATTCGGTATCGTTAGGGGTCATCAGAGCGAGAAACAGCGCTCTGCATTAACCTCGTCATCGCGAGCTTCTTTTGCGCGGCGATCGGCTTGCGAAGAAATTTGATGTGTTACCTATAGGGCGAGACGATATCTTCGTAGGGCGGTATTGATCAATCCCAACAAGCGCGGCTTGCACACCAAATCACTTTAGACGGCGGATTGAGGGCAGAATATGCTCGTCCATCAAATTGGTCACGGTGCCCTCAATACCCTAACGGGCACTTTGGGTCGCCCTACAAAAAAAACGGGTCCCGTAAGGTGACAATCTGCCTTTGTATTGAATAATTGGAGACCTGGCGGTCAAGTCCCGTGCTCGGTGAGGACACCGGCACGATCAGGTAACCAGGACACCGGCACGATCAGTCAAACAGGACGCAAGTACGATCATTATCGTCATCGCGAGAGTAGCGCCGGGATCTGAATATTTTGTTTTATGGGTTGGAAACAGCCAGTCAATTTCTTTGAACTACCAAGAGAAAATACCCTCTTCAGTCTCCCATCCGTTACACGGTGGGAGCCAGCTTCCCCCAAGGGAAGCCCGGGGACTTGCATTCATACTACAGAGGTTGACCTCACCAAACCAGACCTTCCACCAGATGCCTTTCATGGTTCCACAGGGAGGCTTCGCACTCTGGAGACCATGAAAAAAATAGGGCGAAGCATTCCAATAAAAATCCGATGCTATTTACAAACCATCATTGTCTTGACAAATGCTTCGCCCCTACTGGGGATCCCGAAGGTCGTCAACAGTTTATAGGTCATGAATACCAATATCCCAAGTGTTGATTTATAATCTCCTCATTCGATAAACAAATCGACCAGTTTTTACAGCTTTCAATCGAAGGACAATTCAAAATATGACAAATCACACCGTTAAGAAATATTGGGATGATCCTTTTGTTTTTTCTTTTACAACTTCTGTTGATAGAGTTGTGGATGAGCCAAATCGAACCGGCTTGGTTTTTAAGGAGACTTACTTTTATCCAGAAGGGGGCGGACAGCCCTGTGATCGTGGAAAAATTGACTCGCATCCCGTCGTCGATATCCAGGAAGTTGATGGCGAGATTATCCATTATATTGAGAAAGTTTCGGACGCCGAACTTCATCAAGGTAGCAGCGTAATTTGCGAGATAGACAAAGACTATCGCATTCACAATATGCGATTGCACACAGCTTGTCACTTGCTTTTTGGAGCTGCGCGCAGGCTGTATCCCAAGGTTGAGTACGCCGGCTTCAATATTGGAAAAGTTGGCAACCTATACTTGAATACTGACCAGCAGATCAGGAGTGACGATCTGCACAAAATGTCGTTGATGGCAAATCTATACGTGGTTGAGAATCACCCCATCAAAGCCTATCTGGTTAAACAAGACGAGATAAATGATATCGCCGGATTAGCTGTGAACCTGGAATTGCCGGAAGGTGATGTTAGGATCATTGACATCGAAGATTGGGACGTGGCAGCCTGCAGCGGAACGCATGTGCATCAGTCAATCGACATTGGACCGATCAAGGTGCTCGCGCGGGAAGTGCACAAGAAAAACGTCACGCGCATCGATTATGCTGTTGGTGAACTTGCCATTTCAGAGATGGCCGCAGATGAGAAAATAATTAGCGAGACATCTGAGTTCCTAAGCACCTCCAAGGACCAGCTTAACAAAGTCGTCCAAAAAATGTCGAATGAACTGAGAAACGCAAATAAAGAGCTGAAAAAGATGCAGGAAAGACTGGTCGAATACAAATTCCGTGAACTAAGTGAGGGTGGGGAAATTATTAATGGAATTCGGGTTGTGATCGAGAAGCTTGACTACCTCGATTCCAATTCAGTAAAAGCCCTGGTCAGCAAGCTGTTGAACCAAAGCCACGCGATCATCGTGGCAATTGTGGCTGGAGGCGAAACGGCCAGTATTGTGGCTGGATGCAGCCCGGATGTTCAATTGCCTGTATCGGAAACAATCGTAAATATTGCCAAAAGATTCGGTGGCGGAGGCGGCGGCAAACCCACTTTTGTTTCCACTGGAGGGATCAAGGCGGATACTGAAACAATCTTATCCGCGGTAAACGCAGAACTTCGAAATTTGATTGGTTAATTAATTCTCCATTTCAAGCTTTATGGTTAGTCGCGCATCCCTGCGAGGGCTTTCTGCTTCTTCCAGGGTGGCATATCTGAATCTTCGATGATGACTGCCCGCAATTCAAAGATCTGATCCCTGAGCATGGCGGCGCGTTCAAACTCGAGTTCCGCGGCGGCAGCTTTCATCTGTTTTTCCATTTCCGACAGCATCTTTTCCAACTCACGCTGCTGCATCTTTGCAGCCAGTTCGCGGGCGTTGCGGGGTTTGTCCTTCTCTTCAGGGGCAACGTTCACCAACCTTGAAGTTATGTCATAGACCGCCTTGGAGATGCCCACCGGTGAGATATTGTGTTCCTGGTTGTAGGCTTCCTGCTTGGCACGCCGGCGCGTGGTCTCGTCTATAGCGCGCTTCATCGAGTCGGTCATGCGGTCGGCGTAGAGGATGACTTCGCCATTGATGTGCCGCGCAGCCCGCCCAAAGGTCTGGATCAGGGCGGTGGTGGAGCGCAAAAAGCCTTCCTTATCCGCGTCCAGGATCGCCACCAGGGAGACCTCAGGCAGGTCGAGCCCCTCGCGCAGCAAGTTGATGCCCACCACGACGTCGAAGACCCCCAAGCGCAAGTCGCGCAGGATGCCAACGCGTTCGAAGGTCTCCACCTCGGAATGCAGGTAATGCACCTTGAAGCCGGACTCGAGCAGGTAATCGGCCATGTCCTCAGCCATGCGCTTGGTGAGGGTGGTGACCAGGGCGCGCTCGCCGCGGTCCACACGCTTGCGCAGCTCGGAGATCAGGTCGTCAATCTGCCCCTTGGTGGGACGCACATCAATTTTGGGGTCCAAGAGACCGGTGGGGCGGATAACCTGATCCACGACCTGTTCCGCTTTTTCCATCTCATAAGGACCAGGCGTGGCACTGGTGTAAAGCGTGACCCCCATGACCTTTTCGAATTCCGGGAACTTCAATGGGCGGTTATCAAGCGCGGAAGGCAGGCGAAAACCATAATCCACCAGCACTTCCTTGCGGGAACGGTCGCCGTTGTACATGCCGCGGATCTGGGGCACCATCATGTGGGATTCATCCAAAACCATAAGGTAATTTGATGGCAAAAAGTCCAGCAAGGTCCAGGGTGGGCTGCCCGAAGCACGTTGGTCGATGTGGCGGGAGTAGTTCTCAATGCCGGCACAGGAACCAACCTCACGCAGCATTTCGAGGTCATAACGGGTGCGTTGTTCGAGGCGCTGTGCCTCAAGCAGTCGTCCGCTTTGGTTGAAGTATTTCAAGCGTTCCTCAAGCTCAGTTTCAATATCCAGCAGGGTTTTTTCCATGCGGTTTTCTTCGGTTACGTAATGCTTGGCGGGGTAGATATCTACCTGGTTGGGGCGGTCGATCACCTCACCGGTGATGGGATTGAGACGGATGATGTCTTCAATCTCATCGCCGAAGAAACTGATGCGGATGCTTTCTTTTTCGCTGTACGCCGGCAGCACCTCAAGCGTGTCGCCGCGAACGCGGAAGATGCCGGGCTTGACCTCCAGGTCGTTGCGCTGATACTGCACATCCACCAACTGGCGCAGGAGGGCGTTGCGGCGGTAGATTGTGCCTTTCTCGATGTGCAAAACGTTGGCGCGGTAGGCGTTGGGGTCGCCCAGACCGTAGATGGCTGAGACCGAGGCAACAATGATCACATCCTGGCGGGACATCAGTGCGGTAGTAGCTGCCAGGCGCAGACGGTCAATCTCCTCGTTGATATCGGTTTCTTTTTCAATATAGAGGTCCCGCCGCGGGATGTAGGCTTCGGGCTGGTAGTAATCGTAATAGGATACGAAGTACTCCACCGAGTTCTCGGGGAAGAAATCCTTGTATTCGGCGTAGAGCTGAGCGGCGAGGGTTTTGTTGTGGGTCATCACCAGGGTCGGCAGCTGCAACTGCTGGATGATATTGGCAACGGTAAAGGTCTTGCCGGTGCCGGTCGCGCCGAGCAGCACCTGGTGGCGGTAACCTTTTTCAATGCCTGCAACCAGCTTTGCAATTGCCTCCGGTTGATCTCCGGTGGGTTTATAGGGAGCGTGAAGTTTGAATTCCATCTTGTAATTGTACTATTGCCGGGTCGATAATTTTTTCCAGATTATGCCGGATTTTGTGCCTGTTTTACCTGATAGGCCAGTACAGGCCTTGGGCGGCGGCTGGAATGGTGAGATGGCAGATCCTTGACTTTCTATTGATCTCTGACTATTGAAAATAGACTATGCACTCTTGCCTATCAACCCGCACTTACAGATAGAGCAGGATCACACCAAGCACTGTCACCAGTGCACCGAGAACCTCAAACCACTTAATTTTTTCTCTGAAAGCCAGCCAGTTGACCGGGATGATCAGAACAGGCATGATCGACATGATCGCTGCCGCAATTGCTGCCGGTGCATTTTGGATAGCCAACAGCGAAAATCCAACCCCCAGCACCGGTCCAAACAAAGCCCCGGCAGCAGTCAACCGCGTAGATTGCCCATCACTCAGAAGCACACGCAGCTTTTGCCAGTGGTTGCCGATCAGAAAGAAGAGGCTAAAGCCAGCGATCGAAGCGATGATGCGCACCTGGGTGGCTGCAAAGGCGTCATAATCCCCCATCCCCTGTTTGCTAAGGATCAGACCAACCGATTGACCGACTGCTCCCATCAGACCACAGAAGACTCCATAGGAATTTACGCGCAATTTCAAATTTCGCTTTTCCCCGCGAGTCAGGATGACCACAGCGATGCCTGCCAGGGTGAGGGCGATGCCCACAACAGCCAGGGGTTCCAGAACCTCACCGAAGATAAAGTAGCTCAGCACACCAGTCAGAACTGGTGAGAGGCTCATTAGCAGCAGCGTGATGCGCGTGCCGATGCGCACATAGGCTTCGAAAAGGAAAACATCGCCGATTACGAAGCCAACCACACCGGAAAGCGATAGCCACAACCAGGCAGAAGGCGAGGCGTCGGTTGCAAAGGGATTTCCACGGGATATCCACAGGAAGACGCTTATCAAGGCCAGGCCGAAGATCATGCGCAAAAAGCTGACCGCCAACGAGGTGGTGCGCTTGCTGGCACGTTCAAATAACATGCCGGAGATGACCCAGAAAAATGCAGTCAGCAGCGCAGAAAATTCACCAATATGGGTTGGATTCATGGCAGGTTCCTCAAAGACGCAATATTATCACCAATGCGGATTTAGTGGGGGGAGAAGATGATAGTCGAATAGTCGTCCAAAACTTCTCGCCCCAGGTGTTTGTTATCATTCGGAGACCAGCACGATAAACGTGGAGGGAGCAAGCCTCCTCCGTAAGTTTGGTCTTTAATTCAAACCGGAATTATTAGTGTTAGATCATCTCACATGATTTTGCTGGTTTGAACTCTACAATCCTATTTATGGAAACAAAATACTGAGGAGACCTCCGCTCAACTCCCGTGCTCGGCGAGGACGCCGGCACGATCGGGAAGGATTGGTGGAGACCTTCGGTCAGATGCCTCTCAAGGTCAGGAGACCTTGAGAGAACAAGGATAGAATAACCGGCACGATCAGATGCAGAACAGCAGATTGCCACGCCGCTTCGCTTCCCGCAACGACAAACACAAAAAAAGACGGGCTTACGCCCGTCTTTACTCATTTTGTTCTTTCGATTAGAGATATTTCTTGATGTTCTGGAGCATGTAGTCCCAGTTGATGATGGTGTCCACGACTTTGTCGAGGTAAGCTTTACGGGCGTTTTGATAGTCGAGATAATAGGCGTGCTCCCAAACATCCAAAACGAGCACGGCTTTCTTGTTGCCGGTCCAGAGGTTGTCAGCGTTGGGGGTCTTGCCGATGGCGAGTTTGCCATCCTCAACCACGACCCAAGCCCAGCCACTGCCGAATTGGGTCATGCCAGCATCGACCAGCTGTTTCTTGAACTCATCCACCGAACCAAAATCGCGCACGAGCATGGCTTCGAGTTCAGCGGGCATCCTGGAATTTTCAGCCGGGGTTAGGCAATCCCAGTAGAAATTGTGGTTCCAGATCTGGCTGGCGTTGTTGAACAAACCTTGCTTTTCGGGTTTGCCAGCTTCAGCCGCAATGATGACCTCTTCGAGGGTCTTATTTTCCAGCTCAGTGCCGGCAATCAGTTCTTTGGTTTTGTTTACATAGGCTTGATGGTGCTTGCCATAATGGAAATTGATGGTTTCTTCTGAAATGACGGGTGCGAGGGCATCCTTGGCCCAGGGAAGTTCAGGCAGTTCAACCGGGGTTTTCATCCAGGATTCTTTTTGTGAAGTGTGTTCGCTCATATTCTCTCTCTTTCTATTCTCTTGATTTATCTGAGGATTATTATAGCCAAGCGGAGCTTGTTTTTCAAAACTAAAGCCCTGGAAAGTTATACATCCACTCACTCGCCAATGATCTTGATCAGTACGCGCTTTGGTCTTCCGCCATCGAACTCCCCGTAAAAAATCTGCTCCCAGGTGCCAAAGTCGAGCCTGCCCTGTGTGACCGCCACCACCACTTCGCGACCCATGATCTGGCGCTTGATGTGCGCGTCAGCATTGTCTTCTCCGGTGTCGTTATGGCGGTATTGCCCAACCGGGGCATGCGGCGCGATCTGCTCCAGCCAGCGCTCGTAGTCCTGGTGTAATCCATGCTCATCGTCGTTGATGAAAACGGAGGCGGTGATATGCATCGGATTGACCAGCACCAAGCCTTCGCGGATACCGCTCTCAGCGAGAGCCCGTTCAACTTCAGGAGTGATGTTCACGAATGCCCGCCTGCCGGGAATGCGCATCATCAGTTCCTTACGATAACTTTTCATGTTTACCTTTACCCTTTCTGCTCAAGCAATCTTGCATGCTTCTCAGCATGCATTCTGAGCATTTTTTCCTTTACTTCCGCCAGGTGATGTCCTTTTAGCGGGAACAGAAACAAGACCAAAGCCGCAATCAGTAAGGCCACTCCCGGGATAATGCCAATAATAGCCCTAATCCCAAACAGTGCGGATTCCGGCTGGTTCAGAAATATTTGTCCGCCGTTGGATTCGCGCGTCACAAAATGCCCGGCTGCCAGAATCGACGCGGTCAGAGTTGCCGCAAGTGACTGTGCCGGCTTGGTTACCAACGCGTTAGCCCCAAAATAGGAGCCTTCGCGGCGCACACCGGTTTGGATTTCATCTTCATCAATTACCTGCGCGAGTAACAGGTACGTGACCACCTGAACCCCGGAATAACCAAAGCCGACCACCCCAAGGCAGACTGATATCAAATTCGCCGGCACAAAACCAATCGCGATCAGACCCAACCCCGTGATCAGCAGATAAATCTGCATGGTTTTAACCACCTCAAACCGTTTTAAAACAATCTGCACAAGCGGCACACCGATTGCCAGCGGGATGAATAAGGCTGCCAGCAGGATAATGGTAGGCTGTTGTGTCACATAATCAGCAACATAGAAAATGGCGCCCATACAAATTGAGAACATGAAGGTGCACATGAAATTTGCTACTACAAAGATGATGAACGATTTATTGACAAGCGTGGATTTGATCGCCTGCCACCAGGGTAAGGCTTCATCCACTTCGCTGAATTCCTTACGCTCTTTGACTTTCAAGGTGGTCAGGATGATGAGAAAGGCTGCGAGCACTCCCACCGCAATCATCGACATTTGCAGCGCGAAAAGGGAGGTGTTGAGTGAGCCGGCTTTGGGGCGAAAGAAATCGGGGATGATGAAACCAACCAGGGTGCCAAGCAAGCCAAACAGGCTGTTGACCATCGAAATTTTTCCGCGTTCCACGTCTGATTCTGTCAACTCAGGCAGAAGTGCCCCATGCACAAGCCCCATGATGGTGTAGCAGGTATCGTAGAGGAGCATGGTGACGAGCATCCAGGCGAATTTGGTGAGGTCCGGCGCATGCTGTGGCGCAAACCAAACCAGGCTGAAGGTTAGTGCAAAAAATGGCGCGGTATATCGCAGGTAAGGGATCCGCCTGCCTAATTTAGAACGGGTCCGATCTGTGATCTCCCCAAAAATCGGGTCATTGATCGAATTCCATACCGCGTAGATACCAAAGGCGATCCCGATCCACTTTGCGGGTAAGCCAAGATAATCCTGGTAGAAGATGGTCAGTAAGGCGGAGTAGATGCCACTGACTGTGGCCATGCCCAGGGTCGCTAAAGAATAATAGATTCGGGTGGATGATTTAACTGGCGTGGGTTGATAAGCTTGGGATAACTCGGTCTGCATGCTTGTTAACCTCCGATAATGAATGTGAATCTAATTGTAACCGGGGTTCCTCACAAAGGAATTGTGATCGGATCTCACCAAAGGGTGTAGAATCGCTGAATAATTCCGGGTTTTGGTATGCGAACTGCATATTAAACGCTTAATGGAGACAGCACTGCCACAACTGCGGTCAATTGGTTGGAAAATGTGAATGATTTTGAGATAGAGAAGCCTCAAAACAAGAGAAAAACCTGGCGAGTGATTGTCATTTTGGTGCTGCTTGGGCTGGCAGTGAACCTGGTGCTGCCAAAAGTGATGGACATACGCTACGCGTTTGAAGTGGTGCGCGAGATGACCTGGTGGGCAGTCGGGATGGCAGTTTTAGCCGTCGGGGTGGTCTATCTGGGCGATGGTTATTGCTTGCATGCTTTACTTGACACGCACAATCATCGCTTGAATATCTTCGAGGGAGCAATAATATCCCTGGTTTCAGTCAGCATTGGACTGGTGGCAGGGGGATGGATCGGAGCCGCCGCCGCAACTTACCGATTTGTTCACAAACATGGTGCGCGCAGATCCAGCGCCACCATCGCCGGCATTCTGCCCTCAATGCTGATTAACGCGGTAATCATCCTGGTTTCTGTTGTTGGTATAGGTTTTCTTGCTCTGACCAACCGAATCACGCAATCGCAACTGATCCAATATGCTGTTTTTTTGCTTTTCCTGTTCATTTTTACCTATGGCTATCTATTGGCGCTTGTTTTTCCAAAAGCGACATACAAGGCAGCCAACTGGGCGCTGTGGAACTGGGCACGGTTGCGCAACAAAACGCATGACCCTGCCAGGACCAGGCAAAAGGTCGAGAGTGTAATCCAGGCATGGAAGTCCATGAGAGGTGGCAGCTGGTTTCGTCCGCTTCTGGGCGCAATTGTCCACATCCTTGCATATATGGCATCTCTCTACCTGGTTTTCTTTGCGGCAGGTTATCGACTTAACCTGGGAGTGCTCTTTGCGGGCTATGGAATTCCAATGCTGATCGCCAAGGTGGCTTTTATTGTTCCGGGAGGTGTGGGTGTGATCGAAGCCAGCATGGCTGCCCTCTTCACCAGCCTGGGCGTTCCCAAAGAGATCAGTATCGTGGCTGTGATCGGCTACCGCTTGGTTTCCTTCTGGCTGCCAACCTTGATTGGGCTCTCTTTGAGTCCGTTCCTGACGAGCAGCAAAGCTTTTCAATCCGACGAAACCCCTGCCAACTAATCAACTTTTGCGCTTCGCTTAACCCAAATACCTCACTGGCTTTATAATCGCTGGGTGTCAAGGCAATTTAGAAACGTCCTAATCTCAGCAATTTAGAAATGTCCTATTGTGTTGATAAAGTTGTAAGCACTGGCTTTCCATTCAGCTTTTTTCCATAAGTCCTCCAGGGGTGGTCATAAGCAGGTGGCAAGGGATTTGTCTGCTCGGATTTGGAGGAGACAATCGCAGTTTGCCTGGATCTTTTCTCCACTTCTTCCAGGATAAGCAGATTGCCGTGAAACCAGGCTGAGACAGAACCGGAAGCATCACAAGTGATCAAAACCTCCTGATCAGCGTAAAAATAGGCTGGATGATTAGTCACAATTTGATACACTCTGCCAGCATAATTGATCTGCAAGGTTTTGGTGACTTTGCGGAAGTCGTGAATGGAGAAAAGGAAAGCCAAATCATGTGTTTCATCCAGGGGACGATGGAAGTCAAAGCTTGAAGCGGGCGACACAGCAAATTTGCGGTTATAGTCGCGAATAAACTGGGGCAAATACAGATTGGCCTGTTCATAATCGCTGATACCCAGAAGACGCATTTCCTTGATGAGACGATCCTGCAAAGTTTGGTTGGCTCTCTCCACCCGTCCCTTGGCTTGTGGTGAATTGGCGCAAATCAGCTCGGTATCCAGGACGCTGAGAGCCCGCTGGAACTGAGTAACCGGTTCATACTTGAGCTTTTCTCTGCGATTGACCCGAAAGACGCTGAAGCGGTCACTATAGAAAGCCTTGGGCAGACCGTGTTCCTGAAAGTAGCGTTGACACAAGTTCCCATAGCTAAAGAAGCATTCTTCGGGCACAAATTCAGCTGCCAGGATCTGGCTGGTGGCATCATCCACAAACAACAGCAACGTGGCTTTTGGCGCCCGATCTTCCAGCCAGGCATGTTCAGAACCGTCGATCTGCACCAGTTCTCCACGATGCTTCCTTCTGGGACGAGCGTAATGGGGCTCAGCCTTCTTTTTGACTTTTGATTTCCAAACACCCGCTTCAATCATCATCTTTCGCAGGGTCTCTTTGCTCAAACGGATACCTTTCATCTGCTCAACTTTTTCAGCCATCAAGGTGGGTCCAAAACCTTTTACCAGCGGATCATTGATAAAGTCTTCAACAATCTCCCGTATCGCAGCCTCCATCTTGCGATTACTGGGTACTCCCCGCTTCCTGGACACCAACCCCGCAACGCCTTCCAACCGATATCTTCGCAATATCCGCCGAAATTGTCGTTCGCTGATCCCCAGTTTTGCAGCCGCATCTTTTTGGCTTTCTCGTTTTTCCAGCACTCCTTCAAGGACACTTTTTCGGAGTAGTTCTTCATTGTTCATTTCGATTGTCCATGTCATAGCTCCTAATGTTAATTAGGACATTTCTATTTTGCTACTTTAGGACATTATCATGTTGCTCTTACATTTATAATCGCTGGGTGTCGAATTCATAGAACAAATGATATAATAAAAGGTTGGAGATTAACCAAACTATGCCTACAGACAACCTGCGCGTGGTTGGCGCGCGTGAACACAACCTCAAAAATATTACCGTGGAAATCCCCCGCGATAAGCTGGTGGTGATGACCGGGCTTTCGGGCTCGGGCAAGAGCTCGCTGGCTTTTGACACAATCTTTGCTGAAGGACAGCGCCGCTACGTGGAGTCGCTTTCCTCCTATGCCCGCCAGTACCTTGGGCAGATGGATAAACCAGACGTTGACTCGATTGACGGGCTTTCCCCGGCAGTCTCGATTGACCAGAAGTCGACCTCAAACAACCCGCGTTCCACCGTTGGCACGGTTACTGAGGTTTACGACTACTTCCGCTTGCTCTATGCCCGCGCGGGGGTGCCCCACTGCCCGATCTGTGGGCGAACGGTGCAGAAACAATCCGCGCAGGAAATGGTTGAAACGATCATGAACCTGCCAGCAGGTTCGCGCCTGCTGGTGTTGGCGCCGATGGTGCGAGAACGCAAGGGCACCTACCAGGCGCTGTTTGACGAGATTGGCAAAAGCGGCTTCACACGTGTGCGGGTGGACGGGCTGGTTTTCAATCTCGACGAACAGATCGATCTGGATCGCTATAAAAAACACACGATTGAAGCCATTGTTGATCGTGTTGTGATTAACACTCCTGAAACGGAAGATGAACGCTTAAGCATGATTTCCCGCCTGACTGACTCGGTCGAGACCGCTTTGAGATTCGGCGAGGGCTATCTGACTATCCATAACCTCAGCGCAGATCCTCCGGAAGACATCCAGTTTTCTGAAAATCTTGCCTGTCCTGAGCATGGATCGCTGCTGATCGAGATAGAACCACGAACTTTTTCCTTTAACACCCCCCATGGAGCCTGCCCTGTCTGCCAGGGACTGGGAGCCCTGGAAGAGGTGAATCCCGACCTCCTGATCCCGGATAAAAGCAAAAGCCTGCGCGATGGCGCGGTTGCCATGACTGACTGGTCACCGAAGGAAAGCGGCGGTTACGCGTGGCAGATGGTTGAGGCTCTGGCAAAACATGCCGGCTTCAGCGTGGATGAGCCCATCAGCACACTCGATGAAAAACAGCTGGACCTTTTGCTTTATGGCACCAGGGGCAAGGAAATTCGGGTTGAATATATCGGGCGTACTGGTAGACGCAGCACCTTTAGCACTCCTTTTGAGGGCGTGGTAGGCAATATGCAGCGGCGCTATAAAGACACCGATTCTGAGTGGATCCGTGCCAAGATTGGGGCATTCATTTCACTAAACCCTTGCCCTGAGTGTCACGGTAAACGTCTGCGCAAGGAAGCTTTGGGTGTGACGGTCGACGGTAAAAATATTATTGAAGTGACCGAATGGCCTGTGAACAAGACGCTCGACTGGGTCCACCGCCTGATGGACGAACAAAATACCCCCCTCAGTCAGCGAGACATGCTGATCGCTGACCGTCTATTGCGCGAAATCCACGCCCGATTGGGCTTCATGGTAGATGTGGGATTGGATTATCTGACGCTTGAACGCTCCGCCATCTCTCTCTCCGGCGGTGAAGCGCAGCGCATCCGGCTGGCGACCCAGGTGGGTTCCAAGCTAATGGGCGTGCTTTATGTGCTGGATGAGCCCTCGATTGGGCTGCACCCGCGCGATAACAGCCGGCTGCTTGAAACGCTCAAGGGACTGCGCGATCTCGGAAACACGCTGCTGGTGGTGGAACATGACGATGAAACCATTCGCTCGGCAGACTGGGTTATTGACCTGGGACCTGGAGCAGGTGAAAAAGGCGGCTACCTGGTGGCAGAAGGCACGCCCGAACAAATAGAGGCTTCCCCCAAATCAATAACGGGGGCATACCTGAGCGGAAAAAAGTTTGTTCCCATTCCCGCAAATCGCCGTAATGGCAGCGGGCAAAGCCTGCGCATTCTCGGGGCGCGCGAGAACAACCTGAAGAACCTGGACATCGACATCCCCCTCGGCAAGTTTGTGTGTGTGACAGGCGTTTCGGGCTCGGGTAAGTCGACCCTGACGGTTGAGATCCTCTATAACGCCCTGGCGCGCAAATTGATGGGCGCACACACCAACGCCGGGAAGCACGATGACATCGAAGGGATTGATAATCTCGATAAGGTCATCAATATTGACCAATCACCCATTGGGCGCACACCGCGTTCGAACCCAGCCACATATACCGGTATGTTCGATATGATCCGGGATCTGTTCGCCAGCTTGCCTGACTCAAAACTACGCGGCTACAAAAAAGGACGTTTTTCATTCAACGTCAAGGGCGGTCGCTGCGAAGCCTGCCGGGGAGAGGGGCAACTCAAGATCGAGATGCAGTTCCTGCCGGATGTTTACGTCCCTTGCGAAGTCTGCCGCGGCAGCCGTTACAACCACGAAACCCTGCAGGTTCGCTTCAAAGATAAGAACATCGCAGACGTGTTGAACATGACGGTGGACAGCGCCCTGGAGTATTTTGAAGCGTTTCCACGCATCCGTCGCAAACTCCAGACCTTGAAAGATGTTGGCTGCGGCTACATTCGCCTTGGGCAGCCCGCCCCAACCCTTTCGGGCGGCGAGGCGCAGCGCGTGAAGCTCTCAAAGGAGCTTTCACGGGTCGCCACTGGCAACACCCTATACGTGCTGGATGAACCCTCGGTAGGACTGCACGCCGCAGATGTGCATATGCTGATCGAGGTGCTGCAAACCCTCGTGAATGCCGGCAATACGGTCGTGATCATCGAGCACAATCTGGACATCATCAAAGTTGCGGACTGGATCATTGACCTTGGACCTGAAGGTGGGGAGCGTGGAGGGGAACTGCTGGCGGAAGGAACGCCGGAAGATTTGTGCCACATCGAGGGAAGCTACACCGGACAATATTTGCGCAAGTACGTCCTGGACCGCCATCGGAGCACTTGTTCGTAAGCATGCACTGTTGAAAAATTCACCCTATGATTATGGTAGGATTCACGCCAGAAACCAATAAGACAGGAAATAATTATGTTCAGAACTCGCTTTGCTCCAAGCCCAACCGGCTACATGCACATCGGCAACCTCCGCACCGCTCTCTACGCCTACCTGATCGCTAAAAACGCGGACGGTAAATTTATTCTACGCATTGAAGATACCGATCAGAACCGCAACGTGCCTGAGGCGGTCTCGGCGATCTATCGCGGGCTTGCTCTGGCTGGCATCAGCTACGATGAGGGGCCAGACAAGGACGGCGGCTATGGACCTTATGTGCAGAGCGAGCGCCTGCCAATTTATAAAGATTACGCGCAACAACTGATCGCGAGTGGGCATGCTTACTATTGCTTTTGCGGCAAGGAAGATAAACCCGCCCTCGAAGCCAGCAACGAACGCGTTGAAGGCTACCGCGATCCATGCCGCAACCTGACCCAGCAGGAAGTGGAAGCCCGCTTTGCTGAAGGTCTGGTGCCGGTGGTGCGTCAGCGCATTCCACTGGAAGGCATCAGTAGTTTTGATGACCATGTTTATGGACATATTTCATTCGAGAACAAACAACTCGACGACCAGGTGCTGCTCAAGTCCGACGGATTCCCCACATACAACTTCGCTAACGTGGTGGATGACCACCTGATGGAAGTTACGCATGTTATCCGCGGGCAGGAATACCTCTCCTCAACTCCCAAGTACAACCTGCTCTATGAAGCTTTCGGCTGGGAGATTCCGGAATACATCCACCTGCCGCACATCATCCGCGAGGATGGTACCAAGATGAGCAAACGCAAGGGGGACCCCTCCTTTGAGGACCTGGTACGGATGGGTTTTCTGCCGCAGGCGATCGTCAATTACGTCGCGCTGCTGGGCTGGAATCCGGGCGACGAGCGCGAATTTTTCCTGATGGAAGACCTGGTTGCCGCGTTCGACATGGACCGCATCAACAAAGCCAATGCCGCCTTTTCAATCGATAAACTGCGCTGGCTGAACGGTGAGCATATCCGCTCTCTCAGCCTTGAAACCTTCCACGAAATTGCCCTGCCGTTCTATCCGGAGGCTTTGGCAGGCTTTGACCTGGCAAAAATCAGCCAGTTGATCCAGGTCCGCACTGAAACGCTAACGGACATTCCAAAGTTGATCGGATTTTTGGCCGACCTGCCGGAGTATGCTCCGGAATTGTTTGAGAACAAGAAGTCCAAATCGACCCTGGAGAGCTCGCACGCGGTTTTGGAGAAAGCACTTCCGCTGCTGGAAGGCTTGGAGAACTGGAGTAATGAGGCTTTGTTTGAGGCGCTGAAAGCATTCGCTCAGGAAGAGGGTTTCAAGGTCGGGACGGTCATGTGGCCAATTCGCACGGCTCTCTCCGGGCAGGAAACCTCCCCAGGCGGTGCCACTGAGCTGGCAGCGCTGTTGGGTAGGGAAGAATCATTGCGGCGGATCAGGCTTGGGTTGGGCAAGTTGGGGTAGTTGGTTTTTTGGATTCCGTCAATGCAATCAATTGATTGAACCGAAGAGACGTGGCAGTTCGTTTTCTCGTTGGATAAAAAAAAAAGAGCAGATCGCTCATACCCTGCTTCGCGGGCAAAGGCTACTTCGCTCGCGATGACGGGCATTGATCGTGCCGGTCTATGACCGAGCACGGTATTTGACCGCAAGGTCTCAATTGAATCCATCTCAAGGGCAGATCGCCGCGCTTCGCTCGCGATGACGGAATTGGCGAGCTGAGCTCGCGATGACAGGGGTTCAGCGGTACAATTCTTGCACAGAAAGAGCGAAAAAGGCAACGAGTTATGATAACCATCCCCGACATTCTGCCAGTTCTATCGGTGTATCCGTATGCACTGCTGTATTATGCGGTCCTGCTCGCCTCCGCAGGGCTGGCGCTTTTTGCCTTCCAGCGCGCCAAACCTGAAAACAATCCTGCTTTGCGCGGCAGTTTACTCGTCATATTTTTCAGCCAGTTCCTTTTGCTGACTCTCAGCATGATGATCCACCAGGGCTTACCACAGCTCAGCCAGATATTCCCGATTGTTTTCCGGGCTCTGACGCTTGTGTCCATCATCTGGCTGCTGCGTGCGCTCTTCTGGCGCGGGCAGGAACGCCGTGCTTGGCTGATCTGGGTGTTCACTGTGGTCATCCTGACAGCAGGCAGCCTGTCTCTGCTGGCATGGATGCCTCTGGCTGCCGAACAGAGTTTCAACGGTTCCTTGCAGGATCAACTTTGGGTTGGGATCACCCTGCTTACGATCGCGCTTGGCGCGATCGTTTACCTGATACAGAACCGCTCAGACCGGCTTGAAGGCATGTTCATCCTCATCCTGGCAACCATGGGTTACCTGTTTTACCTGGCAATGCCCAATGCCGGCAGTCTGCCCGCCTCGGTCATGATCAGCCAGCTGCTTTACTATCCGCTGCTGATCAGCCTTGCCTGGCAGCGCAAAAAACCTGACTTAATCCCGGAACCACCATTACCTTCCACCGAGCGACGTGAACTCTCGGGAGAGGTTGCCGCCCGTTTGCTGGATGTAAGCCTGCAACAGACCAACAGCCAGATCCAACGCAGCCTGACTCACAGCCTTGGGCTCTATCTTTTGGCTGATCTTTGTGGATTCCTGGTATCTGACCCGCAGAGTAAGAGCCTGATGCTGCAGAACACCTACGATTTGATCCGCGAGGATTTTCTTGGCAACATTGAGCTCTCCATCACAACTTTTCCCAATCTGGGCGCGCATTTTGAAGATCGTGCAGCTTTGGTCTCGAACACGGTTGAGGAATTTGGCAAAGAAAAGGCTGCCCTGATGGAGTCGATCGGCTATAACCGCCTGGGTAATCTGCTCTTTTACCCACTCAACCCCATCGACGCGCCAACTGCACGGGGACTGCTCTGCCTGAGCCCTTACACTGAGCGAAGCTGGAACCCCAGGGAGCTGGATCAGCTGCGGGTAATTGCCCCGAAAGTCAGCCAAATCCTGGATGAAGCCGCAGACATCGAAGAAAGAGCCACCTCCGCCCAACGCCTGCAAATCCTGTTAAACCAGGTGCGGCGCGACCGTGCCGAAACTTATGAACAATTCCAACAATCGCAAAATTTATTAAAGCAAGTGGAGCAGGAACTTCATCTCAACAACCAGAATCATGATTCAGAAGTCGAAGTGTGGCTGACACGCCAGGAAGCGCTTGAAGAGCAACTTGAAGAACTGCAAAATACCCTGCGCCAAAACGAAGCAACAATTGCCCAGGCGGAAGCTCTGCGGCTTGAAAAGGAAGAACTCGAGCTTAGCATGGCGCAAAACACCCTTCAAGTTGAGGGCTTGCGTAAGGCTCTGGAGCAGGCTCGCGACGTGCTGGAGCAGATGGAGCCTAAGACATCCTCCCCCCATTCAAGCAAAAGCAAGGTTAAGCTAAGTGACGGACTGCAGGTCTTGCTTGAAACCCTGACATTGGATTTTGAGCAGAAACAAATGCATATTGAGTTTGAAAACAGTCTGAAAGCAGAACCCGCTCCTGAAAAAATAGAACAACTGCTCAGGCTGAGCCGCTATTTGCTGCAAAACGCGTTGACCGTCAGCAAAGATGGTGCTGAAGTATTGCTGGAGGTAATGCCCTCCCAGGATCATCCGGGATTTGTTGAACTTCGAGTCAGCGATGCCGGTCCGGGTCTGAAGCCTGAAGAGCAGACCAGCTTCCTCGCAAATTTCCATACAGATGCCGATCCTGCCGAAACGAACTGGGGCGATCTAAAAGCGCTTCAGGAGGCTGTGGACCTGACTCAGAGCCTGGGCGGTCACTGGTGGATCCACTCTGTGCCCGACACCCTCACCATTCATCGCCTTGCAATTCCCGTAAACAGCGGGGCAGAAGAGACTGGCAGTAATCTTGCTACATCTTCCCCGGAGAAACACTGAGCCCCATGCGCCTGAAAAAACACCAATCGATCACTCTCGCGGTCTTATTCATCACAACCCTGGTTTTTGTGGGAGTGATCTTCGCCGGCGTTATCGTGGCAGCCATGGCCAGTTCCGACACTTCTCCCTACCAGGTCAGTTTCAGGAATTATCAACTTACCGCAACCCCATACCAGCCTAATTCATTCGCGAACATACTCGAAGACGGCACCATCGAACTGATCCCCCAACCCGTTCTGACTCCCACGCCTGTTCCGCTTATCCCGGTTGGTGAACTGCCAGAAAACCAGCTCAATATCCTTCTGCTCGGCGTGGATGACTTTGGAGCCAACAACTTTCGCACGGATGTGATCATGCTGGCATCCATCAATCCAAAATATAAAACGGTCAGCCTGATCTCCTTCCCGCGGGATTTGTACGTCACCATTCCTGGCTATTGGTCCAATCGCATCAACACTGCCTGGGCGTTGGGCGGTTTTGATTTGCTGGCGCAGACCTTCGAAGTTAACTTTGGCATCCGCCCGGATAAATACATGATGGTGAACTACAACGGCTTCAAGGACGTTGTAAACAGCCTCGGCGGGATCGACGTCGACGTAACCGAGGAACTGCAGGACGCCTGTGGGGTCAATCTCTCCAGTTGGTGCATCCTGGAACCTGGTGAAACCCATATGGATGGCGGACAGGCGCTCTGGTACGCACGCTCCCGGAAGACCACCAGCGATTTTGACCGCAACCGGCGCGCGCAAGACGTGGTGCTGGCGATTTTCCGCAAGGCAGTCCAACTCAATATGCTCGTCAAACTGCCAGAACTCTACGGTCTCTACCGCGAGTATGTGGACACAGATGTGCAATTATTGGACGCCCTGCCGCTGCTGCCGATGGCCTCATCGCTGATGAACACGGATAACATTCACAGGTACGCAATCACACCCGCGATGGTTTACAACTGGATCACCGCTGAGGGGGCGATGGTGCTGATGCCAGATTATTACGCGATCTCAAGCATGTTAAACGAAGCGCTCTATCGCAACGAGTAACAACTCTAAACAGATCCAAAAGCCCGGGAAACCGGGCTTTTGGATCAGGGCTGATTTTCTGCCATGATGACATTTTGAACTGCCTCGCTGATTTTGTAAGCAGTTTCCACGTTGTTCATTGTGTAGAGATGAATGCCACGGATGTCATTATCGATCAGGTCCATAATCTGTTCGATGGCGTAAAAAATGCCAGCGTCGCGCAAGGCGTCAGGTTTGTTGGCATATTTACTGAACAAGCGCGAAAGTTTTGCCGGAACGCTCGCACCGGAGAGTGCCACGGTGCGTTCGATCTGCCTGAGGCTGGTGATTGGCATAATGCCAGCCACGATTGGTACGTTAATTCCTTGTGCTGTTGCCAAATCCCTGAAGCGATAGAAAGCCTGATTGTCAAAGAAAAGTTGGGTTACCAAGTGAGTGACACCATTGGAAATTTTGTGATGCAAATTACGAACGTCTTCTTCCAGGGAAGCAGCTTCGTAGTGACCTTCAGGATAGCAAGCTCCCATCAGGTTGAATTCGGGCTCACGCTTTTTTATAAAATCTGCCAGATCACTGGCATAATGAAAGTCATCCTTGGGAGGCACGTCAGGACTGATATCACCACGCAAGACCATCAGGTTCATCACCTGGTTTTCTTTAAGTTTTTCAAGTGTTTGGACCACATCCTCTTTGGTCGAATTGACACAGGTGATATGCGCCACGGGTTCAATATGGTAATTGGTGCGGATCAGGGATGCAATCTCGACTGTTTTCTCACGCTGAGCCAGGCTGCCGCCTGCGCCGTAGGTTACGCTGATGTAATCGGCAGGCAAACCCCGCAGACGAAGCAGAGTGTTGTAGATCACATTGTAGGAACTATCCTTTTTTGGAGGAAAGATCTCCAGCGAATAGCTGACCTTTTTGTGTGTGAAAATTTCAGAAATGTTCATGTCTCACCCGTGAATCAGTTTTTATTTCGTAATTTTCCCGATAATTATACATGCAATAATTTTCAAGGATTGCGCTTCCCAAGCCTTATGTTGTGTAAGCCCGCGAGTGTGATGTCAGGTTCAGAAGCGGAACCTGAGCTACGCCGCCCTTGCAGGGTGGTTGGCGTCACAGTATCCATGCCAAAAATTACCTCGAGAAAGCTAACCCACCAAAAAAAACAGCTCACATTTAAGCGGTGGGTTGGCTTTTAATCCCCTTTTTTATTCCCTTGCTTCCGGACGCCAACCCACCCTACCCGCATGACTGTCAATCGCGCTCATGATTAAAAGAGTGTGATGTCAGGTTGAAATGCGCGTACTCTTTGAGCCCGATGACCCATCCTAAAGCTTTCGTCATCGCGAAAAGCAAAGCGACGTGGCGATCTCAATATCATGACCCAAGACAATGAAACGCTACCCGGTGGGTTGACTAAATCCAGGATCAGGTCGTTTCAGATCTGCTGACGTCAACCCACCCTGCCCGCTACGCCTCATTTTGCGTAAGCCAACATTCTGACGTCAGGTTCAAAATCGGAACCTGACCTACTAAAACATTTCGTGGTGCCAAAATTACCTTCGGAATCTGATCTACACAAGTCAATCGCCAGTTATGTACCAGTTGTCCCGGTTGACAAACATCTGTTTGAGGATTAGACTTAAATTTCAATTATTTGACTATACGAAACGTTGGAGTCATTATGAACACAAAATCTGAAGTAGCCAGCGCCCACATCCAGGAAAGCACACTGCTCGAGCCTGCCATCCAGGCATGGAAAATCTACCTGCGTGATCAGGGCAGGTCTCATCATACATTAAAAGCTTTCACTGCCGATCTGGCACTGCTCGAAAGTTTCCTGCAAACAGACAAAAGTATCGGCGATATCACCACAAAAGATCTTGAAGATTATCTTGAGTGGCTCCAAACGGACCGCGGAATTCCCTGCAGCCCCAAAACTCTCTCGCGCCGGATCACCTCCATCAAATCGTTTTTCCGCTGGCTGGTGAAAGGTGGCGTGCTCAATTCTGACCCTGCTGAAAATGTCATTCAGAAAACAGTCATCAGCCCGCTTCCAACCGTGCTGACCCCCTCTGAACACTCCCAGGCACTTGATGCCGCAGACGGATTACGGACTGCCGCCAACCCGGACCCGCGCCCATATACGCTGATGCTGCTTGTGCTTGAAACCGCCTTGAAAAAGGGTGAGTGCCTGAGCCTGATGACCAACCACCTTGAAATCGAAAACCCCGACAAGGCTTACATCCATGTGCGCTACGGACAGGCGCGCTATCGTTACAAGGAACGCAAGGTGGATGTATCCGCAGAATGGGTGGCTGCCTACCAGGATTATGCCGAAAAGTATCAGATCAAGGACCAGGTTTTCCCCTGGTCACAGCGCCGCCTGGAATATCTGCTTGAGGATGTCACCAAAGCCGCTAAAATGGAGAAACACATCTCCTTCGACATGCTGCGCTGGACAAGCGCCCTGATTGACCTTTCAAACGGGGTCGAGAAGGATAGAATTCGCCAAAAACTTGGCATTTCCAAGGTGCAATGGCGCGAAGTGAGTAACAAATTGCGCAGCCTGGCAGAAGAGAATGGCTATTCCATTCCAGAAGATATTGCTGAAGGCGTAGCAGCTTAACAATATCTGTTTGAATTGAAGTGAATATGACATATACCGTTAAAAACCAACGGAAACACAAGTTTCCATGGGGCTTCCTGCTTGGTCTGGCTGCCCTGATTTTTGTTTTACTGGCTGTTTTGAGCGTCAACGAGATGCGCAATGGCAACCCTGGCTTCATGAGCAACTTATGGCAGGCACCAGACCGCATTGCTGAGGACCCATTGCTTGCCGGTGATCCTGATGCCATCCCGATCCCCAATGAGGTTAAAACAATTCTGCTGCTGGGATCGGATTATCGCCCCGAACTGGGTTACCGAACCGATGTGATGCTGTTGGTGGGCTTAAACACGCGCACTAACGAGGTACACCTGATCTCCTTCCCGCGGGATTTGTGGGTCACCATCCCCGGTTTGGGTGAGCAGCGCCTCAACACCGCCTTTCCTTACGGAGACTGGCAGTTGTTGAGCGACACTTTTGCGTCCAATTTTGGTTTCAGACCCGACCACTACGCCATGGTGGACTTCCAGGGTTTTAAGCATTTGATTGATGTGTTGGATGGGATTGTGGTGGATGTGGGCGAACGCATGGAAGACGAATGCCATATGAACGATTCGGGCTGGTGCGTGGTGGAGCCAGGCCAGGTGCCGATGAACTCAGACGAAGCGCTCTGGTATGTGCGCGCGCGGCTGAACTCATCTGATTTCGACCGTACCCGTCGGGCACAGGAAGTGATCCAGGCGATGGCAAAAAAGGCCTTCCAGCCATCCGAGATCATGAACCTGGATAATGTCATCCGGGCTATCTTCCGCACAGTCCTGACGGACATGAAATTCTCGGATTCCCTGCTTTATGCCTTGCCGGTGAGCAAATTCGCGGATATGAACTTCACAACCTATCGGCTGACGCCTGATGACGCTGTTCCGGGCACCACCTACGGCGGGGCGTCCGTGCTTTTCCCCAACTATCCGGCTATCCGGGAGAAGTTACTGCAGTTTTACTGGATCAATTAGCTGATCGGGCGCGTGCAGTTGGAGGTGCAGGATCTCTCTCTCATCTCCCAGCAAGCGCCAGGCCTGGGCGATACGCAGCCCGGCCACCCAAAGAACAGATCCTCCACTCAGCACCAAAGGCCATTTTGCCCGCGCTGTTTGGGGGATTTTTTGGTTAACAAAGAAATCGCTCAACTTCTGATGTTTCAACGCCATGCCTAAAGGAGACCAACGCTCTCCGGTTCGAATCGGGCGGACTTCAAGCGGCCATTCAAGGTCGAGTGGATTGAGCCAGGCATGCATGGGATGGGTTTTGAGTGCTTCGGGCAGTGCTTTATATTTGCGGTCATCGATCAGCTCCGCGCTCAGAGACCAACCCGCATTGAGTGCAAGCCTGCCGCCGCGTTTCAGCTTTGAGACAGAAGGGTCGGTGAGCTGCGGATAATCCGCATGGTGATGCTTGTAAGCACGCGGAGCAATCACAAAGTCGCTCTCGATACAAAAAATCCACAAACCGCCAGCCAGAGGGGTTTGTGAAGCACCGCTGCTGATTGCCGAGAGTGCCCTTTCGACCGCCTCAAAGCCAAGGTCGTGTATGTCGGGCAATAATCTTGCGAATGACTGCCGCAGAACCAAGCGCTGCAAGCTCAGATGCAAGCCCAGGAAGATTTCCCTGCTGAAAAGCAGCCCTTTATCCACGGTGCGCTGGACAGCCTGCTCAAAAGCCTCATCGGCCAGGCTCTCAAGCAATTGACGGTCGGCTGAAAGGGTGATGGCAGTGCGAACAAGCGCCTGCCTGAAACCCGGATTGCTTTCTTCAAGTTGCGGAATGAGTTCGTGACGCAGACGGTTGCGGAAGTAACCGGGGTCAATATTGCTCTCGTCCTCAAGCACTTCCAGGGCGTTCTCCTGGCAGTATTGTTGGATCTCATGCCTGTGGATGGCAAGCATCGGGCGGAAAAGGGGCATTTCGGGATCAATCGCGCTTAGAACACTCCTGGGCTGCATGCCTGAGAGCCCGCTAAGTCCGCTCCCACGCAGGAAGTGCATCAGAACCGTCTCCACCTGGTCATCGGCGTGATGCCCCACAACCACACCATGTGCCCCGTGTTCACGCGCAAGCTTGAATAAAAAGCGATAGCGGCAAAAACGAGCGGCTTCTTCGATGCCCAGCTTGTTTTGCAGTGCAAATTGCCCCACATCCTCACGTTGACTGAAGAAGGACAATCCCAGGTCAGCCACGCGTTGGCGCAAGGACTCTGCCTGGGTGGCAGAGCTCGGGCGCAGGGCATGATCGAGATGGCCGATAATGAGTTTGAGGCCGCCTTCTTTGAGGCAGTCAAGCAGGCACAGGCTGTCGGCCCCGCCTGAAACTCCCACAATCAGTGGCAGCTCGGGGTTGACCCTGCAGTCCCTTACCAGACTCTGAATGACGCGTTGTGCTAACATGCCCAAATTATAGCATCCACGCCCCTCCCGCTTGACTAAGCTGCAATGTTGTATACTTATGCCATGGATGGCGAACCCTACGTTATCGGTCTCACGGGCAACATTGCCTCAGGAAAAAGCGTGGTTTTGCAATACCTGGCAAACCTTGGCGCTCTGACAATTGATGCGGACCTGGTGGCACAGGAAACCTACCTTCCCGGCAATCCTGCCTACGAAGCTATCCTGGCACGCTTTGGTTCCGATCTTACCTTTAGCGATGGGCAGATCAACCGCAGCAAACTGGGGCGCATTGTTTTCCGCGATCCCGCTGCCCTGGCTGATCTCGAAGCCATTATTCATCCCCTGGTTACCCAAAAAATTATCGACCTTATCGAGACGACCCGGCGGAGGGTTGTTGCGATTGAAGCCATAAAACTCTTTGAATCAGGCATTGATAAGCGCTGCAACACGCTCTGGGCAATTGCCGCAGATGATAAAGTGCGGCTTGAACGCCTGATGGAAATCCGAGGTCTGGACGAAGACGCAGCGCGTTTGCGCATCAATTCCCAGTCACCGCAATCCGAAAAAATTCGCCTGTCAGACCAGGTAATTTACACTGACACCAATTTCACTCAGACTTACAGGCAAACATCTGAATATTTTTCCGCATTAGGCTTATCCCCTTATGAAATCAGCTCTGAGGACGATGAGATCAGGCTCAGCCAACTTGAACCGGGCAACTTTTCAACCGCTTCAGCCTTCATGGAAGAAAAAACTGAACAGGAATGGGTGGATGAAGATCTTTACCGTTTGCTGGGTCAACGGACAGTGGCAGCTTTTTATCATGCCGGGGAATTAATGCAATTGATGATTTTACGGGTCGAGCAGGGGATTGGGCTTTACCTGGCTCATGCGCCTTTTCGGTCCGAGCTGTTGCCATCGACCGTTAGTTTTCCTCTGCTCAAGAAATATCTGGCAGGTCTTATTGACCTCCTGATCGTTGGCAAGGATTTCCTGACCCCTGAAGAAGCAAAATTATTGGGGTTCACCTATGGTGATGATGAACCACCCGTGCATCCGATCCTCTACAACAACTTTCTGCGAAAGCACGGTTTGATGCCGGGAGAGGTCTATTTCGGAAAAATCTAAGGATTATGTGAGAAAAAGATTGCTTTAGGGGGTATACTTTTAAGCAGGGAAAAAATTAAGAATATGCAAGAACTGTGGAGTAACTTTCTTTTCATTCTGGAACGTTTTACATGGGCCAGTTTGTTGGATATTGTGCTGGTCACGATCGTTTTTGCGTTTATTCTCTTCCTGTTACGTGATACTGAAGCTCAAACCCTTTTGCGCGGAATTTTCCTGATCATTATCCTGGTCACATTGCTGATCTCGCTGCTTGATCTGCCTGGTTTTTCGTGGTTGGTTGACACGATATCCCCCGCGCTCATCTTTGCAATTCCCGTGGTACTTGCCCCGGAGATCCGACGCGGGCTTGAACGCATGGGCACTCTCAGCGACCTGGGATTGTTTAAGAATCGAAGCGCAAAAGCCAACGAACAACTGGAGCAGACGCTTCAATCCATCACCGCTGCAGTCCTCCAGCTCGCCCAACGCCGCCATGGCGCCCTGATTATCCTGCGGCGCAAGCAGTTCCTGGACAGTTACTACAAAAATGGTGTTCTGATGGACTCCTTGGTAACCCCTCAGCTTCTGATGCAGATATTCTATCCAAACACTCCCCTGCATGATGGTGCTGTCATCATCGACGGGAACAAAATCAAGGCAGCCGCCTGTGTGATGCCGCTCTCGAGCAGTGGCGTACTCAATGCCACGGTTGACCGTTCGCTGGGTTTGCGCCACCGTGCCGCGCTTGGTATCAGCGAAGTCAGCGACGCGATTGCGGTGGTCGTTTCGGAAGAAACCGGCACAATTTCAATTGCCCACCGCGGGCGCCTGATCCGCCGCCTGGACAGCGAACGCCTCCTGAGCAATATGCGCGCGTTCATGACCTCTGCCGAAGTTCTGCCCCGCCAAAAATCGCTCCTTTCTTACTTCAAACTTCGCAAAACTGAGCAAGAGGAGGAACCCGATGAAACTAATTCGTAAACTTCTCTCCTTCATGCCCACATTGCTGACCGCCCTGGTGTTGGCGATTATTGTTTGGGTTTCATCAGTTACAGCAAGAGATCCCAACCAGGTGATCACCTATGAAAGCCCGGTGAAACTTGAAATTCTTGGACAAAACCCGGACCTGGTGATTACGCAACAGCAGGTGGAAGGCGTTAATGTCACCATCAAAGCCCCGAGCTCAGTTCACGCCCGCCTGGCGAATGATCCGAGCCTTTTCAACGCGAATATCAACCTTTCCGGACTGGAAGCCGGCGATCACACGCTCACCCCCGAAGTGCTGATCGGGTTAAAACCCGCAGAGGTAGTGGAAGTCTTACCTGCAACCGTAAGCATCTCACTCGAAAAAGTTGCCTCCAAAACCATTCCCATCAGCTTTGTACAAACGGGAAGCCTGCCCGTGGGATTTCAGACTCGCAGCGCCAGACTCAGCCAATCGGAAGCCAATTTGGTTGGACCCGAATCGCTGGTGGAGACGGTGGTTGAAATTGCGGCTACCATCGATGTCTCTGAGATCACATCCACCATCAGCCGCACGCTGGACCTCAAGCCTCTGAATGAAGCCGGAGTCGTGGTGGAAGGCGTGGTGCTCAGCCCTAACCGGGTTGATGTGACCTTGGAAGTGGAACAGCTGGTGGGCTATAGGAATGTTTTCGTCAAGATTGTCACCAGAGGCTCAGTGGCGCAGGGCTACCACCTGACAAGTATTGTTGTGAATCCGCCGATCCTGACGGTTTATGCCTCAAATCCCGAACTAATACGCAGTATGCCTGCCTTTATTGAGACTGAACCAGTGAATTTGAACGGCGCGCAGCAAAGTTTTGAGTCGCGTGTGGGTCTGCAACTGCCAGAAGGCATTGTGGTGATCGGTGACCAATCTGTTTTGGTTAGTGTAGGCGTGGAAGCCATCTATAACTCTACCCAAATCATTGGAGTGCCAGTCACATTCATCAATCTTGCGGACGGACTCCAGGCGGAACTTTCGCCGCTTACGGTGGATGTTTATATCTCTGGTCCAATGAATCTGCTCGAAAACATTGGAACGACTTCGGTGTTTGTTACCCTGGATCTGACAGGGTTGACAGAAGGAACCTACCAGTTATCTCCTAAAGTTGAGCTCGACCGCCCTGAATTGCGAGTTGATTCGACTCTACCTGGCTTGATTGAAGTCGTAATCACGCGATAAAAAAGAACAAATTTATAGGATTTTTCATGGATAAACCTGTCATTGTGCTCGTCGGAAGACCAAACGTGGGTAAAAGCACCCTTTTCAACCGCCTGGTGGAACAGCGGCTCGCCATCATTGATGACGTCCCTGGTACCACGCGCGACCGTCTCGTGTCTGAAGGTTACTGGACCGGACACAACTTTTTCGTGGTCGACACGGGTGGGATTGACCCCAGCAAACAACACGATCAGGCCCCGCTTTCAATCGGCTCAGCGGCATTCATCAACGAAATCCGCGCCCAGGTGGAAGTGGCAATTGAAGAGGCGGATGTGGTGGTGTTGGTGGTGGATGCGCTCAGCGGGGTTACCCAGGCAGACCTGGAGGTCGCCAATATGTTGCGGCGCCGCCAGCGTAAACAGGAAGGCAAACTGATGCCCCCTGTGATCCTGGCAGTCAATAAAGCGGATAGTGAAACCGCCCGCATGAACGCCATGGACTTCTATTCGCTGGGGATGGGCGAACCTTTCGCAATTTCCGCCATCCACGGCACTGGGACTGGCGATCTGCTGGATGAAATAGTTGCGCATTTTCCGGCACAGGTGGAAGAAGAGATCGAGGAAACCGCCATCAAAGTAGCCATCGTGGGAAAGCCCAACGCCGGTAAAAGCAGCCTGCTGAATAAGATCATCGGCAAGGAACGCGCGATTGTCAGCAATATTCCCGGCACCACGCGCGACGCAATCGATACCCCCATCACAATTGAGGATCAGGACTACATCCTGATTGACACCGCCGGTATTCGCAAACGCGGATCCATCATCCCCGGCGTCGAGAAGTACTCCGTCTTGCGAGCCATGCAGGCCATTGAGCGTTGTGACGTAGCTGTGTTGGTTGTGGACGCCACCACAGGGATAACCGCCCAGGACACCCATATCGCCGGGTATATCAACGAAGCCTGGAAGAGCGTGATTTTGGTGGTCAATAAATGGGACCTGATTGAAAAAGATACCAACACCAGCATGGAATTCGAACGCGAAATCCGGCAGCAGCTGAACTTTCTGCCGTATATCCCGATTCTGTTCCTTTCTGCTCTGAGTGGTCAACGCGTGCACCAGGTGTTGCCTTTGGTGAAGCAGGTCCAACAAGAACGCCTGCGTAAGGTGCCAACCTCCCAACTGAATCGTATCCTGATTAACGCCATGGATATGCACCAGTCAACTTCCGGCACCGGAAAACCTTTCCGGATTTATTACGGCACACAGGTTAAAACTGAACCTCCAACGTTCCTGTTGTACTGCAACGATCCAGCCCTGGGTCACTTTACCTACATGCGTTTTCTTGAGAATCAAATCCGCAAGGAGATACCTTTCACCGGCACCCCAATCCAACTCGTACTGAAAAAACGCGAACGTAAAAGCTCAGAGGATTAGTTCACCGGGTTTGATATATAATAGCGGAGTTCACGACGCTTGAAGGCGTGATAGAATGGATGCTTGTGGAACAAAACGAAACTGAAACAAAAGTCGTTGAACCTACCTCTCAAGAGGTTCCCGAGAAGAAAACTCAAGGTTTTTGGCGAGATTTACTGGAGACCATCCTCATGGCGGTGGTATTGTTCTTGCTGCTCAATGCGGCAACCTCACGCGTGCGGGTTTACAACATCAGCATGCAGCCCACATTGCACGAAGGCAATCTATTGGTAGTGAACAAACTGGCATACAAATTTGGCGAACCCAAACGCGGCGACATCATCGTCTTTCATTATCAGGGAACAGTCACAGAAGATTACATTAAGCGTGTGATTGGTTTACCCGGAGATACTGTCAGAGTTGATGATGGAGTTGTGCGGGTGAACGGTCAGGCCATCACCGAGCCTTATATCGCCGAATTTCCTGGATATACTGGCACATGGAAAGTGCCTGAAGGGGAGCTTTTTGTTCTGGGAGACAACCGCAACCATTCTTCTGATTCGCACGACTGGGGTTTCGTCCAGCAGGAGTGGGTGGTTGGAAAAGCTATTATTGTTTACTGGCCGCTTGACCGCATCCGCCTTTTATTAAGCCCTGATCTCGTTCTCGCAGCGCCTTAAGAGCATCCCGAAAGAATGAAACGAACCTACAAAAAATTCCCCGAAATCCCGGAAGTCTGCCCGCATTGCTACTTTGGCAGGATCCAGCCTGGCAAGCGCAGTTTTGCTGCCCGTACTAACGGCAAACCGGTAATTGTGCCGGATTTCCCTGCCTGGATTTGTGATGTCTGTGGATTCACAATTTATGACCCCACCTCGTTAATCAATTTACAGCGCTTGCTGACGAACCCAGCAAAACCGTACTTGCCGCACCCTGCTCCAAAGACTCCCAAAACCAAACCTGCCAAAACACAGCCCAAAACAGACCAGCCGGCATAAAATCTGTCTTAAATCAAATCCAAACTCCTGGTGGAACACAAACATATCAGGTAACCGGATCACTTTTATCAATCAAAATGATTTCGTGACCCTCTAAAGCTGCTTTAATGCAAATATATTAGATTGCTTCGTTCCTCGTAAAGACAGAAAATTCGTCTATCTCAACGAATTCCCTAACTTTCCACGCCCTCCTATCACCTGTCAACCATCACCCACCTTGATTCACTTTGCCATCCGTGTATGAACTTCATCAGAAAGGCAGGAATTCTTTGACTCTGGTCCTTTAGAGTGCTATTATCTTAGTGAATTTATTTTCATAGATAATTTATTCTGTACGTTAAAATGGAGGTCTTATATGAGTGCAATCTTAATTTCACGCATCATCGGCGCAGTTGTACTTGGTATTATTGGAGCTTTCACAAGTCTCCCTGTTTATAATTACATTCAGCAGTTCGTTGATGTGCTCACTCTTTCGCAAGGTGTGGTAACAGGTCTCACCGCGGTGATCTTCGCCGCGTTTGGCTTTTTAATTACCCCCTACATTACAATCAAGCCTTTTCAGGCTTTGATCAAGCTATTTACGAAATCTTCAGCCCAATCTCTGATGAGCGGGCTGATTGGCATGACCATTGGCTTGATCATTGCTGCCATCATGGCATATCCGCTCTCCCTGCTTCCCAGACCTCTCGGGCAAATCTTGCCGCTTGCCGGCTTGCTGCTCTTTGGTTACCTGGGTGCAGTCCTTTTCATCACGAGGCGGGATGATTTCTTGAATCTTTTTAAGAATATGTCCAGCAAGATGCCTGCGCGTGCTAAAGTTGAAAGTGAAAGGCGCGTTTTGGTGGATACCAGCGCGATTATTGACGGACGCATTTCTGATATCGCCAAAACCGGCTTCCTGGGCGCCACACTGGTTGTGCCTCGTTTTGTGCTCAATGAGCTACAATTTGTTTCCGATTCAGCCGATAGCCTGCGCCGCCAACGCGGACGGCGCGGCCTGGACGTGCTCAGCGAACTCCAGGAGAGTCAGCAAGTGAACGTGGTGATCAGCGACATAGACGTGGAGGGCGTGCGCGAGGTGGATGACAGGTTGGTATTGCTTGGGCGTCAGATGAACTGCCCGATCCTGACCAACGATTTCAATCTCAATCGGGTTGCCGAATTACAAGGCGTCAGTGTGCTGAACATTAATGACCTTGCCAATGCCGTCAAAGTCATCATCCTGCCTGGAGAGAGTTTGCAGATTGCGGTCATCCAGGAAGGCAAGGAATATAATCAGGGTGTTGGTTATCTTGATGATGGCACCATGGTGGTCATCGAAAACGGTCAGCGTTATATTGATAAACAGATCGATGTCATCGTCACCAAGATTTTGCAGACTTCTGCCGGGCGGATGATTTTTGCCAAACCAGCCGCTGAATGAAAACAGGAAGCAGATTATGAGCTTAAAGATTTACAGCACCCTCAGTCGTTCCAAGGAAGAATTCAAAACCCTCGAACCAGGTAAGGTCAGGATGTATGTTTGCGGTCCAACGGTCTACGCCGAATCGCACATCGGTCATGCCATGTCGGCCCTGGTGTTTGACATTGTCCGGCGTTACCTGGAATATTCTGGTTATGATGTCAATTTCGTGATGAACTTTACGGATGTGGATGACAAGATCATCAACAAAGCCAACGAACTGGGGCGCGATCCCTTTGAGCTGGCAAATCAATACATCAACCAATACAAAGCCAACCTGCACGCGCTAAACGTCAAACCAGCCACCAAAAATCCACGCGCCACTGAAGATATGCCACAAATCATCGATATGATCAGCCAGTTGATTAAAAATGAAGCTGCCTACGAAGTGGACGGCGATGTTTACTACAATGTGGAATCCAATCCGGACTATGGCAAGCTGTCCGGTCGGCGCCTGGACACCATGAATGCCGGCGCGCGCATCCAGGTGGACGAACGCAAAGAACATCCGATGGATTTTGCCTTGTGGAAGTCTGCCAAACCCGGGGAACCCGCCTGGGACAGTCCCTGGGGCAAAGGCCGCCCTGGCTGGCACATCGAGTGCTCGGCGATGAATATGGCACACCTGGGTGAGCAGATCGACATCCACGGCGGCGGAAATGATCTGATTTTCCCCCACCACGAGAACGAAATTGCCCAAACCGAAGCTGTTACTCACAAAACATTCGCCACTTACTGGATGCACAACGGCATGCTCGGGCTGAAATCCGAAAAGATGTCCAAATCAATTGGAAACATGATCACCATCGATCAGTTCCTGAGCGAACATCCCGGCGATGTGATGCGCTTGTGGGTGCTTAATGGCTCTTATCGCAGCCCGCTCACCTACAGCGAGGAAGTTATCGAGCAGACCGAACAAGCTTACCGGCGGCTGCGCAGTGCCAAAAAACCCGCGCTGCCCGCTGCGGCAGGCGTGCAAGAAGAACAAGCGACAGCCCTGCAGAACGCTGCTGAGCAGGCAAAGCGGTCTTTTAAAGAAAGCATGGATGACGACTTCAACACTTCCGCTGCCCTGGCCGCCATTTTTGAACTGGTGCGCAACCTCAACCAGGCACGCAGCGACGGCGCAACAGAAGCGCAACTATTGCCAGCACAAGAAGTTTTCAATGAGCTGACTGGTGTGCTTGGGCTGCAGCTGGAGGAAGAATCCGGCAGCAATAATGCCGCCGATCCATTCATCGACCTGCTGGTGAGTTTGCGGCGTGAACTGCGCGCCGAGAAAAACTGGGCACTTTCCGACAAGTTACGTGATGAACTCAAAGCTCTGGGCGTAGTCCTGGAGGACAGTAAAGACGGCACCACCTGGACTTGGGAGCAAAGGTGAAAGAATGGATCACCGGTCGTAATCCGGTCTATGAGACCCTGCGCGCCAAACGCCGCCATGTTTTCCGCCTGACGCTGCTGCGTGGGATCAAGCTGGATGGGCATTTGCCAGAAATCCTAAAAATGGCCAAAGAGCGCAAAGTGCAGGTGTTTGAGGCCCAGCGCCAACAGCTCGATGCCATTGACCGACACAACCAGGGGATCGCGCTTGAAACCAGCGAATACCCCTACACTGCGCTTGAGGACCTGTTTGCGCATGCGCAAGCAAGCGGCGAGCCGCCTTTTTTCCTTCTGTTGGATCTGATCCAGGACCCGCAAAACCTTGGCTCGCTGCTGCGTACCGCGGAATTGATGGGCGTGCACGGGGTGGTTATTCCTTCCTCACAGGCTGCTCAGATCACTCCAGCAGTGGTGCATGCCTCTTCCGGAGGCTCAGAGCATTTACTGATCGCCCAATACAACCTGGCTCAGGCAATCGACCGCATGAAAGTGTTAAAGGACGTTTGGGTCTATGGGCTTGATGGATCACCAAAAGCGCGTCCGGTGCATCAATTGCGTTTGGATGGGGGTGTGGCGCTGGTGGTGGGCAATGAGGGGGAGGGCTTGCGGGAACTTGTGAGAAAAAAGTGCGATGATCTTCTCAGTTTGCCGCAGTATGGCCGGCTCGACTCGCTCAACGCGGCAGTTGCCGGTTCGATCGCGCTCTTCCTCGCCAGGCAGGCAAGGCAAGATTCTTGACATAAGGCCAAAGCATCCTGGATGAATAAATCTGATTGTAGGGGCGAAGCATCCTTGATGGTTGAACCTGGTGATGCTAGGCTTTTTATTGTTGGATGCTTCGCCCTTACCCTATATATTATTAGCCCCTACCCTCTGTATTCTGTGTCCTTTTGCCAATTTTGGGGGTTTGCAAGGATATATTCAGAGATTGCATGTAAATCTCGTTCGTTCCGGATGATGTGCTCGTAATAATTGCGTTGCCAAACGGAACCTTTAATGTTCTCTATCTGACTGGATAACTTTCGAGAGGTTATTGATTTGTAATTCTGGATAATCGCAGCTAACGAGCCTGGTGTCGTGCCGGTTGGTCGTAGGGGCGAAGCATCCTTGGATATAGAAACTGGTAATGCCAAGCTTTTATTGTGGGATGCTTCGCCCCTGCTGGTGATGACCAATATGCCATGTATGTGGTTGGGCATGATTATCCACTCACCTAATTCAAGATCTGTGAAGCGATTGGGTAATTGCTGCCATTGAGCTGATGCAATCCTACCTGTGGCATTTAATTGCATCCTGCCTTCTTGAATCTCCCCAAATAAACATTGGTGGCCTTTTGTACAGATTGTCACAAAATAGGCACCTGCCTGGGTGTAATCGTAATCTTTCAATCGCAGAGAATGACGGTGAAATGTTTCTGAATGGTCCATAATCCATTTATTTAATGTAAGGGCGAAGCATCCTAGATTAATAAACTTGGTGATGCTAAGTTCTTATTGTGGGATGCTTCGCCCCTACCAATGATGACCAATAGGAATGGAATTACAAGAAAATCACCGTGATCAACCAGAGGCAGATCATCACAAAACCCATCAAGAGGCGGATTCCTGCTGCCAGCCCATAGCCAAATGCCAGGGCTTTGGTGGCTTGCCAGGCTTTTTCCCGGTCCCGGTTGAGCCGGCGATATTCCAGGATGTACAGCAGCGCCAGGGCAACCCCAATCCCGCCAATTGGCGTGAGTAAGATACCCCCAACAAGCATTCCCAGCCAACTCACAAGAATCTCCCACCAGGGTACCCCAGCTTTGCGGCTCTTTTTTGCTCCCAGCAGGTTATCGGTCAGCGATCCAACCAGCATCAGCAAGGTGTTGATCACGAAGAACGCGATCGTAAGACCAAATTGGAGTGGGGAATGCCCTTGATTGAAACCCACATAGATCACCCAGATCAGGTGACCCAGCCAGCTGACGGTTAAACCCGGGAAGAACACCAGGAACAGACCAAAAAAACCAACGGCGTTCAAAATGCCGCTGAGTGCTATCATCAAAATTTGGAGCCAGTCAGGACTCATTTGATCACCTCAATTCCACCCATAAGGGGTTTTAGAACCTCAGGCACAACGATGCTGCCATCTGCCTGCTGGTAATTTTCGAGCACGGCAATCAGCGTGCGCGGCAAGCCCAGACCCGAACCATTCAGCGTATTCACATACTGCAGGGAAGAGCCATCTGCCGGACGGTACTTGATGTTGGCGCGCCTCGCCTGGAACTGACCAATATTGGAAATCGAAGAGACCTCAAGCCATTCCTGGCAGCCAGGTGCCCAGACTTCCACGTCGTAGGTCTTGTGCGAACCAAAACCCAGGTCGCCAGTGCACTGCAGAAGCACGCGATAGGTCAGGCCAAGTTCTTCACAGGTGGCGCAGGCGTCGGCGACCATGTTTTCAAGTTCCTGCTCGGCGTTTTCGGGCAGACAGTATTTGTACATCTCGACCTTATCGAACTGATGCCCGCGCTTGATCCCCCGCACGTCCCTACCGGCGCTCATTTTTTCCCGCCGGAAGCAGGCAGTGTAGGCAGTCAGGTTCATCGGCAGGGCTGATTCGTCAACGATCTCGCCCATCATCATGCCGGTCAGGGGCACTTCAGCCGTCGGTACCCACCAGAAATCCTCCTGGTGATCGTGGTAGAGATTATCCACAAATTTTGGCAGCTGCCCGGATGCAAACATGACCTCTTCGCGCACCATCCAGGGCGGATAAAATTCCTTGTAGCCCTGGCGGATATGTAG
This sequence comes from Anaerolineaceae bacterium, assembly GCA_040768265.1. Taxonomy (GTDB): domain Bacteria; phylum Chloroflexota; class Anaerolineae; order Anaerolineales; family Anaerolineaceae; genus Mesolinea. Next base: position 144,055 of record JAXGNB010000002.1, read on the forward strand.
ATCGAGCATCCAGAAGATCAGGGCGCGTTCCAGGCGCGCGCCAGCACCTTTGAGGACGTAAAAACGCGATCCTGAAAGTTTCACGCCGGCTTCGAAATCGATAATATCCAGGTCGGGACCCAAATCCCAATGGGGCTTTGGCTCAAAGTCGAATTGTTTGGGTTCACCGATCGTGCGCAGGACCACATTATGTTTATCATCCGGACCAATCGGCACATCCGGGTCAGGGATGTTGGGGATGCCAGCCAGGGTTTCGTAAAGGGATGTTTCGGTTTGCTTGAGGGCATCATCCAAGGTGGAAATTTCGTCCCCCAGGGCGCGCATAGCGCTGATCTTGGCTTCGCGCTCTTCCTTGCTTTTCATCCTGCCAATTTCCTTGCTGACGGCATTGCGTTCAGCCTTTTTAGATTCAACGTCCAGGATCAGGCGGCGGCGCTGCTCATCGAGCGCGATGATTTCATCCACGATATCTGCTTCCATCTGACGTTTTGCCAAGCCTTCTTTTACGAGTTCAGGGTTTTCCCGGAATAATTTCACATCCAACATGATGACCTCTTCTCTGGCGGTATGTAAGTCTAACCCCATGATTTTACCATTCCATTGAAGTGGTGTTGATTATTAAGTAATTACTGTGAGCAAAAAAACGCCCTCTTCAGTCTCCTGTCCACTTCATAGCAGGAGCCAGCTTCCCCCATGGGAAGCCCAACACATTTTGCCTGACTTACTTTTCCAAAACAGCTATAATAGTGCCCATGAAAGTCCTGAAATTGTTGGTCATCGTCTTCTCTGCCCTGCTGGTTGCGCTGCCAATAGGCGAAGCTCTGGCACAGGAAGCCACTCCGAACACTTATGGCATCCTGACCTCCACACCACAGCCGGACGGCTCCATTTACCATGTTGTCCAGTCTGGCGAAAGTTTATGGAGCATTTCCGCTGCTTATGGCATCCCGGGCAGTGAGATCATGGTTCTCAACGGCAACAGCGCCGAAGCAGAGGAAGTTTACATTGGCCAGGTGCTGCTTATTCGTCGCGCAAACACCCCAACCCCAACCAGCAATGCCACGCCAACACAGATCCCAACCACACCTCAGCCAACAGTTTTTGTGCCCAGCCGCACAGCCATCCCGACCAAAACGCCATTACCTACCGCCACCCCAACCCAGCCCCCATCAACCACGCAGCTCATCTTCGGGGACAGCAAGAAGATCGGTCTAACTATGATCTCCTTAAGCGGGATCGGCTTGGTACTGGTGATCGCTTTTGGCTTCCTCAAGAAACCCCGCTAAGCTATAAGGCATGACTACGGATCAGCGCCTCGTGATTCTTGCCGATACCCATGTTGGGGATCGCACACCAGTCATTGATCCTGCTCTTTTGCGCGCAATTAAAACCGAGCAGCCAGACCTTATCTTGCATGCGGGGGATGTCTGCAAACCGGAAGCCATTCAGCAGCTTTCTCAAATTGCGCCTACCGACGTTGTGCAGGGCAACCGCGACTGGTTCATGGGCTATCACCTGCCTTTAGAATCTCATCATCAAATCAATGGCGTCAGGATCACCCTGGCGCATGGGCACATCAGCATCTGGCAGTGGTTCCTGAATTATGTGGTGCTTTTTCTGTTTGGCACGATGAGTGGTCATCGCCATTTCCAGAAAAAACTCGCGCAAAAGTATCCCAATGCGGATGTGATCATTTATGGCCACATCCACTCCCGCCAGGATGAAGTCATGGATGGGATACGCTTCCTCAATCCCGGCGTTGGTTACCCGGAGCGGCGCAACCAGTTCAAACCGCAATACGCCGTTCTGACCATTAGCGGGCAGGGAGAAATCCAGGCAGAGTTCAAATCGGTCCAGCCGGATTCGCCGGGGTCGGTATAATAAAGGCATGCCAGGCGAAATTTTAAGTTCCTCAAAAAATCCAAATATCCAGCTTGCACGCAGCCTGCTTGAACAAAGCAAAGCCCGCCGCAAACACAATGCCTTCGTCGCGGAAGGGGCGCGCCTGTTGGAAGACGGACTGGCTTCGGCTGTGCCGCTGCGCTATATTTTTTACAAAAGCAGCCTGACGCCCCGCGCTAAAATGCTGCTTGAGCAGATCAAACCAGATCAAACTGTTTTTGAAGTGGAAGACCGCCTTTTTGACAGCTTGAGCGACACGGAGTCCTCGCAGGGCATCCTGGGTGTGTTTGACATCCCCGAGCCCGCCCAGCCTGCCAAACCTGGCTTCGTGGTAATCCTCGATCAGCTGCGGGATCCTGGCAACCTGGGTGCTATTCTGCGTTCAGCAGAGGCGGCTGGCGTGCAGGCTGTTTGCCTGCCCCCCGGTACCACGGATGTTTGGGCACCGAAGGTTGTGCGCTCCGGGATGGGTGCACATTTCAGGCTCCCGTTACTACGCTGGCCCTGGGAAGCAATTGCAGCTTACGTGGAAGGTCTGACTGTTTACCATGCGGATATGGATGGGTCTGAAAGCCTCTGGCAGGCAGATTTCCGCGGGCGTACGGCGCTACTGATTGGCGGTGAAGCAGAGGGGATCAGCCCGGAAGGACGCCTCCTGGCGACGCGCAGCGTGCGCATTCCCATGGTCGGAAAGACAGAATCACTCAATGCCGCGATTTCAGCAAGCGTGCTGATGTTCGAGGTGCTGCGCCAACGCAGCCAGGAAGTTACCCTATGAAGATACGCTCAATCACGGTCTTTTGTGAACCGGGTTACCCTATCAACCGGCTGCTCCTGCAGCGGGTGGGGATTTTCAGCAACCATGCCCGCAAATTATTCGAGGATGAGGGTTTTGAGGTGCAATCCCTGCGCCTGGCAACGCCGCCCTTTGGTCAGTTTGTGGCGCCTGTCGATCTGCCGGAAGCCGCTAAAAGCTACGCGGTTGAAGCCCACGGTGATGGCTTTGAGTACATCTCGCTTGGACCTGCGGGCTCTGACCCTGCCGAGTGGGCTGCAATTCCGAACGCCCTGATGAGCAGCGGCCGCATCTTTCTCTCTGGTCTGCTCACCACCCCGGAAGGCGAGCTCGACCTGGCAAACGCGGCACGCTGCGCGGAAACCATGGTGAAACTTTCAAAGCAGGAGCTTCACGGCTTTGGGAATTTGCGTTTTTGCGCGCTGGCAAACGTGCCCGCTTGCACCCCATTTTTCCCGGCAGCCTACGCGCAGCGGGAGCGCCCGGCTTTCGCGCTCGCCCTCCAGGCTGCAGATCTGGCGCTTGGGTGTTTCGAGAAAGCTAAAAGCCTGCAGCAAGCCCAGCGATGCCTGATTGATGCTGTCAATGCAAACGCCGCAAGGCTGGAGGCTGTTGCCTCAAAAATGGAAAAAATCTACGGCTACGAGTTTAAAGGGCTGGATTTCACGCTCGCTCCTCACCCCGACCAGGGTGTCTCGATCGCAAGCGCCCTCGAAGCCCTGGGAATGCCCACATTTGGTCCACATGGCAGCCTGTTTGCAAGCGCCTTCCTTACCAGCATTCTGCAGCAAGCCCAATTTCGCAAAACTGGTTTTAATAGTTTGATGCTGCCAGTCCTTGAAGACAGCACCCTCGCCCTACGGGCGGCTGAAGGCAATCTGAGCGTGACCGAACTGCTCATGTTCTCGGCAGTCTGCGGAGCTGGACTGGACGTCATTCCCCTGCCTGGTGATACCACTGCGGAAGAAATCACCCCCATTCTGCTGGATCTGGGAGCACTGGCTCTGCGGCTCAACAAGCCTCTGACTGCCCGATTGATGCCCATCCCGGGTAAAAAAGCGGGAGATCCAACCACTTTTAACTTCAGCTATTTCGCCAATAGCCGCGTGATGCCCTTGGTGTCCCAAAAACTCACTGGCTTGATGGCGGGAAATGAAAAAATTAAAATACCGCATAGGGATGCTTAGGGCTGGATTTCACGCACCTGTTTGTAGTTGACGATAACAAGATTGCTGTCGCAGTTGCCAGTGATGCTCAGATAGGTCAGGGCGGATAAAGCCTCGCCATTTTCATCAAAGAGCTGGATGGTAAGGCCGCTTTCCCTTATGCGCTGATTTTCGATCACGAAGCCATAACCCGATTGCCCATATACGTTAACATCTCCCGACACGCTGGTCAGGTCCACCAGGTTACCGCCATAAGTGCCGCCAAGCCTGACCGTCAGACCAAAAACCGGGGCTTCACGCAGGTCCAATATTTCACCACCGATAAAGAGATACTCTTCGCAACTGTATTGGGGAAAGAGCATGGAGTTTGGGTAGCCCTGGGGTGTGCCCTTAACCACGAAAGGCATTGGCTTTTCGGTGGGAGTGGGCGTAAAGGTCAGGGTTGGCTGGGGGGATTGGGTTGCGCTTGGCTGCAGTGTTTGAGTGGGGGTGGGGGTTAAGGTCGCGCTCAGAACCGGCGTGTTTTCTTCAGTCGGGCTTGGCTCAATCGTGACCCCTGCCGGCAGACGGGTGGCGGTAGGTTCCACCTCCAATGGATTGGGCAGTATGCCCAGCAGCATCAACAAGACCAGCAGCACCAAAGCCAACAGCAAAACCCCCGCGCCAATGCTGCCGCAACCGGTGGATTTTTTGGGTTGCTCCATCGGCACCGCCATTGGGCGGGCGGTGGATCTGGCTTGGCGGGCGGGAGGACGGCTTCGGCTGCTCACGGGATTTGAATAATTATCTCTGAATTTGCGATGGCCGCACGAAGCCACTCCTGGAGGGCTTTGGTTTGCAGGGCAATACGAGCATCAGTGGTGAGGGGATGGGCCGGCTCGTGCGCCTGTACCTCGATGATGTGGTAGCCAATTTCGGTTTGAATAATCTCTGAACGAGCACCGACTTCAAGACTGAAGGCTGCCTCTTCGACTTGAGGATAGAGCAGGTAGCCGCGCGGGAACCAACCCAGCTCGCCGCCGGATTCGGGGCTGTATTCCCAGGCAAGTTCTCCAAAATCTGTGCCGCTGTTAAGGCTTATCAATGCCCGTTGAGCGCCTTCTGGAGTGATGGCGAAAATTTGCCTTGCCCGCACCTGTTCGACCGCATCCGGGATTGTCGCCGAGATTTGGTCGCGCTGCCAGGCGGCCGCTGCGGCAAGGGTGAGCGCCAATCGGAACTCGGCGTCGTCATAATGATTGTCGGTAAGCCAGGTTGAAAAAGATTCTTGCGAACCAAGCTCAGCAATCAGTTCTTCGATCCTGGATTGCAGATCCATCTCGCTGAGTGTAAACCCGTTTTTGTAAGCTTCCCGGGCTAATAGAGCTTGTTCGATCAGATAGTTGATGACAGCCTGATTAATTTGCGCATCATCCGGCCTGACTTCCTGACCAGCCAGCGAATCGCGGTAGCGCCAGACTTCGTTGTTGAAATAATTCAAGGGGATCGGCTCACCATTAACGATTGCCGCTGCAGGGATCAAGGTGGGAGTTGGGTCCAGGGTGGCTGTGGCGGTGCTGGCGATTGGGGTAGGGATGATGGTCTCGGGGCTGGGTTCAACCGGTAGGGTTTGGGTGGTTTGGCAGCCGGCAAACAAAAGAAGCGCCGCGATCAAAATCGCCAGCGCGAGAGGGGTTAATGGTTTACGCAAAAACATGCGCTTATTATACTCATTCTTGGTCTATGGTTTGGAAACGCACATTACGACCATAATCATACACAGCGTTTGACCTCAGGGATCCCAATACCATTCTCTCAGCTTGTTGACCGGTGATGAAAAATACACAAATGGGGATTATCAGACCGTATTTTTTCCGCCCTATTGCTGATGATAAGTAATGAGGAAAAGTACTATAATATCAAAATTAGAGGTGATCTAGATATTAATGATGAATGAAGAACGATTAAAGCAAATATTGGAAGCCGAAGAGCAAGCACAATCATTGTACGAGAAGACCGTAAAACAAGCTGGAGCGCTGCCAGAACAGGCAGAGCAAGCTGTCAAAACCTTATTGGATGAAACCAGACAGAAGGCCGAAATTGACAGTGCACGTTTAACTGAAGAAATCATTAACCCGAAAATTATTGAGGATATTGTCCATCAATACGCCCAAAGAACTTCTCTAAGAGATGCATTGGCACAGGTAAATATGCCAAAAGCCATTGATTATGTTGTCCAGGTTTTATTAGGAAAGTCTTAAATTCCATGAGTCTTAGCAGCGTAACCGCTTACGCCAACGTTCACGCGCGTGTTCGTGGCATGATTGGCAATTTACTCAGTGATGAAACCATCGCGAGGTTAAGTGCCTGCCCTGATCTCAGTGCTCTGATCGCGAAACTGGATGAAACCAGTTATGCTTCCTGCCTGGCTTCTTCAGAAGAGAGCGTCAAGTCCTCCAGAAGGGCGGCTTATGAAATCCGCAAAAAACTAACCAGGGATTACAAAATCATCATCCAACACGCGCCATCTTTCGCAAGACCTTTGGTGGAACAACTTTTTAAACTTTACGAGGTAGACAACCTCAAAGCAGTGCTGCGCGGGATTGAAGTTGGAGAAGACTGGCAAAAGATTCGCTACACCTTGTTTCCTATCGAAAATTACCCTACCTTGCCTTTTGAGAAGATGTTTCAACGCGGAACGGTTGAATCCGCTATCACTTTGCTTCACAATTCTGAATATGAAGCGGACCTAAAACTGGCATTAATCCGTTACCGTGACGAAAAGAGCTTATTCCCGGTGGAGGTGGCCATTGATTTGAACTACTGGCAAAGACTTTGGGATCAAGTTAATTCTTTACCCCAACAGGACCAAAAGATCGCCCGAAAATTAATCGGTATGATGGTTGACAAGAACAATCTCACCTGGGCTGCCCGCTATCGGGTTTATTACCATTTTTCAGAGAGCGAAATTATTAATTACACTCTGCCCTTTGGTTACAAAGTCGACGATAGTGTCATCAGAGCCATTGCGGCGGATAGAGATCCTTATCAGCTTCTGGTAGAAATTTACCCGGCAATAACCAAAGAAGGTAATTTGGACAATAAAAGCACAAGCAAGTGGCAACTAAATGAAACTCTCTTCACACGAATGATCTATTCAACCTGCAAAAGTGCTTTTTCAGATGGGTCATTTTCCATCGGCTTGCCGCTGGCATACTTACTTGTGTTGGAAATGGAAATACAAGATCTAACCCTGTTATTTGAGGCGAAATCTCTGGAAATGCCGGTGGAACTCTATGCCCCATATCTCATTCGCAATTTACCACATTCGATAAGGAACTAATCTGAGGATAACTACTATGAAATGGTATCCCGAACGTATGACGGAAGTCGAAATTGAAGTCCCTAATCACTTTGCCAGAAAAGTGACAGAACTGCTGGCTGGTGAAGGCTTTTTGCAAATGGAAGATATCAGCTACTTGCACGCGGAGGGAAGCGATTCTCATGGATCTAATTGGCAGTTAAAATCCAGCCAGTTTGCGAATCTTGAAAAACAACTTCTCGAAACCATGCAGTCTTTAAACATCGATGCAGGGCAATCACCTGAAACGCATATCAAGATGATCTCAGAACCTGAAGATATTCAACCTTTTGTGAATCAATTGGAGCAGGAAATTCAAACCAGGTCAAAGGATCTGATGGCTGCTCAGCAGGAAATTGACCTGCGGAACGGTTACATTCGTTTACTAAGCCCCCTTTTGGACGTAGACATTCCTTTTGAAAGGATCCGCAATCGGAGATACATCTATTCAGTCCTCGGCACGATGCCAAGCGACAAAATTGATCGCTTCAAGACCAGCATGACAAACATTCCATTTGTGCTGCTGGAATTAAAAAAAGAGGGCGATCAGGCAATAGTGCTCCTGCTGGGATCACGTCAAAATAGAGAGTACCTTCATCGGGCAGCCCGCAGCGCTTACCTGGTGGGTGTCGATTTACCAGACAGTTACCGCGGAACACCCGCAGAGATCATCGCCGCCCTCAAAAAAGAAGTCGAGATGCTTCAATCCAAGATTGACAGCAGCTCTAAGGAAATTGAAAAGATCCGTGAAAATCGTTCAAGTCGGTTGCGAGAACTGTATTGGCGGGTACGGTACAGCCGTCTATTGTCAGAATCTTTGATGCGATTTGGGAAATTGAAACATAGTTATCTGGTGGCAGGTTGGCTGCCAAGCAAGCAGTTGGATAAGCTTTCAAGCGATCTGCAGGCAATTTCTCCGTCAATCCTTATTGATATCAAAGAAAGCGGAAGAGATTCGGAAATCAGAAACGCCCCGATCATGATTGAAAAGAAGGGCTTTGATCAGGGTTTTCAGAAGTTGGTGACAACTTATGGAATGCCCTCCTATAATGAGCTCAACCCAACTTTGCTTATGTTATTGACGTTTCCATTAATCTTTGGTGCCATGTTCGGAGATGTTGGACATGGACTGATCCTCGCGATCGCTGGATTAATCCTGATGCTTAACAAAGTAAAAAAACTGCAGCGTTTGGCTAGCCTGGGGTCAGTAGTATTGCTTTGCGGCATCTCAGCAATCGTTTTTGGGTTCCTCTTTGGAAGCATATTTGGTATCGAAGATCTGCTGCCAGCTGTCTGGATGCATCCGATGCACAACATCATGAATTTACTTTTAATTACAGCCGGATTTGGCGCAATTTTGCTTTCGCTGGCAAATATCTTAGCCCTGGTCAATGATTTTCATCAACGCCACTGGGTGCATTTCTTTTTCAACAGCAAAGGTCTGGCAGGTTTGCTGCTTTATTGGTCCCTGTTGGGATTGATCTTAAGCTTATTTATCAAGAATTTTCCAGTAGATAGAGCGGTCTTCATTGCAGTCGTAATTGCGAGTATCCTGATGATCTTCCTGTCTGGATTTCTTGAGCGCTATTTCGAGAAGAAAAAACCATACTTTGAGGGCGGCTTCCTGCTCTACTTCATCCAGTCTTTCTTCGAGCTCTTTGAGACCCTGATTGGCTACCTGAGCAATTCTCTCTCCTATGTCCGCATCGGCGCTTTCGCTGTCGCGCACGCAGGCTTGAGTTCGGTCTTCTTTATTCTGGCTGACATTGTTGACCCGGGCAAAGGGGTTGGTTATTGGCTGATCGTTGCCTTTGGCAATGTTTTCGTGATCGGCTTTGAGGGGATGATCGTCAGCATTCAAACACTGCGATTGGAATACTACGAATTTTTTAGCAAGTTCTTTTCAGGCGGAGGGCGAAGATATCAACCCTTCCGACTGGTCAAATCGAATACAGAAGGAGCAAAATAACATGCCTGTTCTAACTTACGCAATCATTTTTCTTATAGGGCTCATCCCCCTGATCCCAGCCCTGATCTACTTCCGATATCGCCGTAAATCCCAAGCGGTAAAAGCCACAAAGAATGTGCTCGTCGGATTGGGCGGACTGAATGTGGTAATCGGGTTGATGGCTGTCGCGTTGGGAGTTATCTGGTTTCTGACCCCCACAAGCGTACAGGCTGCAAGTTTTATTCAGGAGGCTGCTGGTGATCCTTACGCCTCTCTTGCTGCTGCCCTCTCAACTGGCGTAGCAGCCATTGCGTCTGGCATAGCAGTTTCAAATACCGGATCGGCTGCTTTAGGCACAATCACTGAGAAACCAGAACTATTCGGTCAGGCTTTGATTTTTGTGGGTTTGGCTGAAGGTATTGCCATTTATGGGCTTCTGATTTCTTTCCTGATCCTTAACAGATAAGGCTGTCATGAAAGTTTGGGTCATCGGACACGTTGACGCCGTTTTGGGGTTTGCCCTGGTTGGTGTTCACGGTGAAATTGTGGATTCTGTCGATGACATGAATCGCGCACTTGATTCCGTACTAAGCAACCCTGAGCTTGGGCTGGTTCTGGTAACAGAAGATTGTTCCAAACTGACGTCTGAGCGCATGACCCGTTTAAAAAGCAGGATCGAACCTCCTCTCTTCCTGGAAATACCCTCGCCTGCTGGCACGAGTTCCGAGGGGATTTCTTTCATAAAGTTAGCCGAACAATCAATCGGCATCCGAAAGTGACAATAACCGAAACGGATTTACAACCATGTTGAAATCAATAGACGAAAGAATCAACGAGCTAACGCGCACTATTTTAGATGCCGCACAATCTGACGCCGAAAAAATCAGTGCGGAAGCCAGGCAAAAAGAGTCTGAAATCTTGAAACGCGGAGAATTACAAGCAAAAAAACTTTACGCAGATATTCTCGAAAAAGCCCGGAGAGAAGCTGAGTTGCGCAAGGAAGAAAAACTTGCTGAAATAACGGTAAAAGCCAGGGTGGAAGCTTATGAGAGAAGGGAGCAACTTCTTGAAATCGTTTTTTCACAGGTTCAGGATCGGCTTGCAAATATTCCAGATGAGCCCAATTATGCCGAATCATTGATGGGATTGGCTCGGGAAGCCATCCTCCAACTGCAATCCAAAAACGTTATCCTGAAGTTTGATGCCAAATCCCGCAAGTTAATCAATGAAGAACACTTGAAAAAACTCGGTTCTGAGCTTGGAGTCCGGATTGAAATCGGGGAGAACCTGAGGGAAGAAACCGGGGTAGTAGCCATGGATGAAAAAGGACACCGCAGCTTCGAAAATACATTTGAAAGACGCTTGGAAAGGCAGATGGAAAGGCTTCGAAGTAAGGTTTTTGAGATCTTGATAGGAGAAATTGCATGACAAATGCAGCAGCTGTTATCACCTGGATCAACGGACCCGTTATTCGTGCTCGCGGATCAAGTCAGATTGCCATGGGAGACATGGTGGGTGTGAGTGACCAGAATTTGATCGGCGAAGTGATCGGTCTGCACAATAATGAGATGACCATCCAGGTCTTCGAAGAAACCAGTGGTCTGACGCCTGGTATGCCCGTATACAGCACAGGTTCGCCACTTTCTGTTGAATTAGCTCCCGGACTGATTGGCAGTATTTTTGACGGCATTCAACGCCCCCTTCCAGTCATTGAACAAAAGACTGGTTCGTTCATAGGGCGAGGATTCGGACTGACCCCTCTGGATCGGCAAACACGCTGGTCATTCACTCCGCTGCTGGAAAGCGGATCAAAAGTCACCCAAGGTCTTGTGATTGGAGTTGTGCCGGAAACAGGCATGATAAAGCACAAGATTATGATCCCCGGCGGGGTTTCGGGCACTCTAAACTGGGTTGCTCCTGCAGGCGAGTACACAATTGACCAGGTGATTGCCCGGGTTGAAACAGAACAAGGAGAACAGCCCATCACCATGCTGAGACGCTGCCCTGTGCGCAAAGCCCGAACCTTCAAAAACCGCAAAGAAAAGAACGAACCTTTGCTGACCGGTCAACGCGTTCTGGACACCTTTTTTCCTCTCGTCAAAGGCGGCTCCGCAATCATCCCTGGGGGGTTTGGAACCGGCAAAACAATTACCCAGCACCAGATTGCCAAGTGGTCAGACGCGGATGTGGTTGTTTACATCGGCTGTGGTGAACGCGGTAATGAGATGACCGAAGTCTTACAGGAATTCCCGAATTTAATTGACCCACGTTCGAAACGACCCCTGGTGGAACGCACCATCCTGATCGCCAACACCTCCAACATGCAGGTAGCCGCGAGAGATGCCAGCGTGTACACTGGAATAACCATCGCGGAGTATTACCGCGACATGGGCTACCATGTTGCCCTGATGGCGGATTCAACCTCGCGTTGGGCTGAAGCCATGCGCGAAATCTCCGGCCGACTCGAAGAAATGCCAGCCCAGGAAGGCTATCCCGCCTATCTCTCATCCCGACTGGCAGAGTTCTACGAACGGGCAGGTTTGGTGGAAACTTTCAATGGAGACACCGGCTCTGTCAGCATCATTGGCGCGGTTTCCCCTCCGGGCGGGGATTTTTCCGAACCAGTCACTCAACAGACACGTCAATATACCCGCGTATTTTGGGGATTGGATAAAAACCTGGCTTCAGCCAGACACTTTCCATCAGTGAATTGGTTGAATTCCTATAGTGAATATCTCGACAATGTCACAGACTGGTGGCAGGCAGAAACTCATATGCCCTGGCGGGAAATGAGAGCAAAAGCCATGCAGATCCTTAACGAAGAAGGTCATCTCGATCAAATCGTCAAACTGGTTGGTCCGGACGCGCTGCCAGATGAGCAGCGTGTCACCCTTGAAACCGCCCGGCTGCTGCGTGAAGGCTTTTTGCAGCAAAACGCGCTTGACGATATCGACACTTACGCCACACCGCAAAAGCAAATGAAAATGCTCGATTTGATTCTGTATTTCCAGCAGCGGGCAGAGGCAGTTGTTTTACGAGGTGCAATCATTAACACGATCCAACAATTGCCTATCCTCAACTCCCTTATCCGCATGAAAAACACTGTACCAAACGAAGAGCTCGAGCGGCTGGATGAAATCCGCAATTTACTGGATGAGCAATTTGACCATTTGGAGTCTCTCTATCGATGAAAACAACTGAACGAAGCGCAGGTTTGTTAATTGCCGGCATTACAAGTGTGGAAGGACCAATTATCCGGGTTGAGGATACCGGCGTGGTCGCATACGATGAATTCGTAGAGATCATTGACTCAAAAAATCAAACCCGGATGGGTAGGGTGTTGGAAGTTGGCAACAATTTCGCCGTAATTGAAGTCTTTTCCGGAACCAGTGGATTAACCACAGAGGGTACACGCGTCCGTTTCAGCGGAAGATCACTGCAGGTGCCTGTGAGCCGCGAAATGCTCGGGCGGATCTTTAATGGGATGGGAAAGCCTATTGATCGCGGACCTTTACCATTGGCACACAACTTTGCGGATATCAATGGACAGCCAATAAACCCTACAGCACGCCATTATCCCCGCGATTACATACAGACCGGGATCTCCACTATAGACGCGATGAATACTCTGGTCATGGGTCAAAAAGTGCCCATTTTTTCAGGCAGCGGCATTCCACACGACCTTTTGGCAAGCCAGATTGTGCGGCAGGCACGAATTGGCAGCCAGGTTGGGGTCAGTGAAGAACGAGACGAGAATTTTGCAATTGTCTTTGCTGGCATGGGCATCAAACATGATGTAGCGGAGGCTTTTCGAAAAGCTTTTTCTGAAAGTGGCGCCTTAAACCGGGTGGCTATGTTCCTGAACCTGGCTGATGACCCTGTTGTGGAGCGCCTGGTCACACCAAAAATCGCCCTGACCCTGGCAGAATACCTGGCTTTTCAGTGCGATCAGCATGTTTTGGTTGTGATGACTGACATCACAAATTATTGCGAAGCCCTCAGACAGATCTCCAACAAACGCGGTGAAGTGCCCAGCCGAAAGGGCTACCCCGGTTACATGTATAGCGACCTGGCAAATCTTTACGAAAGAACCGGCAGGATTAAGGGCAGTAAAGGTTCAATCACGCAGCTTCCGATTCTGACCATGCCCAATGATGACATCACACACCCTATTCCCGACATCACCGGCTACATCACAGAGGGTCAGATAGTTTTGTCGCGCAGTCTCACAGCTCAGGATATTTATCCGCCTGTCAGTGTGCTTCCATCACTGAGCCGCCTGATGAAAGATGGTATCGGAGAAGGCAAAACACGCGCCGACCATCCCGCGCTTGCGTCACAACTCTATGCTGCTTACGCGCATGTCCAGGATGTGCGGTCCTTGGCCTCTGTTATTGGGGAAGAAGAGCTTTCATCGATTGATCAAAAGTATTTTGAGTTTGGCAGGGCTTTTGAACGGCATTTTGTGAATCAATCGTTTACCGAGAATCGGTCTATTGAAGAGACACTCTCAATTGCGTGGAAAATTCTATCAATCCTCCCAAAGACGGAACTAACCCGCATTAACGAAAGCGATATCGAAAAATATTATGGCGCCGCTTAACATCTCGCCCACCCGCAGCAACCTCCTCCAGATGCGCACAAAGCTGGCTTTTGCCAGGGAGGGTTTCAGCATCCTGGATAAAAAAAGGGAGGTGCTGACCGGGGAATTGTTGCGCGTGGCTGGAGAAGCTGAATCATTAAACAAGCAAGCGCAAGTCTTGTTTAATGACGCTTACCAGGCGCTGAAACTGGCGCGCCTTTCGATGGGACAGGAAAGGATCGAGTGGGCTGCAATGGCAGTGACCCACTCAGTGGATGTGAATGTTATCAACCGCGGTATGATGGGTGTGCCTATTCCGACTGTGGACGCTCATGGTGAACCACCAGCCATCTCATATAGCCTTGGGGATACTTCTGTGGCTCTGGATGAATCAAATGAAACCTTTCGCAAAGTTTTGCAGATTATCCCGCGTCTGTCTGAGCTGTCTGTATCAGTTTGGCGTCTTTCACGCGAGTTGATCAAAACACAGCGGCGCGTGCATGCCCTGGAAAAAGTGTTCATTCCTCAATATGAGGAGACGATTCTATTTATTGAGAACACCCTCGAAGAGCAAGACCGGGAAGAAATTTTTACACTCAAGTGGTTAAAAAGCCACCAGTCCAGATAGCTTTGAGCAGATAATTGATTGCGCAAATTGGATACAACCTGTTGATGATAGACCTTTCCTGATCCAAATGTGAAATCACCCGTCCAATGATCACCACCTGATCCAGTCAATTTGAAGACAGCTATTTCGAAAATTGTTCATCATCAGACCATTTAGCCAAACCGACTACCATTGGACTCCATAGTTATGAATAGTTTTTTGACAAAATGGTATACTTGACAAGAGCGGGTTGAACCGTTTAATATGCTATTAATCGAACTTTGTTTACTAACAAAGGAAGGAAATACAAAACATGGCTAAGAAAAAATCTCAGAGCTTGCTCTCTTCTTATCGAAAGAAATCGCGAAAAAACACCAGCAAAGCGTTGCTGCTGATCCTGGTTGCAGTCCTGATTATCGCCGGATTGGTGATGGTGGCCTTGTGGGCAACGGGCAATCTGGGCGGTGGTGGACTGCAGATCTTCGCGACCGACACCCCCACCCCAACCATGACCCTGACCCCAACTCCGGTCACCCCGACCAATACATTAACATTCACCCCAACCATCACCGAGACACCGATCCCTTCAGCTACCCCTACCCTGGATGGACCTTTTGACTATGTGGTGCAGGAAGAAGATATTTATTGCGCGCAGATTGCTGAAAAATTCAACGCCGATTTGGAAGTGTTATTGATGATCAATAACTTCAATGAAGGGACTTGCTACATCAGACCAGGTGACATCATCAAAGTGCCTGCCCCATGGCAGCGTATGCCCACCTCCACACCAGTTCCTACAGATTTATTCCCGGGGACAGTTGTCGACTATATCGTTGAATCTGGTGCAACGCTCCCTTCGATTGCCCAGTTCTTCCGCTCTACCGTTGAAAGGATCATCGCCGAAACCAACCGCTACCGCACTGCCAACGGCATCGAGCCACTTCTGAGTGATACCACACCGCTCTATATTGGTGAACTGCTCAAAGTGCCGGTGAACATCGCCACACCGATACCCTCAGCAACTGCAACTCGGACGTTTACCCCGTCGCCTACACCCTAATCCTTATTTAAGAGTCAAAAACGGATGCGGAAACCGCATCCGTTTTTTTGTATCTTTCTTAGATCAATCTTCAAACTGTTTATGTGTCATTAATTCCAGAGATGTGTACTCTGATTGTCGTTCCAAACTTCACAAACCGTCATCAGAATCGCAAGAGTCTAAATCGGGATATTTTCCTGTCGCTTTAATGGTTTCAAACTCATCTTCCAAGAAAAAGTTCATTAAGAAGCGCAATAGGATGATGATCATGAGAAAGGTCAAGTCTGAAGAAGAAGGTGAAATTAGCAGACGCAAAATATCTGAAGCAACCGCAAATTCCAAAGCCAAACTCAGACGATGCCCCAGGCGCAATCTTAGCCTTTCAGAAGAGCGTAATTTTCTGGAATACTTGAAATCAACTAAACCCCTGAGAAAATTGTAGGTCACTTGTAGTGCAGAGACGCCTACGATCAAGGTCGCTGCCCCTTCACAAATTAATATTGCGAAGCCAACAATTTTTTCCATGGCAAATTCATAAGGAATTTGAACTGAAGGTTCATTAACCGGATTGGTTCGAATTAAATAGAGCAAAAGGATGATGGCAACTATCAAAATAAATGGAAGTAACCATTTCCCTACTCCTGAATGGAAATGATTAGTTTTGTTGTCTTCAGGTTTGTCGATATTGTCCATTATTAATTTCTTTCTTTGTCAATTTTTCAGGTAAACTGTTCTGCCATTATCCACAGCAGACTGGAACAAGGCGTCGATCACAACCATGTTGTTGACGGCGTCGGAAAGTGGGAATTTGGGCACGTCTTTGCTGACTGCCGCGTTGTAGAAGTGTTCCAACATGCGTCTATAGTCGTTATCAGAGCGCAAATTGAGACGCTTGCTTTCCTTCCCGTTCACGCTTATCCAGGCATTACTGCTTTCTCCGTGAGGATTAAAGGGGTTCTCAATATGGATTGTGCCGGCAGAACCGACGACACGCAGATGTTGCGAACCGTCGGCATTGAACGAAACGATGAACTGACCGTACACTTGGTCGCCAAAGTCGAGCGTGGCAACGGTCTGCAGATCCACCCCGGATTTACTCATCTGACAAATTGCCCGGACACTGGCTGGCTCACGCCCAACCAGCAAACGCTGGATATTGATACAGTAACAACCCAGATCATACAATGCCCCTCCGCCGAGTTCTGGCGCCAGGCGGAAATCATCCGGGTTGCCAAGCGTAAAGCTGAAGGCAGACTGCAAGAGGCGTATTTTGCCAATCGTCCCGGAGCGAATAATTTCGTGAACCTTCTCAAAGCGCTCGCTGTAGCGATACATAAAACCTTCCATCAGCACAACTGAGTTTTCAAGCGCGGCGCTGACCATCAACTGAGATTCATCTGCGGTGAGCGCGAAAGGCTTTTCAACCAGGACGTGCTTGCCTGCTTGCATCGCCTTGATTGCCCAGGGGGCATGGTCGTTGTTGGGCAACGGGATGTAAACAGCCTGAACATTACTATCCGCAATCAGATCGTCGTAATTGCCATAAGCCCGTGGGATCTCAAACGGCGCCGCAAATTCCTGTGCGCGTGTTAGATCGCGGCTGGCGACTGCAATTACCGGGGTGTGCTTCATGCTCAACAGGGCTGGAACGATGGCGTTTTTTGCAATTCTCGCCGTTCCAAGAATTCCCCAGTTCAACTCCGGCTTTCGAAATATGTTGCCCCCGATGGGCTTTGATGATAAGATATCCATTAGACCTCAATTCTTTGACTGCGCGATCATGTTTAGAGACATTATATACCGTAATCGTGCAGTTTTTTAACTCAAAGGGATGATTTTTATAAAAGGAGAACTATGCCCTCATCAGAAGTAATCGAACAACTGCAGAAAAAAATCCAATCTCAACGCGAACAGATCATTCGCTTTATGCGTGAGATTTGCGCAATCCCCAGCATGGACTCGAACATCGAAGCTGTCGGCAAACGCATCGCGGCGGAAATGAAGGCGCTGCATTTTGACGAAGTGCGTTTCGACAAAATGGGCAACATCATGGGGCGCATCGGCAGCGGTGAAAAAGTGATTGTGTTTGACTCTCACATCGATACGGTCGGCATCGGTGACCCACACGAGTGGCAGTGGGATCCTTTTGAAGGCAAGGTGGAAGACGGCGTGCTCTACGCCCGTGGTGCCTGTGATGAGAAAAACTCCACCCCCGGTATGGTATATGGGCTGGCCGCCGCACGCGACTTGGGTTTGCTGGAAGGCTGGACAGCCTGGTATTTCGGCAATATGGAAGAGTGGTGTGATGGCATTGCCCCCAACACCTTCGTGGAAGTTGACCCAAAGATCAGACCAGACTTTGTGGTGATCGGTGAACCGACCAAAATGAACGTTTACCGTGGTCACAAGGGGCGCATCGAACTCAAAGTGACTGCCAAGGGTGTTTCGGCGCATGCCGCCAGCAACCACGTGGGCATCAATGCCATCTACCTGCTGCTACCGGTGATCGCGGGCATCCGCGACCTGGAGCCTGAACTCGGGGATGACCCCTTCCTGGGGCACGGCAAGATTACCGTTTCGGATATGGTCGTTAAAACCCCCAGCATCAATGCGGTGCCGGATGAGGCTGTGATTTACATCGACCGGCGGATGACTTTTGGTGAGACAAAGGAAGCGGCAATTGCCCAGGTGGAAGCGCTGATCCCGGAAGAGAGCAAGGACCGCGTGAAGGTGGAAGCTTTGTTTTACGACGTTCCTTCCTATACTGGTTTCGTGTTCCCGGTGGATAAATATTTCCCCGCCTGGGCGATCCCGGAAGAACACACCCTGGTGCAGGCTGGGCTGGAAACCCGCCGGCTGATCGGATTGGAAGATGCCCCGGCTGGCAAATGGGCGTTTAGCACCAATGGCATTTACTGGGCTGGCAAAGCCGGCATTCCCTCGATCGGCTTTGGTCCTGGCGACGAAGTGACCGCGCACACGGTCCACGACAGCGTGATATTGGATGATGTGGTCAAGGCGGCTGAGTTTTACGCCCTGGTGGCAAGCTTGATAAAGTAAACCTTTTTTAGTCAATTACAGAAACGGATGCGGCTTAGCCCATCCGTTTTTTTCTTTTCGTAGGCCGGATTGCGGGGTTCAATCCGGCTTTTATGGAATTAGTTAATCGTATGGCGCGACAAAGTGCCCGCGAAGCAGAGTATGGGTCCCTTCGCAATCCTGGTTGTAATCTGCATTTCTTATAGTCAAAGTATGGCTTACTGGGTATAATCAAGAAAAACCCTAAAGGAGAGAAAAAATGCAAACCTTTTTACATGGTCGTGATCTGATTGGCGATCTGGACTTCTCAAAAGAAGAAGTCGAAACCGTACTGGACGTCGCCTGGGATCTCAAGCGCAAACGCGCCCTCAACGAACCCCATCCCTACCTGCGCGATAAAGTTCTGGCGATGCTGTTCTTCTTCAGCAGCACCCGCACCCGCGGCTCCTTCGAAGCTGGTATGGCTCAGCTTGGCGGGCACGGCGCTTTCATCGAGAGCAAAACCACCCAGATTTCCCATGGTGACACCGCCAAGGAAATCGGCGAGATCTATGGCCGCTATTTTGACGGCATCGCCATCCGCCACTGCGACTGGGGCATTGGTAATTCCTATCTCAATGAAGTCGCCAGGAACTGCCGCGTGCCGATCCTGAACATGCAGTGCGACGTTTACCACCCCTTCCAATGCCTGGCTGACCTGATGACCATCATGGAAAAGAAAGGCCGCGATTTGAAGCGCAAGAAGATCGTTGTCTCCTGGGCTTATGCCGCCTCTTACCTCAAACCGATCTCCGTGCCGCAATCGCTCATCATCCAGATGCCGCGCTTTGGTATGGATGTCACCCTTGCCTATCCCAAAGAATTCATGCTCATGCCCGAGATCGAACAGCAGGCAGCTGATGAAGCCAAAAAATGGGGCACTTCCTTCGAGATCGTACACGACATGGACGAAGGCATGAAAGATGCTGACATAATCTATGCCAAGAGCTGGGGACCTCTGCTGACCACGGCTGATGCTGTGGAGGGAAAGAAACTCCAGGATTCGTATACCGATTGGATCATGGATCAGCGCCGATTGGAACTCGCCAAGAGCGATGCCATCTACATGCACCCCCTGCCGGCTGACCGCAACATCGAAGTGACCGATGAGGTCATCGATGGACCCAATTCCGTTGTGTACGATGAAGCCGAAAACCGCCTGCACGCGCAAAAAGCCGTCATGGCGCTGACCATGAGCTAAACTTTACCAAAATACCTGCCACCGGGAAGCATAATCTTCCCGGTTTCTTTTTTAAATGGTTTTTAAGCACTCACTATGATGTTATTGAACGATCGTTCTCAGGCAACTAATTGCATATAAAGGGAGATTGATCAACCATTCTTCTTTCCGGTAATCGGAAAGTGAGGTGCGGATTACATAGTTTGGGTTGTACTTTTCTGCATAAATCTTGAGGCTTTTTGCTTGAAGATTTTCGGTTGCTTTCACCTCAATGGGTATCACATTCCCTGCCAGTTGAACCAAAAAATCAATTTCCGCCGTTGAACGTTGTTCTGAATAGTAAAACGGGTTAAGTTTTAAGTCAGATATCAATTGTGTCAAGATGTATTGCTCAGTTAAACTACCTTTGTACTCCTCAAATATCTGTGATCCTTCTAACAAAGTTCGGGCATCAAGATCACACATAGCTGACAAAAGTCCGACATCATTCAAAAAAAGTTTGAAAGCGGTAAGGTCAGCATATCCTGATAGCGGTAAACCGGCTTTACTGACACGGGGAACACGAACCGCCAAGCCGCAGTCCACTAACCATTGGATAGCATCTTCATAGTCTTTAGATCTTGCGCCGCTACGTAAGTGTCCATAAATAAACTTCTTGTTTTCTTGACCAAGATGAGCTGGAATGCTGTTGTAAACCAACCTCAATCGTTCGGAAGTAATCCCCGATGTGTGCTTAGAAAAGTCATATTCATATAATCGAACCAAATCTTTTTGAATTTTTCGGGCTTTTTTATAATCTTGGTTTTGTATAAACCCTTGGACAACTTCAGGCATTCCACCGAGAAAAAAGTATTGCTTCAAAAGTAAAATAAACTTGTCTCGGAACACTTTCATCATTTGGAAATCAGCATTGCGTATCAAAAGCGCAAGCTCTTCATTGCCGATAGCATCAAGAAACTCAAGAAAACTCAAAGGGTACATGTCCAATAGTTGGATCTTTCCCACTGGGAAGGAAACTCCATTGTGCAAAGCTACTCCGAGAAGCGATCCGGCAGCCAGAATGGGTAGCTCCGGGCGTTGTTCCTGAAAATACTTTAGCGATTGGAGGGCAAGAGGTATTTCCTGGATTTCGTCAAAAATTAGCAGCGTATTCTCGTCTATAGGTAATCGTGATTCTATCCGAAGGGCCTCAACGATACGGTTTACATCAAAATCCTGGTTAAACACTGCTTTTAGACGAGGATTCTGATCCATTGACAGATAAGCGACATTTTTGAAGTGTTCTTTACCAAAGGAACGCATTAGCCAGGTTTTACCTACCTGACGAGCACCCTGGATCAGAAGAGGCTTTCGCTGTTTATCCTGCTTCCATTCGATTAATTGTTGCATCACGGTTCTTTTCATGTCGTCTCCTCTTGCACAAGCTGAACCTTTTATCGTCTGTGCTTATGCATTATACACCATTTTTACATATGTCTTTTTGACAATTAATACATTTTTACATACGTCTTTTTGTTATAGAATACATTATTGCATACGAGTCTTTTGCTTTCGCTGGTTCTCGAATTAAAGTTCTTGCGAAAAAGTTGGTTTTAAATGGATGCGGTATTGGATCAGAATTTCATGTAAAATACATGGACACATCTCATCAAATCCTTTTCTGTAAGGAGGTCCAGCAGTGAACAAGTTCGTACTTTTTCTGGTTGACTTGGCAATGGGAATAACCCTTGCCATCCAGGTGCTGGTCCATCCCAGGTTTGATGCTTCCGCAAAAACAATGTATCTGATCGCTGCGATCGTTTTCATCAACTGGGCGGTTTTCACCTGGCTGGCATACTCCTCTGTAATGAAGCAAAAACAAGTCTCTTCAACTTCGAAATCAGCCTCTGAACAGCCAAAAAACAATATAGATCAAGGCGGAAAGTCTCTGCTGAATATAACCACAGTTGCATACCTCTCGGTTATCCTGCTGGCTTTGATCTGCCTGAACGTGCTCGTCTTGCTTGAGATGACTGAGACTTCTTACGTGGTTTGGATCTTTCTGACAGCCATTCTTTTACCGCTGCTGGTTACCGTGATAGCCAACAGGACCCTCAGCAGAGCCGAAAATTAGCCTTGACGCGAGCATAGAAAAGTGAATTGACGTGGCAACATCCAAAGAATACATCGATTACGTGCTCGAGTGCCTGAACCACATCGAAGGGATCAGTGTCAGGCAAATGTTTGGCGATTATGGTCTTTATATGTTCAAGCGGGTGATGGGCTTTGTCTGCGACGACCAGGTGTTTCTCAAAGTGCTGCCGGGCAGCGCGCGCGTCTTGGGTGAGGATGCGCCCACAGGCGAGGCATACCCGGGTTCAAAACCTTATTACTTGATCGAGGATCTGGAAGATGATGAAAAAATGGAGCAACTTTTTCGCGCTCTTTATCAAGATGTTCCCGAACCAAAGCCTAAAAAACCGCGCAGAGGGAAAATTGCCTGACTTTTCCTTAGGAGGGATCCATGAAAGCTGACACACTCGATGTCATCATGTTTGTAATTCAACTTCTCAGTTTGATCGCGTTGGTTTTGTATGTGATTAAAACCGCCGAAGTAGCTGAGGGCACCCGAAAATCCGCCCAGGCGATGGACCGCAGTGTGGCAGAGATGGTGGAGGATCGCGATCAGCAGATTGCGCCATATGTGGTGGTGTTTTTTGATAACCAGACCGACTCGCCGATTTTTGACCTGGTCATCAAGAATACCGGACGCACAGCAGCGCGGAATGTGGAGATTACCTTTGATCCTCCCCTGCAGACTTCGCTGAAAAATTACAAGATCGAACAGTTGGCTTTTATCCACCAGGTTATCCCAACGCTACCCCCCGAATACGAGATCCGGGCCTCCGTGGATGTGATTGACAATGCCTTGAAATCAGAAAACCTGCCCAAACAATACCGTGTGAAAGTCAGTTACTTGGGTGGGATCAAATCCAGTCCGCGCGAGGCAGAATATATTCTCGATCTGAATGTCTTCAAAGGCATCCTCGAAACTCATACACGCAGCCTCACCGATCTGACAAAAGCGGTAGAAAAAATATCAGACACATTCGAAGAGTATGCCAAAGATTCCGTTGATAAGATGAGGCCTTTTTAGGTGTCAGCTTGCCAGCCTGGCGCCGTCTGCCGGTTCACCGATCAGTATGCTTTTTACGCCCGGCAGCTCCGGCAAAACCTTTTGCAGCCATTCCAATTCGCTTTTCAGGGCAAGCACGTGCACGTTTGGTCCGGCGTCCACCGTTGCGCAGACTGCGTGCCCCTGTTTTCGCCACTGCCAGACCTGCCAGAGCAGCACTTCCGTGGCTGGCTCCCAGTAGACCAGCGGCGGATTGCTGGTGCGCATGACGGCGTGCATGTAGTTTGAGTCGAGCTCGACCACCTCGGCAAATCGATCAAAGTCGCGGTCAAGCAGCGCTTCACGGCAATTCCTGAGGCGTTCAGGCGCATCCAGCACGCGCTGCGCGTTGAGCGGCGAGGTATGCGCCAGTTTGTGCCCGGCGCTTGAGCCAACCGGCTTGTGCCCCTGGCTGATAATGGCGACTGCGTCCACCAAATCCCAGTGGTCCTTGGGAGCGATGCTGACGGCATAGGAACTGGCATCGTCCACACCCGGCAGCCATTCCACGAAACCGTCTGGAATCGAGCGGCAGGCCGAGCCGGAGCCCAGCCTGGCGAGGCGAGAGAGTTCTTTTTGGCTGAGATCAAGGTTTGCCGCCTTGCTGGCAGCCAATGCCAGGGCGGCGAAAGCGGAAGCTGAAGAGGCGATGCCGGCACCGGTGGGGAAATTGTTGGAGGAGGATACGCGGGCATAGAGGTTTAAGCCTGCCAGCCGCCGCACCTGATCCAAAAATGCGCTTACTCGCTGCATTCCAGCGCTCGATTGAATCTCGCCATTCAATTCGAAAGTGTCTTGCTGAAGTGCCTCATCGAATTGGACGGTCGTGCGGCTTTCCATCCCGCCCAGGTTCATGGAGATCGAGCCGTTCAGCGGCAGCCGCAGGGTGTCATCGCGATTGCCCCAGTATTTGATGAAGGCAATGTTGGGATGGGCGACGGCGGTGAATTCGGGTTGCATGTTGAACTCCTGTTTGAATTATAGCTTAGGAGGACATGGAGACCAAATGGTCAAGAGCCTTTCCTGGTCTCCTGACCATGAAAGAACAAGACAATTTCGCAGGTCGGAATGAGACTGCCGCAAAGCATTTTTGACACACAAGACTTCCGCAGGCTCACTCCAACCTGGATTTATTTGGCGGAGTGCGCAAACCCTTGCAGCTGCGCTGTGAGGGCAGGCAAACGCATTCCGTCCGACATTATTCATGACCCCGCAAAGACCTTCCTTTAAGGGTAGAATTAACCAAACCGGTTGGAGGGGAACCGGAAAAATCCAAGGAGTACACCATGACCACCAACGATTTCAAATCCATTTACGCTTTTCAAAAGACACTCACATCCCACGGCCAAACCATGACAACCTATTTTGACAAAAAAGGGCGCGTTCAAAAGGTTGAAGCCTGCACAGACTGCACCCCTGCTGATCACACGATCCCCCTGGTCAGCATCATCGATCACACCCTTCTCAAGCCGGACGCGACAGCTGAGCAGGTGGCAATCCTTTGCGAGCAAGCCCTGCAATACCACTTTGGCGCGGTCTGCGTCAACAGCTACTGGGTTGCCTACTGCAAAGCCGCACTGGCAGGATCGAACGTCAAAGTTGGAGCCACAATTGGCTTCCCTCTGGGTGCGATGTCCACCAAAGCAAAAGTTTTTGATACCAAGCAATCGATCAAGGACGGAGCAACTGAAATTGATATGGTGATAAACATCGGCGAGCTGAAATCAGGCAATCTGGCAGCAGTGGCCAATGATATCCGCGAAGTGGTGCGGGTGGCGCACAAGATGGGCGCGATTGTTAAAGTCATTTTGGAAACCTGTCTGCTCACGGAAGAAGAAAAGGTGACCGCCTGCCTGCTCGCCAAGGAAGCTGGAGCGGATTTTGTGAAGACCTCAACCGGCTTTTCGACCGGTGGCGCGACGCTTGAAGACATTCGCCTGATGCGCAGTGTGGTTGGCCCCGAGATGGGCGTGAAAGCCTCTGGCGGCATCCGCAACCTTGCAGACGCGCAGGCGATGATCGAAGCTGGAGCAACCCGCATCGGCACAAGCAGCGGCATCAAGATGGCCGAGGAGCTGGCTGCCAGTCAGAAGTAAGTTTCTGTTTCCGTAACGTTTGTATTAAAGAACCACCCTGTCTCAGGGTGGTTTTGGTTACATCTTTCTTGGATGTTGTCATCCTGAACGCAGTGAAGGATCTGTTTCGTAATGACTAGGTAAATAACAGATTCTTCGCTTCGCTCAGAATGACCTGGGAGGATGAGTGGCGAGTTAGAGTGACCAGGGAGAAGGGGATCGTCATCCTGAACGCAGTGAAGGATCTGATTCGTAATGACCAGGTAAATAACAGATTCTTCGCTTCGCTCAGAATGACCTGGGAGGATGAGTGGCGAGTTAGAGTGACCAGGGAGAAGGGGATCGTCATCCTGAACGCAGTGAAGGATCTGATTCGTAATGACCAGGTAAATAACAGATTCTTCGCTTCGCTCAGAATGACCTGGGAGGATGAGTGGCGAGTTAGAGTGACCAGGGAGAAGGGGATCGTCATCCTGAACGCAGTGAAGGATCTGGTTCGTAATGACTAGGTAAATAACAGATTCTTCGCTTCGCTCAGAATGACCTGGGAGGATGAGTGGCGAGTTAGAGTGACAAGGGAGAAGGGGATCGTCATCCTGAACGCAGTGAAGGATCTGATTGGTAATAATTAGGTAAAATACAGCTTCTTCGCTTCGCTCAGAATGACAACCCCATAACCAAAAAAGTCAATCACCGTCTCTAACTTCCGGCATGTCGCGGCTGGCGATGACGTCCACGCCCGTGCCAATCACGTTCGGGATGATAACCTGGGTCGCTTCGACAGGCGCTTTCACTTCCACCGCGCGGATGGCAGCCAAGACGTCGCCAATGCGGCGCTTGGGGATACTGCCCTTGGTGTAGACCGGCAAAAGCGGATGCAAACCGCCAACCACCTTGACGGTGCTGGCGACCATGCGCTGAGGCGCGATGGCTTCCTGGCGACCGTAAGTCTCGCCGCGCCGGCAGCGATGCCCCAAAACCTTGACAACCTCGTCGCCTTCCATGCGCACAATCAATTTGCATCCCATCGGGCAGGCAGTGCAGATAAAGTTCTTTTCTTCCATTTTATGCCTCCGCCTTGGGGTAAACGTCCACGGTCAGGCTGGCTGCTTCACGAACTGCCCCAGCCATGCTTGGTTTGAGCATGATGGTTACCATCTCGCCTGGGCGGGCGTAGCGCTCAGAACGGCGCACGACGCTTTTGCTCTGACTGCTCACCTCCAGCCAGACGTCTTCTTCAATCGGTCTGGTCACACGCAGTTGCAACTGCACATCGCCGCCTTCCAGCGCCTTTCGATCGAGCTTGTGGGGCACCACGTAGCGCACATTCTTTCCGGCTTTAACAGAGACATAATCTGCTTCAGGCTGTTTTTCAGCCAGGGCATACTTCGCCGCATGCTTGCCGGCAGTATCGCCGGCGATCGAGACATAATCCACCAGGTCATAGACATGCACCACGTTTCCGGCAGCAAAAATGCCAGGCACGTTGGTCTGAAAGCGTTCATCCACGAAAGGTCCGCCCGTGATGGGGTCCAGCAGGACGCCGGCCTTCTTGGAAAGCTCATTTTCAGGGATCAGACCAACCGAAAGCAGGAGCGTATCGCAGGGGATGATCTCCTCTGAACCGGGAACGAAGTTCCAATGGTCATCCACGGCGACAGTTTCGATCGCTTCCACGCGATCCTTGCCCATGATACGCTTGATGGTGTGCTGCAGCTGAAGGGGAATGTCCCAGTCCTGCAGGCATTGCACGTAATTGCGGCTCAGTCCGCTCAGATAAGACTGGATTTCGAGCACACGCGAAACCTTCGCCCCTTCAAAGGTCAGACGGCGCGCCATGATCATGCCGATATCGCCTGACCCGAGGATGACAAAGTTCTTGCCGGGCATGTAGCCTTCCACATTGACCCATCTTTGGGCGGTGCCGGCAGTGAAGACGCCATTCGGGCGCATGCCGGGAATGCGGATCTGGGCGCGGGTGCGTTCGCGGCAGCCCATCGCCAAAACGATCGCGCGGGCATCCAGTGTGAAGTAACCATATTGTTGACTCGAGAGGAACAGCCGCCTCTGCGGGCTGACATCCATCACCATCGTGTCCAGCAAAAATTCCACGCCGATCGCGCGGGCTTCGTTGATGTAGCGCTGGGCGTATTCGGGACCGGGCAGGTCTTCTTTGAAGGTCTGCAGACCGAAGCCGTTGTGGATACACTGCAGCAGAATGCCGCCGAGTTCCACATCGCGCTCAATCACCAGCACGTCCTGCGCGCCAGCCTTCTTTGCCTCTATCGCGGCAGCCAGCCCGCCCGGACCAGCGCCAATGACAACCACGTCATAAATTTCCTTAGTCAACATCCTGCACCCCCTGTTCCTTGGTCAGGCGGAAGAGGAATTCAGACCCCTCCCCTCGTTTGCTGACTTCCAGCGGGGATATTCCGAGCTCGCGCGAAAGGATCGCCACCACGCGCGACATGTCAAAGCCACCCTGGCAGCGCCCGGTGCCCAGCCAGGTACGGCGCTTGATAGCGTCGTAAGTGATGGCAGGGATCGGGGCATGGATCTCGCGAACGATCTCGCCTTCGGTGATGTTTTCACAGCGGCAAATCACCCGTCCATAAGCAGGATCGATCTCACACAGCGACTGGCGCTGGGCATGGCTCATCGTTCTGAAACGCGGTCTGGCAGGGCGAATGGGATTCCAATTCTTTTTCTCAATCAGCTTCTCGCCGGCATCCTTCAGCAGCTCCACCACCATTTCAGCGATAGCCGGAGCGGCGGTCAGACCGGGCGATTCGATCCCGCCCAGGTTGACTAAGCCCTGTACCTTTTGCGGAATTTCAATGACAAAATCGTGATGATAATCGACCACCGGATCCAGAGAAGCAGCGTTGCCCATCGGACGCAACCCCACAAAGGTCGCGATTACCGAGCGTAAATTGATTGAAGGGATCAGCTTGTGGGCACCATCGGCGATTTCTTCGAGGCCTTCCTTGGTGGAAGAAGTGTCTTCTTTATCATCAATAATGTTCGCGTTTGGTCCGACAATCGTATTGCCGTGGACCGTGTTGGTTACCAGGATGCCTTTGCCTTTTTCGGTGGGAACCGGGAAATAGATGTGCCTGGTTTGGATCTCGGCGCTGTCGAGTACGAAGTACTCCCCTTTGCGCGGCTTGATCTCAAACTCCGGTCGAACGCCCGCTTTGTGCATGACGAAATCAGAATAAACACCTGCGGCGTTGATCACCCAGCGGGCGAAATAATCACCGCGAGTGGTGCGGACGCCGATCACACGGCTTCCTTCCATCAGAAAATCAAGGAACTCTGCCTCCAACAAAACTTCAGCACCGTTCATGACCGCGTTTTCAGCCGCAGCCACGGTCACCTGGAAAGGATCGCACAAACCGCCCGTACTTGCCCATAAGGCTCCGCTGACTTCCGGGTTGATCAGGGGTTCCTGTTCGCGCATCTCCGCGCCGCTGATCATTTTCATGCCAGGCACCCCGTTTTTGATGCCCTGCTGAAAAAGCTTTTCGACAGCTGAAAGTTCGTGTTCGCCGATCCCAACCACAAAATCACCGGGGCGTTCAAAAGCAAAGTTGAGCTCCGCGGAAAGTTGGTCCCACATCGGATTGGCCCGCACGTTGGTGAGCGCTTTGAGGGAGCCTGGTTCTGGATCATAACCAGGGTGGATGATGGCAGAGTTGGCAGAAGTGGCGCCCATGCCGATATCCACCTCTTTGTCGATCAGGAGGATATCCGCCTGGTAGCGCGAAAGCCAGCGGGCGACCATGCTGCCCACCACCCCCGCGCCGATGATGATGTAATCATATGTAGTATTTTTCATCAAGATACTTGTCTTTCTCCCTGGTGATGTACTTGTTTACTAATAGTCTTGCCGTGGGTTCATCCACGATCAACTCTTTCACCAAACCGCCTGACAGCGCAGCGTGTAAACCTGCCGCCTTTCCCAAACCTGAGACAACACAAATAGCCCGCTTTTGCTTGATCAATTCCAGATTCGGTCCGCTAGCCCTTTGATTAATGGGAATGTTATGAAAACTGCCATCCCGCCGGAAAAAGACTGTGGCAATGTCCCCGGCGATATCTAAGCGCCTTAGTTCCTGGTAATCCTTTTCTTCCAAAAAGCCGCCGGAATAAACATGGCTGGGAACACCAGACCGAACTGCGCCGATGCTGTGGAGCATTAAATCCGCACGCGCCTGAAGCTCCAAAATCCTTTTGATGCTGCGTTCCTTCCACATGGCCTCTTTTGTACTGAAGTAATCGAAAAAGGTCGGCACCGGAAAGAGATCGACGCTGGCTTGATAGGCGTCAGCGAAGCGCAAAATGATTTCACTGGCATATTCGATGCCCATGGTTCTGGTGTTGCCGGCCCCATTGAGCTGGACAATGTGGGAGTCGTGGGTAGTTTTTGGCTGCAAGTATCTTGATATTGCGCTAAGGGTTGTTCCCCAGGCTACACCCATGATCATATCTGAATCAAATATTGTATTCAGGTAATTTGCGGCATATTGAGCTGTTCTTTCCAACCAGTCTGACTCACTCAAAATGTGGGAAACCGGAACCACATGAACTTTTTTGGCATCCTTATAGTGGGATTGGATTATTCGACCAAGTGATGTTGGCTGATCTTCAACGTCAATGACGCGGATGCTGACCAGGCCATTTTCCCTGGCATAAGCAAGCAGCCGTGAGACGGATGAACGGGAAATGCCCATTTCCAGCGCAATTGCTTCGGTCGTGAGACTCTGATAGTAATACAATCTGGCCGCATGAATTGCGTGGTAGGTCCGGTCTGTTTCTTCCATATGCTATTGACAAGAAGTATAGCTTTGCTTGCACGTTTTTTCAATGTGCCCGAACGCTTTCTCACAAAATTCAGACGGAAATTTTTATAACTACGCACATTTGATGCAAAAGAACCTTTATTCTCAGAATTTATTGTATATTGAAAAAGGTAGCATTTTTAATGCTTTGTTGATTGATTTAGTAAATTCACAATTAATAGTTAGTTTTTTCTTTGGTGGAAGAATAATTTATAGGTGGGCGTTACTCGCATCTACTTACTAAAGAGAAACAAAGGAGGTGAACCGACCAAATCGTAATTTTCAATACTCAATCCATGAAAAATTTATATTCATTTTAGGAGAGAAAGAATGAAAAACAAAAGTATTGGTTTTTGGTTTTGGTTGGCCATTATTGTTATGGTCGTAAGTGTCCTAGGCGCTAGTTTCGTTCAAACAGCAGGCAATTCCATCACAGTTAAAGATCTCCGATGGGAGACTCCGACCGGTAAATTGATGAGCGCACTGCTTTTCGTTCCCGATACCGCCACACCTGAAAACCCTGCTCCCGCGATTATTACCAGTCACGGCTGGTACAACAACCGCGAAATGCAGGATATGAATTTTGTTGAATATGCCCGACGTGGTTACGTAACCATGTCCATAGATATGTACGGTCACGGCAACTCTGACGACCTTGGCCCAGATGCGAATTTTAGCACCCGAGCTACAGGTATGACAGATGCAGTAGAGTTGATTGCTGCATTACCCTATGTGGATAGCAGCCGCATTGGTGTTACAGGTCACTCCAACGGAGCCAGAGCTGCTAATCTTGCAGTTGACGATGACAACCTCAAAGATGAACAGCTGATCAGTGCAGTTCTGCTGGTAGCCAATGACGCAAATTACGTGGATGCAGACAAGGCTTACTACAATAAATATGGCAGCCGCGATGTTGCCATTGTCGCTGCCCGATTTGACGAATTTTTCTTCAGAGTTCCAAACGCTGAAGGTGTTCGATCAGCACCCGGAGAATATATCAACCAGGTCACCGCGCAATCCTTCCTGAATTTTGGCATTGATCCAGCGGAAGGTGAAGTACGCAAAGACCATACATTTTACGTCAAGTCTATTGACGGAGAAGAAGCTATCCGCGCGATTTACGCCCCTTATCAAATTCACCCATGGAATACCATCTCTTCCAAGGTCGTAAATTTCAGTGTAAGTTTCTTTGAAAAAGCATTGGGCGCACCTAATCCTATTCCCGGCAACCAGCAAGTATGGCAGTGGAAAGCGATTTTCAACTTCATTGGCATGGTTGGGTTTATCATCTTCGTGTGGGCATTCACCCGTGTTCTGCTTGAAACAAAGTACTTCTCAACGTTAAAGGCTGAAAAAGTCGTGGAACCCGCACCCGCTCCAGAAGGTAAAGCGAAGATTTGGTTCTGGGCAAGTTTGGCTTTGGGCGCATTTGTTTCCTTCTTCAGCTATCTGAAATTACCCGCATTGATGGCTAACTTCCGTCCCGCTTTTGCCAATCAGCGCCCTGTATTCTTTATCGCGATGTGGGCAGCAGTAAACGGGCTCTTTACCCTGATCTTGATCCTCATCGGAAGAAAGTTTTTTGGATCTCGTGCTGACCGGGGTGCCAGAATCTGGGGCATGAAATTGGTCAAAACTATTCTGCTTGCTCTGGCGGTTGTTGCCGGCGCATTCCTGATCATCTTCACCGCAGATTACCTACTCAAAGTCGATTTCAGATTATGGGTCATTCCACTGAAAGCCTTCCCTCCAGGAAAGTTCGACGAAATCCTGCGCTACGCGCCATTCTTCCTGTTCTTCTACATTATCCATTCCGTGGCTGTCAACAGTTTCAATTATGTAAAACTGGGAAAAGAATGGATCAATGTGGCAGTGTTATCTTTGGCTACTGTGGCGGGAGCTTTGTTCTATGTCATTCTTCAGTATGGAACATTCTTCATTGAAGGAAAATCTTGGACCGAACAACTGGCAAAACCAGTTTCAAATATCTACGGCATCTGGCTGTTCCCCATCCTGATTTACTTCCCTCTGGCAGTCATGCTGGACAGGGCGATATACAAAGTTACTAAAAATCCATACATCGGCGGCATAATTTTTGGTCTGATCATGTCCATAATCGCCGCTACGAATACTTTAACAAACTAGTACCTTGATCTCAATTCTGGCCTTTGAAAAACTCAAAGGCCAGAATTTTTTTGAATTCAGTTCTACAATTTTTGTTATCATTAAAGAGTAATTCTAATTATTGCACCATTATTACACCGAGGGAGTCACAATGAAAAAATACGTAATTTCAATTGACCAGGGAACGACCAGTTCACGCTGTATTATCTTTGACCACAGCGGATCCATCGTGGCGTCGGACCAGAAAGAGCACACGCAGATTTACCCCAAGCCGGGATGGGTGGAACATGACGCCCTCGAGATTTGGAACTCGGTGCTCTATGTTATTCGCGGCGCACTCAATAAAACAAACATTCCCCTTTCAGAAATCGCTGCCTGTGGCATCACCAACCAGCGCGAAACCACCGTGGTGTGGGAGCGCGCAACCGGCCGACCAATTGCCAACGCGATTGTCTGGCAGGATACGCGCACATCTGGTTTCATGAGCCAGTTGGCTGCCGATGGCGGCCAGGACCGCTTCAGGGAAATCGTGGGGCTTCCCACCAACCCGTATTTTTCCGGGTCCAAGATCCGCTGGCTGCTAGACAACACCCCCGGAGCACGGGAAAAGGCGGAAAAGGGCGAGTTGTGCTTTGGCACGATCGACACCTGGCTGATCTGGAACCTGACCGGCGGGATCAACGGTGGCGTACACGTAACCGACGTCAGCAACGCCTCGCGCACCTTTTTGATGAACCTGCAAACGCTCGACTGGGACGATCAAATGCTTGAGATCATCGGTGTGCCGAGGGCGATGCTGCCGGAAATCAAAGCTTCCAGCGAGGTTTATGGCCTGATCCGCATCCCCGAGCTTAAGGACATTCCTGTGTCGGGCGACCTGGGCGACCAGCAAGCAGCCTTATTCGGGCAGACCTGTTACACTGCCGGGGAAGCCAAAAACACCTACGGCACGGGCTGTTTCCTGCTGATGAACACCGGAACTGAGCCGGTGCAGTCCAAGAACGGGCTGCTGACCACGCTTGCCTACAAAATCGGCGATCAGCCTGCTTATTACGCCCTGGAAGGTTCCATCGCCATCACAGGCGCGCTTGTGCAGTGGATGCGCGATAACCTGAAAATGATTGAAACCTCAGCTGAGATCGAATCCCTGGCAAAGACAGTGGAAGACAGCGGCGGGATCTACTTTGTGCCCGCTTTTTCGGGTCTGTTTGCCCCCTACTGGCGCAGTGACGCCCGCGGCGCCATCGTTGGGCTGACGCGTTACATCAACGCCGGTCACCTCGCGCGGGCGGTGCTTGAAGCCACGGCTTATCAATCCGCGGAAGTGCTTGAGGCAATGAACAAGGACTCGGGCGTACCCCTCACCGCCCTCAAGGTGGATGGCGGCATGGTGCACAACCAGACGCTGATGCAATTCCAGAGCAACATTCTCGGCGTGCCGGTGATCCGCCCCAAGGTGGCCGAAACCACCGCGCTGGGCGCGGCTTATGCGGCCGGTCTGGCGGTTGGGTTCTGGAAGAAGGTGGAGGATCTGCGAGAAAATTGGCAGATCGACCAGCAATGGCAGCCGCAGATGGAGGCCGACACGCGGGAGAGCCTCGTGGCTGGGTGGAAGAAAGCCGTCACCCGTACGTTTGACTGGGTTGAAGAGTAGTTTTATTGTTTGGTCAGTAACAGAGCCGCCCTGGCAGGGCGGCTCTTTTTTGTCTCGCCCAACAATTAGCACTGTTTTGGCAATAAAGTAGGGGCGTAGCATCTAAAACAAACAGAGGTCCACTGCGAAGCTAAACCTCAAAAGATGCTTCGCCCCTACCGGTGATGTGAACACAAAAAGATGGAGACAGACTGCCGCGTCGCCCTGATGGGCTCCTCGCAGTGACGAATCACACTCCGTCATCGCGAGCGAAGCGCCTGTGCCCGCGAAGCAGGGTACGGCGATCTGCCGGTACTTTTCGTCGGTCGTTGTAGGGCGATATTGGAAGCACCAAAAACATTATGACGTAAAGATTCCGGAGTGCTTCCAATCCGCCATCAATCAATTATTTCAAAAAATGACGTTGGCAACTTGGATCTTCCGAAGAGGCGGATTGAGGGCATGATACGTTTGTCCATCCTATCGGTTACGGTGCCCTCAATACCCTGCTTCGCGGGCACTTTGTCTCGCCCTACGCATTAATGGGTTTATAACAATGGAGTAGGGGCGAAGCATCCTAAAAACAAACTCAATCCCACTTCGAAGCTAACCTCCCAAGATGCTTCGCCCCTATCGGTGATACCCTTAATGAGGGTAAATAAAGCCCGCAGCAAAGGCAGGTTTCCCATGTCAGGTTGACCCCGCCAAAAAAACACGGGGCAGGCTGCGCAACCTGACCTACAATTCATTT
This sequence comes from Anaerolineaceae bacterium, assembly GCA_040768265.1. Taxonomy (GTDB): domain Bacteria; phylum Chloroflexota; class Anaerolineae; order Anaerolineales; family Anaerolineaceae; genus Mesolinea. The sequence goes on from JAXGNB010000002.1 coordinate 178,274, forward strand.
TTTGCTTCCGGAGGGAGCAAGCCCCCTCCGTACGACCCCATTTTCCTCGTCATCGCGAGCTTCTTTTGCGTGGCGATCTGCCTTTAATTCTTTGTGGACTTGATTGTGCCGGGCTCTGCCCGAGCATAATCTTTCGCCAAGGGCGTCCATAATAATCTGGAGACCTGACGGTCAGTTCGCGTGCTCGGCGAGGACGCCGGCACGATCGGTATATTGGCACAAGAATTGCTACTATCAACTTGAGTACTTTCATCGAGGGAGTTATGACTGAGCCAAAGAAAAGCATCCGAATTATCATGTTCATTGGGCTAATCGCCCTGAACATTATTCTGCTTACCCTGGTCCTTCAACGCACCCTGCCCGAACGTGCCCTCCCCAAACTCACCGCACCTCAAGCCAAAATGGTCAGTCCCACTGCCGTTTCGGTTGCAATGGACCACAAACTTTACCTCCCCCTGGCGGCTACCCCTTATGAAGCTCCGATCGTTCTCCTTCCTGGTGATGGGGTCTATTATGAACGGGATCAGGATATCCAGATCGTGCATGTGATTGGGGAAGTGCTCAACAACACCCCGACAACGATCAACACAGTGATGATTGAAGCCGTGCTTAATCTAAAAAAGGGAGGGCAAACAACCCTGCGCGGATCCCCACTGGTTGGCAGCCTCGCGCCGGGCACCCAGGCGTGCTTTGACCTCTACGTCGTGGAGCCGAAAGAAGTTGAAAGCTATGCCGTCAAAGTCCTTTCATACGCCACTGGCGGCAGTGTGCCAGGCGGAGTGGAAATTGCGGTGACTAATCATGGCTATGACGCCCAAAATTCCTGGTATAGCGTGGAAGGAACGATCAACAACGCTGATCCCGTCATTCTGAACGATTTGCGGGCGGTGGCAACGCTCTTTGACAGTTCCGGCAGAGTGTTGGGCTGCGAACAAAGTTACGCACGCACCCAAACCGAAGAGGCCAACGCGCCTGCTACTTTTAGCATTCTGTTCATGAATCGGGACTTTTCTCAGGGCTCCAATTTTTCGCTTGCCGTCGCTGGCGCCGCGCAATAGCTCTATCCCCCTTTCCCCGTTTACAATAACGGGAATTTTCGCCCTGAACAAATTTTTTTCCTGACTTCTCTGCCTTCACGGTGGAAGAGATCACGGCTTTTTCGAGGATTGTAAATTCGCCTTGACAATCCACCATCCCGGTCGTATAGTTAAGCCCGTTTAACTATCAAGGCAGGTTTACAATGCACGGAAAGCGCGAAAATTTAATCGAACAACTCAACCAGTTTGCTGGCTTGACGATGCACATCAACATGGTCCACAACATGCAGTTTATGCAGGAGCATGATCTCTCGTTCACGCATCTCAATAGCCTTCTTTTTATTCACCGCGCTGGCTGCACCAACATTAATTGCCTGGCTGATCACCTGGGCGTTACCAAAGCCGCCGTCTCCCAGATGGTAGACCGGCTGGTGGATTCCGACCTGATCTCCCGGGAGGAGGACCCGCTCGACAGGCGCAGCAAGCTAATCTGCCTGAGCAAGGATGGCGAGGGCTTGGTGCAAAAAGCTTTCCTTACACGCCGCAGATGGGTTCCGGATTTGGCAGCCAGCCTGACTAAAGCCCAGGAAGAGCAAGCCTGCCAGATATTTGAAATAATGAACGAGAAGCTAAAAGAAATCCAGGAAGGATTAGATCCCGAGATATCGAGAAATCACCTATGATCAGACTGAAGAAATACTACCGACCTTACCTAAAATTCATCCTGCCAGCCATCCTGTTTGTGTTGGTTGTTGCATGGAGCGATCTGCAATTGCCGGATTACCTCTCCGACATTGTCAACATTGGCATCCAGCAGCGAGGGGTGGACTCTGGTGCCCCTGTGGTGCTGAGTGAAAGCACCTTTGAGCGCATCGGTGAACTCTACCCCGATCAGCAAACAGAACTAAGGCAATATTACGAGCTGGTAGCCCCGGGCAGCCCGCAATCCCAAACACTGGCAGAAGATTTCCCAAAAGTTGCCGAGCAGGCAGTTTATGCCCTCAAAGATCTTGACGAAGCGCAGAAACTGGTCGTGGAAGACCTGATCGCGAAGCCGATGGTTTTCATCCAGAGTGTGCGTATGCTCCAGGAAGATCCCGAACGCGCCGCACAGCTGCTGGGAGAAAACTTCCCGCTGGACCCCAGCCTGGTGAGCAGTGGGCAGGACCTTTTGAGTTTGCTCTCTTTGATGCCCCCGGCGCAAAAAGCGGCATTGCTCGAGAAAGTTAATCAGCATTTCTCCGCGCTTGAAGGAACCATCCTGCACCAACTCACGATCACTGCGATCAATAGTGAGTATGCCACCCTGGAGGCAGACACCGGACGATTTCAGACCAGATACATCCTGCGCGTTGGCACCCAAATGGTTGCGGTATCCCTTTTGGGTTTGATCGCGTCATTAACGGTCAGTTATTTGGCGTCAATCACCTCTGCCAGCGTTGCCAAGGATTTGCGCTCAGATATCTTCCGCAAGGTTACCGATTTTACCAGCGCTGAATTTGAAAGCTTTTCAACCGCTTCGCTGATCACCCGCACTACAAACGATGTGGACCAGGTGCGCATGGCCAGTTTTATGCTGATCCGCATGGGCTTGATGGCTCCCCTGATCGGCGGCTTGGGGGTTGTGCGCGCCCTCGAGAAAAGCCCGGGCATGTGGTGGACGATCGCCTTGATCGTCGCGGTGTTGTTGATTTTCATCGTAACCTTATTTGCGATCGTTGTCCCGCGCTTTAAACGTATTCAAGCTTTTATCGATAAGCTCAACCTGGTGATGCGCGAGAACCTTTCGGGCATCATGGTTGTGAGAGCCTTCAACAAACAGGAGTACGAAGAAGCACGCTTTGACCTTGCCAACCGGGATCTTACGAGCAACATGCTCTTTATCGGACGGGCGATGTCTTTCATGTTTCCGTTTATGTACTTGATCATGATGGCAGGCCAGGTGTTCGTCATCTGGATCGGCGCCAGTTTCGTGGCACAATCCACCATTCAAGTCGGCAACCTGATTGCCTTCATGCAGTATGCCATGCAAATCATGTTTGCCTTTCTGAATCTTTCGATGCTCTTCGTTTTCATCCCGCGCGCTGGCGTTTCGGCCAATCGCATTGCGGATGTGCTCGAAAAACCCATTTCCATCAAAGACCCGGCCGAACCAATCGTCCTGGCACAACCTGTCAGGGGAGTTGTGGAATTTCATGATGTCGATTTTCGCTACCCGGATGCGGAGGAAGACATCTTGCACGATGTCAGTTTCAAGGCAGAACCTGGCCAAGTAACGGCAATTATCGGCTCAACCGGTAGTGGAAAATCCACGCTGATCAACCTTCTGCCCCGCTTTTTTGATGTGAGCAAGGGCAAGATCACAATTGATGGCATCGACATTCGCGACTTACCTCAAGCCACTCTAAGGGAGCAGATCGGTTACGCGCCACAAAAAGGGCTGCTCTTCAGCGGCACCGTTGCCAGCAACCTGCAAGTGGCAAAACCCGACGCTACAGAAGAAGAGATGCGCAACGCGATCACGATCGCTCAGGCGGCTGATTTCGTTTTTGATGGTGAAGACGGGCTGAATATGCCCATTGCCCAGGGCGGTGATAACGTTTCGGGAGGTCAGAGGCAGCGCCTTTCGATTGCGCGTGCCATCATCAAACCCCGCCCGATCTACATCTTTGACGACAGCTTCTCGGCGCTTGATTTCAAGACCGACGCAGCCTTGCGCAGTGCACTGCGACCGCGCGTTGCCAACAGTACGTTTATTATCATCACCCAGCGCGTTTCGACCGCCAAAAATTCCGATCAGGTCATCGTGCTGGATAACGGCAGAGCAGTTGGCAAAGGCAGCCACCAATACCTCATGGAGCACTGTCCGACCTATCAGGAGATTGCAAGCTCCCAGTTGAGTGCGGAGGAGTTAGCATGAACCAGCAAAAAAACCAAAAACCTATGCAAACCAATTCCAAAAACCCCTACGCCAACAGCCAGTCCAAGGAAGTGCGCCCCGTCCACAGACCTGGAGGCGGACCAGGCAGGATGATGCCCGGCGAAAAAGCGCGCGACTTCAAAGGCAGCATGAAACAGCTGATCAGCTACCTTGGACCCTACCGCTGGTCGATCCTGATGATGATGCTGATGGCTGCCGGCGGCACCGTCTTCGCGATATTCGGACCGCGCACCCTGGGTCAGGCAACCACTGAGCTTTATCTCGGTGTGATGCGCATGGTGCAGGGCAACCCGCTGGGCATTGATCTGGCGAAGATTGGCACCATTCTCGTTCGAGTGTTGATTCTTTATGGCATCTCAACAGTTCTCAGCCTGATCCAGGGCTGGATCATGAGCAAAATTTCTGCAGATATCACCTACAAAATGCGCAAGGAAATCTCGCAGAAGGTCAACAAGCTTCCGTTAAGCTATTTCGACCGGGTCAGCCAGGGAGAGGTGCTTTCGCGAGTGACCAACGACGTGGATGTCATCAGCAACACGCTCAACCAGAGCCTTTCGGAGATCATCACCTCGGTTACACGCATCATCGGTGTTCTGATCATGATGTTTTCAATCAGCGTCAGTATGACGCTGATTGGCCTCATCCTCGTGCCGCTTGTGATGATTTTTGTCAAGATAATCGTCGGCAAATCGCAGGTGCACTTCCGCCGGCAGCAGGAATACCTCGGGCACATTAACGGTCACGTGGAAGAAATGTACGGTGGGCACCTGGTTTTAAAAGCCTACAACGGCGAGCAGGGCAGTGTGGAGCACTTTGAAACCCTCAATGACACCCTTTTCACCAGCGCCTGGCTTGCGCAGTTCCTTTCCAACATGATGATGCCTGTCTCGCGTTTCTTCAGCAATCTGGGCTATGTCGCAGTCGCGATTCTGGGTGGTTATCTGACCGTTCAGAACCGTTTGAGCATCGGCGATATCCAGGCCTTCATTCAATATTTGCGATCGTTCCAGCAGCCCATCATGCAGATTGCCAATATTGCCAATATCCTCCAACAGACCGCAGCGGCAGCAGAACGCGTCTTCGAATTTATCAATGAAGACGAGATCGAACCCGATGCTGCCAACGCTCTGGCTTTGGAAGAAGTGCGGGGAAAAGTGGAGTTCCGCAATGTCTGGTTTGGCTATAACCCCGACGAATATGTCATCAAAGATTTCTCGATGATCGTTGAACCCGGGCAGAAAATTGCGATCGTTGGTCCGACTGGCGCAGGCAAGACCACGCTGGTCAAACTGCTGATGCGCTTTTACGACATTGACCGCGGAGAAATCCTGATTGATGATATCAACATCCAGGACATGAGCCGTGAAAATCTGCACACCCACCTTTCGATGGTGCTTCAGAACACCTGGCTTTACAACGGCACCATCCGTGAAAACATCCGCTATGGTCGCCAGGATGCCAGCGACGAGGAGGTGGTGGCTGCCGCCGACATGGCGTATGCCGACCACTTCACCCGTACCCTTCCCGGCGGATACGACATGGTGCTCAACGAAGACGCCTCCAACGTCTCTGCCGGTCAGAAACAACTTCTGACGATCGCGCGCGCTGTTTTGGCAGACCCGACCATCCTGATTTTGGACGAAGCTACCAGTTCGGTTGATACCCGCACGGAGGTGCTGATCCAAAAAGCCATGGACAAGCTGATGGTTGGACGCACCAGTTTCATCATCGCCCACCGGCTCTCCACCATTCGCAATGCCGACCGCATTTTGGTGCTGCGTGATGGCGACATTGTGGAACAAGGCTCGCACGATGAACTTTTGGCACGCCAGGGCTTCTATTCTGAGCTCTACCACAGCCAGTTCCTGCAGCCAGTGGACGCGTAAAACTGACCGGTTGAAAAAGATCAAATGGCGCAGGGTAAAAACCTGCGCCATTTGATTAAGCACGGGTAAAATTAGCTAAACGATCGATTGGAGACGAACATGCCAAGAGCTACCTATACATTTCCAAACGGATTCCTTTGGGGCACTGCCACTGCCGCGCACCAGGTTGAGGGCAATAACCTGAACAATGATTGGTGGGCTTGGGAGCAGCAGGAAGGGCGCATTCTGAACGGCGATCGCTCTGGCAGAGCCTGCGACTGGTGGGCAGGTCGCTGGCGTGAGGACTTCGACCGAGCCCACGAAACATACCAAAACGCGCACCGTCTTTCGGTGGAATGGTCGCGCATCCAGCCCGAGCCCGATCGCTGGGATGAGAGCGCGCTCGACCGCTACCGACAGATGCTGCTTGGGCTCAAAGAGCGCAACATGATGGCGATGGTCACGCTCCATCATTTTTCCAATCCGCTCTGGCTGGTAGAGATGGGAGGCTGGGAAAACGAGGCGGTGATTGACCTGTTTGCAGCCTTTTCACGCCGGGTGGTGGCAGCCCTGGGCAACCACTGCAAGCTTTGGGTCACGATCAACGAACCAAATGTTTACATGGCCGGTGGTTATTTGGGGGGAGGTTTTCCTCCAGGCAAGAGCGACCTCAAGGCTGCGCTAAAGGTTTTGAGCAATCTGCTCAAGGCGCATGCTGCCGCATACCAGGCGATACACGAGGAACAGAGCGAGGCGCAGGTGGGCATTGCGCACCATTGGCGCGGGTTTCTGCCGGCTAATGGCAACCCTCTCACCCGCTACACAACTAACCTTCACAACAAGGTCTTCAACGAAGCCTTTCCCCAGGCTCTGCTTACAGGCAAATTTGATGCTGTCATGCTGAAAGAAGACGTCCCGCAGGCTAAGAACACCCAGGATTTCATCGGCTTGAATTATTACACGCGCGAGTTGATCCGCTTTGACCTCGGCAAGCGATCTGAGATGTTTACCCATAGGTATTACCCTAAAGACGCGGAACTCTCGGAGACAGGTTTTTTGAGCAATGATCCTGAAGGTTTTAAGGCTTGCATCAAATGGGGAGCGCAATTTGGAAAGCCGATTTACATCACTGAGAATGGCGCTGAAGACAGCAAAGATGATTTCAGGCGCAAGTACCTTTTGGAGCATCTTCATGCTTTGTGGCACATGGTCAACCACAATATCCCAGTGAAGGGGTATTTTCACTGGAGCCTGGTGGATAATTTTGAATGGGAGCGGGGTTGGAGCCAGCGATTTGGGCTTTGGGGGCTTGATCCGGCTACCCAGCTGCGCACCAGGCGCAAAAGTGTGGACCTCTACGCGGAGATCTGCCGCAGCAACAGCATCACGGCGGAAGCTGTCGGGAAGTACTGCCCGGAGGTTTACGAGCGGCTCTACCCGGTTTAGGTGTGGCTGCGTTTAATACTCATAAGTAGGGCTGGGCTTTAGTCGAGCCGAATTGAATTACACCTGGAGACCTGACGGTCAACTGCCGTGCTCGGTGATGACACCGGCACGATCAATCTTGTCATCGCGAGCTTCTTTTACGCCTGTGCCGGGTAGGCGGGCTAAGTAGGGCTGGGCCTTGGTCCAGCCGCAGATTTTGCCTTTTCCGATCATTACGGAGGGAGCAAGCCCCCTCCGTACGACCCAATTTTCTCCGTCATCGCGCGCGAAGCGCGACGATCTGTCTTTTCGTTTGATTATCAGGAGACCTGACGGTCAAATGCCTTTCATGGTCAGGAGACCATGAAAGAACTGGTGTTTCACAGTGCCCTCAATACCCTAATGGGCACTTTGTCTCGCGCTACAAAAATTTACTCACAAATTAGGAGAATCGCGGGTAGGGTGGGTTGGCGTCATAAAGCATAAGCAACAAAACTCCGGGTTATAGCCTACCCACCGCAGCAGAAGGAAATTAATTCATCAACGCTTTTGGTGGGTTGGCTATTTCAATGGTCAAACAGGGCAAGATAATCCGACGCCAACCCACCCAAAAAATTAACATTCCTTTCTTTTACCCGGGGATTGGCGCGTTTCTTGCAACATATCAGGTAGGTACATTGGAAGGAATTTATTATGTCTGGATTACTCATCGCATTTATAAAACAATTTTTCCTGCCCTTGGGCTTTGTGGCCCTGTTGCTGTTCCTCACGCTCCTCCTGATCAAAAAACATCCAACAACCGCCACCTGGTTCGTTTTAATCGCCCTCGTTATCGTTGGCGTTCTTGGCAACCCGATCTTCTCAACATTTTTCACCCGTTCGATGGAATGGCGCCATATGCCCATTACCCCAGGAACTCAAGCGGATGCCATCGTGGTGCTCGCGCAGGGTACGCTTTCCGCGGAAACCCCACGCCAGCGCGTGGAAGTGCAGGAACAGGCCGACCGCTTGCTCTACGCCGCCATGCTCTACCAGCAACAAGCCGCTCCCCTGATCATTATCAGCGGAGATGAAAACCAAACAGCTTCCGCCCACACGCTGCTGCTTGAGCTCGGCATACCCGCCGAAGCCATCCAGGTTCAGGATCAAGCCTCCAATTTGCGTGCCGATGCCGCGCTTTGCGCGCCCATCCTGGCTTTACAAAACGTCAAGCACATCCTGCTGATCACTTCGGCAATCCAAATGGACCGCGCCTACTTTTTGTTCCGCCAACTCGACGTGGAGGTCACCCCTGCGCCGGCAGACTATCGTGTCAGCCTGCAAGACTGGGAGACCCTGACCTCCTGGAATTGGCGCAGTATTATCACCAAGCTCATGCCCACCAGCAAAGCCTTCGAGCAATCGGTTGCTGTGCTGTGGGAATATGTGGGGCTGACATTCTATCGCATCAAAGCGATCTTCTAAATTGGTCAAATCGCTGACCCTCTATCAGCGACAAAACTTCCGCAAAAAGTCTGCCAACCGCCCGGTTGGCAGACTTGATTAAGCCCCAATGGAACCTTATGACGTTCAGAACCGTCAATAATCAGAACCTTATTCAGGAGGAAACTTATGTTTCGTAAGATCTTGTTTTTAATGATGTGTGTGATGATCCTTGCTGGCTGCACTGCCAGCCCCACGCCATCCACTCAATCTGGAAACCTCATGGGTAAATTGGCCTATGAAACCGCGCCAGAGTTTTCCGAAGAGGAATTGCGGCAGCTTGTGGCTGCTCATAACGCATTTGCAAGTGCGATATTTGCGCATCAGGCTGAAGCCAAAGAAAACCTGGTGTTCTCGCCATACAGCCTCTATCAGGCGCTCAGCATGCTCTACGCCGGCGCCGCCGGTGAATCCGCCAGCGAAATGCGCCAGACGATGCGCCTGCCCTGGGATGACGCCCGTGTGCACCGCCTGATCAACGCGCTCAATCAGCAATTGCTAAACTTTGCGGGTTCCGAAAGCTCTGATGATGGGCAGGCTTTTGAGCTGCAAATTCCCAACGCCCTCTGGGCTGACCAGAATTTTGCTTACAAGCAGGCTTTCCTGGATATTCTTTCCCAGTATTACGACACGGGCTTAAAAATCCTGGATTTTGATGATGCGGAGGCTGCCGCAAACGCGATCAATACCTGGGTTGAAGAGCAGACAAATCAGAAAATTGAGCAACTTGCAGATCCTGCCATGTTCGATGCAAACACCGTGCTGGCGCTGACCAACGCGGTCTACTTCAAAGCTGCCTGGCGCTATCCATTCAACGAGACCGCCACGGCCGACGCGCCTTTCATCCTTCTCAACGGTGAGGAGCTAAGTGTGCCCACTATGCGCCTGAACGAGCTGCTCAAAGTGAGCGTCAGCGAAGAGCTCACCATCGTGCAGCTGCCCTATGCCGGCGGAACGATGGCGATGGAAATCCTGATGCCCAGCCTGGACGCGTGGAACGATCCCGCTGCCCTGGCTGAGCTTTTGGCATCTCCGCAGGGTTTGCCCGAATTGCAGCCCGAAAATGTCTCACTCAGCATGCCGAAGTTCCGCATTGAAACACCAACCATGGATCTGATTCCAGCCCTAAACGCGAACGGGATGCGGCTGGCTTTCACGGAAGCAGCTGACTTCTCGGGAATCAGCGGTGATGAATCGCTTTACGTCAGCACAATTGCTCAAAAAGCCTTCATTGACGTTAACGAAAAGGGCACCGAAGCCGCTGCCGCGACCATTGCGGTTGTGACACAAAAAATGGCTCCGGGTGGAGAACCCCTTCAAATCACTATTGACCGCCCCTTCATCTTCCAAATCCGCGACACAACCACTGGCGCCATCATTTTTATGGGCAACGTGATGCAGCCTTGAGCCTGGATCGGAACAAATCGGTTGAAATATTCGTCCAATATACAGCGGACATTAAGGAAACCCGCAAGAGGAGAAGAAAAAAAATGAAAACAAACAAAATCTTATTCAGCATCATAATGATCAGCGCTCTCATGCTGGGAGCCTGTGTACCTGCCCAAGCCCCAACAGAGCCTTACCCGGTGGATCAGCCAGATGAGCCTTCGAATAATGAGCCGGGCGACATCACCGACTCAAGCGGCGACGTGGCATATATCGTCGACCCCCAGGCTGACCCTGAAGCAGTCAGGCAGCTTGCCCAGGCCAATAACGGCTTCGCGCTGGCGCTCTACCAGGCACTGCGCGATGAAGAAGGCAACCTGATCTACTCGCCTTACAGTATCTTCCAGGCGCTGCTCATGACGGGTGCCGGCGCTGAAGGCGAAACCGCCAGCCAGATGGCAAGCGTTCTAGGAGTGGATGTTAACGATCCTGAGACCCACAATCTAATGAACGCCCTCAATAAAGCGCTCACCACACAACCTGAATATCTCAATGATGGCGCCCAACCTCTGACCTTCAACATCGCCAATGCTGTCTGGGCTCAGAAGGACTACTATTTTGAACAATCCTTCCTGGATACCCTTTCAGCCAATTACAACGCCGGGCTGAAACTGGTGGATTTCAACAATCCTGAAGACGCGCGCGCCCTGATCAATTTGTGGGTGGCTGCCCAGACCAATGACAAGATCCAGGAGCTCATTCCTGCAGGCTTGCTCGATCAGATGACCCGCATGGTGCTCACCAACGCGATCTACTTCAAAGGCGCCTGGTCGCATCAGTTTGAAGAAAAAGACACCGAAGACGGCAGTTTCACGCTTGCCGACGGCAGCACCACAACTGTACCTTTCATGCAAGGCAATTTTACTCTCTCCGCCCTGGTGAACGATCAACTCTCGGCAGTCAGGCTGCCCTACGAAGGCGGAAACTACGCCATGGCAGCCTTTATGCCCCAAGGAGACTTTGCGGAGTTTGAGTCACAGTTGACCGCCGCAGATCTGGAGCAACTGTTGAACAGTCTCCAGTCTTCCTCAGCCATGGTCGACCTGAGCATGCCAAAGTTCCAGGCTGAAAGCCGCTTTGGTTTGGGTGAAATACTGGCTGAGCTGGGTATGCCGGACGCATTCGATGCCGAAAAAGCTGATTTTTCAGGCATGACCGGCAAACCCGACCTGATGATCAGCTCGGTTTTGCACCAGGCAACCATTGACGTCAATGAAGAGGGCACTGAAGCCGCTGCGGCAACCGCGGTGGTGGTGGGCGTGACCTCCATGCCCGGACAGAGCTACACGATCCGCCTGGACAAACCTTTCATCTATGTGATCTACGAAACCACCACCAACACCATCACTTTCATGGGGCGCGTGGTGAACCCGTAATCGGACTTGGCAACAAAAAACTCCTGCAATTGCAGGAGTTTTTTTATATTGTCTTGGTTTAGCCAACCATGTACGCCATCGAGACGGTGCCCGGACCAACGTGGCTGCCAACAACCGGGCTGACTTCCGAACGAATGATCTCAACCGGGTTTAAGCGCTCTTTGGCCATATTTTCCATGATGACCATGTCGTCAAACGCCATGGCATGGAAAGGCGCCAGGCGAACCGGGCTGCGGCCGTCAACGCCTTTTTCGATCAATTCCACCATGCGGTTCAGCGCCTTCTTGCGCGACCTCACGCTTTCGACCAGCTCGATTTTCCCATCGCGGATCTCCATGATCGGTTTAAGGTTCAGTGCTGAGCCGAGCAGGCGTTTGGCGGAGTTGATGCGCCCGCCGCGGTGCAAGTACTCGAGGGTGTCCACCGTGAAGAAGACACCTATGCGCCCTTGAAGGTCCTGGGCCAGTTCGTGGCATTCTTTCAAGCTTGCGCCTTTCTCAGCTGCCCGCGCGACTTCCAGCACCATCAGCCCGAGTGCCATCGAAACAATTTTCGAGTCCATCACGATCAGGTTTTCGGGGTTGCCGAGTTCGGCGCTGGCTTGCAGGGCGGAGTTGATCGTGGCGGAAATACCACTGGAGATGCCCAGGTAGAGCACCTGTTTGCCGGCGTCCAATAATTTTCCAAATAATTCCAGGAATTGCCCCACGGTTGCCTGGCTGGTGGTGGCCATGCTTTTGGATTGAGCTAATTGCTGATAGAACTCCTCAGCCTGGATGTCAATTCCATCGTAGTAAGACTTGCCTTCCCAATTGACCGTCAGTGGTACGACCGGGATTTGATATTGATCCACAATTTCCTTTGGTAGATAAGCAGAAGAATCGGTTGCAATGATAACTTTGTCCATAGTAGCCTCATCAAACGTATTTCATGAAAGTATAGCATATCCGCAAAAGTTGCCGTCTAAAAAAACTTGTACGATTCGGGAATATCGGCGAGGTTTTGGCGCTCTCAGATAGTTTTTGAGAGGTTCAGAAGCCTTGCTGGTGTTATCATAAGCCCATCTTGCGTGACACCCATCGCCTGAAAGGGAAATCTATGGGTCTGAGAAAGGTAATCATGGAAAAAATTGATTTGGAAAGCAAAATTGAGCTTGACGGGAGTCAAGCAACTCAATCCGTTAAAGAAGAAAAACAAGTCCCGACGAACGAGAGTTTAAAACATCCGTTATCGATCCTGTTGGTCGCTTTTGCAGCAGCCTTGCTACTTGATCTGCTCTTCTTTGAAAAGGATTGGGGTTGGCACTGGGCAGTTGCGGTAAATCTGTACCTGATCGCAGCAGTTGTGAGCGCGCGCCTTGAAAGCAAGCGCATTCCGCTAACGAGTGTCACCCTTATCGTGCTCACCAGCCTGACTGCTCTACTGACGGGCTTCCGTAGCGCCAGCGCCACCACCACCGCGCTTGTGCTCGTGAGTGGGCTGGGCATGCTGCTGCTGACAACCAGCCTGCTGAATGGGCAATGGATGCAGTTCCGCCTGCGGGAGTTGATCGGTGAGTTGTTCAAACTGGTGCCCTCAGGCGTGATTGGCACACCAGCATTGATGCTCGAAGGCATCCAAAGCTCCCAGGAAAACAAACAGCAAAATCCGCAAGCAAGCAAACACGGCGTGGCAATTTTGCGGGGAGTGCTGATCACCATCCCCCTTTTGCTCCTATTTGGCTTGCTGCTGGCTGCTGCCGACACGATCTTTTCCGATATGCTCGGCTCCGCTTTTGATTGGCTCAAGTTCGATATATTTGATAACTTCATTCCGCATACCTTGATCATTTTGTTCCTGACCTGGATCGGCGCAGCCGCTCTATGGCACGCGCTTAAAAACAGTGGGAAACAACTGGCAGTCCAACCTGACAAACCTTTGTTCAAACCTTTTTTGGGAATGACTGAAACCAGCATCGCCCTGGTCAGTCTGAACATCTTGTTTGCTTTCTTCCTGGTAGTGCAGTTCCGCTACTTCTTTGCCGGCTCCGCCAATGTGAGCATCGATGGCTTCACCTACGCCGAATATGCCCGGCGCGGCTTCTTCGAGCTTGTGGCTGTGGCCTTGATTGCCAGTGTCTTGTACTTCAGTCTGGCATCCTTCACCAAACGCGACTCAAGAGCAAAAAAGCGCGCTTTTTCAGTGATGGCCGGTCTGCTGCTGGCACAGGTCGGTGTGATGCTGATTTCAGCTTTCCAGCGTTTGCGCCTTTATGAGCAGGCTTACGGCTTCACCAGCTATCGCCTGGCAGCGCATGTCTTCATGATCTTTATCGGGCTTCTTTTGTTGGCCTTGATCATCATGGAGCTGACCAATTCTTTCCGAAGGTTGGGGCTGGTGTTGGTGCTTGGCTTGCTGGCTTTCGCGCTGGTGATGGTGGGGCTGAATGAAGATGCCCTGATCGCGCAACAGAATCTGGAAAGGGCAGTGCAGGGTGAAAAGCTGGATGCCGCTTACCTGGTTCATGGGCTTTCGAACGACGCCGTGCCAACGCTTTTCCGCACTATGGATGACCCGCAGCTTGATCCCGAGTTGCGGGAAAAGCTGCAGCTGGTGATGGCATGCCGGCTTGCCAGTTTTGAAAATAATTACGCTGACGCCACCTGGCAGTCGATCACTTTGCCCACGCTGACGGCCGTTAAGCTCTACACTCAACACGATCAGGTCCTGAGCAGCATACCGCTCGACACTATCGGCAACGGTGCTGCCGTAACTATTGATGGCGAGATGATTTGGTGTTTCGGTATACCGGATTGATTTAGCTTTTTTGTCGGAGTGCGCAAAAGAAGCGCATTCCGACCTACGCAGCAACCAATTAGATTTAGCGTGTAGGTCGGAATGAGACCGCCTCACAATGTAAGTTAGGCAAGAGCGTTTCGCGGGCTCACTCCGACAAAAAGACACCTCGAGCTCAACTACAGCATACAACATCTGTCATCCTGAGCGCCAGCGAAGGATCTGGTTATTATCCTGATTAAGATTCTTCACTTCGTTCAGAATGACAGACAGCTATCGCGGGCTCACTCCGACAAAAAGACACCTCGAGCTCAACGACAGCATACAACATCTGTCATCCTGAGCGCCAGCGAAGGATCTGGTTATTATCCTGATTAAGATTCTTCACTTCGTTCAGAATGACAGACAGCTATCGCGGGCTCACTCCGACAAAAAGACACCTCGAGCTCAACGACAGCATACAACATCTGTCATCCTGAGCGCCAGCGAAGGATCTGGTTATTATCCTGATTAAGATTCTTCACTTCGTTCAGAATGACAGACAGCTATCGCGGGCTCACTCCGACAAAAAGGCACATCGAGCTCAACGACAGCACACAACATCTGTCATCCTGAGCGCCAGCGAAGGATCTGGTTATTATCCTGATTAAGATTCTTCACTTCGTTCAGAATGACAGCCAGCTATCGCGGGCTCACTCCGACAAAAAGACACCTCGAGCTCAACGACAGCATACAACATCTATCATCCTGAGCGCCAGCGAAGGATCTGGTTATTATCCTGATTAAGATTCTTCACTTCGTTCAGAATGACAGCCAGCTATCGCGGGCTCACTCCGACATTCACATCATCGGCGGAGTGCGCAAACCCTTGCAGCTGCGCCGCGAGGGCAGGCAAGCGCATTCCGACCTTCGAACTCTCATATTCCAAATGAACACATGAAATGCGGTATCATTTGATCGGAATACCTTTGCTATGGACGCCCAATCTCTCACTCCCCAGGACGCCACCGGGCTGCTCAGCCTGATCGGTTTAATCGCCCTGTTTGTTGGGCTGCTATTCCTGGTGAGGCACACCCAGCGCAGGCGCCAGGAGCAGGCACAATCCAGCCCGTCTGCTGCTGCGAAACCCTTTCCCCAAACCTCCAGCTACAGTCAGATGTTCGCGCCTTTCACACACGCAAATCTCCCCGAAAGGCGGACAACCTTGCAAAAGGTCTATGAGGAGTGGCAATCAAACTACTTACTTGAGGGGCTGGAGAGAAACACGGAATTTTTACGCGGCGAAACGCAAAAACGCGGCTTGCGCTACCAGCTTACCAGCACAAGCCTGACACAGGGACTGGCGATGTTCATCCAAACGCAAATGGCACAGGATGGAGACAGTTCGCGTGGCAGATTCGAGCGCTTGCTGGCGCACCTGCTGGCTCACCCCGCCCAGGGAAATCCCGCCCTCAGCAGCTGGCTCTCCATGCCGGACCTGCCCAGTTCTCACCGCCTCGAGCCCGACCCGCACGCAGAAGCCTGGATCCTTTGCGCGCTTCTGGCTGCCAGGCAGCAGTGGGGCGGTTTGGAGCGCTTCGATCTTGATCAGATCTTTCAGGAACGCTCGCAGGCACTGCTCGATGCATTGAAAACTACTCCTGAAAATCAGGATGCGGTCTTTAGCCCGCTTTTGTTCCATTTGATCGCGCGAGAAATGCCTGAACCACTCTGGCAAAATCAAACCATGGCAGTTTGGCAAGTGCTGGCACCGCGCTTGGGTGAGGAGAATCAGCTTCCCGGCAGGCAGCAAGCCCTGAGCTTGCTGCAGATTGGTCTGGAGGGTTTATTCTTCCCGTACAATGGCTTTGCTGAAAGATCCGACCTTTCTTTCTCACGTCTGAAGCGGGCTCTATCGGACCTGGAGCCGCTTGAAGGCGAGGTGGAAGAAGGTTTTTCGCGCCTTGCAAGCCTGAGCTGCTGTGTTCCGCTGACAATGATTTACAAAAATGGGGCGTATTCTGATCAGCTCTGGTCCCGCCTGCTTGAGGCTCAGCCTGCCAAACAGGATGCGCTTGGCGCCAGTTTAAGGCTGATAGCGCTGATGAGCATGGCAGAGACACTCTGGCTGGGAAATCCCGGATCCGGATCTTCTCTTACAAAATCGGTATAGACCGGATCTCAATTTTTGGGATCAAATCCATAAAATTTTCTTCACTTATGGTGCTGTAATCCTTGTTGGATATGTAGGCCGCGCGGAAAGCAGCCGCCCGTGTGGCAATCTCCGTAAGGGGGAGTTTCCGCACGAATCCATCCACAATACCCGCACACAATGCCCCCCTTGCGCCTGTAACTCTCAATACCGGCACCTTCAAAGGTGAAGCCATTACCATCAGGCTTATGGAAGAGAGCAGCACGCCGCCGTTTTCGAGCATGATTGCCACAACCTCAATCCCTTGCTGCAAGAAATGCATCGCTGCCCGCTTTGCCATGTCGATGGTCCCAATTTCAAAGCCCACCAGGCGCTCCGCCTCTGTCACTTCCGGGTAAATCAGCCAGGGAACTTCTTTGATACCCAGGTTAAATGGCATCGCGGTTGCGTCAAAAACGACCAGGACGCCTTTGGCTTTGAGCATTCGGATCAAATTGGCATAGAAGTCCTGCGGTACGCCTGGCGGTATGCTTCCCGCGACGATCCAGATATCTCCGGGATTGGCATATTTACCCGCCTTTGCGATCATTTCATCAATCGCACCAGGTGGGATCTGCGGACCTGTCTCATTGACCAGCATGTACCAATCGTTGGCACCTTCCTGGATAATAGTATTAGTGCGCGTTTCCCCGTCCACCCAAACAAAATCGGTTTTGATGCCAAGCTTGTTCAGTCCGTCTTCGAGCATTTTTCCAGCGCCACCGCCTACCCAACCCAGCGCCAGGCTGGGCTGCCCCAACACCCGCAAACCCCGTGAGGCATTGAAACCCTTACCGCTCCAATCCAACTGAGCTGGAGCCGCGCGCAAGATCTCATTAAATTTGAGCCGGTTGACCACCAATGTTCTGTCAACACTTGGATTTGGGGTGAGGGTGATGATCATGATCTTATTTTATCAGGTCTGATCTCCTTTTACACTAAGCGTGTAAACAACCGTTGTAATGCAACATTATTTGTCCGAAGTTGAAAAGTGCCATCAGAAATATTCAGACGCAGGTTTTCCAGGAAACAGGCTGTGCCCGTTTCAGAATTAAGCCAATTACCTACCGCTCTCCAGGGAGACGCGGCATTTTTGCCAACCTGATCTTTTATACATCCATCCCTGCCAAGCCAATAAACCGAGCTGCCGGGTGCGGGTTGAGGGTAAACACGCAAGTAGCGCTTGGAATCGACCTCCACCAACAAATTTTCCAGGTTTGGTGTGCCCAGGCTTAGCAGATGCAATAAAGCAGACTGGCAGTTCAACCCGGTTTCGCTGATGTAAGGCAGGCTCAAGCCTGCCGCGGCTTCGCAGGAAAATCCCTCAAAACAGCCTGAAGTCTCAACTATTTGCGCCATGACCTCAAGCGAATCGCTTAAAACTGTTAGCTTGAAAAGCAAGTCCGCATCTGGTGAGGCTGTTTTCCATGTCCCCAGCGAGGCATCCAAAACAAGCAGTTTACCCTCAGTAAAACCAAGGTTTTCATCCATACCCAGGCTGAAGTAGCTCGAGGAGCTTGCCACCCCATCGCGCGTTACCACCAGCCAAAGCCGTTCATCCTTCGCGACATTGCAAGGTGCCGCAAACCAGACGCTTACCCAAGCATAACTGTCGGTCGGGATTGCGCTTGCCGCCAAATTCGTCTCAGCACGGACAGTGCCTGAAGGCTCACCAAGGGCATCCGTCTGGATCTGGAAGCGGACTTGGTCCAGGGGAGTGCCAATTTTCCTGATACGCACAGCCACCGAAGCCAGGCTTGCTGGATCCGAAAAAATAAAAGACTGAGCCAGGCTCATCTGCTTCAGGCTTGCCCCCAAAGACTTGTTGCCCTGTTGGACGGGGCTGTGCCCCAGGATGTCCGTGTGCGCCGGCCATTGGCGCCAGCGCATGCGCTCGAACCAACCACGGCACAGAATTCGGCTGCCCTTTGTTGGTGTAGACGGCAAAAGCCTTGCGGCAGGCAGCGCCATCCGCTTGAGACTCGCGTCTCTCAAAAGCAGCGCCTGTTCCTCGCTGAGTACATCCCGCTTGAGCAGAAGGTCTTTGACGCCATAGATCGCCTGACTGGCGAAGTCATCTTTCCAGTCAGTCTGGGCAATCGTGCCATAATCCTTACCGGGTTCCATGCTGCGGTAGCGCACTGCCACGCGATTTGCCAGATTCTCCAGGGAAGTCTCAATTCTTGCCGCTCCCACAGGCTGGCTGACCTGATCCACGTAGCCCCACCATGCCAGGCGGTCAGAAGTGTCGTAAATTTCAATTCCGGAACCCAGCCAGCTTTGCATGCCTTTAAAGCTGGTTATTTCCTGATCGAGGCTTAATACTGCCTGCTGCGCGCCGCCGATGGCGTCCCAACTCAAACTGAGCGGCTTCAAACCCGGCACTTGCGTCCGATCCGTCAGAAATGCACGCCAGCTCACGGCAGCCTCCATCCCGGGCGATACCAAGCTTTGACTGAAAGCGTGCGTGAGATTGGCGCGGCTCCACTGGCTTCGCGCTGAAAACAATAGAAGCGCTGCAGGGTGCCCGATTGCAAGTGGTGCCCTGAGCCAACCCGCAGATGGGTCGTCAGCTCCAAGCCCCCGCTTTCGGACCAGACTGCCGGCTGCATCTGATCATCGATCAGGGTAGCGTTTTGCTTGAGGCTGCTGATGGCGTGATAAGCTCCAAAGGTCTGTTGGGGTAGTAACAAAAAATCATCCAGCAGAAGCTGGTGCGCGCCGGTCTCCACATAGAAGGCTTCCAAAACCAGCTGATGTGCCATGGCAAAATTATCCAAAGGTTGTTTTCCCCAGGGTAAAGAAAGCGGCTCCATGCGCAGGCTGGCCTGCCCCAGTTCAAGGTCACTCGCCGGTCCAAGCCAAACGCTCACACCATCCACCTGTACTTTCCAACGCAGTTTCAGGTTGGCTTCTGCAGGCGCGCTAAAGAAACGCAGCAAGGGCAGCAGCCCAAATCCCTGCAAGCGGGTGACATCCAAAGCAGAAATTGTCCAGCTTGCCAGGCTCTGCCAACCGCTGCCGCTCCAGTCATAACGGCAATATTCCCCCGATGAAGCGCTTGCGTCCAAGAGTACTGTTCCCCCAACCCCGCTTTCTGCTTCAAAAGCCAGGTTGGGCAGGCTGCCGCTTTCTGGCAGGCACATACTGCCCAGCCAAAAATCCGCCAGTGGTTCTCCGTTGGTCGTGTTCGTCAGTTCAAGCCGCAAAGGAATTTGCCAAAGATTGCCAATCGCCTGAAGGTTGACCTCAAACCAGCTGTCATGCCCAAAGGCAGCGTCATCATGGTTGTAGAGCGTCAGCCCTCCCACCACGCCTGAACCCGAAGTGTTCGAGAGCGGCAGGCTTACTTCCTCCTCATAAAAGAAGTTCTCGCGTTGCCAGTTCAGTTCCAGCCTGAAGCTTCCACCCTCGCTTGAACGCGGATGGAGCGGCAAAACCTGCCAGTTAAACGCTGCCAGTGGCGAGTAAAGATAAGCCTGGCGGGTTTCGCTCCACACGCGCAGGCAGAAGTCCGCTCTGCCTGCGGCAGCAGAGCGCAAGGACTCAAGCCGGTCCGTTACGGCTTGCAGTTCCTGCAGGGACCCCCTTAGGGCGATGCTGGCAGTTTCCGCCAGGCTGGGACTGCTGCCCGACTGCATCTGCCAATCGCAGCCAAGCATCCCCGGCAGCATACCCGCACCCTGCAGCTCCAGCCAACTCAGTGATGAAGAGCTGTTCATAAACCCGATCGCCAAGGCGCCCATTAACGCCAGCTCCCATCTTCCAGCCATTCCCACTGAACGTGCGTGGCAGTTTGCGCGTTCTGCAGCTCCTGCAAACGCAGTCTGTCCATTTGTGAGTCAAACTGGCGTTTGAGGTGCTGCGCCCAGAGCTGAAGTTGTGCCCGGTCGGCGGCAAGGTTGCTGTGGCTGCTCAGATCGTAGTGTAGCACGGTGCTGATCAGGATGGCCGCCGCGCCGCTAAATAGGGCAGGCAGGCAATTTTCGGGCAGGTCGCCAGCCAGCTCGCCATCCAGCCCGGTGATGGAATAGGCACGGTTCAGGCTAAGGTTGATTTCCTCCAGCCCCAGGCGCACGGCTTCTTCGCGGGTTTCCTGTGGGGCTGCCAGAGCATGCGGATCCAGAAATTGCGTGCCAAGGCGCTCGGTGAGACTGCTCAGCGTGATCATTCGGCGCTCCTTTTGGGGGCTTTCGCGCGCTTTTGGCGCAAAGCACGGTAATCCGCAGGGGTGAATTTCCGCTTCCAGCCGCGGGCATCCACGATTGTCAGGCTGCCATCGGCATGCAATGCATAAGCCAGCGCTCCGGGACCAACCAAATCTTCAACCACTTGTTTCAAGATATCTTCTCGCATGTTTCCTCCAGTTCGCCCCGCAGAGATTGCCTCCCTGCGGGGCTGTTTGTGAACGCTTACTTACTGGCGCGCAGGCCGTCTTCGAGGGCGGTGCCCAGGATGTAGCTGACCAGGAGCGCCAGGATGCCAGCCAGTTGATCCCCGTCCAGCGGGAAATCAGGCTTCACAACCCTCAGCACCATAAAAACCAGGCCCACCAGGGTTGCCCAAAACTTGCGGGAACTTAAAAGCGTCTTCCATTTATCCATGTAATTCTCCTTTCGAACTAAGCAACGTTGCACTTGAACAGCGGGCGGAAATCGTTGACCCAAACTGCCAGGTAGTGGCGCACCTTCAGACGATGCTCGTCATTGCTGAAGACCGCCGGCGAGAGTTCATCGCCGGCAATGAAAATTTCAGGCGCCAGCCCAAAGCGTTCCCCCACGAAAATTGCCGGGGCAACGCGCGGGTCGCAGGCAGCCGCCCAGTCGTTGGCATCTGTCCATTCCGGCACCACCAAGGGCGCGGCGCTGCCCTTGAGGACATTGTCGTAGACATAATCAGGCTCGCGCACCAGCGAACCAGTGCAGATTTCCAGCGCGGCTTTTTGCTGCAAACGCCCCACCAGGATGAACTTTGGGTTGACTGCCAGGCGCGGTCCTGTGCCATAAATGGAGACGGCGTTCTTGACCAGCATAGGCTGGTTGTAAACCTTGCTGCTCACCAGGTCCCAGTTGGTGTGGTTGAGCTCCACGGTGCCGAGGTTGGCATGCCCGCCAGGGGTTGTGACCTCGGTGGCATTGAACAAAAGGCTGCCATCTGCCAGGTAGGGACCAGTTCCGCCGTTTACGGTGAAGATCTCTGCCACCAGCCTGGAGATCTTGCGCATGCCGGCAGAAGCCAGCTCGCGCGCATAAGAACGCAACTTACGGGTTTCATCGCGGTCGATCAGCTCGAGAGTAAGAGGAATGTAACCGCCATATTTGACAAAATTGGCTGTTTCAGGCGAGTCGCCAACCTCCAATTCAGGATATGCTCCGCCTTCCGCAATGCTCGGCAAGTCGCCTACTGTGCCGATCAGCGTGCCGGTGATTTCTTGCAGGGTGTTGAAATGCTCCTGCACGGTGACGTCTTTCCACCAGTCGTAGCCAGCTTTGCCCAGCTCCTCCCAGGTGTTTGTCACCAGTTTATTGAGGCTGTTTTTGACCAGACCGCTGAAGTCGCCGGTGTTTGCCAATTGGGCACGCTCCGGGAAGTAACCGCCGTGCAGGTCATAGTCGCCGGTGGTGTTGAGGTAGAGCTCCCGGATGCCCGAAAGACGCGGCACCGAAGCTGAAAGCATCTGCTTTTCGCGTGGAGCGCCAAACATGTCATCCACGGCTGCCTGCAAACGTTCCGAAGGCTCAATCATGCCTTCAATACGGGCTGGACCCTGCACGCTTTTTGCGCCGTCGAATTCTCCCAGCAGGGTATGCGCCTCTCGCAGTGCCGCTTTGAGTTCGGCAGGCGCAAAAGTGCGGTCCTGGAACTGCTTGCGGATGCGCTGCTGCATGCTGATGGGCAGGCGTGTGTTGGTCAGGCAGCCTTCCAGCAGGCAGGCGCTCATTTCAGAGCGCATCACCCGCATTTCCGAAAGCTGCTCCTGCAGCTCGCGACTGTTTGAAGCGGGTTGAGCAGTGAGTGTGTCGGTCTGCAGCCCGCCAAGATCCTGATTCTGATTTGATTCCATGTTTTTTCCTCCAAGTTTTAAGGGTTCGATGCCAAGTTGATTGAGCGCGCGCAGGAAGATCCCTCCGCGTGCCGGGTTATAGACCAGGTCAACGGAGTAGATCCTGAGGATCTTCTCCACTTTGCCGGCTTTGCCCTTGAATAAAACATCCGCTGAGAAGCCCACCCTGACTGCCGGCTCGTCGCTTGCCTCCAGCACCTGCCTGCCGATTTCGGCCAGAACCTTGGCTGAGGGTCCAAAAGCGCTCAGCTCAGCCCGCACGCCATTGGCAGCTTCATCCCAACGGGTTTCGCGCAGCACCCCAGCAATATCGCGTACCGAGCGGGCGCTCAGGCTGTGGTCCACAAAACAATTAACGCCTTCCCACAGCGCCAGCGACTCGCGCAGCACTTCCGCCGGGAAGTCCCATCCGTTTGCCGTCCCGGCGGTGATCGCCAGGATCTCAAAACGGTCGCTGCTGAGGGGGTTCACCTCCAGATTGAGATGCTCTCTGAATTCACCCATTCGACTCCTTTCATTTCTTCCATTCCAGAAGCTTCCCTTGCCCCACGCAAAAAAACATCTGTGTTTACTCCTTTTCGCTTTGGTTTTCTTCGACTGCCGGCAGCTGCTCGCCCATAAAGCGGTAAACCAGGCGCAGCAGTTCCTCTGAGCTGATCAGGCCTTTCTCGTGCAAACCTGAGGCAATCGCGGCAGCCTTCTGCCCAGCATCCGCCAGTTCGGCATTATCCCGCGCGGAGATATCGCCACCAGAGACCCTGATCGGGGCTGTTGGATCGACGCCCGGGTCAAAATAAGCCCGTCTCTCTACGACTACGCGCAGCAAATCCTGCAGCATCCAGCACATCGCCCGCTGCCTCTCCGCGAAGCGGCGGTAGCTCGGATTGCCGGATGCCTCAGCCGTGGTTTTGGTCGAAGATTCCGGCTCAGCCAAAAAGTGCAGCGGCAGCCCCACGCCGGCCGCGATCATCTTCTTGATTGCCAGACCATCGCTCGAGGCATCCAGCGCCTCCAGTTTGGGTGCAATCACCGACCATTCTTCGTTCTCGTCCGTCACCAACACTGAGCCCGGCGCCGGCGGGTGCAGCGCCAGCTGCGCCTGCCGGTTCGATCGCACGGTTTCATTGGCAAACCGCGCCCTCACCACATACACAAAGGCGTTACGAAAACGGTTGAGCCGCACCCGGTCCTCCAGCCAGGCGCTGTAGCGCGAGAGCCATTTCAGGATCGGCGCCAGGTCGCTCTCACCCCACTGGGAGCCAACCGGACGGTTGACCGCGTAGTGCAGCATGACCGGGTTGAAAGTGCCACCCTCTTCGGGTCTTTCTTTGCCCGGCTGATAAGCCGGATAGACCCTCTCATCGCCAGTTAAATCCGGCTTGCCTACATAGCGTAGTTCCTGTTCCACATCCGACCCGCTCGATTCAATCCTGGCAATATCCGCGCTTGGGATCACCCGCAAGTAACTCATGCCGGAAGCATCGCTTGAAAGCAGCAGGAACAGGTTGCCACTCAGCACCAATTCATCCGAGAGTTCTCCAACACGCAGGCTGAGATGGTTGAGGCGGTGCTCCCAAAACTGCTCCAGGAAGGTCTGGGTAGCCGCGTGCGGGCAACTGATCACGAAACCGCCACCTGTGACGTAATTGGTGGTCAGTTCGGTAATACGCCTTGCCAGGGGGTTGAAGCGCCAGGCATCCATACAATCCGCCAGCATGTCCTTACGGTCGTAAGTCAGGCGGTCGCGCGGGCTATCGCCTGCCTGCCAGGCGCCCACCAGCAGGGTGTTTTCGGTTTCTTCCAGGCTGAGCTGTTTTTGCTGCACCTCCGTTTGTGGGGCAAAACCCAGGAATTGGCGCAATTGATGACGCAGGCTGCTCATGCTGCCACCTCCTGGCACTGCAGGCTTTCAGCCACGCTCTTCCCTCTAACCGGGCAAATTTCTCCATCCAACGGGCAGATCACCCGGGCTGCGTTAGTGCGCCCAAAATATGCCAAAACGTCGGCAGGCGTGCCATTCCAGCGGTCGTAATCCATGTAGTTGCCCACGCCGCCAATCGCCGGACCCCGTTCGGAGGTTTGGTGAATCAGCCAGTGGTCGACGCCCTTGGGCATACGCGGTGGGCAGGGGTATTCGGGCGTGTACTGCGGGAAGGGACGCCGGTAGTAGTACTGCGCCAGCCACCAGTCCAGCCGCGGCAAGTCCGCCACGCGCAGGTTAGCATCCACCCACATCGCCCGCGAGTAGACGATTGGCAAGCGCCCGGTTTCCTGCTCGAGTAGTTCAAGGCAGGTCAGCAAGGTACTGGTGATCACTGCCCGGGTCTGTCCGTGCTCCAGCTCAACGTCGAGCACCAACCGCACTTCGTCAAGGTTGATTCCCTCCAAAATTTTCATGAAACTATCCACCTGCTTCAGGGCAGGCTCTCCGGGGTAAAGCACATGGTAGGGCAAGACGCAAGCACCGATTGCTTGAGCCTGTTGGAAAAACCGCTTGAAGATCGGGTCACGATAACCCCACGAAACGCCCGCACGCATGGCAATGAAATTCACCACGGGCTGATGGGCTGCAATCTGATCAAAATCAGGCATTTGCCGCAAATCTGCGCTGGCATTGTAGCGCGAGAGATCTATCCCAAAGGCAAAGTCCTGGTTACGCACAAAATAAGTCATCAAAAACCTCCATCCATTTCGAAAATCGGGTCGCTGGCAGGGATCAAGACGGGCTTTGATGGCAGAAACCAGCTTTGCTCGTCCAGAATCGCGCACATTGATGCAGAGAGCACCAGGTCATCGTGCAGCAAGCCGCCTTCAGGGTCGCGCGTGCCTTCGGGCACGCTCCAACGCAAAGAACGCTCCGGTCCGGGGCTGACTTCCGCCTGCAAGCCTGCCAGCTGGCGATAGAAAAGCGCTTGCAGGCGATCCTGCTCGGCAGCCATTTGGCCCAAAAGTGGGTTCGTGCTCCACTGTTCGGGAGCACTGCGCGGGGAAAAGTCCTGGAAGCGCCCGGTATCCACCACCGCCAGGAATCCCCACCCCAGGCGTGATTTCAACTGACGGGTGATCTGCAGCGTGACCACACGCTCACCCAGCTTGTCGCGCAGGAAGGACCCCACACCCGCTCCCACGCCGCTGGCATCCACCACGATCTTTTCCGGCTGCCACAGCTCCGCCAGGCGCAGCAAGCGCGCGTAGAGCGTGCTGTGGCGCTCGCCCTGCCAAAGCTGTCGCTTGACCACCCTGTAGATTGGCTTCCCCACCAATTCTTCACCCAGGAGGGAAAAGTCCAGCTCCACAACCGTCACCGCGGTCAGATCCCGCTCGGGGTTCTCCAGCTCGGCGGTTGCACCGCCCTGGCGCAGGGCTTCATCCTCACCCGCCAGGTCGATCAGCAAGGCATAACGCTTACCCGGCAAGGGAACTTCGAGCGCGGAGTGCGCGCCCTGCATCAAACCAAGCCGACTCGGGGTGAACAGCCCGCCGGCAAAGTCGATTTCCTCGCTGAAAAACTGGCTGCGCACCATCGGGTGCATGCGCCCCATGCGCGCGATCTGCTCATCCACAAACATCCCGTAAGCCGGAACTTCCTGCCTCACTTCTTCAGCCGTGATCTGAAACACCCGCCGGATGCCGTCGCGCGCTTCGGCTTCCCTGGCTGCCCGCAGTTCACGCGCCAGGAGGGTCTGCGCGCTCCAGGCCGTGCCCCAGAAGACGCGCGTGGCGTTGGTGGAAGCCGCCATGGGGGAAATTTGCTTGTCGTATTTGGCGATCTCGATATCCTGTGCCTCATCCAGCGAAAGCAGGGTGGAGGCGGTGGCGCCAACAATGTTGGAGCCGGGTGCCGCCGAAAGGAAGGTGAGATGAGATTTGTGGAAGCGGTAGTGGTTGCCGGCGCTTTTATGCCAGCCCCCATGCGTCAGGAAGTTGGCTTCCAGGGCGGTCTCCAGGCGGCGCATGGCGTTCAGGCTTTGCGGTTGGTAGGTTGGCGAGAGTTTCACCATCTCGGCGCCTTGCTCCGCCAGCAGTGCCATCAGGTAAACCTCCAGCTGCGCCTGCATCAGGTTCTTGCCGGACTGGCGCGGGAACATGACCACGATCGAAAGCCCCTGGTTGTGCAGCACGGATTGCACAATCGCGTTGGCGGCTGCCTGCTGGTAGGCACGCAATTTGATGCCGCCAAAGACGCGCGTGAAGTTGGTCACCTGCCGCAAGGAACGCAAAAAGTCGGGGCGGCTAAGATTATCCGCTTGCGAAAGGCACAAGCGATGCTTGTAGCATAAATCGGTTCTGGGGAAGAAAAGCGCTTCAGTCATGGCTGACCTCACCCATCTGCCTGAGCTCCTGTCCGAAATCCGTCAGGTGCTTTAGCAGTTCTTTCGAAATGTCCGTGTTTACCGAACCGGGCAGCATGACGTTGACGCGCAGTAAGGAAGCCATACGTGAGCAGGTCAGCCCCAAGAGGTCAAGTGATTTCGCCAGGTTGACCGGGTAGTCGTCCTCGTCGGCACTTTCCGCGGCACGCATAAAGCGCTTCAAGGTGCGCGAGAGCATGCTGATCTCTTCGTTGAGGTCAAGTTTGGCAGCTTCCGAAAGCTGCAAACGTTCAGCCGGGCTGAAATCTGCCAGAAATTCTTCCCGTTCGGCCAATCCGTCTTGCTGCTGGACAGTCTGCTCACTTTGCGCCTGCCGGAGTGAGCCCGCCGTGCTTGGGCGGGCCTTTCCGGTGGGCTGCGTAGGTGCCTGGCAAGTGGGGGTTGAGTGTCGCATGTTACGCTGCCTCCTTTTATAGAACTTATGTTCTATTATGGCGTTAGTTTAGCGTCTTTTAATGCGCTTGGAAAGAGGTCAAAAGTTGCCAATTTCATAAGAGAATGTCATCTTTTACCAGCGGTATACTTGAATAAGTTTTCTGGAGGAGTAAAAATGCGCCGAAAAGACCGTGAGATGGACCCCGATTTTGCACGAGATGTGATCGACCGCAGCCAGTTTGGCGTTTTGGCTTGCGTCACGCCAACCGGAAAGCCGTACGCCATCCCCCTCTCGATTGCGAGAGATGGCGACAGGCTCTTGTTTCATTCCGCTACTGCAGGCAGCAAGGTGGATTATCTGCCGGATGGTCAGGAGGTGGCACTGACTTTTGTTTCGCATGTGCAGGTGCCGGAATTGTTCAGCCCCGAAGAGCTTGACGAGATGTTGAGCGAACCCAAAGCTGCTTCCATGCTGGGCTCCAAGGTCTTTACCACCGAGTTTGAATCCACCTGCGTGCAGGGTAAGGTTTACGAGCTGACGGATTCCGCGGAAAAGCTAATGGGATTGCGCTGCATTTGTGAGAAGTTCACCCCGGGGAAGATGGCATTCTTTGAGCTGGCGGCAAACAACGCGCTCAAGATCACAAAGGTCTACGAAATCCGGATTGAGAGCCTGACAGCCAAACGCAAGCGCTTTGACGCGCAGGGGAATGAACTGAAACGGCAGGCTGAAGGCTAATAGTTCGGCAGCTTGAGGCCATTTTGCTTCAGCCAGCGGCGTTGGGTTTCGTAATCCGGCAGCATCTGCCCCAGGAAGGTCCAAAAAGCGCGCGAATGGTCGTGGTGACGGGTGTGCGCCAGTTCGTGCGCCACCACGTACTCAAGCGCTTCCGGCGGCACCATTGCCAGGCGCAGCGAGAAATTGAGCGAATTTTGCCGGCTGCATGAGCCCCAGCGCGTCTTTGCCCCCGTGATGCGGATCGATTTGACCTGCAAACCCCACTGCCTGGCATATCTTTCAACCTGCGCAGTGACCGCCTTGCGCGTGGTTTCGCGATAGAATTTTTCCAATCTTTCCGCGCCTTTTTTTTGCTCTGCTTTCGCCAGGAAGAAGCCCTGCCCTTGCTTGAAGACCAAGCCCTTAGCGCCTTTATCTGCCAGGTGGAGTGGATATTGCCTGCCTGCCAACCAGAGCATTTCCCCATCCACAAATTTTAGTGCCTGAGCCGGAGGAGCTACTTTCTCCATCAGAGCTCTTTTTTCTGCAATCCAACTGGAATGCTGTTCCAGGAAGCTGTTGATCTTACGCCTGGAAGTCCCCACCGGCGCTTTCAGCACCACCTTACCCCCCGGCAACACCTGCACCATCAGGCGCTTTCGGCGACGGTCGTAGATGATTTCATCGGGTTGCGGATGCATAGGCTGATTATAAGCGGTGAGTTCAGGATTTTAATGGGAATTTGGATAAAAGTGTGGCCTTATGAGATGCCTCGATCTAACAAGAATGTCTGGTAGGGTTGACGCGGGCGTCAACCTCATAAGCTTGGAAAAAGCAGGCCTTTTTCCCTATAATGACCATCTGGTAAGTACAGCCGTAGGGACAGGCCCCTGTGCCTGTCCGTGGGACCAGGCACGGGATTTGACCAAAGGTCTTCTTCAAAAGCCGGATTCAACTGCGGAATCAGGTCTACGAACTAACAAGAATGTCTGGTAGGGTTGACGCCTGCGTCAACCTCAAAAGCTTGGAGAAGGCAGATCGCCACGCTTCGCTCGCGATGACGAGATAGTTCGTGCCGGTCTCCACCATCCTGTTCGTGCCGGTCTCCTGACCGAGCACGGCATTTGACCGAAGGTCTCCAGCATCCCGTTCATACCGGCATTCAACATACATCCAACAGTTTCAGAACGTCGGAGTGAGGGAAAATAGCCCTCATTCAGACCCACAAAAAAAAGATAAAAAGCGAATCGCCATACCCTGCCTCGCGGGCACAAGCGCTTTGCTCGCGATGACAGTAATCCGTGTTGAGCGTTGATTTCGAGTACAATCTGTGCATATGAAACTCCTCAAAAAAGGCTGCTTATGCTGCCTGGTTTTAATATTTTCCCTGACTGCCTGTGTTCAAAAAAGCCAGGCTTTAGCGCTTGTATCTGCCCCCGACCCACAGGGACGTTTTGACTTTTCAATGCCGCAAGGCTGGCAGAGCCAAACTGAAGGCGAGATCAGCACTTACACCCCCCCTGACTACGACGGCTCCGAAGAAGACTTGCGCGTGCTGCTCTACCTTTCGCCTACCAATCTGCTCAACACCGATCAGCACCTCAACGCAGCTGAACCACTGATCCAGGAATTTCTCAGCAGCCAGCTCGACGAAGCCTATGAGGTCATCAACAAAAGCGAGATCAGGGTCGATCGCTATGCTGCCCTGCAGCTCGACATTGCCAAGCCCCATCTAGACTCCTATATGCTTGGAAAGGTCGTGATCAGCGCCATGCCCGGCGTTGTCGTTATGCTGCTCGGAACGGGAATTCAAACCGACTGGGAAGCCTTCGAGCCGACTTTCCGCGCCATGCTGAAAGACTTTCACCTGATCAGCGCCTTCACTCCCACCCCTCCGCAGAGTTAGCGATGCGTGCTTATTTCCGCTTGATCTCCCTTTTTCTGCTGATAAGCGCACTGGCTGCATGCCAATATCAGACCACCTTGCCCGGACGCAGTGAAGTGCCCGTCTACAAAGCACCCCAGGTCCTCAGCCCCACACCTGCCCCAACAGCCACGCCTGAGCCCCCAGACTACATCCAAACTGGCAGCCTGGTTCAGGTTAATGCCGGAATGTATTCTTTTGAGCCTGTTACCACCTGGGATGAAAGCGGTATTCCCCTCTCGGTTCACATAAAAAATAGCCGGGTCACGCTCAGCAATGCTGAAGAAACCCTCTTTTTCAGCCTTGCCAGCGAACAGGCGCCTTCAGGTTCCACTTCACGGGCTTGTTTGGATGCAATCCTTCAGCGCATGACTGCAGACCTTTCCGACCTGGTGTACAACGAGCCTGCCCCTGTAGCAACCCAGGTTGGAACGGCACTGCAGGTTCAACTGCAGGCAAAGGTTTTCAGCCTGAGCTCAATCGGTGCCTTGCAAGTAATCCAGGTCAATCAGCGCTGCTTCAGCCTGCTGGGGCTGGCCACTTCAGAGGATTCAGCCTCTCTTTGGCAGGTTTCAGGCGTACCAATCTTCAATCAGCTGCAGCAGTCAGTCCGTTTCCTGGAGGCTTCCCAGCTGATGTACTGCAACGTGGCAACTGATGCCAGCTACGGTTACTCTCCCGAAAATCCAATCCGAACAGGCAACACCAACCTCTACGATGGACGCACCCGGCAGGAAACTTACCTGTTGACGCTACGCGGACCGAATAATGAAGAAGTCTTTTTCACGCGCCTTTCGCCTGAATTTAACCAACTTGGCGTGATCGTGGACCCTTACCGGATCGAATACGCGCAGATCCCTCGAGCCGTCACGCTATATTTTGACATGAACTCCTTCGAGCCTCTTCTCGCCCCACAGGGTTTCACCTGCGAGGCAGCCTTCCCTATCCCAGCTCCGTAATCGAAAACAGCCAATGTTCAAAAAATATCCTCCCCAGTTCTGGTTAATGCTTCTCGGTTTGGTCATCTCAACCACCGGCACCACCATGGTCTGGCCATTTCTGACCATCTATGCCAGCGAAAAACTCAGCATGCCCATGGCGGCAGTCACCAGCCTGATGAGCATCAACTCGCTCTCCGGGCTGACTGCCTCAATCCTGGCAGGTTCGCTGGTGGATCGCTTTGGACGCAAAAGCATCATGGCGGTGGGTCTATTTGGCGCGGCGCTGGTGTACTTTGGCTACATCCAGGCCGTTTCCTACTGGCATTTCGCGCTCTTGATGCTGGCTTCAGGTCTCTTCAATCCGCTCTACCGTCTTGGTTCGGACGCCATCCTGGCAGACATGCTCCCGCCTGCCGACCGCATCCAGGGCTACAGCATCTTCCGTATGGCACGCAATATTGGCGTGGCAATTGGACCGATGATCGGCGGCATTGTGCTTTCGAGCAACTACAGCATCGGCTTCACGGGTGCGGCGCTTGCGCTGACGTTTTATGGACTGATCACACTCTTTTTCCTGCGCGAAACCCTGGTGCGGAGTCCTGCCGCCAAACCTGAAAGCCTCAAAGACCAGATCCGGGTCTATCGGCAGGCATTACGCAACAAACCCTTTGCTCATATGATCGGCGCGTTCACCCTGATGGAGATCTGCGCCGCCCTGATGTGGGTCTTGCTGGCAGTCTATATCAAACAGAACTTTGGTATCGGCGAATCAACCTTCAGTTGGATACCAACAACCAATGCATTAATGGTCGTTTTTCTGCAGGTCTTCATCACACGATCCATGCAATCCTATCGCGACACGCAGGTGATGCCGATTGGCGCGGTTTTTTATGTGGCGGCAATGTTGATTGTGGGCATCAGCAGCAATTTCTGGGGTTTTTGGCTGGCGATGGTTGTGATGACTATCGGCGAACTGATCACTGCCCCAACCGCAACTACTTTTGTGGCTAACCTGGCTCCACTGGATCAACGCGGGCGCTACCTGGGGATCTTTGGGCTCACCTGGCATGTTGCCATGGCGATTGGTCCCTTTGCGGCGGGAGTTCTGACCGATGCCTTCGGCATTCGCTCGCCCTGGTTTGCCGGTGCGCTTGTGGGTGCTTTGTCTGTTTATGCTTTTGCCAGGTTGGACCGAAGGAAAGTACGCGCGCTGGCTGACTGATTTCGCTGGACCCGCAATCCCCTAGCCCTCTCCCGGGAGAGGGTCCGCGCAGCGGGGGTGAGGGTAATCCCGACCACCACTTTCATTTTTGATTTAGGACTGAATTGTCATTTTTTCCACCGCTCCCCTCATCCGCCCCGCGGGCATCTTTCCCAAGGAAGCGGCTGGACTTTTCCCTGCTCTGGTAGCGAAGCAGATAGCGTGCCTCGTTCCATTTTGCACCTGGAAGGGCGCAAGGACGTTCTCTGCTGAAATCAACTGCTTGACAACCCACGGATACCCCATGATAATATAGAACATATATTCTATTATTACGGGTGACGAATTGACACAGATGTTTGTCTTTAATCAAAAAGGAGAACTGCAGGTGCGCGAGGTTTCCGAGCGGCCGGAATGCGTGGTCCAGACCATCAATCGCGGCGACTGGGAACGCTACCTGCCCTATGAGCCTTCCCCCACCCAAGCCTGGCAGGCGATGCGCGTCAACCACCTGGTGCTGATCACACCGCTCACAACCCCGGATGATTATCCCCGGATCAAGCTCACACCTCGTGAATTTCAAACCTTGCAAGGCTTGTGTGCCGGAAAAACCGCCGCTCAAATTGCCTTCCAGCTCCATATCCAGGCGCGTTCGGTGCACCGCCATTTTAATAACCTGCGCGCCAAGTTCAAAGCCGACACCCTGCCAGAATTACTGGCTAAAGCTGCCGCGCTCGACCTGGTGAGACCTGACCTGGATGGGTTATTCGATTAGCTTTTTGCCAGGAAATCTAAGGGCTTGATGGCATCAGGCGGGATCAGTTCGGGTTCTGGTTGTGGGTTAACGGCTTCCCATAAATCGTTTGCTATCGTCAGAGCTGCTTCTGGATGCCCCAGTGCCGCCGACGCCTGGGCAATATAGTTCAGCTTGGCAGCCCCGTCTGCCAGCCAACCAGAAACAATCGCCTGGAATTCACCCACATTTTGCACCAAAGCTCCTGCCTGGTGGCTGAGCAGGTAGCGCACATTGCCTTCTTCCTGCCCCGGCAGGTAGTCGATCAGTAAGATTGGCAAACCAGCCGCCAACCCCTCCGAGACGATCAACCCGCCAGCCTTGGTCACCAGCACATCCGATGCCATCATCCACTGGGGTACATTCTTTTCAAAGTTTCGCACTTCCAGTGGAAAGTTGTGATGGCTGCCTATCAAGTCTTTATAAAGCGCGTCATTTCCGCCGGCAATCACCACCGCCTGTACCGGAGCTGCAATATGCTCCAATGCCCCCAGATAATCCTGCAGGTTGCTCACGCGGCTGCTGCCGACAAAGAGCAAAGTCAGGCGGTTTGGGTCAAGCCCAAGCGAACCGCGCAGTGCTTGCTTTTCCACCTGGTTGAGGGCAAAGTCCGGGCTGACCGGGATCCCTGAGATCACCAGCTTCTCTTCGGGTACGCCGCTTTCAAGCGCTTTCACCTTCACCCACTCGTTCGCGATGTAAAATCGGTCAGGCTCAGGGGAAAACCAGAGCGAATGCACATCTGCCAGATCGGTCACAGCGGTAAAAGCCGGAATTTTAGGATCAGCATCCTGCAGCACTTTGCCAATTGGGGTGTTAAACATCTCATTGGTATTCAAGATCACATCCGGTTTGTAGTCGCGGATCGTGTCGGCCATGATCTTTTGCAGCATAAGCGTCAGTGCGCTTTCGACCACCTCGCTTACAAAACGCGAATCACTGACCTCGTAACTAAGGCGATAAAGCCCCGGGCTGAAGCGCACACTGCGATCGTAACCCTTCTCGATGGGCTTCATTACTGTGGGGGTATCAGTCTCCTGGATCGGGTTGGTAACCAGGCCTTCAACCTGGTTTGGATACAAAACTTCAAGCGCTCTCGAAACCGAAAGTGCCGCGCTGCGATGCCCATAACCGGCATCACTGGTAACGATCAGGCAGCGTTTTTTCTGCATAGCCAATCACCCTGAACTCTGCAATCGCAGGTTCAGCTCCCTTCATAGTAATTCTTTTGCAACACGGGCTCGATTATACCGCTGTGTGACGATTCTTTTGCGCGTGATAATAAAGGCTGACCAGCCTTGTTCATGGGATTTCAACACAACCTTAGAGAAACGCAACTTCTGCAAAAGAGATGCCGCTTCTCAGATTGCACCTGCACCGCAATAGTCTTAACAAAAAACAGGTTGAAAATTACGCAAAGATTGCGCTGCGGTGAAAATCTATCAAGAAGGTCTTACCAGGGAAGAAAAGTGCTTACTTCTTGTCCTTCTTCTTGCCTTTCTTCTCTTTCTTTTCCTTCTTTTCTTTCTTTTCCTTCTTATCCTTATCCTTGCCCATATCTTCCTCCATTTCTTCAAGTTTGATTTCCTCTGGTTCCCAGAAACTGATCAGATCACCAGCCGTAGCCTTGGTGAGATCTGCCCAGTGCTTGAGATCCAGCGAAAGATAAGCTAAAGAGCCTGTCGGCAGCGTATCCACCTTGCCGTCCAACAACTGCAGGAGAGCTTCCAGGCCGGGGTTATGCCCCACAACCATCACGCGTTCAATTTCATCGGGCAGTTCCTTCAGTTCCGTGATGTAATTTTCAGGCTCACCCATGTAGAAAGGATCAACGAATTTGATTTCGCCTTTGAACTTGGCTTCCTCAGCGACTAATTCAGCCGTCTGCCTGGCCCTTTTCGCGGGAGATGAGAGGATAAGCTGGGGCACCAACTCAGTCATCGTAAGTACTTTGCCGATCAGATTGGCAGCAACTTCGCCACGATGCTTCAGTGGGCGATCGAAATCCTTCAGTTTTTCATTTTTCCAGCTGGATTTTGCGTGTCGCAATATTAACAATGTTTTGGTCATTTTCTTTCTCCCGAAAACAGCCTTATTGTTGGAACCCTAAAATCATAACATACGAATCGTAATTAATTTGTTAAGATTCATAGCAAACCTGACACAAATCCGTGTTTTGCTGGTACTCTACCCGCCTAAGCTTTAGTAGAATCGCTTGGCTGTTTTGCGATACAATGCCATCGGGAGATCTTGATGATTTTCTTGACTTACGATATTAATCTTTTACTTTTCGCGGCAGGTTTTGGCTGGATCATTGCCCGCCTGGCGCTTTTTGCCATCCACAAACGCGGCAGCCTGCTGCGCGAGCTAACCCTGGCTGTCTTGTTTCTATATTTATGGTTCCTGATCCAACGCACACTGGAACCCTTTGTGCTGGTGCTGGATCGCACGCCCGAACCGCCCAACCTGGTGCCGCTAAGAGGCTTGGTGCAGATGCTGGAGCGGGCAATTGACGTTGACCACCATTTCACCTGGCTTGCCGTAGCCATCAATATATTTGGTAATGTCCTGATTTTCATGCCAATCGGTTTTTTGGTGTCAGTGCTCACGCCCAACCGCCACAAAGGCTGGCTGGCCTTCCTGATTGGACTGGCTATCTCGCTGACTATTGAGTTCGTCCAACTCAGTTTCATCATCCGGATCTTTGATGTGGATGACCTGATCCTGAACAGTTCCGGAGCCTGGCTTGGCTTCCTTACATACCTGGCTGCTTGCCGGTTTAAACCCCTCAAGGAGCTTTTTGAGCATATAGCCAAAGCGCAAAGACCGCGTGCCTGGATCTTCGTGCTGCTTTATGGCGCCTTCGTGATTGCCGTTGCGGCAGTGATTTACTGGATAGACTACAACGCTTACCTGCAAATCGCGCAATAATCCGGAAACAAGGAACTTTCAGGCACGATTCAGCGTATTATAAATATAGTGTCATGAAATATGACCATCTTTAAGTGATGGCATAGAAATCGAGGAGACATGAAAAAGATCGTTTTAGCAGTTCTATTATTAGGCATGCTTGCCGCTTGTAGTTTCCCACAGCCGACAACCTCACCTTCCGATTCACAAACCCAGGTTGCCCTCTTTGCACAGGCAACTCTGACCAAGGCTGCAGTTCAAGCACAAGCCCAGCAGACTTCTACCGCTGCAGCCCTCCAACCAAGTGCCACACAGGCCAGCCCTGAAGCCAGCCCCACACCCATCCCGCCCACTGCCACAACTATCCCACCCACCGCAACCAACGTGCCAACCGTAGCCGTTACTCCTGTTCAGCCTACGGCAACCACAGTTCCGGGGCAAGCCGTCAGGCTCAACTTCGCTTCCGGCACCACCAACGTCAGCGCCGAAGGTCACCTGGCAGCCAATGCCACCCAACGCTTTGTCTTCTGGGCAGACAAAAATCAACTGATGGATATCAGCAGCAGCGGCGCGTATATTGCCATCACAAGCCCCAGCGGCAAAAAACTGGTTGAATTTGACCAATTGTGGACCTGGTATCGGGGCTACATTTCAGAAAAGGGCGATTGGTATCTCGACATCAAGGCTGGTAACTACGCCAGGGATTACTCGCTCTACCTCGGCATCCCACAGCGAATTTCTTTTGCCCCCAACACCTCCAGCATAACGGTCAAGGCAAGCGTCCCGGCCGGTAAGGTACACAATTTTGTCGCCTGGGCAAACAAGGGGCAAACCATGTCTGTCAGCATATCACCCACGCAGAACTTCAAAATCTCCATCTGGCACGTCGATGGCACCGTTCTGCTTTCAGGGATGGGTGATTCAACCAGCTTCGAAGGAGTGCTCCCCGAAGCCGGCGATTACATCATCAATGTGATCTCAGGCGCGGCCACAACCACCGAGATTACGCTAAACTTAGCCATCGAATAAAATATCAACAAGAACCACCCTGGCTGGAACCAGGGTGGTTTGCTTGACAGATTCTATTTCCGGTGCCCAAAAACATACTGCTGTTGGAACTGCGTCTCAACCGCAAATGGGATATATTGCCGTACCCAATCGATCGAAGACGCAGGAGCAAGACCCAACAGGTCTTGTGCCAGGCAGGCGGCAAACATTCCTGTGCGCCCTACACCTGCGTGGCAGTGAATGGCAACATTCTTACCCTGACTTAACAGCGAGGCAACTTTTTTCAGTGAATTATCCCAGGTACCCTGAGGCGGTGCGGAAAAGTCAGGCACGGGATCGTAGATCACATGGATGCCGGCTTGCTCATAGAAAGGCAGCAGTTCCCGCCCCCGATAGCGCAGATGTTCTTCGATCAGGTTCAGCACAACTACTACATCAATATTTGCCTCTCGATAAAGCTCCAAAACACGGTCTTGCGGGTCAAACATCTTGCTGCCGGGGGTTGGCGAGCGGAAAACGCGCCCGGGCTGCCCGTAGGGCAGCTCTGTGAAGAGCTGCGGCTCAGGATGGATCAATGCTGCTGGAAAGCTGACGTCCCCATTGGCTTCATGGCCTAGTTCGTGAACGGTTCTAACTGCATTGACCGGCAGAGTGCCATAAAGATGCGGGAAGGGCATCTCGCCCCCCTCGAGATTTTCGTAAATTAACTCCGCGTCGCAAAGAGCAGGATCAATTTCCAGCACAATCAGCTGAGGCGTTTCACGATAAAAGCGGTTGGCAGTGGATTTGATCTGGTAGTGATCCGAACAGTGAATGAAACCGTCCTTCTCAAAACCGTTGGGGATGTAAACACCTTCATTTAGCGCTTTTTGCCATTCAGGCAGGGTGGTCAGATGATAGATCATAGTAAACCTCGCAATAGAGATGGCTAAATATACCTGCATTCAACATAAAACGTCAACTTTCTTTTTTGAGGGTTGTTTCGCTGCGCTTGAAAATTGTGCGTAATCAAAACCGAAAATTTCTGTCATTCTGAGCCTCTTTTGCGAAGAATCTGATAGTATTTGATCAGATCCTTCACTGCGTTCAGGATGACAAGACCCAGCCCCTGGAACTCTCCCTCAGGGTATGGGGCAGGAACTCAGCGTGCCTGTTTGCATAATCCTCGAAATACAGCAGAGTGAAATACCCGCGAGCATGCAACCTGACTGCAAGGTCTTCGCCTGGACAAAAAACTTCAATTCCCAAATCATCTCCTTAATTCAAATTATACTCTTGACATATTGTGTGATATACACTATAATGTCTTCAACATTATTTTGAGGAGAAATATGAGCGAATTAGATGAGATCTATGCAAATTTTGTCGTCGAGCTGCGGCGAGGGGTTACCAACATGGTGGTACTCAAGCAGTGCCAACAGCCAAGCTATGGCTATCAACTGGTCAGGGAACTTGCCGATAGCGGCATCCCCCTGGAAGCGAACACGGTTTATCCCCTGCTTCGCCGGCTCGAAGACCAAGCCCTGCTGCGCAGCGACTGGGACACCAGCACGGAAAAACCGCGCAAGTATTACCAGATCACCGAAAAAGGACGCCAACTTTTGGCCCAAATCACAAGCTATTGGCGCGACTCTGTCAAAAATATCGAAACCATCCTGGAGGCATGAAATGGAATCAAAAGAACTAATCAAACGCTATATATACGCCGTCACCAAGCACCTGCCCGAAAATAAACGGCAGGATGTGGCTCAGGAACTTGAAAGCCTGATCGAAGAAACTTTGGCTGAGCGCAGCCAAGGCCAGCAAGCAAGCGACGCCGATACCAAAGCTGTGCTGATGGAGTTGGGTCGACCCGCCGAATTGGCTGCGAAATATGATCCGCACGCCAAAGACGCACTTATTGGTCAGCCGCATTTTTCGGTATACCTGCGGGTCCTGAAAATCGTTCTGCTGGCAGTCACGCTAGGGATGGCGATCGCGTCCCTGCTTGAAGGTTTTGTCAACTTTGAAAGCAATGTCTTCGTGTTCTTCGCGTCAGTCCTGTGTAATATCTGGCAGGGCCTTCTGGGGGCATTTGCCTGGGTCACAATTATTTTTGCGATCCTCTATCAGAAAGACGTCAAGCTTGATTACGACAAAGATGACCTCGAAGATCTGCCTGCTGTGCCTGAAAAACACCAGGTGATCAAACTTGGAGACATCATCGCGAGTTTCATCTTCACAATTCTGTTCCTGATCCTGTTTGTGGTTGTACCGCAGGTCAACATCCCACTCGTTTGGGAGAATTCAGGTCTGATTCCCATATTCAATCCTGAAGTGCTGATCACACTTCGCTGGCTTTTTATTGCCGCGGCTTTAGCAGCAGTTTTGAACCAGTCCATTCGCTTCCTTACGCGCCGCCACACGCTGCCGGTTTTCTTTGCCACCCTGCTTGAGGTCATCCTACACGTGGTTCTGCTGCTCACCTGGTTTAGCACGCCAAACGCTCTGAACCCTGCCTTTGTCGAGACAATCAACAAATTCGCGCCATTCATGTTTGCGCCTGCCAATTGGGCTCCTCTGCAGAACCTGCCCTCTACCATCAGTGGCATGCCGCTCCTGCTGGTGATAATTTTCAGCGGAGTTCTTCTGGGCACCTTTATCGATTTGGTCACAACTGGTGTAAAAACCTTTTGGGGACAAAAGTCCTGATTAAAGCAGAAAGAGTGCATCTTTTTGGCTGATTCTTGTGAGGAAAAAAGACAAGGCGTGTTATACTTACGGCGTAATTTAGCTGGCTTGCCAGAATGTTTACTCGAACAAGGAGAAGTTTGATGAGAGTACATGTTGACCCCGATCTTTGCATCGGATGTGGGATTTGCGAAGGCGACGCCCCCGACGTTTTCAGCCTTGCCTCCAGCGCAATAGCGGAGGTGATCATGGACCCGGTGGAGCCGGAATTCGAAGCAGATGCCTGTCTGGCAGCAGAGGATTGCCCCGAAAGCGCCATAATCGTTGAAAATGGCGAAGAATCAGATACACCAACTCCATCCGGCGCGGATAGCGCGGATGACGCTGAGGAATCAATAAATAATAACGATCTTGAAAGGAAAATTGAAATGAAAGCAACTGTTGATCAGGACCTGTGCATCGGCTGTGGTATTTGTGAAGGAATCGTACCCGAGGTTTTTAGCCTTCAGAACGAACCCTACGCAGAAGTTTTGCTGGACCCCATCCCTGAGGAATTTCAGGATGCCACCCGCGAAGCCGCGGAAGAATGCCCTGAAGCCGCCATCACAATCGAGTAATCTGCGTCTGGCCCAACACTCAAAACCGCTCTGAATCTCCAGAGCGGTTTTTCGTATGTGTTGTATTTTGATTTTGAGATTGGTCCCTGCCCTGGCAGCGAAGCGAATAGGGTGTGTTATTCCGGATGAGAGGTGGAAAGGGAATCCCGGCATATATCACTTTTTGATCGGGCATCTGTCCGGGTAGGTCAGGTTGCGTTCTTCAACCTGACATCACAAACCTCGGCATGCATCATTTTTGATTTGGCGTTCATGGGCGTAATTCGATGCACATGCATACGCCTCGACGTTGGGAATGGCCCCTGCCCTGGCAGCGAAGCGGATAGGGTGCGCCATTCCGGATGAAAGGTGTAACGAAACCCCTGATTTTTCCCAAGCAAGTATTGGCGTAGGTCAGGTTGCGAATTTCAACCTGACATAACGAACCTCGGCATGCATCATTTTTAATTTGGCGTCTAAAAGCTTAATTCTTCGCAAGAAAATAACCTTTCCAAAACCGTTGTTGGCAAACGCTTGCAATGTCAGGTTCAACTGCGGAACCTGACCTACACAAACATCTCGTTTTTACAAAGGAAAATGAAAAGATTTTTTATTCCAGACAAACTCGTCATCTCAGGTTCAACCCCGCATATAAACACGCGGGGCAGGCTGCGGAACCTGACCTACACAAACATCTCTTTTTTACAAGAGAACATGAAAATCTCTTATGTTACCTAAACCTTTGTGGATACGTGGAATGGCGATCAATTGCCTTTTTACTCTTACGAATCATCCCTTCGCAGGTTCGTCAGAACATGCCGGATAAACATTTCTGTGTTGTTGATCTTCCCTTGCACGGCAGGCACGGCAATCTTGTTGTGCATCAAAAATGCCCGCGTGGTCACCTCGCGGATATCTCCGGAAATCGACGAAAATCCAGGAGTGTCCAGCACAACCCAGTTAATCGTCCGCAGACGTTCATCCAGGTCTTCCTTCAATGGCACCATGTAGAGAATAGTGGTTTGATCGAGCTTGTCCAGCAGGCTTCGCTCGCCCTTCTTCACCAAATGTTTGCGGCTTTCGCTAATCAGGTTATTGGCCGCCTCATCCAAAACGCATCCCGCAAACTCAAGTTGCTGCGTGGCGTAGTAGGCGTTGATAATCGGTCTGCCGGCAAAACAGCGGTCTTCGATGAAAAACTCCCCTACCGAAATCGCTCCCCTCAGCGGAAAACCCGCCGTAAAGCATCGATTCATCAATGAGGCGCACACGGTTGAAAACGCCAGATAAAGCCGCACCAGGTCGCGCTCAGGCAAAGCAGGATCAAAAGGCAAACTGATCAGAATGGAGTCCGAAAAGATGATCCAACTCACCCGGTCCAGTATCTGGCTCCAGCCATCTCGTTCGGAAGACTCAGGCGCTACTTCCAAAGGTCGAACTGCCTGGTGGGGTGAGCGTAAGGAATTTATCATATCCCGCGGGATGTTCATCAGGGTATCAGAAACAAATTGAGCAGTTTTGTGGATGTTGTTATTGAGCATGATCTGGGTGTATCCCAGGATGTCAAAATATCCCACAAATCCGGTCGCTGGCTGCATTTGGCTCATAATTCTCCCTGCGGTTGATAGGTTGCGGTCTGCCAGATTTGCAGGTGTTCCCTGAGCTCATCCGGGTCATCCAGGTAAAACGAAGTCTGCAGGCAGCCGTGAGGTGCAGTTGTGAAAGCGTGCAGCGCCAGGCGCGTATGCCCGGGCTGGACGTCTTCGGTTTTGAAGTAGCCAAAGCGCTCGATGTCCCCGTCAAGGTCGGTGATCACTTCCAGTTTCTCCGCTTCTGCGCGTGCCTTAAGGTTTGCCAGCAGGATGTGCCGGTTCTTCTCACCACTGTAGGCAAAAATCGTGGTCAGGATTGTGGCGCCCTTGCGCCAGAAAATCACGTGGTCATCTTCCTTGCGCCACTGGTAATCTTCGGGCACATCGATGCTCCATTCAGTAGAAAGTTGGTATCTCATGCCTCCGATTATAACCTTCTCCGTCTAATTTTTCTCCTTCCTGAACGAAAACTCATAAGAGACCTGCCTGAAATGACAGTTCCATTTAGGAAATTCAACAGGATTTGCGATAATAGTGTATACTAACCACAATTCAGCGAGCAAATTGGAGGGACCATGCTCAAAAAACGTTTCTTTTCACTTGTTCTTGCGTCAATTCTGATTCTTTCATTCGTATTCGGCAGCGTTGTCTCTGCCAATGGAGGTGGCACAACCATCTTCCTGCCGGCCATTCTTAAACAATCCACATTAACAGTTGCTACCGTTTACGACCAAGTTCAAAATCTGAGCCCATTCTTTCACACCACAAATTATGAGAAGGACATAGTCGACCTGACCCAACTTGATTCGGTCACCATCGACCGGCAGGCGATGATTGTCGAGGATGCCATTATTGGTGAAACAAGAACTTTCAATGGCACTTCATACACCTATACCGGACCAGCCGATGTTGATATCGAGATCAACGGCACGACGGGTAATACCCTTTATACTTTTACCTTGCGAACCGATCTCAAATTTGGAGACGGGCTGCCTGTCAGCTCGGATGACCTGATTTTCACACTATACACCTTTCTTGATCCTGCCTATGATGGATCAAACGGAATTGCAGATCTGCCAATCCTGGGACTGCAGGATTATCAAACTCAGACCACGCCTGAAATTTACCAAAAATACGCGGACTTTTATGCTTCCATCTATGATTCCGGAGAGGA
The DNA here is from genome assembly GCA_040768265.1 of Anaerolineaceae bacterium. Taxonomy (GTDB): domain Bacteria; phylum Chloroflexota; class Anaerolineae; order Anaerolineales; family Anaerolineaceae; genus Mesolinea. The sequence continues at coordinate 221,130 of JAXGNB010000002.1, forward strand.
GCATATTTGGACTCCCTCCGATCCCTGGACGCTGGACCAGCAAAATGATGTCTGGAACCGGCTGGAGGCAGCTCTGGCAATTGAAGTTGAAAAGATTGTAAATTATGTTGTAAGCAACTATACAGAAGCTTACGCTGAGGCGTTTATTGGCTTCTCACCTGAAGAGGTGTATGCCAATGAAGGTCTGCAGGTCGCTCTTGGTATGACATTGTGGGGGTTTGCACAGGTAAACACAACCACTAAAGTTATGACCGCCAGTTGCTCAGGCAGAACCTGGGATCTGGATTACGAATATCCCACCCAAACTGATTTTGCTGAAGAAATTAGGACTTGTTACAGCAATGACTATCGTGCGGCTTTCCCCTATGAATCAACGGATGGCACCGATGTGTATCAAGAAGTCAAACAGGATTTCATCCTCTATTGGGGACCGCTTGACCCGGACATGATCGGAGGAATACCCAACATCAGTGGTATTCAAAAGCTCAGTGATACTACTGTAACGATTGAGATTGAAGGTTTTGATCCTTCCTGGATCTACTCCTTAAATATTCCAATCACTCCTTTGCATTATTACGGCAGTCTGGCAAAGTACGATTATGCCGAGAACTTGTTCGGCTTCGATTTTAGTGATCTTTCATTACAGCATAGTAAAGACGACGCCCCCATGGGTGCCGGACCTTATCAATTCGCATACAAACTTGATGGTGTGAATTATCTTGGTGCTAATAGTTATTACTATAAAGGTGAGCCCAAGATCACTCGAATTAGGTTTGTCGAGGATGCCAGTCATTCACTGCCGGGGGCTATTGACTCGGGCAGCGTTGATCTGGCTGCTACCTTCTTCAATGCCAACACAATAGCTGAGATTTACGCGGCAAATTCCAATGGGCAACTTACTGGCGATATTATTACCACCTCTAAAATCGAAAATCTCGGATACGGTTATATCGGCCTCAATTCCAGGTTGGTAATAGTGGGAGATGACCCTGCCTCTGTTGCATCCTGTAACTTGCGTAAAGCCCTCTCCACCATTTTGGCTGTTCATCGCAAATCGGCAAATGAGAGCTATTATGGTTTGGATGGTGCTTCAGTCCTGGAGTATCCAATCATCCACTCATCCTGGGCTTCCCCTCAACCGGGTGATCCTGGTTACCGGGAAGCATTTTCAGTGGATGTGAATGGTGATCCAATTTACACCCCTGGGATGACCCAGTCTCAAAAGGTTGCGGCTGCCCAGCAAGCCGCACTTGGTTTCTTTGAGGCAGCGGGTTTTTTGGTATCAAACGGGATGGTTGTGGCTCCCCCGACAGGTGCAAAACTAACTTATGAAATCATTGTCCCCGGGGGAGGTGTGGGAAATCACCCTGCCTATAGCCTTGCAGTTGCAGCCCAGGGAACCCTATCTGAAATTGGGATGACCCTGACAATCAATGATCCCCCTGATGCTAATGTTCTATGGGATGCGCTGGACAGTGGTACCCAGGAATTGTGGACCGCTGCCTGGGGCTCAATAATAGATCCTGACTTGTTCCAGGTGTATCACAGTTCAAACACCTTTGACCAACCTGATGGAACCCACTCGAATCACTACTACATCCAGGATCAAGCATTGGATGTGTTGATCTTACAGGCACGTTCAACCGATGACCAGGCATTGAGAAAACAACTCTACCAGCAAGCCTTTGATATCATTATGGATTGGGGTGTTGAAATCCCTAACTACTGTAGAAACAATTTCGTCCTCTTTAGCAGTCAGCGGATCAATACATCCACAATTACCCCAGATATCACCCCGTTCTGGAACTGGCAGAACGACATTGAGGACATGAGGATGAAGTAGAAGAAGTTTTCAGAAGCACAAAAGTGCGGGTGATAGACATCCGCACTTTTTAGTAAAATGTCTTTTTGGCTACAATCGAAAATCGGACGAAGGTACTGAGCCAGCAGATGGTATCCACTCCAGTCACCGAGCTGGACAGCGATATTGTCCAGAAGGATGGGTGGAACAAACCTGATTTTAGCATCTAAATCAGGAGAGTTAGCGAGCAGATGCTCCCAGGGGGAACGTCTTTGTAGAGATGAATGTTTTCTGACAGCATTGTAGTAATAGAGATAATGCATCGCTTCAAGGAAGAAGTCCTTTTGGGAATGAATGGAAAGCAATCTGGGGATGTAAAACTCCTCGTCATCGGTACGGTGGGAGCGTTCAACATGCGCGTTCTCCTGAGGGCTGGCAGCATGGTTCTGGATAATTGAACAGCCAAATCCAGACAGGAGTTTTCTGAGTTCGATGAGTTTAAGCCAGGATTTCCCCCCAAACTCTTCACCCCGATCCACAGTAAAGACGATGGGCACCGAGACACCGTGACTTCTGAGCCAGGAAAGCACCCACAGAAAGAAAGTCAGGCCATTGGTCCAGCTTTTCTGATCAGAGTAAGCCATCAGTTTGAAGCGGGAGTTAACATCGACAGCAGTCCACTGATAGAGAGGAAACTGTTTCGAGTGAAAGTGACGGATCTGCTCCAGGGTCAGCGCTTTTTGGTCCACGACATATTTGAGGTCAATTTGCACAATTTCAAATGCTTTGGCCTGATACCAATCCACATAAGGACGGGAGCCTTTTTTGTGGGGTTTGTGAGGCTTCAGTTTCGATTTGGCTTTGTTGCGTCTGAGAATATTGCGGATAGTGTTTTCAGACATCGTCAAACCATCCAGTGCCTCCAGTTCCTCTTTCAACCTGACAGGTCCATAGCGGGTCTTTTCTCTCAGCTCCAGGATCCTGGCTTCAATCCCGGCACTCGTTTTGTTGTGTACCCGGTGTGGCGCTTTTGATCCATCTTTCAAATCCCCCGCCTCACTCTTGCGGATTGCTTTGTAGATTGTCGCCCGGCTGACACTCAAGATCCTGGCTGTCGCTGTCACATTCCCATTGTGTGCCTTCAAAACCTGTAGAATTGCTCGCCTGGCTGCCTCGGGACTAATCTGCCTCAACTCTTGGTAGTCTAAGTGGGTTATAGCTTTGATCAATGTACACCTCGATGTCTTCATATCTTATCCCCCATAACTCCAGACATCGATCCCGGTACAACTCGTATGACTTATCTAAAAAGTGTATACCATGTGCTGACCTACTCACACGAAAATCGGACGAATTGCTTGACAGTCTCGCCGGTCGCGGTTAAAATTTCAGTTCGTTGCCGAGTTAGCTCAGTTGGTAGAGCATTCGACTGAAAATTGAAGGGTCCACAGTTCAAGTCTGTGACTCGGCACACAAAACAACCGCTTGTGAGAACGAGCGGTTTTTTGTTGCTCCAACCGCAGTCCAACAACCCAAATTAGTCCTGGTCGATTTCTAAATCTTCTTCGTCGAACTCCAGATCGTCTTCATCAGAGTCGATCAGATCCAAATCCTCCAGATCCTCATCCTCGTAATCTTCCATCAGGAACATAATCTCAAGCGTGTCGTCGATATCCTCCAACGAGCTTGCAATCCGTTCCAGGGTTTGGCGCAGCAGAACAATTTCGTTAAAAAAAGCTTCATTGAGTTCCATGTTAATCTCCTTACTAATACTATAACAAATGGAAGCGCTAAATGGCGATTTTTTTGAAAAACTCGTCCCGCCAATCCTCTCAAAGCCCCATTTCTAAGGCTATAATTGGGATATCGAAGAACAGGAGTGTGTAAGATGAGAGTCGGATTAATCACAGCAGGCAGCGACAGCCCTGGCGTCAATGTCGCCATCCGCGGCTTTGGCAAGGCCGTCGCCAACCATCACGATATGGAGGTATTGGGTTTTCGGGATGGATATCTGGGCTTGATAGAGGACCGCAAGGTGAATCTACTTGAGGGAACAATGCTCTCGGGCATCCTGACCCAGGGAGGTACGATCCTTGGCACCAGCCGGCACCTGCCCGAACGCATGCCCAGCCCGCAAGGTCCAATTGACCGTACGCAGGAAGCCGTGGATAGCTACCATCACAACAATCTTGACGCGCTGATCATCATTGGCGATAACAAAAGTCAATCGGCCGCCTATCACCTGAGCCAGGCAGGATTGAACATCATCACCATGCCCAAATCCTGCGAAAACGACGTGCCCCGCACGGATAAATCAATCGGTTTCGATACCGCCCGTGAGATTGCCACCCAGGCAATCGACCGGCTGCACACCAACGCCAACGCCACCCACCGCATCATGCTGGTGGAACTGCTAGGCAACTGCTCTGGCTGGCTCACCATGGGCGCGGGTCTGGCTGCCGGCGCGGACGTGATCCTCATCCCGGAAATACCGTACGATTTTGATGTGGTCATCGAGGCGATCCATCGCCGCAAAGCTGCTGGGCGCAACTTTTCACTGGTGGCTGTCGCCGAAAAAGCCAAGTCGAAAGAACTGGTTGACTTTATGGAAATGGCTGCCAGCAAACGAGCCACCAGTGCTGAGGATCAGGAAAAAGCCTATGAACGCATCGAGAACAACTACTCAGCCCAAACTCTGCTGTTGGCGCGGCGCCTGGGCGAAGCAACCGAGCTTGAGACCCACATCACCATCCTTGGCTCTCTGGTTCGCGGCGGAACACCTACCGCGGCAGATCGACTGCTCGCCAATCAACTGGCGGAATGGAGCGTTCAAATGGCGGTGGAGGGTCAGTTTGGGCGTATGGCCTGCCGCATTGATGGCTCGGTCACCAGCGTCCCCCTGGACGAGGTGGCTGGCAAGTCCAAAACCATGCCCGCCGACCACGACTGGATCCGCGGTGCATTCCAGGTGGGCACTTGTTTGGGTGTTCCCGATCTTTCCTTTGACTGAGATTGCAAAAAGGACCCGCCTTGAATGGGTCCTTTTTTTCTGTAAAACAAGGTTTGGGGAATACGTTATTTCGAGTAAAAATCCTTCCGGATTTGAGGCTCGCGTGCCAGGCCTGCCTCGAGAATGTCCATCAGGTTGTCAAATAAATCCTGAGTTGCGCGGTTATCCTCCGGAGAAAGCGCACCTGAGGCAACTCCGGGAGTCTTACTGCCGATACGCTCCACCAGGTAGGGGGCAATCCCACCTTCGATGATCTCAAGCATAAAAGCCGCCATATCCACGTCCACCCAGGTGGCGATGTCGTCGTGCAGAATACCCTGGGTCAAAAAGGCGTGGAAGCGCCCGTCACCACTCACCCGTTCACCCGTTTCGGGGTCGACGCTGCTCAGGTGATTGGAGTTCATCCGCCGAAAGCGTTCGATGCTGGCCAAATCCGGGTGCCTGATTTGGAACTCAACGGCTGCCTGCAGAACCCGCCGCAGATAGCGAAAGGTGTCCAGGTTGGCCGCATCCAGGGGCAGGCTGTTGATTACTTCGATTTTTTTCTTGCTTATGATGCTTGATATATGAGCGTAAAGATCCTCGATGTTTTCAAAGTACTGATAAAAAGAGCCTTTGGCGATGCCGGCGTTTTTAACGATGGCATTGATCGAGGCGCTTTGCAGCGGGTTGGCGGCAAATTCTGCGATGGCAACCTCTTCAATTTTCAGGCGCTTTTCTTCGGGAAGGTTATGGTAGGTTTTCGTGGGCATGGGATTCCTTTGGGTGGTATGACTGACCGGTCATATTGTAAATGTAGTGGAGTTGGATGTCAATAACAATTAACAACTTGGTCACCTTGGTTGGAGTAAACACCTGTGGTTATCCAATTTCGCAGGGTAGACACAGGGGTGTTTAGACAAGTATGATTGTTTACACTTTATACAGGGTGATTGTTTGCAGTCTTTAGGGCAGACACGGGGGTCTGCCCCTACAAAAGCAACCTCTCCCTTAAACAACAGATGTAGGGGTCACCCCCCGTGGTGACCCGTCACCGTGGCAAAAACGGGTTTGCCTCTACGATCCGAGATGTGTGTTTGGAAAATAAAAGTGTAAACAATCAACCTAAACAACATGTAAACCATCATTGTCATAACAAGGGGTCTACCCCTACACCAGAATCTGTGCGTAGGTCAGGTTCCATAATTGAACCTGACTCTGTTCTCACAAGGTCTCCTGACCTTGTAAGGTTTTTGACCTTTAGGCCTCCAGAAATCTCTGTTCTTGCTGGTGCCTATCTGTTCTCGCCGGTGTCTATCCGTTCTCGCCGGTGTCCTCATACCCTGTTCTCACAAGGTCTCCTGAGGGCAAAGCCTCCCTGTGGGATCTAGCGAGGTATTTGACCGGCAGGTCTCCAACTATCTGTTTTCCCTAGTTTTATCCTTGTCTCCAAATATTCTGCTCTAATTACTACTTATCAAAAATAATTACATAGTGGACAGTTACAAATTCATCGATGGCGTTTATTTAGACTTCGTCACCTTTACCATCGTTGATTGGCTGCCTGTGTTTATCAATCCTGAGCCAATAGAGATCATCAACAGCAGCCTGCGATTTTGTTACACGAACAAACATCTTCGTATCCATGCCTATGTGATCATGCCAAATCATATTCATCTCATTGTTTCTGACGCAGATTATGATAATGAACGGTTAGGCAGGACATTGATAGATTTCCGTAAGTTTACAGGGAATGCGCTTGCGGATTACATCGATGCAAACCTTTCGGAGACCCTCGCCCAGACAATTCGCGCTAATCAACTCAGCGACCGAATCCGTCATGTTTGGCAGACTGGTTGGCACGCTGAAGCCCTGGCTACTGAGCATTTCTTAATGCAAAAAATGAACTATATCCACGAAAATCCAGTCAGGAAGGGGCTAGTAAAACTGCCTGAACATTGGAAACATTCTTCGGCCAGGTATTGGATCAATGGGGAAATAGGCGAGGTACCGATCGTACCTTTTGGGTAAAAAAATGGTTGGAGACCTTCGGTCAAAACCCTTGCAAGGTCGGGAGACCCTGCGAGAACAAGGGGTACCGACCATTCCATTTGGACAAGGATAAGTGGAGACCTTCGGTCAAAACCCTTGCAAGGTCAGGAGACCTTGCGAGAACAAGGGATACTGACCGCTCCGGTTGGACAAGGATAAGTGGAGACCTTCGGTCAAAACCCTTGCAAGGTCAGGAGACCTTGCAAGAACAAGTAATCCTCTGTTCTCGCCGGTGTCCGGACCGAGCGAAGCACTTGACCGCCAGGTCTCCCACCGTAATGATTCGAAAACCAATTAACTGAGTGTGTATGTATTGCTGGAGACCCTGCGAGAACAAGGGGTACCGACCATTCCATTTGGACAAGGATAGGTGGAGACCTTCGGTCAAAACCCTCGCGGGTCAGGAGACCCGGCGAGAACCGAAATGTGGGCCAGACTACCCCCCTCACATCCCCCATTATCTGCTAAAATAATCCCCATGCAGCACATCTACTCCACCTGGCGCTCGGAATACATTGGGCGGGATAAAAACAACGAAGGTTGCGCGTTCTGCCTGGCCCTCAAAGAGCAAGACAGCCCCGAAAACCTGATCTTCCACCGCGGGGAAAACTGCTTCATCATCCTCAATCTCTTCCCCTACACCAGCGGGCATTTGATGGTGGTCCCCTACCTCCACACCAATCAACTCTCAGGCTTGCCCCCCGAGACTCTCAACGAAATGATGCAGCTGGTACAAAAGGCTGTGCGTGTATTGGAAAAGCTTTATCATCCCCAGGGTTTTAACGTTGGGTTAAACCTGGGATCAGCAGCCGGCGCTGGCATCGCTGCCCACATGCACATGCATGTCGTCCCCCGTTGGCAGGGCGACGCCAATTTTATGTCCGTGATTGGCGAAACGCGCGTCATGCCTGAAGATCTCAGGCAGACTTACCAGCGTATCTCTGAAGCATGGCAAGCAGACAGCAATTGATGCTGCCAGCAAACACCATCCCTAAAACATCTCACTTTTCGCCCAGGGCTTTTATCTCACCAAGTCCGGTGATGCTTTGCGTAATCTCCGGGCTGCCCCAATAGCTCACACTATAAGCACCCGCCAGGTCGAGATTGAGCCTTTCAGTTGCCCATACCTCCACATTTGCTGCGCCAATAATTTCGACGCTCACATTAGCGCTCTTGAGGTCTTCCGCCTGGTAGTTGGTTCCCCCAGAAACTTTGATATTGTGGGTTTCAGCAATTCCGGAAACCTGGATATCGCCGCCTCCCAGCAGGGTCATACCAAGTGAGTTCAGCAGCAGATTGTTCATCTTAACGCTGGCGCCGCCGTTAATTGTTACGCTGAGATTCTCAAGATTTAGGCCGTCAGCGATCAGTTCAACCCCGCCATCCAATCTAAAATCACTCAGATCTTTGAAAGTGATTGTCAGGGTCAGGCTCTCTCCCCAATTTTCGAAAAGCATTCTGTCGCGGAAGTTTATCTCCAGCACCCCATCATTCACTTCTGTGACAACCTGGTCCACTACCCGGGGGGAACCTTCAACTTTGATGGAGTGCTCATTGCCCTGCACAAGGTTCACCTTGGCGCCACCATCCATATCGATCCTGGTAAAAGCGCTCAATTGTCGCATTTCACTAACCAGGACATTCTGATCTTCCGCGTTGCTTTGAGGCAGCGGGGTCGGCGTCCGGCGGGTAATGCTGCACGCCATAGTCACCATTAAAATTGCAGACAAAAATGCGAACAGTCTGAAATTAGTCTTAATTTTTCACCTCTTTCAAGATCTATGTAGATTGTACATGAAATCCCAAGTAATCGATAACGACTCGGTGCTGATCAACTCAATTGTAATTTGAAAATTGCGCCTGTTTACACTTCAATTTTCCAGATCTAAAAAAAGTAGATCTGCTAAAACAAGGGTCAAAATCACATCACTCTCAAAGTGCTATAATTCCAGCCAGAAATCAAACCCTTGTTTTGGAGTCAGTATGGCAAAGCGCAAACTGAAGCGTCAACTTACTCTTCTGCAAGTGATTATGCTGGGAACTGCCGGCACCATCGCTGCGGAAATTTTCGTTCTCACCGGACATGTCGCAAAATTAGCCGGCCCCGAATCCGTGCTCGCGCTGGCGCTTGGGGGTGTGCTCACCCTCAGCATCGCGCTCAACTATTGCGAACTCGCCACCACCTTCCCTGTCACTGGCGGCGCGATGACCTACGTGGGCGAAGGTTTCGGCAAAGGTTGGCTGATGTTTCTTGTTGGTTCACTGGACGCTCTTTCCAGCACCTTCTATGCCGCCCTTTCTGCGGTCGGTTTTGCGATTTCGCTTTCCATCTTTATTCCCTTTCTGCCCATCATCCCGGTCGCTATTGCAGTCATCATAATCATCGGCGCGATGCACATCCGCGGTGTCAGCAGTGCAGGCAACCTGCAAGTGATCCTCGGCGCTTTTCTGCTGGTGGTTTTTGGCACTTTCATTTTCAAAGGATTCTTCAGCGACGGTGGTTTCAACATGGAAACCTTCCTCTCCGGTCGCCAGGTCTTCGATAATCAAAGCCTCATCGCGCACATGGGGCGCATGCTCTCCGCCATTGCCCTGGCCTACAACGCTTATGTTGGTTTTGAGGTCATCGCTGATGACGCCGAAGAAATCACCAAGCCAAGTCGCAATATTCCCATCGGCATCCTCGTCAGTCTGCTGCTCACCACCCTGATCTATTCCACGGTCACGATGGTCACAGTCGGCACGGTCCCATTCACAGAATTGGCAGGTTCCGAAACCGCCCTAACAGATGCCGCTTCCCGTTTTTGGCCCAGTGTTGGTGTCACTGTCATGGGTATTACCGGTATCATCGCCACCCTCACCTCCGTGAACTCAGCCATGCTCTCAGCCACACGCGAAGCCTTCTCGCTCAGCCGTGAAGGCGTTTGGCCACGCTCGTTCTCCCGCCTTAGTCAATGGCGCACGCCCTGGGTGGCTGTCGTGATGGTGGTCATCATCAGCGCGCTTGTTGCGGCGATCGGTTTGGTGGACTTCCTCAGCTTCATCTCGAGCGCCGGCTATATGTTCGTGCTCTTCTGGGCAACTCTGGCTATGCCGCGGCTGCGCAAAAAATTCCCTGACATCGAACGTCCCTTTAAAGTGCCCTTGTACCCAGTGACGGTAATTGCCGCTGCTTTGGCTGGCGTGCTGATCATCTCCTTTGCCAACCCACGGGCTCTGCTCTTTTTAGCTGCCGTCTTGGCAATCCTGAGTGTGGCTTACTTTATCTCAAAGCAATTAAGGGCTCGCCAGGATCTCAATGCGCAACTGGAGTCCCAGGAAGGCGGCGGGCGCGTATTGATTGCCGCCAAAAGGGTCAAGACTGCAAAAAACCTGACCAACCTGGCTGCCCAATTGGTCAATCAGCAGGAAGATACCGCAGTGTGTCTCTTTACAGTGGTCAAGACACCCCTCAATCTTGGTACCACTGATGTGCCCGCGCTTGTGGAGGCAAAAAAAGAAGAACAGCATAAAATGCTCGAAGCAATCACCCCGATTGCCATGGATCGTAATGTCCCCATTTACGCCAAACTAAAAGCTGCAACTCGGGTTGAAGAAGGCATATTCTCTGAGCTCAACCGCCACAAGGACGTTAACCTCGTAATTTTGGGCTATCCTCAGGAACATGCAAAAGTGGAATATCCCAACAACATCCTCAAAGAAGTCATGATGATGGCAAACCGCAACGTTGCCGTCCTGCGCGACCGGGGACTTCCCAATCCCATCCGGCGCATCCTCGTGCCGGTTGGCAGCGGTCCAAACGCGAGTCTCGCGCTGCAAATGGCGCGTGATATCACATTGCCAAGTAACAAAGGTGAAATTGTTGCCCTGAGGCTGGTGCTTGGCGAAGCTGACGAAGAACGTCTTGAGGATGAGGAATTACAAGTGCACGAGATCATAGAACAGGAAATTGGGGAGATCAGCGATATTTTTCGGGTCAAAGTCCGCACCACTGATTCAATCGCAGATGGGATCTTGCAGGAATGTCAGGAGGGGAATTACGATCTGATGATCATCGGCGCGGCTGAGGAAGTGCTCACGCCGGATCAGATCTTTGGCAGGCTTGATGATTATCTGATGGAGGTCGTGCCTTTCTCGATGTTGGTAGTCCGCCGTTACCAATCTACCAGGGCATTATGGATGCGCAAACAAATCAAACGCATTGAGCAATGATCCTTCGGCGAACAGACAATGATTGCGGGGGATTGACCCTTTACAGATGGGCTTCAGTCCATCCATGATGTTTAGCAAGAGCGGTGGCTATGGTGGGAGTGAACCCCCACCGTACGGATGGGCTTCAGTCCATCCGCTTTGTTGGTATTTGGGTTAAGCTGAAGGAATCTTGTTCTTGCAAGGTCTCCTGACCTTGCAAGGGTTTTGACTGAAGCTCTCCATATTCCCAAACAAAAAGCTGGTTAATCTTGAGACCTGCCGGTCAACTGCCTCGCACGGTGAGGACACCGGCGAGAACTGAGACTTACCTGCTAGGGCTGGGCCTTGGTCCAGCCGCTATTTTTGACCCGGCAAGTCTTTGCGGTGGGAGTAAACCCCCACCGTACGAAGAATGCCTATTCCATCCACCTAAATTAAAGGAATTGTAAAACTAATCGTCGTGCCAACACCGCGGGTGGATTCCGCCCAGATCCTGCCCCCATGCGCTTCCACGATCGCCCGCGCGATCGCCAAACCCAGCCCGCTTTGATTGCTATCGGCATGCCGGCTTTTGTCTACACGGTGAAATCGCTCAAAAATCAAGGGAAGCTCTTCGGCAGGAATACCTTCCCCACTATCTGTAACCGTAAAGACTAAAGCGCGTTTTTCTTGCACCTTGGAGGCCCGCAAAGCAATCTGCCCACCCCCTGGAGTATACCTGATGGCGTTGGCAACCAGGTTCTCCAAAACCTGCATCAGGCGTCCCTCATCCCCATAAAGTGTAGGCAATCCCTCAACCGCTTCAACCGTCAGCCTGATCCCCTTCTGCTCAGCCTGCAGACGAAAAACCTCGCTAATCCTGGTCAATAAACTCACAGGCTCCAGTGCCTCCCGGCTGATCAGCAGCTCTCCGCTGTCGGATTGCGACATCGTGCGCAAATCACTCACCAGCCGGTTCAGGCGGTTAATCTCGAGCCCAATTACTTCCAAGCGTTCGGGCGTCAGGTCCAAAGCGCCATCCCTGGCTGCCTCCACATAACCCCCAATTACAGTCAGTGGGGTGCGCAAGTCGTGCGCAACGTCCGCTGTCATCTGCTTGCGCAGCCGTTCAGCGTTCTCAATTTCCAGGCTCATGCGATTGAAGGACTCACCCAACTCACCCAGTTCATCGCTTGAATTCACCTCAACAACCTGCGTGCGTTTGCCTGCAGCCAGGTTTCGCGAAGCGTTCGTCAGTGCTTTTATCGGGCGGGTGAAATTACCAGACACCAGCAAACTGAGCAGCGAAACAACCAAAACAGCTCCCATTAGCGTCCACAGCAGTCCGTTGTTGACCTGATTCAAAAAATTTTGTTCCAAACCGGAATAGCTGAACGAGCGCGAGCTCAATAAAGTGCCCACCAGTTTATCCTCGTAAAGTATCGGCACACCAGAATCCAGCTCTTCCCGGGTTAGTTGATCACCAGTTAAATAGAGCCCCTCCAAGCCAACCAGCACCTTGCCATCCACATCTGCCACACCGAAATTGCGCTGACCAGCCTGCATGCCAGGTTGGGTTTGTGTATTCCCCTGCCCCTGACCGCGTCCGGATCCATGCGCCCCGGTCGGACCAACGGATGGAGACAAAACCTGCTCCACTCCCTCCCAGCTTTTATTTTGGGCATAGTAAGCCTCAACCAGGATCAGTTTGGCTTCTGCCTGCTGATCCAACACAAGGCGTTCAAAATTTTCCACTATCAGAGAACGAAAGAAAAAAGTCAGCGCCAGACCTGTCAGCACGGAGACAGCAATGAAAGCCAGAGCCAATTTAAGAGTAATGGAGGTTTTCAAGAATGCTCCTGGTTTCTCATTCGATAACCGACCCCAAAAACCGTCTCCAGGTAGCGCGGCGCGGCTGGATCCGGCTCAATCTTCAGACGCAAATTTCGAATATGTACATTCAAGGTGCTTTCAAGCCCGGTAAAACCGCTTTCATACAAGCGATCCACCAGCTCCGTGCGCGAAAAAACCCTGCCCGGGGTTGCCATCAACAACTCCAGCAAGTCAAACTCGAGCGCGGTCAGATTGGCTTCTTTTTCGCCAATTTTTACACTATGCGCAGCCCTGTCCAACACCAGCTCCCCCACCCGCAGGAGGCTGGCCGGCTCGAGCGGTGTTTCCACCCGCCGCAACGCCGCCCTCACCCTTGCAAGCAATTCACGCATCCTGAAAGGTTTGATCACATAATCATCTGCCCCCAGCTCCAGCCCCAGCACAGTGTCGGTTTCTTCTTCCCTGGCACTCAGCACGATCACCGGCACCTGGTTTTCTCGCCGGAAAGCGCTCAAAAACTGGTAACCATCCATTTTTGGCATCATGATATCCAGCAGCACAAGATTTGGCTGCTCGTGCCGCGCCACAAACAGCGCCTCCTGCCCATCATTTACCGTAACCACACGATAGCCCTGGCTGGTCAGGTAATCTTTCAGCAAAGTCCGCACACTGGACTGGTCATCTACAACAAGAATTGTCTCTGTCATATCATCTCAATTATAGGGTAGAAATATAATCATTTGTGATTAAGATTTTATGTAGAACTTGCAAAATCGCACGTCGCTGTAGATTGTTCATCATTGCCATTATCCGTTGGTACTGAGCCAGCAGATGGTATCCACTCCAGTCACCGAGCTGGACAGCGATATTGTCCAGAAGGATGGGTGGAACAAACCTGATTTTAGCATCTAAATCAGGAGAGTTAGCGAGCAGATGCTCCCAGGGGGAACGTCTTTGTAGAGATGAATGTTTTCTGACAGCATTGTAGTAATAGAGATAATGCATCGCTTCAAGGAAGAAGTCCTTTTGGGAATGAATGGAAAGCAATCTGGGGATGTAAAACTCCTCGTCATCGGTACGGTGGGAGCGTTCAACATGCGCGTTCTCCTGAGGGCTGGCAGCATGGTTCTGGATAATTGAACAGCCAAATCCAGACAGGAGTTTTCTGAGTTCGATGAGTTTGAGCCAGGATTTCCCACCAAACTCCTCACCCCGATCCACAGTAAAGACGATGGGCACCGAGACACCGTGACTTCTGAGCCAGGAAAGCACCCACAGAAAGAAAGTCAGGCCATTGGTCCAGCTTTTCTGATCAGAGTAAGCCATCAGTTTGAAGCGGGAGTTAACATCGACAGCAGTCCACTGATAGAGAGGAAACTGTTTCGAGTGAAAGTGACGGATCTGCTCCAGGGTCAGCGCTTTTTGGTCCACGACATATTTGAGGTCAATTTGCACAATTTCAAATGCTTTGGCCTGATACCAATCCACATAAGGACGGGAGCCTTTTTTGTGGGGTTTGTGAGGCTTCAGCTTCGAGTGAGTTCTGTTGCGTCTGAGAATGTTGCGGATGGTGTGTTCAGACATCGTCAAACCATCCAGTGCCTCCAGTTCCTCTTTCAACCTGACAGGTCCATAGCGGGTCTTTTCTCTCAGCTCCAGGATCCTGGCTTCAATCCCGGCACTCGTTTTGTTGTGTACCCGGTGTGGCGCTTTTGATCCATCTTTCAAATCCCCCGCCTCACTCTTGCGGATTGCTTTGTAGATTGTCGCCCGGCTGACACTCAAGATCCTGGCTGTCGCTGTCACATTCCCCTTGTGTGCCTTCAAAACCTGTAGGATCGCTCGTCTGGCTGCCTCCGGACTAATCTGCCTCAACTCTTGGTAGTCTAAGTGGGTTATAGCTTTGATCAATGTACACCTCGATGTCTTCATATCTTATCCCCCATAACTCCAGACATCGATCCCGGTACAACTCGTATGACTTATCTAAAAAGTGTATACCATGTGCTGACCTACTCACATTGCCATTATCCGTTACAATTGACAAAAAGCGGCAGGTTTCCAAGCCCCGGAGGTAAACTATGGATCCAATTACACTCGTCCTGATTGCGCTGGCGATAATTATTCTGGTCATCATTGGCATTGTGCTCTACCGTACCAGTCATTTTTCCATCCAACTCCCCGAGGAACACCCTATCCCGCTGGAAGAGATCGATGGCGAAGAAGTTGCCAGGCATATTGGTCTGGCAATCCAAATGAAAACCATCAGTCATGCGAACCCCGAAAAGGTTGATCCCTTGCCCTTTGAAGGACTGCGCAACCTGCTGCAAATGCTTTATCCCCAGGTGGAAGATCACCTTACGCGCGAAATCATCAATGGTGTCGCGCTGCTCTACACCTGGCAGGGCACAGATCCTGATTTGGACCCAATCGCCCTCGCCGCCCATCAGGACGTGGTACCGGCAAATGAAGCCCCTGATTCCGGATGGACTTATCCACCCTTTGCAGGTGAGCTTGCTGATGGTTACGTCTGGGGCCGCGGCGCGCTGGATTGCAAAGGCGTGCTGATCAGCATCATGGAAGCAGTCAATAACCTCCTTCGCGAGGGATTTAAACCCAGCCGGACGATTTACCTGCTCTTTGGACACGATGAGGAATGTAGCGGCTCACGCGGCGCAGCCCAACTTGCGCGCACCCTTGAAGAACGCGGTGTCAACCTGGCGCTCTTGCTCGATGAGGGCGGCGCCATCAGCCAGGGCTCCCTGCCGGGGATCAAACCTCCAGTCGCCATGATTGGGGTGACTGAAAAAGGTCACCTTACTCTCAAACTAAAAGCCACCACCCAGGCAGGGCATGCCGCTACCCCTTTGACCCAGACATCCATCGGCGCACTCAGCCTTGCAATCGCAACCCTTGAAAACAATCCCTTCCCCCAACATTTGGACATGCTTGAGTTCATGATGAGTTTTGTTGGTGACGAAATGCCCTTCATGGACCGCCTGATGCTCGCCAACACCTGGCTGTTTGGCAAGGCTTTCAAACGAAAAATGCGCGCGAACCCGATCACGGATGCCAACACCCGCACAACCATCGCCCCCACCATGCTTCGCGCCGGTACTGCCGAAAACGTTCTGCCTGCCACAGCTGAGGGCTTGATCAACCTGCGCATCTACCCCGGAGAAACCGTTCGCGAGACTTATGAATACATTTATGATTTGGTGGCAGATGAGACGCTCGAAGTGCTCCCCGCCCATGGCGAGACCCTCGAGGGCGAACACACCTGGAATCCCACCGACATATCCAATATCGACTCGCCTCAATTCCGCCTGCTTGCGCGCCTGGCGCGTTCTGCCTGCCCCCACGCTCTGGCTGCACCCTTCATGATGAACGGAGCAACCGATTCCCGCTATTACACCAAGCTTTCCCGCTATATCTTCCGCTTCTCACCGATGATAGTCAGCCATGAAGACCAGGAAACAGTCCATGGCGTTAATGAACGCCTTTCCTTCGAGAATGCCGCCCGCATGGTGGGCTTCATGCAAGCCTTAATTCGCAACGCCAGTGAACTGGACTTTGCAAGTGCCCAGGGCGATGATCTTTACGAGGAAGAGGACGAGGAATCAAATGAAGATCTCGCAATCCGCCGGATGCAAGAGCCGCTGCCCACCAAACCGCTGCGCCAGGCTGAGGCATATGAAGATGAACTGCCTGAATTTGAAGCTCTGCCGGAGGATGATGAGCCCCTGGTTGCCAAACCTCTCCACCACTCCGATTCAGAAGATTGATCTGAAGTTCAAAAGCGGATAAAAAGCGGTATGACCTCAAAAGAATCCATTGTCCCACTTGATCGGGCTCGCATCCGCGGGCTCTTATTTGACGTGGACGGCACACTTTCCGACAGTGATGACCACATGGTCAGCCGTTTTGCCAGCAAACTGAAATTCCTTGAGAGCATATTCAGACCAGGCACTGCCCAACGCCTGGCGCATTCCTTGGTGCATTTTGCCGAAACTCCCGGTAATTGGCTGCTCCAGATGGCAGACCGCCTGAACCTGGACCCCCACCTGGCTTCTTTCCTGGACCGAAGGGCAAATCAGAAAGAAGCTGAACTGCACAACTTTCCTGCCATCGCCGGCATCCTGCCCATGCTGGAAATTCTCAGCGAGCGTTTTCCGCTTGCCATCGTTTCAGCCCGGAACGAGGTCACCACCCGCCATTTTCTGCGCCTCAACCAGCTGGAGGAGTTTTTTCCGGTGGTTGTGACCTCCCAAACCTGCCCGCGCAGCAAGCCCTTTGCTGACCCGCTGCTTTATGCCGCAGAGCAGCTCGGCGTCCCTATCGAAAACTGCCTGATGATTGGCGATACCGTCACAGATGTCCGCGCGGCAAAAGCCGCTGGTGCGCAGTCACTTTCAGTTCTATGTGGTTTTGGTACCGAAAAGGAGCTGCGCCGGGCAGGAACCCAGCAAATTCTCGCCAGCACCAGCGAACTCGCCACTTACCTCACTTCATCCACCTTGTCGGGCAGCAGCATCTAAGCTGATCCTAAACGGGTTTTGATGGTTCCATTTCCTCCGCAGTCATCATCACTCCGCCTTCTTTTTGCAGATCCAAAGTATTGACATGTTTATTCATTGCCTGAATAACTCCAAGAATCAGGCAGGCAGCACCAGCAACGATATAGGTGACTTTAGTCCCGTAATTATCCGCAATCGGGGCTGAAAGAAACAGCCCAATCGGCATCATCGCAAGCGCCGTGCTTGAGAGCAGCATGAAGACCCGCCCCTGCACCTCCGGCGGCACCTTGGTTTGCATCAGCGGACCCAGGGAACCATTGGCAAAGGATACCATCATACCAAACACCCCTAAAGCAAGCAGTGACCATGTATAGCGATCCGGCGGGATCAAGCCGAAGGCAAGCGTGCCAGCCCCGACCCCAATGATACCCATCAACACCGTCCACACTCTGCGTTTAAAACCGCCCCAAACGCCCAGTAAAAGCCCACCAACAATACTGCCAGCTCCCATTGCCGCTTGCATCCAGGCCAATTCCTGGGCTCCCTTGCCGAAGAATGTCGTGACATGCAGCGGCATAAGGTTG
The DNA here is from genome assembly GCA_040768265.1 of Anaerolineaceae bacterium. Lineage (GTDB taxonomy): Bacteria > Chloroflexota > Anaerolineae > Anaerolineales > Anaerolineaceae > Mesolinea. Next base: position 239,076 of record JAXGNB010000002.1, read on the forward strand.
CCGACCGGTGCCAGGAACATATTCAATAAGCTGGCCATCAGGATCAACAGAAACAAACCAGGCCAGGTAACAATATAGCGAATGCCCTCCCGCACATCTGCCAGGAGTGAGCGTGGGGTAACTTTGTCGGTTTTTGGTTTGGTTTTGGGTTGTGGTACCTTAACGAAAAAGATCAACATGCTGATGGCAATCGCCGCGGTAACAATATCCACCGCCAGCACTCCCTGCATGGGCAGTACTGCCAACAACAAAGCTCCCAAAGCGGGCGAAAAAACATTGATCAAGCCGTCTACGGCCTGATTCACGCCTCCCAGCCGGCTCAGGTGCTCCTTTGGCACCATCAGCGTGGTGGCAGCAGTGCGAGCAGGCCCCTGGAAAACCCCGGCTGCTGAGCGTGTCAGCAGGATCGCGACGATATGCCAGATTTGGATAACACCGGTGGCAAAAAGCACCGCCAGCACGATCGTGGCCAGTGCCACCACAAAATCCGCGACGATCATCACCAGCTTGCGATCCCAACGGTCCACCAAAGCGCCCACAAAAGGACCAAGCAGGATGTTGGGAACAATCGCTGCCGTGGTGGCAGTGGCAAGCACCGTTGCTGAACCGGTTTCTTTGGTAACGTACCAAACCAGGGCAAATTGCACCAGGGCGCTGCCCACCAAAGAGACAATCTGCCCGATCCCCATCGGCAGGTAATTGCGCAGCCATCCCCTGCCAAGGGATGGGCTGTTCTGTTGTGCTAACTCAACTTGCGGGTCGTTTTCAGTCACAGATAATCTTCCTGTCTCAATTCATGATTGATCCTGCGTTGGTGCAGTTGAATGTGATCGGTGGACGGAATGGCATTTGATTTGCCTGTGGAATAAAGCAAAAAGCAATTGCCATTCCGTTCCAGTGGTTAAGAAAGCACTAAATCGCGATATAGCGCTCGATCTGTTCGCCGATCTGCGCCAGGGATGCCGCCCAGAATTCTTTCGAACGGATATCTATCCCAAAGCGTGCCGCCAGATCTGCTGCCTGAGCCTCACCGGTGCTGGCAAGCAGGGCTTTGTAGTCCTCCACAAAAGCCTCCCCGCGTTCGCGATAAACGCTATAGAGACCCTTGGCAAACAGGCTGCCGAAAGCATAGGGGTAATTGTAGAAAGACAGATAGGTGCTGTAGTAATGCGGCTTCCAGGTCCAGGCGAACTTGTTCAATACGTCCATGTCCAGGCCATCGCCGTAGGTCTTTCGCTGAGCCTCCAGCATCAATTCACTGATTTCATCGGCGGAAATCGTCGATTCCTTGCGTTTCTCGAACACGGATTTCTCAAAGATAAAGCGCGAGTAAATATCCACAATAGTTTGCGCGTCGCTGGAGATGGTGGTTTCCAGGATCGCCCGTTCCTCAAGCGGATCACTGACAGTCTTGAGGATTGCGTTAAAGACAATCGTTTCACACATGATCGAAGCAGTTTCCGCCAATGTCATGGGGGTATTGGTCTGCATGGGAGTCTTCCCCGCCTGGTAGGCGCAGTAATTGTGGAAACCATGCCCGAGTTCGTGCGCCAGGGTCATCACCTGGTCGAAGGAACCGTCGAAGTTCGACATAATGCGGCTCTCCTCCACGGCATCCACACCCATGCAGAAGGCTCCACCGCGTTTGCCCGGGCGCTGCTCGGCATCGATCCAGTGCTTCTCAAAAGCACCCCGGGCGAATTCAGCCAGCTCAGGTGAAAAACTGCCGTAATGCTCCAGGATCAAATCGCGGGCTTCATCAAAAGTGTATTCCTTGTGCACTTCCCCTATCGGAGCAAACAGGCTCCACCAGGGCAGTTTCTCAAAGCCGAGAATACGCGCCTTCGCCTGGAAGTAGCGCCGAAACATTGGCAAAGCGTCTTCCATAGCTCCCAGCATGGCTTCAAGCGTGCCGCGGTCAATCCTGGCCTTCACCAGGGATGAATGCAGGCAATCCTCACGACCACGCTTGCGGTCCAGTGTCACAACTTCCCCTTTGACGCCATTCAAGCAGGCCGCCAGCGGTTCTTTCATTTCTTCAAAGACTTGCTGCTCGCGCTTGTAAGCCCGCTCGCGCACGTCCGCATCCGGATGTGAACGCAAATTGATCAGCGCCGGCAGAGGCAGCGATTGTACTTTGCCATCGATTTCAAAATCGACACTTTTCTGAGAGGTCAGCACGCCCTGCAAGTCATCCCAGGCGCCTCCGCCTGAGAGGGTCAGCTCGTTGGCGAGGATTTCCTCCGGTTCAGTCATCAGGTAGCGGCTTTCCTCCGCGATTTCCAGCAACCTGAAAGCATGCTCATGCGCCGCCCCGGGGATTTCAAGCGCCTGCCCCAGCCGCTGGCCGAGGGCGCCCAGCCAGCTCTTAATGCGTACACTCAAGTCGCGCTGCGGAAGCATGGCAATTGCCAGCCTTGAATGCAGCTGCTCAGCAGCCTTGTTGAATGAATCGGTGGAAATGATTGCTCCCAAATAAGCAAAAATCTTGCCTGCCTGTAGTTCCATGGCATTGGCATGTTCCACGTAGCTGTTCAGCACCTGGTTAAGTGCTTCAGGTGGCGTGGCAGGGTCAAGCATAGGCAGATATTCGGTTTCAAATGCCTGGGTAGCTTCCTGGATGGATTTTTTGACAGCCTCGATGTCTGCTGCGAGTGCCGGGTCGTCGAGAGAAAGATAGAGGTTTGAAAGATCCCATCGTGGGGGTGTGGTCATAGTTTACTCCTTTTTGATTGTTGGGGGAATTATAACTGAGCCCCGCGCCTTCTTGGCCGGCTTGCGTCATTTTGCTGGGTTTGCAAACGAAAATACCCCGGTTTTACGGGGTATTTCATTCACATTAAAACTCATTATCGACGTCTTCCGCTGGCGCGACCAGCCACAGAGATGTAGTACAACAACTGCAAAACCGAGGTTGCCAGCCCTGCCACGTAAGTCCAAGCAGCCGCATCCAGCACCTGCTTCACGCCCTTGCGTTCCTCTTCATTGGCAACCAAACCGGTCTGGTCCAACATTTCACGAGCGCGCTTGGAGGCATCCAATTCAACGGGCAGAGTGATCAATGAGAAAGCCGCCGTGGATGAGAACAAAATTACACCGATAGTCGCCAGGTTTGCCAGGCTCAACATCACACCGATCATCACCATGAAGATGCCAATGTTAGAACCAAAGCTCACCAGCGGCACAATCGCGCTGCGCAAGCGCATAGGAGCGTAACTGGTCTTATCCTGCATGGCATGCCCAAGTTCGTGCGCTGTGATCGCCATCGCGGCAACTGAAGGTTGATCTGCCACGCCCTGCGAGAGTGCCAGGGTGTCGTTGCGCGGGTCATAGTGATCGGTCAGGGTGCCCTTGGTGCGTGTCAGTTTCACATTTTGAAGCCCCACGCGCGGTTTGAGCTGCTCAGCAGTGTCCATACCGGTCAGGTTGTGATAATTACGCACCTGGCTCCATTTGCTGTAAGCAGATTTCACCTTATACTGGGCAAAAAGGCTCAGCAAAAGTCCAGGGATCATGTAGAGCAAGTAATCAAAGTACATAGTGTTTTCCAAATCTACTATTAGTACCCAGCGAAATCAATAAGCCTTTTAGGGCAATTCGCTGAGCAAGAGTTCCACAGCAGCGTCCAGTTGTGGATCGCGACCGGCATCATAATCTTCCTGGGTGTATTCCACCACCAGGTCGGGTGTCAGACCGATGCTGTCGATCTGATTTCCGAGGGGGGTCAACCAGCGCGCGATTGTAATGCGCACTCCGCCCGCCTCCGTGCGCAGCGGGATCCAGTTTTGCACTGAGCCCTTACCGTAACTTGTCATACCAACCAATTTCGCGCGTCCGTAGTCCTGCAGCGCGCCGGCCGTAATCTCGGATGCTGAGGCTGAACCCTCATCAATTAAAACCACCAACGGGATTTCAGTCGCCAAACCGCCCTTCATTACCGGATAAGAGTCGCGTGAGCCGTCGCCATATTCTTCGTAAAGTACCACACCATCTTCCAGAAACTCCGAAGTAACCTCAACCGAAGTTACAAGATAGCCGCCGCCATTACCGCGCAAGTCAAAAACAATGCCCTTGGGGTTCTGTGACAACAGGTCCTTGAGAGCTGCCCGCAGTTTATCCGTCGCCAGCTCGTTGAATGTATACAGTGCTATATATCCAACACCATCCTCACGCATCTCGTATTCCACCACCGGGATTTGGATCACAGCCCGCGTCACTGCAATATCAAAAATCTCTTCACCGCGGCGAATAGTCAGCACAATCGTATCCCCTGCCGGGCCCAAAATTCTCTTCAGAACCAGGTCACCAGGAATGCCGGTCATGTCCTCGCCGTTAATCGCGATCACCAGGTCCTGCGCTTGTAAACCTGCGGCTTCAGCTGGGGAACCTTTCATTGGCGAGATGATTTCCACGTAATCGCCACTGGTGTCCACCCAGGCGCCAATGCCCGTATACTCACCTTCCATCTCGGTATTCGCCTGCTTGAATTGCTCCGGATCCATGTAGGAAGTATGCTTGTCACCTGTGGCTGCCAGCATGCCCTGAATGGCTCCGCGCATCAGAATTGTGTCATCCAAGGGTTGGTCCACGAAGTTCTCGTGCAGCAATCTCCAACTCTCCCAGAAGGGGTCAAAGAGCCCTTTCAGTTCTTCGGGCGTGGAAGCGCTGGTATATTCCAGGCAGTAACTTGTTTGAGTTGGGGTTGGCGGGTCCTGACCCTCAACCACTGGTTGATCTTCCAGAACTTGCGGCGCAGGTGTCGGACAGGCATCATAACCCAGCACCTGGCGGATTGGGTTCCTGGGAAGCACGCTGGCAGCGCCAAAACCAAGAGCAAAAGAGCCTGCCAGCAGTGCAATAGCGACAAAGACCAGAAAACATGAACGAACAGCTTTATTTTCCATTACAACTCCATTTAAACCACCGCATTATGACGGCAGTCATCCAATACGTTTATTTCCATTATTCGATAAAAATTGCGGTAACTCCGTCAGATTTTTAATGACGGGGTGTTTTGACTCAACCGCTTCAGCCGACACTCGCAGTGTCTGAAGCCCCAGTTTTCTGGCAGCGTCCAGATTTACCTCGAGGTCGTCCACAAACAAAGTTTCTCCTGGCTGGGGTTCTCCAGCCAGCTTTAAAGCAATTTCAAAAGCCTCAGCATGCGGCTTGCACCACGGCTCAGTATCCATCACGTCGATCACGCCCATAAATTGCTCAGTGATACCCAAACGTTCAAGGACATTACATGCATGCTTTCTGCTGGCGTTGGTGAAGATCCATTTTTCCTGCGGCAGTGAACTGAGGGCATCCCTGAGCTGATAATCAGGCTGGATGACCTTCGAGAGGTCCACTTCGTGAACATATTCCAGGTAGTCCTCAACATCGATGCCATATTCAATGTTCAGACCGCGCATTGTGGTGCCATGTTCCATAAAAAGGCGTTCACGTTTCTCAGGAATTTCATCTTTTGCGATTCCCACCACATCCAACATGTATTGAAAGACCCGCTCCGTCAGGATCGGCCACACACCGACTGAGGTCGGATAGGTTGTGTCGTCAAGGTCAATCAAAAGTGTTTTTAAGGGTGTCATGGACGCTCCATCCAACGATTTATGCCCTGAAAAGGGGTAAATCCATCCAGCAGTGCCAACAACGAAGCCGGATCATCAGAAACAAAAAAGAACCTGCGATGTTCAGGATAAATATAATTTTCCCCAATAGCCTTCTCAATCAGGGCGACCAAAGGATCGAAATAACCATCCACATTCAGCAGTCCAACAGGTTTGTCATGCAAACCAATTTGCGCCCAGGTGAGGGCTTCGAAAAGCTCAGCAAAAGTGCCAAAGCCACCGGGCAGAGCAATCATGGCATCCGCCAACTCAGTCATGCGTGCCTGACGCGCGTGAATATCCGGCAGAATTTCCAGTTCGCTCAAACCGGCATGCGCCAGGTGGGGCAAGTTGAGCCCATCGTTAATAACACCTACCGCCTTGCCCCCCGAGGCCAGGGTGCCGTCAGCAACTGCCCCCATCAGACCCGTTTTGCCAGCTCCAAAGACCAGCGTGCGGCTCTGTTTGGCCAGGGTCTCTCCCAGCAACCAGGCAGCGTCGAGATAGACCTGCTTCAGTTTGTCAGCCGAACCAGCATATACCGTAATGTATTTCCGAATTGTTTCAGCCATATTTATCGATAACCTTCAAAATTATACCCGCAACATCTCAGCCCTCTTCCTGCTTTAGAAGCTTGAGCTAAGCATGCCGCATGTTGCGAATCTCGCGGAATTTTTCTTTTTCTGCAGGTGTAAGGTGTCCGGGCAGGCGCAATTCAATGTGCGCGTAAAGATCGCCATGTACGCCGGGATTTTTAAGATTTGGCATGCCAAGCCCCTTGAGGCGCATCGTCTTACCGCTATCAGTCCCTTCCGGGATTGTCAGGCGGACGGGTTTGCCCAGGGTCTCTACGCTGACCTCGCCCCCCAGGATCGCCGTGTAGATATCCACCGGGACCGTGGTGGTCAAATCATCCCCCTTCCGCGTAAAGTTCTTATGCGGCAGTACTTTTATCTTCAAAAACAGATCCGCCCCAGCCGCCTGCCCGCTCAGACGAACTTTGGAACCGGTTCGAACACCTTGTGGGATGCTGGCCTCGATTTTTCTGCCGCCTTCAAACTGCAGCGTTCGTTTTGTGCCAGTGTACGCTTCCTCCAAAGTGATCTCCACCTCATGTTCCATAGGCTGAGCTTGCATAGGGGATCGGCTGCTACGGCTGTAGGCTGGCCCTGAATTGAAGCCACCCTGCCCAAATAGCGTGTTGAAGAAGTCCGAGAAGCCGCCAAGACCCCCAAACATATCATTGAACTCTTCCTGCGAAACGGTGCGATATCCTGGCTGACCACCTTGCGGCGCTTGCTGCCACCTGCCCCAGTCAAAACCGCCCGGCTGCCCGCCAGCGGACTGATAGCGCTGCCATTCCGAGCCAAACTGGTCGTATTTTTTGCGCTTTTCCGGGTCCGAAAGCACCTGGTAGGCTTCATTCACTTCTTTGAACTTATCTTCAGCCTTTGGGTCCTTATTCACATCAGGATGATAGCGCCGCGCCAACTTGCGATAGGCGGTTTTAATTTCGCCTTCTGTGGCGGTTTTGCTGACACCAAGTGTGTTGTAATAATCCTTATAATCCATCAGTAATCCAATCCAGCCTGATACGACTTGATAATGCCACTATGATAACAGTCCATTGTAGAAATTCTATTAATCTTAAGGGAATATCAGGCAAGTTCTCCGGTATACGGCCCTCTGGCTGAAAGGGGAAGTAAAGCGGCAATTTTTTCCATGATCACCTGCCCGGCAGCCTTGACTTCGACGCGCCCTGGCAGTTTGCCGGGTTCCCCGATCTCCAATGGACCAAAAGGCTCGCCAATGCGCGTCACCACACGGGCTCTACGGTGTTTTTTCTTCAGGGTGCCAAAGAGATCCCAGTCGTCCTCACTGAAGGTACCCATTGGCAGAATCGGTACGCCGAGACGCAGAGCCATAAAAGCAGCTCCTGGAAGAGGCGTGCCCAAGGGCGGTTTGTGCACATGACCCTCCGGAAAGATCCCCAAAATGCCGTCCTGGGACAAAACAGCTTCAGCCGCTCGCAAAGCCTCCAGATTTGGCGTGCCCTGCATAATGCGCAGCGTGCCCCATATGCGCGGGAAGATTTTCATGCTCATCGGCGCGTTAGGCATCTCGGCGTCACCGATGAATTCCAAGGGATACTTCGTGCTGTGAATGGGACCAATCGTGTCCAGAAAATGGAAATGGTTTCCAACAATCAGCAAAGGACCCCTCTTTGGCAGATTTTCTTTTCCATAGATTTCGTAATTTGCCAGGATTTTCGCCAACACGTCAATTCCACCCCGCAGGAAACCACGCCGAAACTGGTTGCGTGGGTAGCGATACTTGCTCAAATATTCGGATCTTCTTTCTCTTCTTCCCATAGATCTTCCCAAAAAATCGTATTTGTTATTGAGTCAATTATACGGCAAACAATGGGCATGAGCGCATCTGGTAAGCTGTTTGCGGCTCAGGGTTGCCCAGGTTGGCTCAGTGTGCCCGAAGAGCTTGGCGTCTTGGAGTATTAACCGATATGAGATTCTTATAAGCCACCCACCCAAGGCCTGCTCACTGGGTGGAAATTGATTTACTTGATGTTACAATTTATTGCATGGATACGATTTTTCTCAACAATTCTGTTTTGCATTGGCTGAAAGCCATGTTGGTGTTTGGAGCGGTTTTGTTCCTCCTTTTCATTGTGAGAGCTTTCTGCCGCAAGAAGATCAAGCAAAACCCCGAGCCAAAACTTCTCACTCGCCTGCTCAGCCAGATCGTGCTGCCAACAGCGCTTATCACAGCCATCTGGATCGGATCGCGACTGCTCGAAATATCCGAGTCAGTCAGCACCCTGCTGAGAGTGCTTTTGATTGCCCTGCTCACTTTTCAAATTGGTCGTTGGATTGACCTGGGAATCTCCCATTGGACTGATCAGCAGCTTGAAAAAATACCGGACGAGGACTACACCCGCCGCACCTCACTGCGCGGCATCGCCATCATTGCCCGCATCCTCATATGGCTGGCAGCAGTGCTTATCATCATCGAGAGCATTCCAAATTTCGATATCGCCGGCATTATTACCAGCCTGGGCATCGGGGGTATTGCCATCGGTCTTGCAGCCCAAAGCCTGGTTTCCGATTTACTCTCCAGCCTGACCATCCATCTCGACAAGCCCTTTGAACCTGGCGACTCTATCACCACGGGTGATTTTTCGGGCACCATTGAGAAAATTGGCCTGAAATCCACCACCATTCGCAATCTCTCAGGGGAAGAACTCACCATCTCCAACTCTGAGCTGCTGAAAACCCCACTCCAGAATTTTAGCCGTATGGAGGAAAGACGCGTTTCATTCAAGATCCAGATCGCCAGCGGCACTTCTGCAGAAAAACTTACCATCATTCCTCAACTGGTGACAAACGCCTTCCAGGACCTTGAAAATGTGCGCTTTGCGCGAGCCCATTTGCAGGCAATTGTGCTGACGGGTTTCGTTTTCGAGGTGGTCTATTTTGTGACAAGCCCTGATTACAACCTTTTTGTGAAGGTACAAAATTTGATCAATTATCGGATCTACCAGGATCTGCAAAACGAAGGGATCTCCCTCAGCACCGCACCCGCAATCCCGCTCGAAGAGTAATCCACTCCAAAAAAACAAGCGTTACAGGCTTAAGTCGATTGGGGATCCATTCGAAAAATCCCCCTAAAGCTTGCCGGCTCGTTCCTGCAGCTCAAGCTCTTCAGGCGTCTCCGCCTCAATGGTAATGCCGTGAGGGCGCGATTTGCCGTGATCATCCACATACACAAAAGTCAGGAATCCATCCACCGTCAGTTCTTCTTTGGTGGTTGCCCGCACATACACGATCAGGCGCGACCGACCGGTGAGCACGATTTTTGATTCAAAACGAATGACTTCTCCGGGTCTTACCGGTCGCTGGAAGGTCATGCCATGAATTTTGAGGCAGAGCACATATTGTGGCGGCAGCAAATCAGCCGCGGCAATAAAACCCGCCTCCACCATCCACTCCGCGCCTCTTCCGGCATACAAAGTATGGTGGTGATTGAGGTCTTCTCCTTTTACCAGGTGATGAATTGTCAGGGTTTTCATACGCATGTTTCACCTCATGGGATCATGATGATCAGATTATCAAAGGCAACCTTAAAACCGCCTGTGTCGAAAGTTCCGGCAATAAACCCAAAGCTGCCCGGCGAATAATCCGGATCCTGGACTTGCCCAAGTAAAATGCCGTCAACTGCCAAAAGCAATTTTTCCCGACCGCATTCGACTCCAAGGCGATAAGGTCCGGACCCTGCCAATTGTTCGCTGTAGGTCCAATCAATCAGGGTCAAATATTCTTCACCAACCTGTTTCCAAATGGTGAAATAGCCATCCTCACTGATCTCAAGCGCTGTGAAGTTCTGGTCATCCTGCAGACCGCAAATAAATCCATAATCCGCGTCCCCCACCGAATTCACCACACGCACGTCTGCCTCAGCCATGAGTGTGTCATACGGGAAGTATTGATCTGACCAATACCAATACATCGGTGAGGTCACTTCAATCGTATATTCGCCATTTTCATAGGCACGTTTTCCGTCTTCATCAGAAGTTCTCAGCCAACCGCTATCCACATTCGAAAAATCATCCTCAAAAACAATCTCTCCGGAGCCATGATAGGTCAGGTTTTGGCTTTCCCCGGTGCTGACTGTTACCTCACCCCGTTTGGCAGCCTCAATCATCTCTTTGGCGAGATTGATCGGACGCAGAGCGTTGATGAATCCGCCTGTTGGCACACAATCATCATCACCGTCAATGTAGCCGTCGCGGTTGGTATCCCGCACAGGTCTGCAATCCACGATATCAAGCGAGAGGTCTCCGGAACCCAGTTGGGTCGGGATCCCAACAATCTGCCCCAGGGAGTCAACCGCCAGCCCGCCCGAATTTCCGCCGGCTATCGTGCCGCTGGTCTTGATGAAAGCCCGATTGCCGTATGGTTCCTCGGAAGTAAAGCCGCTGACTTCACCCCGCGTGAGAGTGATCGTGCCGCCGCCAATCACCGGATAGCCCAGGATCACGATCGACTCGCCCAAATCCAGGGTGTCCGAGTCGCCAAGCGGCACAAATGGGAGCTTGAGTTGGCTATAGTCCAGTGGATTTCCCTGTATATCCCGTACCGGTTTAATCACCGCCAGGTCCAGGGATGCATCCGCCTGCACAACGTATGCGTAATAACTTTCGACCGGCGGCTGATCCTGAGCAACAGTCAGCGAGACGAGCAGCGCCGAAACCTGATCGAACCTGGTGGAGCTGACAACGTGATCATTGGTGAGAATCAAACCATCCGAACTGATGATAGTTCCAGAACCGGTCCAACGTGGAACAGATATACCATCTATATCCACAAAGGCAGTGATCTGCACCACCGCCTGGTAAGGGATGGCGCCGAGGTCGGGAGCTGGCTCTTCCGGAGAGAGACCAGGATCCCACCCCATAGGAGTGCTGCCTGCAATGCTCATTCTGGTCTCAATCGCTGTTATTCCTGCGCCTGAGATTACCTGCCAATTCCCCACCACGTCCCCGCTCTTGTTGGCTCTAAACCGAAAAACAAATTCCTCAACCCCAGTTGGAGCAATGGTCAAATCCAGGTTAATGACACCATCCCCGTTCGCCTGGGTTTCCATAGCCAGTGGTGGTATTGAACCTTCGTAGGATGCCCAATCAAAAAAGTTAGCTTGAAAGCGAATTTCCTGGGCATTGGCATTGACTGGGTTTGGATTGGAAAGTTTGAGCTCCAAATCGAACACCTGACCCTGCTTAATGCCCGTGTTCGGTTGTTTTGCGCTCACCTCAAGCTTCCCCTCAATACTTGTACTTGGGACGATGCAAGAGCTTAATGTCAGCATCGTCAGCAAAGAAATCAATAAACACTGCCTGAATTTGATTCTTTTCATCTTCATCGCCAATCTCCGCGGAATCAGGAATACTCTTATATTTTACATGAAAGGGAGCAGTTTTCGCTAAGCAACCCTCAGTTCAAATACCAGGCATTATAATTACACTCATCCATCGCGGGAGGAGGTATTCATGGAAGAAAATTCAGCGGCCCAAAAAGCAATAAAAAGCACCGGTTTTAATGCGGTCATCTTCACCGCGATCGCCATCCTGCTTTTGATCCTCCTGGTAGCTTTCAACATTAAACCGCTTTACAATCACTTTGCAGGACCTTTCGAGGTGACCAGCCAGGAATTGATTTCTTATCAGGGCCCACAGGACACCTTCCGCACTCACGTCACCACCCATCCGGATGTGGCTCTGGACACAAATTTCTACTATTACGAGAAACAGGAAGGCGGCGCTGAGAGGGTTATCCATTCTTATTATGCCCTGATGTTAGATGACCGCCTTTTGTTAGCGAAATTACCGGGAAGCAGCAAAGGAGACCTTCTTCAACCCGAACCGGTCACAGGCAGGATCGTTGATTTCTCGAATGAAGAAAAAACAAAGGTCTTGCAGGCTCTTGCAGCTGAATTCCCAAATCTTTCGGATGTGTTTTTGCCTTACCTCCTGGACACAACGGCAAATGAGGGGTCAGTTTGGTTTTCAATTATCGGCATTCTTATCCTGCTTGGTCTTTCCATCTGGAGTGTGGTTAACCTCCTTAAGCGCTCAAGCGGCTCTTCGGACCTCCCGACTGACGGCGAAATCTTGAACTCTGACAATGTGACGTGGGGTTGACGCATGCTGTGTTCAGCAAGATTATCCCCTACATTAAGGCGGGTGTTGGTTAGTCAAGATCTTTCCGTTTTCTTTTGTTAATAAGAGAGGTTTGTGTAGGTCAGGTTCCGTAGTTGAACCTGACATGACGAGCAATTATCAAGCACGGTTTTGATAAAAAATCCTTAAGTGTTACTCCTATGAAATACGCTGATGGATACCAATCTAAAAAATGATGCGTTCCAAGGTTTGTTACGTCAGGTTGAAAAACGCAACCTGACCTACGCAAGTGCTTGCTTAGAGTAAAGTAAGTCGTAGGTCGGAATGAGACCGCAAGCGCACTACGGTTGATCAGCAGCCTGAAGCGGTCTCACTCCGACAAAACCAACTTTGTTGGCGGAGTGCGCAAATGAGGCGCATTCCGCCCTACCCAAACATAATTGTGACCCAGGCTTGAGGGCTCTGCAACTGCTTGCGTCCCTATTGTCAAGCCTCCCCATTAGGAATGCCTAAACCGAACAAGATTGCCTTGTAGGGTTGACGCCTGCGTCAACCTATAAGATGAGGAACAGGCAGGCCAGTTCCCTACGATGGCTTTTGGTAATTGTTGCCGTAGGGGCAGACCCCCGTGTCTGCCCTGAATATTATAAAAATTCACCCCCCAAAAAATCATGTTTAGTCGTAGGTTGGAATGAGACCGCCAGCGTACTACGGTTGATCAGCAGCCTGAAGCGGTCTCACTCCGACAAAACCAGCTTTGTTTGCGGAGTGCGCAAATGAGGCGCATTCCGCCCTACCCAAACATAATTGTGACCCAGGCTTGAGGGCTCTGCAACTGCTTGCGTCCCTATTGTCAAGCCTCCCCATTAGGAATGCCTAAACCGAACAAGATTGCCTTGTAGGGTTGACGCCTGCGTCAACCTATAAGATGAGGAACAGGCAGGCCAGTTCCCTACGATGGCTTTTGGTAATTGTTGCCGTAGGGGCAGACCCCCGTGTCTGCCCTGAATATTATAAAAATTCACCCCCCAAAAAATCATGTTTAGTCGTAGGTTGGAATGAGACCGCCAGCGTACTACGGTTGATCAGCAGCCTGAAGCGGTCTCACTCCGACAAAACCAACTTTGTTGGCGGAGTGCGCAAATGAGGCGCATTCCGCCCTACCCAAACACAATTGTGACCCCGGTTTGAGGGCTCTGCAACTGCTTGCGTCCCTATTGCGAAGCCTCCCCTTGTATAATGCCTAAACCGCACAAGATTGCCTTGTAGGGTTGACGCCCGCGTCAACCTATAAGATGAGGAACAGGCAGGCCTGTTCCCTACAATGGCTTTTGGCAATTGTTGCCGTAGGGGCAGACCCCCGTGTCTGCCCTGAATGTTGAAAAAAATTCACCCCCCAAAAATAATGTTTAATCGTAGGTCGGAATGAGACCGCCAGCGTACTACGGTTGATCAGCAGCCTGAAGCGGTCTCACTCCGACAAAACCAACTTTGTTGGCGGAGTGCGCAAATGAGGCGCATTCCGCCCTACCCAAACACAATTGTGACCCAGGCTTGAGGGTTCTGCAACTGCTTGCGTCCCTATTGCGAAAACCACCCCTGTAGAATGCCTAAACCGAACAAGATTGCCTTGTAGGGTTGACGCCCGCGTCAACCGATGAGTTGTGGAACTTGCCTGCCTGTCCTCTGCTAATTCCAGTTTATTGTCGGGTCGAGCGGCCAACCAAGTGATTCCGGATCGGCACCATACCAGTCGTTCGGGTCAACGTTGGTGGTTTCCATTCCCGCTTTTACTTCAACGGTAACCAGACTGTGGTCCGTGCAACTTTCCAGGTAACCGCAAGTGACAAAATTGGAATATGCCGCGTAAAAGGTTCGGGTGGGATTATCAATCAGGTAAGCCAACACATGGTACGTCCCCACTGGCAGCGCGTCAAACCGGTAATTCATTTGGTTCAGCACAGTATTCTGCCAGTAATACTCACCTGTCAGGGTGTTAAATGCCACAATCCTCAGCCGTGGGACCATTTCTGAGGGATAACCCAACCTCCCCGAAACGCTTCCGGTGGCTTGGACAGTTGCTGTCGGAACAGGTGTGTCGGTAGGCGGGATTGGTGTGGGGGTGGGTTCGGAAGTCGGGCAAGCCGGACAGGTCCCCGTTGGTTGCATCACCTGCGTCTGTAAAGAGGTGATTTGTTCTGCCTGAATGGTTGCTTGAACATTCACTGCCACCAAAGTTGCCCGCAGTTCGGCTTCAATGTTGGTATTCTGAGGGGTCACACAGGCGCTCAGCGTCAGTAGAAGAATAAACATAGGTAAAAGGATGCGTTTCATGTGTCTCCTATCAATCGGGAAAGCCTTTAAGAAATTATACGATCCCGAAGCCTGAGGTCAAAGTCCTTGATTAACGTTTTAAGGCTTCCCCACCTGCCACTCCATACTCCAATATTTTTTCTCCGCCACAATAAACATTCCCATTGCCATCGAAATTTTTTCTAAATGGCGTATACTTTATCCCATGCTCGAATTTGACTTTCCGCCGCTCCAACCGATGGTATTTACCGTCACAACCCTTACCAATTACCTGCGCGAGGTGCTCGAGACCGACGAAATCATGCGCGACGTCTGGGTTAGGGGAGAGATTTCCAACTTCAGCCAGCCGCGTTCGGGGCACCTCTATTTCACCCTGAAAGATAGCGATTCTCAGCTGCGCTGCGTGATGTGGAAAAGCCATGCTTTCCGCCTGCGTTTCGACCCCAAGGATGGCCAAAGTGTGGAAGCCCACGGCGCCATGAGCTTCTATCCTGCCGGGGGGCAGGTGCAGCTTTACGTCGATGAAATGCAGCCGGTTGGAGAAGGTCAGCTCTACCAGGAATTCCTGCGCTTGAAAGCCCGCCTTGAAGCTGAAGGGCTCTTCGCGCCAGAGCTGAAGCGTCCTCTGCCGCAATTCCCCCGCCACATTGGTGTGATCACCTCCGCCAGCGGGGCTGCCCTGCAAGACATCCTCAACACCCTGCGCCGGCGCCTGCCCCTGGCACGTGTGACGCTGGCCCCGACCCCCGTTCAGGGCGCTGAAGCCCCTGCCGGGATCGTCAATGCTTTCCAGTCGCTTAGATCCCTGCCCGATCTGGACCTGATCATCCTTGCCCGGGGTGGCGGTTCGATTGAGGATTTATGGTCATTCAACGACGAATCCGTAGCCTATGCCATCCGTGCCTCCCAGGTGCCGGTCATCTCGGGCGTGGGGCACGAAACAGACTTTACCATCGCCGATTTCGCGGCCGACCTGCGCGCCCCAACCCCCACAGCCGCAGCCGAACTCGCCACCCCAATCACCAGTGCCGACCTGTCAGCTGAAGTTCTTGCCATCCGTCAAAATCTCAACCTCAGCCTGAAAACCAAAATGGGCACCCTGCGCCAGGAACTCTTGCTGGCAGAAAACCGCTTGCAGCGTCACTCGCCCGCACAGCGTGTGCGCACTTACCTCCAATCTCATGACGAAACGCGCGGGCGTCTCGAGCGTGCCATGAGCCACTACCTTGCCCAGCATCAACTCAAGCTGCAAAACCAGTTTGCCCGCTTGGAAAGTGTCAGCCCGATAGCTGTGCTCAGGCGCGGCTTTGCCATTGTGAGCGACGCACAAACCCAGCAGTTGATTTCACGCTGTAATCAGACCAAACCAAATCAGTCCATCCAGATCCAGTTGAGCGATGGCAAAATCGCCGCAACCATCTCAGGAGATAACGCATGACCGACCAGTCCACCCCCAGTTTTGAAACTGCCTTTGCCTCCCTGCAGCAGATTGTCAGCCAGCTCGAAAACACTGAGCTGCCTTTGGAAGAAGCTCTGAAACTCTACGAAGAAGGTAAACGCCTCAGCGACATCTGCAGCCAACTGCTGGAGTCCGCTCAATTACGCGTGGAAACGCTTTCTGCAACTTCTGCCGCAACAGACGGTGAGTCTGCGTGAGTTTTCTAAGCTTATTCACCAATCCGGTGGGGGTCTCAACCATGCTCAGCTGGCTTTTGGCGCAGCTGATCAAGGCGCCTGTTGAGTACCTTCGCCACAAACGCTGGGACTGGACGCTGCTGCTGAGCGCCGGAGGCATGCCTTCTTCCCATTCAACCCTGATGACCGCCGTCACGACTTCGATTGGATTAAACAACGGTTGGGACAGCCCGGTCTTTGCCCTGGCACTCGCAATTACCGGCATCGTCGTATACGATGCTACCGGTGTCCGCCGGCAAGCCGGCTTTCACGCTGAACGCATCAACCAGATTGTTCGCGAGTTGCTGCACCTGAAAAGGCTGGACGAAAACGAGGTTTCCTATCTGCGGGAAATTATCGGTCACACCCCTGGAGAAGCGCTTGTGGGTGTGTTTTTTGGTATTGCAATTGCGCTGGCAGTGCAGTGGGTCATGGTCTGGAGTTGACCCAATTCTCATCCACCAGCTAACAACTCAATCCAGGTAAATGATCCCAAGGGCGTAACCGAGCTTGGAAAGATTGCCAAATGCTGCCTTTTGCAAGCTTGTCTGCTGGGGATAATCCGTCTTGTTTCGGTAGCGTTTGCCAAAGACGCGCTCCACGGCCTGCCTGTCATCCCCCGTTTCACTGATGACTTCAAAATTTTCAGCAAAACGCAAGATCCGGCTGTTTGGAGGGAGGAGATCCTGCAAGCCTGAATGCAATAACCACGAATAACACACCATTGCCCTGAAGTGCGTTTCGGGGAAAATCCGGGCAAAAAACTCTCTTGCCGCCTGCAGCGACTCAGCCACTTGCTCTTGCCTTAGATCCGCCCCCGCCTGGATGTGCACGTTCAAAACGGGCGTCCCTGCAGGCAGCCTGGATTTTTGCGCATCGCTGATTAGAAAGAACGGACTGCCATTCTCGTAAGTTTCCAGGTAAACCATCTTCATCGGCTGATACTGTAGCACGCCCAGCTTGAAAATCTGTGCGTTAGCCAGGTGCCGCAGCCAGACGCAGTCTGCGCGGCTCAGGCCAACCTTGCCGGTGTTCTGTAAATACAAGCGTTGACGCAGGGTAATATCGCTGAATGTATCTGCAATAATTTCAGGATTGACGCCGAGAGCCTCGTAGCTGCGCCGAATCTCAGCCAGCTTCCAGATCAGGACTGCCAGCCTCCCCAGCGAATGCAAGCGGCGGATTGGAAAGTTGCGGTTGTCGCTTTTATAAGCGCTTTTCGCCAAACCGTCCATTCGCCACACATTCCGCCTGGCAAAACCAACAAGCGATGCTTCAGCATCCTCTCCCAAATCAAGGTCTGCAAGCTCTTTCAGGAAAGAAACAGGAAGCTCAGCCATTTTGCAAGCAAGCCAACCAACTGGTCAGCTCTGGCAGTACCTTCAGCCTTTTTCGGCCAGTTTGGCTTTGATACGCACTAAAGCCCTGTCCAACTCTGCCACTTTCAAAAGTTTTAACATCACACCGTAGCTGATCACCCCCAACGCCACACCCACGCCCAGGACCAGGAACTTGTTCAGAGCCCCAAACACGGACATCCATCCGACCAGCACCAAACCCATCGCGCTGCTTGCTGCCAGAGCTAAAAGCCCCGTTCGCAGGATTTGCTTGCCCCCGACACCCTGCAAACGCCGGCGCATGATCGCAAACAGAACCAGGCATTCCACCGCAGTTGCCGTGGTATTGGCCAGCGCCAGACCACCCAAAGGCAGCCATCCGATCCGGCTGAAAAGCCCGGAGAAGAAAAAGGAAAGTAGGATATTGCCCGTCATGGCTGCAGCCCCAACAAAAACCGGGGTCTTGGTGTCGTGCATGGCGTAAAAAGCCCGGCTCAACACTTCCACCAGGCTGTGTCCGGTTAATCCCAGGGCATACCATAGTAGCGCCCAGGCTACCATTTGGGTGGATGTGGCGTCGAAGCTGCCGCGCTCATACAAAACCCGCACCAAAGGCACGCGTAAAAATACAAGCCCAATGGTCGCTGGCAGTGCCAGCAAAAGCATCACGCGAACAATGCTTGAGAGTGTCTGGCGAAAATCCGCAAATTTTCCCAGCTCCACCTGCGCTGAGAGCGTGGGCAGTGAGGCAATTCCAGCAGACTGCGCAATCGCTGCCTGGGGCATCAGCATCAGCGTGAAGGCCCAGGTAAGCGCGCTTGCGGAACCTCCACCGAGCGAAAGACTGATGATGGTATTGGCCACAAAATTTAACTGCACGATGCCAGCGCCAAAAATTCGCGGCAGCATCAAGCGCAGCACTTTGCGTACTGGTCCGTCCCTGAAACCTGCCGAGAGTTCATAACCCCGGGCAGGCAGGCGCAACAGCGCCGGCAATTGCAACAACAAATGCCCACTTGCGCCCAAAACAGTCCCAAACGCCAGGCGATCAATCCCCCAGGAGGCTGGCAGCAGCCAAACCCCCAGGATAATGCCAAAGGAATAGGCTGCGGGTGCCAGCGCAGGCCACAAGAAGACCTGGTGCGCGTTCAGCATACCCATCACCAGACCGCTGATCCCAAAAATGATCACAGTAGGCAGCATGATTCGCAGCAGGCGGGCTGTCTCGGCCACCTGCGCGGCGCTTGAGTCTGGCACCAGCGCAAACAAACCACGCTCCACCAGAAATGGCGCAAAGATCCACATCAGGCTTGAAACCACAATTAGCACGATCAAGACCGAATTGACCACGCCCGAAGCCAACCTCCAGGCACCTTTTTGATCCTTGCGCGTCAGGAAACCAGTGAACATCGGGATGAAAGCCGAACCCAAAGCGCCTCCAGCCGTCAGGTTGAAAAGCAGCTCGGTCACACGATTGGCGGCATTGAAGGAATCCAGCGAAACACTGGTGCCAAAAGCATGCGAGACGACCATGCCGCGCACAATACCAACCAGGGTGGTGAGTATGTAGGCAATCATCACAGTCCCAGCCGCGCGCGCGATCTGCCGCCCTGCCTGGGCAGTGCTTATGCCGCATACCTCACCAGTTGTTTCGGCTATCGTCAGGCGTGGCTCATTTTCGATTGGCGTCTTTGGCAAATTTTCGGAATTATCCACGATCCGCGTCCTCATTTGCTTTATGCTCGAAAGCCACCTTGGCAGCTTCCCAGAGCTGGTCCATTTCCTCAAAGCTCAACTGGTCAACGCTCCTGCCCTGCTCTTGAGCCTTCTTTTCAATATAGGCAAAGCGCTTGCGGAAGCGCAGGTTGGTTTCACGCAGGGCGATTTCGGGGTCAACCTTCAACCAGCGCACCAGGTTCACCACCGCAAACAGCATATCTCCGGCTTCAGCCTGCCGCTCTTCATCTGTTTGAGCATCGCGCAGCTCGCCAAGCTCTTCGTGCAACTTGGCAATCACGGGTTCAATGGTGTGCCAGTCGAAGCCCACGCGTTTTGCCCGGCGCTGAATTTGATTCGCCTGCGAAAGCGCCGGCAGGCTCAGAGGAATGCCGTCCAACATGCCTTTTTGGCTTTCGCCTTTGTTTTTGCGCTCATCGGCTTTGATCTTCTCCCAGTTGGTGAGCACTTTATCCACAGAATCCGCTGCGATATCCGAAAAAACGTGCGGGTGCCTCCGGATCAGTTTGGAATTGATGCCCTGCAAAACATCAGTCATCAGGAAGTCTTCATCCTCAGTTGCAATCTGGGCGTGCAATCCGATCTGCAGCAGGAGATCTCCCAATTCCTCCCGCAGGTGCTGGCTGTCTTCCTGGTCCAGTGCTTCCAAAACCTCGTATGCCTCTTCCAAGAGGTAGGGGCGCAAGCTCAGATGGGTTTGCTCACGATCCCAGGGGCAGCCGTCATGCCGTCTGAGCCGGGCAATGATCTGCTGAAAATCCTCAAATGATGCTCCCTGGCGCAAGGGCGGCAGGTAGAGGCAGCTCATCATACCCAAATGAAGGGACTGGTCGATCTCATAAAGCGCCAGTTTCTCGACAATTTCGTCCGAAGTGCCGGCATTGTGCACCAGCATCACAGGATGTTCCTGGGGGTAATTTGCCATCAGGGTCAGCTTGAGCTCGCTGGCTTCCAAGCTGTTTTCCAACTGCGAAATAATGGCCGGAATAGTTGGAGGAAAGGAAGGCACTTCGAGCCCTGCCAGGTGCAGTGCGTCTGCCAGCACCATCTGGGGATGCAGGTCGATCCCCAATGCCGAACATACCGGTTCGATAAAGCTGAGGCCGTCAATCAGTCGGATTGGCAAATCACTGCCTTCAACCGACTTCATAATCTCACTGACTGTCTCTTCCGCCACAAACGGACTGCCTGGCACGCCGTAGGTAACGCCTTGCTCACGTTTGCCCAAATCCACAACCTGCCGGACAATCGCTTCAAGTACCACGCCGATATCATCATTGGAATCGTAAATCTCATCAAAACTGCGCACAACTAAGCCTTCCGGTAATCCCGCTACGGCAGGATGGAATTTCGTGCGCAGCCAGAGCTCATCACACCCTTCAAGATGAGCCCAGGCTTCACGGGTCAGGTATTCTGCCCCTGCCGGTCCTAATCCAACAATGGTAATTCCTCGTCCTGTCATCAATTCAGCTTCCTCGATAAACATGCAAAGGCTGCCCAGCTTAACTTGGGCAGCCTTTTAATTGTAACATTTCCCGATTCCAACATACCAGGCAAGCTGGCAGGTGGGAACCCAAACTAACGCTTGGTGTAGGTAGGAGCCTTACGGGCGCGCTTAAGACCTGGCTTCTTGCGTTCCTTCACGCGTGCGTCGCGCGTCAGCAAACCTTCGGCGCGCAGCGCGGGGCGTACACTCTCGTCTGCAGAGACGAGTGCGCGTGCCAAACCGAGTTTGACCGCGTCGCGCTGACCGCTGATACCGCCACCCTGTACCTTGACGGTGACATCAAAGGCATTGATGCTCTGACCAGTGACCTCGATTGCATTCAGAATCGCAGGAGCATCACCAGCCCGCGGAAAGTAATCAGTCAGGGGCTTCTCGTTGACAGTAAAAGTGCCGCTGCCAGGATAAACCCTCACGCGGGCGGTACTTTCTTTGCGTCGTCCAACTGCTTCTATGTATTGTGCCATAATTCCTCTTTACTACTTTTCAAAAATTGGCTGGGGGTTTTGACCCTGGTGGGGGTGTTCGGAACCAGCATAAATTTTCAGATTGTCAAGATAACGCGCGGTCAGGCGGTTTTTGGGAAGCATCCCGCGTACCGCAAAACGAATAACGCGATCCGGATGGGTTTCCATCTGGCGCTTAAAACTTACTTCGTGCAAACCACCGGGATAACCTGAGTGTCGATAGTACTTCTTCTCTTCCTCGCGGGTTTGGTTGACGCTGATCTGCTCGGCATTAATTACGACTACATGATCATCAAGAACCACACCGGGGGTGTAATCCGGGCGATGTTTGCCAATTAACAGCGCTGCAATTTTGGTCGCCAAACGACCAAGGGTCTGACCGGAGGCATCCACCAGATACCACTCTCCAGTCACGTTTCCTTTAGGAATGTATGTTTTTTCCACTTTTACTTCTCCGTTTTCAAAATACATACCCGGCCTTGCAGGCTGGGCAAACAATCTTCTATTTATCCTCGTTAAAGGTCACTGCTTCCAATGTCAGTCCCCTGGCAGGTGCCAGGCTGACGATGCCGGTACTGCCACGTTCAAGCCCAAGCCGCACCGTTTCAACTGGAAGATCACCAAGACCAATTCTTACCAAAACGTACACAATCCGGCGCACCATATGATAGAGAAAAGCATTGCCCACAATCGTGAAGCGCATGCCATCTTCCTCTTCCAGCCAATCCGCCGAAAAGATCCGCCGGGTTGTGGTGGCGCCTTCTTTCAGCGCCTTGCCAAAAGCGATAAAATCGTGCTCTCCAAGCAGATCATTTGCTGCTGCTTGCATTCGCGCAATCTCCGGCTTGCGTTCAAGACGCCAGGCGTACCTGTCTCGCAGGGGGTCGCGTGCGGATTGCCAATAAAGTTGATAACAATACTGGCGGCTAAGCGCATCGTAGCGGGGATGAAATTCCGCTGCCACCTGCGCCACACTCTGCACCGCGATATCTGCCGGCAAAAAGGCATTCAAGGCATTTTGCAGGTCAGTGTCGGGGTGTTTCCAGTCCAGATTGAAACTGATCACCTGCCCCCTGGCATGCACACCGCTATCGGTGCGCCCCGAGGGCATAATTGCCCTGCCTTGCCATCCCAAGCGCCTCAGTGCCTCCTCAAAGGTCGCCTGGACGCTGGTTTTGATTGCCTGCCGTTGAAAGCCGTTGTAATTCGTGCCGTCGTAAGCGAGGATAAGTTTGTAATGTGCCATGCCTTTCGCTTTCTCGTGAAAGGCTAATCTTTCTACCCGACTGCCTACTCGCTCACCAACTCAAGCAGTACCATCTCAGCGTTGTCGCCGAGCCTGGGTCCAAGTTTGAGCAGACGCGTGTAGCCGCCCTTGCGGGTTGAAAAACGCGGAGCGATGTCATCAAATAATTTCTTGACAATTTCATTGCTGTTATTGCCAAGGCTGGCTGCCGCCTGCCGGCGCGCGTTCATCTTCAACGTATCGTCGCCTTTTTGCGCGTTACGTGCCAGCGTGATCAACTTTTCAGCGTCTGGCTGAATGGACTTTGCCTTAGCCAGTGTAGTTTGTATCTTTTCATGCTCGAACAGTTGTTTGATCATAGTCTTCCGCATGGAAGTACGATGACCCATACTTCTATTGAGCCGGTATCCCTTAACTTGATGCCGCATATCCTCTTACTCCACTTCTTCTTTTTCCAAATAGCCTTTTTCGACCATAGCATCTTTCAGCTCTGTCAAACTCTTGTCACCGAAATTTCGGATGGACAGCATGGCGCTCTCGCCTTTTTCCAGCAGGTCCAGCACATCACCAACAGTGGTGATGCCCGTTCGCTTCAAGGCGTTGAAGACGCGCACAGTCAGATCCAGGGCTTCAATCGGAGTTTCGATGACGTCCTTGCTCACCAGCGGGGTTTCAACCTCAGCCTGGATCACAGGCTTGACGAGTTCATCTTCTGTTGTTCCGCTGATGATGAGCAATTGCTCCATCAGGCGCTGCGATGATTCGATCAGTGCCTTCTCCGGAGAGAGTGTGCCATCAGTCCAAATTTCAAGCTGCAGGCGATCAAAGTTGGTGCTCTGTCCAACACGGGCGTTTGCCACGCTCCAATTTACGCGCCTGACCGGCGAGAATATTGCGTCCACAGGCAGCACACCAATCGGCAGTCTGTCGGCGCGGTCGCCCGCAGGAAGATAACCCCTGCCAGTTTCCACCGTCATATCCATCTCTACGTGTGCATCCTTTTCATTGATGCTGAACAAATAGAGATCGGGGTTGACGACTTCCACCTCAGGAGGACAGCGCAAATCTGCCGCTGTGATTGTGCCTTCGCCCTTTACGTCCAGACTGATTGTGGCGCTCTCAACGTTGTGCAGTTTGAAGCGCAGAAGTTTCATCTGCAGCATAACCTGAATAACGTCTTCGCGGACACCTTTAATGGTGCTGAATTCGTGCATCACGTCGGTAATGCGCACTGAGCTTACCGCGGCACCCTTCAAAGAAGAGAGCAGGGTTCTGCGCAGAGCATTTCCCAATGTGACACCGAAACCACGATCAAGCGGGCTGATCGTAAATTTTCCATAGTCTCGGGACTCTTCAGTCCGTTCAATTTTTGGTGTTACCATTTCCATATTTCCTGTCACGGTTGCCCCTAACCAGTCTAACGATTAAGTAAGACTGAACTAGTTCTTCGATTAGCGTGAGTAGTACTCAACAACCAATTGCTCGTTGAGATTGCCATCAATTTCTGAACGTTCGGGGTTACGCAGCATCCGACCTGAAAGATTGGTCAAGTCGCGAGCCAACCAGGTTGGCACGGTGCGTCCTTCGGCTTCTTCACGTAAATTCTTGAAGTAGACGTTTTCCTTGGACGTTTCTTTCACAGTGATGACATCATCGACGTTGACACCAAAAGAATGGACATCAGCGCGCTGACCGTTCACCAAAAAGTGACCATGGGCCACCAGGATGCGTGCCTGGGCACGGCTGGCTGCAAAACCAAGTCGATAGATCACGTTGTCCAGCCTGGTCTCCAGGATGGTCAACAAGTTTGGACCAGTCTGACCGCGCATGCGCAAAGCCTGACCGTAAAAACGGCGGAACTGGCGTTCGTAAATCCCGTATACCCGGCGAACCTTCTGCTTGGCGCGCAATTGCTTGCCATAGTCAGATTCACGCCCAGGGCGACCGGCGTTCATTTTTCCATGCATGCCAGGAGCATAGCTGCGTTTCTCAAAAGAGCATTTAGGTGTATAACAACGCTCTCCCTTGAGGAACAACTTTTCGCCTTCCCGGCGGCATAAACGACAAACTGCTTCTGTATATCTAGCCATCTTAATAATTTCCTTTTTATTGATTACACGCGGCGTTTCTTGGGAGGTCGGCAGCCGTTATGGGGTACGGGCGTCAGATCTGTGATCATGCGCACACGAATACCCAATGATTGGACTGCACGAATAGCAGCTTCCCGACCAGGACCAGGGCCCTTGACGAACATTTCAACTTCCTGAAGACCCATCTGCTGGGCTGTCTTCACGGTTTGCTCGGCTGCAAGTCTTGCAGCAAATGGGGTGCTTTTGCGCGATCCTTTAAAACCAGCTGACCCGGAACTTCCCCAGCAAATGGTATTGCCTTGCAGGTCCGTGATGGTCACAATGGTGTTATTGAAGGATGCAAAGACGTGCACCTGTCCTGTCGAAATCTGGCGCTTGACCTTACGCGAAGTGGTCGTTCGCCGCGCTTTACGTGCTTGTTTTGCCATAATTCTTCCTCACTAAATCTTTACATGTCTGTCACAGCAGAGCTTCAGGTTGCCGCTGGGGAGAAAGGGAACCCCACCCCAAGCCTGCTGGTCAGTTCATTACTATTTCTTGGTCGCTCCACGGCGGCGTCCACGACCAGCGACTGTGCGCTTGGGACCCTTGCGTGTGCGTGCGTTGGTGCGGGTGTTTTGACCCCGCAGGGGCAGATTGCGGCGGTGGCGCAAGCCACGATAGCAGCCAATCTCAACCAAACGCTTAATGTTCATTTGGACTTCACGACGCAGGTCACCTTCGACCTTGATGTTCTGTCCGATGAAATCACGGAGTTTTGACACTTCGGCTTCGGGTAAATCTTTCACCCGGATATCAGGATCAACACCAGTAGCTGCCAGAATTGCATCCGCAGTTCTTGGTCCGATACCATAGATATACCGCAAACCGATCTGAATGCGCTTATTGCGCGGGAGGTCAACACCTTCTATACGAGCCATATTATGATTCCTTATCCTTGTCGCTGCTTGTGGCGGGTATTGGTACAAATAACATAAAGCCGACCGTCTCTTTTGACGATCTTGCACTTGTTACAGCGTTTCTTTATCGATGCTGATACTTTCATCAGTTCTTACTCCTTCTTCTATCCGCAAAACAACTATTATATCTTTATCGTTCATTATTGGCAAGGTTTGGCTATAAACTGGTCAGAACCAGCGGGCCTTCCTTGCTTATTGCAATCGTATTTTCCTGGTGCGCCGTCAGCTTCCTGTTTACTGAAACAACCGTCCACTGATTGCGCAATGTCTTGGTGCGCCGTGTTCCAATAAGCACCATCGGTTCAATCGCGATCGTCATGCCTTCACGCAGCAAAAAACCCTGCCCTGGCACGCCATAGTTGGTCAGTTGCGGGCTTTCGTGCATCTCACGCCCAACCCCATGACCGGTGTAGGTATGGGTACTCATGAAGCCCTGGCTTTCCACGTAAGCTTCAATTGCCGATCCAACATCACCGCTGCGATTACCCGGCAGCATCAATGACGTGGCAATTTCCAGCGCCTTTTTGGTCACATCGATCAAATGCTGAGCTTCTGCTGAGATCTCACCAACACCGACCGTAAAAGCCGAATCACCAATGAAACCCTCATAAACCGTCCCGCAATCAACCGAAATGATGTCGCCTTCTTTTAACTTGCGTTTGCCGGGAATGCCATGCACCATTTCTTCATTGATGCTGGTGCAGATACTCCCCGGGAAGGGCACGCCATTTCCAGGATCATAATTCTTAAAGGGCGAGTAAACACCATGAGCCCGCTGGAAACTTTCCGCAACCTCATTGAGTTCACCTGTCGTCACGCCTGGTCTGATCTCCGCCTTGACCGCTTCGAGGGTCTGGGCGTTCAAACGACCAGCTTCCCGCATCAGGGCAATTTCCGCGCCTGACTTGAGATTGATACTATTTTCAAACACTATGCCACAGCTTTCAGCAAATCTTCTGTGACTTGCTCAATTTCCTGTGTGCCATCTATCTCGATCAGCGTCCCCGCCTGACGATAATAATCAATCAGAGGGGAGGTTTGGTCGTAGTACACATTGATACGGTGCAAGACCGTTTCGGGCTTGTCGTCGTCGCGCTGATAAAGCGGGGTGCCATCCACGTCATCCACCCACTTAACCTTGGGGGGGTTGTAGAGCGCGTGATAAACGCGCCCCGCGTGGCTCATCCACCGACCACTCAGACGTTCAACCAACACTTCATTCGGCACGCTGATGAAAGGCACAAAATCCACCTTTCCACCAATCTCAGCCAAAAGATCTTCGAACGCTTCAGCCTGTGCCGGAGTGCGTGGAAAACCGTCCATCACGGCCCCTTTGGCACAATCCGGTCTTGAAAGGCGTTCTCTTACCATCTCGATGGTAACCCCATCCGGCACCAGTTCGCCTTTGACCATGTAACTTGAAGCCAACTTACCCAGCTCAGTCTCCTGGCTGAGATTCTCCCGGAAGAGATCCCCGGTCGAAACGTGAACCAGACCCAGCTTTACCGCCAGGATCTTAGCCTGAGTGCCTTTGCCAGCTCCCGGAGGACCCAGCATGACAATATAAGTTGCTTTCTCGTTCATCTTCTAACTCTCCAGCTTAGTTGATCAGCCGATCATCGTAGCCGTGCATGCGCAATTCGGTTTCGATCAATTCAACGGTTTCACGAATGGTGCCAACCACGATCAGCAAACCCGAAGCCTGCATCAGTTGCACACCCGCGCTGCCTTCTGGCAGGAAGTATCCCATAATGAATGGCAGTACTGCCACCAAACCCAGGAAGAACGCCCCGGGCAGGGTGATACGCCGCTGAACACGTGTCAGGTAATCCTGCGTGGGTTTGCCACGCACAACACCTGGAATTTGGGCACCCTGCTTTTTCAGGTTCTCTCCGTAATTCTGCTGCGCGAAGAGCACATCGGTGTAGAAGTATGCAAACGCAACCACCAGCAGGAAGAACATGATCGGATACCACCAGGTCTCGCCACCAAAAGCCTCGTAGATCCAGTTGGAAGCACTATTGACCCATTTGGTCTGGGAATTGATAAAGAATGAGGACAGAATCGCCGGGAATGTCAGGAATGACTGGGCAAAAATGATCGGGATCATGCCGGCCATATTGACCATCAATGGCAATTGACTGCGTACTGGCATCGACATGCGGTTGCCAATGCGCCGTCCGGGGAACAGCACTGGAATATTGCGCCGCCCACCCTGCACAAACACAATTGCCAGGATCGTTAAGACAAAGACGATTAGCACCACCGCGAATACCCACCAGGGTTCTTTGCCGTTGAACATCTGGGCAAAGGTGACCGGGAATCGCGAGACAATGCCCGCAAAAATGATCAGCGACAAACCCTGATTACGTAAGCCGTATTCAGAAATCAACTGACCAATCCAGATCCCAAACATCGTGCCTGCAACCATACTGATGATCGCGGTAATCGTTGGCATCAATTGGGCACCGGAAAAACCCCATTCCTTGATAACCGTGCTGCCGCCCAGCATGGAGTTGAAGATATTGATCTGACCGAACGCTGAAAGCAGCGCCATTGGGATGGTCAGGATAACGGTCCATTTTTCCATCCAGATACGACCTTCGCGGGGGTCATCCTTCATTTTTTGTTCCAACGCAGGAATAACCGGTGTGAGCAATTGCAGGATAATTTGGGCGGTGATATACGGGTAAACACCCATGGCAAGCACAGAGAATCTGGACACCGCTCCACCAGAGAGCAGATCAAGCAAGTTCACCAGGTTACCGCCGGCTCCAGTCTGTTGCGACAAAGCCGCAACAGCAGTTCGGTTGATGCCCGGAACTGGAATGTTAGCCGCGAGGCGGAAAATGCCCAACAGCAACAATGAAATCAACAGCTTGTTGCGGATATCCTCAGATTTCCACAGGTAACGCCAGGATGATCGTTTCATCACTCATCTCCTCTTAGCTACGAAAGTGCCAATGTTTCAATGGTCCCGCCAGCTTTTTCGATCTTCTGACGAGCGCCTTCAGTCACCTTGTGAGCTTTGAATTTCAGGGCAACGTTGATATCACCACGACCCATGATTTTGACAGGCAATTCTTTGCCCTTCAACAATCCGGCAGCCTTAAGGCTCTCGGGAGTGATTTCATCACCAGCCTTGAAGCCTTGCAGTGAATCCAGGTTTACTTCCGCATAACGCACGCGATTGCGTGGGGTGAAACCCTCACCACGCAGGAAAGGTAGTTTGCGGTAGAAGGGCAGGTTGCCGCCCATGTGATAAGGGCGCACACCGCCGCCGCTGCGTGAGTTTTGGCCTTTGGTTCCGCGACCGGCTGTCTTGCCTGCGCCGCTTCCAGTGCCCCGACCCACACGCTTGCGCGTTTTCTTTGCGCCTTCGTTTGGTTTTAGATCATGTAATTGCATGCTTACTTCTCCTCAGTGTCTGGCAGGATCTCAACCAAATGTGAAACCTTTGTCAGCATACCGCGCACAGCCTCGTTGTCCTGATGCTCAACCACCTGGTTGAGATTACGAAAGCCTAGCGCTTTGAGTGTTCGTTTGGTGCGTACGCTGTATCCAATGCCGCTTTTCACCAATTTGATGCGAAGGGTGTCTGACTTTTTCTTAGCCATTTTTCCTCCGTTCCCAATAGGGTGTCACATCCAACACGTCCTTGCCGCGTTCTGCGGCAACCGTGGCGGGTGATTTGAGTTGTGATAAGGCATCGAAAGTAGCCTGGACGATGTTGAGCATGTTATTAGAGCCCAGAGATTTCGTCAGAATGTCTCTGATCCCTGCAGCTTCACAAACCGCGCGCACACCACCGGCTGCGATAACGCCAGTACCAGCCGAAGCCGGCTTCAGCAGCACTTTCGCGCCACTTTGGCTGCCAGTCACTTCATGAGCAATGGTTGTGCCCATCAGGCTGACTTTCTTCATATTCTTATACGCACGCTCGGTAGCCTTGCGCATCGCGTCGGGAACAGCAAGTGCCTTGCCAGTGCCCAGACCAACATTCCCGTTATTGTCGCCGACCACGATGGTCACGCGGAACGAGAAGCGGCGGCCGCCTTTGACAACCTTGGCAACCCGCGCAATGTCAATTACACGTTCGTCGTATTGAGTCTCTAATCCTTGATATTCTTCCATAGTATCCTCGTTTTAGAATTCCAGCCCGCCCT
This sequence comes from Anaerolineaceae bacterium, assembly GCA_040768265.1. Taxonomy (GTDB): domain Bacteria; phylum Chloroflexota; class Anaerolineae; order Anaerolineales; family Anaerolineaceae; genus Mesolinea. Next base: position 268,875 of record JAXGNB010000002.1, read on the forward strand.
TGCGAGCACCTTCGGCCAGAGCTTTCAGACGACCGGTATAAATGTATCCACCGCGATCCATAACAACAGCTTTGATGCCTTTGTCCAGGGCGCGCCTGGCAATCGCTTCACCAACAAGCGAAGCTTGTTCGGATTTGTTCTTGCCCTTTACGACTTCGCGCAGAGCTGCATCCACGCTGGATGCAGAAACCAGAGTTGTGCCACTGTGATCATCGATCACCTGGGCATAAATCTCATTGATGCTTCGAAAAACATTCAGGCGCGGGCGCTCAGGTGTGCCAAAGATCTTCTTGCGCACACGAGCATGACGGTGTAAACGAGCAGCGTTTCTTGATTTTTTAGCCATAGTCATTTACCTCTACTTACCGGTTTTTCCGGCTTTACCAGCCTTGAGTTTAATAATTTCGCCCTGGTAGCGGATACCGGTTCCATGATAGCGTTCCGGTGGGCGCAGCTTGCGGATATTCGCAGCCACCTGCCCCACCTGCTGGCGGTCGTGCCCGTTGATTTTGATCAGACGAGCTCTTGCATCCACATCAAAAGCGATGCCATCCGGGGCGGGAAAATCCACAGGATGTGAATATCCCAGGTTCAACAGCAGATCCTTACCTTTCAGTTCAGCCCGATAACCAACACCACTGTATTCCAGCACAATCTCAAAACCCTTCGCGCAGCCAACAATCATGTTGTTGAGCAGGGCGCGTGTGGTTCCGTGCAAAGCGCGGATGCTTGGTTGGTCGTTGGGGCGTTCCACGGTAATGACGCCATCTTCCATTTTGATTGCAATCTCCGGAGAGAAGGTTTCTTCAAGAGATCCCTTGGGACCCTTGACTGAAACCTTGTTTCCGTCCATCTTCACTTCCACACCCTTTGGCAGGGTAATGGGTAATTTTCCGATTCGCGACATTTCTCTTCCTCCTACCAAACCTTACAGAGGATCTCGCCGCCGACGCCGATCTTGCGAGCGCGTTGGCCGGTCATGATACCCTTCGGGGTTGATAAAATCGCGATACCAATACCAGATAATACCCAGGGGATATCATTCTTGGAGGTGTAAACCCGGCAGCCGGGGTGGCTGACGCGCTCCAAACCCGTGATAATCGGGCGGCGTTGGCGGCGTTCGCCGATGTATTTCAGTTTCATGCGCAAAACTTTGTGCGATTCGCTTTTTCCATCAACGACTTCATAACTCTCAAGATAGCCTTCTTCGGTCAGAATACGGGCAACTTCACTCTTGAGCTTCGAGCTCGGCATGGCTACGGTTGTTTTTCCAACCATGGCAACATTGCGGATTCTCGTCAACATATCGGCAATTGGATCTGATATAGTCATTTTCATCCCTCCAGGTCTAATTACCAGGATGCTTTAGTCACACCGGGGATTTTTCCCTGGAGTGCTAATTCACGGAAGCAAATACGGCAAAGACCAAATTTGCGCATATAACCGCGCGGTCTGCCGCACACACGACAGCGATTTACAACGCGGTTTGGATATTTCCGCCGCATTTCGCGATATTGCATACACTTTTTAGCCATTTAGTTTCCTTTCCTGAAGGGCATGCCGAATTTGCTCAGCAATTGCCGGGCATGGTCATCAGATTCAGCGGTTGTCACAATGCTGATTTCCATGCCACGCACTTTGTCAATTTTGTCATACTGGATCTCAGGGAAGATCAGCTGCTCAGTCAGACCAAGCGTGTAGTTGCCACGTCCGTCAAATGAATCAGCCGAAATTCCACGGAAGTCACGCACACGAGGCAGAGCAACATTGATCAGGCGGTCCAAAAATGCCCACATCTTTTCTCCGCGCAGCGTAACTTTGACGCCAATTTGACGCCCTTCACGCAGCTTGAAATTCGAAATGGCTTTCTTGGCGGCGATGACAACAGGCTTCTGACCAGTGATGATAGTCAGATCGTTCACAGCGGCATCCAAAGCCTTGGGGTTGTCCAGCGCTTCGCCGACACCGATATTGACGACCACTTTACTGATCTTCGGAATCTGCATGACGTTTTCTAACCCGAGCTCTTTCTGCAGAGCTGGCGCGATTTCGTTCTTATATTGTTCTTGTAGTCTGTTCATATCTGCTCACCTACGCCTCAGTTACCCTTGGCGGCTTTCTTCTTGCTTTCAGCGGGTTTTGCCTTGCTCTCAGTCGCTTTTTCGGCTGGTTTTTTGGCAGCAGGTTTTGTTTCTGCTTTCTTTTCCGCTGGCTTCTTTGCGGCTGTCTTCTTAGCGCTGCCGGTTTTGGCTTTGGAGACCTTGCGGGCATCCTTGGCTTCTTTTTCCTCTGCGCGGTCAACAACAGCCACATTGGAGGCATGGATCGGGGCTTCAAACTCACGGATACCGGCAGGAATTGTCTTGCCGTTGGACTGGGTTTGCTTCTGGTGTTTCTTCACCAAATTCACGCCCTGCACAACCACACGGTTTTCCTTGGGCAGCACACGGATGACTTCGCCAACCTTGTCCTTATCTTCCTCAGCCCCGCGCATTACCCTTACGCGATCGCCCTTATGTATTTTCATTTTCATTTGACACTCCTAATTCATCGACTACAGCACTTCCGGAGCCAATGAAACGATCTTCATATAGCCTTTGTCGCGCAATTCACGAGCAACCGGGCCAAAAATGCGGGTGCCGCGGGGGTTCACGCCGTCATTGTCCAGGATTACAGCCGCGTTGTCGTCAAAACAAATGGTAGACCCATCTGGACGGCGGTAAGCTTTGCTGGTGCGGACGATGACCGCTTTCACGATCTCACTCTTCTTAACAGAAGACTGAGGCGTGGCAACCTTCACGGTGCCAACCACAATGTCGCCCACGTAGCCATAGCGGCGGCGTGTGCCACCCACAACCTGGATAACCAGGATTTCGCGGGCGCCAGTGTTATCGGCAATAACTAATCGAGTTTCTCGCTGGATCATGCTGATTCCTCTTCCTCGAGCTCTTCCTCGACTTCTTCAACAACGTCTTCAGCTTCGACAACTTCCTCGACCGCTTCAACAGCTTCTTCGGTTTCGATTGCTTCCTCAACCGCTTCAACAGCTTCTTCGGCTTCGATTGTCTCTTCGACCTCTTCCACAACTTCTTCGGTCTCGATCAGTTCCACAACCTCTTCGATAGCCTCAGTTGTTGATTCGACGCCTTCCTGGCGGATTTCGACCTTGATGATCTTTTCCACATTCCATCGTACGGTTGCTGAAATCGGAGCTGATTCGACGATCACAACCTCATCGCCCACATTGCAGCCCAATTCATCATGCGCCTTGTAAGCCTTTGTGCTGCGAACCACTTTATGGTAAAGCGGATGCTGGTATGTGCGCGAAACTTCCACGATGACCGTCTTGGTCATCTTGTTCGACTTAACAACTCCCGTTAAACGTCGGCGTTTGTTCATTTCTTACCTTCCTTCTCCTGGCGGGCGCGCTCATTCAGGACCGTTTCCATTCGGGCAATATCCCGTCGGGCCACCTTGAAGCGGCTGGTGTCCGTCAACTGACCGGTCACGATCTGGAAGCGCAAATTCATGAGCTCCTGCCGGATGTTCAACAGTTTGATATTAATATCTTCCGTAGAAAGTTCCCTTATTTCTTTGCTGTTCATGAACCTTCTCCCATTGTTTCTCGGGCTACGACCTTAGTCTTGATTCCCAATTTATAGCGTGCCCGGTTCAGTGCTCTCACTGCGGCATCAGCATCAGCTCCACCGACCTCGAACAAAATCCGACCAGGGCGAATAACTGCCACCCAATGATCCACGGCACCCTTGCCCTTACCCATACGGGTTTCAGCAGCGCGCTTGGTGTAGGGTTTGTCAGGAAACACACGGATCCAGATTTTTCCACGACGCTTCAACTCGTGCACGATTGCACGGCGGCAAGCCTCGATCTGGCGAGCGGTCATATAACCACAATCCAGTGCCTTCAATCCATAGTCACCGAAGTTTACGTCCACACCGCGTGAAGCTTTGCCCTTCATGCGGCCGCGCATTTGCTTGCGGTACTTTACTCTCTTTGGCATCAACATAATTTACGTCCTCACTCGTTCCGAATAATTACTCGCTGATATAGACACCTTCGGTGGCCTCAACCTTTTCTTCAGGTTGGTTCATGACGATGCCCTTATAAATCCATACCTTGATGCCAATCTGACCAAAAGTAGTCGTGGCAGCGGCACGGGCGAAGTCAATGTCTGCACGCAGCGTCTGCAGCGGCACGCGCCCTTCACGCAGAGTCACACGGCGAGCCATTTCAGCGCCGGACAAACGACCGGAAACCGAAATTTTGATCCCGCCTGCGCCCTGGCGCAAAGCCTGTTGGATAGCGCGTTTCATTGCACGGCGATAGCTGATGCGGCGCTCGAGCTGGCTGGCAATGTTGGTTGCCACCAGGTAAGCATCCGTATCGGCTGATTTGATCTCTTTCACTTCCAGATCAATCTTCTTGCCTGTCAGTGCTTCCAGTTGCTGGCGCAGAATTTTGACACTCTCGCCTTTGCGACCGATCAAAATGCCTGGTTTGGCTGTGTGCAGGGTTACCTTCACCTTGCCTGGATAGCGTTCGATTTCGATATTTGAAACACCAGCGCGCTCGGATTCCTTTTTCACCAGATCGCGAATTTGCAGATCCTGATGCAGTTGTTCGGTGTAATCCGAACCTTCGGCGTACCAGCGTCCTAACCAGGGCTTGTTGATCCCCAGACGAAATCCGATTGGATGTACTTTACGACCCATATCTCACTCCTTACCTTTACTCGATCTCGCGTAATACAACGGTCACATGCGCACGGCGCTTTAACAGCGGCTTGAAACGACCACGTGCGCCGAACCTGCGCCACTTGCGGGTGGGGGCTTCGTCAGCGTAGATCTTGTAAACCACGAGGTCATCGCGGCTAACACCAAAGTTCTCTTCAGCATTGGACATCGCCGAATAAATCAGCTTGCGAACTGGATGAGCTGCCTTCTTGGGGGTCAGGCTCAAGATGTTCAATGCATCCACAACCTTCTTACCGCGAACCAGGTCGATAACCAGGCGGGTCTTCTGAGCAGATTCAGCGAAGTTAGTAAGCTTTGCAGAAATTTCCTGTGCCATACTATTCTCTACCTTCCCCTTTCAGAGACATGACCGCGGAACCAGCGGGTTGGGGCAAATTCGCCCAAACGATGGCCAACCATGTTCTCGGTAACGTAGATCGGAACGTGGCGGCGACCGTCATGCACTGCAATCGTATGCCCTACCATCTGGGGGAAGATGGTGCTGGCGCGGCTCCAGGTGCGGATGACCTTCTTTTCGCCTTTCTCGTTCATATCTTCAATTCTTTTCAACAGTTTCGGGTCAACGAATGGCCCTTTTTTTAATGATCGCGACATCTTAGTTTCCTTTTCTGTCTCTCAACCACTACCGGCGCTTTGCCTTGGAGCGGTGGCGAAGAATCATGTCATCCGTGCGCTTGTTTCTGCGCGTCTTATAACCAAGGGTTGGCTTACCCCAGGGGGTCTTCGGACCGGGCATGCCGATCGAGGTGCGACCTTCACCACCACCATGCGGATGGTCCCTTGGCGACATCGCACTACCGCGGACTTCAGGGCGAAGCCCCATGTGGCGCGCGCGTCCGGCCTTGCCGAGCTTGATATTGCTGTGTTCCACGTTACCAACCTGACCGATTGAGGCACTGCACTCCTGCAGAACTAAACGCACTTCGCCCGAAGGCATACGCACGTGGGCATACTTGCCTTCTTTTGCCAGCAGCTGCGCGGAGGTCCCCGCAGAGCGAACCATCTGGGCGCCCTTACCGGGATGCAGCTCGATCGCGTGGATCGTGGTGCCAACCGGGATATTCGCCAGGGGAAGATTATTTCCAGGGCGGATTTCCACGTTTGAACCAGAAAGCAGCGTATCGCCAACTTTGACCCCGATGGGGGCAATGATGTAGCGCTTCTCGCCATCAGCGTAGTTCAACAGCGCCAGGCGTGCCGTCCGGTTGGGATCGTATTCGATTGCGGCGACTTTTGCGGGGATGTTGGTCTTATCCCTTTTGAAGTCCACCAGGCGGATCTGCCGGCGTGCGCCGCCGCCACGATGGCGGACAGTGATACGACCAGCCGAGTTTCGCCCAGCCCGTTCCTTTTTGAGCACGATCAAACTGCGCTCGGGACGAGTCTTGGTAATTTCTTCGAACGTATAGCTGGTTTTATGCCGCTGACCGTTCGTCTTTGGTTTATAAATCTTTACTGCCATTAGTCCACTCCTTCAAACACAGGAATGCTCTCCCCATCCTTCAGCTTCACAATGGCTTTCTTGTAGCCACTTGAACGCAGTGCCAGGCGGCGGGTCCGCGTGTTGCGGTGCGCTTTGGCAGGGAGGTTGATGATATTTACACGCACAACGTTGACATCGAAAGCCGTTTCGACGGCGGTCTTAACCTGTTCGCGAGTGGCATAAGATGCAACTTCGAACACATACTGGTTCAGTTTTCCGGCCAGGTAATTCGACTTTTCGGTCACAACAGGGCGCCGCAGGATATCAAAGACGGTATTACTCATTCTGCTTCACCTTCCTATCCCAAATAACCCTTGATCACATCGAGTGAAGCAAGTGGGATAATGACTTTCTCACAAGTGAACAAATCGCGAATATTCAGGTAATTTGCCTGCAGCAGCTTGGCATTCGTCAAGTTGCGTCCGGATTTGATCAAGTTTGTGTAAGATTCACTCTTATCGGGCACCAAAACCAGCTTGCGCCCATCACCAGCCAGAGCTGAGAGCACTTTTGCCAGGTCCGCACTGCGGGCTTTTTCCATGCTGAGGCTGTCTACCACGATGATCTTCTCATCGTTGGCGGTCACCGTCAACGCACTGCGCAAAGCTGCGCGGCGCATCTTTTGGGGCATAGCCTGGGTGTAGTCCCGTGGCTTTGGGGTGTGGATGCGACCACCGCCAACCGACTGGGCGTTATTCATACTGCCGCGTCGGGCGCGACCAGTACCCTTCTGCTTCCAGGGCTTGGCACCACCACCACGGACTTCGCCGCGGCGCTTGGTGTTGTGAGTGCCCAGGCGCGCATTCGCCATCTGGCGCTGATAAGCCTGGTGCATCAGGTCCACATTCACTTTAGCTGCAAAAATTTCATCGGGCAGTTCAACAGTATCCGACTTTTCGCCTTTTAAGTTATAAACATCAACTTTCATGATAGCTTTCTCCATTCAACCACAAGCGCATTACTGCTTGCGAGCCTCTTTGATTACCACAGTTCCGCCTTTGGCGCCGGGCACTGAGCCCTGAACCGCGATCAGATTGCGCTCTGGATCAACCATCGCAACACGGATATGCGAAGAAGTCACCCGAACATTGCCCATATGCCCAGGACGGCGCTTGCCCTTATATACACGCCCAGGCGTGGTACCGGATCCAGAAGAGCCGGGAGAACGCTGGCGGTCAGACTGACCATGGGTTGCGGGTCCACCGTGGAAACCATGACGTTTCATGGCACCGGCAAAACCCTTACCCTTGGAGGTGCCGACAACATCCACAAATTCGCCTGTAGCGAATACCGATGCGTTCAGTTCGTCACCTGGATTGATATCTTCAATTTTCTTTGTGCGGAATTCCCTCAGCACGCGCACCGGAGGGAGGTTGTTCGTCTTGAGATGCCCAAGTTGAGCCTTGCTCAGACGCTTAGGTTTCACTTCTCCATATGCCAGCTGAACCGCGCTATAACCGTCAGTCTCAGCAGTCTTGATCTGAGAAACAAAACAAGGCCCAGCCTCGATAAGCGTCACGGGAATTGCGCGCCCGCTTTCATCGAAGATCTGGGTCATACCGATCTTTCTTCCTATAAGCCCTTTTAACATACTATTCTCCTGTTTAGTATTCTGCGAGACTGTCAGCCTGGGCAAGCTGCATCATCTCCGCACAATTCAGTCAATGTTCCCTGTGCAGCTGTCTGCCCACGCGGGATACATTCTTAAATTGTCACACAAATATAACTACCCCTGAAGGTAGCCCGTCAAATATATCACAAACCCCTGTGGATTGCAAGGGTTTTTTGGACCTTTTGGCTGGTTTTCCTTAGCAAGTTTATGTGCTCAGCAATTTTACTATAAAACCTCTTGTTCAGAAGAACCAAAATGTTGGATCGAGACACCCCGTTGGAAAAAGGCCTGCCTTTTCCTTGTTTTTTTCAGACCTGCCAAACCAAAAAATGCCACTTCTCCCTCAAACCATCGGGTGTAGGGGTCACCCCCCGTGGTGACCCGCCAACTCTGCCTGCCAAAATGCCGTCGCAGGCAAGGTGCCCGACGGTTCCACCGCATCCGGTTGACGCAGGCGTCAACCCTACCAGACGATGTTGTTAGTTCTTAGGCCGGATTGCGCCTTCTTTGCGCACTCCGCCAATTAAATCGAAATCGTCGGAGTGAGCCCGCGGGAGGTGAATAATTAATAAATGTTACAAGGCGGTCTCATTCCGACCTACGGGAACTGACGTCATGAGTGTTGGCAAAAATTGCTCAACAATGGGAAGTTTTCTTGCGCTAATCTGCCCAGTAGTGGCGGATGATTGTTGTAGGGAACGGTCTTGCACCGTTCCGTTTGCCTAAGTTGCGGAAGGGGTCGAGCCCCTTCCCTACAACAGAAGCGTTGTCGATTTTGCAATGTCATCGAACCTGCCCCTCATATTAAACGCGTATGGTTACTTGTCTTCACGGCTGAAACGTGGATACACCTCTACGATTCTGGATACTCTGTATGGCATGATCTGTTTGAAAGGTAAAAGTGTAAACAATCACCCTAAACAAACTGTAAACCATCATTGTCTTGACACAGGCCATCGACCCTACGAGGGGTTTTTGCGTACGGAGGGGGTTTACTCCCTCCGCCAGATTCCAACAATTATTAAATAATGCAGAAACTTCCTTTACAGACCCAGTAGGGAAAAGACCTGCCTTTTCCTTGTTTTTTGGCACAGCCGTCAACTCTTCATCAAAATCCTGCCGGTTGACGCAGGGATCAACCCTACCACAATTGATGATCGCGTAGGGCTGATCCCTGGGGAACTACGTAAATCTTACTTTACGATCATAGGCAATTGCGCCGTCCAGGCCTGGGTGCTGAATATCGTGTCGTAGCAATCATCCCAGACACCCGAGAAGTAAATGCCATTTGACGCGATTTCGCCAATTGGCAGGTTCGTAAGACAATTCGTGTCATACACTTTGACTTTTGACGCGATTCCGTCAAACACAAAGAATTCGTTCAATACAAGGTTTGATTCTCCCCAGGCCATCATCGGGAAGTGATTAGCCGAAGATTGGGGTCGCGCGATTACTGGCGTCATCTCCAAATCATATTTGAAGGTTGCTGATCCTGAGGAAGGCTGCATTGGCGGGTCTGAACTGAAGGCATCAAACTTATAATATACCTGTTCAACTCCAGTGGGTGAGGTGTTATCATCACCAATGAAGCTGAGATACAGGTAATCATCCATACCCAGGATTTCCACATCATCTATGACCGAGACGCTGTCCCAACTGGATGGCAAATCCACCTGCACATCCAATTTTTCCGTGCAGCCTGCGGCTGCGCATGAGCTAACCCAGATTTGGTCTACCGCGCCCGGATGGTAGCCGCTGGCAAGCGCTACTCGTTGAGTGGTGCCGTCCTGGTAAAAAGACAAGCTCACAGGGATGTCCTGATCTTGAGCAGAGTTAGTAACTGGCACCCATATTTGGCTCATCTGCCCGTCCGCCAGCGTGCTGCGGTTGGAACGCAACTCCAAGCGTTCACTGAAGGGAGGGGTTCCAGTGACCGTCCAGTTGTAATGGAAGCCAACATGCAGATATCCACCCTCATCGATTCCCAGATCCAGACTGAAAAAGTTGACGGTCTCAAAATTATCAATGAACCAGGCAACCCTTCCCGCGTAGGTTGGCGTATCGGAGATCTTCCTGTACCACAGATCAGCTGTCCGTCCGTCTGAATAGGGTCGGTCATAGACGGCATAGGCTGTGCTACCTTTGGCAATCACCATTACATTGCCAGCAGTTTGCTCCGTGCCATCAAGGGGGTCGCAGTCCCTGTCGTAACCGCCAATGGGTGGAACCAGTGGGATCTGCTGATAACAGGCGAACTTTTCTGTGCCGCCGCGTTGTTCAACCCAGGTCACGTAAGCAAATCCGTTATCCAACACGGCAATGTCAGGGTCATATTGTTTCCAGTTCGTCCCGGACCCACCCATCACCATTGTTATCCTGCCTAATGGGTCTACCTCCCCGAAACGGGTGCGGTAATATACGATGCGGTTCGCCACAACGCCCGCAATATGCGAGCGTCCAGCCGCGTCGACCGCGATTACGGCGTGCTCCACCTGGTCACCAGCAGAGATGTGAATTTCTGTCGGAGGTGAAAAGGTTGTGGGAACACAGGCACCTAATATAAACGTTAAAAGTAAAAAGAATGTCCAAATGCTGGCTTTGCCTTTCATGGTATCTATCCTCCTTGTAATAGGTGCATACAATCCGTTGAGGAGTGTATGCGTGTGGTGGATTATTCGTAATGTAATTAATGGATGATCTCAGACGAGGTCGGGGGAGTTTGTATCTATACTATAGCAAATTTTTACCTGAAATTCAATAAGGATTCAACCATTCTTGTGAGTAGGTCAGCACATGGTATACACTTTTTAGATAAGTCATACGAGTTGTACCGGGATCGATGTCTGGAGTTATGGGGGATAAGATATGAAGACATCGAGGTGTACATTGATCAAAGCTATAACCCACTTAGACTACCAAGAGTTGAGGCAGATTAGTCCGGAGGCAGCCAGACGAGCGATCCTACAGGTTTTGAAGGCACACAAGGGGAATGTGACAGCGACAGCCAGGATCTTGAGTGTCAGCCGGGCGACAATCTACAAAGCAATCCGCAAGAGTGAGGCGGGGGATTTGAAAGATGGATCAAAAGCGCCACACCGGGTACACAACAAAACGAGTGCCGGGATTGAAGCCAGGATCCTGGAGCTGAGAGAAAAGACCCGCTATGGACCTGTCAGGCTGAAAGATGAACTGGAGGCGCTGGATGGTTTGACGATGTCTGAACACACCATCCGCAACATTCTCAGACGCAACAGAACTCACTCGAAGCTGAAGCCTCACAAACCCCATAAAAAAGGCTCACGTCCTTATGTGGATTGGTATCAGGCCAAAGCGTTTGAAATCGTGCAAATTGACCTCAAATATGTCGTGGACCAAAAAGCGCTGACCCTGGAGCAGATCCGTCACTTTCACTCGAAACAGTTTCCTCTCTATCAGTGGACTGCTGTCGATGTTAACTCCCGCTTCAAACTGATGGCTTACTCTGATCAGAAAAGCTGGACCAATGGCCTGACTTTCTTTCTGTGGGTGCTTTCCTGGCTCAGAAGTCACGGTGTCTCGGTGCCCATCGTCTTTACTGTGGATCGGGGTGAGGAGTTTGGTGGGAAATCCTGGCTCAAACTCATCGAACTCAGAAAACTCCTGTCTGGATTTGGCTGTTCAATTATCCAGAACCATGCTGCCAGCCCTCAGGAGAACGCGCATGTTGAACGCTCCCACCGTACCGATGACGAGGAGTTTTATATCCCCAGATTGCTTTCCATTCATTCCCAAAAGGACTTCTTCCTTGAAGCTATGAATTATCTCTATTACTACAATGCTGTCAGAAAACATTCATCCTTACAAAGACTTTCTCCCTGGCAGCATCTGGTTGCTACCTCCCCTGATTTAGATGCTAGAATCAGGTTTGTTCCTCCCATCCTTCTGGACAATATCGCCGTCCAGCTCGGTGACTGGAGTGGATACCATCTGCTGGCTCAGTACCGATTCAACCATTCCTGCTTTAAATGTAACTTCTAATTCCCGGGATTAATGAATTATGGACAAAAAGAAAGAAGCCGGCTTTGCAACCGGCTTCTTTTGTTCGTCATCAGGTAAATTCTGCTACCTGGTCAGCAGGGGCAGGTAAATGGATTTGTCCAAAACCGGAGGAGCTTTGTAAAGATTGAAGTCGAGCATTCCAACATCATTCTTAATGCTGGCGGTCGAACCAATGCTAAACCAGCCATACCAGACTTCTTTGGTGTTGAATTCCGCACCAAGATCCCAGTCAACCGTGAGATCGAAAGCAGTCAGGGCAGGTACGCTAGCAGGCCCAGCGATGCTGTAGTTGCTGCCGCCCGACTTTGGCACAAAGCCATAAGCCAGTCTGACCGGATCTTGCACGCCAGGTTCAGAGCTTTCCCAGTTTTGCACCAAAATCCAGCAGGTGCCCGAGAAGTTGGGTTGGAATATATTCAGGTATTCCATTGGACCAGGCTCCGTCGATGCGGCTTTCTCAAGTGCTGGGTGTGGAGAACCAACACCAACAAAGACGTCCAGATCCGTGGAAGTTGTTTCGAGAATTTCAACCACCATGCGCTGTTGATTGCTTGGGCAAGTGGTAGTTACATACCAGACATCAGCCAACGCGTCGTAGGGGTCTCCGTTTGTGGGATCCTGCGCCAGATTGAAAGAAGCAACCGTGGCAGGGGTCAGACCATAACGCACATTCGACAACGAGGTGATCGGGTCAACATAATATTGCTCTTCAAAAACATACTGACCGATGGGGTCGGTGATAGTTTGGCGCAGTTCGTCTGGCAGGGTTGACCCCTCCACAGAGGACTTAGCCGCCAGGCTTAAGGCCGTAGTGCTGATTGGTTTGCCACTCGCAAAGGTGTCAGCGGTCTCAAAGCTGATCCGCCCAAACTGCCACTCCCCGCCTGAGAGTAAGGAGGGCGCCACGTGCACGGTGACCGTTTGCGTGCCGCCAGCCGGGATAGTGAAGCCGGTCGCGGGCGTGGTGCTGATTGCAACGCCTTCGGTTTGCTCGATCGCGATGGTGTAGTCGGTTTCAACCCCGGCAACATTCGTAAACGTTCGCGTAAAGCTGCAGCCGCCCATGCAATTGCTGTTCTGATAGGAGGGAATGTTCAGAGTGCGGATATCCCCGCCTGCGGCAGGATTCGCGGCAACATAATCGGCATAACTCTCTTCCATCACCAGGCCAGCCAGTGCGGCCTTGGTCATATCAATCCTACCGTTGCCATAGATAAATGGCGTTACCGGGCTGAGGTCATGATCCACAGATGTGCCTGCCAGGGCAGTCATGATAATCGCCGAGCGGATTGCAGAGGCGCTCCAAGCTGGGTAAAGCGATCGCATCACCGCGGCTGAACCAGCCACGTGCGGACCTGCCATGGAAGTGCCCGACATCAGATCAATTTCGCCAGGTCCCGAGTAGGCTGCCAGGATATTTGTGCCCGGAGCAACCAGGTCGGGTTCGAGCATTTCAAAATTGGTGATCGGACCCCTGGAGCTGCCAGAAGCCATAATATCGCCCCATTCAGGTCGCGTGCCTGAGGAAAGGTCCTTCAGGATGGTGATGGTCATTGGGCTGCTTGCGACAGCTTCCATCTCCAAGCCATCTTCAAGTGAGATCATCGCACCGGGCATCGGAACAGCCCCGGTTTCGGTCCCCATGATGATGGGAGCACCAGGCGCGTTATTATAAACAAGTCCAAAGACAGCACCAGCGTCAAACATGAACTGAAGCTTATCTTTAAAGGCGCAGGTGCCGCGCTTGACGATGCCCACTTTTCCCGTCAGATCCTGGGTCCAGGCTGCGCAGCCCTCCAAATTGCCCGCATTGCCGCCCCAGACCAGGTCCAGACCGGTCAGGTTTGTCGCCAGAGCCGGGGCAAGATCTGAGCTGGCAGGCAGAGCAATTGATTCAAGATCATCGCTGCCTGGGTTGATCGTGACAGGATAACCAAAAACGCGTCCATGCTGGGTGTTGCCAGTCACCAAAGCCCACGGGGGAAGCTTATAGATGGTGGACTCTGCCGGACCTGAGTTGCCGGCAGAGGTTGCCGTGGTGACGCCAACCTTGAAGGCTTCCAGGAAGGCCAATTCGGTGCTGTCGGTCCATGGGCTGCGGGCAGGACCGCTTGTGGGTCCAATCGAGAAGTTGAGGACGTCCACGCCATCCGCAATTGCCTGGTTGACAGCAGCGGTAGAAGCGCTGGTTGGACAGCCAGAGCTGGAGCAAACCTTGTAAGCGATGATCTGGGCATTGGGTGCCATACCAGAGATGACAACGTTTGCTCCACCATAATTTATACTGATCCGGTTGCCAGCAGAGGTGCTGGCAGTGTGGGAACCGTGGTCTTCTGTGTCGTGACCATCTCCGCCAGTAACGTAGTCATACACACCGAGCAATTTGTCATTGCAGACATGTCCGGTGGGGTCTGACGCGCACAGACCCTTGTAAACACCTTCTCCATAAGGATTGACGTATACGTATGGGTCAAGCGGGGTAGTCTCTGCAAAACTTGGGTGGATCATGTTGATGCCGGTATCAATGATGCCAACAATGGTGCCGGCGCCTTTAGCGCCTGTTCCGCTTGGAACAGCGCTTCCATCCCAGATATGGTCAATCCCAATGAATTCCGGGCTGACATCTGTATCGAGGTAATACACATCGTCCACGAAAACCTCGCGAACCTCCGGCTGCTTGCGCAGCAGGGCGGCTTCCTCAAGGTTCATACGCGCTGAAAAGCCATTCAGGACGTAATCGTAGCGATAGAGCACTTCCAAATCCCGACCCAACAGAGATTCTGCTTTCGCGATGAAAGAGTCCATATTTGCGTTCAAATACTGCAGATAAGCGACCGCTTCGGGGGAATTCACATCGAGTTTGCCCGATTCATCCCGTGGGGCAGCCGCAAAAATCGCGTTACCACCCTCATAGGTTGCCAGGGAAGGCTCGACCAGTTGGATGGTGAAGCTGTCTGCTTTGGCAGCCGCGTCCAACCATTGCTGTTCCTCGGTTGAAACAACAGGGGTATCAGTCGGCGGAAGCGCGCGTTCAGGAACAGCGGCAACCACCGGGCTCACCACCAAGGCAGCGAGCAGAAGGAAACTAATTACTCTGGTTACAACTTTTAACATGCTTGGATCTCCTTGTTTTCGATAAGATTGAAGAGTGTCAATGATTGCCTTAAAACAAATTCGCGTAGATCATCTCCCTTAATAGAAAGAAACAGGAAATATTTATTTAAGATTTTGCTTTTAGGCTTTAAATATAACATAAGCGCGTGAGAATCAACATTTATTTGCGGCTTTTCTTCTTTAATTTTCTCACCAATTTCTTGCCGGACAATTTTTCCCACCTGCGGGCATTAATAGCTGCTTATTACTGTCAAAGGGGGCTGACTATTGATTTGCCATATTCTTTTCTTGTCCTGCCTGGTTAGAAGCAGAACAGGATAAGGAGAATTCATTATCTCAATTACTCGACGAAGTTACCTGCTCTAAGACTTAAACAATGGAGCGGCTTTCAGCCGCTCCTTTGTTCTTGTATTCAATGCCCGACAAAGTCAGGCAGAAAGCATTTTATTGCACGACCTCGATTGTTGTAAAGGTCGAGGTGAACGGGACCTGTTGCGTGACACCTTCAGTGTCCAGAATTCCACTTACATCCACTGTATAAAGTGTCAGGCTCATCAGTGGATCCGTTGGGGTGAAGGTGATCGTTTTGGTCGTATCATCGTAAACGCAAGACCCAGCAACCGTATTCACACCATCAGTCAGAGTAAAGCAAGAAGTGTCAACAACAGACTGATTCCAGGTCACAGCAACTGACGTGTCAACTGCAACATCCACCGCGCCGTTCGCCGGTACGACCGCTGTCACGATTGGATCGCGCCAGTTCAGGACGGTATAGTTGTATTCCTGGGCTCCATCCGCAGTATAGTCAAGGATCAGATTGCCCAGCTCTGTGTTACCATCTGCGTCTTTCATGACGGTATCCCAAGTGCCGCGTGTGAATTTAAACTCCAACGTGGCTGCATCGGGGATATAGATGGATTTCGTCCAATGGGTCGCGTCCACCTGTGTGAGCGCAACTCCCGACCCAAGCCAGGCACCCAGTGCGTCTTCGCTGCCAATTACATAGACCGTTCCAGGAGTGTAATCCGGCACAGTCACGTTAAAGGTCACAAACGGCACGATCTTGTTGAACTCGCCGGGAGTATTGAATGCTTCTCCAGGGTCTGGTGTTCCGGTAAAGCCGGTCAGTCCCGCACCGTCGTAGTCATTGCGAACCCAATCGCTGGGAGATTCAGTATCGTAACCATCAGGGATGCGTGATGCACCACCCGGGTCAAAAGCAAAACCATCAAAGTAAGGCATCAGGATTGTGGTACCGTATGCGATATCTCCAGTGCCGCCGTCATGGACTCCGACTGAGTCAGCAATTTCCGACCATGGCGCGTAATCGATCACACCATCATCATTGGTATCGATGTCTTCGCCGTATTCGCCGGTGAAATCCTTCACCAGCAAGAGAGAAATCGTTCCGTTTTCCAGGTCGTTTGCGTTAAGCTCAGCAAGATACAAACCATTGAGGTCAGTTGTGCCGACTGGAATTACATGATCGATATAACCGATTGTACTGCCACTATCCCCTTCAATCTCCAGGATAGTGTATGCAGAGTAGTCGACAGATGGATCGCCATAAATTTCAACGTACTCAATCACATCCCCTCCAGTGTGATCAGCAAGATATTCATTGATCTTCGGTGCCATCACCGGAAGTGCTTCAATCTCAACCACCGCTTCGGCTTCTTCTTCAAAAGTCGCAGCAGAAGTTGTGTCGTGCAGCGCGACGTTGCTCAGCGGACCAAGAGGAGCATCCGCATCCACGGTCACCTGGAAGGTGATCGTTTGGGTGGTGCTCGGGGTCACCAGGTCGAAGCAGATCATGTGGCCATTGGCGAAACTGGCATTGTTGTAAGCGTACTGAGTAGCCTCAGTACCATCCACGTTTTCAGTGCCGATCGTAGCCAAATTCAACGGGCCGTTGATGTTGTCGTAAGCGAAGACGAATTCGTAGGAACCCGGAGTGTCGTCTACTACGTGATTGTGAACGATCTCAAAATCGTAGGTGGTGGTTGGGTCTCCATAAACCTGTATATCATCGTATTCAATAATATGGAGTGAAGCGCCTGCACCAGCCAGGCTCACGCCCTTGTTGGTTGCGGCATCATAAACAATTTCCATATCCTGCCAGAGCATCGCTGCCACGTTGTTGGGCAAAGCTGGATCGGGAATGTCCTGATTTGTCCAGGGCGCTCCACCGTAGTTATTGGCGTAATCGAATATGGCAAAGCCGTCATCGGTGAAAGAGATCGTGGGGTAATCAATACCATAGAAGTTGTATGGCACTGTGCCAGGAGACAGCGACCAAACTTTCGTATCTCCAGTGATTCCAGCTTGGGCGAAAATACCAAAGCCTGCCAGGTCCACATAGCCGCCAAAGCCCGTGTCGCACAAGAAGTCGCTGACCGAGTCGGTCACGTTGTAATAAGGCGCCATGGGCGCGTCCACCGTGCCAGACCAGGTGATGGTATTTGTAAGTGGAACATAAAGCGCGTCGCCGGTAACAGAATCGGGCACATAGGTGACCCCAGCCGGCAGTACATCGTTGATTATGTAATCGGTTGGCACATCGGCAAAATTGGTGATCTCAATCGTATAGGTAATGGTATCGCCAGGCATCGCGCTTTCAACATCTGCCGTCTTCACCACATCATCAGCCAGTCTACGGATATCAATATCGGTCGAGCCTATCCAGGTAGCACCATCACAGACAGCATCGGCACACGTGTCGAAGTAACCATAAAGGCGGTCGCCCTCTTCAGTATCTTCATCCCAATAGACGTCCAACTGGAATGGAGTCGCACCAGGATTTGTGGCAGGTACAATCACGTCATAGTTTTCATTGTCGAGGAACAACGGAACCATACCGGTTGCCAGGGTAATCGTATCGCCGGCAGCACCCGCCCAGTTTTGGACCACCAGGAAGTAGGTGTCATCAGCGTCATAGAAGATGAAGTCCTTTGGTGCGTTGATGTATTCCAGAGCTGTTGCGGTAGCACTTTGTGCAAGCAAATAGTCTTCAGCAGGATCTAAGGTGCCACTGGCATCCATATCCCAGAACAGGAATATATCCACGTCGGATGAGGTTGTTTGGGTTATCTCTGTCACCAGACGAATGGAATAGGCGGGCAAGGTGATGGTCTTGACATACACCTGGCTGAGATCATCGAAGGGATCCCCATTAGTGGGGTCTGGATCAAGCGTGATCACTTCCAGATCAGCTTTGACCAAGCCGGATTCGTAAGTCATGCCAGCGGTGATCTCACCTGCCAGCAGGTCGGGGATGGTGCCCATATCCGCGTCGCGGTGGGTTTCAAAGCTGACAAAATCAGGAATGTTGCTTCCCACGGGCAGGACTGCCACAGGAATAGATAAATCAGGCAGAGGACGATCAAAGATGAAAGGATCGATCGGGTCAGTTCCTCCTGGTGGAGTACCAGTACCATTCATTACCAAAGGCAGGAAAATAAAATCGTAAGGAGATTCCAGTACTGCGTCAGTTTCAAAATAGATCCTGGCAAACTCCCATTCATCCGCGGTCAGACCCGTTACATCAGCTGTAATGGTAACCATCTGAGTGGCTCCAGGAGCAATTTCAAATGTAGCAGGTTCAACTGTGATCCAGTCAGGCGCAACCGCAGTATAAGAGGCCGTAATTTCTGCCACACTGGTGAAAGTTCTGGTCCAGCTGCACTCGCCCACACACAGGCTGTTGTAAAGGCTGGCGATGTTCAAGGTCTTCATGTCGCCGCCCTCAGCAGGGTTGGAAGCTACCATGTTGTCGTAGGTTTCGTCCATGGTCAAGCCGGTCAGGGCAGCCATTTCCAGGTCAACCCGTCCAGCACCAAAATCAAACAGGTCAGCTGGGGTCTCCATATCTTCTTTTAACAGGTTGTCGCGTTCAGCGGTCAGCATCAGGGCTGATTTCACCTGGGCAACAGACCAATCCGGGAACACCGCGCTCAGCAATGCGCCGGCACCAGCGGTATGCGGGGAGGACATGGAGGTACCCTGGTAAAGCGCTGCTTGAATAGCGCCATCAGAGTCGATCACACCATCAGCAACAGCCGCAAGCACTTCCAGACCCGGCGCAGTAATATCAGGTTTTAAGACCTGGAGATCATTGGCGCTTGGACCGCGGAAGGAGAAGTCGGCTTTGATATCGCCCCAGGCATCATTAAGATAACGCCCTGTCTCACTCATGTCGATCAGAACTGGAGCATTAGCACCCACCCAGTCGGCAAAAGTAGCTGCTTCCGTCGAAGAAAGATAGAGGAAGCCCGCAGGCAGGGTCGCAGTATCCAAACCGCCCATAACAATGGGGGGACGATTGTCTGCATAAACCAACATGCCTATCGCGCCTGCAGCCTGAGCATTCGCCAATTTGTCAGCAAAAGCACAAACACCACGGCGAATCAGTGCTATGTCACCAGCAAAGAAATCTGCCGGGAAGGCCTGGCAGCCCTGGCGATTATCAGTAAAGGGAGCGTCAGATGATGCAGTATCAAGACCAGCCCATACCAATTCAACATCATCTAATGCCGGGAAAGGAACCGGGCTTGAGCTGGGGATTTGAGCCATATCAACATAAATTGAGCCGGCAGGTGAAACCACATCAATATCATTGGTGAATTTGCGGTTATGGCTGGAAGCCGCAACGGTAGTCACCCAGGGGGAAAGGTGATTGACCTGGCCATCAGTTGAGGGTTCATCGCGTAAGTTACCGCCAGAGGCAGCCACAAAGATGTCTGCACCAAAAGCTTCAAGGAAGGCTAACTCTACCACATCGGTAAACGGACTCTTGCCGCCAGAAATGGAATAGTTCAGAGCGTCCACGCCATCAATAATGGCCTGCTCAACAGCAGCTGCAGAGTCATCCCCCCAACAGCCGGATTCATCACAAACATCAAAGGAAATAATCTGGGCATGGGGAACTACACCCGAGATGGTGGTTTCCACACCCATGAATTCGAATGTAACGTAGTTGCCAGCAACTGTGCTGCCAGTATGAGAGCCATGACCATCAGAATCTTCAGGGCTGATGGCTTCACCTGTGTAGGTGTAAGCGCCCACAAGTTTGTCGTTGCAGGCGTCGGCATATGCGGGATCACCAGCAGGAGCACAAACACCCAGATAATCACCGGTCCACTCGTAAACAAATCCATCCTCGGGCATATCGCTGAAGGAGGGGTGATCAAAGTTGATGCCGGTATCAATAATGCCCACCAGCATGCCTTCTCCCAGGGAGCCGATGTTGGCTGGGTCTGCAGAACCATTCCACACGCCGTCCGCACCAATCCATGCTGGACCGGCATCGGTATCTGGTTGTTCCAGGCTCACTGCCAGGATCTGGCGGATACCTGGCACTTTGGCCAGCTGCTGCGCTTCTTCGAGTGACATTTCAACCGAAACGCCGTTGAGAATGACATCATAGACATGCTTGATGTTGACGTTTCTGCCTAAAGTACTTTCAACAGAAGCCATAACGCTATTGCGCTGTTTGGCAAGCAGGTCGAGATAACCCTGGCTCTCAGAACTGCTGATATCCAACTGGGCAGAGCTTTTGCTCACCGCCACCAGTGAAGGATCCTCAAAGAGGATAACATAGCGCTCTGATCGCTCAAGCGTGGTCACCTCAAAAGCCTCAACTTCTGTGAATTGCTCTTTAGTGCCCAAGGTAGCCTCAGGAACAAAACCTGATCGGTCTGGTTCTCTGCGAGGTCCATTGGTTTGTAGTGTGTCATTAGCAAGAGCCGGTGTAACCACCAGCGCCAGCAAGACAACTATGGATAAAATGCGGGTCAATGCTGATTTCATTCTTTCACTCCATTTTCTTTTGTTATTTGGGATTTTGCAGGGAAAAGCATCCTGCGTGTTGCTTCATACACTTGCGGGAATATTGTAAAGATTTGCTGATAATGCGGTCTGACTAACCTAAAAGTCAAATGGTGGTAACTCCTTTCAAATTTTAAATCCATCCCCCAAGGGGAACTTTAACGAAAGGTCCTGATAGATAAATACAACCCGACCTATAGTCGATAACGAAATTATAGCCAGTCTGTTTCCAAGCGTCAAGAGAATCGCATCGGTGCTCTGTGAGTAGGTCAGCACATGGTATACACTTTTTAGATAAGTCATACGAGTTGTACCGGGATCGATGTCTGGAGTTATGGGGGATAAGATATGAAGACATCGAGGTGTACATTGATCAAAGCTATAACCCACTTAGACTACCAAGAGTTGAGGCAGATTAGTCCGGAGGCAGCCAGACGAGCGATCCTACAGGTTTTGAAGGCACACAAGGGGAATGTGACAGCGACAGCCAGGATCTTGAGTGTCAGCCGGGCGACAATCTACAAAGCAATCCGCAAGAGTGAGGCGGGGGATTTGAAAGATGGATCAAAAGCGCCACACCGGGTACACAACAAAACGAGTGCCGGGATTGAAGCCAGGATCCTGGAGCTGAGAGAAAAGACCCGCTATGGACCTGTCAGGCTGAAAGATGAACTGGAGGCGCTGGATGGTTTGACGATGTCTGAACACACCATCCGCAACATTCTCAGACGCAACAGAACTCACTCGAAGCTGAAGCCTCACAAACCCCACAAAAAAGGCTCCCGTCCTTATGTGGATTGGTATCAGGCCAAAGCATTTGAAATTGTGCAAATTGACCTCAAATATGTCGTGGACCAAAAAGCGCTGACCCTGGAGCAGATCCGTCACTTTCACTCGAAACAGTTTCCTCTCTATCAGTGGACTGCTGTCGATGTTAACTCCCGCTTCAAACTGATGGCTTACTCTGATCAGAAAAGCTGGACCAATGGCCTGACTTTCTTTCTGTGGGTGCTTTCCTGGCTCAGAAGTCACGGTGTCTCGGTGCCCATCGTCTTTACTGTGGATCGGGGTGAGGAGTTTGGTGGGAAATCCTGGCTCAAACTCATCGAACTCAGAAAACTCCTGTCTGGATTTGGCTGTTCAATTATCCAGAACCATGCTGCCAGCCCTCAGGAGAACGCGCATGTTGAACGCTCCCACCGTACCGATGACGAGGAGTTTTATATCCCCAGATTGCTTTCCATTCATTCCCAAAAGGACTTCTTCCTTGAAGCGATGCATTATCTCTATTACTACAATGCTGTCAGAAAACATTCATCTCTACAAAGACGTTCCCCCTGGGAGCATCTGCTCGCTAACTCTCCTGATTTAGATGCTAAAATCAGGTTTGTTCCACCCATCCTTCTGGACAATATCGCTGTCCAGCTCGGTGACTGGAGTGGATACCATCTGCTGGCTCAGTACCATCGCATCGGTGCTCATACCCTAAGCGTTGGCGGCCTAGGGCGGAATGGTGTACGGCTGTTGTAGCAAACAGCCCCTGCCCTGGTAGCGAAGTGGATAGGGTGCGTTGTTCCGCTTTTTTGTTTGCGGAAGCGACGCAGGCAATCTTCGCGCAGGTCAGGTTGCGCAGCCTGCCCCTGAGCGAAGTGAATGGGGTTGAACCTGACATCACGAATGGTGGAAGATAAAGTCCTCAACAAAGATACGCTTCCTTGATGGAATTAAAGAAGAGAGAAGACCCCCCTCGTAGGGCTGGGCCTTGGTCCAGCCGCTGCCTATGTCCATGTAAAACCGCGTAGGTTAGGTTGCGCAGCCTGCCCCGGGCTTTTTTGGCGGATTTCAACCTGACATCACGAATACTGGCAAATAAAGCCCTCGGCAAAGGTGGATTTCTTCGCGCCATTCCGTTTGGCTGTGGCGTATGACCCTTGTAGGGACGGTCCCTGCCCTGGTAGCAAAGCGGATAGGGTGCGCCGTTCCGCTTGTTTGTATTTGCAGAAGGGGGCGAGCCCCTTCCCTGCGAAAGATGTATGGTGGGTTGGCTTTTTGTGACGACCCAGAGGTCAACTTTGTTTTACGCCAATCCACCCTACTACTTTCGAACCGGAGACCTTCGGTCAGATTGCGTGCTCGGTCTGGAGACCGGCACGAACGATGGTACTCACGATTGCTGGCAAAAAAACAGCAGCTTACACCCGCATCCTGTATTCATTGTAGAATAGTGGACACAATATCAAAACGAGGAACAGCAAATGATTGAAAAAGTATACAAAATGTCAACCCGCACCGAGAATGTGATTGAACCCGTGATCAAGGATGACTTTGTTCATTACATGCACATGGTTTTGCTTAAAGATGAAGCGCTGCCAACCCACTACACCAACGCGAACATCTATATGACCGTCGTAAGCGGCACGATGCACCTTTCCCTTTCCGACGGGGATTTCAGAGTTTATCCCAGCGGAAGTGTGATCAATGTCCCTTATAGGATCAAAATGATCGCACAAAACCGCGACGAAGAAACCCTGGAACTGATAGTAGTCAAAACCCCCGCACCAGGAAGTGAAATTTACCAAGAGGGTTTTTCAAAAGCCGATTGAGTGGCTACGAAGTACCATTTCATTTATTATGATCCTGTCAATAACAGCCCGGTAAGTGGCGTATTATCCAAATCCCCCTGATTCCCGTCAGGGGGATTTACATCGTTTACAATTGACAGGATGAATCCTCCACCCAGCAAATCCAAAGACCTTGCCATATTGATCGGTTGCGTCCTAATCATGGCAACCACCATGGGCATCATCATGAACGTGGCAAGCATTTTCTACCCGGTGGTTGCCGCAGACCTGGAAGTCAGCCGGGCTTCCTTCGCTCTGACAGGCACAATCACTTCACTCACTTCCATGTTTGCGGCCTTGTTCTGGGGCTTTCTGTATACAAAAACTGGCATCCAAAAACCGATGATTTTTGGCATTGTCGCTGCGGGCTTATGCTATTTTGGATTCCAGGCTGCCCGGACTCTGGTGCATTTTTACCTGTTGGCTGGGGTGATAGGTTTCTTGCTTGGTGGGATCTCGATTATTCCGGTCTCCACCATCATCACCCGCCATTTCTCAAGGAACACCGGTTCTGCCCTGAGCCTTGCCCTCGCCGGCAGCGGCGTGGGACCAATGGTGCTCAATCCCCTCATAAACACGCTCATCAACACACAGAGCTGGCGAACAGGATACATGCTGTTGGGAATCATTCTTCTGGCGATAGCGCTGCCATCAGCCCTGATCGTCACCCACCTGGTGCGCGACGAGATCCAGAAAGCGCCCATGAACGTTAAAAACCCCGAGCCAACTGGCAGATCGCGCCCTGACTTGCCCATCTGGTTTCTGGTGTTTCTCGCGGCAGCCTTTCTTGCTGGTTTCACGGGAGCAGGGACTCTTTATAACCTGCCCATCTATATGAACGATCTTGACTTTTCCGTTGCGAAAATTTCTTGGGTAGCGTCCGCATACGCTGCCTCAATGGTAATCGGAAAATTCATCCTTGGGATTCTATATGACCGGGTGGGCACAAAAACCGCCACGTTCATTGCAGGTCTGCTGATGACCCTCACCTGTGTATTTTTGATATTTATCAAATCTTTACCGTTTCTGGTGCTGATGCTGGTCACTTTCGGGATTGGAATCGCAATGGGCACGGTTTCGGTGACCTGGATGACCAATTACTTCTTCGGAAAGCAGCAGTACAGCAAGCGCTTTGGCGGGGTTCAATTTATAAACAGTCTGGGCGTCGCGACCGGCATCCCCTTCGTCACCACGCTGCTTGAGAAGGTGCCTGACGTTACATTGATCTGGCTGATAGTAGCCGGTCTGAGCCTGCTCATGCTGGTGCTATTCATGGCGAGCATCCGGGGCAACCGAAAAACCCGGGAAGAATCAGCATCAGGTCTGATTAAGCCCCACCTGGTATCGTAATAATGTTGCAAGAATTTGCTCAATCCGCCAAAATGAGGCATTCGTAAGGCGGAATGCGCCTTCGCCTGCCCTTGTGTCTTTTTACAAGGGTTGCGCACTCCGCCAATATAATCAAAATCGTCGGAGTGAGCCCGCAAATCGCTAAGAATTGCAAAATGTCATTGGGCGGTCTCATTCCGACCTACATCATCGCTTTCATCAACCCCTCCCCACTGGTACAATTATTCTTGATGGAAAACCCCTCTGCCACCCCAATCACACCCGAATTGGCAGCCTCACTCATGCCGCCAAGACCGGACGATTCCTTTAAGGGCACCTTCGGCAAGGCACTGGTGGTGGCTGGCTCGCGCAAATACACAGGAGCGGCAGGTCTTGCCATCCAGGCAGCCTTGCGCAGCGGCGCCGGGTTGGTCTTCGCGGCAATCCCTGAGTGCATCCACGCTCCACTTGCCGCCAGTATCTCAGAAGCAATCTGGCTCCTGTTGCCCGAGAAAGATGGTGCTATCACAGCGGAAGAAGAGTCAATCCTTGTGTCAGAGGAAAAGGCAGGCCTTTTCCCTACGGAGGGAAAAGATGCCGTCCTGGTGGGTCCAGGTTTGGATCAGACTGAGGGCACCCAGGCTTATCTGCTTGGTTTGCTGGAACACCTGCGCATAAATGCTCCCGACCTGCCCCTTGTGGCTGACGCGGAAGCGCTCAACATCCTGAGCCGGCAGCCTACTTGGCAAAGACTTCTGCCAAACCAAGCCATTCTGACCCCACACGAAATGGAATTTTCCCGCCTGAGCGGACTCCCTTTGAGTGAGATCCATTCCAACCGATACGCTCTCGCCGTCGCCTATGCGAAAGAATGGCGGCAGACCCTGATCCTCAAAGGGCCCAACACGCTGGTCGCCTCGCCCGAGGGCGATTGCCGCGTTCTGCCCTTTGCCAACTCGGTTCTGGCGCACGGCGGCTCCGGCGACGTTTTGGCCGGCTTGATCGTTGGCTTGCTCGCGCAAGGGCTCGCGCCTTTCGATGCGGCTACGCTTGCAGTCTGGCTGCATGCCCGCGCGGCTGAGCTAGCGCTGGCTGAGGTTGGTCACCCTGCCGCTACCCTGCCCTCAGACATCATCCGGCACCTCGGCAAGGCAATGAACGGCCTTTAGCTGCCACCTAAGACGGTTACAGATTATTCCCTCTTGTATTAATCAGGTATTTGCATAGAATTAATCTCATCCCACAGGTTTTTCATCCACCCCGGCGGAGAGTAAAAGCAAGCTCAACCAGATAAATTGCTGCAAAAGGAGATTCTATTTATGGATACCGTTGTTATCGTGCTTTGGATTGTTGGATTGATTTTCGTGATTGTAGCACTCGTCAACATCATCAAGCGTGCCATCAAAACCAAACGCTGCACCGCCCGTACTTCGGCAGTCATCACTGGCATCAAAGAAAAGGTCAGCACAAGGAATAATGTGGAGACACACGAATATATTCCGACCATTTCTTACAGTGTCAACGGGCAGCAATTTTCAAGGGAATTCGCCAAAGCATACACCGCTGCCACCTACCACGTGGGTCAAGCCATCGAGATTATGTACAACCCTAACAAGCCAACTGAGATCAACAAGCAGGGATCGAGCAACAAGGCAGATGTCATTATTATGATCATTGGCATTGTGATCATCATCGTTGGCATCGTGATGCTTGCGGTCAATTAACAAACACAAAAATACCCTGTCTGACAACTCTCAAACAGGGTAAATTTTTTAAGACTAACACTTCACTTACGTCAGTTGGGTTCAATCCTTGAATAGCTCGAGCCCGGAGACCTGACTCATCTAAAAACTAATCCAGGAGGCGTTTTTCGCCTTCCAGGGCTCGGATGCCGGCGACGTTCTGCGAGACCTCGATCACGCCCTTGTATGCCCCGCTCTCATCGCGCAGGGCAAAGTAGCGGATGTGCACAAATGCGTCCCCCATCTGGATCCAGAATTCAGCCACGTCCCGCGCCCCAGCCTTGAAATCTTCCACAATTTTCTGCACCACGTGCACGCTCTGCGGCGGGTGGCAATTCTGCACCTTGCGTCCGATGATAGCAGCCGTGCGGGTGAAGATCCGCTCCTTGCCCTGTGAGAAGTAGCGCACCTCGTCGTTTTCATCCACGAAGGTGATATCCACAGGCAGGTTGGTCAGCAGCAGGTCGATCTGTTCCGCGCTCAGGGCGCCGGTTTTTAGATGAATGAGACCCGATGGGACTAAAGTGCTGACCGCTGGCTCGTACGAATACGAAACTGGTGCCCTGCTGACTTTCCCGGCGATTTCATCCGCCATCTGCTGCCAGTCTTCTTCAGTAAAGAAGCTCAGGGTCTCCGGAATAAGCACCTTTTCTTCTTTGTAGATCATATCGATGACCTTGCGCGAAACTTCAGCAAAAGCATTCTCCACCGAAATGACCAGGGGCTTCTGCGGTTCGAGGAGGGTCGTGAATTTCTTGATCTCATTGCGAATGTCGTTGTCCACGCCCCACATCACTTGCATCTGACCCGCAAAACCGTGCTTCTCCAGGATGGGGAAGATCATGTTTTCTTTTTTGTCGTAATGGTTGAGCACCACGCTCAGATTTTTGGCATTTTGGCGCAGTTGCTCCAGCACGCCAAAGTCCCCATCCGCGTAGCGGTGGACAAATCCCTGTATGGATTCGATTGTCCGTGCGATCAGCTCATTTTCCGTACGGAAGTCAAACAGGGGATGCCCCGGCTTGTTCTCGGGTGAGGGCTCGGATTCCAAACCCGACTGGAAGACCGCCACGTGCAGATCGCACAATTTTTGCACTTCGGTCACGGGCAGCCCTTCGGCGATCACCTCGCGTTCAGCCGCGGCAATATCCTCCGCGCTGGCATTCGCGATAATGTGGCCGTATTCTTTCTGCAGCTCTTCTACTGTTTTGCCTATGTGCAACAGGCGGATAATACCCTTTACCGCATCCTTGCGTTTGCTGGCATTGTTAATAAACTCACTCATGGTTCTCCTTGTTTTCTTTCAATAATTGCCAGCCTTATTGAGGGCAATATGCTGGTCAGATAAACCGCGAAGAAGCGATTTCGCAATAGGAAAAATTAAGCGCTCGTTTTCGTCCCGCATTCCGGACAAAACTTGGTGCCATTCTCAAGCTTGGCGCCACATTCCTTGCAGAAAGCTACCTGCAGGATCTTCGCGCCGCATTCCGGGCAGAATTTAACTTTCTCAGCCAGCGCCACCCCACAGGATGGGCAGGTTGCCCTGACTCCCTCGCGCCAGCTCGTCTCCTTGAGCATTTCGCGGTCATCCTCAGCCATCTTGGAATGCGCCCAAATCTCTTCAACCGTGCGGCTGGACTGCGCGGCAGCCATCTCGACTCCCAGATCCGGAGAGCAGTTCTTGCAGAGCCCCTTGCTCGTGTTCCAGCACTTTTCCTTGCACACCCACGACGAGCACCGCGGGCACTGGATAAAATCGCCTTTCACTTCTTCAGTCGCCCTGATAAAGGCCAGATCCTGCTCCCTTTCCCAGGTGGCGCTGCGGGCTCGCTCGCCCAGCGTAGCAGCCTTGCTAAAAACACCACCAAACAGACCGCTGACTGTATCCAAAGCCCCGCTGATCTTCCCGATCACATAGGGTTGGAAGGCAGTGCGATAGCCGGTTCCACAGCGGTCACACTTGAATTCAAACTGAAATCCCTCATCTGTGGATAAGTCGTCGTAATTGCTGGTGAATTCTATCTTGGTCATAAGATTCCTCCAAATATTTGGATCAGCAGCCCTTCAAAGAACAGGCTGGAAGTTTACAAAAATAATACCATGAGTCATTGGCAACATAGCTGAATTTTCACATCACACTAACCAGGAAAATGATGCCTCTCAATTCACAAAAAAAACCTCACACGCTGTATTGAATTCTGTTAACCTGTCAACTATAATTTATTCATCACATTCACTATAGTAGAAAGGGTGAAATGAAAGCGATCCGCTTGCCTCTTGCCATCTTTATGGCACTCTTACTTTTCCTTACTCCTGTCGCCAGCCTGGCGCAGGCACCTACCCAAGAAATTGTTCAAACATCACCACCAACCGCTGGTATTATGGCGGATATTGACTGGTGTGTTGCCGGAAGCATGAATGGCTGGGATAACACCTCCAACCCCATGTACGACGATGGTACAAATGGCGACCTGTTAGCAAGGGATGGAATTTATTCGTTGGAGATGTCAATTGCCACAGCACCCGCAACTTATGAATGGAAGGCAGTCGAGTGCGGTAATTGGGGGCTTGCCTATCCATCGGCCAATTCCTGGTTCACCACAAGTGTTGCTGATCAGACAGTCACTTTCTCCCTCGATACCAACGATTACAGTGCCAATGCCGGCATGGCATTGCTGCCTGCCGGCAACATTGTCAACGTCACCGGCGATGATCTGCCAACCAGTTTCACGGCAGTGGGCGACTTCCAGGGGTGGAATAACGCCAACCCTGCCACCCTGATGACAGACATGGGCAACGGTTTTTACCGCCTGGTTTACAGCGTGGCAATGCCCGGCAGCTACATCGGCAAAGTGGTCGTCACAGGCAGTTGGAATGGTTTCGGCGCGGATGGGCGTTCCACCGATCCGGCGAACATCACCTTCACCACCACGGAACCAAACCAGGATGTCGTTTTTCTACTGGACACTTATACCGGTCGGCTTTTAGTCGAACCCGTCTCCATCGGAAGCGGCACCTGGTATGCAGCTGGCGATTTTAATGGCTGGACAGCGGATTCTAACCTCCTTTATGATGACGGCACCAACGGCGACCTGCTGGGCGGGGATGGTATCTTTAGTCTGGACGTTATCATTCCTACCGCTGGGCGGCATGAATGGAAAGTGACCGATGGCACCTGGGATGTCACGTACCCTTCAGCAAACTCATGGCTGATTACCACCAGCGACAATCAGGTGGTAAAGTTGAGTTTTGATACCAACGATCACACCGATGATGCCGGTTGGAGACTGAAGCCGTTTACGAATATCCTGCATGCCTGGGATTCCACCAGCGATTTCACGATTGTTGGTGATTTTCAAGGGTGGGATAATTCCAACTCAAGCACAGTAATGAATGACCTGGGTCATGGGCTTTTCCACCGCAGTATTCAGATCGCTGACCCGACAGAACATGTGTACAAGGCTGTCTCGACCGGCACTTGGGATGCCATCGGCAACGATAACCGGTCTATTAATGCCAATAACATACCTTTTACAGTTTATAACGCGGATGACATCGTCCCCTTCCTGCTGGATTACCGCACCGGGCGGGTAGGTGTCTTCCCAACTGCAGTGCCTACAGAAGCCAGTCATGACAACGAAGTCTGGTGGGACCAATTGGGTCACAACAGCCGCGACACGCTCTACCGCACTCCCGGCGGTCCGGTTACCACCGGCACCGATGTGATCCTGCGCTTGCGCGCGGCCCAGGGCGACCTGACCGAAGCCAAATTGCGCCTCTACAACGACCGCACCAACGTCCAATCCATCCTGCCCATGAGCATCGCGCACAGCGATGGCACCTACGACTGGTGGCAAGCCACCGTCCCTGCCAGCGCTGACCCGACCGTTTACTGGTATCGCTTCATCGCCATCGACGGCACCGACACCGACTACTACGAAGATGACGCCGCCCGAACCATGGGTGTGGGTGAAGCTTTTGACGAAACCCAGGACTACTCTTACCAGTTAACCGTCTATGCCCCCGACTTCGAGACCCCCGATTGGCTCAAGAACGCCATCGTTTACCAGATCTTCCCCGATCGTTTCCGCGATGGCGACCCCACCAACAACAAATCTGCCGGCACCTTCTTCTACGGCGAAGAGGGCGGCACAATCTATCGCTCTCTCACCCAAGATTGGAACACCTACATCTGTGACCCAAGAGGGACGGATGACTGTGCGGGTACTTACAGTAAGAACTTCTACGGCGGCGACCTGGCTGGCTTGACCGACAAACTCGATTATCTGGAAAGCTTGGGCGTCACCACCATCTATCTCAACCCGATCTTCGCATCGCCCTCCAACCACGGCTACGACACCACCGATTACATGAGCATCAACGAGATGTTCGGCACCCAGGACGATTACAATGCTCTGCTCGGAGGTTTAGCCGATCGCGGCATGCACCTGATCGTGGACGGCGTCTTCAATCACGTCTCGTCCGACTCAAAATACCTGGATCGCTACGAGCGCTATCCTGAAGTCGGCGCTTGTGAAAGCCAGAATTCAGACTACCGCGATTGGTTCTATTTCACGGATGTACCTGCCGGCTCCGGTCCCTGCGTGGGCTCCGACGGCACACCCAACGCCGCCAATTACGAATCCTGGTGGGGTTACGACTCCCTGCCCAAGCTCAATTCCAGCAACCCCGAAGTGCGCGCCTGGATCTGGGATAATCAGGACAATCCTGAAACAACCGTTGCCGGGCATTGGATGCTCACCGCCGACGGCTGGCGCCTGGATGTGGGCAGCGACGTGGACCCCGGCACTATCAATGACCCCAATAATGACTACTGGGAAGGCTTCCGCGACACCGTCAAAACCGTCAACCCTGATGGCTATATCACCGGCGAGGAATGGGGCATCGCCAACAGCTGGTTGCTGGGCGGCGAGTGGGACGCGGTCATGAACTACCAGTTCAGCTCCGCCGTGCTCTCCCTCTGGCGCGACAGCACTTTTACCGATAACGATCACAATCAAGGTTCATCAGCTGGCGAGCTGACACCGCTGAGCATGGAGCAGTTTGACGAACGCATCCTCAACCTGCAGGAACGCTACGCTCCTGAAGCATTCTATGCCATGATGAACCTCTTTGGCAGCCACGACACCAACCGTGCGGTGTTCATGCTGGACGAGAACACCAATACCCTGGAACCGGATGATTACCTGAATCCGGACTACGACTGGACCCCCGCGATAGAAAAACTCAAGGGCGCGGCTTTGGTGCAGATGACCATGCCCGGTGCCCCCACAATCTACTACGGCGATGAAGTCGGCCTGGTGGGGCCTGTTGCCAAGGACGGCAGCGGCACCTGGCAGGATGACCCCTACAACCGCCAGCCTTACCCCTGGCTGGATGAAACTGGCACGCCCCACTACACACACTTACAGAGCCAAACAGCACAGGATGAACTTTACGACTACTACGCCACCCTGACCGCTGCTCGAAACGAACACGTTGCCCTGCGAACAGGTGACTACCGCACCCTTTTGGTGGATGACGAGAACGCGCTCTACGCTTACGGCAGGCACGTGCCCGAATATGGCGCGGCCATTGTCGTGATCAACCGCGGCAGCAGCCAACAACTGGTTTCGTTGAATGTGGATGGCTACTTGCCCTACCAGACAAATCTGTCAGATGTGCTCAGCACTAACACTTACACCATCAACGCAAGCGGTCTGGTGGAAAACATCGTAGTACCTGCTAACAGTGGCGCTGTGCTTGTTTCCAGCGGATCTATCGCCGCACCACCTGAGCCGGTCATCGATTTGGCTGTTACTGATACGGGTGCGGATACGGTCACCCTTGCCTGGAGCGCCGCCATAAGCGCCAACGCCTACCAGGTCTATCGCAGTTACCTGTCCGGCGGTGGTTATGAACTGGTGGGCGAAACCAATGAATACACGCTTACCTTTACCGATACAGGACTGACGCCAGGTCAGCGTGTTTATTACATCGTGATCGCTAAGAGCACCATCGTCGGACTACTGAGCGGGCCTTCCAACGAAGTCACCGCCCTGCCGGCATACACCATCGACTGGGCAAACCTGCAGTGGCCTTACAGCACCACACACACCATCGGCATCAACCCTACTGAGAATATTTACGGTCAGGTTTATATCGAAGGTGTAACCGAACTCCCTGGCGCTACCACTGGTTTGCTGGCGCAAGTGGGTTATGGACCTAACAACTCTGACCCACGCGGCAATCCAGGTTGGATATGGAGCGATGCCAGGTATACTGCGAATTCAGGGAATAATGATGAGTTCTTTGGTAGTTTAATACCTGAAAATGTTGGGGAATTTGATTACCTTTACCGCTATACAACCGACGGCGGTCTAACCTGGGTCTACGCTTATATTGACGGTCCGATCCCGGATGGCACGTACGATCCTACCAATGCTGGTGATCTGACCGTGAACCCCTCAACCGACCTCACTCCCCCATCTGCCCCGGTTCTTTCTGTAGCCGACTGGAGCGCGTCTTCCATCTCGCTGAGTTGGACTGAATCCACGGATGACGTCGCGGTTTACGCCTACGACATCTACCGCTCCACTGACAATATCACTTTCAACAAAATTGGTCGGGTGATGGAACCCAACCTGACCTACACTGACACCACCGTGGTGACCGATCAACTCTATTACTACTACATCATCGCGCTGGATACCAGCTTCAATCCCAGCTTGGCCTCCAACATAGTCTCTCAAACCGCCGAAGCGAAACTGGTTTATGTGACCTTTGAGATTACCGTGCCCGATTGGACACCCGGTGTCGTTTACATCGTGGGTGGACACCCCGTTGTTGGAGATTGGAACCCAGGCGCAATGCCCATGACCATGGTCAGCGATACTATGTGGGCGTACTCAGCCAACATTCTCGACGGCACATCTTTCGAGTTCAAGATCACCCGCGGCAACTGGGAAACGGTTATGAAGGGCGCGGACGGCAATGAAGAACTTGCCAACCTGCCCATCACAGTCGACTACGGCATGGATGGCACACAGCTTTATGAATACACTGTGCTCAACTGGCGCGACCCAATCGTGATCAGCACTACACCAGCCGATGGCGAGACAGATGTACCGGTCGACACCTCAATCGTGGTCACCTGGAGCCAGGCAATGGCGGCTGCGGCCTGCCCGGCAGTTTGGATTGAACCAAACCCCGCCGATCTGATCCCGGTAACCTGCAGCTTTGACACGGACACCAACGAAATGACCATCACCCCCACAGAGAGCTTGCCATCATTGGCCACGATTGGGGTGGGTCTGACTGGTTTAGGCGACGCCGGAGGCGATACGCAGCAGGTAAGTTACCCGCTATTCTTCACGACCGAATATGTGGATCCACTGCCGTTCAAGACCTACCTGCCGCTGATCTCCCGCTAATCTATCACCAAAGCTTTACTCAAAGAGGCTGACCTAAAGTCAGCCTCTTTTTATAATCAGGTCGGAAATAGCGCGGCTGTGGGCTTCGCGATGTCAAATAAGCCCAATATGCGGGCGTAGTGTTGTTATGGATTAGGACCGGTTTCATCTCCAACTGGGTTGAGGTTGGCAGCGTCATTGAGCAGCTGCTGTTCGGGGCTGACGGTATCGGTCATCATCATGCCAGCCACATCCGTAAACAAAGTTGCCCAATCGACACGAAGCTCATCCAGAGGATCACTGCCGCTATACATGCCGATACCCGCGCGTCCACCAGTGAGAGATGCATCTGTGCCAGTCCAAACCAGGATGCCGTTGATTGTAAAGTAGATGGAACTGCCGCGGGCAAAGACCCGCAGGGTGTTCCACTCATCTCCCTGATGAATAGCATCGGTGTAAGTCCAATTTTGAAGTGGGGTATGAACACCGCCTACGGATTTCCAAACAGAGAACATGCCACCGCGTGCGAATTGGAAAGAATAAAACTCATACCAATCTTTATAAGAATCAAGAGGATTCGGTATCCCGCGAATGAGCAGGTTATTGGCAAGGTGATCACTACCCAGGCGCTTCATGCGCGCGGAATAGTCCAGGTTTGTAAAAGTATCAGTATAAGATGCTGTAGACCAGAGGTTATCCAAACCGGAGGTATACAAATGTTCAGTGCCAACATACCAGTAACCAGAATGAGCCACCCAACCAGTGCCATCTCCGTTAAACTGGGAATCAAAGCCCAGAATTGTGAAGGGTCTGTTCATGATCATCGGCAAAAAGCTTTCGTAAGACCAGCGTTCGGCAGAGGTCATATAACCGCCATTCCACCCTGCAATGGCGTAGAGCACAGGTCCAATATTGGCATAGCCAAAAGTGCGCCGGGCTTCGATCATCACTGCCGGATGGCTCGTCCAGCTGCCAGCATAACCCTGAGTTGTGTCATACACCTCACAGGTATCCAAATAGATTGACCAGCCACCCCCACAGGCATAAATGCTACTCCCTACAGCATAAGCTCCAACCCCAGCCCGCGGCTCCAGCATATGTGTGACGGTATGCCAGGCACCATCGGCAGGGTTATAGGCTTCAACATAATTAAAGTTTGGGATCCCAGAATCTCTACCACCAATGGCATAGATCTTGCCATTGGCAGCAACGCCGGCCAGATATGCCCTGGCATATGCCATGGGTGGAAGGGTGGTCCAGCGTACACCAGCCGCTGCAGCCGGGTTATAAACATACGCGGCACTTTGGTAACCACTAGCACTGGAACCACCAAAAACATATAGCAAGCCGTTCAAGACCGCACATCCCGATCCATACAGCGCTTGTGGCAGTGGGTCGGTGGTGACTGTTGACCAGCTGTCGGAGGTGGTGTGGTACACCTGAAGTGTGTTAAGGTAATTTGAGGACACACCATAGCCCCCAGCAATATAGATATCTGTTCCGATAACCGCAGCGCAAATATTGCTGGCGGGCGTGGGCATCAGACCTATTTGGGTGGCCCAGGTGTTTGATTTAGGATCATATTCATCGACCGTGTTAGCTCTCCCGCCTGAAATTTCACCGCCAATCAGGTATATCTTGCCATTAACAGCAGCCGCTGCGGGGCGAGAGCGCCCGACGCCATTAATGGGGGCGATGCTCTTCCAACTGGGCGGCCCACTATTTACAGTACCTATCACAACAAAGGGCATGCCTTGTTGGGTGAGCGTGCCTGAATCATTGGCAGGCGCCCATGCACCTGATGAGGTTGTGTACTGCAATGCATTGCCAGTGGTGGTTTGACCCAAAATTGTGATTGGCGGCGCCCATGGACCGGATGTCCCAGTTCCATCAACCATCCAATCCAACCAGTAGGTACCCTGTGAGAGAGACACATTTACACCTGCCACAGCCGTCATGATTGGACGATTCGCGACTACGGGGGTGGTTCCGCTATCCCTGTAGATGCCAGTCCAATAGGTGTCAATTATGCGGTTGGTAACCAGATCCCCGAAGATGACTGAGCTGCCAGCATCGTTTGGCGGACCATCCCAGATTTGCAGATAAACACCCGTGATAGTCGAAATGGGCGGGTCCGTGTATGTGCCCGTCTGATAAGTGAAGAATGTAATGTTCTCGATTTGCCAGCCACTGGACGCGGTCACTTCAAATTCATCCGCCATATGGTTACCGTAGGATAATTGGTTGCCAAACCCCAATGTGTTCATGGCAAGATCAGTTTGAAGACGGCTGGCATCCGCGCCGTTGTAGCCCCCACCCGGATGGGTGACGAGCGGACCGTTATCCCACAACACGACTGACTCCACCCCCGCTTGCGTGTTATATGGAAGAGGCTTAAACCAATCATCGGAATCGATTAGATTAACCGAACCTGGCACAGTTGAAATCTCAGCAACTTCCGGTAACTGATCAACTGGCAGGGCGTCATCAGTTGCTGAACCTGTTCCGGTTTCGGGAGTTTGGGCATTGGCTCGGCTGGCTGCTCCTGTGCCGCAAAAAGCAAGCCATAGCATGCAAAAAACAACAATAATATTGACGAATTTTCCTTGGGACATTTTGATCTCCTTTAACAAAGATAAATTTGGATCGCGATGCATCTGAGCGATGGTAAGGACATATTGCTTAATTTTGTTGAGATTATTTGACCTTCTCTGAGTGTTACTCAGTTGCCAATCAATCCGAAACGAGGTGGAAATTTCCTCTTAATAACTTCAAATCCTTAAATAACAATTTAAAGAAGGAATATATATTGGAAATGGATATATTTAGTATAGGATATTTTATTGCTGATTTCAATAGCTTATACCCTTTTCCAAGCGATATGGCAGGAGACTAAGACCAGATACTAGTGAAGGAGAGTAATTGGAGCGGTTAACTTTCGGATAGCCTGCACGTATTTATTTATCCACCACTATCTCTCAAGCAAGACAGGCTGACCTTGAAAATAGCTTTATTGCTTATCTAGCTGATTATTCCAACCCTAACGGGAATGCTCTGAAAGTCCAAAAAAACATGCGGCAACCTGCCTAAACTGAACATTCGGGAATGCAGCTATCTATTCGAAAAACAATATTAGGAAACTTCTCAAAGTTCGGTTTTGCTTTTCCCCTTTTTTTCTATAGAATAGATGTGAGGCAGGCATGTTTGAAGTCAAAGGAAACTACGGCACAGCGAAAGTCTTCTCTGAAATCCGGGACGAGAAGGCGGTCGAGCAAATCCAGATATTAATGGATCAGCCTTTTGTTGAGGGTTCCAAAGTCAGGATCATGCCGGATTATCACTGGGGGGCGGGCTGTACGATCGGTTTTACGGCGCTTTTGCGGGATTACGTCGTGCCGAATCTGGTCGGCGTGGATATCGGCTGCGGCATGTACGTGGAAAGCCTTGGAGTGCAGGATCTCGATCTCAAATCGTTTGATCGTTTGGTGCACGAAATACCCGCTGGCTTCAACTCGTGGAAACAGCCCGTAGAAACCGCTGCTTTCATGCGCGGGCTGCTGTGTTTCGACGAGATCAAGACCTCAGTCATCGATAAACAGGTTGGCACGCTCGGCGGAGGCAATCATTTCATTGAACTGGATATTGAGGAGAAAACTGGCGAAATCTTGCTGGTGATCCACTCCGGAAGCCGCAATGTGGGCAAACAGGTTGCGGATCACTACCAAAAATTGGCCGAAAGAACCTGCAAAGCCGATGTTCCAAGGCAGTTGAAGTACCTGAAAGGTGAGTTGGCGCAGAGATACCTGCACGACATGCGTCTGTGCCAGGAATACGCCAGCCTGAACCGCCAAACCATGGGTAAATACATCAACAAACGTTTTGGAATCGGAGGGCGCACCTTTCAGACCATCCACAACACCATCAACGCGTCCGATAACATCATCCGCAAAGGGGCGGTTTCGGCAAGAAGGGGGGAAAAACTGATCATCCCACTCAACATGCGCGACGGTTCTCTGATTTGCGTAGGTAAAGGGAACAGTGACTGGAATAATTCAG
The DNA here is from genome assembly GCA_040768265.1 of Anaerolineaceae bacterium. Lineage (GTDB taxonomy): Bacteria > Chloroflexota > Anaerolineae > Anaerolineales > Anaerolineaceae > Mesolinea. Next base: position 306,883 of record JAXGNB010000002.1, read on the forward strand.
CGCCGCATGGAGCCGGGCGGCTTTACGGCAGAAAAGAAGCCATGCGAAGCTTGGATCTGCAGGACTTCAAAGCCTCCATGCGAAACGTTTTCTCAACCACAGTCGGTCGAGATACCCTCGACGAAGCCCCAATGGCCTACAAACCAACAGAGGAAATCGTCCAGGCAATCCAGGATACGGTTGCCATCGAAGCGCATATCAAACCGATCTACAACTTCAAAGCCGGGCGGGAATAAGTAAGCAAAGCGTGTCAAAATTAAAGTTCTGATCAGCTTTACTGGTCAGACCTTTATGTATTAGCCGTTTTCTTTGCAACTATGCAGCCTGAAACGCATCAACCTGGCGATAGATATTAGCGCCTTTTCTCGTTAACTGGCAGTTCGCCCAACAAGAGTGTGGGTGTGATGCCTTTATCGGTCAGGATTACCTTGGCGTTATCCTTCAAAGAGGATTCCACCATTTCGATTTGCTTCAAAGCCTGGGCATTGCCCACAAAATATTTCTCAGCCGACTCGTTAACCAATCAGATCGCCTCGGCACGTCCTTCAGCAACCTTGATGGCTGCCTCGCGTTCGCCTTCAGCCCGCTGGATAGCGGCCAGTTTTTGCTGCTCAGCCGCCTCATATTCACCGGTTGCCAACAATCGCATTGAGCGTCGTTCCTGCTCGGCGGTTTTTTGTTTGTGCATGGCTTTTTTGATGTCCTCAGGCGGATCGATCAGGCGAATTTCCACCTTGCTCACGGTCAGCCCCCACTCCACCGCGAAGCTGCCCAAAACAGCTTTAAGGTTGTTTGCAATTTTCTCCCTGGCAACCAGGCTCTCATCCAGGGTAAGGTCGCCAAACTCCTGGCGCAGGTTGGTCATTGCCAGCTGGATCACAGCCCGTTTCCAATCATCGATGTTGTAGAAAGTGCGCTTAATCGAATCTTCTTCGGCAGATGGGCGCACCCACATCACGCCATCAACCGAGATTTCCACATTATCCTTGGTGATTACGGATTGGGGCATGATATCCATGGTGTGTTCGCGGATATCCCGTACGCGGACAATTTGAAAAAAGGGCACTTGCAGTCCCAAGCCCGGTTGTACAAAACGAGTATATTTACCCAGGGTTTCCTGGATACCGCGCTCGTAGGGTCTTAAGGTAAAAATTGGCGTTACGATAGTTCTCATGTTATCTCCTAAATCTCAAACCTGATGTTTGCTCATTCTTTAAATTACTTACCAAATTTTTTCTTGTTTGCGTATTTTATAACTATATATTAGCAAACCTGTTCGATGAAGTCAATCAGGTCAGTGCTACAAAACTCCAAAAAACCAGTTACAAGCTGTAAAATCAAGCCCATGACATTAATCGGAAAACCCGGATCCAAGCAACCACTGCTCACACCGGTCCTGCGCTTATTTCTTGTAACGATGATCCTGGCTAACATCGCGGGGGCAATGTATGGCGGCTTTTTACCGCTATATTTGAAATCCCTGGGGGCAGACATTGCGCAGATTGGGGTCTTCTTCACAATTTCTCAGATTATCCCCCTCGTGTTGCAGATCCTTGGCGGATGGATCTCCGATAGCCTCGGGAGGCTGAAATGCATTGCGGCTGGCAGTGTGTCGGGGGTGGTTTCCTACATCGCCCTGATCCTGGCCCCCACCTGGGCCTGGGTTTTCCTTGGGGAAGGTTTGGGTGCCATCACCCGTTCTCTTGTCGGTCCCAGTTTTGGCGCTTTTGTTGCTGAGGAATCGCAGGAAGAGAATCGCGCAAAAGTGTATGGACTCGTCGACACCTTTTACACGATCGTTGCCATTGTAGGTCCACCATTTGGTGGCTTCCTGGTTGATCGATTCGGGTTTAAAGTGATGTTGATCGTAGCCGCTTCGATCTACACTCTTGCAACAGTTATTCGGGTCCGTATGGCAGCCAGCGCGCACCTTGAAGCTAACTCCGTTGGCACAAAAGCCCGACTCGAATTAGGCGCTCTGAAAGTCAACCTGTCCGCGATCTTCGGCTTGTTAGTTGCTGGCGGCGTGATGACCTGGATCATCGTCACGGACGGAGTGCGGGACATCTCATTTTCTCTTTCTGGCAGCCTGATCCCGGTCTATCTCGAAGACATCGCCGGGTTAACTGCGCAAAAAATTGGTTGGTTAAGTTCCATCATGGGGATCGCGATGATGATCACCTCCTTCCCCGCTGGTCACCTGGCAGACAAGCGCGGTGAGCGCCTGGCGATCGCGATGGGTTTTGCCCTGCAATCGGTGGCATTTTTTATCTTCATCAAAGCCGAAACTTTTCTTATGTATGCCGTCAGTTACTTCCTGATCGGTGTTGGTTCAAGCCTGATGAGCCCGGCTTATCAATCTTTGCTCAGCAAAGTCTTGCCGCAAAAACTGCGCGGGACGGGCTTTGGGCTGGTTCACTCAGGGCTGGGGCTCTTTTCACTGCCAGCCCCGGCAATCGGCGCAAGACTTTACGAAAACATCTCACCAACCACCCCGTTTTGGATCACGACAGCAGCGTCCGTGTTGGCAATTATCCCGGCAATCTTCAAATTTAAACTGACGGACAAGGATCGCCAGCACATTGAAAAAGCTGAGGCAAAGTTGAACGAGACGCTCGAGTCTACACATCATCTTGATTGAAGTAAGGGATATGATTGGTCAGGCAGCACCGAAGTGACGGTTACGATCTGAAAATTTGCAGGTCAGTTTGCGCTTTTATAGTTGACACTACCTGGTCAGAACAAGAAATAGATACAGGTTTCGTCAGGTTCAAAATTAGAACCCGTCTTTTAACTGTTGTGTCTCATTCCTTGCGCTCGACCATAACTGTTACTATTCCATTTTCATAGCTTACCCGGGCGTTATCCACAAGAGTGCCCAATATATCCAGCTCATTTCGCATGGTTGAGGCACCTAATAGTGACCAGTAATATTCTTCGAATTCGAGCCTTCGGGGAGTTTTAAGGAGGCTTTCCAGTTCTGCCAGGTCTTTTGGAGGAGTCGCTGTTTCACCGGACACACTGATTATCAGGGTCTCATCGGTGCTGGTATATCGAACGGTCAGGTCTTTGATCCCATGGTAGGTAAAATAGCGGATCAGTTCCTCCAGGATCTTGAGTGATTTTGCCTGATTCTTCATTGATTGAAGTCCTCCCGGTTACGTGAAAAAACTGAGATTAATGCATTGAGGATTGGAATCATTATCGCAGCCACAAAGCCTCCTGAAAAGCCATTATTGTAGAGGTTGACACCACCATGAAGGTACCCCACGTTCATAACCACAGTCATATGGAGAAAACCTGCTATTATCCCTGGAATCAATCCATAAGCGCCAGCAATGGGAGCCAGGGTCGTGGCAAAAAGAGCTGCCAGAACCGATCCAGTCGATGAGACATCCCATACAAAGATCTGATTAGCCAAATATACTCCCAGCATAATTGGCAGGGTGTTGCGCAAGTGTTTCCCAAACGCCGCAAAACCAATCACCGTGAATATCCCTCCAATCACCGGCCCACTGATTGACGATCCAACAATGAATAGATAGGCAATGGAAACAAAACCCAAAATTGCCATGTTTAGCAAGACAAGGCCAAAACCGTTAGAACTGATGAAGTCAGACACCAATTGCCCTGGCATCTTCCACAGGTGAGCCATATTCTGCCAGGAGCTTCGGGTAAACCAAAACCCAATGACAGTCATGGATAGTAAAAGCAAACACAGATAAAGGTACAATCCGATGGATTGATCTTCCAGGACGAGTGAAGCAGGAGCGATCTGAAAACCCATTGCTCGAAACACTGAAATAAAAAGCATTCCAATGATCCCTGCCGTGAAACCGATGTTATACAGATTATAGCCCTGGTGAAATTGAATGAAATGATTAGCCAGGTTAGGCAGCAGTATACCTGCAAGCAATCCGCAAAGGATCCCCAAAGGCAATGAAAAGCGCAAGGGCAAATCAAAACCAAAAGCGATCTGGCTGACCAGGGGACCCAGTGCCGTTCCGAAAAAAGCGGGAAGGATCAGTGTCCTGAATGGTTCTCGCCGAAGTTTGGCAAAAACCAGCACACCAACCATAATCGGACTTACGTTAAAGATATTCTTACCAAAAAAAGCAAAGCCACCAATGGTAAAGATGGCTGCAACGATAGGTCCGCTAAAAACCACCTTATTGCGTCGCGTGATAAGAATTGTGATCAACATCAGCAGTCCGCTGTTGAAAAAAGCTGAACCGATATTGCCTACTACCATATAATCAGTCAGAAGGATGGAAGGGCTCATAATGATGCGCCAGAGCGCTTGATAAATCTCAACAGGAGAATTGAAGAAAAACGCGGCGACCAGGGTCAGGATGGCAAAATATAGCATAATCCTGAATTTTTGTTTTTCATTAACCCTGATAAATCCAGCTTTGGGCTCCAGGAGCAATTCTGGGGTAGGTATTCTGAAGAGTACCGAAAGTTTAGGCATCGATGATCTCCATATTAAAGTTATTTTAGTATATCAGAAGGATGTTTGGCATCAGTGGTTTTCTGACTATCAAGTAGTTCTTAGCACTGCCATGGTTATCATCATGATATTTTTTCTCAAATCGCCTGACAGGCTGCTTGAAACCAAAATAGCCAGAGCATTGAGCCTGGCTACAATCTGAATAAAAAGCAGAGAATTCTATCCCTTAATAAGGGTAAAGGACTGACCGCGCGTTTGGAACTTGCCATTGGCTGCCACGATCTTTTCGAGATATTCCTCCGAGACATCCACCGTAGTGCGGTGGTTTTGGATGTAGATCCTTCCCAAAGCCGTGCCCGGGATCCCGGCCGTACCAGCAATTGACGCCACCACGTCGGATGGTCTCAGCCCGTCCACCTTGCCCAGCCCCATCTCCAGGCGGATCATGCCTGCTTCATCACTTTGCCTTCCGCGAATGCTGGCGCGCGGTTTGGCACGGCTTCCAGCCTCGCGTGGCTTGCGGGCACTTCTTTCATCCCGACCGCCGCGTTCCGATCGCTCGCTCCGCGAGCGCCGCTCAGGGCGCACAGCCTTCTCGGGCAGGGGGCTGATCTCGGGGATTGGACGCTGTTTTTCTTCTGCGCGGGCAATTTTCAGCGCCGCGGCAGCCATATCAATCGGGTCCACCCCATTGGCAACCAGGGTCTCAACCAATGCGCGTTCTTCCTTGGCGCGGCCGCGTTTAAGCCACGTTTCGATTTTTTCCAGCAGGCTGTCCAGCCTTTTTGCCTGGATTTCTTCAATGGTTGGAACGGTCGCCTGCACCATTTCCTGGCGGGTGAACTGTTCTATCCGTCGCACCTGTCGCCTTTCGGACGGTCTGGCGAGTGTAATGGCTATGCCAGTCCTGCCAGCCCGACCGGTGCGGCCAATCCGGTGCACAAAAGTCTCGGTTTCTTCAGGGATGTCATAATTAAAGACATGCGTGATGCCTTCCACGTCCAGTCCACGGGCAGCCACGTCAGTTGCCACCAAGACCTTCACCTGTCCCGCTCTGAAGCGTGCCATGGTGTGCTCGCGGGCTTCCTGGCTGAGGTCACCTGAAAGCGCTTCGGAGGGATAACCGCGCAGGTTGAGTTCGTTGACGAGCTCGCCGGTGCGCACCCGCGTGCGGGTGAAGATCAACGCCGAGCTGATCTCTTCCATCTCGAACAAGCGTGTCAGCACAGCCAGCTTATCGTGTTCATTCACATAATACACACGCTGCTCGGTTGCGGCTACGGTAACCTGCTCAGATTGGATTGCGATTGTTTTGGGGTTGCGCAGATATTTTCGCGCCAATTCGCGGATCCTGGGAGGCAGGGTAGCTGAGAAGAGCGTGGTCTGGCGTTCGTCCGGCGTGGCAGCCAGGATTGCTTCCATGTCCTCCACGAAACCCATCGAGAGCATCTCATCGGCCTCATCGAGAACGACGGTATGCACTTCGGTCAGGTCCAGGCGACCGCGTTTGACCAGATCCAGGATGCGGCCGGGCGTGCCCACCACCACCTGCACCCCGCGGCGCAGCTGGTTTAACTGCTGGCTGTAGGACGTGCCGCCGTAGACGGTCAGCACGCTCACGCCCATAAATTGACCCAGCGACTGGATCATCTCGGTCACCTGCAGAGCCAGTTCGCGGGTTGGTGCAACTACCAGCGCCTGGGGCAGGTATTGCTCGGGGTCGATGCGGTTGAGGATGGGCAGAGCGAAAGCGGCTGTTTTGCCGGTGCCGGTTTGAGCCTGGCCGGTGACGTCGCAACCTTCCTGCATCAGGGGGATGATCCCGGCCTGGATAGGGGTGGGCTGGGTGTAACCCAGCGTGGTGATGGCCTGCACCAATTCGGGGCGCAGGTTAAAATCTTCAAAATTTACAGTCATCAAAACTCCATTTTCCTAGGTAGAGCAGGCGCATAAAAAAACATGCTGTTGGCATGCCGAGCGCAACTCATTATTCTTTTTTTACTCAGGGGGAAGTCTTGATTATTCCGTACTGTTATCTGCAACGCGCTTTGCCTTGCGGCTCGGCACTCCCAAACACTACCAGCCAAACATCTGTTTTGGAACGTCCAAAACGGTCACCCAAAATAAAAGTTCTCACGCGAGAACTGCAGAAGTATATCACTGATTGTATTTCCCGGGGCGGGCTCGTACAAATTGGTTGAAAGCGCTTTTCCCCTTCCAGGAACTATCTGTTTGGCTGGATCGTGCCTGTTTAGCGTCCATTTTGTGATCTTTTCTACTGCAAAAGAGGCATTATCAATGTTGAATGCAAGTGTTCCATGGTATTTCATACAATTTGTATATAGTTAGTATAGTTTCAAGTTGAAGTTGAATTTTGTTTCCGATATAGTTAGTTAATTCGTTTGAACAAACTCGTTTTCGTTCACTTTTTCAAGTCACCAGTCGTTCAATTTAACGATTAGATTACTTATTGAAAAAATCAGTGCCTCTGATCCACCTTTACAACTCAGGAAACTAACTCGATATCGATTTTTTAAAAGGAGAAAAATGACCAAAAGCAAGTTTTTTTCAGCTTTCCTAGTTTTCACTTCAATATTGATCGCTTTCAGCGGTCCCGGGATCGTGCAAAACGCGGTCGCCCAATCCCAAAATCCACCTGCCTTGAATTCGCAGGGGGAAAATCCCCCACCTGAACCGCTTCCCGATGTGCCGATCATCATAGACGGTGATGCGCCGCCAACTGATGAATACATACCTGATGGCGAGGTGCCGATCCAGATCGAAGGGCTCCCAACTCCTTCCCGGGATTTCCTGCTTGAGTCCGATAGTTGGATTGGGTCCATTCCCCATGGGGTCCAGTCGAATTCAGTGCAGGGTGGAAACAGCACCCAAGCATTGGTCTTACATGACAACGGTCCGATTGTCACACATCCCGGCGCTGGTTACAACGGCAACGATGCTTCCGCGCTTCAGAACGCATTAGGAATGGGTATTTTAGGATTCAGCAATTCGACTGCCACTGGTTTCAAATTGGCAGAGGACTTTACCATACCTCCAGGAAACAGCTGGGCGATTGATAACATAACGTTTTATTCTTATCAGCCTGGCACTTATAGCGACCCGCCAACATCTACCACCACCGGTCTGTATTTACAAATCTGGGACGGTTCCCCGGACGACCCTGCCAGCTCGATCCTCTTTGGAGATCTCGTTACCAACCGTCTGATCGATACCTATTGGACCGACATCTACCGTGTGTCGGATACAGGCCTGACCAACTCTGAGCGTCCCATCATGGCAGCCATTGCAGAAGTTAATGTCTCGCTCCAACCAGGAACGTATTGGATGGTTTGGGCCTCAGAAGGCTCTTTAACCTCAGGACCGTTTTCACCGCCTATTACCATCCTTGGTCAAGCCACCACCGGCAACGCCCTGCAATATTCCCCATCAAGCAGTTCCTGGGGACCCGCCAATGATTCAGGCACCCTAACCCAACAGGGCATGCCCTTTGTTATTGAGGGAAGCATGAGTGGGTGGCTTTGGGATCAGCCCATGAGTGCAACTAATACTTATGCCTATGCTAGCCAGGAGTTTCCTGATTCGCCGGCTTATAGTTCCTTTCTTTCGGATGACTTTGTGGTCGATGAAATCTGGAAAATTGATAAAATCTTTTTGCCAGGCGATGGTTGGAATGGCTTCACCTCGCTGTTAAACGCGACTGCACTTACCTGGCAAATTTATGCGGATGACGGTGGCGTCCCTGCCGGTAACCCGCATGGTGGCTCTCTACCTGTTTGGTCGGCCACATTTACTCCCACAAGTCCAAACGTGACCCTTTCAACTGGCCACACAGGATACCTTTCCAACACGCTTCTGGAGCTGACAACTCCTATTAAATTAGATCCGGGGCATTACTGGCTTCTGTTTTACCCGACGCTCGAATTGACTTCGTTTGGGCAATTTGGGCTTCATGGATCTGACACAATTAATGGAGAGATAGGTAAGTTTATTAATCCTGCCAATGGCTATGGCTACGGCGCAGATTGGATGGACTGGTATGTGTCCGGTGCACTATCACACGATATCGCCTTCAGCATTGGCGGCACAACAGGTTTCTCTTGGAAGAGCATTTCTCCAATCAACAGTGTCGGTCGCTCGCGGCCCGCAGCAGCTGTTGTCAATCGTCACATATATCTCTTCGGCGGTGAGATACCGCCAAGCGGTGGCAGAGCCGACACAGTGGAAAGGTATGATCCCTCCACTAATACCTGGACAACTCTGCCTGGAGTAATGCCTGACCCTGCCAGCAACATCTGCGCGGCTGTGATCGGCACCGATATCTATATCCCTGGTGGATATAGTGCCTCATCAACTTATCTAAACACCCTGCGGGTTTTCCACACATCAACCAACAGCTGGTCGGTGATCACAACTGATCCATTGCCAGTGGGCTTATCGGGAACGGCTTGCGCCGTGTTAAATAATAAACTCTACGCGATCGGTGGCGTGAATTCCAACGTAGCCCAGGCGTCTGCGTATGTTTACGACCCAATGGCAGCAGCCGGCTCGAGGTGGTCAACTATTGCCTCTTTGAACACCGCCGATGCTTATCAGAGCGCTGTGACGATCGGCGGAAAAATATACGTTCTGGGCGGCAATTATTGCCCAACTTGTGTTGAGGTATATAATCCGTCTGACAGTGCTTGGCATATTGTGTCCAACCTGACAGCTTCAAGAGGTGGCGCAGGGATCTACGGCATCGGAACAACTCTCTACGCCTGCGGTGGAGGTTGGAATACCTACCTTGATACCTGCGAGTCCTACGATACCACCCAGGGCTACTCTGGGGTTTGGCAAGCACACCCATCCATCATGATTGAGGGCAGGCGTACCTTTGGGCATGCCAGCATCGGACCTGTGATGTACGCGATCGCCGGGTGGAGGGGCGTTTACCTGCAAACCGCTGAGCGTTGGTCATTTGATTCCTACTTACCCATAACCATAAAGTAGGACGAATTAGTTCTTTCCACCGTCCTGTTCCTCATAAGGAACAGGACGGTTACAAAAGATCTTCACTATCTGCCTTCTCTTCCAATCCTTTTTTCCAGCAGAAATTTCCAATGTTACCCATTTTCCTTTCCTGTGAGAGTTATGCTTTATAATCGATACAAACAATCCATTAACCCAACTCTTTCATGGAGGAAAAATGAAAAAGTATTTGCTGTTAGCGGTGGCCCTGATCTTAGTGGGAGCCATGCTGGTTGGCTGCGTCGCCGAAACCGCATCCGTCCTCGACAAGATCCAGAAAGCAGGCAAGGTGTCGGTTGGAACCTCCGCCGATTATCCGCCCTATGAGTACCTCGATGACGCCGGTAACAAAACCGGTTTCGACATCGAGCTGATGGAAGAAATCGCCAAACGCATGGGCGTCGAGCTCGAATGGGTCGACATGCCTTTCGACAGCCTCGTGGCTGCCGTCGCCGGCGGTAAGCTGGATATGTCCATCTCCTGCTTCAACTACGACGAGGAGCGCGACGAGATCGTCGACTTCTCCGAAGCCTACTACACCACCGAAGACGCCTTCGTGGTCGCTGGCGCTTTCGCCGGCACGATCACCGCGCCGGAAGATGTCGCCAACTACAAAGTCGGCGTACAGTCCGGCACCGTGCAGGACGGCTGGCTGACCGACACCCTCGTCACCCCCGGTTTGCTGCCCGAAGCCAACCTCTCGCGCTATGAGCGCGTGGACCAGGCAGCCCTGGATCTCGCCAACGGGCGCATCGAAGTGCTGATGGGCGATTACGTGCCGATCCAGGCTTTGGTTGCCCAAAACCCCGACCTGCAGGTTGTCTATCGCGGCGTACTCTCCACCGGTCCGATCAACATCGTCCTGCCCGATGGCGACACGGCCCTCAAGGCTGAGGTCGACCGCATCATCAAGGAACTCCAGGCTGAGGGCTTCATCGATCAGCTGGCAGTCAAGTACTTCAGCGAGTAAGCACTCTCGCTCGCGCATTTTTAGCTGAAGTTACTAACACAGGGCTGCCGCTTGCGCAGCCCCTGGAGCAAAGGGAGCAGCCTTTGGATTTTGGTCAGTTCCTTTCCTACATTGGCTCCGGCACAGTGCTCACCGTTGGCGTGACGCTCATCGCGTTGCCTGCGGGCTTATTAATCGGCACGCTGCTGGCGCTGGTTTACGTCTACGGCGGCAAAATGGCCGCCAGGATTATGAACCTCTACAGCACCATCTTCCGCGGCATCCCGCCTGTGGTCTTGCTGTTTATCCTGTTTTTTGCCGTGTCAAAGGGCATCAACCTCTCAGCCTTCTGGGCAGGCTCGCTTTCGCTCGGGGTGGTGAGCAGCGCCTACCAGATGGAAATCGTGCGCGGCGCGCTGCTTTCCGTCAGCGGGGATCAGCTGATGGCTGCCCGCGCGGTTGGTCTCAGCCGACTGCAAGCCATCCGCTACGTGGTGCTGCCCCAGGCTGTCAGGCTGGCCATCCCACCCTGGTCCAACGAAGCCGCCATCGTCATCAAAGACTCCTCCCTGGTCTACGCCCTGGGCGTTCCCGAGATCCTGCGGCGCGCGCAGCTGATCGGCGCCAGTTCCCGCCAATACCTGCTGGCCTATCTGAGCGCCGCCGTGATCTACTTTTTGCTGGTCTACGCGACTACCCGCCTCTTGAACCATCTTGAGCTAAAACTCAGCATCCCTTCCAACCCATAGCCCGCGGAGTGTGCGCCATGCCTAAACCGATCCTGACCATCAAAAACCTGACCAAAACTTACGGTCAGAATGTCATCTTCCAGCATCTCGACCTGACGGTCAACGAAGGCGACACGATCGTGATCATCGGTCCGAGCGGCACCGGCAAGAGCACCCTGCTGCGCTGCGTCAACCTGCTCACCCGCCCCAATGAGGGGCAAATCTGGCTGGATGACCTCGAGATCACCGCCAAAGGCACCGATGAGGACCAGGTTCGCCAGCACATCGGCATGGTCTTCCAAAACTTCCTGCTCTTCAACCACCTCACCGCCCTCGGCAACGTCAAGCTCGGGCTGACAAAGGTCAAGAAAATGTCCGACGAAGAAGCCACCGAAAAAGCCATGCGCGAGCTGACCCGCGTCGGTCTGGCGGACCGCGCCGACCACTACCCCGGGCAGCTTTCCGGCGGGCAGCAGCAGCGTGTGGGCATCGCCCGGGCGCTGGCCATGGACCCGCGTGTGATGCTCTTCGACGAGCCCACATCCGCCCTCGACCCCGAGCTGATCGGCGAGGTGCTCGAAGTGATGCGCCAACTCGCGCTGGACGGCATGACCATGCTGGTGGTCACGCACGAGATGGGCTTTGCCCGCGAGGTCGCCGACCGCATCGTCTTCATGGAAAAGGGCTACATCGTCGAGGAAGGCTCGCCGGATGAGATGTTCAACCATCCCAAGTTTGATCGCACGCGCGAATTCCTCTGGAAGATCACCGAACTCTACGGTAAGAAAGAAAAGGAAGCCGACTGATGCTGACCTGGCTGGGCTACTTCCAACGCTTTGGGCAAAACTTCCTGCGCGGCGCGGGGGTCACGCTGGAGCTGACGGCGGTCGGGCTGGCGATTGGCTTCGTGTTGGGGCTGCTGCTGGCGCTGGGGCGCTGTTACGCCCCCAAATGGCTGCAGCGCCTGGCCGGAGGCTACATCGCGGTCTTTCGCGGCACGCCGCTTTTGGTGCAGCTCTTCATCATCTACTACGGCTTGCCCGAGCTTGGCATTGCCTTTTCCCAGAATATGGCCGCCTATTTGGCTTTGGGGCTCAACAGCGCCGCCTACCAGGCCGAATACCTGCGGGGCTCGATCAACGCCATTGGCTCAGCCCAGATGCAAGCCGGGCGGTCGATCGGGCTTTCCAAGTGGCAGACCATCGGCTACGTGATCCTGCCCCAGGCGCTGAGGCTGGCGCTGCCGAGTTGGTCCAACGAGCCCATCTCGCTGCTCAAGACCACCGCCATCGTCTTCCTGATCGCCGTGCAGGACCTGATGGCCGAGGGCAAGCGCGCCGCCACCACCACCTTCGATTTTGTGGGCATCTACCTGGCCGTCGCGGTGGTGTATTTGGTGATGGTCTTCGCGCTGGACGCCCTGCTCAAATTCCTCGAACGCAAAACCAAAATCCCCGGCATGGACATCGAAACCCGCCGCTAAATACCCTGGGCTTTCATTAACATAGCCTGAAAAGGCAGATTGCCATACTCCACCGGTGTTCGGAATGAATAAATAGTTAAACAACCCATTCGTAGGGGCGAAGCATTCTGAAATTAATTTGATGTAATTTCTCAACTGTCCGCACAGAATGCTTCGCCCCCCAACGGTTATGGTAAGGGCAGCAAAAGGGAAGTGGGGAATTCCTTTGCCTTATCACCCCCTCTTGAGAGGGGGAACTAAAGGGGGTGGAAAATCCTTAGCCTTCCCCTGGTCGAAGATCCGTGTAGCTACGCGGAAGGGAGGCGAAGCTGGCTCCCGCCGTGAAACGGATGGGAGACTGAAGAGGGTAAGCGTAGCAAAAGGAAAGTGGGGAATAAAAGGGGGTGGAAATTCCTTAGCCTTCCCTTGGGGGAAGGGTCGTAGATCCGCGGAACGAAGTGGAGGGGAGTGACCGCTTGCGGTGGATGAGGGAGGGTTTGACCTTCCAAGCTTTTCCCTCACCCCGGCAAATAATGGCAAATCAAAAGGGGTGGTTGCCTTTTTTGTCATCGCGAGCGAAGCAGCCTGTGCCCGCAAAGCAGGGTATGAGCGATCTGCCTTTATTCTTTGCTTTGCCTTTTCACCCCCTCTTCAGTCGAAGATCCCTGCCCCGTGCCCGCAGTTGTAGGCCGGATTGCGGTGTTCAATCCGGCAAATAATGGCAAATCAAAAGGGGGGCTTGCCTTTTTTGTCATCGCGAGCGAAGCGCGGCGATCTAAACTGTTTGCCATCAAGGGACATATGCGGTCCACAGACTCTCCGTAAATTTTGACCGTGATCCTGCTACCTCAAACGATTTGGTCTGCCAGGAGTTTAGATTGCTTCACAACAGAGGTTCGCAATGACAGACTAGAAAATGTTCGCAAAAACTAAAGGGGATGGATTAGATAGAGCGACTTACTTCAATTCTTGAAATCCAATGTTCCTCAAATACTGAAACACAGGATCATAATACTCAGCTTTACGTGTGTGATCTTCTGGGTCCCCGTTAGGCACAACGATGACCATGCCCTGGCGAGCACGGGTCAGTAATACCCGGTAGGCATTCTTAAGGTATTTTTGTCGCTCAGGTTTATTGATGTTATTCCACCGATCGCCCGTAAAAGACTTGTAAATCCAATCCCTCGAACCCATGCGGAAATCACCATCCCAAACCACACAAGCCCAATCCACTTCCAAACCCTGCACCTGAAATTCAGTCGCAGCATCTTCGAGGTAGTACGAGGAACGAATGTCTTCCTTGCCGTCCAAAAACCAATGAATCGGATCGATTTCAGCGCGAATGTCAATTGCCAGAGGTTTCAAACGAATGGCTTGCGAAGAAACAAGCATGCCATAGCGTTCCGTCCCCCGGGCTTGTTGTTTCAGCCAGTTTTTAGCAGTCTGGATGTTTCGGGTAATTCGTATGGGGTAAGCATCTCCTATCGCTTTTAGCGTTTCCCTGGCATCAGCAACATCCAAATCAAGCACTTGCTTGACCAACAACGACACCTTTTCACTGCGGAAAGATCGCATAGAAACCGATAGATGTAAGGCCTCACACTCATGCAGGCGCTCTCGATCCTCAAAGTGATCAAGCGCGTGCAAAGCGCTGTATTCGCTGTCTTTAAGTTGGGGAGGGTAGTAAATATGCCATCCCGGGAAATGTTGCGTGACTGCCTCAATCCAAGCCGCAATACCAGTTTCACCGGTGTTTATTTCCTGCCCGCCACCAACCAAGCAGACAATAGTGGCCCAATCTTCATGGCGATCTAAACACGAGATAAGAAATTCAGGCTCAGATTGGCTGAAGTTGGGAATACGTTTCTTGCGAAGCATGAAATTGCTTGTTTGTTGTAGATCCCAAGCACGTTGCGCTTCATCAAACAATGCAACATGCTCAATCGGTGCTTTTTGAGGGTTTATGATGCCCTCATCCCGGAAGTTGTGCACATTTTGGATAAATAGGCTTACCTCTCGCTTTGCATCCCCTTTCCTAATTTTTTCCCCCTTTTCTGCTTCGGTCTTCACGCGGTTCCGAGCCAAGGCCTCACGCAAGACAGCCACGAGCGGTCCATTTCCAGAAAGGAAGACGCTGTAAAGTTCGTTATCTTTATCAATGTTGTTCGTCGCGATATTCAGACCAATGAGCGTTTTGCCTGCCCCAGGCACGCCCGTTACAAAACAAATCGATTTTTGATTTTTATGCCGAGAGTGGAAGATGATCCTTTCGATTTCAGACGACGTCTCACTTAGGTTGATCGCATCAGCATCACGGCGGGATATTTCTTCAACGGAATGGCCGGCGTAAAGTGCTTGAGCAGCTTCAACGATTGTAGGCGTCGGTTGGTAAGCGCCGGCTTGCCATTGCTCTTGGTCGATGTCATCACCATCACAGAAATCCAACACACTCTCTATTACTGATTTAAGCTCCGAGGCATTTGTGAGGATGGGATACAGAACATTGTCATCATGGATGGTGGTTTGAATAAGTACACCCTGGGCATGCGCCTGGGTGGCAATCAGGATCGGAGCAATGGCAGCTTCATGACTGGTTTCATGGAAGTTTTTCAGGTCAATTGCATAATCCCAGACCTGATCAATCGCTGCAGCGTTATAATCTGACTCGCCGACTTTGAACTCGAGCACAAAGATCACCGACTTGATCAGCAAAACCACATCGATGCGTTTCCCCATGCGAGGAATGTCAAATTCGAAATAAACCTTGCCGACATATCCCGGCAAGACGCTTTGTAGGATGTTAATTTCTCGCTCCCAAGCGAATTTTTGGGTTGGTTCGTCAGGGAAAGTTGAGGAAATTGCAATATGCCCAATGATTTCTTCAGGTGAGAGGTTTAAGAGTGTCGAGCAATCAGTTCCAAATAAGTAACGAGGCATGATGATCAAGCTAGAGTAGCATAAACTGTAGGATTAACATTTCAAGTAGGAAGTGATTCACCAGTATATCGGAAATAAATTCATTTTAAGAAAGATTTCTCATGTGCTATTTTGTCGTAAACTTTGAAAAATAAGCATCAATCTCTGGCCGAAGGATTATGCCAGCAGTTTCAAAACAATCCAAAAGATCCTCGTAGGCACCCTCACCACCTACAAAATCCCAAAATGCTTTTCCAACTAGGAGTTCATGATCCAGATCTAGCATCCCCCTCATCTGCCACGACCTATATGGCTCTGGCTCATAAGGGTTATAAGGCATGGCAATAAGTGAGTGAATTTTTCGATTCTCAGATTCTGCTAATTCGACAGCGACCCATTCTAACAAGGTACGTTTAAAATCTATGAAATTACTTTTATTAGGTTTTACAGTCTTTATATCAATTAGAAATAATTCCCCATCGTAAGCCTCTAGCCAAACATCGACGCGTGGTGTCGAAATTGCGTGGAGTTTCGTGTTTTTGCTTGCATTGAGGATTAATTCTTTCTCTTTTTGCTTATTAGGCTCGGTTTGAGAGTAACTCAATTTATCTATAATTGACTGAATTGTTGATTGAGCTTCATGACTAATTTTGTTAAAGGTACTGACTTGTGTTTTAGCCTCCTTAAATCGATTACTTGCCAATTTTATAGCAGTTTGTTCAAAGATCGATGAGCCAAACATCGTGTTTATTGATTGTATAAATGAATAAAGAGCCATTCTATCCTTGCCGAGTAACCTGCAGTGGAATGGCTTTGCGTCATCTTTTACCGCATAATTCTTGAATTTTTTCCGAAGTGTGTCGACTATGTATTGCTGTGTTGATTGTTTTATTTCTTCTGAAAGTCCCATTTTAACCCTTTATATGAAATATCAATTCCGAATATGGTGTTTTGTTTTTTTCTGTTCGATTTAAAACCGGCCTCTTAAAAATATTCACGATCTGCATTCCAGCATTGTCAACTATTCTGGGGTATAGATCATACTTATCATTAGCAACAAGGAAGATATCAAAGTCCTCAACTAGCCATTGCCTGCAATGTTTCAATACTTCAGCTATTCCTTTAACATAAGACTCTTGAGCGTCTTTCTTCTGACCTCGGAACAGTGGGCCGATTTCGAGATCATCATTTCTATCAAACTTAAACAAATCGTATGCATATGCATGCTGTTCGTGGTAATCGATTAATCCGACGTAAGGTGGACTCGAGAAGACTCCTTTTATTTGTTGGGATTTGAATTTTTTATAGAAGTTTGGATTGTTTTTTCTAATAACATTATCGAGATCAATCGATCTTGAATCCCCAACAAAGCAGTGCTGATAAGAGTCTTGCTTCAAACTGCTAAATTCACGTAAACGTTTCAGCGTGTCTAATGAATAACGTTGCCACCAACCGAGAATAGAGTAAATCGGCTTGCAGATTTTATAGTGTTTCCTGCAGTAATAGGTTGTATGTACAGGTTCAACTAAAGTCGCTAAATCATTGTGGGTTGTGGCTCTACAACTTCGCATCGTTCGGCTAAGTATCACCGCTAAGACTTTTTTAATGTCGCTGTCTTTTATTTCTTTAATGAGTGAGAAAACATAATTAATTTCCTCACGGACGGGAAAGTTGAACCATCTATCGAGAAAATCACTAGTTTCATTAACTTCACCACTAATCTGAATACCATACTTCTCAACTAAATTATTGAAAATATCCAAAAAATCTGCCTCTTTTGAAGTAGAGTAGTCATGTTCGTTAATGATTCCTTGTCGAACATTGAAACGATAATCTGGAGTTGGAAAAAACTCATGATTGAAAATGCTTAACTCAGCTAACAGATGATTTTCAAATTTGACATAGGATTTACCCTCAACGAAGGCTTTCAAATTTTTTGTTATTTTGTTCAACTCAGAAGCAATTGCAGGAATATTGTGATTATTTACTTTCACATTACTGATCATTGAATTAAAAGCTGACACATCGATTCCAATAGAATCAATCCCCATTTCAGCGGCTTGTACTAGTGTAGTTCCACTTCCACAAAACGGGTCGAGAATTATATCCCCGGGTTGAAAAAAAACTTCTCTTTTAAACTCATCAGTATGTGCATCAATGAAATACTCAACCAATTGAGGAATAAACTTACCTTTATACGGGTGAAGGCGATGAACATGTTTTGTTCTAATTTTTTCGGGAATGCCGTCGAATGACAATGCCCAATTGAGATCATCCCCAAGATGTTTCTTCCACCTGTCTTCTCTGTTTATAATTTTGTCACTGTAATAGCTTAAGAGATCTTCTTTAGAAACTAGTAAGGCTCCATTATCCCCCCATTTCTTTAGCTGTCCGTATTGAATCAGATAAGAAATATTGCTAGTGGATACTGGACGATCTAATAACTGACTGGCTAACTTGCTTGCTTCTGATAAGTTTAATAACTCGATTTTCTCACTCATTACCTACTCCTAAAGAGATTATATCAGAGGGCAATGGTGAAATGACCTAACCCATGATGATTCACAAAGAAGTTCGATTATCCATCCCAAATGACTGAAGGGAAGAGAATGGTAGTCTTATCACAACTCAACCCGATTTTGCCCCAATTGATTAATGTTGCAGTGAGAGGAGGCTTCACTTTTTTTAAAAGCTATAGGTAATAAAGTGTTTGAGGTTGGGAAAAGAAATTTGTTGATTATTCGCTTTTATATTGATCGTCTTCAGATTCAGATTCTGCTATATATTCTTCAACTGCTTCTCTTAGGGCAAGAGAGAAATTTAAACCTAAACTTTCAGCTTTTACATTCATCCAGTACGGAATTGTGAGGTTTTTCCTTACCAATCTGTTGTCTACCTCACTGCGATATTGATCAAAATCAATATCGACAACAGAAACAATATCATCACCGGCGAAATTTTTTGCCATTTTGTAAGTGATCGGTTCTGGAAGAGATTCTCCATGATCAATTTTATCTATTCCGGCTGCGCCGATTGCATCTCGTGCCATATCAATTGCTTCATATTGAGTAGCACCGAATGTATTAATTTCGAAACCAGGTATATCCACTAAAAATCCCGCATCGACTTCACGAAGGATCACAGGGTAAGTGGTTTTCATTTCAACTCCTTAATTCTCATTTTTTCTTTTTTCTGAATGTTATTTCTACTTAGGATTGCTTTAGCCAGATTTTCATTTATTTCTGTATGTCTTGGTATAGATTCCTGTTTATCACCTTTTCTATATATGTCATGGCGTCCTCCGTGGCTGGAAAAATGCCAACCATCAGATTCAAGTTGTTTAATTAACTCTCGCCGCTTCACAATTACAGTATATGCGCATCAATGCGCATTGTCAAGTCCCAATTCGTGATTTAATTGACCCAGATCGGAGTGAGGTCTGATTATTCACTCTCATCACCCGTTCTTAACAACTCACCCAGTTGCTCCACCAGCCCTGTTGAGCTGGTCTTGTTTTGCATCTTCTCGATTTCCTGCTCCGCCAGGTTGAGGCGGGCTTTGGAGAGCAGATAGGAGCTAGCGACGTCCAGCGCCATCGCCGGCGGCAAGCCGTAGACCTTCCTCTCGAGCGCGCCGGTGCCGGGCACTGCCCAGGAGTAGCACTTTTTGCCGCTTTCGTCCCTTTCGACGCGGACGCGTTCATCTTTGCCGAGGATGCGGAAGGCTTCCGTGAGAGACCGGGTGGAGGGCAGGTTCATGCGATCCTGCAGGAGTTTGATCAGCCCGGCGCGGTCGAATTTGCGCTCGTCTTCCGTCATCAGGATGCGCATCATCTCATCGAAAGCGGCATCGGCCAGGCGGCGCGGTTTGGGCAGGGCTTGCTCGCCCAGGCGTTCAAAGAGCAGATGGAGGCTGCTGCGAAGTCCCTCGCTTGCACCCTGACACAAAGTGTTATGGGCGTCGCCATCAGCGTTAGTGGGTTCGCCGTCCACGATGGTGAACTGCAGGCGCGCTCCCGCTTGCCCCAGGCGGTTTTTGACCACTTTGAGCACATTGCGCCCCATGCCGCCCAGCTTCATGGCTTCGGGTCGGCTGAGCAGCAAGACGCTATCCACCCCCGCCAAAAGCTCGCTGCTGCCCCTCACGCGCTCTTCGCCCTGGGAGGTGGGGATGCCCCATTTGTCCAGCCGGGCAGCCTGGCGCTTGTTGAATTGGTGAATCAGCACCACGCTCACGCCGGTTTGGCTGGTGAGCTGGCGCAGACCGCGCAGGAAGGCGCCCACGGCGGACGCGGAGCCATCGGCCATGCCGGGCAGGTATTGCGCCAGACCGTCGAAGATCAGCAATTGATAGCCGCGGCGCAGGACTTCTTTTTGCAGCCAGCGGAAGCTTTCGGGATCGCTGAAGGCGTGGGCGGTGAAATCGAGGTCGAGGGCATCGGGCACGTCGATCCCCATGCCCTTTTTGCCGGTGGGATAGCCGCGGCAGAGCCTGAGCACGCGCTCGGCGATCAGGTTGGGGTCGGCATCGGCGCAGAAATAGCGAACGCGGGCTTTGCAGCTCATAGGTGATAGCTGATAGCTGATAGGTGGTAGAGCTTCGCAGCTCATAGGTGGTAGCTGATAGCTCATAGGAAAATCTGAATCTTCACTGTTCTCTGCCTGCCCAAGAAGCGAAGCGGATAGGGTTTCCTCTTCCCTATCACCTACTAACCACGAGCTATGAGCTATACTCCACGAGCTATCACCTGTCCTTTTCCTATCACCTACGAGCCATGAGCTATCACCTGTCTTTTTCCTATCAGCTACGAGCGACGAGCTATCAGCTATTGGTTCCCCGATCTCCATATCCCAAGCGCTGCCCCGTCCGGACGCAACGCCGAGCGCCAGATCCAAGCCCAAAAAGGATTTGCCCGATGCCGTCTCCCCGGCCAGGAGGGTGATGCCGCCCTGGGGGACCATCTGCCACAGCAGCCACCCGTGCGGTCGCCATCCCAGCCTCACCAACTCCGCCGCGGAGATTACGTTTTTGAATTCAATCTCTTCCAATCCGACTCCTTATTTTGCGTAGGGTTGACGCCTGCGTCAACCTCAAATTCCGTAGTGTCAATAGCCTTGCAAAGCCTCCCTTTGCGGGATGCGTCAACCAAGACGACGAGGAAAAGGCGGGCCTTTCCTCATTTTATTCCGGGCAAGACCCCATCAGGTGCTCAACAAATTGACCACACAACAATCACGGTCGAGGCATGCCATCGACCCTACAACCCTTCTACCAATCACCTATCACCTATCACCCATCACCTACCACCCATCACCTATTACCTATCACCTATCACCTACCACATAACAATCCCGGTCGAGGCATGCCATCGACCCTACAACGCTTCTACCAATCGCCTACCACCCATCACCTATCACCTACCACCTACCACCCATCACCTACCACCTACCACCTACCACCTATCACCTACCACCTACCACCTACCACCTATCACCTACCACCTATCACTCCTTGCATTTATAGAACATATGTACTATTATATAACGGTGTGATTTTATTTGCAAGCCTGTACCTTAAAACGAGAGGTTTTTACACGCAAACAGCCATTCTGCACTATCAAATAACAGCGTAAATCGTGTAAAAAGTGTAAAAACCCCATAAATGCCAGGAAACAACCTTTGTTCTCGCCGGCCTCCTGATACCCATCCACTTCGTTGCGGGCACAGGCCGAGCGAGGCACTTGACCTCCGCTCACCCCCCCATGCGCGGCCAGGAGGCCGGCACGATCAATGTTATAGATTGCCGCGTCGCTTCGCTCCGCGCAACAACGGACTTTTGTCATCGGGAGCGTAGCAGCCTGTGCCTGCAAAGCAGGGTATGGCGATCTGCCGCTGTAATTGAATATGCCCTGTAAGGTTGGCCTGCGAACAGGGCAATAGAAGTTAGTCTATCGGCGCCTGGTTTTCGTTGCCACCAGGGTTCAGGTTGGCAGCCTCGTTGAGAGCTTGCTGTTCTGGGCTGATCGTGTCTGCGATGGGTCCACTTTGAATGGTGAACGGCGACAGTACTGCGTAGTCAACCCATAGGGCATCTAAATCAGTCCCAGGATTTAAAGCATCCCAATACATGCCAATTCCAACCCTTCCATAAGTCAGGGAGGTATCTGCGCCCACCCATACAAGGGTGCCGTTGATGTAGTAGTAGAGGTTGCTGCCATCCGCAATCACACGGAGGGTGTTCCAGGCATCACCTGTGTTGATGGCAGAACTGGACGTCCAATCTTGCAAGGCGGTGACAACACCATTAATTTCTCTAAAGACTGAAAAAGCTCCATTTCTATCGTATTGAAAGATTAACTCAGAATGCCAGTGACCATCCGGTTGCAAAGGATCCGGATTACCCCGGATAATTATGCGGTTAGCAAAATAATCACCACCAAAACGCCACATTCGGACTTGATAATCAAAGTTCGCATAATATTCTGTATAACTGACAGATGAACTGATGTCTGAAACACCATGGGTGTAATACCAGCCACTATCGAGATAAAGATACCAATCGCCAACGTGTTGTTGCCACCCATAGGCATCAGTGGTGAATTGGGAATTGAATCCCTGCCCAAGAGATTGGAAAGAAATATCATCCAGGTAAAGGTTGGAGGAAAGGGAGCTATCCGTGGTCACCTGGAACATGAGCGTGACTGTGCTGCCCGCATAGGCGGAAAGATCCAGAATGCCCTTCATCCAAGCGCCAGTGCTGTTATCATCGCAGAGATCGTAGATTTGATAAGGATTACCATTAATCAGGACACGGAAGTAGTCGTATCCACAGACATCACCTGAATCGATCCAATACCAAAAACCCAGGTAAGGATTTGCCGCAGGAACTAAGACGTCCTGCCAAATCTGATCCGTTTCATAATCATTTTGACCAAATTTTGCGAGCCAGGCGCCGCTATGGGGAGGAACCGGCATGGTATTTGTGATGAGCGCGTCACCACTGCTGGAATATGCCGACCAACTGACAGGCCCAAGTTCAAAATCTCCATTGAAGCCACCAACTGAACTGGCAGCCTTCATTACAAGCGGAAGGTAGGCTCCGTTCTTTGGGACAGGCCGGAATTGACCCAGGTACATGGTGGGGTCGCCAAACCAATGGAACATTTCGGTTTCAATTAATGGATACGTGCCGGAACTATACCAGAGGGCACGCATTGCCAGTTTGCCATAATTAAGGGCTGCACTCATGCGATATTCCGGACGGTCGAAACTGGAGTTGTTGTAAGACAGGAAGTTCGGCCAGATGGCATCATACATACCCATCGTTAGATAATCGTTATAACCGCTGTAGGTCACGCGCGTAGCAGCGACGACCCCTACGGCTCCGCCGTTGGGATTTCTTTCCCAGGACTCACTGAATATCTGGGTTGAGGGGGTTGTGCCTGCGTTGTAATCAGTTTCGTTATCAAACCATCCGGTCTGGCAGTTCATGCTGAGCACAACCGGCTGCTTATCGCCATTGGTTAAGGCATTGACATGATCATAGGAATAATAGGGATCGCCCCAGCCGTATATCGCTCCATGGTCCCTATGCTGCATGATGAGCACACCGGCATTAACCGCATTGGTGATATCCGCAGAGTCTCCATCCCAGGCAAATCCGTTGGAGCGCAAAAGTTCGGCGGGGAGAGCACCCCCATTGCTATATTGACCGTCATTCCAATGCGTGGGGGTCACATCGCTATCAGCATTATAAATACGCTGGACATCATAATTCTGAGTTAGCATGTAGTTTCTGATCATCTCAGAAGTTAACACGAACATGCGATCCTCATAGCCATCATAGTTGTCGTAATCCTGGAAATATGCTGCCATGGCGATATTATCGTAATGGGTGCCTGAGACCGGGTAGTTGATAATCCTGTTGATGTGGCTGGTTGCCTGGGAAAGGCTATCCACAGAGATGCGCCCCATCAAAATATCAGCATCATAATCCGAGCCATCCACCGTGGCATAATACAAATCGGTGCCAATCAATTCATCGTCATGATAGGGATGAGGGGTGACATAATTGGTGGGGATGTATTCCGCGTCGCCTAACAACAGGACATACTCCGGGGGAACAGACCAGGAGTCGTAGGCATTTTGAATGTAGGCTTGAATTTGAGCGGCGGTGCTGCCGGTGGTGGTTGTGGTGATTACGGCTGTAGCAATCCCTTGCGATTCGCGAGCGGCATCCAGTAGATTGGCGGCTGATTCAAAATTCGGGTGGGTAATGATCAAGAATTGCACTGCACCACCACCCATATTTTCTGCATTGATCGATGCAAAATCCACCGGTTCTAAAAGATCATAATTTATAAAGAGACTGCTATAGATGTTTTCGAAGGCTTCGGCTCTCTTGGAGAGGTCACCCATTGTGCGCGTGCCACCGGTGAAGGTGATGCGCACTTTGATGTAGGAATAAACAGTCAATTGCTTTAGAGCGGGGTTGTACTGGACGGGGTTGAAGCGTGCTATCGAGGCATGCACACCACGAATGCTGGTGACGGGGTCCAGCGTTACCACCTGCCCAGGGTAGGTGACATCCTGGGCATAAAAGTCTGTATCATGAGCAAAGATGGAAGATTCCTGAATGCCTTCCTCAGCACTAGTACAGTCCGGCATGGGTTCCTGGGCTGGATATACCAGCACATCATCGATGGTTTTAGAATCAGCTATCAGGACTTCAACCTGCATCTGGGCTCCATTGGGGACGGCAAAGAATTGCCCAAAAGTTGGTAGTTCAGGTTTACCGACTTCCCCGGTGTTGCCGCTGAAAGGCAAGGCAAGCTGGGTGAAGCCAAGCCCATTGACCTCAATGGATTGCATGGAAAGGTCTTCGATATTTACTTCCAGTACAAGCTCATCAAGGGTGGATTCAACCCGTTTTACCCTGCCCTGCTCTTGCCGGACCTGGCTGTCCGGGTTTTGCAGGGTTTCGTTGGTTACCCCAGATATGGCAGAAGTGCTCTGCTGGGGGAGGACGGTCAAAAATAGTATTGCAATAATAACCAGGGAAAAATTTTTATGCCATAATCTCTTGGTTGGGTGCATGGGTTTTTCTCCTCCTAATTCGTCCTGCAAGAATGCTCGATTGTAAAGGAAATTATTTAGCTGTTAACTATTTTTTTAATGGTTAGCAAGCGGCCGATTTTGGAGCGGTGTTTATTCTTCTGACTTGATGAAATCAAGCCTGTTGACCGACTCCGCCATTGGCAGTTCTGAATGCATGCTGTTGGGACCATCAATGAAAATGATGGAGAATCCGTATGCTTCCCAGTTGGTGCAGGTGAGCTTGTCCTGCTCAACTGTGCAGGTTACAACTTCTTTTCCATCGCGCAAGATTGTGAGGTTGCCCCCGTGATGCTCGATGTCCACGTCAAAAGTGCGCTTGATGGTTTGGTCAAAGTAAATCTCGTTCACCTGCCACCTGCCAGAGAGGTTCGCTTCTGGAGGTTCCGTTGGGGTGACCGGCATTTCAGCTGGCGCCGGCTGGATCACGCAGGCAGCGAGCATAAAAAAGAGCAAAATAACTGCAATGTAGATACTAAACTGCGGAGATTTGTTCATAAGCGACCTCCCTTGACTATGATAATTATGAAATTGTGATGGTACTGTTTCGAGAGTTAAGTATAAACGATTTGCTTGTTTCAACCATACCAAATTCGCATTTCCAGCAAATGATTTGTAAAGGGAAAGTGCTCTAAATCTGACTGATTTTCGTCGCAAAGGCTGTGTTGGGAAAATTGTTGTTTAAAGGGAATGGCATAGGTCCATTGAGATGGAAATTATCAGATTCGAACGGAGGACCGAAAAATTAGAATCTATTTGTTGTTGCTTGTGAGCAATCCCTACAGGACACTTGGTTTCTGGAGGTGATAGCAGCGGAGGTGATGGGAGCAGGGAAGGATAAGGGTAGATTACCGCGCGCCTGGCGGCAATTGCAATGGCTGTAGACAGGGGTCGTGATGGAGACCTTCGGTCAGTTTACGTGCGCGGTCTGCCCCCGCCCCCTTACTGCGGCGGGGGACTTCGTAACGCCGGCACGATCAATGTTATAGATTGCCGCGCTTCGCTCGCAATGACGAAAAAATGGGTTTTAAATGAAAAAACCGCTATCAACGCAGTCTCTCTTGTTAAATGAAAAGTCTCTTGGCAATGACCTACTCTCCCAGGGGGCTGCCCCCCAAGTACCATCGGCGCTGACGACCTTAACTGCCGGGTTCGGGATGTTACCGGGTGTACCCTCGTCGCTAGAATCACCAAGAGACATATTTCTATGTTCTTAAGGCTGAATAACATATGAGGTAACGAATGATTTATCAAAAAAAGCAGCGAGTTCTCCGCATCACGTTGAAGCCCTCGATCATTAGTACAGTTTAGCTCAACGCATTGCTGCGCTTACACATTCTGCCTATCAAGCAGGTGGTCTACCTGCGATCTTACTATCTTGACGATAAAAGTGATCTAATCTTAAGGCAAGTTTCCCACTTAGATGCTTTCAGCGGTTATCTTTGCCAGACGTAGCTACCCAGCTATGCCGTTGGCACGACAGCTGGCAAACCAGAGGTCTGTCCATTCCGGTCCTCTCGTACTAGGAACAGATCCTTTCAAATCACTTACGCCCACAGTGGATAGAGACCGACCTGTCTCACGACGGTCTGAACCCAGCTCGCGTACCGCTTTAACGGGCGAACAGCCCGACCCTTGGGACCTTATCCAGCCCCAGGATGCGATGAGCCGACATCGAGGTGCCGAGCCAGGTCGTCGATATGAACTCTTGGACCTGACTAGCCTGTTATCCCCGGGGTAGCTTTTATCCGATGAGCCACGGCCCTTCCACTCGGAACCGTGGGATCACTAAGCCCTACTTTCGTATCTGCTCGGCGCGTTGGCCTTGCAGTCAAGCTCCCTTATGCCTTTACACTCTTAGGCTGGTTTCCATTCAGCCTGAGGGAACCTTTGGGCACCTCCGTTACTCTTTGGGAGGTGACCGCCCCAGTCAAACTGCCCACCTGGCACGGTCCTTCATCCGGATCACGGAATGAAGTTAGGGTCTAGAGTTCATCAGGGTGGTATTTCACGGGTGGCTCCACCAAGGCTAGCGCCCTAGTTTCATAGCCTCCCACCTATCCTACACAAATGAAATCCAAACTCAATGCCAAGCTGCAGTAAAGCTCCACGGGGTCTTTTTGTCCTACTGCGGGTAGGCCGCATCTTCACGGCCATTTCAATTTCGCCGGGTCCCTTGTTGAGACACTGTTCTAGTTGTTACACCTTTCGTGCGGGTCGGAACTTACCCGACAAGGAATTTCGCTACCTTAGGACCGTTATAGTTACGGCCGCCGTTCACCGGGGCTTCAGTTCAAAGCTTCGCTTGCGCTAACCTCTCCCTTTAACCTTCCGGCACTGGGCAGGTGTCAGCCCCTATACATCGCCTTACGGCTTTGCAGAGACCTGTGGTTTTGGTAACCAGTCCCTAGAACCATTTCACTGCGACCCCCCGGCGCTCATTATTCATTCACACCAGAGGGCACCTCTTATCCCGAAGTTACGAGGCTAAATTGCCTAATTCCTTAACAAAGGTTCTCCCGTTCGCCTTGGTATACTCTACCCATCTACCAGTGTCGGTTTGCGGTACAGGCACTTAAGAATCAACGTTTAGAAGCTTTTCTTGGCAACAAGGCTCAACTCACTTCTGCCTCAAGGGCTCGCTGCCATGTCTCACCTCAGTCTACGGATTTACCTATAAACCTCAACGGCTGACACATGACACACCTGGACAACCAATGCCAGGCTGGCCTACCTCGTTGCGTCCCTCCATCACTCATCTTAAGTGGTTCCGGAATGTTGACCGGATATCCATCGCCTACGCCTCTCGGCCTCGACTAAGGACCTGACTAACCCGACGCGGATTGACCTGGCGTCGGAAACCTTAGATATACGGCGAACACGGTTCTCACGTGTTTTACGCTACTCATGTCTGCATTCTCACTTCTGCCCGCTCCAACTGTCCTTTCGGTCAATCTTCACTGCTGGCAGAACGCTCCCCTACCAAATCCGCCCGAAGGCGGAAGTCCAAAGCTTCGGTACTATACTTAGCCCCGTTGAATTTTCCGCGCAAGATCACTCGACCAGTAAGCTGTTACGCACTTTTTAAAGGGTGGCTGCTTCTAAGCCAACCTCCTGGTTGTTTCAGTAACCTCACATCGTTTCCCACTTAGTATAGATTTGGGGACCTTAGCTGTTGATCTGGGCTGTTTCCCTCTCGACCCCGAAACTCATCTCCCGGAGTCCGACTGCTAAGCTTGGAGTAACGGCATTCGGAGTTTGATTAGGTTTGGTAAGCTATAAGCCCCCTAGCCCATTCAGTGCTCTACCTCCGTTACTAAACGCTTAACGCTAGCCCTAAAGCTATTTCGGGGAGAACAAGCTATCTCCAAGTTCGTTTGGCATATCACCTCTAACCACAGTTCATCCCCTAATTTTGCAATATTAGTAGGTTCGGTCCTCCACGAGCTTTTAAACTCGCTTCAACCTGACCATGGTTAGCTCACCTGGTTTCGTGTCTAATCCTTGCGACTGCACGCCCTATTAAGACTCGCTTTCGCTGCGGCTTCGGATGTAACTTCCTTAACCTTGCCACAAAGATTAACTCGCAGACTCATTCTCCAAAAGGCACGCCGTCAGGCATAGCGCTGCGCACAGGCTTTCGCCCTAGCACCAACACGCCATTAGCCCTTCGACTGTTTGTAAGCTTACGGTTTCAGGTTCTTTTCACTCCCCTAACAGGGGTACTTTTCACCTTTCCCTCACGGTACTTGTTCACTATCGGTCATCAAATGTATTTAGCCTTAGAGAGTGGACTCCCCAGATTCCAACCGGATTAGCGTGCCCGGTTGTACTCAGGTATCCAGCGAGAGACTCGACATTTTCGCGTACAGGACTGTCACCTTCTGTGGTTGGCTTTTCCACACCAATTCTACTAATGTCTCGTTTTGTAACTCTTAATCGCCGGACCCTACAACCCCGAACCAGTAAACTAGTTCGGTTTAGGCTGATCCCCGTTCGCTCGCCACTACTTGGGGAATGGTCTCTTTTCCTCGTGGTACTTAGATGTTTCAGTTCCCACGGTTCCCTTCACACACCTATTTTATTCAATGCGTGATGCTGGTGGTTCGCACCAGCTGGTTTCCCAATTCGGACATCCCCGGATATATCGCTTGTTCACAGCTCCCCGAGGCTTATCGCAGTGTCCCACGTCCTTCATCGGCATTTGACGCCAAGGCATTCACCGTAAGCTCTTAGTAGCTTCTCCACGTGACGCGGAGAAATCGATGCTTTTTCAAGCATTCGTTATTTATTTACTAATTTTACGTATGACACGCAATTCATCGCTAAATCGCATTATCATACGGCCTACAAATGTTATTCAGTTATTAATGTGCTATTCATCTGTTGTCAGATGACAGAAAGATCCGAAATAATTCCGATCCTTCTGTCGTCAGGCAACCCCCTCACCATCAATTTAGATGGAGATGAGGGGACTCGAACCCCTGACCTCCTCCTTGCAAAGGAGGCGCTCTCCCGACTAAGCTACATCCCCAGGTCTCACTTCAGTGGGCCTTTCAGGACTCGGACCTGAGACCTCGCCCTTATCAGAGGCGCGCTCTAACCAACTGAGCTAAAGGCCCTTGAGAGTCAGCCTTATCAACTCAAAAGTGACAGGAAATTTGTTCGACGAAGTCAAAATTCAATCTCGTTACGACGCTCTGTGTTTCACCGTGTCAGAGCGATTCTCCCTTGCGGGATATGGATATTTTAAGTTTCTTAGAGTAGAGCGCCAGCCCTCAGGCTTTTGCTCGGATCTCCATAGAAAGGAGGTGATCCAGGCGCACCTTCCGGTACACCTACCTTGTTACGACTTAGTCCCAGTCACCGACCCCACCTTTGACAGCTCCCTCCCTTGCGGGTTAGGATACCGGCTTCAGGTGTTGCCAGCTCCCATGACTTGACGGGCGGTGTGTACAATCCCCGGGAACGTATTCAACGCAGTATAGCTGACCTGCGTTTACTAGCAACTCCAACTTCATGCAGGCGAGTTGCAGCCTGCAATCTGAACTGAGGCCGGCTTTGGAGGATTGGCTCCGTCTCACGACTTGGCAACCTATTGTGCCGACCATTGTAGCGTGTGTGTAGCCCTGGATATAAAGGTCATGCTGACTTGACGTCATCCGCACCTTCCTCCGACTTAATACCGGCGGTATTGTGTGACACTTGTAACACACAACGCGGGTTGCGCTCGTTAGCGGACTTAACCGAACATCTCACGACACGAGCTGACGACAGCCATGCAACACCTGTAACAGCTCCCCGAAGGGTCGGTCCGCTTTCGCTTCCCTACCACTGCTATGTCAAACCCAGGTAAGGTTCTTCGTGTAGCAACGAATTAAACCACACGCTCCGCTGCTTGTGCGGGGACCCGTCAATTCCTTTGAGTTTTAACCTTGCGGCCGTAGTCCCCAGGCGGTAGACTTATCGCGTTAGCTTGGACACCGACAGCTATTACACCGCCGACGTCTAGTCTACATCGTTTAGGGCTAGGACTACCGGGGTCTCTAATCCCGTTTGCTACCCTAGCTTTCGCGTCTGAGTGTCAGGAATGGTCCAGGAGGCCGCCTTCGCCACTGGTGTTCCTCCAGATATCTGCGCATTCCACCGCTACACCTGGAATTCCACCTCCCTCTACCATCCTCTAGCTCTGCAGTTTAGAACGGCCTCTCCCAGTTGAGCCGGGAGCTTTCACGCCCTACTTACAGAACCACCTACACGCGCTTTACGCCCAGTAAATCCGGATAACGTTTGCCTCCTACGTGTTACCGCGGCTGCTGGCACGTAGTTAGCCGAGACTTATTCTGGAAGTACATTCCTTCCTATTCCTTCCAAAAAGTGCTTTACGACCCGAAGGCCTTCTTCGCACACGCGGTGTTGCTAGATCAGACTTTCGTCCATTTCTAATATTCCCTACTGCTGCCACCCGTAGGTGTATGGACCGTGTTTCAGTTCCATTGTGGGGGGCCACCCTCTCAGGTCCCCTACCCGTCATAGCCTTGGTAGGCCATTACCCTACCAACCAGCTGATGGGACGCAGGCTCCTCTCGAAGCGAATAAATCCTTTACTTTCGACTTTCTAAAAATCGAGAGCACATGCGGTATTAGCGTTCCTTTCGGAACGTTATTCCACACTTCGAGGCAGATCACCAACGCGTTACTCACCCGTTCGCCACTAAGTCAATATTGCTATTAACTCCGTTCGACTTGCATGTATTAGGCACACCGCCAACGTTCATCCTGAGCCAGGATCAAACTCTCCGCTAAAATTTATCACCTTGCGGTGTTTTCATTTTACGGAAAAGATCATTAACGAGGCTTGTAGTAATTACTTACCTATTTTTTCTTGTCTTGCATTTTTCCTATCACTTTTCAGTTGTTAAGGTTCTGACTTTCAAGAGACCGGATTCTAACGGATTCATTCTCCGCTGTCAAGCCATTCTTTCAGACGAAAGCGCCGGCCCTAATTCTCTGCCGGCAACTGGCTACCCGATCCTATCTAGACCCAAGCTATTCTGTTTTCAAGCATCACGCCTCAGGCGCGATATCCTAATGTAGCACCTTGGAACAATTAGTATAGACGATACGGATTGCTTTGTCAAGGGCGAATTCCAACCTTTCGAGTTTTGCTCTTGCCGATCGGAGTCCAGAAAGCTTATTTTTCTTAAAGTTCCCGCGCCCGTTCAGACGCGCAAAAGTCAATTATAGGCAAACCAAAGATTAAGTCAAGGGTTTTTTGGACCAATTTTGTGAGTAGGTCAGCACATGGTATACACTTTTTAGATAAGTCATACGAGTTGTACCGGGATCGATGTCTGGAGTTATGGGGGATAAGATATGAAGACATCGAGGTGTACATTGATCAAAGCTATAACCCACTTAGACTACCAAGAGTTGAGGCAGATTAGTCCGGAGGCAGCCAGACGAGCGATCCTACAGGTTTTGAAGGCACACAAGGGGAATGTGACAGCGACAGCCAGGATCTTGAGTGTCAGCCGGGCGACAATCTACAAAGCAATCCGCAAGAGTGAGGCGGGGGATTTGAAAGATGGATCAAAAGCGCCACACCGGGTACACAACAAAACGAGTGCCGGGATTGAAGCCAGGATCCTGGAGCTGAGAGAAAAGACCCGCTATGGACCTGTCAGGCTGAAAGATGAACTGGAGGCACTGGATGGTTTGACGATGTCTGAAAACACTATCCGCAATATTCTCAGACGCAACAAAGCCAAATCGAAACTGAAGCCTCACAAACCCCATAAAAAAGGCTCCCGTCCTTATGTGGATTGGTATCAGGCCAAAGCATTTGAAATTGTGCAAATTGACCTCAAATATGTCGTGGACCAAAAAGCGCTGACCCTGGAGCAGATCCGTCACTTTCACTCGAAACAGTTTCCTCTCTATCAGTGGACTGCTGTCGATGTTAACTCCCGCTTCAAACTGATGGCTTACTCTGATCAGAAAAGCTGGACCAATGGCCTGACTTTCTTTCTGTGGGTGCTTTCCTGGCTCAGAAGTCACGGTGTCTCGGTGCCCATCGTCTTTACTGTGGATCGGGGTGAAGAGTTTGGGGGGAAATCCTGGCTTAAACTCATCGAACTCAGAAAACTCCTGTCTGGATTTGGCTGTTCAATTATCCAGAACCATGCTGCCAGCCCTCAGGAGAACGCGCATGTTGAACGCTCCCACCGTACCGATGACGAGGAGTTTTACATCCCCAGATTGCTTTCCATTCATTCCCAAAAGGACTTCTTCCTTGAAGCGATGCATTATCTCTATTACTACAATGCTGTCAGAAAACATTCATCTCTACAAAGACGTTCCCCCTGGGAGCATCTGGTCGCTAACTCTCCTGATTTAGATGCTAAAATCAGGTTTGTTCCACCCATCCTTCTGGACAATATCGCTGTCCAGCTCGGTGACTGGAGTGGATACCATCTGCTGGCTCAGTACCTTTTTGGACCAATTTCCAAAACTCGTCTTACTTTTTGCCAAATAGCCCGAATCTCCCCTGAATAATATCGAATCAGGCTTGAATTCGGCTGCTTTTCCAATCTTTCCCTCCCCCGCTACATCCTGAGGTCTACACTAGCTGCTAAAAAAGCAGATACAAAAAGACGGAACGGCTGATCTGCTCGTTTCTTTTCCACCGGGCAGAACGCCATTCCGTTCTATTCTTACGTTTATTCTTTTTTTGCTCCGTCCAAAGAGCTTAAAATAAGGTGGCAGGCACCCCCGATCAAAACTTCTTTGAGCCAATGAATGGCACAAATTTTGGCGTTTTGGAGGCGTACTCCCGCCATTCGGGTCTCTCAGCTTTTCCTTTTTCCTGGATCGGGATGCCCGAAACAAACAGCAGCAGGTAAGTGATCACTGCCGGGCTGATCAGCGCCAGCCATCCCCAGGGATAGCCAAGGCTCATGATTGCCAGCCCCAACCAGACCAGGCTCTCGCCAAAGTAGTTGGGATGACGGCTGGTTTTCCACAATCCGGCTTGCATGATTTTGCCTTTGTTGTTGGGATCCCGCTTAAAGGCAGCCAATTGCGCGTCTGCTACCGATTCAAAAAGGAATCCGACCACGAATATGATCAATCCCACCCAGGTTGCGATTCCAACGAACTTTGCGTCGATGTAATTCATGCGCAGGATCGCCGCGGAAACAAGATATTGCAGACCAGCCTGGAGCATGAACAGGCGCAGGAAGGCTTTGGACTGAGCGTTCTCGCCGTAGCCCTTCAGTATTTCCTGGTAGCGCTTGTCTTCCCCTGCTTTTGCAATGCGTTTGACGACATACCAGGCCAGCCGCAAGCCCCACAGGCTTACCGCCAGCACCAGTAGCAGATTGGGCAGTTCCCCTGGCGAAAATGCAATATAGCTGACCCAGGCAATCAAGGTAAACCCAACACCCCAGGCAGCATCCAAAAAGGTGACCTTGCCAGTCAGCCTGGCAATCAGGTAGACGAGTGAAAACGCCGCCACCGGCACTAACAACATTAGAAGCAAGTATTGGATGATCATTTCAGGATCAAGTAGGTGATAAGTGAGACGGCGAGTGAGAGAAAAGTGCCCCAGGCAATATCCACGACCGTCACAAGCAAGGGCCAGTCCCTGAGGGTCGCCATATTGGTCAGGTCATAGGTGGCGTAAGTCACCAGGCCGAAGATTGCCGCGCTCAGGATCAGCCGGGTCAGGTTCTGATGCTCCAAAGCCGGAGCGATCACAAAGTAGACCATCACTGCCACGAATATTACATAGAAGATTGCCGCCGGCAGTAGTTTGGCTTTGTCCGCCATTAAATGCCCGATTTGCGCCTTGTAAAACTTTGGGGCAACAAGTGTGAGCCAGACCATATCTATGCCCAAAAATACCGCAAAAGCAACAAAGAATGTCTTGATGTTTTCCATTTTCTCCTCCTTTAATTTTCCATTACATAACCGATGGCAAGAGCGTCATGCCCCGCCATCAAAGCATAAATCGGGCTGGACTGCTTGATAAACTCCGGTTCCAGGCCAGTCAGTTCGCGCATGCGATTGAGATATGGTGCGATGACCTTTTCGTTATCAGTATAGATCAGGGCATATTGTTGAATTTCTCTTTGTTTGTGATCGTTTTCGATGCGTTTCATTAATTTATTAAACTGGTGCTTGCGTCCGAAACCAATCATCGCCAGGTCGCCCCCACCCTTTTCGTCCAGGGTCACCACGGGTTTCGCGCTGACAAACTCGAGCATCTGTCCGAGATTTGGCTTGACCCTGCCGGATTTGACCATGGATTCAAGCCTGTCCAGCGTGACATAGATGTGCGCTTTGTCCGCCTGGGATTCTGCCATCGCCTTGATTTTCTCAACAGGTTCGCCTGTAGCCATTGCCCTGGCAGCGTTCAGTACGATCAAACCCAACGCGACCGAATTCTGTTTGCTGTCCACGAGCATCACCCGGTCTTCGGCTTGCAAAAGCGCGATAGCCTGCTGATAAGACTGATAGGTTCCGCTCAGGGCGGATGCCAAACTGATGATCAGCACCTTATCGTATTTTTCTAACAAATTTTTGAGCCGGAGTTTGACAACGCCCACTGAAGGCTGTGCGGTGGATTTCTTGCCGTCCAGTGCAAAAAACTGATTGGTACTCAGTTCGATCCGGTCAAGGTAGCTGTGCCCGCCGATTACAATATTGAGCGGAACAATATCGATCCCCAGAGAATCGATCAATTCCTGCGGCAGGTCTGAGCCGGAATCAGCCAGGATTGCGAGCGGTCCGCCTGCGCTGTGTTCCAGGGTGTATTGGCGCAGCATGTCATCAGTCTTCTGACTGACGAGTTTGCCGAGCTCGCTCACCTGTTCAAAGACCTCCCAGGGGGTATCGGTATGGACGTGAAACTTGATCATCTCACCGGCATCAGACACCACCTGCGAATCTCCATAAGCATTAACGATGGTTCGAACGTTTTCCAGGCACGACTGGCTCTGTTCGCAAGTTTCAATGACGCCTTCTGTACAGTAGCGGTAAGATGGGATTTCGTCGAGATGCGCTTCCGCGTGATAGTTCAAAACCTCTTTTGGGATCATATTCTCAAAGGCGGCATCGTTCTTCCTGTGAGAGTGCCCTATGGTTTGTACGATTCCTTCTATGTAGCGGTAAAAGGCCAAGGCTCCGGCATCCAACAAATTCTTGCTCCTCAAAATTTCCATCTGTTGGGTCGTGGCAAGCAAACTGCCTTTGGCACTGTCCAGCGACTGTTCAAGCGTATCGATGACATCGCCTTGATTTTGACTGAGATTTTTTAAGCCTTCACCCCAGGCCCTCATGACAGAAAGCATGGTGCCTTCTTTTGGGTCTGCCACAGCCTTATAGGCCTTTTCGGCGCCTCGATTGATACTTTCAGACAGAGCGTGAATGGAAAAGTTTGAGAAATCGGTATTTTGAATGTTCTCGATCAAACCGGTGATAAAACTGGCCAGGATCGTCCCGGAATTGCCCCTGGCGCTCAAAAGCGCCTTGGTCGACAGATTGTCCAAAAATCCTTTCAGACTGCTGGTGTCAACATCGGTAATTAACCCTTCAGCTGTGAGGAGCATGTTCGTGCCCGTGTCGGCGTCCGCGACCGGAAAAACGTTGATGCGGTTGAATAAACCCTCATCCTTTTTAAGAGCGGCCAATCCTGATTGTAAAGAATTGAAAATTCTGGAAATAATTAGGGTTTCATTGTTCATTTTTTCGCCATTCTCCTCGTCAATAAGTGATATTATCACAGTGGACTAATAATCCTCAACTATTGTATAAACGATTTATTGGGTATTCTGGTCACTTGAACTGGGGTGAAGGCATTCCGAATTTAGAATCTGGCTTACACATTCTTTAGAGGAACAGAAAAGGATAGAGTTATCTACCCTTTTCTGGGCACAAAATGCAAGTGAGAAAACACTCGCAAGAGTCAGATTTATCTGACTTATCAATAATCAGGTATTGAGTCGGCTTTCCTGAAGCCCCCTTTTAAATCATTGATGACAGGAACAAAACAATCACACCGAGTAGGGCGTTAAGCGCTAAAATGCCCGCTGAAGCTTTTTGGAGCGATTCTTTCTTCTCGACTTTTACACGCTTATTGATGGAAAGCCGCACAAAAGCCAGGATGACCATTAGCACGATCAAAATGTGTTTGATTGACACAGCAGTCATGTATGGCGTGCCAAAATCCATCAAGCCAGTGAAATTTTTGGATGACCTTCCTAACAGCAACCCCGTTAGCGCCAACCCAGCCATGCTCACGAGAGCAAACGGCTTGAGCCGGTCCTGGATCCCATTGATCACCATTAAGGGTTCGCTAATTTTTGGGTTTTTGCGAATGCCTGGCAAAATCACAAAAGCCATCAATAGCATCCCGCCGATCCAAAGAGCAGTAAACAGGTTGTGCAAAAAACGCATGAAATTCATTAGTAAGAGTTGGTTGGGCATGTTATTTTTCCTCATTCTTTGATATTGCTTTTTCAATTAGCCTTAGCAAGTCTGTTCTCTCAACTTGATCCAGATTTTCTAAAATCATGTCGATCCGTTTATTTCGAAATTTCTCAATTTCTGAAACCAGCTGACGTCCTTTTTGCGTCAAAGCCAATGAAAGCGCTCTGGCATCAAAAGACTCCTGGGTTTTTGCAACCAAGCCTTTTGCGTTCAACAGGCTCACCATGGCGCTCACACTGGCAGCGCTGTATTGCAGAGCATCGGTGAGCTCACTTAAACGGCAATCGGGATGCCTTGCCAAATAATCCAGGTAAACCACCTGGGCGGGTGTAATGTTGAATGTTTCCAGTGGCGGGAGCTCTCCCCCCAGCTGATGAAAACGCAGGATGAATTCTTGAAATTTCAGATTTACTGAGT
This sequence comes from Anaerolineaceae bacterium, assembly GCA_040768265.1. Classification (GTDB taxonomy): domain Bacteria; phylum Chloroflexota; class Anaerolineae; order Anaerolineales; family Anaerolineaceae; genus Mesolinea. The sequence continues at coordinate 343,940 of JAXGNB010000002.1, forward strand.
CTTCCATAATTAGTTAGCCTTCCTAACTAATGATTTTATCCTTGCTTTTCCCAAAAAGCAAGCCCTCTGCAACAAAAACAGCGCCAGTGAATGCTGGCGCTGCTGATTAAACCGTTTTAGGTTAGAAATCGATATTGAAGACGAAACTGCGGAAGAAGATGTAAATAAAGTAAATTACGATCAAGTATATAGCAGACTTTTTGCCAAGTTTTCCGTGATTGAACCACAAGATTGCCCAAAGAAGTGCGCCGGTCAGGGTCTCCCATGGGAGATCCCAGATGATCAGAGGTCTTGGCACGGCGTAGGTGGAAATGAGCGCGCCACCGCCAATTGCCAGCAGGGGGTTGGTGATATTGCTACCCACCAGTGTGCCCAGGGAAATGCCGGCTTCCTTGTGGCGCACGCCAGCCAAAGCGGTGGTGAGCTCAGGTAAGGCCGATGCCAGACCGAGGGTGATGACACCAATCAGTGAGCCGCCTACGCCTGTTCGATCTACAACAGTTTCGGTAGCAGAAAGAACAAAAGTGGCACACCCAATGATGATCACCAGCATCACGACTGTGATAAAAGCGTCAAACAGCACCTGACGCCCATTGCTTGGGACGTCTTCCGCCAACTCCGAAGAACCGAGCTGATTGTCCTCTTCCTTGTAGTGTTTGCGTTCGTCGTTATATAAATAGTAGGTATAGGTAAGAAATGTTCCAAATAGAATCGCTCCATCAATGCGGTTGTAGTTACCATCCCAACCGAGGATGATGCACATAATGGTGGTGCCGATCATCGGAACCATGCTCTTCCAGAGGAAATAACGCCTGAAGTAAAGTGTGCCCGCCAACAAGATCACAATGCCCATAATCAGAGTCTGTTGAACCACATCCGAGCCGATATTGGCGCCCAGGACGATAGCAGAACCAGTCTGAAAATCCAGTGTGCCGCGCAAAATGTTGACGGAGGCAGTAAAGTGGGAGGTGATTTCCGGAAGCGAGGTGGCAACGGAGAGCACCGTCATTCCCATGAAGGTGCTGGAAAGTTTAAAGTAGTTCGCGATTCCGATCAACTTCTTAACCGCGTAATTTGCACCCACAACCAACACAACAAGGGCAACCAAACCTACCGCAATAACCAGTAAAATATTCCAATCTTGCATCATAATAAGTCCTTTTTCTCAAAACGATTGATTATAAGACTTTTTTTCTGCAGGCAATAGCTGCGTAGACGATTTAACATCGATTTAACAATTGGACGATGGGGGTTGTCATCGCGAGGGAGCAAAGCGACCGTGGCGATCTGCCTTTCTATTACATTATTTGGAGACCTTACGGTCAAAACCCGTGCGCGGTCTGCCCACACGCGCTTTCAGCGCTGGGGTGCTTCGCAAGAGACCGGCACGATCATTGTCGGAGACTGCCGTGTCGCCCTGGAGGGCTGTTCGGAAAGACGGATCTATTTCCGCAATTCTTATCGATTACTAACACTTTTTTTGTACACTAAAGATAACAAAAGAACAAATTAGAAAGAAATAAAGAAGAAATTATGGACCTGAACAAATTTACCCAAAAAGCGCAGCAGGCTGTGCTGAATGCCCAGCAGCTGGCGCGTGAGTATAACCATCAAGGCATCGAGCCCGGCCACTTATTGTTGGCGCTGCTCAACCAATCCGACAGCACTGTGCCGGTTGTGATCACGCAAATCGCTGGTTCCGCGGAGATATTAAAAGAAGAAGTGCGCAAAGAACTGGCAGCACGCCCCAAAGTCTATGGCGGCTCAAGCGGCGAGGCAGGGCTCTCGCGCCCGGCGACGGACGTGCTGGACGCGGCAGAGCGCTATGCCAAAGGGATGGGTGATGAATACACCTCCACCGAGCACATCCTGCTGGGGCTGACCGACAGCCCCGAAAATAAAACTCTGACATCCTTTGGTATCACCAAAGACGCCGTGCTTAAAGCCCTGCGCGAAATCCGCGGCAGCCAGTCGGTCACCAGCCAAACCCCCGAAGATACTTACCAGGCGCTCGAAAAATACGGGCGCGACCTGACCGCCATGGCTCGCCAGGGCAAGATGGACCCGGTAATCGGGCGCGACGAGGAGATCCGCCGCACAATCGAAATCCTCAGCCGCCGCACCAAAAACAATCCCGCTCTTATCGGCGAACCTGGTGTGGGAAAGACTGCCATCGTCGAAGGGCTGGCGCAGCGCATCGTCAACCGCGACGTGCCCGAGGGTTTGAAAAATAAACGCATCGTCCAGCTCGACATGGCAGCCATGGTGGCTGGAGCGAAATATCGCGGTGAGTTCGAGGAACGTCTCAAAGCCACGCTCAAAGAAGTTGCTGAAAATGAGGGGCAGATTATCCTCTTCGTGGACGAAATGCACACAGTCATCGGCGCGGGAGCAGCCGAAGGCGCCATGGACGCCGGCAACATCCTCAAACCGATGCTGGCGCGCGGCGAATTGCACCTGATTGGCGCGACCACCACCAACGAATACCGCAAATACGTCGAGAAAGACGCCGCCCTCGAGCGCCGCTTCCAACCGGTTTACGTGGTGGAGCCCAGCGTGGAAGATACTATCAGCATTCTGCGCGGTTTGAAATCAAAATACGAGGTGCATCACGGCGTGCGCATCACCGATTCGGCAGCCATCGCCGCCGCGACTTTGAGCAACCGCTACATCACGGACCGACAACTGCCGGATAAGGCCATCGATTTGATCGATGAAGCTGCCGCCCATCTGCGCACCGAAATCGACTCGAAGCCCCAGGCTTTGGACGAGGTCGACCGCGACATCATGCAGCTGGAGATTGAGAAACAAGCTTTGCAGAAAGAAAAAGACCAGGCTTCGCGTGAACGGCTTGAAAAGCTTGAATCGGAACTGGCGGATTTGGGCGAAAAATCCAAAGCGCTGACTGCCCAGTGGCAGGCCGAGAAGGAAGCCATCCAAAGCTTCAAGGACCTGAAAGAAAAGCTCGACCAGGCTCAGCAGGAAATGGAACAAGCCGAGCGCAACGCCGACCTTGAGAAAGCCTCGCGTCTGCGTTACGGCACCATCCGCGAGCTTGAAGACAAGATCCGTGAGGCCGAACTGAAGCTCCAGAGCCAGCAGAAGCAAGGCGCGCTGCTCAAGGAAGAGGTGGACGCCGAAGAAATCGCCTCGGTGGTGGGTAAATGGACCGGCATCCCGGTCAGCCGCTTGCTCGAAGGCGAGATGGAGAAGCTGCTGCACATGGAAGAGCGCCTGCACCAGCGCGTTGTTGGGCAGGATGAAGCTATCAACGCCGTTTCCAAGGCAGTGCGCCGCTCGCGCTCGGGCATGCAGGACCCCAACCGCCCGATTGGCTCCTTCATTTTCCTGGGTCCGACCGGCGTCGGCAAGACCGAGCTGGCACGCGCTTTGGCGGAGTTCCTGTTTGATGACCAGAACGCCATGGTGCGGATTGACATGAGCGAATACCAGGAACGCCACACCATCAGCCGGCTGTTTGGCGCGCCTCCGGGCTACGTGGGCTATGAAGAAGGCGGGCAACTGACAGAAGCTGTGCGCCGCCGCCCTTACAGCGTGGTTTTGTTCGATGAGATCGAAAAAGCCCATTCTGAGATCTTCAACGCGCTGCTGCAGGTGCTGGATGATGGGCGCATGACCGACGGGCAGGGGCGCACGGTGGACTTCCGCAACACCTTGATCATCATGACCAGCAACCTCGGCAGTCAGCTGTGGATGAACGATGAAAGCGGTCTGCCGCGCCAGGTCAGCCGTGATGCAATTGTGGACTTGCTGAAAAACTTTTTCCGACCGGAATTTTTGAACCGGGTGGATGAGATTGTCACTTTCAAACCTCTCACCCGTGAGGATTTGGGCGGGATCGTTGAGATCCAACTGCGGCATGTTTCCGATCTGCTGGCTGACCGCGGGCTCAAGCTCGAGATCAGCCCGGAAGCGCGGGAGTGGCTGGCAGATGTGGGTTACGACCCTGAATTTGGCGCGCGCCCGCTGAAGCGCGCGATTCAGCGCGAGGTCCAGGACCCGCTGGCGCTCAAAATCCTGAGTGGCGAGTTCAGTGAAGGCGACACGATCAGGATTGATGTCGGTGAGACCGGTTTGACTTTCAGCAAGAAATGATTGTCATGTAGGGCGGAATGGCGTGGTCCTGCCTTCGCAGCGCAGCTGCAAGGGTTCGCCACTCCGCCGCCAACTTGCCCGGTCTGATAGTTGATCAAGACGTCGGAGTGAGACCGTGGAGGATAACCAAATCATAAGCAGTATGCGGCGGTCTCATTCCGACCTACAAAAACACATCGCAGGGCAGGTTAGTTTAAGATCAATCCCCTTATAGGGAGAAATGTCTCGCTTTCGCCAAAAATAAAAACTTCTCGGATCTACAAAAATCTGACCTTTTTCAAAGTCTATTCACAAGATCTCAATCGGTATCGCCATCCGTCACACAGCGAAAGCCAAAACCAATTTTGTGCTCCTTGGGGTCATGATCGGTAGTGTAAGCTATCCGTAGATGTTTCCAGCCATAATCGAACCCGCCGCCATGCACAACCTTCGTGCCTCCCTGTTCCGGACCCTGGGGGTTAATCTCAGGACTGATTGAATAATATTTCCAGTTGTACCAATCGGCGGTCCATTCCCAAGCATTTCCAGCAAGGTCCATTACGCCAAAAGGTGAAGCTCCCTCCGGGTAAGACCCAACTGGAGCAGTATCACCCACGCAGACCTTTCCTGTGTTTTCATCAAGCATGTTGGCTTTGTTGCAGTCAGGATCTTCGTCGCCCCAGGGAAAAACCCGCCGGTCATCGCCGCGTGCCGCACGCACCCATTCAGCTTCAGTTGGCAGTCGCCCACCCGCCCACTCGCAGTAATCGCTGGCTTCAAACCAGGAAACTGCCACTCTCGGGAAGTCGGCATAATCAGGATCAGTGTAATAGTCTGTTCGGGTTGCGGAATGCTGATAGTAAGGCTCAGCACAGGCCCCATCGCGCGCACACAAGGCGTATTGGGCGTTTGTTACCTCAAATTTGTCAATGAAAAATGGGTCAAGATACACCTGGTGTAAGGGGAGTTCATCGCCCATACAAGGAAAACCAGCGTTATTTGTTTCATCACAGCCAATCCAAACATCTCCAGCTGGGATCTCGATCAGAGGCATGCGGTCAATTTCCCGGAGATGGGTTGCTTCTGTTTCTGGTTGATTATCAGGTGTGTGTATAGCTGCGGGTGCTGGGGTGTTTGCAATAATCGGGTTGCTCTCCGTTTTGATTAGGATAAAAGTGGGCGAGGCAGTTGAAATTAACTGATCAGATTCAACAGACAAATTCGCATTGCCAGTCAGACAGGCAGAAACAAGCAAAATAAATAGCAGGGGGAGCAGTGAGAGCAGATGTTGCCGTTTCATAATAACTATTATAGCTGTCCTCCCTTTTTAATTTTCCTTATCAGGATAACTTAAATCGTTTCAGACTTCCATAAAATAATGTAAAACAATTACTTCAACTATTGCAAGAGCCTATGATTGAAAATCCTGTGCTACTTAATGATTTTTTTCACAATTTACTTGACTTTCATCCCTGTGGATGTATAATGATAAAAGAATAGGGGTGCCCTATTCTTTTATCTTAAAGCCTATTCGGTTTAGCATCAGATCGGTTGTCCGAGACCCATACATTTACTTAATTCGTCTTATTTTCACTGCACCTTGAGTGCATTTTTTTGCAAACCAATCACTGAGCAATAAAGGATAAGGAGGTTCACATAACTAAAAATACTGTTGTGTGGTGTGTGTTTAGCTTTTTTTTGGAATCTGAGTGAAATAAGGAATTGACATGAAGAAAAAAATGTTTAGTCTATTTATTGTTCTTGTTTTCGTTCTGAGCTCCTTCTCCAGCTTTAGTACATCTTCTGGCATCGCGAAGGCGAGTGATCCAGACCCAATTGTTACGGTTGAACAGGCTGTTTTGGACGAAATGCAGTTAAATGGCTCGGCAAGTTACTGGATCCAATTCAAGAACATGGTGGACCTAAGCCCAGCCTACACTATGAACTGGAGCGACAGGGGCTGGTTTGTTTACGAAACCCTTCTAAAACAAGCTGAATTAATCCAGGCTCAAGTTGGGAAATATCTTTCGAGCAGCAAGGTTGATTACAAGAGCTATTGGATCAACAACTCAATACTGGTTACAAGTTCTACCAATACCGTCCTGAATGACATCCTGAAATTCGACGGCGTTGAGAGCGTTAGGGCTCGCAAGACTTACATACTCTATGAACCAGACACCTCCGCAGCCATCCTCGACAACGGCATCAATGCCATTGAACCCAACCTGACGCATATTAATGCAGATGGTGTCTGGGCGATGGGGATTGATGGCTCTGGGCTGGTGGTTGCCAATATAGATACTGGTGTGCGCTATACACACCAGGCGCTTGTGGGTCAGTACCGTGGCAATCTTGGCAGCTCTTTTGACCACAACTACAACTGGTGGGACCCTTACGGCGACCATCCTGCGACACCAGCTGACGATAACGGTCACGGATCACACACGATGGGCACCATGGTTGGGGATGACGGGGGTAGCAACCAGATCGGCATTGCGCCTGGAGCGAACTGGATTGCCTGTCGCGGCTGTGATACATCAAGTTGTACAGACGCCGCACTTTTAGGCTGTGGCCAATTCATGGCAGCGCCGACCGATTTGAGTGGTGCCAACCCTGACCCCGACATGCGCCCGAACGCGGTCAATAACTCATGGGGTGATTGCGGACAGACTTATAATAGTTGGTACTCGGGTCCTATCAATGCCTGGTTAGCTGCCGGCATTTATCCCATCTTCTCGAACGGAAATGCTTCCAACTGCGGCTACTCCTCTCCTCCCGGACTTAACACAGTCGGCAACCCTGCCCGCTCGGGCAATGTGACTGGTGTGGGTTCATCTGGTGAGCAAAACGGTCTGTATGCCAGCCACTCCAACTGGGGTCCCACCGATAACCTGGATACAGTCAATCCTGTCAGTGGGTTTGAAATGATGAAACCACAGGTGATTGCCCCGGGGGTCAGCATCCGCTCCTCAACACCAGGAAGTGATACAGAATACCAGGATGGCTGGACTGGTACTTCGATGTCCGCCCCGCATGTGACCGGTTTGATCGCGCTCATCTGGCAGGCTGCGCCCTGCCTTATCGGTGATTATGCCGCTACAGAAACCCTGATCGAGAGCACGGCTGTGGACTTAGTCTACGACGATGGCTCGCCGCTCACCCCTACCAACTTCCCGAACTTTGCGACGGGCTGGGGTGAAATCGACGCCCTGGCAGCAGTCAATATGGCTTCCGGAATGTGCGCGATGGGCACGCTGGAAGGCACCGTCACAACTGATGGATTCTCACCGGTTGAGGGCGCAGCGGTTTTTGCCGATAATGGCGCAGGCTACACAAAAACCATTTACAGCGCTGTTAATGGCAGCTATAGCACTGGCTTGCCGGAAGGCACCTACACCCTGACTGCCAGCAAATACGGCTACCAATCACATACCGTAAGTGGCGTTGTTATCTATGAGAGTGCAACGACATTCCAGGACTTCGTCATTCCCCCATTGGGAATGTCACTCGTCTCGGGCAATGTCTATGATGGTGGGGGATCAGGGCTGGGAGCGCACGGCTATCCCCTCTATTCCTCCATACATATCTCAGCCCCTGGCTTTGATGAGACTATCTACACAGATCCCTTCACCGGCTACTACGAAATTGAGCTACTGGATTCGACACCCTATATCTTTGAAGTGCAGGCGGTCCCGCAGGGGTACAGCATGCTATCAGAAATCGTTACTCCTACTGGAGCCAGCTACAGTAAAGATTTTGCTCTGATGGTAGGCCCAAGCTGTTCAGCTCCAGGATATATTGGTTCTGGTGTGATTGAACACTTTGATACAGGTTCGCTACCAGATGGATGGGTAAATTATGATTACCTTGGAAATAGCCAGGTTTGGCAGTTCAACGATCCGGGTAGCAGGGGAAATCTGACACCAGGTGGTGATGGCGGTTTTGCCATTCTGGACAGTGATAATTACGGTTCTGGCAATAGCCAGGATGCCGGTCTGCAAACTCCTTTGATGAACTTTACTGGCGAAGCAAGCGTAATCCTGGACTTTGATACAGATTTCAATTATTGGTCTTCTGCAGATAGCGCTACTGTCAGGGTTTCGGCTGATGGCGGCGCAAGCTGGACAGCTGTTTGGACGCAGACGGCCGACTTTAACGGGCATGTCACCCTGGATATCTCTGCTCAGGCAGGTAATATGACTGATGTGATCGTCGAGTTCAAGTATGTCGGTTCGTGGGGTTATTGGTGGCAGGTTGATGACGTAGTCATTACCCCCATCGACTGCGATCTTGCCCAGGGCGGCGTGGTTGCAGGTTATGTCTACGATGATAATGACAACTCACCCCTGGTAGGCGCGGATGTCTACAGCGATGAAGTCGAAACCCAAACCTTCTTCATTCCCGAGGATCCTGCCAGTGAGGGTCTTTACTGGGTCTTCCAACCGACTACAACTGATCCAGAAGATGTAGCCTTTACTGCTTCCAAAGTTCTATATGGCAGCTACACCACGACTCTCAGCATTAGCCAGGATTACATTAACCAGCAGGACTTCTACCTGGGTACGGGTGAATTAAGCTTTGCCCCAACATCCTTTGAAGTTACGATGAACATAGGTGACGCCCCCCATACCGAAACGCTGACCATCAGCAACCTCGGCAACGCTGACGTCATGTTTGAACTGGTCGAAAAGGACGAGGGTTTCGAATTACCTACCGTAATGATCCCCGCTTTCGAGGGTGACCTGCCTGAGGACAACAACCCTGTTTCTATCGGGCGTGCGCCTGAGGCTGACAACCGGAGTGCCTTGGAGTTCTCTGGAGAACTGCCATTTGGTGGCATTCTCTCAGGTGAGGCAGCATTTACAGTGGATCTATATGCAGATTCCCTTATGTACATCCCCGATACCACTGTTCCGGGATCCTGGAACACCATCGGGGCGACAATGACCTCCCTCTATTCTGGTGACTTCGTGGCTGGCGACCTTTCAACCCTGTATGCCATCAGCAACGATAATAACAATCTCTATACAATAGATACCACGACTGGTGCCCCTACGCTGGTTGGGGTTGCCGTACCACCCACAAGCCAAACGTGGACTGGACTGTCTGGCACTCCGGACGGCACCATGTACGGGTTGACCACGACCTGTGCAGGAAGTAATTTGGTCATGGTTAATGTGGCTACTGCCGCAACAACCAACCTCGGCGTGCTGCCTGGAATTGATTGCGGCATTGATTTAGCCTACAACACCAATGATGACATGATCTATATCGTAGATCTCGTCACCGATAGTCTTTTCCGGGTTGATCCGGATACTCTCGCGACGACGCTGGTTGGTGCTCTGGGTGTTTCTGCCAACTATGCTCAGGGCATGGACTTCGAAGAAGAATCCGGAGTTCTTTACTGGGCGGCTTATTCCTCTAGTGGTGAGTTGCGCATCATCGACACCACCACTGGTGCAAGTTCTTTGGTAGGTGCTTTCCCCGGTGGTGCTGAAGTGGACTGCCTGGCATTTGCCACCGGCGGTTCTTCGGACGTGCCCTGGCTCTCGGAAGACCCGATTAGCGGCACTGTGCCGGTTGCAGGTTCGATCGATGTTAATGTCATCTTCGATCCAACCGGCGCAGCCCTTAGCCAACCCGGTGATTACCTGGCAGATCTAAAGATCATACACGACACTCCGTATATGTATCCAAATATTCCTATCGTGCTGCACCTGATGGCTCCTGGAGACTTTGGTACATTCAATGGGCATGTCTGGGGCTATGAAGCCTGCGACGTGAATCCGGCAGTTCTGGAAGGCGCAACAGTCAACTTCTGGCAGGGTACAACCATGGTTGCTACAACAAGCACAAATGCGGCGGGTTATTACACTTACGCACTACCAACCGGCATCTATGATATTGAATTTATCATGGATGGATTTGTGACCGATTATGCTGAAGAAGTCAGTTTGACTGCAGGAGAAAGCGTCACAGTCGACTTTACACTTCGGTTAATTGCCCCCTGCATCAGCGTGGATCCAACCAACCTCGAACAGACTCAATCCGCTGATACCACAACTTCGCAGACTCTCACAATCATGAATACGGGTGCTGGAGATGCGACAGTGGAAATTATGGAAATTGATGGCGGTTTCCAACCCCCAACAGGATCCATTCTTGCCAAAGTTCCAAGCTACCAATATTCACCTGAGAGAGACCTGCCCGGTTTGGATAAGACCAAAACCATGCCCATTGAGCAGAATGTACAGCCGGGCATCTCGACTGGTCTCCTGGATATTCTGATCAATGAAGGTTTTGAAACCTTGTTCCCGCCAAGCGGATGGACGCAGGAAATCAACAATCCTTCGTACACCTGGACACAATCCGATTCATATGTCTATTCGGGCAGTTACGGTGCCCTTGTACCCTGGAATTATGCCCAGGATGAATGGCTGCTGACGCCTGAACTCGCCTTGGCCGAAGGCACGCTCTCACTATACTCTGAAGGAAGTACGTACTGGTGCCGAGACACCTATGACAATTGTGACCTCAATGTGTGGTTGGTGATAGGTGAAGTTGGTGGAGGAGACGATATTTTTGTAAAGAACCTGGAAGAAGATTGGTCAGGCACTTGGACGTGGAGCCTATCGACAATCGATCTGGCTCCCTTCTTACCTGGCGAATCTGTTCGTATTGGTTTGCAAGTGTTAGGTAACGATGGTGCGGACGTTGCAATTGACTCCGTTGTATTAGATGGAGTGGAAGGGTTGGATGTACCATGGTTATCTGAAAATCCGGTATCCGTAGTAGTCCCGGCCGATGACTCGTTTGATGTAACGATTGGATTTGATTCAACAGGTCTAATCGATGGAGACTACCTGGCAACAATAAGAATCAAAGATCTGTCTGGAGCCAAGGTCGATGTCCCAGTCACACTGCACGTAACTCAAGGATTTAGCCTCTTCCTGCCTTTGATCCTTAAGTAATTTGGGTCAGAGAAGAACCTGTTCACAGGTTTAGAAAAAGTGACAGGGGCTGGCAGAATTGCCAGCCCCTGTTGATTCTTGTAGAGAATAGGCCCGCCTTTTCCTAATTAATTCATCCTCACACCATCCCGGTTGACGCGGGCGTCAACCCTACATGGTTCTTGTCGATTTACCCCCTACTTCTGGATCAATATACCCGTCTCACCCTTGTAGGGAAAAGGCCTGCCTTTTCCGCTTCAACCCTCCCTTCATTCACCAAGGTTGACGCGGGCGTCAACCCTATAAGGTTCTCTCAGCCATTTACCCACATTTATTGGATCGATTCACCCGCATCACTCCTGTAGGGAAAAGGCCTGCCTTTTCCTAATTGATTCATCCTCACACCATCCCGGTTAACGCGTCCCGCAAGGGGAGGCGTCGCACGGCGTCAACCATATATTCCCACATTTTGCTCGCCTTGCTCCTTCAGGGATGTGCGCGTAGGTCGGGTTCTTCGGTTGAACCTGACGTCACGAATGCCGACTAAAAACCTTAAAAAGAGGCAGGTCTCCGATGTCAGGTTGAACTGCGCAACCTGACCTACTCATAAGTTTATGATGGCACAGAGACAAGTACCATTCATGATTGATGCATCCCACAAAGTGAGATTTTCCAAAAGGGACGCAAGCAGTCGCACGGCGTCAAGCCTACACGAGCTTCCCCCCCACAACACAATTGCGCTCGAAGTCACTCCCTACCTGATATAATTATATTTTAAAGACAGACCTTTCTAAAAAAGGCTGCCCGTCGGAGGATTTATATGGAAATTACCTGGTATGGTCATTCGTGTTTTCGCATCACTGAGCGGGGGTTTGCCAACGTTGTTACAGACCCATTCGATTCGGCAGTAGTGGGCTACAACCCGCTTAAATTGAAAGCTGAAATCGTTACCGTTAGTTGCAATGATCTTGGGCACAACAATCTTAGTGTTGTAAAAGGAGACACCTTTGAGATCACCGGACCTGGAGAGTATGAACGTGGAGGCGTCTTTATTACAGGCATCCAGACCACGCCTCACAGCTCAAACGGAAAAGATCTGCGCAATACACTCTATGTGTTGGATTACGGCAAGCTGACCATTTTGCATCTCGGTAAGGTCAACTATGTGCCCTCGCAAAGCCTGATCGAAGAACTCGGCAACATCAACGTCGCAATGGTGCCAGTGGGCGATGGCGGCGCGCTCAACGCCTCAAAAGCCGCTGAAGTCATCAGCATGCTGGAGCCGAACATCGTTATCCCCATGCACTATGAAACACCCCACTCCAAACTTGTGCTCGATCCGCTCAGCAAATTCCTCAAGGAAATGGGCATTACCTCGCTGGAGACGATGGAAACCTATAAGATTTCCAGCAGTACCGCTTTCGCCGATGAAGAGACTCACGTCATCGCGCTCGATCCGAAACTTACCGCGCTCTGATATGGGCGTTAAAGTATTGATCACCTGGAATGTAATACCCGGCCGCGAGCAGGAATATTTTGGCTATGTGGTGGGGGAATACCTTCCGGAGCTTAATCGGCTGGGTTTGAATGTGACCGACGCCTGGGTGACCATATTTGGTGATCATCCCCAGGTGCTCATTGGGGCGGTTATGCCCGATTTGCCCGGCGCGCAGCGGCTGATCCATTCACCGGACTGGGTGGATCTCTCTGATCGCCTGCAGGAATTCGTGCGGGATTTTAAGCTCAAGCTGGTCGCGCAGCGAGGCGCTTTTCAGTTTTAATGCGGCATCTCCCGGAAAAACTTCTAGATTGGTATGACAAAAACGCCAGGTCCTTGCCCTGGCGTTCTGATCCCACGCCCTACAAGGTTTGGGTGTCCGAAATAATGCTCCAGCAAACACAGGTGGAAACCGTTATCCCCTATTTTAAACGCTTTATGCAACGTTTTCCTGACCTCGCCAGCCTGGCGGAGGCTGAAGAAAGCGAGGTGCTGCAGCATTGGGAGGGGCTGGGCTACTACAGCCGTGCCCGCAACCTGCACAAAGCCGCACGTGTAATCCTGAACGATTACGACGGTCAGATCCCTGCGGATACCACCGCGCTTAAAAATCTGCCGGGTATCGGCGCTTACACCGCCGGAGCTATTGCTTCAATTGCTTTTGGGGCAGCTGAACCGGCATTGGATGCAAATATCCGGCGTGTCACCATCCGCCTGCTGGACCTGCACGAGCCGCCTGGCAGCAAGACTGACAGGAAGCTGTGGGAATTCGCCCGCCAGATCCTGCCCTCCTGGCGCATCGGCGACTATAACCAGGCGCTGATGGATCTCGGCAGCGCCGTCTGCACACCAAACAACCCGCAATGCCAGCTTTGTCCCCTGCAGGTGGAATGTCTTGCTTTCCAACGCGGCACGCAATCAGGGCTGCCAATGCGCAAGCCGAAAGCCAAAGCGTCACACAGGCTGGTTGTGGCGGGGGTGATCACGCGAGGGGATGAAGTGCTGCTGGCGCGCCGACCAACAGACGGCATGCTGGGAAATCTTTGGGAATATCCGGGTGGTTCTGTACCAGAAGAGACCGCAGATCTGCCTGGGGGATTAGAGTCGCTATTTAGAACGCGTTTTGGGCTTTTTGTTGAGGTGGGAGGAAAGGTGGGCGTCTTCAAACACGCCTACACGCATTTCAGGATCACGCTGCACGCCTTTGCCTGCAAGCTGGCTGATGCAAACCAAGCCCCCCTGCCTAATGGTTTCGCCTGGGTTCCTATTGAAGATCTCTCCGCCTATCCGATGGGAAAAGTGGCTCGTCTGATCTCCCAACAGTTAGCTTCTTTGGATGGAATTGCTTTACTCTTGTGACATTCCAGCGGTTCAGATCGCCGCGCTTCGCTCGCGATGACAGATTAAGGCCGTAGGTCGGAATGAGACTGCCTCATGATATCTTCCCACGCAAGCTTTTCGCAGGCTCACTCCGACATCAATTAGAAGCCCTTCGTTGACAATCCGCCATGAGGTATTGCTTTACTCTTGTGACATTCAAGCAGTTCAGATCGCCGCGCTTCGCTCGCGATGACGGACCCAGGGCGAGACGAAGTGCCCTACAAAAAATATAGCACTCCGTAGGGTGGGTTGGCGTCACGGTATTTTGCAATATCTTGACATCAAATTAGCCAACCCACCAAAAACAGCATTATTCATTAAGCACAGCTTTGACGGATCGATCTGGTTTTGCTGCGGTGGGTAGGCTATAACTTGGTCTGGTCGTGCACATGCTTTATGACGCCAACCCACCCTTGTATCTTTATAGTGATCTCAATTAAGCTATATACAGAGGTCAGTCAGGAAGGTGAGGGTGAATCCGCACCCACCCTTTGGAGCGAATCCTGAGACGTAGAAAGGATCCCCTCACCCATTTCTTCACAAAGATCGGACGGTATCTGGAGCGTAAGAGCTCGTATTCACAAGGTTGATCCGAAGATTGCGCCTGACTGATAGAGATAGTTTAGCAAAAGAAAGGGTAAACATGCAAGCAGGAGAAGGGATCATCGGGATAGACATTTCAAAAGACAGTTTTGATGCGGTGCTGCGGGGGACGCGCTCAGAGCAACACCGGGTATTCACAAACGACCCGAAGGGTTTCACGGGCCTGGTAGGCTGGGCTGAGAAACAACCTGACCGGGTAGTGCATGTTTGCATGGAAGCGACAGGCAGTTACTGGGAAGGCTTGGCAGAGCACCTGTATCAGGGAGGGTACACGGTGAGTGTTGTCAATCCATATCAGATCAAACGGTATGGGGACCATCTGCTGAACAGGAACAAAACCGATAAAGCCGATGCCAGTTTGATTGCTGAGTTCTGTGAGAAAGACCGGGAGCGATTGAGGGCATGGAAGCCATTTTCCCCTGAAATCAAGGCTTTGCGCTCGATGGGGAGGCGTTTGGATGAGTTGCAGGAGATGAAACAGCAGGAGCAAAACCGGCTGAAGAGTGGCGTGAGAGACCTGGTGGTGATTGAGAGTCTGGAGGAAAACATCAAGCAACTGAAAGACCAGATCAAGGCGCTTTGGAAGAAGATCCAGGAGCATGTGAAACAGCATCCTGATCTGAGGGAACAGCAAAGGTTGTTGACAAGTATCCCTGGGATAGGCAAGCTTACCGCGATCAAACTGATAGCAGAGATAGGAGATATAAAGGACTTTGATGATGCCTCTCAGCTGGCGGCTTATGCCGGGTTAGCCCCCAAACAGTTCCGGTCGGGCAGCTCAGTGCATAAGCAGACCCGGATCTCCAAACAAGGACGGACAGAATTGCGTGCCTGTTTGTATATGCCCGCCGTGGTGGCTTCGGAGCACAACCCGATCATCATGGATCTGAAAAG
Organism: Anaerolineaceae bacterium; assembly: GCA_040768265.1. Taxonomy (GTDB): domain Bacteria; phylum Chloroflexota; class Anaerolineae; order Anaerolineales; family Anaerolineaceae; genus Mesolinea. The sequence goes on from JAXGNB010000002.1 coordinate 359,360, forward strand.
ACGCATGTTGGCCAGCGGACACGTCATGATGGAGGTGATTGTGGCAGCTATGAAGAAACTGCTGCACCTGGTATATGGTGTGCTGAAGTCTGGCAAGCCGTTTGACCCGGATTATGGCAAGCAATTTTGCTAAAACCCTTGACATTCAAGACGGTATCTACGTCTAGGTTTTGGCCAAGCTTCGCGCATGTGAGGACGCTGGCGCGATCAGAGGTAAGTAGGAGACCTTCGCGCATGTGAGGACGCTGGCGCGATCAGAGGTAAGTAGGAGACCTTCGGTCAAAACCCGCGCAAGGTCAGGAGACCTTGCGAGAACAAGGGTAGGTGGGATCTGGGTAGGGTGGGTTGGCGTCACGGTATTTTGCAATATCTTGACATCAAATTAGCCAACCCACCAAAAACAGCATTATTCATTAAGCACAGCTTTGACGGATCGATCTGGTTTTGCTCGCGATGACGGACGTAGTTTATGATATCGGCGGAGTGCGCAAATGAGGCGCATTCCGCCCTACAGCGATTCCAAATCAGGGTTTAAGACCGAAAACTACCCGCTGAGTTCCTTGAAATTGATGCGTTTGATCAAGCCGGTCTCTTCGATCATTCCATCCAGGAATTCCGCGGTTGGACCGCCAGAAAATTCATCCCGGCTGGTCAGAAACTCGAGAAAGAATGGCAAGCTCACGCCCGCCACAATATCCGCGCCGTTTTCTCCTTCCGCCATCAAGGAAGCGTTGAAGGGGGATGCGCCCCAGAGATCCACCATGTAAACATAGGGCAGACCCTGCTCGCGGTAGCCCTCAGCTGCTGTTCGCATTTTCTCCACCAAATCATCCACATTATCGCCATCCACGAATGGCAGCACCGTGATGTTTTCAGTCTCGCCTGTGATCATTTCAGCCGCTTCAAACAAACCCTGGGCAAAACTTGCATGGGAACAAAGAATAACTCCAATCATGTCACCTTCTCCTTTTTCGAAATATTCTAACAGCAAAAAGCTGCGATTTAAGTGCCAAATTGCCTGTCGCCGGCATCACCGAGACCGGGCAGGATATAGCCGTTTTCATTCAGGCGTTCATCGATCGCAGCCAGGTGGATGGGAACGTCAGGGTGAGCTCCGTGCAGCCGCGCGATCCCCTCCGGTGCCGCGATCAAGCCAATGAACTTGATCTTGGTAACCCCCCACTGCTTGAGGATGTCCACTGCAGCTACTGCCGAGCCACCTGTGGCAAGCATTGGATCCAGGATCAGGCACACACCCACAGTTGGTGAAATTGGCAAGCGGTTGTAGTAGGCCACCGGTTTGAGCGTGCGTTCATCGCGATATAAACCAATGTGCCAGACTTCCGCGCCGGGCATCAGACCCCAGACCCCCTCAACCATGCCAAGCCCAGCCCGCAGGATCGGCACCAGACCGATCCGCTCCAGGAGTTTCACGCCTGCTGTCTCCATCAGTGGAGTCTGCACGCTGCTTGGGCGCACTGCCAGATCCGCGGTAGCCTCATAGGTCAGCATGGCTGAGATCTCGCGCACCAGCTCGCGGAACTTCTTTGGTTCGGTGCTGGCGTCTCGCAGGAGGGTCAGCTTTGCGGCGATCAATGGATGGGTAGAAGGAAAGACATTTTCCATACAGAATTCTCCAATTCTCTATTGCCCTGGGCAAGATGATGAATTTATAGCTCAAACGCGGAATTAATTGTACCCGACCACAGCCTGATTGATGGACAGAATCTGCCTCAGGATCTTGATCTGAAGGCGCGCTGATGTTACTGGCACAGTTTTCCGGGAGAAAGAAGGTTTGCCGGGGAAATTGACCAACCCCAAATCTCGAAATAGCGAGGGTTTAGTTTACAATTGGGGGATGCAATATATCATTGATGGGCACAATCTTATTCCCCATATGCGCGGGCTGAGCTTGCGGGATCTGGACGACGAACAAGCCCTGATCGAGGGGGTCATCCCTTTCCTGCGTGCCACGTCATCCCAGGCATTGATATTTTTTGACAGGGCGGCACAGGGGCAAGAAGGCAAGCGCAATTTTGGATTGGTGCAAGCGGTTTTCGTCCACGCTTCGCAAAGCGCGGATGCCGCAATCGAAAACCACATCCAAAAACTCGGAGCCGCAGCACGCAATCAGACTCTCGTCAGCTCAGACCGCCGGGTCCAGGCAGCCGGAAGAGCACGCCATATGGTCATCCTGACCAGCGCGGAATTTGCCCAAAAGGTCCTGGCAATTGCTGAATCCCGCAGCAGTCAAACTGCTGACGAACCGCAGCTGACCCCCGAAGAGATTGCCCAATGGGAAGAGCTTTTTAGCCAATACGGCAGCCAACCTCCTGACGGGCTCAACCCATAGTATTTTCTTATAAAATTCGAGTTTTCAATTTAGCTGAGGTCGAACTCATTGCGGGGGTAAACGGAAGAGATTATAATTCCAACGTTATACAAAAGGTATTCAAATGATGAAAGAAACTCGCGCAAGACGCATTCTCTCCGTGCTCGCCCATCCGGACGATGAAGCCTTTGGTATGGGCGGCACGCTTGCGCTTTATGCCATGCGGGGGGCAGAGGTTTACCTGGCTTGCGCAACGCTCGGCGAGGCAGGAGATATCCCGCCCGATTTTCTCCATGAGCAGTTGAGTTCCGCGGATCTGCGTGAGAATGAGTTGGATTGTTCAGCGGACGCGCTGACGCTCAAGCAGGTTTTCAAGTTGGGTTTCCGTGACTCTGGCATGGCAGGATCTCCCGATAATAAGCACCCGGATGCCCTGGTTGCCCGCCCGGTGGAAGAAGCTGTGGAACGCATTGCTGAGGTGATGCGCCAGGTACGTCCACATGTTGTGATTACATTTGACCCCGTTGGCGGCTATTACCACCCAGACCATATCCGCATTCACGAGGCGACGGTTCTGGCCTTCGAACGCGTGCGCCAGGAACTTGCTACAACTGATCCGCGTGCGCTTTCGCGGCTTTACTACCACACCATGCCCAAATCGAGCGTCAAGTTTGCGATTTTCTGGATGCGCCTGCAGGGAAAAGATCCGCGCAAGGTTGGGCGTAATGGAGATATCGATTTAGTCCAAATTGCCTCGCAATCCTTCCCGGTGCATATCAAGATCAATTACCGCCCGGTTCTCAAACAGCGCGAGGAAGCAGCCGCCTGCCATGCCAGCCAGGGCGGCGGGCAAAAGCCCTTTGGTTTGAGCGCCTGGCTGATCAGGCTCTTCAGCAGACCAATAGACCGCTTCATGCAGGCCTATCCTGAGCCAGCTCCTAATCAACGTGTTAAAAATGACTTGTTCTGGGGGATGAATGGATAAGCCTGCCTCAGCCAGGTTCCCGGGATTCAGCCGGGTCAGCTTCCTGCTGCTGATCAGTATATTGCTGGGTGCATGCCTGGTGCAGGTAAGCTCCACTTCCAATCCCCAAACCACCCCTACTTCGCTGCATGCGACGGCTGTTTCCCCCACTGCCACGTACACCCCCGCCCCAAGCCCCACCCCAACCCCCTTGCCACTAAGCTTGTGGCTTGACCCCATCCTGCCTTTAGACTTCCTGAAGAGGATCAGCTTACCCGAAGGTATACAAATCACCGAAACCAAAACAGAAGCTGATCTCTTTTTAAGTGCAGGAGAACCTCCGGAAGAAAATGAATTATTGGCGGAAACCTGGCAGAGCTATGCTCTGGTGGAACCATTTTTCACGATTCAGGACAATCTCACGCTGGCTGAATTGCGCTCCATTGCTGGCGGCAACCAAGTGGAAGACCCGGTCGGAGAGTTTGACACGCTCCTGCTGCGCGAGCAGGACAGCGACCTTGTGACTCACCTGCTTAACCTGCCAGCTAGCATCAAACCTTCCAAAAACAATTTGAATCAGGTGGGGGATGAGTTCTTCAGACCTGAAGTGGAGCCTCAGAAAGGCAGCTGGGCTATCCTGCCCTTTGAGCTTCTTACGCCGCAATGGAAAGTTATCTCCGTTGATGGAAAGAGCCCGCTTGATGAGGATTTTTCACCCGCCGCCACCCCACTGACGCAGAGAATCACACTCAGCACCAAGCTTACCGACCTAAACCTGAGCGAGGATCAAATCGCAGCGCTGGTGCCCACACCGAATTTCGACCAAACCCAACTCACCAGTCTGATCATGACGGGTGTGACTGCCATGGCGCGTGATACAGCCTTTATCATGTCAACCGAGGGCGTTCTGTTCCCGGGCACGGAAATCCGGGATATTATGCGGGGTGCTGACCTGACCCATATCAGCAACGAAGTGTCCTTTTACGAAAAATGTCCTTTCCCAAACCCGGATTACCTTGGTCATCTATTCTGCAGTGACCCCGCTTATATTGACCTGCTTGCCGACCTTGGCGCGGATATCATTGAACTTACCGGTAATCATAACAACGATGTAAGGGCGCTTTACAAAGAAGACTCCGTGCCCTTCACTCTTAATCTTTACCGTGAATATGGCATGCAGTGGTATGCCGGAGGGCAAAACCTCGCGGACGCAAAAGCTCCATTGCTGATTGAAAGCAATGGGAATAAGCTGGCCTTCATTGGATGCAATTCTTACGGACCAGAAATGGCTTGGGCAAAGGAAGATTCCAGCGGAGCCGCACCCTGTGAGGATTTCGGCTGGATATCCGAAGAAGTAAGCCGCCTGAGGGCTCAGGGATACCTGCCAATTGTGACCTTTCAATACCAGGAAGATTACTTTGTGACCGCGCAATCTTCCGCAATCCGCGATTTTCGGCGTCTGGCTGATGCTGGAGCGGTTATCGTCAATGGCAGCCAAAGCCATGTTGGCAAGGCGATGGAGTTCTGGGATGACAGTTTCATACACTACGGACTGGGAAATCTCTTTTTTGACCAGCCGGGATACTACATCACTTACAATGGCATTATTCAGAAGCATTTTTTCTACCAGGGGCGTCATATTTCCACCCAACTCCTGACCATCACGCTTGAAGAGACCGCCAAACCACGTTTTATGACCCCAGAAGAACGCTGGAAATTCCTGGGAAGTGTTTTTGATGCATCCAGTTTGCTAAAGGAGTAGCGCATGACTACCATTGATAGTTTTCCGACCGAGCCAATATATACCATCAAGGCGGTGCAAAACCGAACTGGCATCAAACCGGTGACCCTGCGAGCCTGGGAACGGCGCTACGACCTGCTGCAACCAGCTCGAATGGACAATGGCTACCGTCTTTATTCCGAGCGTGATGTTCAACTGCTTTTATGGGTGCAACGCAGGTTGGATTCTGACGTGAGCATCAGCCAGGTTGTGACACAATTCAAGCAGGAACGCAAGAAAGGCAGCTGGCCTGAAAGCGTACAAACCATTGTTGCAGAGACTCCCCGCAAAAAACCCCCACGCCCGGCACGGGACTTTGCCGAAATCCTCTTTGGCGCCATGATCTCACATAATGAAGACCGGGCAAATGCCATCCTGGATGAATGCCAGACTTACTTCACTCTAACGACCATCTTTGAGGAGATCATCAGTCCCAGCTTTGCTTTGCTGAATGAAGCATGGTTTCGGGGTGAAATTCTGATAGCCACCGAACACATTGGTCTGGGATACCTTAACAGCAAACTCCAGGAAATCATGCACAATCTGCCGGTGGTCAAGGAAGGCGCATTGATCCTGGTTGGTTGCGGTCCGGAGGAAATGCGCGAGTTGAATGCCCTGATGCTGGCGGTTTTGCTGCGCCAGGCTGGCTTGTATGTGGAATATTTAGGGCCTGATCTCCCGACGGAAGATCTGCTCGACTACTCTACCTATGCAAAACCCAAGCTGATTTGCCTGACCGTCAACCAAGAGCCAACTGCCTATCTATTGCGTGGATTCGCCGAAAAACTGTCAAATTTGCGGGGAAAACCGAAGCTGGCATATGGAGGGCGATACCTGGATGAGAACCCGGAAGCCCGCGTAAAACTTGGCGGGATCTATCTGGGTCTGACCCTCAGCGATGCCGTCGCAAAGGTTAAACACATCCTGACCTTCGGGGCATAGAAGACCTGCACATATTTGTTAATTAGTTAGTGATTGTAGGCCAGATTGCGCCCCATCTGGACCGTGTGCTAACCGGAACGGCGCACGGTGCATAGACCGTTATGATTATGTACACATTATCCGAGGTGATTATTTACAGCTTTAGGGCAGACCCCTGTGTCTGCCCCCACAAAAGCAACCCCTCTCCCAAACACCAAATGTAGGGGTCACCCCCCGTGGTGACCCGTCACCGTGGCAAAACCGGGGGTGCCTCAACGATCTGAGATGGTGTGTTTGGAGGATAAAAGTGTAAACAATCAGCCCAAACAACATGTAAACCATTATTGTGTTAACAGCAAGGCCGTTCCCTACGACAATCCCCTAAAACCCTTCCAGCCTGGAGATATCCGCAAATGGTTTAAGCAGACCAGCAATTGCCTGCAGCATGCCCAGGCGGGTGTTGCGAAGAGCTTCATCCTCGACCATAACCAGCACTTTGTCAAAGAACCCGTTGATCACTGGCACAAGTTGTTCAATCTGACCCAGCGCGTTGGCGAAATCCGGTTTCTTCTCCAGGCTCTGCTGTGCTTTCTGAAGAGAATCAAACAAAGTCTCTTCTTCCGGTTCCACCAGCAAGCGGCTTTCAATAGCGAATTCCTGCGCCAAATCACGGGTCATGCGCAAACAGCGACTGTATGCAGGCAGGATCGTCATCCAATCTTCCCTTGCGACCCATGCATTCAACACGCCGGCCTGCTCAGCGGCTACTGCCGGATTGTGGGCGTTCACCTGCTCCACGGCATCCACAACATCATAGCGGAAGCCTTTCTCCAAAAGCAATCCATGCAGCCTGCCTGCAATAAAATCCGCGGCAGCGTTTTTTAGCTCTGGTGTTACTTCCACTGGCTGCAAACCTGCTGCCAATTCCAAAGCTTCGCGAACATCAAATGAAATTTGCTTCTCGATCAGCAGTTGCACCAGCCCCAGAGCAGCACGCCTGAGGGCAAAGGGGTCTTTGTTTCCTGTGGGTGCAAGACCAACCGCGAAGAGTCCGGCAATCGAATCGAGCCGGTCAGCCAGACCGACGCAAATTCCAGCCCAAGCTTCTGGCAGGCGATCTTCCAATGTGCGTGGAAGATAGTGCTCAAAGATACCCTGAGCAACTTCCGGTTTTTCGCCAGATTTCCCGGCGTAGTAGCGTCCCATCACGCCTTGCAGGCTGGTCATTTCCACCACCATCTGACTGGCAAGATCTGCCTTGCACAGTTCCGCAACGCGCCCTGTCGTGAGTTGATCCGCATCGCTCAGGTTTAATTTGGAACCAAGCAGGCTGCTAAGTTGCTGGATGCGGCGGGTTTTGCCAAGCATCGATCCCAGCTCTTTCTGGAAAGTCAGTTTTTCCAATTCAGGCACAAAATCTTCCAGTTTCTTTTGCAAATCTTCACGTATAAAGAATTCAGCATCAGCAAAACGCGCATGCACCACTTGCAAGTTGCCATCCACCACCGTCTCGGCAAATTCCAAATCACCATTTCGGACTATGATGAAATGATTGGTCAGAGCGCCATCGGCATTGATCACCGGGAAATAGCGCTGGTGTTTCTTCATCACGCTGATGAGCACTTCCGGCGGCAGGTTCTGAAGATAGCGCTGGTCAAAGCTGCCCAACAAGGATGCAGGCCTCTCCACCAGGTTGCTGATTTCTCCCAGCAAGTCGGGGTCTTTTTCCAGTGTCCCTGCCGCTTTTTCTGCCAGCGCCAGGGCTTGCTCCCAAATCAGATCCCGCCTTTGCTCGGAATCAAGAATGATGCCTTGCTCCTGCAGATAAGCGGGATAGTCAGATGTGGACTGCAGCACTTTCTGAGCCTCCCGGGAGAAGCGTAAACCATGGGTTACACGCCCCGATTTTAATCCCGCATAATCAAATGGCACAACAGTTTCACCCAGCAGTGCCACCAACCAGCGAATCGGTCTTGAAAAGCTTACACCGCTGTCATTCCAGCGCATGGACTTGGTGAAGCGCAAATTCGCGATGACTCCCGGCAGCGCCATAGCTAAAATTTCGAGCGCGGGTTTACCGGCTTCATGCATTTCCACGACCACATAACTGCCGTTTTCAAATTCGCGCACTTGCAGATCTTCCACTGCAACTCCACGACTGCGGGCAAATCCCTCCGCGGTTTTGGTTGGCTTTCCTTCAGCGTCAAAAGCCCGGTCGGCAGGCGGACCTTTGACCTCGAGCATGCGTTCAGCCTGGCGGGTTTGAAGCGCTTCCACCTGCACCACAAGGCGGCGCGGGGTGCCGTGTACACGCAATTCAGCGAACTCCAACCGTGCGTCGCTAAGCAGGGATTTCATTTGCTGTTCCAGGCTGCTGATGGCAGCATCCAGGTCAGCCGTTGGCAGTTCTTCGCAGCCAATTTCAAACAGGAAGTCCGCGCGCTCCTCGCTGATCTGGGGCAAAGTTTCCTTTTCAAGTTCCAAGACCGGTTGTTCACCTTTCATCCAGGGGAAGCCCATCTCTTCACGTTGGGCACGATAGGCCTCAGCCACCTTGCGGGAAAGTTCGCGCATCTTGCCAAAAAGCGCCTGGCGTTCGGTGAATCCGACAGCCCCACGCGCATCCAACACATTAAAGGTATGAGAGCACTTGATGATGTTGTCGTACGCCGGAAGCACCAATCCTTTTTCGAGGGCATTTTCAGCTTCGCTGGTAAACAGGGAGAACATTTCCCTCAGGCTGGGCACATCCGCAACTTCATAGTAGTAGGTTGAGTGTTCACGCTCGGCCACCTGGTAGACATCTCCGTAAGAGCGGCTTTCATTCCAGCGGATCAATTTGAAGTCCCGCACTTTCTGCAGGCTCATGGCAATGCGCTCGAGCCCGTAGGTGATCTCAACCGCCGGCACGTCCAAAACAATCCCACCTGCCTGCTGGAAGTAAGTGAACTGGGTGATTTCCTGTCCGTCCAACCAGACTTCCCAGCCAAGCCCCCAGGCGGAGAGTGCCGGCGATTCCCAGTTGTCTTCCACAAAGCGAATGTCATGCTGCTCCGGGTCGATCCCAAGCGCGAGCAGTGAGTTCAGGTAGAGCTCCTGCGGATTGCCCGGATCGGGTTTGAGAATGACCTGGAATTGGGTGTGCTGCTGCAGCCGGTTTGGATTGATGCCATAGCGCCCATCATCCGGCCGCACGGAAGGTTCCACGTAAGCGACGCGCCAGGGCTCGGGACCAAGCACACGCAAAAAGGTGGCGGGGTTCATCGTGCCGGCGCCAACCTGGGAGTAGTAGGGTTGCCAGATCAGGCAGCCTTGCCCCGCCCAGTAAGTTTGCAGTTTGAAGATGATGGATTGAAAATCTAATGCAGTGCTCATCGTGATTCCTCGTGGTTGATTTAACAGATTGATTATACATCAGCAAAATGGGGGCGCCTGAAGTTGCTCCGATAGCGCTAAAGAGCCATTATGAAAAGGCAGATCGCCACGGTCGCTTTGCTCCCTCGCGATGACGGAATGATCGTGCCGGCGTCCTTGGTAGGGGCGAAGCATTCTGTACGGATAACTTTGAACCAGCGATAAAATCTTTTTGGAATGCTTCGCCCTGACACAATTAAGCTAAATCAGACTCTTTCTCGCCGGTTTCCTGACCCTGTTCAATGATGCTTGGAGACCTTCGGTCAAAAACCTCGCAAAGTCAGGAGACCTTGCAAGAACTGAATCTTGCAAGAACAATAACTTACTTTATCTACTTTTAGAATTTAAACAAGAATTTACGAAACAGCTTTGAGAAATCCCGGCGTTCGCAATCCATACTCCAAGAGGTAGGTCAGATAGCGTTCCAGCAGGCTGGCAAGTTCCGACTCAATCTGGGAAGGGATAACAAGGTTTTGGACCTTATTCCATGAGCTACGCTGCAAATGCCGCCAATATTTTAGAGCCCCCAGGCTCACTTTCCAGGCTCCCGGATCCGCTGAAAGTGATTTAGGGCAGAGCGCGCCGCCCAATTTGGCAGAGAAAAACTGATCTTCGGGTTTAATTTTTTCTCCGCAAGCCACGCAAACCTGCAATTGCGGCTTGAATCCCAGCAGATCCATCAAATGAATTTCATAGTAATGCACCACGGTTTGCGCCGGACTGCCCTCGTCAAGCCGGGACAAGGTGTTGACCAATAAATTGTAGAGCGGGCGGTTTTCGCCTTCCTCGTATGTGAAACGGTCAAGCAGTTCAACAATGTAAGCGGCGTAAGCAATCAGTTTCAGGTCAGCACGCAGGTTTTCGTAGGTGCTTTGGGCTTCCGCCTGTGAGATCACATCCAGGTTGCGCCCTTTGGCAAGCATCAGCTCCACGCGGGAAAAAGGTTCAAGGTGACCTGCCTTTCGGCTGCGCATCTTGCGGATCCCCTTGGCAATTGCTTGCAGCTTGCCGTATTCCAATGTGTAGAAGCTCAGAATGCGGTCCGCCTCACCAACCTCCACATGCCGCAGCACAACCCCTTGAGCGCGATAGCTGCGAGAATCCGGGCTTGTCATGATGCCTGGTTTATTCCCGCTCTAAGTCATCCGGACCAAAGGACCGCGGCAGAAGTTCTCCCAGCGAAAATTGCTCTTCAAAATTGCCGTCGACACTTGCCAGAATGACCGGCATTTCCAAACTGGCAAATTCCCGCATCACCTGCCGGCACGCTCCGCAGGGAGAGCCGGCATTGCGAGTGACAACCGCAACTGCCAGGATTTTCCTGTTTCCTTCAGAAATGGCTTTATTGATTGCCACTCTCTCGGCGCACAGCCCGGAAGGATGGGCAGAGTTTTCGATATTCGCCCCTCCATAAATTAGTCCATCCTCTGCCAGCACTGCCGCGCCAACCGGATAGTTGGAATAAGGCGAGTAGCTATTTTTAAGATAATGCTGTGCTGTAGCAATCAGAGTTTCGCGAATTTCACTAGTCAGCGTTTCCATCTTCGAAATCTTTCTGGGAAGCATCTTCGCCTAACCTGCGCACCTTCACCTTGATGATGCGCCTCGCAACCACCTGCTCCACCGTGAATTCAAAATCTTCATCTGTCACAACCTCACCCGGCTGGGGGACCCTGCCGAGCTGCCCATAGATGAATCCGCCCAGGGTATCCGCATACTCATCGGAGAGTGAGCCATTTGTGATGAAATTAAACTCGTCTATTGTTGCCCTACCCAGGATCAGATAGGTATTTTCATCGATCTGTTCATAAAGGCTCTCTTCTCCCTGGTCATACTCATCCCGGATTTCACCAACGATTTCCTCAACGATGTCTTCCAGCGTCACCACGCCAGCCACACCCCCATACTCGTCTACCACGAGCACCATATGCACACCGCGCGACTGCATTTCAGTCAGAAGCTCATCTACTTTTTTTGCTTCTGGCACAAAGTATGCCTGCCGTAAGAGGTGCCGTTGTGCTGCGATCGTGTCGTTACCATCGACAACAGCCAGGAGGTCCTTGGCGTAGAGTAAGCCCACTACATTGTCAATCGAGTCCTCGTAAACAGGCACGCGTGAATGACCAGCCTTGATGAACTCGTGGCGCGCGTCGCTGATGGTGGTGTTCACCTCCAGTGCCAGCACATCCATGCGTGGAACCATGATCTCTTTTGCCATAGTCTCACTAAAGCGAAAAATGGAATAGATCATCTCCCGCTCGCCCTTTTCCAGCGTGCTTTCAGGCTGATCGTTCTCCACCCAGTCCCTGAGGGTTTCATCGGTCACAGTCAGGGTAACCTTCTCGGCATGCTCCCCAAGTACTGATGTCATCAAGCGCGTTAGAGGAGCGAAAAAGAATGAGATGAAGGAGGTCACTCCCGAAAAGCGAATAGCGGACTGATCTGGCGCGTCCAGGATGCGACCCTCAATTAAGAATTCCAACAAGCTCAAAACCAGGAATGTCCCAAAAATAATCAGCGCTACCAGCCAATAGTTTTGGAGTGCAAATATTCGGATTGAGATCAGAGCAACCACCGCCGCCACAAAGAAATGACAGACGATCAATCCCAATCGCAAAGCTGTGCGAAGCCCATTTTTGCTGAAAAGTTCTATGGTCTTTTCAACATTGGCGGCATGTCCGCTTGCCAACCCCAAGAGGTAAGGCAGCCGGGCGTGTGTAAAGGAGGATTTCGCGGCTGAAGCCAACAAACAGAAAAAGACTGAGACTGCAAGGGCTATCCAAAGCCCAACATCTTCATTCACAGTTTTCCTTTCTTTCCTTGGGTCTGGCAGGTATTCCGAACACCAGCGTGTCATCAGGCACGTCGTGGGTCACAACCGCAGCCGCACCCGTTTTGGCACGTTTACCAATCTTTACCGGAGCAACCAGCATGGTATCGCTCCCGATAAATGTTTCATCGCCAATTTCAGTGGGATGTTTTGTTTTTCCGTCATAATTGCAGGTGATCGTGCCTGCTCCAATATTTACATCCCGTCCTATGGTTGCATTCCCGATATACGAGAAGTGACCCATTTTGGTATGCTCGCCGAGGGTAGAGTCCTTGACCTCACCAAAGTTGCCCAGGTGGACATAGTCCTTCAAAACAGCGCCTTTCCTCAGATGACAAAAAGGTCCCATGGTGACGTAGCTGCCAATTGTTGCTTTTTCTGCTACCGAGTATTGAATGACCGAGTGGTCACCTACGCTGGTATTTTCAAGAGTGGTATCCGGACCGATCGCGCAATTCTCTCCGATGGCAGTTTTGCCGCGCAGGTAGGTGTTGGGATACAGAACTGTATCCTGCCCGATCGTCACATCCATTTCGACAGTGGTTGAATCCGGATCAATGAAACTCACGCCTGCCAGCATCCACTGCCGGTTCACGCGCGCCCTCATTGCCCTTTCGCAATCCGCCAGGTCTACCCGGGTATTGATCCCCAGCCCTTCAGCGGCATCTTCCAACACCATTGCTTCCACGCCTTTGCCTTGTGAGATCGCCAGTTCTACCAGGTCTGTGATATAAAACTCGCCCTTGGGGGAAGGTTTTAGCTCTGCCAGACTCTGCCAGATCCACTCGGCGTCGAAGCAGTAAGCTGATATGTTGTATTCGCGGATTTTCAGCTGCTCGGGCGTGGCGACTGCTTCTTCCACGATCGCCCGCACTTTGCCATCCTCCGAGCGCACCACGCGCCCAAATCCGCGCGGCAGGTCACCAATCACGCTCGTCATGGTGATGGTGCTGCTGGTTTCATGGTGAATCTGGATCAGACGGTCGATCGTTTCGGGGCGCAGCATGGGCATATCGCCAAAGGTGACCAAGAGGAGGTCCGCCTTAGCGCGCAGAAGATCTTCGGCTGAGCGGACTGCATGCCCGGTGCCGAGCTGCTCGATCTGCAGAGCAAAATTGACCTTTTCCCCATAGACGCGGGCGACTTCCTCGCGAACAAGTTCGCTGCCATAGCCTGTCACAAGCACCGGCGGCAGATCTGTCTTGGGCAAAACGGCATCCAGGGCATGAAAAACGATGGGTTTACCAAGCAGTGGGTGAAGCGTTTTGGGGAGGGTGGAATGCATGCGCTTGCCCAAGCCAGCGGCAAGGATTACAGATGCGATTGTCATAAATTACTCCGGGAATCAAAAAACCAAACAGCAATCCGAGAGGGACTGTCCGCCTCGCTATCATCAAAACATAGATCGTCAGATTGTTTATCCACAATAAATCAGGCCGGGGCACTTGGAGTCGAACCAAGATCAGCGGATTCAAAGTCCGATGTGCTGCCATTGCACCATGCCCCAACGTAGCCAATATTTTAGCATACATTTGAAACCATGCCAACATTTGCCAGTCCAATGTGTAGGCCGTTTTTAATAAGAGATGGTTTTAAGGATATTCGTGTCATCCAGAGGAACGAAGGGTCCCGCCCTTTGGCCTTAAGATTCTTCGCTGGCGCTCAGAATGACCAACCTTTTGTCATCCTGAGGAACGAAGGATCCCGCCCTCTTGCCTTAAGATTCTTCGGTGGCGCTCAGAATGACCAACCTGTTGTCATCCAGAGGAACGAAGGGTCCCGCCCTTTGGCCTTAAGATTCTTCGCTGGCGCTCAGAATGACCAACCTTTTGTCATCCTGAGGAACGAAGGATCCCGCCCTCTTGCCTTAAGATTCTTCGGTGGCGCTCAGAATGACCAACCTGTTGTCATCCAGAGGAACGAAGGGTCCCGCCCTTTGGCCTTAAGATTCTTCGCTGGCGCTCAGAATGACCAACCTTTTGTCATCCTGAGGAACGAAGGATCCCGCCCTTTTGCCTTAAGATTCTTCGCTGGCGCTCAGAATGACCAACCTTTTGTCATCCAGAGGAACGAAGGGTCCCGCCCTTTGGCCTTAAGATTCTTCGCTGGCGCTCAGAATGACCAACCTTTGGTCATCCTGAGAAACGAAGGATCCCGCCCTCTTGCCTTAAGATTCTTCGCTGGCGCTCAGAATGACCGACAAATACAAAAAAACCGCCTGTGTCCAGGCGGTTTCTATGAAACTCAAATTTACTTAAAAACGAGTTGCGTCAGAAAAAGGATCACAACAGCCCAGGTCACAGCAAAAACCAATGCGATCAACAATCCCGCCTTAATGGCTCCCCAGGCATACAAATTGAACTCCCGGTCAGTCATGCCCGTACCGTATGGGGAAGGCTTGTTGGTCTCACGATCTGGCGCTGCGCCAAAATCACGGCGCCGATTGTACCAGGGCATGCCGTCAACGTTCATGTTAACGATGGTGCGACCATCGTCATCATCATATTGATGCTTCTGAGTCTTCTTCAACTAAGGTTCCTTGGTTATTATAAAGATGGCATACCACAAGATGCCCGGGCTCAATTTCGCGGGTGCGAGGAGCCTCGGTCTTGCAGATATCCATGGCAAAGCGGCAGCGGGTATGGAATTTACAGCCCTTGGGCGGATTCGCGGGCGAAGGAATGCTGCCTTCAAGAATGATACGGTTCATCTTATAATCCGGATCCGGCACAGGCGCAGCGCTCAGGAGAGCCTGTGAATAGGGGTGCAAAGGATTAGCAAATAAGGTTTTCTTGTCAGCATATTCCACCAGATCGCCCAAATACATTACGCCCACATAATCTGAGATGTGCTGCACAACAGAAAGATCGTGAGAAATAAAGAGATAAGCCATCTCACGTTTTTGCTGCAAATCTTCGAGAAGGTTGATGATTTGCGCCTGGATCGACACATCCAAGGCTGAAACTGGTTCGTCGCAAACGATGAAGTCGGGCTTCAAAGCGAGCGAACGCGCGATACAAATACGCTGACGTTGACCCCCAGAAAACTCGTGGGGATAACGGTCTTTGTGGTAAGGCTGAAGACCACAGGAAAGCATTACGCTGTCGATATAGTCGTTAAATTCCTCAGGTGAAACTAATTCGTGCTCACGGACTGCCTCTCCAATAATCTCACTCACTGGCATTCGCGGAGAAAGAGATGAGTAGGGATCCTGAAAAATCATTTGCATTTTGGGACGCAATTCCCGCATTCCCTGGCGGTCAAGGTTGAAAACATTAACCCCATTGAAATAAACCTCACCACCAGTGGGGTTATTCAGACGCAGTAGTGTTTTACCAACCGTGGTTTTTCCGCAACCGGATTCTCCAACCAGTCCCATAGTCTTGCCGCGTTCAATTCTGAAGCTGATATCATCCACAGCCTTGACATTGCCAATGATACGCTGCATCAAACCAGACTTAATTGGAAAATATTGCTTTAAGTGTCTGACTTTCAGAATGTATGGGTCATCCAATGCAGCTGTTTTATCGAGGTTTTGATAATTTTCCATATTACGCGTTTTCCTTCATTTCTTCATAAAGATAGCAAGTCGCCATATGGGTATCCGAGAAATAGATTTCTCTCGGGTAGGGTCCATCACAAACTGGCATTCGGCGGCTGCAGCGATCTTTGAAGTAGCAATAATTGGGCATGTTGATCGGATTGGGGACATTACCAGGAATGTTATACAGGCGATCCACAAACTTGTTGATCACAGGCTTGGATGCCATCAGACCAACCGTGTAGGGATGACGCGGGTTGTGGAAAACTTCCTGCGCGGTGCCTTTTTCAACGATACGACCGGCATACATAACCACAACAAAATCAGCCATCTCAGCAATCACACCAAGATCGTGCGTGATCAGCATGATACTTGAATTGATCTGATCCTTTAACTTGCGCAGAAGGTCCAAAATTTGGGCCTGGATGGTTACGTCCAAAGCGGTTGTGGGCTCATCAGCAATGATCAGCTTGGGGTTGCAAGCCAAAGCCATCGCTATCATGACGCGCTGACGCATCCCGCCTGAAAGTTCGTGGGGATACATCTGGTAGACGCCGGTATTATTGGCAATACCCACCATGTCAATCATGCGCAGGGAGACATCCTTAACCTCTTCAGGGCTCATTTCCGGATTGTGCAGAGAGACAACTTCGTCGATCTGATCACCAGCCCTGAAAACCGGGTTCAAACTGGTCATCGGTTCCTGGAAGACCATGGAAATCTGGGCTCCACGAATGGTCTCCATCACTTCAGTAGGTGTTTTGGCAACATCATAGACGCGATCGCCATTAAAGCGGACTGTTCCTTCCACAATCTGACCTTGAGGTCGTTGGACCAATTGCATCAGTGAAAGCGCGGTTACGGATTTGCCGCAGCCGGATTCACCCACCACACCAACGGTCTTGCCCCTGGGAATGTCGAAAGTCACGCCATCCACGGCTTTGACGGTACCGACATCGGTAAAGAAATAGGTGTGGAGGTTATCAAACTCGACAACATTACGGCGATCTTTCATGGTGGTGATGTATTCGCTTTCAGGCACGTTCTTGCGATTACGTTGCTTCTCAATCGCATTGGTAATGCGCCTGTTTTCACGTGTAATGCGGGCTGATTCCTTGGCAGAAAGATGAATTTTCTCTTTCGGTGCCGCAGGGGTTTCGTCAACCATTTCGTTGATGAGATTATTATCTTCAGTCATCATTCTCACCTATCTTTTCATCTTGGGATCATATGCATCCCGAAGACCATCGCCGATAAAGTTAAAACCAAGCACGGTCAGCAAGATGAGCGTTCCTGCCGGGATCCACATAAACCAGTAGTTTGTCATAATGAAGGCGTCGGAAGAAAGATTGATAATACTTCCCCACGAGGCCAAAGGATATTTTACGCCCAATCCCAGGAAGCCAAGTGTGGCCTCCGAGATGATGATACCGCCCAAACCAGCAGTAGCAGAAACAATCAGCAGTGGCATCACGTTGGGCACCAGGTGGCGGAAAATGCGCCGGCTGGTGCGAATACCTGTCGCTTCGGTAGCCACCATGAAATCCTGCTCACGCAAGGATAGTATCTGACCGCGAACCACACGAGCCACGCCCGTCCAGCCTAAAAGACCCAAAATGAGCATCAACAGGAAGATGCGCGCCATTGGCGCAACCTCGAGGGTGTCCATCACTGAGCCAAAAATAATTACCATCGGATAGAAGGGGATGCTGTTGAACAGGTCGACAAAACGCATCAAAGCGGTGTCTACTGCTCCTCCAAAGTAACCGGATATACCACCGATGATCACACCTATTACGATCTCAAAAAAGACCACCACAAAGCCGACGAGAAGTGAAACCCGACCGCCGTACATGAGGCGGGTCAGCACATCCATGCCGTTGTTATCCAAACCGAGCAGATGATTATCAGAAGGATGCTCCAGGATGCGAATCAACTCGGTGGGGGTTTCCCTCTTGATATAGTAATTAGTGTTTACCAGGGCAATATCATATTCCACCGGATCTTCGCCAGGATTAGCAAAAGAAAACTCGTTTTCTCTGTTTACGATCGTTTCTCTGACTATTTTTTTGAAGTCAATTGAGAGTGTCTCAGCCTGATCCAGCGGATTTACAATGATATTCGAAATTTCCGCGAAGGCTTTTCCGGACGCGTCATAAATTGTGTCGTGACCCTCTTCTTCAAAAATGGTAAATTTATCCTTGCCAATAAAGAATTCGCCTTCATCATTTGCGGCGGCTTTGCCGCTGGCCAGTCTGAATTCATAACTATCAACTGTCGCAAGATCCTTGGGGTTATAAGGATCATAAATGCTAAGCATACCTAAAGCAATATCCCGTTGGGACGAAATCACATTCGATTTTGCCTTTGTGGTCAGCACATAGGTGACACCTTCAACCTCAAACATGGTCTGTTTGGCAGCCTTAGCTTCTTCGTAAGCAAGTTCGAAAGCTTTGGTAATCTCAAAGTCGCCTGTGGCACGCAGTGAGATCAAGTCTTCAGCGACCTGATTGAGTTCCGCAATGCGGTAAAGCCCTTCACCTTCTTCGAAATACGCAAAGGATCGATTGCCAGCACTGAAGGTGGGTTGTTTCTTACCTACAGCCAATAAAAATTGCGCGATTTCCGGACGTTGAAAAGCCTCATTTGGTTTGACGGTATAACGCAAATCAGTGTTATAGATGGCGGCTGCATAATCTTTCGTCATTGTGCCCACACCCTTGAAAACCTGGGTTTGGGTATAAGGTGAAAAAATTGGTCCAAGGAAAGAGAATAAGAACATCAGGACGATGATGACCAAACCAATCACAGCCAGGCGGTTGCGAATAAAGCGTTTGGCAACCAACATGCCAGGTGAGAGCACCTTAACACGGCGGGCATCATCCAATGCCATTTCCTGCCCTTTGTTATCCAAAGGAACGTTGTTGTTGGGTTCGGTGATTAAGATTTCATTTTTATCTGTCATTGTGCACCCACCTTAATTGACTCTGACGCGGGGGTCTACCACCGCGTACATGATATCTGCCACGAGCAGACTCACCTGGGTCAACAAGATCAAGAAGGTTGTATAGAACATGGCAAATGGAATATCTCCGCGGATCATTGCCTGGTAGGAAACATAGCCAATTCCAGGGATCTGATAGAGCGTCTCAGTAATCATCGCGCCGCCAAACATGCTCGGGATCAAATAGCTCATATAAGAAACCAGCGGGATAAGCGTATTGCGAAAAGCGTGTTTATTGATAACAACTTTCTCAGATAAACCTTTAGCACGCGCGGTGCGGATATAGTCGGAATTTAACACCTCGAGCATGTTGGTACGCGTGTAGCGCATCAAACCGCCAATTGAGAGCATCATCAAGGTGACAATCGGCAGGACCATGTGGTAGGCCATATCCACGACCTGCTCCCAGGGAGTCATCGAGTTGAAGAATCGCCCGGTCAGACCATATAAGTCAAACCATCCCAAGCGGATCGAAAAGACATACTTCAGAATGGTAGCAAGGAAAAAGGTAGGCAGAGAAATACCCATCAATGCAAAAACAGTAATCGCGTAATCTGTTCTTGAATACTGCTTCCTTGCGGCAATAATGCCCAAAGGTATGGCAATAAGGATCTGTACTAAAAATGTGATGATGTTGATAATGAATGAATACCATACGACCTGGTTAAATTTTTCAGTTACAGGGATACCATAGTGCCAGGATTCGCCAAATTCGCCTCTGACAGCATTACGCATCCACCCTGCAAAACCAGGAAGAATTCCCTTATCAAGACCATAAACAGCATTCAGTTGAGCCAACCACTCCTGATACGTCTTTGTGCTCAAGGGGTTACTGGCTCTTTGTCTCGCAATTGTTTCAACATAGGAAGAAGGCAGACTTCGGATCACGGAATAAACCACCATCGCGCCAAAAAACACGATGAAGATGCCGAGCAGTACCCTCCTGATGATAAAATTTCGCATCTCTAACCTTCCTTCAAAATCAATCCCGAGCAGTTTGGTGGTTGCTCAGGCATTTAGAATTTATGAGCCCACCCTGAGGTGGGCTCATGGTACTTATCTGTAATCCGCAGTATTACTGCTGATTCATCTCAAGCAGCTCGATGTCGTTCATCCAGCCCCAGAAGGTGGTGATATCGGGGGTCAGCGTATCGAGATTGATGCGTTCGGTGCTGAAGATGATGACGTTCTTGCGCTGGTAGGTCGGAATTTCGACTGCCCATTCGATGATCTTATCCAAAGCCTGCTTGTAGATGGCTTTGCGATAAGCCTGATCATCGCTGAGACGTGCGTCAACAATCAGCTGATCCAGATCTGCATCGGTGATGTGATAGTGGTTGGATTCAGAGCCACCCGCACCAACGACACTCGTGCTGTGATAAACCTGGTACATGTCGGGGTCAATGGTTGAGCCCCAGGCAGCAGTCCAGAGTTCCTGAGTTGCTGAGTCCAGAGCATCCCAGAGGATGTTGGTGTCAGCAGGATCGTTGATCTTGAACTCAAGGCCGATATTGGCGAAGGAAGCCTGCGCACCGGTCAGGATAGCGAAAGCAGGATGGTCACCCGTGCCGCCACCAGGAACGATGACTTCGTAGTCCAACTTGGCGCCGTCAGGAGCAGCTGTGAGCATGCCGTCTGTGACAGTGAAGCCAGCAGCTTCGAAGAAGCCGAGGGCAGCCTGTTCGGCAGCAGCATATCTCTCTTCGTAGGTCATTTCAGCGGTATAGATGGGTTCGCCAGCTACGTCCACAGAGAACGCAATTGCATAACCTTCATCAGTTGGCTGAGGAGCAGCCCAGGAAGTGTTGGAAATTGGGTAGTTGATGACTGCAGCAGCTTCACCATAGTAGCTGTCGATGGCGACATCGCGATAGACAGACAGGATGGTGGCCAAGCCACGGCGCAGGTTCTTGGAGGCATCGGAAGCAGGATCGCCAGCAACATTGACTGTGGAGGCGTTGATACCAATATAGCCGTAACCAAGGTTATCAACCAGGCTGGAGGTGATGACCGGACCGGTCATCTCGCCATTGCCATTGTAGGACATAACTTCTTCGTAACGAGTCTTGTTGTAGCTCATTTCGCCCGCGTCGGCAGCGCCGGTTGCGAGGGAGGAAGGAACTTCAGCAGAAACGGTTTCTTTGAATTGAATTTCTTTAATCTTGGGGGCGCCCTTGTAATACAAGTCGTTCGCCTCGAAATAAACAACCTTGTTCTCATAGCGCAGGAACTTGTAGGGACCAGCGCCCATGGGGTTAGGAGTCAGGCTTTCCTGTTTGGACAGGTCGCCGAAGTCAAAACCGAACATATTGTTCTCATAATCGTATTTATCAACATCACCGTAGTAGTGCAGAGGGGTGATGCTAACGCCGAGGATGGAGTAAACAGCGGGGGCTTCGAAGCCTTCGGTGGTTACTTCCACAGTGTAATCATCAACTTTGACGATACCGGAAATATTCGGCACGCCACCCTCGCCCATGGTCTCATCCAATGGACCCCAGTAGCCGATGAAGGCGGTCTTCACATTGGCGAAGACGTCGGTGCCAGCAGCGGATTCGTAGGGGAACGCGGCTTTGACATCACCTTCGTAGGCGGCCAGGATTTCATTGTAATAGTCATCCAGGGTCGGGAAGGTGGTGGTCAGGTCGAAGGTCTGTTCAGTTGCAGCAGTTGTGAAGGTACCATCATCTCCACGGCTACCAAAACCCCACATGGTCATGGCAAAAGCGACCTGGTTGCCTTCATTGGCATTGATCTCTTCAGGGGTCATGCCGAAGTAGTCGGGACCATAATCAATGTAGTTCGCGAGAACATAATCGAAGATGCCCTGAACTTCAGTGCGAATGCCTTCTTCAATACGGGCCCAGAAATCAGTCTGCTGTTCCTGGGTCCATGCATCTGCGTCGGTCCATTCGTGTTCCCAACCAGCGGCGTAGATCTCTTCAACAAGACCTTCGTACTTGGTATAAACTTCGGTGGTGGTCTGGGTCTGGTAGTCCTTCAAACCAAGGATTCCGTAAGAACCGAGGGTGGTGGAACCTACATAGGAAGGATCCAGATAGGTGTAATAGGTGAAGATGATGTCGTCAGCGGTGAGGGGATCCCCATCGGAGAAGACCAGGTCTTCACGAATCTTGGCAGTGTATTTGGTGGTATCAGTGGCTTCGTCGTACTCCACTTTGATATCTGCCGGGCCGGTATAGAGGTAATCAGTCCCATTGTAATTGCGGGTTTCGCCTTCGATGGCATTGTAGATAATGCCACCCACACGGTCGGTGGTCATGATGCCGATTTGGGTCATGCCAGCAACGTCATTGTCATAGGCGGTGTCTGCAAAGAATGGGCTGAATTTCTGGGAGAACTCATTGTAGGCGACCACGAGTGGGATATCCACAACGGGTGCCTCAGTGGGTTCTGGTTCTTCTGTGGGTTCTGGTTCAACTACTGGGGGAGTAGTTGGTTCCACAACGGGTTCGGGTGTTGCTTCAGGGGTTGGGGTTCCGCAGGAAGCGAGAGCCACGCCGAGCATGATCGCAACGATCAAAATGGACAGATTTCGTGCAAATTTACTCATTTTTTCTCCTATTTCTCCTTAACTAATTTTGTTCATTATATTTTATAAACAATATCGTGTCAATGAAGGCAGCGTCAGACTGCCGTCATTATCACGTTTGTTCTTCGTCATCAGAGGCTCTGGTAATGACAACTTTCTTGCCATTAAAGTAAATGATCAAAGCCAAAGCCAATGCGCCAATCATTGCCGCAAGAAAATTATACTCGCTTATTGCCGGACTGCCATCAGAGAAGAAAAGCAAATAAACCACTTCTCCCGCCAGGCAAACTCCCAGCGTAATTAACAGAATCAGGCTGTGATTGCTGAAGCGCTCATAGGTGACACCTATTTCTTCCCTGCGATATTTGCGTTCTTCCACCGGCAAGCGGACGCCGGAACGCAGCAGGTTGAAAATTGGCAAAAAAGTCAAAACGTATGGAATAACCACGTAAAAGTTCCGCATGCCTGGATTGTTCACAAAACCAGCAGCGAAATGAGCGAGAATGATGCCAGCCAGCGCGAGCAGGAAAATGGTCTTGAATTTTCGCATCTGCCCGGTGCCAAATGGCAGCCTGAAATAATCCCCCTGGTATTCATAAGTCCGAATCTGTTCGCCATTTTCATTGACACTCAGAGTGGTCTTATAGTCCTTGATGTACTTTTTTATGCCCATAGGCTATTCTTATTTTTCAATATCCTGGCAATTGCGCAATAATTACGGCAAAAAGCGCTCATAACCAAGGTTAAAATTCGGCTTAGTATATCACAAACACCCACGAGTCAAATCTGCCCGTGTACAGACCAGATCACCTTAAAAGTTTAAGGAAGTACTGGCCGCCAGAGCCCCAAATCAGCAAAAACACTGCCTCCAGCCAGGTCCACGCGGTTTGACGCAATCCACAAGGATAGCTGAGGCATTAAGGGTAATGCTGGCAGATATTCCGCAAGCAGGTCTGGTTCATCTCCGGGGTTCTGCATTAATTCTGCGTTTCCAAATGCCGTGCAGCGCGCGTCAAAATCCACATCAGCCAGGCCAGCCAGGTTCGTTCCAATCCAGTAATTTCCACTGTTGGGGATTGCTTCCGAGCGATAGAGCTCGCAGACATTCCCGGCTGTTTTTTGCCAACTTATCAGCGCAAGGTCAAAGTTGCGTCCAAATAGCGGACCTTCCGGACCCGGAGCAAACAAATCCGCTGGCGATAATGCCTGGTGGATCACCTCGATTCCGCATTGACCCAAGCGGCTCACAATCGCCTGGCTCACTTCACCATCCATCGCTGAAGTGCCGCTAAGGATGCTGACCGAGAACACCGTACCATCAAGCACGTTTTCCACTCTGCTTGCCTTTCGCGGTGCGTCTGGTTCAGTTTCATCCCACAGCCAGCCAATTTCGTCCAGCAAAGCCTGCGCGTCTTCCACATTTCCCTTCGATGCATATTCTGGCAAGTTGAAAGTTTCTGGCAACCTCGCTCCCAGGATTTCAGATGCGATTGGTTCGGCTGTCAGGCAAGCCGCAATCGCCTGCCTGGTGCGCAAATCGCCAAAGTAGTCCTGGCGGGTTGCAGACCAGGGGGAATAGCCGCTGTCGTAAGCAGCTGGCTGGATGCCAAAAACCAATTGCTGCACAAGCTCAAAGTTTTCCGCTACCAAAGTGGCGTTTACTGCCAGTTCTGTCAGCACGTTCCTGCTTTGCCCTTCCAGGTGATAACTTGGATCCAGCACATCACACTCAGCGCTTTGCAGCTTGCTGATCGCTTGCTGCAGGTCGGGCTCAACAGATATGACCACCTGGTCATATGCCGGTCTGGGGTTGTAGTGCGGATTGCGTTCCAACCAGATGGCGGAACCAGGCTCCCGTTCCACAATGCGATAAGCTCCCCAACCGATCGGTGTTTCGCTTGCCTCAGAAGACAAAGCCATTTCCGCCAGAGTCATGCCGGAAAATTGGGTGGCAGGCAGAGGGGGAAAGATGAGTCCTGAAAGGTCTACGGGGACAAATCCCGGTATGCCTGTCCAGGTGAGGGTGGTTTCATCCAAAGCTTGAACCCTTGCAGTCCGATCAAGCAGCCAGATATCCTTAGGATTACGGTGTTCGTTTGCAACTTCAAAAGATAGAAGGAAGTCGGCGGAAGTGACAGGGCTGCCATCAGACCATAACAGACCCGGGGCGATTTTGTAATCTACCTTCACCTGCATCATCTGCAGGGGTGCTGAAGCGCTCCAGGCAGCCGGGTCACTTAAAGTACCCTCCACTACCGGATGGACCAGGGAACCTTCCTTTAATATAGTCACCTGCCCACTGCTATTCAGAACGTTCATTCCAGGCTTCAGGTCCACAGCTGTTTTGACAGCCTGTCCGTTAGCGTAGCCAGGCATACCTTCGAACAAGGCGCCCGGGTCATAAAGCGCCGAATAGACACTCTGTTTTGCCAGGGAGTCGCGCCCTTCAAAACGATATAAACTACCCGGGTCTTCCGCCAGGCAGATATTCAACACTTTTGGCGGTTCGGGCGTCAGGGTTGGGGTTGGAGGAATCCGGGTTGCTTGGACGGGCGGCTCAGTTGGCACAACTGCTGGGGTCGCGCTGCTTCCACAGGCTGAAACGAGCAAGAGCAGGCTCAGAAGAGCCAGTAAAGTGTTTGTTCGAACAAATGAAGGTCTCAAAAAAAAATCTCCTAAACTTCATCATCTTCCATCGGGTCGCCGAAACGCAAGCGCAAGTAGGACTCGTATCTTCGCGGGTCAATTTTCCCGCTCTCAGCCGCCTTGCGGACCGCGCAGCCCGGTTCGTGGCTGTGGCTGCAGTCGTTGAACTGGCAATCAGGCACCAGCGGAGCGATTTCCCTGAAATAGGCATCCAATTCTTCATCCTGGATGTCCCAAAGCGCCAGTGTGCGCAGCCCGGGCACATCCGCGATGTATCCACCGCCCGGCAGAGCGAAAAGCTGCCTCACCTGGGTAGTGTGCTTCCCTTTTCCTCTTCCGACACCCTCGCTCAAGGCGCCAACTTCCAGGTTCAGATCAGGAATGACCTGATTGAGAAGGCTGCTTTTGCCCACACCCGAAGGCCCGGCAAGAGTGCTCAGTTTGCCCTGAATGCACTCGCGCAGCGCCTCAACCCCCTGCCCGGTAACCGCAGAAGCGTAAATGACATCATAACCGATTGAGCGATACAACCCAAAAAGCTTGTCCACCTGTTCCAGTGGCATCAAATCCACCTTGTTGACCACGATCACTGCCGGGATATGCGAGCGTTCCGCCACCACCAAAAAGCGGTCGAGCATGCGCAGGCTTGGATCTGGCTGGGTGCAGGCAAACACCAACAGCGCCAGATCGGCATTGGCCAAAAGAATTTGCTGATAATCGTAGTTGACACCTGAGAGCTGTCGTGAGAAAACGGATTTTCGCGGCAGCACTTCTTCGATGCTGCCTGTGCCGTCTTCGTGGATGGCAATGCGCACATTATCTCCCACAGCCACCAGGTCGCCTTCGGCTCTGCCCTGGCGCAGTCGTCCACGCAGGCGCGTTTGGATATCGCCCTTTTCGGTGCGCACGGTCAGGTAACCTGCCTGTGAACGAATCACAAAACCTTCAGTATATTCACTTTGAGAATCAGCAGAAAGCAGCGGTTGAGAGACGCCCAAGTTTATTCCTCTTCTGGTACCACTGGCACGTAAGGGCTTTCTTCCCAGGGCATGGTACCCCCGGTGTTTTGCCCATTCGAGAAGTACAGAGAAACCGCCCGCCTGAATAGCGGCGCAGCCATCTCGGAACCTTCGCCGGCATTTTCCAGGATCACTGCAATGGCAATATCAGGGTAGTCAGGGTTATTCTCGAAGGTGTAACCCGCAAACCAGGCATGAGATTTTCCAATTGGATTCTCAGCAGTGCCGGTTTTGCCCGCGATGTTATAGGGATAATTCCTGAATTGGAATTGGGCTGTGCCGCTCGGGTTAGCCACCACCATGACCATAGCTTCCTGGATGGCTTCCAGAGTGGTTGGCTGGACATTCAGTTCGTGTACGATCCTGGGTTCAAAAGTATAAACTGGTTCCTGCCCCGTCAAACCAATGCGTTCAATCAGGGTTGGCTGGTAGAGTGTGCCGCCATTGCCAACAGCGGCGATGAAAGCGGCAATCTGCAGCGGGCTTACCTGCATGGTGCTCTGCCCAATTGCCATCTGGACGTACTCACTGACCTCTGTTGGGGCAGAATTCACGTTACCAGCAAAATCCGGGATCTCGATACCCGTCGGCTTACCCAAACCAAAATCAAACGCCAGGTCAGGAATTGAAGTGCGATAGCCTTCATTCCATAAGGAATAAGCAATATGCCAGAACCAGGGGTTACAGGATCGCATCAGTCCTTGCTGCAGGGTCAACTGACCCGAAGGTCCGAATCCCCGGGCTACGGTCCAATCCTCGCCAACCCAACCCTCCAACTCGCGCCAGTAACTGTCACAATAATAGGAAGAGTCCGGTTGATAGACGCCAGTTTCAAGCGCTGCTGCCATCGTAATGACCTTGAAAACAGAGCCTGGCGGGTAGACACCTTGCGAAGCCCGGTTATACATAGGGTTGAAGGGGTTCTGAGTGATCTCAGCAATCGAATAGGCAGTGTAGTAAGGCGCGATGAACACGTTTGGATCAAAACCCGGGTTGGAAACCATGGCAATGACCTTGCCTGTGTCGCGCTCCATCACAACGATAGCGCCGATATTATCGCCAAAGCTTTGCTGAAGGCGATACTGGTAAGCACTGTTGATAGTGGTGTAGATGGATTGCGCGGGCTGCGCGGGAACACTGGCGATCTTGGTCAGGATCTGTCCCTGGGCATCTTTTACGTAGAGATCCGCGCCGTGTGTTCCTGCAAGATACTGTTCGCCCCAGGCTTCAAGCCCGGAAGCGCCAATTTTTTCCTCACCGGTATAGCCCAAACGCTGGTATTTTTCCAGTTCCTCTGCCGGCACGGTCAGCACAAAGCCGGTCACATGAGGAGCTATACCGCCATCATGATAAAAACGTGAGCGAAAGTCCGAAAGAGAAATGGCGTCATAACGGGTCAGCCGATCGTAATACTGGTTGGCGGTATCCAGTGTGACGTCGCCAATGACTGCGTACTGATAATCTGCGGTGTTTTCATATTCAGCATAAATGGAGGCTTCTGAGCGGTCAAACATGTCTGCCAGCAGCGAAACCATTTGCCCCTCATTTTCAGGGTCAATCTGACCAGGAGTGAGCATCACGGTCACCGCATCTTCAAAAGAGACCAGGGGGTAATTATTTGAAGCGTCCGAGGAATAGATATTCCCGCGCGCAGGTACTTCGATGACCAGTTCAAGATAGTTCCCGCCTGCCAGTTCCGGCAGCATCATTCCTGCTTCCCACTGCACATGCCAGGCACCATTCTCCAGCCTGAGGTTCATGATGGTGTCGCGGGAAATTTCATTCATCAAAGCGGTGTTATAGCGGATCTCATAGCTGACTTGAGCGCTGGTGGGGTTGACCATTTTCGAGAGGATGGTGAAGTCCATACCCTGCATCGTGAGCTTGACGGCAGTGTTGCGATGGCTATTTTCAAAATCCTCCATCGAGATGGCATCTTTGGTCAACTGGCTGAGCATGTCGTACATCGCCGCATAATCTTCAGCTTTCCAAAGGTCCAGGTAGGTTTTTACTGCCTGTTCAACATCTGGCGCTGTCTCCACGTTGATCACCGGTTCCGGCAGACCTGAGGTTGGGACCGGGGTGGGAGCAGGTTCCGTGGGGGCATTATTGCAGGCAGAAAGCAATAAAGCTGCAATCAGGAACACAAAAAGGATCTTGTTGAAGGATGTCATCATCTTACCCTGAGTTTTCTTTACGGTAGATCTGCGAATAGACTTCACACGTTATTTCATTATACCGCTGACAGGCCTGGGGCACATCCGCCTCCAATTTAATGCCAGCCGACTCAAGCAGCATGGCCAGGTGGCAGAGCGGAAGCCCCATCACGTTCGCGTAGCAGCCCCGCACACCAGTGCAGGGGTGGAACCCGCGGTGCTGGATGGCATATCCGCCAGCCTTGTCTTTATAGTCTTCGCTGGCAATGTATGCCGCCAGTTCTTCTTCTGAATAATCACGCATGAAGACGTCGGTGGCACAAAGGGATTCCAATGGCTCGCTACCGTTCTCAGTCCGCAAACACAACGCGGTGTAAACCTCATGCCCGCGAGCGCGCATCGCTCGCAGGATCTCGTATGCTTCTTCCTCATTTGCAGGTTTACCCACAACCTGCCCATCCAAAGCCACAATCGTATCAGCAGAGAGGATCCACTCACCATCAGTTTGCAAGACTACAAGCCCTTTTTCCCGCGCCATCTGGCGCACGTAATCGACCGCGTTCACATCCTCGTGGTGAGTTTCATCCGCGTTTGAGGGGCGTTTTTCGAATGGAATCCCAAGCAAGCGCAGCAGTTCATTTCTGCGCGGCGAGGTGGAGGCTAAGACCAGCTTCTTTTCAGACATACAAATTGGGATTCTAACATGAAAGCAAGGTCAGCCTTCACAGCCATAAAGGCTCATTCCGACTGCCCGGGCTTGCGGACTTCAAACCGGTCAAAATCATTCGCAAGGTAAGTGTCAGGAAAGACGGTTCTGGCTTCCGCCAGGAGGTCTTCATCCCGATAGCGCCTGGAAACATGGGTCAGGATCAACTTTCCCACCTCTGCTTCGGCTGCCAGGCGTGCCACCTGCGCGGCGGTGGAATGACCAAATTTCTGAGCCATTTCCGCATCTTCTTCCAGGTAAGTTGCCTCTATCACCATCATATCCGCCCCAGCCACATGCCGCAGGAGTTTTTCGGGTTTTCCCACATCCCCCACAATTGCCAGGCTAACACCAGGACGTTCTTGCCCTAAGACATCTTCCGGTCTGATCACTCTGCCGTCTTCGAGGGTGATCGCCTGCCCCTGGACAAGATCGCGCCGGCAGGGTCCGTTGGGCACACCCAGCGCTTCTGCCACATCCGACAGGAAGGGACGATGACTATTCTGTGTGAACCGAAAACCCAACGAAGAGGATCCACGGTGATCAACCGGGAAAGCCTGGATATTAAAATGCTTGCTTTGAAAAATCAAGCCGGGTTTGATCTCCAGCAGGTTCAAGGGCATTGGCGGCTCCTTGCCCCGCAGCACGACGCCATTAATCAGATCGCTGACGCGATCCAGCGTGTGGCGGCTGCCGTAAATGTTGACTTCTTCAATGGCTTCCCAACGCATGAAAGTAGAAAGCATGCCAGCCAAACCGAGGATATGGTCCAGGTGACCATGGGTGAGCAAAATATGGTTTAGCCGCTTGAAGCCGACCCCGGATTTGAGGATCTGCCGCTGGGTGCCTTCACCACAATCCACCATGAAACGAAACTCGTCATGTTTTACGACGAGTGAGGACAAACCGCGTTTGATGGAGGGCGCAGAGGCGGACGTGCCCAGGAAAACAAGTTCAAACAAGGATCAGATTCTCCGGGTTATTTTTTGTGTTTGCTGATGCCGCTAAGCTGTTTGAAAGCGCCAAGCGCCGTCAAGCCAACTTGCAGACCTTGCTGAGCAGTGATCGGCAGGCTTTTGTTTTCCGCTTCGGATTGCTCGATGAAAGTCATGGCGGCCTGGTAACCGAGGAAGGCACCAGCCAGGGTTCCAATCACAAGGGTCAGTGTTCGAATGCTTGATTTCATTAGTCCTATCCTTTTTGAGAGAACCGGTCTGTCAGACTGGTTCCAATTTGTTGGATCTTCGCGTTTAATTCCCGCAGTGCCATAATAGGTTTGGTTGACGCGTCGCCAGCACTGCGCAGATATTGCTGACCCTGGCTTAGATAACTTCTGAGGGCTTTGCCTGCTTGCGGCACCAGCGTGTGTAACTTAATTACGCCAATGCTCAATCCAATCAATATGGCGAGTGTAATCAGCCCGAATAATAGCACTGGCAGCACCAGGAGCACTGTCGCCACTCCAGCAAGATTCGCTGTGTCAGCAGCCCCAAGGCCGCCTTTGATGGCAAGCCAAACGACCAAGCCCACGACAACCAGGCTGATCAGGATGATTGGAAAGGAGATCATCCAAAAACGATTGCGTTTGTGAGCTTTATCGATTGATTCACGTAGTTCTGATTCGTCAGTCATAATAGGCACCTGCTACAGGTATTTTAGCATGAGATTCACGCGCCCTTGTTGATTATACAAACTCAGGTCAAAATACGTGTCAAACTGATTCTGTTAACAAATCACCTTTCTTTTCATGTATAATGAAGCCAGGAAAATTATCGCACATGCGTCCAGGAGGCTTCTTATGCTTATTTGCCTCCGATTGTGGCTTAGAATTGCTGCGCGATTTACTAGATAGGAAAGTGTCAGTGTTAATTACTGACTTATGTATTGGAAAAAATGCGATATTGGAGCAGTAGAGTGAACAATCCACCATTCCTGTTGCACCCTGATTTTGTGGGTATTCAACAGCGGTTTTTCCACTTAAAGAGGAACTAAAGGATTGATCATCTCTGACTATCAGTTTGCCAGTACATAAAACAAATTGCTTGAGAGAATCTTGAGCGTGTAACTTATCGAGTGAGTCCGGTATTCAACAGCCATGGTCGTGGACCATGGCTGTTTGTTACGGATGAAAAAGACGATTACTGAAATCAGCGCGCAAAAGCGCAATCGCAGGCGGGTAAACATCAGCCTCGATGGGTCCTATGCTTTCTCATTGGACCGGTTGACGGCTGCCTGGCTGCAGGTTGGACGCGAACTGAGCGAAGCGGAAATCGAAAAACTCCAGCTGCAAGACGAGGTGGAAGTTGGCTTTAACCAGGCTCTACATTTGTTGAGCTACAGAAGCCGATCGGTAGCGGAAATGACGCGATACCTTGAAGGCAAGGGTTACGCCCCTGCCACTCTGAAGGTAGTGCTTGCCCGGCTCGAAGAAGAGGGGCTGCTCGATGACGAGCGTTTTGCCAGGGAGTGGATTGAGAACCGCAACACTTTTCGCCCGCGAAGTCAGAGTCAATTAAAAGCCGAGCTGCGTTTTAAGGGTCTGGCGGAGAGTTCGATCGAATCAGCCCTTGAGGAATCCGGGGTGGACGATGCCACCCTCGCGATGGCAGCAGCGCGGAAGCAGGCGCATCGTTATCTATCATCCGATTACGAAATTTATCGAAAGAAACTGGGGAACGCCCTTTTACGGCGGGGTTTCAGTTATGCCACGGTCAATGAAACCTTACGCACTCTTTGGGATGAGATGCAGCACACCGAGACCGTGGAAGCAAATAAACTATGGAGCAATTGACACAATGAAAACCTTATTTCAACCAGGCCCAGGTCCTAACCTGCTCTTTCTGTGGGTTGGACTCGCCGTTATCTTGGGTGTCCTGATCGGATACCTGATTTTCTCAACCATCCGCAAAAACCGGGATGAAAAACTTAAAAGAACCGCCGAGAATATCATCAACGAGGCAAAAGAAATTGCCAAAAACACGCAGTTGGAAGCCAAAGACACCGCCCTGAAAATCACTATGCAGGCAGAGAGCGAGATCCAGCACAAGCGCAGCGAACTCAATAAGGAAGATGACCGGCTGGTGAAGCGCCGCGAAGAACTCGACAATCGCTTCGATCAGATGCAACAGCGCGAGTCCAATCTGAACAAGCGCCAGAGCGCCATTGATAAGCGCTCCAATGAAATTGAAGCCCTCTATAGCGAACGCTTCGCTGAATTGCAGCGCGTATCAGCGATGACGAGTGATGAAGCCCGCGCGCTCCTGCTTGAAGAAGTTGAGAAGGAAGCCCGCGATGACATGGCGCGCATTATTCGCCAGCATGAGATCGAAGCCGCTGAAACCGGCATGGAAAAAGCTCGCGAACTGATCGCGGATGCCATTCAGCGCGTTGCTTCGGACAAGGTGGCTGAAGTGACCACCTCGCTGGTTTCACTTCCTAATGAGGAAATGAAGGGACGCATCGTTGGGCGCAACGGACGCAACATCCGCGCCTTCGAACAGGCAACCGGTGTGGACGTCATCGTGGATGACACCCCCGAAGCCGTTACCGTCTCGTGCTTTGACTCTGTGCGCCGCGAGATTGCCCGCCGTACTCTGACGCGGCTTGTGACCGACGGCCGCATTCACCCGGCATATATTGAGAAGATTCTTGAAGAAGAACGCAAAGCGATGGACGAGGACATCCTCAAGGCTGGCAAAGAAGCAGTCTACGAAGCCGGCGTGCACGGTCTGCACCCCGAAATTGTCAAGAAACTGGGGCGTCTGAAATACCGCACCTCTTACGGTCAGAATCAGCTTGCCCACGCCGTGGAAACCTCCAAGATTGCCAGCGTATTGGCGGCTGAACTCGGCGCGAATGTGGAAGTGGCCAAACTCGGCGCGCTGCTGCACGATCTCGGCAAAGCCATGGACCATAACACAGAAGGCACCCACGCTCAAATCGGCGCGGAGTTTGCCAAACGCCACGGCGTCAGCGCGGCAGTCTGCAATACCATCGCCGCTCACCACCACGAAGTGGACCAGGTCTCGATCGAAGCCATTTTGGTGGAAGCCGCTGATGCCATCTCCGGCGCGCGCCCTGGCGCCCGCCGCGAAGACCTCGAGCAGTACATCAAGCGCCTGAAATCCCTTGAAAATATTGCCAACGCCCATAAGGGCGTGGAGCAGAGTTACGCCATCCAGGCGGGTCGGGAAGTGCGCATCATTGTTAAACCCGAAGAGGTTGATGACCTTGAAGCGCACCGCATCGCCAAGGACATCGCCACCGAGATCGAGGAGACCATGCAGTATCCCGGTCAGATCCAGGTGACGGTCATCCGCGAAACCCGCTCGGTCAGTTACGCGAAGTAGAACAACAAACGTGGAATTAAAAGCAGCTGTCTTTCCAGACAGCTGCTTTTTTATTATGGAAAATCGCGTAGGTCAGGTTCTTCTGTTGAACCTGACATCACAAATGTTGGCAAATAAAACACTCAAAAGATCCAGGCTTCCGACGTCAGGTTGAACTGCGCAACCTGACCTACAGCTCACATATGCCATCCGAGCGGGTCACCACAGGGGGTGACCCCTACCTCCGGGGGTTAGGAAAGACAACTTTGTAGGGGCAGACCCCCGTGTCTGCCCTGAAGTTCCGACGTCAGGTTGAACAGAAGAACCTGACCTACGGACGTAATTAAAAGCTAAATATACAAATCCCGGCGGTCGTAGGTGAAGTAGGCCGCGAACAAGAACAGCACGACGGTTACGCCAGTCAGCACCAGGGCATAAGGTTCAAAGCGCCCGCTCGTGAAGAACTCGCTGGCATTAAACCAACTGAAGGGGGTCAGGTATTTAAGCCAGGTCAGTTTCTCATGCATCCCTGCAAAAATACTGATGAAGTAGAGCCCCAGAATCAGCCCAATCGCCATCGACCCCACCCTGCGCGGTGTTTTTGAGGCACATGCCAGCAGGGCACCCAGGCTCAGGAAAACCAACTCAATCATGAACATCGCCAGCATTTCGAGCCGCAGAATATCAAACAGGGATTTTTCAAGCGCATAGCCGCGCACAGAGATGACTGAGATGATCCAGGTGAACAGGACGAAAAGAGCGCAGTTGGTCAGGGCTGCCAGCAGTTTGGCGGTGATAATCTGCCTGCGCGGGATGGGCAGCACCAGCGTAAATTCGACAGTACGCTCCCGCTCCTCTTTCGCGATCGCTTCGCTGCCCCAGAGTGCTGCTGCCATTGCGCCCATCAAAACAAAATAGATGAACATGACACCAAAGAATCCATCCAGCGTGGTCAGGTTAAACGCGCGCATGCTCAGCGCATCCAGAAGTTGCGGCGGCATTGTGTCCAAAATGGCGAGGCTTTCGGGGTTGCCCTCAAAAGCGGCAAACTTGCTCACCGCCACAATGATCAAAAGAGCAATCACTACCGTCCAAATCAGCAGCGACTTTATTCCGGCTTTCAGTTCTCGAAAATACATTCTCATATGCTGCTCCTAAGAGGGCGAGGCAATGTCGCGGTTTTGATAAAGCCAGTAAGAAACGCCGATTGCCACGATCACGATCACCCCATCCAGGATGACCAGGCGCGTATCGTACTGCATGTCGCTGATGATTCTGCCGGGGTCAAAATGCTTGAAAGGACTCAGGTATTCCAGCTTGACATCGCCCAGAATCCCGCTGAAGGCACCGATCACGTAAGTTCCAAAGGCCAGCCCGAGGCTCCAGGGGGTCACACTATGCATGCGCCGGACCATCAGCGAAATCACTAAACCCAGGCTGAAAAATATCAACTGGAAAATCACGCCGCTTCCAAGCAAAAGCATAATGGCGCGCGGTTCGTATGGTGCGTCGCCCCTGAGCAGGGCGATGCTTGCCAGGCTGACAACCCAGAATACGATTTGGGTCACCAACAAACTCGTCAGGCTTGCCAGTAACTTGCTGGTGAGGATCGTGGGGCGGCTCAGCGGTCTGGTCAGCAGGAAATCCGCGGTCAGTTCATCCTCTTCCACCGACACCAGGCTGAGGCCATAATTTGCCGCCTGAATAGCCAGGCAGAGTTGGCAGAAGACAAAGCAAAAGCCAAAGTAGCCCTCCAGGGTGGCAAGGTTGAGCGCGTTCAATCCAAACACGGCTTTGAACTCAGGCGGGAAGTTATCCAACACCTGGTTCACGGCTGCCATATCCGCAGAAAAACTGGGAAAGAGCGCCATGAACATCAGCAGCAAGCCAGCCAATGATCCTACCCAAATCCCGACGGAGGACCAGCGCTGGCGTAATTCATAACGATAGATAGCTCTGTTCATCGCCTGCCTACTCGTAATAGTGCATGAAGATCTCTTCGAGCGTGGGTTCTTCAATGCTCAAATCTTCGATCTCAAAGCCGCTCACGCGCTGCAGGACCAGGTTAATGTCGCCCGAGTAAAAGAACTGGGTCCACTCGCCTTCCTGGTGGAGGTTGCTCACACCAGGCATTTTAAACCTGGCTGGAGCTTGCTGGCTCAAAACACGTATCTTTTTATAGTTGTTCTTCTGCAGGGTGCGAATGTCTGAGACTTCCACCATCCTGCCTTCGCGGATGATGCCCACCCGGTCGCAGAGCCGCTGTACTTCGCCCAGGAAATGGGATGAGAAGAAGACTGTGACGCCTTTTTTGTTCTCTTCACGAATCAGATCAAAGAATTTGCGCTGCATCAGGGGGTCCAGCCCGCTGGTGGGTTCATCCAAAAAGAGCAGGGTAGGCCTGTGGAGCAGCCCCTGCACGATGCCGACCTTTTTCTTGTTGCCATAAGAGAGATCACGGATTTTGCGGTTCATCTCCAGCTCCATCACCTCAGCGAGATAATTGATGCGCTGCTTGTGATCTCCGGGATAGAAGCTGGCGGAGTATTTCAGCAGCTCGCCAACTTTCATATGGTCGTAGTAAAAGACCTCCGAGGGTAAATAGCCAACCTGGTTGCGAATCTCGGGACCCTTTTTGGTGACATCCTTGCCGAAGATGGATGCCTGGCCGCCGGTAGGGTGGATCAGGGAAAGCAGCAGGCGGATGGTGGTGGATTTTCCGGCGCCGTTGGGTCCGATAAAGCCAAAAATCTCGCCCTCCCGCACCGAGAAACTGAGGTTCTCAATGCCGCGGGACTTGCCATAATACTTGGTTAGGTCAATTACCTGGATGAC
Source organism: Anaerolineaceae bacterium (assembly GCA_040768265.1). Taxonomy (GTDB): domain Bacteria; phylum Chloroflexota; class Anaerolineae; order Anaerolineales; family Anaerolineaceae; genus Mesolinea. Next base: position 395,389 of record JAXGNB010000002.1, read on the forward strand.
ATCCATATCTGCTCCTTGAAGTGCGAATCAAAACATCAGGCATAAACTTTACCATTATTTTTGCTCCCCGGAGCTTCGACTTGGGAGTAATCTACCGCTTAATTTCTCCTGGTTTGCAGATAGCCCTACCTTGGGGGTGCGTCGTGATCCGTCTTAGCCAGGGAGCGCCAGCGACCTCGGCAATCTGCATTGAATTATGCGTCGTGATGTAAACGTAAGCTCTTTGCACACACCGACTGGGCAAAATTTGTCATTCTGAGCCTTTTTTGCGAAGAATCAAATTATCAATGTTCAGATCCTTCATTTCATTCAGGATGACAAAGACCCACCCCTCAATCCCCTTCCAAGGATGGGGGAGAGGAAAAACAGGATCGTTTTGTTTTCGCTGATCCAGCCACAAGGGCGAAGCATCTTAACAGAATGATTACAGGATGTAAAATTCTTCCTATTTGGATGCTTCGCCCCTACCATGGTATGTATGGAATAGATCAATTAAAGAGTAAATCGCCGCGCTGCGCTCGCGATGACGAAATATTCCCTACCTATCCCCTCACGAAGGGATTGTTCGCCTTTTCGAACTTGACCGTCGTTGCCGGTCCGTGCCCTGGCAGAAGCGTGGTCTCGTCCGGCAGGGTGTAAATCTGCTCGCGGATATTCTTGAGCAGCAATGCGTGGTCGGAGCCATCAAAATCAGTTCGACCGATACTGCCCCGAAAGATGGCGTCTCCCACAACTGCCATTTCCAATTCAGGGATGTAGAAAAGTACCGACCCAGGGTTATGCCCCGAAACATCCCGCACTTCCACCAATTTGTGGCTGCCACCAGGCACCACATCCAGCCATGTGCCATGCGAAAGCGGGATATCCAATCTCGGCACAGCATCAACCTGCAAGCCCATTTTCAGACCTTCAGGATGGTTTTCAGCCCAGGCAAGCCCTCCGGGTGCATGGCGATGGGTAAAGGTGGAGAAAACGCTTGGCTCACTGTTTTTGCGCCCGCGGTATGGTCGAAATGTCCGTGCGTCAGCCAGATCTGCCTGAGCTGCCAGCCCTGTTCACGCGCCAGGCGCAGTTGGGTTTGCGGCTCGAAACTCGGGTCAATCAGCACGCAGTCACTGCTATCGTCATCCACCAGGAAGTAGACGTTGTTCTGAAGTGGTCCCAGTACGGCCAGATGGATTGAAAGTGCCATTGCCCGCTTAACCCTGCCTTGCCGAAGCCAGGAACTCTTCCAGGCGCATCACCTCACGGGGCAGATCCGTCAGGCTGAGCAAGCCATCTCCTTCCACCACCACATCGTCCTCAATCCGCACACCGTACTTACCGGGCAGGTAAATACCTGGTTCGATGGTAAAAACCATGCCTGGTTCCAGGGCGAGAGGGTTGCCCTGGAAGACATAAGGGAATTCGTGCGCTTCCATCCCGAGCCCGTGCCCTGTGCGGTGGGTGAAGTAATTGCCATATCCAGCCTGCGCGATAACATCCCTTGCCAAACGGTCCACCTCTCCTGCCGGCATGCCTGCTCTGCCGCCTAGTCGGGCTGAGGTATTGGCTTTTTCCACCAGATCAGCAATAAGCCCCATCTCGTCGGTGGGTTCACCGCAGAAAAAGGTGCGGGTAATATCTGAAAAGTACCCGCCGAAGCTGGCACCCCAGTCGATCAGCAGCATCTCACCTTCCCGTAAGACTCGGTCAGTAGGGCTGGCGTGCGGGTTGGCGGAGTTGGGTCCTGTTGAGACGATCGGCGCGAATGGCAGCTGAGCATCCGAGCCCTCGCGGTAGAGCTGGACCATTAATTCGGCCGATACCTGTAGTTCACTCTGCCCGGGCCTCACAGTTTCGAGCGTGTTGAGCAAAGCCTTTTGAGCAATGATGGCTGCCTGGCGCATGGCCTTGAGCTCTTCATTTCCCTTGCGCATGCGCAGCTCAGCCACGGTAGCGCTTCCATCCACAAAGTCGGCTTCTGGCAGCGCTTTGCGCAGCAGGTCCAGTTCCAGGAAGCGCAGCCCGGTGGGCTCAACGCCTACGCGCAGCAACTTGCCCGAAATATCCGCTAAAGCTTTCTCAAATACACTCTGCCAGCTTGCCGGGTCGTCGCCAAAAGGAAAGATCTCCGCTTCGAAGGGCAGGGCTGCAACTTTTGCCTGTTCCAGTTCCGGCAGGATCACTTTCACCTGCCCGCTGCTGGCAAACAACACCACCACCGGACGTTCCATCAGGTGAAAGTTCAGCCCGGTCAGATACCTCAAGCTTGGCCCCGGATTGAGCGCAACCCAATCCAGACCCCTTTGAGTTAGTTGCCCCGATAAAGTTTCAATACGTTTGTTCATGCCAACCTCGCTGGTGTATTCTTCTGGTAATAAGTATTTTACCCGCCCCAATCACCCTGCAGTCCTGATTGGTGCTTGTACATTTATTTTGGTCTTTCCTGATTCCCCCCTATAATCGTGTCATGTTCAAAACGCGAAAGGCTTTACTGAATTTTCAGTGCTTGTGTCTCTGGCGGGGTAGCTGACCGCCTGCGTTTTTGACATCCTGGAACCAGTCAAGAGCAGCGGCACTCCCCCGCGAATGGTGTGAGATGGCTGCTGTTTGTATTTAAGGTTCCGGAGACCAAGGAGAATGATCATGACAATTTTTCAAAATATTACCCAGCTAACTGGCAACACGCCCCTGGTTCGCCTTACGCGGCTCAACCCAAACCCCGAAGTCGAAATCCTGGCCAAATTGGAAACCTTCAACCCGACCCACAGCGTCAAGGACCGCATCGCCGTCAGCATGGTGGACGATGCTGAGAGGCGCGGCTTGCTTCATCCGGACAGCATCCTGCTGGAAGCCACCAGCGGCAACACCGGGATTGGACTGGCAAACGTGGCAGCTGCCCGTGGTTACGGCAGCACCATCATTATGCCTGAATCCGTCAGCCTTGAACGCAAACTGCTGATGCGCGCCATGGGAGCCAAGCTGATCCTGACCCCTGCTGCCAGCGGTATGGCTGGCGCGATGGAAAGAGCACAGGCTTTATTGGCAGAAGACAGCCGCTATTGGTGGGCAGATCAATTCAACAACCCCGCCAACCCGCAGATACATCAACTCACCACCGGACCCGAAATCTGGCGTGATACTGACGGCAGGGTGGATGTGCTCGTGGCTGGCGTGGGCACCGGCGGCACGATCACGGGCACGGGTCTTTACCTGCGAGGGCAAAATCCAGCACTTAAGCTTGTGGCGGTTGAACCTTCCGCTTCCCCCGTGCTTTCCGGTGGCGCCAAGGGCTCGCATCCAATCCAGGGAATTGGCGCCGGGTTCATTCCCGCGGTGCTACAAACCTCCCTCCTGGATGAGATCATCCAGGTTACCGGAGAAGCTGCCTTTAGCACAGCCCGCAAACTTGCTGTTATAGAAGGCATCCCTGGTGGGATTTCCTCCGGCGCGGCAGTTTGGGCTGCTCTTCAGCTGACTGCCCGCCCGGAACTAAAAGGAAAGCGAGTAGTGGTCATCGTGCCGAGTTTCACCGAACGTTACCTCAGCACTGACCTGTTCGCCGACCTCAGGAGGGAACAAAATGGAGGCAAGTGAGCGCATGCCCTGCGAGGGTATCCCGCGTAAACAAAATCCAAATATCTTCAGCTTGATGGCAGAGGATGTTCAGGTCGCCCTTGAACGTGACCCGGCCGCGGTGAACGCATTCGTGGTCATCACCAGTTATCCAGGTATCCACGCCATCTGGGCGCATCGTGTGGAACATTGGCTCTGGGAGCATGGCTTTAAATGGCTTGCAAGGGCTGGTTCGCAGCTAACCCGCTATTTCACCGGGATTGAGATACACCCAGGCGCGCTTCTGGGTCGGCGGGTTTTTATCGATCACGGCATGGGCATTGTAATTGGGGAAACGGCGGTTGTAGGTGATGAGGTGACACTTTACCACGGGGTAACGCTTGGCGGCACCAGCCTCGAGAAGGTAAAACGCCATCCCAATCTGGAGAGTTGCGTGGTTGTGGGAGCAGGCGCGAAGATTTTGGGAGATATCACCATCGGCAGTCACAGCCGCATTGGAGCAAATGCCGTGGTCGTGAAAGATGTGCCGCCCCAGTCAGTGGTGGTAGGTGTGCCCGGGCAGATCATCCGCCGCAAGCGCCTGGTGGACGAACACCAAACTGACCTTTCGCATACAGATATGCCTGATGCGGTTATGACCAATTTGAAAGAATTAATGAAACGGCTAAAAGAGGTTGAATCCCGCCTCGAGATCCACAGCGATCAGCTTAGCCAGCTGCAGTTGAAGCCAGATGGTGTCTGGGAGTATAGAGACGGCCCGGATTACATCATCTGAGCCTTGAAAAAATCAGGCGGGTTTTTTGCCCGCCTGATGATTTTCTGTAATCATTTATTTTTTTCTGCCCGCTTATGAATAAGAATTTCGCGATAGACAGCCACCAGCACGATCAACACCATTACACCGCCGAGGATTGCAATGCCATTAATGTTTACTACAGGAGAGGGCACAAATTCTGCTGCGGTTGGGGTCGCTTCAGGTGTCCCCGTAGCAAGGGTTGCAGTTAGGGTCAGATCAGGCTCAATCTTGATCGGATCAACAAATACTACCAATGCCAGCAGACCAATCACCATCAAGCCGAGCACAACCAGCACTATCGACAAACTGCTGGTCTTTGTTGAGCCTTTGTCCACACTCATTTAACACTCTCCACAGCCTGTTTGGCTGTTTCAACCACGTCGGCATTATCCCGCAAAATCAACAAAGTGGCATTGCGCAGAATTGGTCCGAGATCATTCATGATTGCGTCAGGGGGATAGAGAACCGCCCCATCCGCCATTTTCTGCAGGGCTGTTTTAAGCGAGGGCTCCTGCCAACTGCCAAGCGCGGTAGGGCGGGATGGAAGCGCCTTGAGCGATTCGCTCCACTCTGCCAAAAACTGCGTCTCAGACAGGTGCGTAATCAGCGCCACAGCGAGTTCCTGCCTTTGAGGCTCCTGGCTGCCTAAAGCCCAGACCCAGGCATCCGTCAGGGTTATGCTTGGTGAGGTAAAAGCCGGGTCAGGCGCTTCAGAGCTTGTTTCCCGGCCCTGCAGGACTACATCCACCGGCAGGAAAGCTGTATCGAAAATCCTTGAACTGAATAAGTCCCAAACTTGTTCAGGATTCTGGATAGTGACTGACTGGTCACTAAAGTGGCGCTCATTCAAACCGTCTTTCAAAGTTTGGAGAGCGGTAGTAAGTGGAGCTTCTTGCAGAATTGTCAGACCCTGCTCGTTTTGCACCTGCCCGCCCAGGCTCATGTAGAGCAGCAGCAAAAAGGTTCCCCTGGGATCATCCGCCGCAAAGCCGAAATAACCATAATTCGATTTGGTATCCACCCACTCGTTGCCGGGGATCAGCTGGCTGACGCTTTGGTACACCAAGCCCATCGGCACGCCTTTGAAAGGGACCGCCACAAGCTCTCCCTGTACCAAAGCCGCATTTCTGCCAAAGCTGTACCAGTCCAGATCGCTCATCAGCGTTTGCAAGCCCTCATTCCAAAAAACAACTTCGTCCTGGTAAGCCCTCAGAAGGTGTTCACGCGAAAGGGCAACCACATCAGGGGAGGAAGCCGGCGCGGCAGCGTGGGTTGTGCGCAACGCGTCCAGCAGTCCCCCGCTGCCCGAGACTGCTTTGATACGCACTTCAATTTCAATGCTGTTTTGCGACGCAAACTCTTCCAGGCGGGCTTTGAGGATGGCTCCTGACTCTGTCTCCGCGTTGGGATCCAGGTCGGGAGGGAGCCAAAGGATCAGTTTTTGAGGAGGAGGCGCTGGCGTGGGGGTTTGTTCACCCGCCACCCCGGTCGCTTCTTCTGTGACACTGGTTGGCACTGGGAGTTCGGTCTGTTCAGGAGGGACAGTAGCGTTTTGCTGCCAGGGAAGTTCCCAACTTTCAGGCAGCAGTTCACAACCCGTCAGACCTAAAAGGGCACTGACAATCAGCACTACCAGCAAAATCTTGATCTTATTCACACTTTCAGCCATCAAAGCAATTGTAAAGCATCTTGCCAGAAAGCTTATCCAAGGCTTACAGGCTTGCCAAGCAGACCAACCAGCAGTTTGACCGAGTTTTCCACATCATCGCGGTCGACCATCTCAGAGGGGCTGTGGATATAGCGGCAGGGGATCGAAAGGCATCCCGCGGGCACGCCGGCACGTGTGCGCTGGATGGCCGCGCCATCAGTGCCACCTGCTTCGAGCACTTCCATCTGGTAGGGTAGTTTCTGCGCTTTGGCTTCATTCACCATCCAGTTGACCACACGCGGATCGGCAATAAAGGAGGAATCCCTGACCTTGATGGCAGGACCATTCCCCAGAGCAACTTCCATCTTGACGCCCAGAGGCGTGTCGCCCGTGCGGGTCACATCCACTGCCAGCCCGATCTCCGGGTCCACGCCGTAAGCCGCGGTGATCGCGCCGCGGATGCCAACCTCTTCCTGAACGCTGAAGACAAAATAGAGCTCGTTCGCGCCCGGTTTGACCTCTTTGAGTGCTTCCATCGCGATCGCGGCAGCAACCCGGTCATCCATGGATTTGGCAACCACGCGCTTACCCAGGTCGAGCAGAGGGCGTTCAAAGCCGCAGACATCGCCTACGCCAACCTTGCTGTCCGCTTTGGAAGTGGCGCCGGTGTCGATGAAATATTTTGCCAGTTCAGGCGTCTCACCTTTTTCCAGGCGTTCCATCCCGATGACACCGCGGGTGCCATTCATGAACAAGACCCTGCCGCCCAGGCAGGTCATGGGATTGATGCCGCCAATCGGCATAAAACGGGCAAAGCCATTGTCATCCACATGCGTGACCATCAGACCGATCTCGTCAATGTGCGCCGAAATCATGATCCGTTTGCCGCCATCTTTCAAAACGCCTTTGCGGGCGATCAGGTTCCCAAGCGCGTCCGTGTAGACCTCATCGGCGTGCCCCTGGATCTCGGCTTTGACCTTTTCGCGGATCACGTGTTCCGAACCGGAAGGACCAGGCGTCTCAACCAGCGTTTGTAGAATAGTCCATAATGTATTGTTTTTCTTTGCCATTACTTTTTCTCCTGCGGATTTAGGATGCTTCTGTCAAGGCGTTTTAATGCCGTGTGGATCAGTTTCAAGGTGTTGAGTTCGTCTTCAATGCGGATCAAACCAGCCGCCGAGTGAAGATAGCGCTGCGGAACTGAGACTGAGACGCTCGGCACGCCCGCGCGGGTTTTATGGATTTCGCCAGCATCGGTTCCCCCCATACCGGGTTGACGGAATTGCCAGGGAATTTTTTCGGCTTCAGCCGACTCGGTCAGCCATTTGATCAAGCGCTGATCGCCGATGGTGCCGCGATCCATGATGTAGATCGCCGGTCCGTCGCCCAGCCTGGTGTTGTGGCTGGTGTTTGGCAAGCCATCATAATGGGGCATGTCATTGGCGGGGGTTGAATCCATGGCAATGCCGATTTCCGGATCAAAACCGTAAGCGGCGGTTTTTGCGCCGCGCAAGCCAAGTTCCTCCTGCACAGTGAAAGCTGCCAGCAGGTCGACATTCTCAGGCGCGTGTTTGAGCAGTTGGATGAGGTTGAAGACTCCCAGCCTGTCGTCCAGCGCCTTGGAGCGGATGCTCGGACCCAAGACTGCCAGTTTCGTCGCGAAGGTGGCTCTGTCGCCCACTTTGACCTTGGAGTCCCCTCCTGGCCCAACGTCAATGCGCAGCTGGTCCACTTTGAGCACTTGCTTGCGTTCTTCGGGTGTGGTCAGGTGGATTGCTTTGGCGCCGATTACGCCCGGAATATGATCCCGGCCGATGATTACGGGCTTGCCCACCAACTGACGCGGGTCAACCCCACCGATGACACGGAATTCAAAAACGCCATCGCCTTCATCTTTAACGATCATGAAGCCAACTTCGTCCATGTGGGCAGCAATCATGACCCTGACGCGATCTTTGCCGGTGCCTTCACGGCGTACCAACACATTGCCCATGGCGTCAACTTTGGTGAAGTCAGCGAAATCGCGAAATTCTTCAAGCACGATCGCGCGCACTTCCTGTTCATCGCCCGAAATACTGACAGCGTTGCAAAGGCGCGTTAGCAGGTTCAGCTCTTTTTTACCCAGACGGGGGTTAAACTTGGTGGAAATTTCAGTTTTTGCCATCTTGTTTTACTCCCATATTACAGTCTTCATAAAGTCAAGCGGTAGATCGGCAATAAACTCAGCCATCAACCTGCCCGCGCGTCGGACATCTTTGAGCGAAACGACCTCAACCGGGGTGTGCATGTAGCGCAGTGGAATGCTGAGTTCGATGACCGGTATGCCGGCTTCGGCCACCTGGATATCCCAGGCATCAGTGCCGGAACCGGTTGGTGCCAGTTCTTTTTCGACTTTGATCTCGTATTCCTCCGCGGTTTCGAGCATGGCTTTGTGCAAAGCCGGATGGTTGCAGGAACCCCAGGTGAGGGGCGTAACCTTGCCCAACTCAAAATTGCCAATGCCTGCCCCACCCGGGGCTCTGGCAAAGGTGACGTCGATCACAATCGCAAAATCCGGCTTGATCGCGACCGCGTCCGTCATTGAGCCAATTCCGCCGACTTCTTCCTGGGAGGTTGCCACAGCCATTACATCCCAAAGGTGCTTGCGCTTGGAAAGCATCTCAAGCGCAACAGTCACCGCCGCCACTGAAGCGCGGTTGTCAAGCGTGTGCCCGCTGATGGTGTCGCTGCAGAGTTCCATCGGTTCCGTGGCAAAGGAGATCACATCTCCCACACGCACCAGCTTTTTGACTTCGTCCGGCAACAAACCGGTGTCAACCAGCAAATATTTCTGCGGCAGGGGTCCGGATTTTCCGTCCTTGGGCAGCAAAGCTGCCGGCGGCATGACCACCATGGCTGGCAGATCACGGGCAACTTCGGAGTTGGTCGCGTGCACGGTCACCATCTGGCCGGGGAGAATGCGCGGATCAACCCCGCCAACCTGCATAAAGCGCAAAAAACCATCATCAATACCGGTCACCATCAGACCAATAGCGTCCATATGGGCGGCGATCATCACTCTGGGTCGAGGTTCGGGTCCTTCACCGCGCTGGATTGCCTGCAGGCTGCCAAGATTATTGACACGGATCTCATCAGCCAGCGGCTGCCAGGCAGCCCGGATAATCTCGCGGATCGGAGCTTCGTAGCCACTCAGTCCCGGGGCGGAGATCATATCCTTTATGTGTTGTTTCAAATCAAGTTTCATAAGCCTCTCTCATGGTTCGGCTGTAGGAGTAACCGAATTATTGTTTGGGGTTTCTGTAGGTGTTTCTGTCGGTTCAGGAACCGGAGTGTCAGTTGGGAGCGGTGTTTCCGTGGAAGTGGTTGTGAGCGTCGGAGTCCAGGTGGGGGTGCCGGTTGCCGTCGGGGGCAGCGTGTTCGTGATTGTGGGGGTGATGCTGGCTGTGCGCGTGAGGTAAGGGGTCAGCGTGACGCTGGGGATGAGCGTGACCGTGCTGGTAAGCGTCGGCGTAGCAGTTGGCTGCATGGGACCGCGGTTAAGGCGCAGCAAGATGACCCCCAGCAGGTAGCAGGGAATCGTAATGAGAATAATCAGCGTCAGCATATAACGCGTGCGCGTGCGATTAGAGATTTCGTCCACCAGTGCTCCGCATGCAGTTCATCTTATCACCGGCAGCAATAACCGGCAAATTTATCCAATTATAGCCTACCCGTGTGACTCTCAAGGCTATCTAAGCAAGGTCGAATATTTTCCCCGGGTTCAGGATGTTGTTGGGGTCCAGGGCTTTCTTGAGCGTGCGCATCAATTCCAGTTCGTAAGGATCAACAACCTCCTGGAAGTAAGCCTTGCGCTTGATGCCGATGCCGTGCTCACCGCTCAGTTTGCCTCCAAGTGCCATCACCGCCGCGTACAAGCGCTTTACGACCTGATCTTCCAAAACATACCATTGGTCGAGCGGCATTTCAGGCGGTTTGATCAGGGTGGTATGCAGGTTGCCATCGCCGGCGTGCCCGTAGGATGGCATGGAGAGGTTGAATTCCGCCGCAATTTTCGCGATTTCCTCAGTCAGCGCAGGAATCTGCGCGATCGGCACCACGATGTCTTCCAGGCTTTGGTGGGGCGAATAGACCTTGAAGGCTTCGGCGATGTTGCGCCGGACTGCCCAAACGCGTTCCTGGGTGGTGTAATTATCCGCCACGTAGACTTCAATCGCCTTATTTTCCATGCACAAGTCGCCGATCATCTCCGCCTCACCGTCCACCTGGTCCTGCGTGGTGCCATCGACCTCGATCAGCAGCATCGAGCCGCAGCTTTCGTAGTCGAGGTGTTCATTCAGATACTTGCAGGAAGTTTCCACCGCGAGACGATCCATGAACTCAATCGAGGTCGGGATGATCCCAAGTTTGCTGACGATCATTGGCACGATCTCGATCGCGCTTTGCACGTCGGGGAATAGCACCAACAAATCTGTTTTGGCTTTTGGTAATGGCGTGAGCTTGATGGTGGCGCTGGTCACGATCCCCAGCGTGCCTTCCGAGCCAATGTAGAGGCGTTTGAGGTCATAACCTGAAACGTCCTTGACGATCTTTCCGCCAATTTTGAGGATGTCGCCAGCGGGTGTTACCACCTCCATGCCGGTGATGTAGCGCTCCGTCACGCCGTATTTGATCGCCTTGCCGCCGCCGGCGTTCTCAGCGATGTTCCCGCCAATCTGGCAGGACTCCAAGCTCATCGGATAGCCAGCAAAGAACAAGCCGTCGTCCGCCACGATGGCATTAATTTCGTTGGTCACAATGCCCGACTGCACTTCGATCATCATGTTTTGCAGGTCCACATCGAGCACCTTGTTCATTTTTTCGAAAGCCATCAGGATTCCGCCGTGCAGCGGGATTGCGCCGCCAGAAAGCCCCGAACCAGCCCCACGCGGCGTGACCGGGATGAGATGCTCATTCGCCAGCTTCATGATTTCCGCCACCTGCTGTGTGTTGGTGGGGGTCACAATCACTTCCGGCATCCCCGAAAACTGGTCCTTGGGAGTCTCATCGTGGGAATAAGCTTCAAGCTTTTCTTCATCCAAAATGACATTCGCCGTTCCAACAATCTGCGCGAGTTTGCTGACAATTTCAGGTGTGATGGGGTTGTAGGTGGTCATGACTTTCTCTCCTCAAGCCGGGAAATGAGTTCGGGCAGGATCTGGAAGGCATCCCCGACAATCCCAAAATCCGCGACCTGGAAGATGGCCGCGTTTGGGTCTGTGTTGACAGCCACGATGGTTTCCGCAGTTTTCATGCCCGCCAGGTGCTGAATAGCGCCAGAGATACCCAAAGCGATGTAGAGTTTTGGCAGCACCGTCTTGCCGCTGAGGCCAACCTGCTGCGGGTATCGCGCCCAGCCTCGGTCAACCGCGTCGCGCGAGGCGCCAACCTTGCCCCCTAACAGGCTTGCCAAATCGTGCAGGAGGGTGAAATTGTCGCCTTTTTTCATGCCCCTGCCGCCCGAAACAATCACATCGCTGTCCTGCAGGTTGCTTTCATCGGCGGCTTCCGCCTCAAATGAGAGCAACTTTACCCTGTCGTCCACCAGTTCGGGCTTTAGCGCCACCTGCTGGATCTCTCCAGTGCGGGAAGCATCTGCCGGCAGGGGTTGGGTGGAACGCGGTCGGACGGTTGCCATTTGGGGGCGGTGATTGGGAGTCTTGATGGTGGCAAGAATATTGCCGCCAATTGCAGGGCGGGTCTGCAGCAGATCGCCCGTGTTGAGGTCGATCTTCAGGTCGGTGCAGTCTGCCGTAAGGCCGGTGTGCAGGCGCATGGCCACATGCGGCATCAGGGTGCGTCCGTTGTTGGTGGCTGCTGCCAGGATGATGTTGGGCTGCATTTGCCTTACCAGGTCAATCAGCACATTGCTGTAAGTCTCCACGATGAAAGCATCCAGAGCAGGGTCCTGTACGCTGATCACCAAATCTGCCCCATGTTGGATCAGGGTGCTTAGTTCTGATTCGTTGACGTTTGCTCCAATCAAAACCGAGACCAATTGCTCACCGCAGGCATCTGCCAGGCTTCTGCCTCTGGCTAATAACTCGTACGAAACAGACTTCAGCTTGCCGTTGGCTGCTTCAGCGATGGTCCAAACGTTCGCATTTCTCTCACTCATATCAGTTGCCTCTCTTCCAGGAAAGCAATCAGGGCATCCACAGCTTCACACACATCTTTATCTTCTTTGATCGTCACCATCTGTCCATTCCGGGTTACCTTTGGCGATTTGGTGGAGACCACCCTGGTTGGCGAGCCTTTCAGTCCAAGATATTCGCGGTTGAGCCCAAGGTCTTCGGCTGTCAGCACCGGGATCTCGACAGTTTTTGCCTTCTTCTTGCCGCGTAAGGTGGGCAGGCGCGGATAACTGATCTCTTTCACCACCGTCAGCAAGCAGGGCAAGGGCAGTTGCAAGGTTTCGATGCCTTCTTCAACTGAGCGCTCGACCGTGATAGTTTTTTGTTCCAGATCCAGTCCGTTTACTTTACGCACATAGGTTGCAAGGGGAATGTCCAGGCCGGAAGCAATATTGGGACCCACCTGACCGGTGTCGCCATCGGTGGCGCGTTCACCCGCAATGATCAAATCGTAGTCGCCAATGTGCTTGACGGCGTTGATTAAGGCATAAGCGGTGGACCAGGTGTCCGCCCCGGCAAAAGCCCGGTCTGAGAGGATGTAGCCATCGTCACATCCCATGGAAATCGCTTCCTTCAGGGCTTTGACCGCATTTAGTGGTCCCATCGTGAGGACGTTTACGATTGCGCCGAACTTTTCTTTGAGCATCAGGGCGGTTTCGATGGAATAAAGATCCAGGGGATTCACGATGCTGGCGACCCCGTCCCGGACCATCGTGCCAGTTTCAGGATCCATTTTGACATTCCCCGTCTCAGGCACTTGTTTGATTGGAACAATAATTTTCAACATGAACTCACTCCTCAGGAAGCTTTTCGCACAATCTGGCAGTTATTGTACTTCATGAGAACATGCAAAGCAGATAAAAATAAACTTAATCATCTTTTTAAGTGTCCTCAGGGTTAGGTTGTAAATGAAAGTTTGGCTAGCCTAAATAGAGGAATCGTAACCTCATAAGTCGGATGGATCAACGCAGGTCAGACGAAGTACCAGCAAAGCTGTGTAATGAGACCGCCAGCAAAGGATCTGGTGGATTTACTAATTAAGATTCTTCACTTCGTTCAGAATGACAGACAGCTGTCGCGGGCTCACTCCGACAAAAAGACACCTCAAGCTCAACGACAGTACACAACATCTGTCATCCTGAGCGCCAGCGAAGGATCTGGTGGATTTACTAATTAAGATTCTTCACTTCGTTCAGAATGACAAACAGCCGTCGCAGGCTCACTCCGACAAAAAGACACCTCAAGCTCAACGACAGTACACAACATCTGTCATCCTGAGCGCCAGCGAAGGATCTGGTGGATTTACTAATTAAGATTCTTCACTTCGTTCAGAATGACAGACAGTTGTCGCGGGCTCACTCCGACAAAAAGATACCTCAAGCTCAACGACAGTACATAACATTTATCATCCTGAGCGCCAGCGAAGGATCTTATAGATTTATTAAGTAAGAATCTTCACTTCATTCAGAATGACAGACAGTTGTCGCGGGCTCACTCCGACAAAAAGATACCTCAAGCTCAACGACAGTACATAACATTTATCATCCTGAGCGCCAGCGAAGGATCTTATAGATTTATTAAGTAAGAATCTTCACTTCATTCAGAATGATTGACATACCTCACGATGAAGTCGGTGTGTAACCTCCACAGAGAGCTGATGGTAGAATCGTTAGAGAAGGAATCGAGTGTTGAAACTATGAAAACAGCCATCTGGTGGATCAGGCGCGACCTGCGCCTGGGTGACAATCAGGCACTGACGGAAGCACTGCGCCAGGCTGAAGTGATTGTGCCGGTTTTTATCCTGGATCCAAAACTGCTATCCTCGGATTACACTGGTCCGGTGCGCCTGGCTTTCTTGTTTGAGGGTCTGCGCGAATTAGACACTAACCTGAAGCAACTTGGCAGCCAGCTGATCCTGCGGCGGGGTGATCCGCTTGAAGTTCTCACAAACCTATTGCGCGAAACAGGCGCGGAAGGCATGTTCGCCGAGGAAGATTACTCCCCTTACGCCCGTCAACGCGACGGGAAGGTTGCGGCCTCCCTCCCTTTAAAGCTTGTTCCAGGGTTAACTGTTTTCCATCCGGATATGCCGCTCAAAGCCGACGGCACCCCCTACACCGTCTTCACCCCCTTCAGCCGCACCTGGCGCAGTCTGCCGGCAAATGGCAGCCCACACTCCGCCCCAAAGCGCCTCAGTGCCATTCCCGCCCTTGCCAGTCTTGAGATACCCGAAAATCCTACCCACCCAGCTGAAAGTTTATTCAAAGCGGGTGAGCAAGAGGCGCAACGTAGACTTTTCGCCTTCACTGACTCCGCTATTTTTGACTATTCGGATATGCGCAACCGCATGAACCTGGAAGGCACCTCGCAGCTTTCCCCCTACCTGCGCCTGGGCATGCTCTCAGCCCGCCAGGCAGTTTGGGCTGCCCAGGAATCTTTCCAAGCAGCCGAAACACCTGCTGACAAGAAGGGAGCAGAAACCTGGCTCAACGAGCTCATCTGGCGGGAGTTCTATGCTGCCATTCTTTATCACTTCCCGTATGTGCGCCAACAGGCATTCAGGGCTGAACTGCGGAATATCCCCTGGCAGAATGACCCAAGTGGCTTGTCCGCCTGGAAAGCCGGGCTCACGGGCTATCCGGTGGTGGATGCTGCGATGCGCCAATTGAATGCCACCGGTTGGATGCACAACCGTGCGCGGATGATCAGCGCGTCCTTCCTGACCAAGGATTTGCTGATCAACTGGCAGGAGGGCGAGCGCTATTTCATGCAGCAGTTGTTGGATGGCGATCCAGCCTCCAATAATGGCGGCTGGCAGTGGACTGCCGGCACGGGCACGGATGCCGCGCCGTATTTCAGGGTCTTCAACCCAATTTTGCAGGGGCTCAAATTTGACCCGCAGGGCGATTACGTGCGCCGTTGGGTGCCGGAACTGACTCTTGTACCCGACAAATACATCCACACCCCATGGGAAATGCCTGCGGAGCTGCAAAAGCAGACAAAATGCCAGATCGACAGCGACTATCCAGGTCCGATTGTGGATCACAAGCTGGCCCGCGAGCGCGTTTTGCTCGCTTATCGCAGTGGGTCCGGGTGATCAAACCGGATTTATAGAAATTGAGAGGGTTCTAAATGACTTTTCCAACAGTTAACGGTTCAAATTTACTCAGGGAGAAACTGACTCTACCCCAGGATTTTGAGGGTGATTACAACTTGCTTTTTATTGCATTCCAGCAATGGCAGCAGGATGAAGTGAACACATGGATACCGCTGGCAGAGTCGGTTGAAGACCAATTCCCGGGACTAGTTTACTATGAACTGCCCACCATTCGTGCTTTGAATGCTTTCTCGAAGTTTTTCATCAACGAGGGTATGCGAGCAGGTATCCCAAACCCAAAATCACGCGAACGCACGATTACGCTTTATCTTGAAAAAGATGATTTCAGAGCTGCTCTCGGGTTGGAAGATGAGGAACACATTTTTGCGCTGCTGTTCGACCGGGATGGCAATGAACTCTGGCGCGCTCGGGGCCCCCACAGCCAGGGTAGTGAAT
Organism: Anaerolineaceae bacterium; assembly: GCA_040768265.1. Lineage (GTDB taxonomy): Bacteria > Chloroflexota > Anaerolineae > Anaerolineales > Anaerolineaceae > Mesolinea. Next base: position 411,114 of record JAXGNB010000002.1, read on the forward strand.
TGGAGCTGCTTGAAGTACTCGATCGCATTTCGGGATAAGCCGGCAGGTTTATCCAAGGTTCAAAAGTATTTATGATATTCTCGACGAAACATTTACATCAACCTTCCCATAACATCTGAGCCTATGCAGAAATAATCCCGTTTCGCCGTAATCGGCTATAATTAAGAGGTAAGCTCATTATTGAACGGAGGTACATTATGGCAAGTAAAGATAAAGCTGGAAAAGAAGAACGCAAGAAACCCAAACTGTCCATCAAAGAAAAGCGAAAAGTGAAAGACGAGAAGAAGAAAACCACTTCTGTCACAAACACCGGCGCTTAGTCCTATCCAAATTAGCTAAAAGCCAGCCTCGATTGGGCTGGCTTTTTTTGTTAAGACTGCTGCCTTAATCAGAGAGCCAAAAATGCTTGACATTCCCGGTTCAAACCGTTAGAATATTGAATCTTGAAATCTGGATGGAGTACGGGCCTGTAGCGCAGTTGGGAGCGCGCTTCAATCGCACTGAAGAGGTCGAGGGTTCGAATCCCTCCAGGTCCATTTGAGAAAAAGGGCCCATAGCGCACGAAGTCCCCTTCACGGGGGAGTTGGGAGCGCCATGGGAAACAATATAATAAGAGTAATCAAGGGCCCATAGCGCAGTTGGGAGCGCGTCTCAATGGCATTGAGAAGGTCGAGAGTTCGAATCTCTCTGGGTCCACTAAAAGCAGCCGCAAGGCTGTTTTTGTTTAACCGACTGTTGAGAAGGTCGGGTCCGGCTGGCGCAGGAGAGGTGCTCAAGGCACGACCCATTCCCCAAGGGATACGCTGGTCATTTAATGCGGCAAATTTTCGCCAAGACCAGTTGTATTTTAGTTACTCTGCCGCCGGCAGAGCGTGATTTATGTGTCTCAGCCGCCCTCGGGTAAGTTTTCCATCTGCACAAATTCGACATGCTCAGGAATTGGAACACCAGCCATCTTTAATTTAGCTTCCGCTTCGGGAATATCGTAAACATAAACCTGTAAACGCGCTGGTTCCATTTTGATGCCGGTCGTATAGGTCACACCAACTTCATCCAACTCTGCCTTGAACAATTCACGCGTTTCCCGCAGGAACTGACGGGAGATGGCTTCTTCTCTTACTTCTATGACCTCAAACAAGGTGGGATCACTGACAAAGGGTGCCAAATCAGCCTTGCTCGCTCCGGTCAGGTAAACAACCACTCTCAAACTCGGGTAGCTTTCAGTATTGATGCCAACATAATGTTCCGAAAAGTTCTCGTCCAGCTCTCTTTCCAGTTCAAAAGCTTCAATTTGCAGCATGTTCAATTGCGCCTGCGCTGTAGCCGCGGCAGCCCTGGTTGCCTGATTTACCTCTTCCGAAGGTTGAGTGCTGGATAAAGGCTGACAGCTTGAAAATATTCCTGCCAACATCATTAGGGCAGCCAGTACTGCCAGTATCATGCCCTTGCGCATATTGCCTCCAGTAACCATAAAGTCGCATAGTAATCGAGAAACATATCGATATATTATGCCTTACTATCAAGCCCTCACCAGACAAAGCTTCCACAACATACTACAAGATTCAGTTGATCTGCCTGATCATTCTCGCCGGGCACAAAAAAATTGAGAACTTTTTCTCTGCGTTTCTCTCCTCTTAAATTGTGTTTGCTATTACTCTTGATGGGCGCGATTTCAACCAATTACACAAAAAAGCGCGCCGTTTGGCGCGCGCTTTTTTGATTTTCCCGAAAAAACTTCTATGATTTTGCTATCAAATCAGCCAGGGCATCCAGGGCTTCGGCATCAGCCGCGGTCATGGCGGATCGGATGGAAATCTCGCTCTCCAGTACCCGCATGTCCTTCATTTCCGCCAGAATTTCGCGCATTTTCTTGCCACTCTGGGGCGCCCATGAACCATTTTCGATCACAGCCACAGCCCGATTTTGCATGTTGTGTCCCTTCAACTCCAACAACAGCATTTCCATCGGGGGGAATATTTCCATGTTGTAGGTGGAGCAGGCAAATACCAAGCGGTCAAAGCGGAAGCTTTCGCTCAGGATGTAGGAAGGGTGCCAGGCGGAGACATCATAAACCAGGATGTTCTTCTCACCCCGGTCTGCAAGTTTGGCTGCCAGGAGTTCAGCGGCTTTTTCCGTGTTGCCGTAGATCGAACCATAAGCGATCACGATCCCCTTTTCTTCCGGGGTGTAGGACGCCCATTTGCTGTATTTATCGATGTAGTAATGCAGGTCCTGCCGCAGGATGGGGCCGTGCAATGGCAGAATCATTTCGACCTCGAGTTTGGCGACTTTTTCGAGCAGGGCCAGCACCTGGCGGCCATATTTGCCCACAATGTTAGTGTAATAGCGTCGTAACTCTGGCAGCAGGTCAAAATCCACGTTGTATTCATCCGCATAGAGATTGCCATTGATCGCGCCAAACGCGCCAAAAGCGTCCGCGGTGAAGAGCCACTTGCTGGTTTCGTCGTAAGTGACCATCACTTCGGGCCAGTGCACCATCGGCGCCATCAGGAAGCGCAGCGTATGCGCGCCTGTATTGAGCGTGTCGCCTTCTTTCATGACCATGGCGCGCTCTGCCAGATCCAGCCCAAAGAACTGCTGGATCATCATGAATGTTTTTTGGCTGCCAACTACCTGAACCTTCGGGTAAAGCTCGAGGATGCGCGGGATCAAGGCGCAGTGGTCCGGCTCCATGTGTTGGATGACCATGATATCCAGCTCGCGATCGTTGAGCGCCACGCGAAGGTTTTCCAAAAAGAGTTCGCCCACTGCCTGGTCGACAGTGTCCAGCAGGACTGTCTTCTCGTCAAGCAGCAGGTAAGAGTTATAGGACATTCCATTGGGAACAGGGTGTTGGTTTTCGAAGCGTGTAATGCGGCGGTCATTCGCGCCGATATAGGTGAGGTCGTCTGTAATTTTTCGAATGTTGTGCATATTTTTTCCCTTTTTTCGTTTGCGTATGTTGATCTTTTTGCGTGATGGCGGGAGAACAGTTCTACGCTCGTTCAGCATTGCCATGCCTGAGGTTAGTATACTTCAGATGCACCTGCGAATTCAAAGAAGGGGGTATCCATCCTTATATTTTTCCTGCGAAATCAAATAAGCATAAGGTTTGCAATACCTGTTAGTAAGATTCCCTTGGGCAGGCACGGGGGTCTACCTCTAACCCCAAATTGCCATAAGACCCTTGTAGGGAACAGGCCTGCCTGTTCCACAACTTCCTGGTTGAGGCATCCCCACGGAATCAGCATGCCAGGAGGCGACGTAGAGGCGACGCATGCGTCGCCTCTACCCTCTGTTCTCGCCGGATTCCCGTCCGCGCGAGGTTCTTGACCGATAGGTCTCCATTCTTATCCGTCGTAGGGGTAACCCTCTGATATTACTCAAGGCGGATGGGCGCAAGGCCCATCCCTACGACAGCCCGTTTTCGCCGGACTCCCGTCCGCGCGAGTCATTTGACCGGCAGGTCTCCCATTTTTTTCATTGTAGGGGTAACCCCCCGTGGTTACCCGCATGTAGACCGTATTTAATCGTTTCGGTCGATGGCCTGCCTTTTCCTCGCTGCATTTATAAAGGCACTGAGGCCTGCCCCTACCCAAAAATGCCTGTGATTATGCCACCCAAATTGTGATATACTCTCCTCACAAACACGATGGCAGAGCATCGGTCATCCGCCAGAGAGCAGCCGCCTGGCTGAAAGGCTGCAAGCGCCCGCGGAGCGCCTCAGACCCCACTCAACTGCCCCTCCAATCGGAGCGTGGCTGCGGTGATGCCCTTTAGCCGCAGACGGTCAGACCCGTTATCGCCTCCATGAGCTGCTCATCCTCGTGATGGGAAGCAGGGTGGTACCGCGAAAGCAATTTCGTCCCTGCAAACAGGGATTTTTTATTTAAACACAGGCTGTTTCCCTTTCGCCCTCCCTAAAAGTCAGAAAGGCAGAAAGAGCTAAAACAGGAGCAAATTATGATGGACCCAACCGCAATACCGACTTATCGACCCGAAGATATCGAGCCCAAGTGGCAGGCACGCTGGGAGGCAGACAAACTCTACCAACCCGAGCGCGATCCGAACAAAACCAAGTTCTACGCCCTCACGATGCTGCCCTACCCCTCCGGCGACCTTCACATCGGGCACTGGTATGCCATGACGCCCCCTGATGCCCGCGCCCGCTTCAAGCGCATGCAGGGGTTTAACGTCTTCTTCCCGATGGGGTTTGATGCCTTCGGTCTACCGGCTGAAAACGCTGCCATCAAACACAACATCCACCCCAAAGAATGGACTTATGCCAACATCGAACACATGCGCGGGCAGCTGCGCTCGATGGGCAATTCCTTCGACTGGCGCTCTGAAATCATCTCCGCGGATCCAAAATATTACCGCTGGACGCAGTGGTTCTTTGAGCAATTCTACAAACACGGGCTGGCATACCAGAAGCTGTCTCCAGTTGACTTCTGCCCCAATTGCAACACCACCCTGGCGCGCGAGCAGGTGCACGGCGAAGACCGCCACTGCGAACGCTGCGGTACGCCGGTGATCCGCAAAGACCTGAAACAGTGGTTCTTCAAAACGACCAACTACTCCGAAGAACTGCTCAATTATGAGGGGCTCGACTGGCCGGAATTCATCAAGACCCTGCAGCAAAATTGGATTGGAAAGTCGCAAGGTGCCTCTATAACTTTTAAAACTGAGGCTGGCGATCCGATCGAGGTTTTCACCACCCGCCCCGACACGCTTTGGGGTGCAACTTTCATGGTTCTCTCTCCCGAGCACCCGCTGGTGGAAAAAGTCACCACAAGCGCCCAGTTGGACGAGGTGCGCGTTTACCAGGAGCAAGCCAAACGTCAATCGGATATCCAACGCGAATCGGTCACACGTGAGAAAACCGGTGTTTTCACCGGCGGCTATGCCATCAACCCCGCCTCCGGTCAGCACATCCCGATCTGGATCGCGGATTACGTGCTGATGGGCTATGGTACTGGTGCCATCATGGCTGTGCCGGCGCATGATCAGCGCGATTTTGAGTTCGCGCGGCAATATAAGCTCCCAATCCAGGTAGTGATCCAGCCAAACGGGGATAACCTGATTGAGCCCGACGAAATGACCGCAGCGGTTGAAGCACACGGTTCAATGGTTAATTCCGGGCCTCTCACAGGCACCCCTGAATCGGAATCATTGGCCGCGGCTACCCGCTTTGCTGAGGAAAACGGCTTTGGTTTTGGCACCACCAGCTACCGCCTGCACGACTGGCTGATCAGCCGCCAGCGCTACTGGGGCGCACCGATCCCCATGATCTACTGCCCCAAATGCGGTACCGTGCCTGTGCCTGAGGAGCAGCTGCCGGTATTGCTGCCGGATGACGTGGAATGGCTGCCCACTGGCGAAAGCCCACTCAAACTGCACCCCACCTGGCGCTTCACCAACTGCCCGGTCTGCGGCGGCGCGGCGGAACGAGAAACCGACACCATGGACACCTTCATGTGCTCCAGCTGGTACCACCTGCGCTACCTCAGCCCGGATTACCCTGAGGGTCCCTTTGACCCGGCCCAGTACAACTATTGGATGCCGGTGGACACTTACACCGGTGGTTCCGAGCATGCCACCATGCACCTGATCTACACCCGCTTCTTCCACAAAGCCGCACGCGATTGCGGCATCACCAAAGGGGACGAGCCCATGCTGCAGCTACGCAACCAGGGCATGGTGTTGGGTGAAGACGGCGAAAAAATGAGCAAGAGCCGCGGCAACGTGATCAACCCGGACGACCTGGTCGCCCGTTATGGCGCGGACACGGTGCGGGCGTACATTATATTCTTCTGTCGCTGGGAACTGGGCGGACCCTGGTCCAGCACAGGCATCGAGGGCAACAGCCGTTGGCTGCGGCGGGTTTGGTATATGCTGCTGGAACCCACAGATGGAACTGCTGAGCCCGAGGTTTTGCGAGCCCTGCGCCGCAAGACACACCAGACCCTCAAGCGGGTAACCTATGATTTTGAGAATTTTGAATTCAACACGATCGTTTCGAGCCTGATGGAACTGCTGAACGAAATGGGGCGAGCCAAGAATGCCGGCGCATTTGGCTCCGAGGAATGGAACGAAGCGGCGGATCTCTACTTGCGCATGCTGGCGCCGGTCTGCCCGCATATTGCTGAAGAACTGTGGGAACGCCTGGGCAAACCTTATTCGGTCCACACCCAGCCCTGGCCGCAGATGGACGAAGAAGCCGCCAAAGACGAGATGATCACCCTGATCGTCCAGGTCAATGGCAAGCTGCGCGACCGCATCCTGGTGGAACCGGGCATCAGCGATGAAGACGCCAAACAACTCGCACTGGCAAGCGACGCCGTCCAGCAAAGCCTGGAAGGCCGAACCATCCGCAAGGTGATTGTCGTGCCGGGCAGGTTGGTGAATATTGTGGGATAGCCAAATAAACAATCCGGGTGCCACTTCCACACCCGGATTTTTAATTTGTAGAAAGGTGAACCGGATTATTCACTAAATCAGGTTTTATTCCTCATACAAAATGAGTGTTTCCAAACGAGTTCTGCTAATTTCGGGTAAACTTAATCAATAATTCATCAAGCCATCTGCCAGCCAGTCTGGCAGATCACCCATTAAAACTCGGGTTACGTACACATCCGTTCAATTACCAAACAGGAGTGAGTATGAAAACCATCGTAGCCGGTGCTTTGGGGGAATGTGTTCATGTTGCAGGGGTAACAAATTTTCTTCGATTAGCGGAATTGGCTGGATGGAGAACAATCTTTCTCGGTCCGGCAGTCCCAATCGAAACCCTCATCGAGGCGGCCGTTCGCGAAAAGGCGGATTTGGTCGGCGTCTCTTATCGACTTACGCCCGAAACCGGCGAACGCCTTTTGGCTGAGTTCGCGGAAGCTGCTGCTGACCTGCAAGAGAAAGGGGTACGTTTCGCTTTTGGCGGCACCCCGCCAGTTTCGCGCAAGGCTGAAGCCCTGGAAGGTTTTTTTGAACAAATTTTTGACGGCAGCCAAAGCCGTGAAGAAATTCTCGCCTATCTGCGCGGAGAAGATCTCCTGGCACCTGGCGAGTCAAGTTATCCCCAAAGCACGATTGAGCGCATTCGCTGGAAGCAACCCTACCCACTGCTGCGCCATCATTTCGGGCTGCCGACCATGCAAGCCAGCATCGAGGGTATCCGCCAGATCGCTGAAGCCAAAGCGCTGGATGTGATCTCGCTGGGCATCGACCAGGACGCCCAGGCAAATTTCTTCCACCCTGAAAGGCAAAGCGCGCGTGCCACCGGCGCGGGTGGAGTGCCCGTGCGCAGCGCCGAAGATTACCGCCAGCTATTTGAGGCTTCACGCACTGGCAATTACCCGCTGATGCGCACCTACTCGGGCACAGATGACTTTATTCAACTGGCAGAGATGTATGTTGAAACTATCAACATCTCCTGGTGCGCGATTCCTCTGTTCTGGTTCAACCTGATGGACGGACGCGGACCACTGACTCTGGAAGAATCGATCCGCGAACATCAGCAGGTGATGACCTGGTATGCCCGGAAGAACATTCCGGTGGAACTGAATGAACCTCACCACTGGGGCATGCGCGACGCTTCAGACGCGGTCTATGTCACTTCCGCCTATCTTTCAGCCTATAATGCCAAAGCCTTTGGCGTCAGGGATTACATTGCGCAAATGATGTTCAACAGCCCACCCAACCTTTCGGACTCGATGGACCTGGCAAAAATGCTCACGATTCTCGAAATGATCGCCACCCTGGAAGATAAAAACTTCCGCAACTGGCGGCAGACACGCACCGGCTTGCTCAGCTACCCCCTGGAAGACAACGCTGCCCGGGCTCACCTGGCCAGCAGTATCTATCTGCAGATGGCTCTGAAGCCGCATATTATTCACATCGTTGGTCACACCGAAGCAGATCACGCCGCGACTGCCTCTGATGTAATATCTGCCAGTCTTGCCGCCCGGCGCAGCATTGAAAACGCCCTGGCTGGTCAACCGGATATGACGGTGGATCCGAAAATTCAAGCCCGGAAAGAATACCTGATTGAACAGGTGCAGATAACTTTGCAGGCTATCCGGAATATCGCTCCGGAGGGTGCCGAAGATCCGCTTACGGATCCGGCGACACTGACAAAAGCCGTTAAAGTCGGTATTCTGGACGCGCCTCAACTTAAAAATAACGCCTTCGCCCCCGGGGCTGTGCGCACTCGTGTGCTGGATGGAGCCTCCGAAACCGTGGACGAAAACGGAAAAATTATCGACGAGCAGACACGACTACAACGCTACTTATAAGGAGCAATGATGAGCAAAGAATACATTTTTGGTGTGATCGGGGCTGGTAATGGCGGAAAAGCCATGGCAGCATACCTGGCATTACTCGGCAAGAAAGTGCTGCTTTATAACCGCACTTTTACCCACGTGGAAGTCATTGCCGAAAGGCACGGCATCGAGCTAATCAACTCTGGCGGTTTGGAAGGCTTTGGAAAGTTAGAGTTGGTGACGGAAAATATAGAAGAGTTGTTGGCAGGATCACAGGTCATCATGGTGGTCACGCCCTCCACAGCGCACAGAGATATTGCTACAGCTGCTGCACCCTACCTGCGGGATGACCACATCGTCATCCTGCATCCCGGGCGAACAGGCGGCGCACTGGAATTTGCCGAGATCCTTCGGCAACAGGGTTGCACCTCAACCCCGCTGATTTCCGAGGCAGAAACTTTCATTTTTGCCAGCAGATCCGAAGGTCCCAGCCTCGCGCGCATTTTCCGCATCAAAGAATCCGTTCCGCTGGCTGCCCTGCCGGCAAACCGCACGCAGGAGGTGCTGGATGTGATCCATACCGCCTTCCCGCAATACATCAGCGGCGGAAATGTGTTGATGACCGGATTAAACAACATGGGCGCGGTTTTCCACCCCGCGCTTGCCATGCTCAACGCAGGCTGGATTGAAGCCACTCACGGCAATTTTGAATTTTACGTGGACGGGGTCACACCCTCTGTTGCGAGGGTGTTGGAGGTGATCGACAGGGAAAGGGTCACAGTCGCCTCAGCTTTGGGCTTACGGGCACGTACCGGCATGGAGTGGCTTGAGTTGGCATATAACGCTACCGGAGATAACCTGTATGAAGCCATGCACAACCAAACCGGATACTACGGCATTAAAGCGCCACCAACCTTAAACCACCGCTATATTTTTGAAGAGCTGCCCATGAGCCTGGTACCAATTGCTTCACTTGGCGAACGCTACGGCGTTTCGGTCAACCTGATCCGAAGCATCATCAAGTTGGGATGCATCCTGCATAATACGGATTACTGGCGCAAGGGTAGAACCGTCGAAAAGCTGGGCATCAAGGACCTCAGCATTGGCGAGCTTACCCACTACGTGGAAACAGGCGAAAGGGATTAACCCTCAGGCGTTTTTGCCTGCTCATCAAGATCGCTATAGAAAATTCACGATGCAAAACGCCTTCGATCTGCTGAGCCAGAACTATTACCTCAATTACCCACTGATCTATGCTCTCAGGCATGGCGCTGAGTTGATTGCTGCCAACGAAAATGGCGTAGCGGTTTATCAATCGCGTCCTGACTTCATGCTACTGGCAGGCCCAAATCCGCTTGAACTGGTCAGGAACCTCCCCAAACCCGATCTAGTTGAACTCTGCGGAAGTCATCACGCAAAGGCAGCAGCTGAATATTTTGGACTCAAGGAAATCACAGAATGTTTGCAATTCTATTACCCCCACAAGACCATCGAATCTGATTTGGAGCTCACGCCCATCAGCCATTCTGATTTGGATTTCTTTCTGGCACATTATGATCGATTAGACCCAGAGGAAGCCGATCAAGCCATTGAGGATGAGCGGATTTTCGGGTTGCGCGACCGTGAGAAGCTTTTTGCGTTTATTGGTTTGCATGAAGACCACACGATGGGTATGCTGTACGTTTTGCCAGAATATCGCCGGAAGGGTTGGGGAGAACGCCTGGAGCGTGCACTAATTGCAAAAGTCCTTGCCATGGGTGAACTGCCATATGGGCAGGTGTTCGCGAATAACGATACATCCATGCGCTTGCAGAAAAAGTTGGGGGTCGTTCGGTGCAGCGACAAGGTTTTCTGGATGTGGAAAGGATAATTCACGCCAACTTAACAGCTGACAATTCCTCTTTTGTTTCTTAAGCCTTTAACGTTGTCTATAAAACAAGGTACTGTCAAGTATTTTTCGCACATTTAGGAATCACTTGGTTGGTAATCCTCCAAATGCTGCATGTTCAAGTACGTTTTCTGACCCCACTCAGACTGCTCGATGTATCTGAGTCGGGCACATACAAGCATCAGGGCAGAGCGTCCATCCGGAAACGCGCCAACGCTTTTCGTTCTGCGCCTGATCTCCCGGTTCAGCCTTTCCATGGCATTGTTGGTTCGAATACGTCGCCAATGCTCTCTTGGGAAGTCCATATAAGTCAGGGTTTCATAAGCCGCAGTCTCTACCTTCCCAGCAGCTTCATTCAGCTTCAAGTCTTTTAGTTTCTCGATGATGTCACCAATCTTTTTCAGAGCTGCCTCTTTATCTTCCTGGGCATGAATCGCCTTCAGCATGGCTGATACTTCTTTCACCTTCTTCCTGGGCACCACTGAAAATACATTCCTGTAAAAGTGCACGATGCAACGCTGGTAGCGAGCCCGGGGAAACACCTCAGCCATGGCTTCAATCAGACCTGAGCATTTATCGGCAATAAATAGCTGTGTGCCCTGCAAGCCTCTTTCCTTCAGGTGACGCAGGAAGCCGAGCCAACTTTCTTTATCTTCTTTCATCCCCTCAGTGGCACCAATAACTTCCCTTTCTCCTCGTTGGTTGACCGCCATAGCGATCAAAATGGCCACATTCTCGTATTCCCCACCCCAATTGCGCTTCAGATAGATCCCATCCAGGTAAACATAGGGATAGGCTCCGCTGAGCGGTCTGTTCCGCCATGCCTCAATCTGCTCATAAACCTTGCCGTTGAGCCTGCTCATCGTCCCGGCGCTCAGCTTTGCATCCCATAACAGTTCCGTGATGTCTTCGATCCGTCTGGTGGAGACTCCTGCCAGATACATCTCCACCAGCGCTTCTTCCACACTGGTTTCACGGCGTCTGTAGCGTTCAATGATAGCGCTTTCAAATGTCAAAGTGCGTAGTTTGGGCACTTCTAAGGCTACTTCTCCAGCTCCAGTCAGCAATTTGCGGGTGTAATGCCCTGCCCGTGTATCTTGCCTGCCTTCCGTGCGCTCATATTTGTGTGCATTGGTCAACCGATCTGCTTCCGCGTCCAGCAGGCTATTGAGCACCTCCTGGACACTTTGCCGGACAAGTTCCTTCAACTCACTCTTTATTACTTGTTCGTTTAACTGTACAATTTGTTCTGACATGGTTCTTTCTCCTTGGTTGGTTTGGTTTGTCAACTTCATCTTACCAAGTGATTGAGGACCATGTCCTTTTTAAATGTGCGAAACTTATGTTACCTTATCTAAAACAAAGCCACCCTTCAAACGGGTGGCTTTGTTAGATAATCAAATTCTGCTAAACTTCCAACATGTACATTGCCACTTCGTTCGTCTCGCGGTTGGTGGCCACAATCAGGCGTTTGCCATCCTCTTCAAAATAGGTCACATTTGCCGGACCGCTGTCGCTATCCAAAATTTGGAAATGATAATGCTTTGCGTCATGATCCCATGTGAGGGCCATCAGTTCTCGTTTGCCCTTGCGATTGCCAATCAGGATGGTTGGTTTGCCGTTGATCTGCCCAGCCCAAATTGCATGCAGGAATTCCACGGGTTCGGGGTGAGCGTAATCCAGCTCGTACCTGCCATCCACCAGCCGCCAAATGCGCAGAATATCGCCATGAAAAGGCGCGTAGGTCAGCAACTCTAGCTGACCATCACCATCCAGGTCAATCAGAGTGCCGTCGCTGCAAGCTTCATCAAGCAGTTTTTCCAGCTTCCAGGCTGGCTGCTGGGGGCCTGGAGGCGTGACCTTGAACACACCGTTTTCAGCGCTTACCAATGAAAAAGGCCGCCCATTCTCATAACAACGATAGTAGCCGTGGTTCCGGGTGAGTCCTTCTGCCAAGACGGTGAACTCAATCTTTGCATCTTTAGCCAGCAGATCTTCTGGCAATTCAGCAATAAAAATCTTCCCTGGATGGGTCCAGTCTTCCTTGTATTCATGCCCGGATTTCAGCGTGCAGGCAATCAGGTAATTTTTCTCAGGGGTGACCAGCACGTCAAAGCGATGCACAAAAGGCAGCTCAGCTACGGTCTTGACCTGCCAGTTTCCATCCGCGAGATAAGCCAAGACGATGCGTGCTTTCATGGAATCGTTTGGACTGTAGAATTCCTGGGTGGAGAGAAATTGGTTCGCTTTGCCTGGAACAGGTACCAGCGACATTACACCACCAGGATCCTGCCAAATCTGCTCCACCAGTTTGCCTTCCAGATCAAAAAAGAAGCAGCCTCCCGCTTTTTCTGTTGCGATGAGGAAGCCTTTGGTGCCACGCAGCGTGGTTGGGCAAACAGAATAACACTTTTCTATCTCCGCGATTGATTGCTTCGTAAACTTGATCTCTGTCATCTCAGTCTCTCTTATTAAATACGCCTGCCCATTTTGGGCAGGCGTTGGCTTTCCTACTTCTTAAATGTTACCGCTTGTTTCTCTTCGCGTTTTGCTACTTCAGCTTTGAGATAGGCTTCCACATCGGCCTGGGTTTGCATGTTTATCACCTTTTCAGCGATCTCTTCAGTTTCGACGAGCGTGAAGAGGGAGAGCATGCGCTTGACATGCGCGATATTGGAAGCATTCATGCTGAATTTCCTTAATCCAAGCCCAAACAGAACGATAGCCGCCAGTGGTTCTCCCGCCAGTTCTCCACAAACCGAAACAGGTTTGCCAGCGTCATTGTATTCCTTGAAAATTTTGCCGAGGATGCGGAACATAGCCGGGGAAGAGCTTTGATAGTAGTCGGTGATATTTGAGTTCATACGATCGACCGCATGCAAATATTGCGTCAGATCATTCGTGCCAACGCTGGCAAAATCAGTCTCTTCAGCTGCCAGATCTGCAATCATGGCAATCGAGGGGATCTCGATCATAATACCAATATTGATCTTCTCATCGAAAGGAATGCCTTCTGCCCGCAGTTCAGCTTTGGCTTCAGCAACTGCCGCGTTTGCAGCCCGGATGTCATCAATTGTGCCTACCATCGGGAACATGATCTGCATGGGACCAAAAGCTGATGCCCGCAGCGCGGCGCGCAGCTGCGTCTTGAACATTTCCGGCATATCCAGGCAAAGTCGGAGCGCGCGGTTGCCCAGGAAGGGATTATCTTCCTTTGGAAGCACCAGGTAGCGGAGGGACTTATCGCCGCCGATATCAAGTGTGCGCAGGGTCACAGGGTTGCCCATCGCGTTGGCAAGCACTTTTTTGTATGCCGCGAACTGTTCATCTTCGGTGGGCATGTGCTCGCTTTCCATGTAAAGAAATTCCGTGCGGAACAGACCGATGAAGTCGATGTACTTAAAGCCTTCATCAGGTTCGGTCGAGCCGATGTTTAGGCCAACGCTAAAGCGTTCACCGCTGGCAACCAGCGGAATTCGATCCAGGTATTCAGCCGTTTGTTTCTCATCATAAAGAAACTTTTCCAGTTTAGCTTCAAAATCCGTGATCGTCGCCTTCTCAGGTTCCAGCATCACCTGCCCCTTGAGCGCGTCCAAAATAACCATTTCCCCGTTCTTCATTATTTCAGTGGCATCCGGCACACCAAGCACCGCAGGGATCTTATAACTGCGGGCAATAATGGCTGTGTGGGATGTGGCACCGCCGACTTCCGTCACAATGCCCATTACGTGAGAACGGTCAAGTGTGGCAGTGTCGCTTGGAAGCAGGTCATGTGCAACTACAATGACTTTCTCGCGCAAATTAGCAAGGTTATGTTCTTTTTCGCCTTTCAGGATGCGCAAAACCCGGTTGCGTACGTCGCGCAAATCCGCCGCACGAGCTGCAATCAGTGGATCTTTGGCTTTTTCGAGCAGAAGAGCAAACTCGGTGAAGACCATATCCACTGCGTAGTCAGGCATTGCCCGGCTCGAGAAGATCATATCCTTTACTTCTTCAGCCACTTCTTCATCGTTCAGAATTTCAATATGAGCGGTGAATATTTTGGCTTTTTCAGGAGACTCCACAGCCAGAGATGCCACGATCGCATCCAGTTCAGTCTCAGCCGCGGCAAGGGCGTCAGTGAATTGCTTGTATTTCTCGGCTTCTTGTCCGGCTTCGAAATAAGACTCGTGGACATCCGCTTTAAATGCCTTGTAGATATATACTTTTGCGAGGGCAATACCCCTTGAAACGGGATTACCTTTCAGGATCCTCATTTTTGCTCCTTTCAATTGTCTGATGAGAAGCTTTAGTCTTCGCCGAACTTTGAGTCGACCAATTCCACCAGCTTTTCAACCGCTTCCTGCTCATCGGGTCCATCAGCGCTGATTTCGATTGGGGTGTTTACCGAAAGACCCTGGGCAAGGATCTTGATGATGGATTTGGCATTGGCTTCGGGGGCATCGTCGACGTCGAGCCTTCTCACAGTCACTTTCGACTCAAAACCCTTTGCGCAGGCAACAAATTCAGAAGCCGGGCGAGCATGAAGACCTGTCAGGTTCTTTAATACGGTTTGTTTGGAATACATAGTTGATCTCCTTTTTTATCAATTAAAGCCGGCAAGAGCCGTTTCGATTTGATTTCGTAAGAATTGAGAGGAAGCAAAGAGGCTGGGTTCAATTTCACTCTTCCCATCATACCAGAATTCTCCGGTAAACATGCGCACACCCATGCTCCAAAGCACCTGGATACATTCCTGGTACTGGGTATGTCCGGTGCCGAAAACCATGTCTCGGTACACACCGGGAACAGTCTCTTTCAGGTGTGCGGCAAAGGTATGCCCCCGACCGAGTTCAATATCAGCCAAAAGATCGGAGCCATAAAGAACCGCGGCGTTTTTTAGATTGCCGATATCCGGGTAGACCCCCAGATAGGGGGAACCAACCAGGTTTACGTAATGCATCGCCTTGCCGACAGTATCCATGAAGGGGGTTTCCATGGTTTCAAACCCAAGCAAAACGCCAGCTTTGGCAGCTATCTCAGTGGAGACTGCAAGATTCTCCGAAAACCAGGCACGGGTATCCGCGTCGCCGGTTTCGTAGTAGACGTCATACCCCGCCAGCTGGATGATCGCGATACCCAAATCCGCGGCAAGATCCACGGCTTTGCGCATGATCTCAAGTGATCTTTCACGGATGCCTGGATCATGTGAACCCAAGGGGTATTTGCGATGCCCGCTCAAACACATGGTGCGGATCAAAACACCGCTCGCATCAATCTGTCGCTTTAGCTCATGTACCTGGGAGCTCTGCCAGTCGAGCCGCGCAAGGCGCATATCGCTCTCATCCACGCTCAGCTCAAGCCGGTCGAAGCCTGTGCGGGCGGTAAGTTCGAGCATTTCCCGAAAGCTCAAGTCGCCCGGCATCGCCTTTTCATACAATCCCAGGGAGTATTGCGCCATGTCTTTACTTCCCCTGCCCATAATAAGCATTGGCACCATGTTTGCGCAGGTAGTGCTTGTCTTGCAGCTCCTGCTGCATCACGGGCAGTTCTCCATTGCTGAGTGCCAGGTTGTGCCATGCCATGAAGGCGACTTCTTCCAAAACCACCGCGTTGTGGACTGCTTCCATTGCGTCTTTACCCCAGGCAAAGGGACCGTGGCTATAAACCACCACTGCCGGTACAGCCGCGGGATCGATATCGGCAAAGCGCTCAATGATGACCTTGCCAGTCTCTTTTTCATATTCTCCGGCAATTTCTTCAGGAGTCATTTTACGCGTGCAGGGGATTTCACCATAAAAATAATCGGCATGCGTTGTACCAAATGCCGGCACGCCGCGTCCTTGCTGCGCAAAGATGGTCGCCCAGCGCGAGTGAGTATGAACGATACCGCCCAAAGCCTCAAAGGCTTTGTAGAGTTCCAGGTGGGTGGGGGTATCGGAAGAGGGCTTTAGTTTTCCCTCAACGACATTTCCTTCCAGATCCACCACAACCAAATCCTCCACGGTCATAACATCGTACTCAACCCCTGAAGGCTTGATCACCACCAGCCCCGCCTCACGATCGATACCTGAGACGTTGCCCCAGGTGAACGTAATCAGTCCGTATTTCGGCAGGGCAAGATTTGCTTTTAAAACTTCAGCTTTCAACAGCTCAAGCATATTCTCTCCTTAATTGCTCCAAAAATTTCGTTTTTGGAACGTGTTTTTACAGCATCAGGGCTTCGATCGCCCTGGCGACACCAGCACGATCATTCGTGTCGGTCACATAAGATGCCCTGGTTTTCAAATCTTCATGCGCGTTGGCCATCGCCACCGTCAGATCCGCCTCATTGAACATGGCAAGGTCATTGATGTAATCTCCGAAAACACATACCTGGTCTTTTTCAAGACCGAGCAAGGCCCGCACCTCAGCGACCGCAGTGCCCTTATTTGTGCCAGCCGCCATGATATCCAGCAAACCTTCGTCCGAACTGGTGTAACAGATTTCGGGTATGCTGTCTAAAAAGTCCGTGAGCAAAGCTAACTCTTCCTTGGGGATCTGGTAGAGCAGCATCTTCAAAATATCATCTTCGATATCGGTATAGTTGCGCCCATCAAAATATTCCAACTGCATGCGCGTAATGCCACCCGCTTCAGCAATTTCGTTGTAGCGCTGGAAGCGTTTTATCCGCAGGCTGTTGCCTGAAAAATAACTGACCTGTCCAGTGAGGGCAGAATAGTCGTAGTCCCTTTCCCTGGCGTAGTCAAGGATTTTTACTGCAACATCGTGAGGGATTGGATGCTTCGAGAGCAGTTTGCCGGTTTGACCATCGACAATCGCAGCTCCATTGGTGGTAATAACAGGACCTTGAATGTTCAATTTGCGAGCATAAGCTTCAAGCATCGTATATATTCGCCCGGAGCAAATTGTGACGAAAATACCCTTAGCTTCGGCAGCACGGATTGCGGCCAGATTCTCAGCTGAGATAGTAGCATCCGAATTCAATAGAGTTTGGTCCAGATCGCTCACGACCATTCTGACATTTAGACCAAGCTTTCTTAATTCGGTTTTTTCCAAAATTTCTCCTGCTCCGGCAGACTTATGTTTGAATCTATTTCTTCTGGTATTTCTGATCCAATCCAAGCTCAAGGATATTCTTTTTGATCTCATCAGCCGACATGACATTCTTGAGACCAATCACAGGGATACCCTTCTTTGCGGCTGCCTCGAACATGTTGACAAAAGTCAGTGGGCAGAACACAATGTCGTAAGCAGTTGCCGCGCTTTTCCCTTCGGAAATAGAGCAGTGGTGAATGCGGGTCACGTCCATATTAAGCTCTTTAGTGACCTTCTCTACCGCCATCTTCAAAAGAAGACTTGAACCCGCGCCGTTCGCGCATGAAACAATAATCGTTGCCATTTTTCTTCCTTTCTTTTCTTACCTGTACTGCCGTCAGGGATCTTTCGATCCCTGACGGGTATTTCAACTAATTATATAGTTTTTTTATGTGTCAAATGCTTACTTATCAGCT
The DNA here is from genome assembly GCA_040768265.1 of Anaerolineaceae bacterium. Lineage (GTDB taxonomy): Bacteria > Chloroflexota > Anaerolineae > Anaerolineales > Anaerolineaceae > Mesolinea. Next base: position 428,753 of record JAXGNB010000002.1, read on the forward strand.
TTAAGGGCCTTGTAAGCCTCGTAGTCCTCGGTCACGAGGAAGTAGCCTTTCTTATCCTTGAGGTACTGGATCTGGGGCACCGCGAAGAGGAAGATGGCAACCAGCACCACACCAACGATGCTCAGGTACTTCATCAGGACGGTGAAGACAGGCCATACCACTGCCCAGTCCCACATGCCGAGGTAACCGCCGAAGGCAGCCATACCAACCCAGCCAGCGATCAGGGCAGAGCCAAACACCTGCATCAGACCCGAAACGAATGGCCAAAGCATGGCAGCTCTCAGACCGCCCTTGTTGTTGGCATAAACAGCGATGGTCGCGTTGTCAAAGAACACAGGAACGAAGCCAGCGATGACCAGCGTGGGGCTCTTGAGCAGGATCAGGATTGCGATCGCCAGGAACTGACCGAGAGCGCCAAAAAGAAAGCCGATGGTCACAGCGTTGGGGGAACCAAAGCCGTAGGAAACCGCGCAGTCCACACCTGGCACTGCACCCTTGAGGAGTTTCTGAGAAATACCCTGGAAGGACTGGGTCAACTCACCAACGAAGGTGCGAACGCCCAACTGCAGGATAGCCAGATAAACCGCAAAGTTCAGACAGGTGGTCAGGATATAGAACAGGAAGGATTTTCCCTCAGCCAGGAATTTGGCTTCGATCAAATAATCCTTACCCAGGATCAACAGAATTGTGCCGAAGAAGAGGGTCATCAGAATGGAAGTGGCAACCATGTTTTCGTTGAAAATCGAGAGGAAGCCAGGAAATTCCATGTCCTCCAGGCGCTTGCTTTGGCGCTTGCCACTCTTATTCATTTTTTCTGACAGCCAGGAGAACAACTTGAGCCCGAACATCTGCTGATGCGCGATGCTGAAACCTGCACCATCGGTCAGATCCTGGGAGATCTCAACAGTCAGGTTGGTGCCAGCTGCCCAATAGAGACCCAACAGCAGAGCCATGATCAGGAGAACAGGTGTTTCGCCCAAGGTGGGGAAGGCAAACAGAATCAGCCAGAAAGCGGTTGAAGCCTGCTGCACCTGGACATGACCGGTGGTGAAAATCGCGCGGAACTTGGTCCACTTTTTCAAAGCAACAAGCACAATGTTAAAAATGAAAGCGATCAAAACGAGGATCATGACCTGACCAAAAGTCCGGCCAAAAACCTCTTCCACCCCTGCGGTCACAGCGTTCTGACCAAAATACGGGTCGATCACCATAGCGTCCAGGTTGAAGCGGTCTTTCAGACCCACCAACACAGGGCGGAAGTTGCCGACCAGACCGCCGGAGCCGACGATCAGGATAAGGTACCCGACAATCGCTTTAATCGTGCCAGCTAAAACGTCATACCAGGGCTTTTTCAGCAAGATATAACCAAGCAAAACGATTAAACCTATAAAGTAAGCGGGTTGGGTAATGATGTTACTGACGATAAATGCCCAAACTGTATTTAAAATTTCCATTTTGTCTCCTTGTTTTTTTTATAATTTGAACTCTCGCGCGGTTGAGTTTCTGAGATCGTCAGGGCTCACGACCCAACCGCGCAGAAGAACTTAACTGAGGGTCTTACCTACAAAATCGAACGGAAGGGTGTATTCGGCTCGTGCTCGAAGCAGTCCGTAAATCCGCGCGGGTGATGATATTCGCGTTTGCCCAAATCGTTCGGGTAGATATACTTGCCGCCCACCTGCCAGATGAAAGGCTCAAATTGATATTGCAGGCGGTGCTTGCGCATCTCATAGAGCGCCAGAATTTCAGCGGGGTCTGCCATGAAATTCGTCCAAACGTCATGGTGGATTGGGATTACGACTTTGCAGCGCAGTGCTTCAGCCATGCGCAGGATGTCGATGGAGGTCATTTTGTCAGCGATACCGATGGGGTTTTCGCCATATGAGCCAAGCGCCACATCAATGTCATAGTCCTTGCCGTGTTTGGCGAAGTAAATGGAGTAGTGCGAGTCGCCACTGTGGTAGATATTGCCGCCAGGGGTCTTGATAATGTAGTTGACCGCTTTATCGTCCATGTCGGTCGGGCAGATGCCGCGAATGTCCTGGTAGCCATCGGTGGTCACCAGGCAGGTGCGATCAAAGGAATCAACAGCAATAATTTCAAGATCTTTGATCTTGATGGAATCACCCGGGCGCACGGTGATACATCGGTCGGCGGGCACACCCCAGCTGAGCCATCTTTCCACGGACTTCATCGGTCCGATAAAGGGAATTGGTTCTTCCACATTCTTAAGAATGGCAGCGGCGTAGTTTACATCGATATGATCGTTGTGGTAGTGGGTGGAAAGGACAGCGTCAATCTTTTTGACCGCAAACGGGTCCATCACAAAGGGGCTGGCGCGCAGGTTGGGCTGCAGAAGGCGGCAGCCGCACATGTTTGCCATCTGGTGTCCGGCAACCATGTTCTTTGTCTTTTTGGTGCGTTTCCCATTGCCCAGCCAGAAATCGATGCTGATGTTGGCATCGCCAGGGGTCTTGACCCACAAGCCGGTGCAGCCCAGCCACCACATTGCCACCGTGCCAGGTGCCACAACTTCTTCCTCAATTTCCTCATTCAGCCAGGTGCCCCATTCAGGGAAGGTACTCATAATCCAGGATTCACGTGTAACTTCATCAATTTTGCTCATACAATTCTCCTTTTAGTTTTGATCTATATTTCCCCTTATGGGGAGCTTATTGGTTTATTGGCAAGCACCTTGCGGGCTTCCATTATTTCGCAGGCAGTTCCTGACCTGCTCAAATCGTCATTTGTTTTCATTTGTTTCTTGTTTCTCAAGTCGAATGATCTCACGCACACAGGCCAAATCGGTGACCAGGACGTTGATGATCCCGGTCCGCAAAGCCCCCAGCATTGCGGCTCCTTTTCGGACTCCCCCAGAGACCGAAACTACTTTTTTCGCCTGGCGTAGCTCTTCAAGCGTCAAACTGACCACACGTTGGTTAAATTCGGGGAAACAGGACTTACCCTGAATATCAAATGCCTGAGAACACATGAAACCGACTGCTCCGCGTTCTCTTAAAGGCTCGAATTCCCGGTCTGTGTCAATCCCCGACCAGAGATAGCTGAGTGTGTCCTTGTTCACTCCGCCAACACCAGTCATGATTAAATCAGCCTTGCGGGCTTTATCAAGCGCGAATGCAATTGCAGGCTGCTGCTTGATGAGCTGGCAGGCTTCAGGACTGTCCATTAACAAAGGCGCGTTCAACGCAATACCTGTGGCACCGTACTTCTCCACCATCGTACCCAGGATCCTTGGAATATTGATGACTGGATTCTGCACCAAAATCCCACCAATCACCTGGACCACCTCCAGGTTTAGATAAGGAGCAGGTTTCAAGGCCGCGATAGTCTGCTCGATTGACTTACCCCAGGAAATTCCTACGGTTTGGCGGGGCTTAAGTTGTTTGTTAATATAGGTTGCAGCCATTTGCCCCATTAGCGTCAGCATTTGGGTTTCATCGTGACCATCTGAATTGAGGATAAAAATTTCTTCGAGATGATACTTGCGCTTGAACATTTGTTCAAACTCAAAGCATCTTTCGCCGAAATGTCGAATATTAAAGGAGATAATGCCCTGTTCGCGAGCCATCGTTAACAATCTTGAGACCCTGGAACGTGAGATAAAGAATTTTTCCGCGATTTCGGCTTGTGTCATTTCCTGCTCGTAATAGAGCGAGCAGACTTCCGCCAGCATTTCCAGGCGTTGCGCTTTTCTGAGTTCCAGAACTTCTTCTGGTGAAAGCAAAGCTCCTCCTTACCAAAAACATCAAGAGAACGACACTCTAATAATATAGTAATTGTGTGCAGTATTTACAATATTATCGGGCTATTTTGCACATTTGTGCATCACACGGAGGCGCGTGTGACAATCTTTGCATATTTCAAACAATTTAACAAGTATCTGAAGAAGGAATCACTGAATCACTCAATTTTCTCCCCCGTTATATCAGGATTAAATCTGAGAGCTGTTTTTAGGCTTGTTTCGGCTTCTTTTGGTTTTCTTTTCGCGCGCGAATTTTCCTGACACGCGCACTGGCTGGCTTCATCATTAACCACATGTGCCGGATTGCGGCAACAGGCGCATGTGTGAGCATCCTGAGGCCAGCGTAACGCATCACCTGACGCACCTGCTGGCGGTAATATGGATTGTAGCAATGCACCGGGCACTTCGCACAAATTGGCTTATCGGGCATGAACTGGCAGTGTTCCAACCGCTGGTGGGCATAAGCCTCCAGCTGGCTGCATTGCTCACACAAGCCCCCTTTCTGCCCATGTTTATCCCGGCAGTATAAACCAAGCATGAGGGAGATGGTTTCTTTCTCAGCGTTCAGAACCTTTTCTTTTTCCATGAAGGAACCATTTTAGCGCATCTTTAAAAAATTGCCCCAATCGAAGGGGGCAATTTTTTCTCTATCAACGCTCTGTGAGGTTATGAAACCAATGCGGCTTCAAGCGAGATCTCCACGCCTCCAAGCGCGCGAGATACCGGACAGCCCAGCTTGGTTGCTTGCGCAATTTCCTGGAACTTCTCTTGTGAAATGCCCGGCACACTAGCTTTGCTCACCAGGTGACTGCGGGTGATGGTTGCCTTGCCGTCAACATTTCGCAGGGCTACATGCGCCGTGGTTTCGATCTTCTCTGGCGGAAAGCCCGCCTCTGTCAGACCTGCGCTGAGTGCCATGGAATAACATCCGGCGTGTGCCGCGCCCAACAACTCTTCGGGGTTTGTGCCCTTTCCTTCTTCAAAACGGGAGGCAAAAGTGAAGGGTCCGTCATATCCAGCAAAATGCATCTCGCCTTTGCCAGCCTTGAGGGTACCTTCCCAAATCGCGCTTGCTTTTCTATCTGCCATAATCAGCTCCTTTTCCTTTGTCTTGTTAGCTTTTATGATAGCGAAAGCCCAGATGCTGTGCAATATGCTGTAGAGGCACAACAAAAAACCCCCTCAAGTTTCAGAGGGGGTTTAATGGAAAAATCGAGTCTCTTAGATCCAACCACGCAGTTTCATGGCTTTAACAACTTTGTCAATGCTGACCATGTAAGCCGCGTCGCGCATGCCAACCTTCTTGCTGAGAGACATATCCAGAACAGATTTGAAGGCATCTGTCATCTTGTGGTTCAGGCGGTCCAGGACCTCTTCGCGCCCCCAGTAGAAGTTCTGGTCGTTCTGCACGCCTTCAAAGTACGAGACCGTCACGCCACCAGCGTTGCACAGGAAGTCGGGGATGACGAAGACGCCGTTTTCTTCCAGTACCACGTCCGCTTCAGGGGTGGTGGGTCCGTTGGCAGCTTCAGCCAGGATCTTGACTTGCTTGCTGATCTTATGGACGCTCTCAGCGTTGATCTGTCCTTCAATGGCTGCGGGAATGAGCACATCCACGTCCTTGGAAATCCACGCGTCGCCATCCTGGACCACATAGCCAGTTTCTTTGGCTTTTTCTTTGTCGATGGTTCCATATTGATCCGTGATGCTCTTGAGGTACATCGGATCCACGCCCTCTTCCTTGCAGAAAGTGTAAGATTTTTTATCTTCGCGATCCCAGCAGGAAACACAGACCACTTTGCCACCCAGGAACTGGCGGAAACCGATGGCAGCGTATTGGGCGACGTTACCGAAACCCTGGATGGAAACTGATGTCGTTTTGGGGTCAATTCCCAGGTGTTTCATGGCTTCGCGCACAGTATAGATCACGCCAAAACCAGTGGCCTCGGTGCGACCCTCAGAACCGCCGCCGCCAAGGGGTTTGCCAGTGATGGTGCCGGGAGTATAGTTGCCAACGATCGTGGAATATTCATCCATCATCCAGCCCATCATTTGGGGGGTTGTGCCGACGTCGGGTGCGGGGACGTCCTGGCGGGGACCAAAGTTTTTCCACATAATGCGCACAAAACCGCGCACCAAGCGCTCCTTCTCACCGACAGAGAGCGTGGAGGGGTCCACCACAACTCCGCCTTTGCCGCCGCCCAGGGGAATATCGGCTACGGCGCATTTCCAGGTCATCCACATGGCCAGGGCGCGCACCGTATCGGCGGTTTCGTTGGCTGCAAAGCGCAGACCACCCTTGTTCGGACCGCGGGCGTCGTTGTGCTGCACGCGATAAGCCTGGAAGACCCTGATTGTGCCGTCGTCCATGCGCACCGGTATACGGAAATGATATTCCCGCGCCGGATAGCGCAGATAATCCCTGATTTCCTGGCTGAGCTCAAGTTGGTCGGCGACTTTATCGAATTGAGCCTGAGCCATTTCAAAAGCGTTTGTACTTCCTGACATAAAAATTCTCCTTTTTTATCCTGTTTGGAATTTGCAACAAAAATGACGCACAAAGCTAATGCTCTGCCCGTCATAAGATAGATGAGGTTGTTGATCACGTTTGTGTGACATCAAATTCCTCTGTATTTTGATGGCTTAACCTTATCCCAAATTGCTCTTTTGGTCAAGCAATTGGCGCAATAGCCAGGATCTTCCGTGAGTGTCTGGTGGTAAATATGATGCCGGGTTTGGAAAGCCATTAAAAAAGCCCGGTCATCACCCGGGCTATCGTTAACCGACAATACTATTTCAGGTCCAAAACGTAGGTGTGGGCGCCATTGGTTTCTGAAAGTTCTTTGAAGCCAAGGTCTTCATACATTTTGGGCACACCGTGGTACTGGCGCTCGGGATGGCTGCTCCAGAGGAAGGGCCTGCCAATGATCCGGTCAAATCCCTGCCGGCGGCATTCTTCAACTGCCGCTTCAAGCATTTTGCCCGCCAAGCCTTTGCCGCGATAATCCGGATGGATCACAAAGCACACCACCATCGCAGTGCGCCCCGGGAATTGATGAAGTTCTTCGTCATTTTTAAGCAGGGCGAAATTTTTGATGTCATTGACGTTGACCCAAGCCACCATCTGCTCGCCATCCAACGCGACCAGTCCCTGCATCAAGCCGCTTTTGATATTTTCTTCTGCCAGAGCTTTGTTCTGTTCAGCGCTGCGTTCGCGCCATTCCGCACTGCTGCAGTCCACATGATAATACTGGCAATAGCAGAATTGCCAGTGTTCAGCATGGCTGAAATCCATCTCACCTAAATAAGAGGTGAACATGTTCGCCATATCCGACCTAAGAGGTATTATCTGCAAGTCATTTATCGACATTTTATGTGCTCCCATCTTTATTCGATGAAGCGAATTTCCTAATTCACGTAACCTATGCCAGAATAGATTTTGTCCAGACTCAAGCGACGCGCTTTACAAAGCGGTCAATTCGTGTCAGGGCTTCCTCAATTTTCTCATAGGATGTAGCGTAGGAAACCCGCGCAAAGCCAACCCCGGCATTGCCAAAGGAATTTCCCGGTACAATAGCCACGTGCTCTTCTTTTAAGAGCTGGTTGCAGAAATCGTCATCACTCAAACCAGTCGAGCGCAAATCCGGGAAGGCGTAAAAAGCACCCTTTGGCTCAAAAGTCTTGAGACCGATGGAGTTTAAGCCGTTCACAACGAGTTTACGCCGGCGGTCGTATTCGCGCAGCATTTCCTGCACAAAGGGTTCACCAACCATCAAGGCAGTTAATGCCGCATATTGTGAAATCGTTGGGGCTGACATGATGGAATATTGGTGCACCCGCACCATGCCGCTCAGTATTTCTTTTGGTCCGGCAGCATAACCAATGCGCCATCCTGTCATGGCATAAGCTTTTGAGAAGCCGCCCATCAGCACGGTGCGCTCCTGCATCCCGGGCAAACTGGGGAAACAGACATGCTCGGTGCCGTATACCAGGCGGTCGTAGATTTCATCGGATACCACTGCAAGGTCATACTTCAGCACGAGTTCCGCCAATTTCAGGAGGAATTCCCGCGGATAAACGGTGCCTGTCGGGTTGCTGGGACTGCCGATAAAAATGGCGCGGGTTTTGGGAGTGATGGCTGCTTCGAGGTCTTCAATGCGGGGGACAAAGTTATTTTCAGCGAATGTTGCCACTTCCACCGGAACACCGCCTGCCAGCGCAACTTCTGCCTGGTAGGAAACAAAACAGGGGGTGGGAATGATAACCTCCTCTTCGGGGTTTAACATGGCAGCAAACACAAGATAGAGGGCTTCAGAAACACCCACCGTTATTACTATTTCGGAATCCGCGAAGTACTCAACCCCATAGAGTCGCTTGAGATGATCGCTGACCGCCTGGCGAAGCACGAGCAGCCCATGGTTGGAGGTGTAGTGAGTTTCACCCCGCTTCAGAGCTTCAATGCCAGCCTGGATGACGGGTTCGGGTGTGTCAAAATCCGGTTCACCGATCCCAAGTGAGATAACATCCTTCATCGTTGCTGCAATGTCAAAGAACTTGCGGATGCCCGATGGTTTTAAGGTTGCCACCTTTTCAGATAATCTAATTGCCATGCACTCTCCTTTGTTATTAAGTAGTAAGTTTTTTACCAATTCGCCCAGGAGTTGTCTCCCAGGTTAAATTTACCAATCAAACCATTCACCACCACATCATAGCCCAGCAGCGAGCCTTCGATATTTGCGTTGGTAATGTGGGCTCCAGGGCTGAGAATAGAGTCCCGGATTGAGCTATTCTGCACAAGACTGCCCGCCCCCACCGAAACGAAGGGTCCAATGATGGATGTGTTCACCCGCGCCTCAGGATGAATGAAAACCGGTGGAATGATGATCGTGTCTTCCAATTGTCCCGGGGTTGGCTCCCGGTCGCACCCATTCTCGAGCAAGTAGCGGTTGGTATCCAGCAGCGCTTCCGAGGTGCCGGCATCCAGCCAGGTTTTCACCTGTTCGATGTGCATGGGCAGATTCTTTTCGAGCATCAGATTGATTGCGTCCACCAGGAAATACTCACCTTTCAGCGAAATTTTCTTCTGGACTTGCTCTTCGATTGCCTTAACCAACTGCTCACCATCCGGAAAATAATAGCAGCCCACAACTGCCAGGTTGTTATTCATATCATTGGGTTTTTCGATCAGGCGCAGAACCTGCCCGTTGGCATCGACCTCTGCCACACCAAAACGACGCGGATCAGGCACGGCTTTGACCCAGGCGAGGGCTTGGGGCTGCGGCTCAGCCAAAAAGGAAAAATCATTATCAATCAATGTGTCCGAAAAGAGGACCAGTGCCTCACCGGATAAAAACTCGCGCGCATGCCAAAGGGCATCGGATTGACCTTTTTTCTCAGGTTGTTCAATGTAATGCACTTTAAGATGGGGATAGATTTTCTGCATGTGGGCACGAATCAGAGTTTCCTGCCCGGGTGACATCACAAAAACATACTCAATATCATCTCTGTCCGCAATCGATTTGAACATCGAAAGCAGATGATCGAGCACAGTTGCCCCAGCCAGCGAAACCAGGGGCTTTGGCCGGCTCCATGTGAGGGGGCGCAACCTGCTGCCCAAACCTGCCATTGGGATGATGATGCTAAGTTTGTCAGACATGACTGCCCTCCTGAATTTTTTCCCACTTTTTAAGTGGTTTGTTTCATTATATCCTCATCGAGTAATTGGAGTCAATTAAGGCATCGTTGCGAACCAATCTGCGCGTGCTAATTAATTAAAACAGGCTTTTTCAGAGAATGGAATAGTCCAAACAGGCGCGCACACAGGCAGATGAGCCCACCAAAAGCCTACGGCGCGTAAATAATCAAATCGGAAATGGAGAAGGTGGCAGCATTACTGCCCGCACCCTGGGCAATGACCCCCAAAGCCCCGTTTAGATTGCTGCGCGTTTGCAGGCTAAATTGCTCAACGCCATTCACGAATACCCGCAGCTGCCCACCGCCTGCCCAAACCGCAATGCGGTTGCTGGCAGGCGCGCCAGGCTGCAGTTTGCGTGCTGGCTGCCAGGTTAGCAAACGACCGATGCTCTCGCCAATCTGACGCTCTGCCATGACTTCCCCCTGGCAATTGAACCAGATCCGAAATGTTCCGGAGGTGCTATTGCGCCAAAGGATTAAACCATATTGGTCCGCATCACCGCACATTAACACATTCATAGTCAGCTCCAGGTAAAATTCGCCCGGAAGTATGTGGTCACTGATGCTGACCAGCGGGGTCTTGCCTGCCGGCAGCGCCAGCGAGAGCGCGTTCGTCTCATAAGCAACTGTTCCACTTGAGCTGTTGCTCACCTGCCAATGACTCGAATCCGTAAAGTCGTCTGAAACCACTAATGGCCAACTCACAGGAACCTCTGAAATCGCCGTGGGCAAGACTGCCACCTCCGTGGCACCTCGCGTGGGGGTCGGCGTGCTGGGGAACCAATCAATGGTGGGGCTGGGTAGCAGCGTCAGAGTCGGTTCTGGCTCAAGAGTTGGGGGGATCTCTGCCATCTGCCCTGCACAAGCAGACACCAACAAGGGAATTAAGGCAAAAAGCCATTTGAGTTTCAGCATGGCTTAATTTTACTCAAAAGATGTCAATTGTTTTTAACCCTTGAGCAAACGTCCGCGGTCGAAAATGTTATAATGCAAAATTGAGGTAACTATGAACACAAAGTCAAAAACCCTGCCCCTCTTTTTACTGCTTCTGATCGTCCTGGGCTTAAGCCTTAGCATGTTACGTTTGCCCGCATCCGCACAGGGCACTCCCTACCAAACACCCACGCCGAATGCGAACGGCGATATTATTTTCAAAGTGCGCGCAGGGGATAGCTGCATTGGCATCTCGCTATTGACCAATGTGTCCATTGAGACAATTAAGACCCTTAATGGTCTGGATGATGCCTGCGTTTTGTATGAAGGGCAGGATCTCATCCTGGGCAGAGTGGAACCCGTGGTGCTCACCCAGACTGCAATGCCAACCGCCACCACCCCCCCGGAATTGATCACGCCCTCCCCCACACCTTCGCCTGGCACCGCCACCATTTGCGTGGTGCTCTTCCACGACAAAGATGGGAATGGCTTGCGTACGACTGGTGAGGACTATCTCTACGGCGGTGAAGTGAGCGTGAGCAATCGCGATGGTTCAGTCTCGCTTACCGGCACCACAGTTGCTGGAAACCCGGATGAGGTTCAGCCGCGCTGTTTTACTGATCTACCACAGGATTCCTACAATGTCAGCGTCGCCATCCCGGACGGGTTTAACGCCACCACCATCACAAATTACGCGCTCGAGGTCAAGGCAGGCGAGGATGCCACCATCGATTTTGGCGCGCAGGAGTCAGCCCCCTCGGCTGGAGTGGTCACCCCCGATTCAGCCAGACGCTCGCCAGTGCTCGGGATTGTCGGCGGGATCATCCTGCTGGCAGGGCTGGGTTTAGCCTTTTACATGTGGCGGACGCGTAAGATTTAACTGTTCGCTAAAACACAAAAAAAACAGGACACTTATCCTGTTTTTTTTATGTGCGGTTAATAGCAGGCAGGGTGGGTTGGCGTCACAAAGCATGCGCAGGAACACACCGATTTATAGCCTACCCACCGCAGCACAAGTACATTCATTCATCGATTTTGTTTGTAAGGCGGATTGCTGTTTTTGGTGGGTTGGCTATTTTGATGGTAAGAGAGGGCAAGATACTATGACGCCAACCCACCCTACCGGGGCAGAATTTTGGGCACTGTGAATGATGTGATCGACAAATGTCTTGCACATTTCGACCTACAGACCATTGCTTTTTTAATGTATCAATTGGGTTGACAAATCAAAAATCATCTGCCCGGCGCTCTTCGCGCCAGATATCGCCTTCGTTGTGATAGCCTGCCCGCTCCCAAAAACCGGGAACATCGGTTTTCGAAAATTCCAAGCCCCGCAGCCACTTTGCGCCTTTCCAGAAATAGACGTCCTTCAGTTCATCCCTTCCCGGGATTGCCCCGCAGATGCCCCGCAGAGGAGCGCCATGTTCCAGGCTGATTGGCTGCCCTTCATAGTGGGTCGCCAACAGGAAATTTTCCGCCTCCATCACCTCAACAGGCAGGTTGGCAGTGTAGCCAAACTCGGCATGCTGAATGACGAAGCGCGCGCCAGGTTTGGGCACTATTAATCCAAGTTCGCGCAGGGTTTTGAGGCTGACACCTTCCCAGTTTGTGTCAAGTTTGCTCCAGGTGGTTACGCAGTGGATATCCATATGCAGCCTGGTGCGTGGCAGCGCGCTGAATTCCTGCCATGTGAGCAGCAGGGGTTTTTCTACTTCACCCCAAACTCTGAAAGTCCAATTTTCCAGATCCAGTCGCGGCACCGGCCCGTAATGCAGGACCGGGAAACGATCCGTCAGGTGCTGCCCCGGTGGCAGGCGTTTTTTTGTTTCAGGATCTAACTTTTTAAACATCTACCCCTCACAGACTCAGGCTCTCGCCCGGTTTTAAAAGGATAACTTCCGCCTCAGTTTGCGACTCAACACGGGTCTTCCAGGCTTGTGGGTCCTGGGAAATCAATTCCCAGGTGTTGTAGTGCACAGGCACCACACGCTGCGGACGTAAAAGTTTGACGGCTCTGAGAGCGTCCTGGGGACCCATGGTGTAGTTATCGCCAATCGGGATCACCGCCAGGTCGATACCCTCGTCCCCGATGAGTTCCATATCGCCAAACAAGCCGGTATCACCCGCGATGTAGATCTTTTTCGCATCAGGAGTTGTCAACAAAAACCCTGCCGGGTTGCCGCCATAGCTGCCATCAGGCAGGGCGGAACCATGCAGCGCTGGCGTTAGCTTGAGATAGCCAAAGGGGTAATGGAAACCCCCGCCAATGTGCTGGGCATGGGTCTTAAGGCCTTTGTTGCGCAGCCAGGTACTTATTTCGGCGTTGCTGATGCACAGGGCGCCCGTGCGTTTGGCGATCGAAAGCGTGTCGCCAATATGGTCGCCGTGACCATGCGTGATTAAGATGTAATCAACGCTAAGCTCTTCCGGCTTGACGGTGGTGGCAGGGTTGCCAGTGAAGTAGGGGTCAATCACCAAGCGACTCTCACCCACCTTTAAACCGTGTGTCGCGTGCCCATACCAGGTGTAGATTGTTTCCATAGCATCGTCCTCCACGATTAATTATAGCGTTTATAGCGTGATCAGCCTGGATTTGTATTACTTAGTATTGAGCCTGTGTCATCCTGAGCACCAGCGAAGGATCTTAATGGCTGGCCACATAAGATTCTTCACTTCGTTCAGAATGACAGACAATTCCCCGCTGTTTTATCTCCGGCAGGATGCGTCCAGACTTTGTCATCCTGAGCACCAGCGAAGGATCTTAATAGTTCAGAATGACAGACAATTCCGCCACTGCCTGATCGATTCCAGCCTGTATTACTTAGTATTGTTCAGAATGACAGACTGTGTCATCCCAGACTTTGTCATCCTGAGCACCAGCGAAGGATCTTAATGACTGGCCAGGTTCAGAATGACAGACAATTCCGCCACTGTTTGATCTCCGGCAGGATGCGTCCAGACTTTGTCATCCTGAGCACCAGCGAAGGATCTTAATGACTGGCCACCCAAGATTCTTCACTTCGTTCAGAATGACAGACAATTCCGCCACTGCCTTGATCGCCGGCAGGATGCGTCCAGCCTGTGTCATCCTGAGCACCAGCGAAGGATCTTAACGACTGGCCACCCAGGATTCTTCACTTCGTTCAGAATGAGAAAAACTCGCAAGTCGAATTGAGACCGCCAGCAGTTAATGAAAATCCTAACGCGTTTTGCGGGCGCACTCCGACATTGCCTCATCGGCGGAGTGACCAAAGAAGGTCATTCCGCCCTACAAAAAAATTACACGATCTCGAGTTTCGCCAGCGAAGCTACCAGAGCCTTCAGACCAAAGCCCTCAAAGTAGATTTCCACGGTTTCGTCGCCGTGTTCCAATTTGCTGGTCTTGACCACCCCGCGCCCATATTTGGCATGTTTCACCTGCATCCCCGCCTTGAAACGGGTTTTGGGGGCTTCTTTTAAGGGAGGCGCACTTCGCATCCAGGAGGGAGTTTCCCATCTGGAATAAGTGTTCTCCCGTCCGTAACTGAAACGCCCCGGTAAGTCTCGCGGACTTCCCTGCAAAAGCTCCGAGGGAATGTCATCCAAAAAACGGCTTGGGATGGACTCTTCGTAGCTGCCATAGGGGCTGCGCCTGCGGCGGGCGCGTGAAAGCGTCAGGCGCTGGCGCGCCCGCGTGATGCCCACATAGAGCAGGCGGCGTTCTTCTGCCAGGTCTTCTTCGTCGTCCCTGGAACGGCTGTGGGGCAGGAGCATCTCATCCAACCCGGTGATGAACACCTGGTCAAACTCCAAGCCCTTGGCGGCGTGGAGCGTGAGCATGGTGGGCGCGTCGACGTTTTCGGGCAGGGTGTCCTGATCCGCCACCAGCGCCATCGATTCCAGGAAAGCCTGCAAGCCCTGTTCTTCATACTCGAGCACCACAGCCCGCAGCTCCATGACGTTCTCCCAGCGGTCCAAGCCTTCTTCACTCTGATCCTGGATGTGCGACTGGTAGCCAATATCTTCCAAAATGCGGTCAAATAAGACTGTAATCGGGTTATTCTCCGCACAGTCGCGCCAACCTTGCAGCATGCGTCCGAAATGTTGCAGGCGGGTTAACTCTCTGCCAAAGGCCTCCTGCCACTGCGGGTTACCCCGCGCCAAACCTAGGAGGATTTCACCGACGCTCAAGTTTTCCTCAGAGGCAAGCGCTTCAATTTTCTCGATGGTCTTATCGCCAATGCCTCGCGGCGGCAGGTTGATCACTCTGCGCAGGCTGATTTCATCCAGGGGGTTGTAAATAAGGCGCATAAAAGCAATGATGTCCTTAACCTCGCGCCGTCCATAGAAACGCTGCGCGCCCACAAGGCGATAGCTCAAGCCCACACGCCTGAAAGCTTCTTCCAGCAGGCGGGATTGGGCGTTTGTGCGATACATGATGGCAAAGGCGCCGGGGTTGATCTTTTGATGCGTAATTGCTCTTTCAATCGCGCTGACCACCATTTCGGCTTCTTCGCGGTCATCCTGGGCAAGCAGGAAGTTGATCTTTTCGCCCTTTTTCGCTTCAGTGAATAATTTCTTGGCAGTCCGGTTGCGGTTATGGTCAATCACCGCCATGGCTCCATCCAGAATAGTCTGCGTGGAGCGATAATTTTGCTCGAGCAGGATAGTTTTGGCGTCTTTGAAGTCCTGCTGGAAGCGCAAAATGTTGCGGTAATCCGCGCCCCGCCAGCGGTAAATGCTCTGGTCTTCATCGCCAACGACGTAGAGGTTGCGATGCTTCTGCGCCAGCAGACGCAAAATGGCATACTGCGCCAGATTGGTATCCTGGAATTCATCCACCAGGATGTGTTCAAACTTATGCCCGTAAGTTTCGCGGACCACCGGATAATCTTCAAGGATGCGATTGGTGTAGACCAGCATGTCGTCGAAGTCCATGGCATTGTTCTTGACTAAACGCTGCTGATAAAGGATAAAAAAGCGCCGGACCTGCTCATCACGGAAGTTTTTTACCGGATACTCATCAGGTCCGATGAGATCGTTCTTGGCGCGCGAGATGGCATCCAGCAGGGATGCCGGGCGGTAAAGCTTTTCGTCGAGATTGCTCTCACGGACGATTTCTTTCATCAGGGCAAGTTGATCATCCGCGTCAAAAATGACAAAATTCTGATTAACCGGCAGCAGGTCGGCCTCGCGCCGCAGTATCCTGCCGCAGACGGCATGGAAGGTGCCCAGCCACAAGCCGCTTGCCTGCTCGCCGATTAATTTTTGCACGCGATCATCCATCTGACGCGCAGCTTTGTTCGTAAAAGTCACCGCCAGGATCCGATAAGCCGGTACGTTCAGAGCTCCGATCAGATAGGCAATGCGGTAAGTAAGCACGCGGGTTTTCCCGGAGCCAGGTCCCGCCAGTACGAGCGTTGGACCGGATGTGGCCGCCACAGCTTGTTGTTGTTGCGGATTGAGAAGATCGAGCATGTCATTCATAGGTTGATGATTGTACCAAAGGGGTCCAACAGTAGGGCCGGGACCTTTTCATCCTAAACCAATGCCTTAACCAAGCCCATCAGTAAACCCGACAACACCAACATGTAAGGCGGGGCTTTCAGCAATATCATGACGAGAAATCCTGCTGCCAGGATCAGGACGGTCCAGACATCTACCAGGGCATTTTGCGCCAGACTGACGCAAACCATCAGGATCAGGGCCACCACCGAGGCATTTACCCCCTTAAGGAAGGCGCTGCTGATGGCGTTTTCGCGCATTTTCTTTACCAATGGCGCCGTGATGGCTACGATCAGGAAAGATGGCAAAAACACGCCGATGGTGGATGCCACCCCACCCCAGAATCCACCCGAGAGGAATCCCACAAAGGTACTCGAGGAAAGCACGGGCCCCGGGGTGATTTGCCCCATGGCTATGGCGTCGGTGAGCTGCTGAGTGGTGAGCCAGCCAAAACGATTGACCACATCATCTTCGATCAATGCAAACAAGACCAGCGAGGAGCCAAAGAGTACCGCCCCAGTACGTAAGAAGTACCAGAAGATACGCCAGGCACTGTTGCTGATTGTCTCAAACATCAACTTAACAGCGATAGCGACAACAGGAAGAGGCGCAAAGGATAGAAGCAAGTTGGGTGGCGTCCTGAACTTGTGCTTGATGCCATAATGGAGCAGCACTGCCAGAGCTCCACATCCAAGCATGATAAAGACCTCGTTAATATTTACCAGGCCCATAAAGTCCAACAATTTTGCAGCCAGCGCCAAAGCAAGCAGGAGAAATTGTTCCCAACCGACCAGACTGCTTTTGCCAATGCGCCAGGTGGTCACCAGCACAACACCAAGCACCAGTGGGTTTAAAAAGTAAAACAAACCCTCAAGTTCAGGCAGGCTGCCAAAGCGCACATAGACCCAGGAGAGCAGCATGCTGGCAATAAAGGCAGGCAATATGAAACTGAAACCCGCAACCAAGAGCCCCGGATAACCGGCGTAGACATAGCCCACATGGTAACAGGTCTCACTGGCATTCGGACCCGGGATGATGTTGGCAGCAGCCAACAAATCACAAAAATGCTCAGGAGTTACCCACTTGCGCTTGCGGACGTATTCATCTTCCATCATCGCAATGTGCGCGGTGGGAGCGCCAAAACTGGTGCTGCCAATTTTTAGACTCACCAGCATCAATTCGATCAGTCTCTTCTTTAGTGGGATTGACTTTAGCTCTTCAGCTTCTTGTATGGGCGTCGCTGATTGCGGTGTCTGTTCATGCTCAGTATCCTCACACTTAAAAATTGATTCTTCGTTCAAGATCAGGACTCCAGGCAGGGTAAATTTAGCAATAGATTTTCGAGTACCAGGCGGGAATTAACATACTGATCCAGCATGGTCAGAGCTTCTTCATGACGCTGCAGAATACCCGCTACTTGTTGCAGATCCAAAAAATTCGCGGTTCGCCTGATGAGCTCCTCTTTCTCCAGGTTAACCAAAGGTACTTCACCCTCCTCACTGCAAATCAGGACGTCGCGCCAAAAGGTCAGCCAGGTTGAGATCAGAAAGCTGAATGTTTCCCGGGCTTGTCCCTTTGCTTTCTGCAATTTTTCAACAACCTTAAGTCTGCCGCGCAAGTTCATGCTCAGGATTTCCTCAAGTTGATCAAGCGCATTGTTGTACTTCTCAAGCAATTCCAAATCCCGCAGATAGCGCAAGGCAGTGCCCACACGTCCACCGGCAAGCTGCGCAAGTTTTCGTGACTCAGCTTCGCTCAAACTTCGAGTCTGCTGCAGTTCTTTTGCCAGGCTGTCCATGCGCATTGGACGCAGCCGCACCAACTCGCAGCGGGAAGCAATCGTCTCAAGCAGGCTTTCGCGCGCGTCAGCCGTCAGAATGAGGATGGCACGGGATGGCGGCTCTTCAAGGGATTTAAGCAGGGCGTTTGAAGCTCCCAGCGTTGCCCGTTGAAAGTCCGGGATGAGAACCACGCGATATTTGGACTGGTAGGGAGCAAGCGCCAACGACTGCTGCATGGTACGAATCTGCTCGATTTTCAATTCCCTGGCGCCTTCAGCCACCCGCAGGATCATCAGATCCGGAAAGGCCTGCGATTCGATTTGCCGGCAGGTTTGGCATTCTCCACAGAAATCCCCTTTTGCAGGAGGATTGGTGCAATTTAACGCTTTCACGAATGCCAGTGCCAGTGTTTCGCGCCCCACACCCTCCGCGCCAGTGATCAGATAGGCATGGCGAACCTTCTCAGGCTGGGAATGGATTTGCAGGAATTGGATGGCAGTTTCGTGACCCAGGAGATTCCAAGACATGCGTGCATTTTAACACACGTTCAGTCTTGCACCGCCATAAATCCCGATTTCGGTTCCAAACCCGGACGCATGCTTTTTTAGAATATAATAGAGGGCTGATATAAACATTGAACGCAAAAAATGAAGATCCTATGGAGTAGGCATGACCAAAGACATTCTTAAATTATCCTGGCACGCACTTGAACCTGAAGAGGTTTTAGACAACCTTGAAGTTCCTCTCGAAACCGGGCTCAGCAGCGCTGAAGCCGCTGAACGGCTGGAAGAATACGGCCACAACGAGCTGGTTGAGAAAGCAGGGCGCACCATCTGGCAGAAACTATGGGAACAGATCAACAGTTTTGTGATCTGGCTCCTGATTGGCGCGGCCGTTATTTCCGCCATCCTGGGTGATTGGGTGGAAGCCGGAGCGATTATGCTCATTGTTGTGCTCAACGCCATTATGGGCGTGGTGCAGGAATCGCGCGCTGAAGCTTCTCTTGCCGCCCTCAAAAAGATGGCTGCCCCTGAGGCTCAGGTGTTGCGCGATGGTCACCGCCAGTTGGTGCCAGCACGCGATCTCGTGCCCGGGGACATTGTCTTCATCGAAGCGGGCAATTTCATCCCTGCGGATGTGCGCCTGATGGAAGCAGTCAACCTCAGCATCGACGAAGCCTCCCTCACCGGTGAATCTGTGCCCGCCAAGAAAGACGCCGAATCCAACCTTCAGGCGGATATCCCCCTGGGAGATCGTGAAAACACCGCCTTCCTGGGCACCACGGTCACTTACGGACGCGGCAAGGGTGTGGTGATTGCCACCGGCATGCACACGCAACTCGGTCTGATCGCCACCATGCTCCAATCGGTGGAAGAAGAACAGACCCCCCTGCAAAAACGCCTCGAACAGCTCGGTAAAACCCTCGGTATCGCCGCTATGATCGTTTGTGTCCTGGTTTTTGTGATTGGGGTTGTCCGCTTGATAGCTGCACCTGGCGAGTTGGACCTGGGTTCAAGAGCCTTCTGGGATGAAATCGTGGTTCTCTTCATGGTAGCCGTTTCTCTTGCGATCGCGGCAGTTCCTGAAGGTTTGCCTGCCGTGGTCACCATCAGCCTGGCTGGCGGCATGCGTGAGATGGTCAACCGTCACGCGCTGATCCGCAAACTGGCATCCGTCGAAACCCTTGGCTCAGTCACCACCATCTGCACCGACAAAACCGGTACCCTGACCCAAAACCAGATGACCGTCACCAGGCTTTGGGTGGATGGTCAGTTCGTGGATATCAGCGGCACCGGTTATGAACCGGTCGGAGACTTTTCGGTGAATGGCGAGCTGATCTCTGATCTCAAGCAGCTTCCTGCAGCCAGAACAGCTTTGTGGGTTGGCACCATCAATAACGACGCGCAGCTTGAGCCTGTTGGCGAAAGTGAAGGCAAGACCACCTACCGCATGGTTGGCGACCCAACCGAAGGTTCCATCCTCGTCGCGGCTCTCAAAGCTGGCGCTGCCGCAAATGTGGTTAACCAAAATTATCCACGCAAGCAGGAAATCCCCTTCGACTCCGCCCGCAAGCGCATGGTTACTATCCATAACATTGTCAACCCCGGTCATGGCGACATCTCACCTTATGTTACCAATGAAAAAACAAACTGGTACACCATCGCTGTCAAGGGCGCGCCGGATGTGGTGTTGGATCTTTGCACCTTTCGTTCCGGCATGGATAACACCCCGGTTCCCCTCACCCCGGAATTACGCCAGGAAATTCTGGATGCCAACGACCAGATGACTGGCAGGGCACTGCGCGTGCTGGGTGTGGCATATCGCCCGGTGCCTGAAATGCCGGACGAAATCAGCGCTGAAGCGCTTGAAAAAGATTTGATCTTCGTGGGTCTGATCGGCATGATCGATCCCTCACGCCCCGAAGTTAAGCCGGCTCTGAAGGAAGCGCAAACTGCAGGCATCCGCTCAGTGATGATCACCGGTGACTACCCCAATACCGCCAAAGCAATCGCCGAGGACATCGGTTTGTTGCGAAAAGGACATCAGGTGCTGACTGGGGCAGATGTTGAACACGCCACTGATGAGGAAATGCGCGAGATCGTCAAGATCACGGATGTCTACGCACGCGTCAGCCCTGAGCACAAGATGAAGATCGTGGATGCCCTGCGCGACAATGGCGAAGTGGTTGCGATGACAGGCGACGGCGTCAATGACGCCCCCGCCATCAAACGCGCTGACATTGGCGTTGCGATGGGCATTACCGGCACCGACGTTGCCAAAGAAACCGCCGACATGGTGCTCACGGATGATAACTATGCCTCAATCGTCTCTGCCGTGGAGCAAGGGCGCATCATCTACAGCAACATTCGCAAATTCGTCTACTACCTGGTCTCCTGCAATATCGCTGAGATCATGATCATCTTCCTGGCCATTGTATTTGGCTGGAACACCCCACTGGCTCCCATTCAGCTTTTGTGGTTGAACCTGGTCACAGACGGTGCTCCCGCGTTGGCGCTTGGCACTGAAACCGGCGACCCGGACATTATGCAGCATCCACCCCGACCTTCGGATGAGCCGATCATCAACAAGTTTATGCTGAGGGGTATTATCGTCCAGACCATTGCAATTACAGTGACGACTCTCGGCGCTTTTCTTCTGGGTGGCGGTGCCATGAAGGGAGCTCCGGAAGAAGCCCGCATTCTCTCCGAGACCTTCGCATTTATAACTCTGTCGCTTTCCGAGCTCTTCCGCGCATACACTGCCCGATCAGAGTACTTCCCCCTGACCAAGATTGGTATCTTCACCAACAAAAATATGAATATTGCCGTTTTGGTTTCGGTAGTCCTGATAATCATGGTTATTTATGTGCCATTCTTACAGACCGTGTTCGACACGACAGCCTTGCGCTGGGTCCACTGGGCAGAGATATTGCCTCTGGTGTTGATCCCATCCATCGCCGCTGAGGTAATGAAGTCTGTCACTTACAAAAAGAACCAGGCGCGCCTGGCAAATTTGGAAGACTAAGCTCATCTGCTCAATGAACAGCTCCCTCCTTTGAGGGAGCTGTTTTTTGGCGGCAGGGTGTTTTCCTTATTTCCACCAATTTTGATACAATAAATCGTTTTACAACTATTTAAAGAAAAAGGTAAACCCATGGAAAATTCTCCCAAGACTCTGCTGGACCAAACCAAGGCTGCCCGCAATGCGCGTCATGCCTGGTACTATTATGATTTCGGCAACTCAGCTTATGCGGCTGTCATATTGCTGGCTGTTTTCTCAGCTTACTTTAAAAACGTCGTCGTAGGTGGGGCTGAAGGAACCCGGCTGTGGGGCATTTCTGTTGGAATTGCCGCCATCCTGGTGGCAGTGATTTCCCCAATCCTCGGAGCCATCGCCGACTCTTCCCGTTCGAAGAAACTCTTTCTTTTCATTTTTACCGGGATATCGGTGATTTTCACCGCTTTGCTCTTCTTTGTTGGCAAGGGAGACGTGGTTATGGCGATGGTGTTTTTCATCATGGCAGAAATTGGCTATCGCGGTGCCCAGGTCTTTTATGACGCTCTGCTGGTGGATGTTTCCACTCCGGAGACCATCGGATACATCTCCGGCAAAGGCTGGGCATTCGGCATGCTTGGCGGTGTTGCCACCCTGTTGATTGCTGTGGTTCCAATGCAGCTGATTGGGAACGAATTTATTCCATTTACTTTTCTGATCACCGCGGCTGTTTACGCCCTCTCATCCCTGCCGATGTATTTCCGCGTCCACGAAACCAGCCCGGTTATTCCAATCCCAAATGGTGAAACCTTGCTCTCGGTTTCTTTCAAGCATCTCGCCGAGACCTTCAAGGACATCCGCCATTACAAAGTCTTCCTGCGCTACATGGTCGCCTTCCTGATCTATAACGACGGCATCATGATGTTGATGGACTTCGCAGCCATCATTGGCGCCACGCTTTTCGGGCTTGAACAGGTGCAATTGATCATTTTCGTCATTATCATTCACATAACAGGTGCATTGGGCGCACTCACCTTCGGCAAACTTTCGGACGATAAATCCAGCAAACGCGCGATCATCTTCTCGTTACTTGTTTTGATTGCCGCTTTAATCGCGCTATTCTTCATCAAATCAACGCTTGGCTTTTTCATTGTTGGCGCCTTTGCAGGTTTTTCGCTCTCCGGGGCGCAGGCAGTCAGCCGCACAATGGTCAGCCAGTTGGCACCTGCAAGTAAAACCACCGAGTTTTACGGTTTTCTGTCGGTGGCAGGGCGTACATCAACCTTCATCGGTCCGCTGGTTTTTGGCACCCTCTCCTATCGCATGTACAACTACTACATCAACCAGGGTGTGGCTGAGCTGGCAGCAGAAAAAGCCGGTCAATACTGGGGCATTGGGTCAATCCTTGCCTTCCTGGTGATTGGTCTGGTAATCCTTCTGAGCGTCAGGGAAGTTACGGCTGAAAAACCAATGATTTATCACAACGAGCAATAGAGACTGGGGAGTAAGCATGAAAGTATTGATTTCCGGTGGAGCCGGTTATATCGGCAGTACGATCGCTTCGGCATTGCTCGATGGCGGGCATACACCAATTTTGCTCGACTCTTTGGTGACTGGTCGCCGCGAATTCACCAAAGACCGCATTTTCTACGAAGCCGACATCGCCGATCGGGCGATGGTGCGCCAAATTTTCAGCGAGCACCCGGATATTGAGGCAACCATCCACTGTGCCGCCTTGATTGTGGTGCCGGAATCGGTCGCAAAACCCTACGAATACTACAAAGAAAACGTGGTCAAATCGATGGAGTTCTTCAAGCTCCTGGCTGAATTAGGCCATAAGCGGGTGGTTTTCAGTTCTTCAGCCGCCGTGTATGATGTTGTTCCGGGCTTTATGGTCACCGAAGAATCTCCTCTGCGCCCGCTCAGCCCCTACTCCCGTACCAAGTACATGATGGAAATGGTGCTCAAAGATTTCTGCAGTGCCTACGGTCTGAACGCCATCGCCCTGCGCTACTTCAACCCCATCGGGGCTGACCCCAAAATGCGTACCGGGCTGCACATCCGCTACCCCAGCCATCTGATTGGCAAGCTGGTGGAGGTCGCTCTCGGGCGTGAAGCCGTCTTTAACCTGACCGGTATCGACTGGCCAACCCGCGATGGTTCCGGCATCCGCGATTACATTCACGTCTGGGATCTTGCCCAGGCTCACATCCGGGCAGTGGAACGTTTCGACAGTGTCATAGAGCAGGGTCGTGAAGAAGAAGCGCCCTATACCGTCATCAACCTTGGCACAGGTCTGGGTGTGACGGTGAAGGAGTTTGTGTTGGCTTTCGAAGACGTCTACGGGCAAAAGCTACCGGTTTCTCTGCAGCCTCCGCGACCGGGTGATGTGGCAGGCGCCTATGCCAACGCGGATAAAGCTGAGAGGCTGCTCGGCTGGAAGGCTGAGCTCCCAATCCAGCAAGGTATCGCTGACGCCCTGAAGTGGGGCAAGGTGCGCGACACCATTATTCATTACTAATTTTTAGACCGGAGTACAGCTCCGGTCTTTTTGTCTGGAATCCCTTATAATAATCGCAGAGGAAGGAGTCCTTATGAGTCTTTTAAATCGCATTTTTGGTGAACCTGAGATCCGCGCCCTGGACCCACACAGCAAAGCTGAGGTCAAAAAGATGATCGATGAACTGGTCAAGATTGGGCGTATGGATGACTTTCTTTCGCTTACTCCTGGGGGACCATTTGACATCCAGTGTCATCACCGCGATGCCAAGCAAATCGGCAGGAGACTGGATCAGATGGGTGGGGTGCCGCTAATGATGGCAGTCCGGCAAACCGTCAAATACAAACTCAAGGACGTCCTGGCAGAGCATCTCGACCACTGTTGGAAAGGCGTTGGGGACTGGCAGGCATAAAGCAGGCTTGGCAAACCAAACCAACCGAAAATTAATTATCGGCTGATCAGGAACCCGGAAATCACTTACCGGGTTCCTTTTTTGTAAATTCATTTAAAAGTGGGCTCAGGAAGTTGATCGGACGGTCGACTAAGTTTCTCAATGTTATAATTGCCTCACTACATCTGGAAAAGAGGTAAATATGAGTTGTTGCAGCAAAAGAGAAGTCGTCACTTGCTCAAATGCCCCTGCGGCTATCGGACCTTATTCGGTAGCAATCAAAACAGACAACCTGGTTTTCGTAAGTGGTCAGCTCGGAATTGACCCCGCCAAAGGTGCAATCGTGGAAGGCGGCATCCAAGCCCAAACGCGTACCGCCCTCACCAACCTGAAATCCGTCCTTGAAAGTGCCGGCACCAGTCTTGAACAAGTGGTCAAGACCACCGTTTTTCTGACTGATATGGCGCAATTCGCCGAAATGAACGGTGTCTATGCCGAATTTTTTACCTCCGACTATCCTGCCCGTTCAGCCATCCAGGTGGCTGCCTTGCCCAAGGGAGGCATCGTTGAGGTTGAAGCCATCGCGGTGCTGCCAGCTTAGCCTCAAGCTAATTACAGTTGCTGACAGGAAAAAAACAAGTCCTTAGGAAAACTATGCCCCCGAGCGTTTCTGTGGTCATTCCCTGCCGGAATGAAGAAAATACCATCCATTTGGTTTTGGATGCAATCTACCATCAAACTTACCCCCGCGATCTCCTGCAAGTGGTGGTTGCGGATGGATTCTCAGAGGATAATACCCGACAGAAGATTGCGGATTTCAAAAACTCCCACCCCGATTTTGATCTGTTGGTGGTGGACAATCCCAAACGCGTTATTCCAGCCGGATTAAATGCCGCGATTAGAGCTTCGAGCGGTGAGATTATCGTGCGCATGGACGCGCATTCCATTCCAAACCAGGATTACGTTGTGCTTTGCGTGGATGCTCTTGAAAGAAATATTGCGCAAAACGTCGGTGGCGTGTGGGATATTCAACCCGGAAAAGACAGTTGGTTTGCACATTCAATTGCCGCAGCGGCTGGCAACCCGCTGGCAGTTGGGGATGCCCACTACCGATTCACAGACAAAGCCGACTACGTGGACACAGTCCCGTATGGCTCTTACAAGCGTAGTTTATTTGAAGAGATCGGGTTCTTTGATGAAACCTTGCTGGCAAACGAAGACTACGAGCTCAACACGCGCATCCTTCAAAACGGCGGAAAAATCTGGCTCGATCCCAAAATCCGCTGCAAATATTTCGCCCGTTCCAATCTGCGCGCGCTCGCGAAACAGTATTATGGATATGGCTATTGGAAAGTGCAAATGCTAAAGCGCTACCCAAAGACTTTGCGCTGGCGCCAGGCTCTGCCGCCTGCCTTTCTTTTGGGGCTATTCGCCACGTTCGTGGTTGGGATCTTTTGGAAGCCCTCCTTGCTCCTTTTTGCTGGTGTGCTGGGTCTGTATCTCTTAATCCTTATGGGTGTTGGCCTGTACATGGCAATCAAAAAAAGCGATATACTGATGATGATCGGCATACCGCTTGCCATCATCACAATGCATTTTTCCTGGGGCGCTGGCTTTCTTGCCGGCGCATTCGGTGCTCGGAAACAACTATGACAAACACAAGTTCTGGAACCTATAACACAAAATTCCGCTTAAAGTCCTCAGACCTGCGTTTTATCCTGGTACTGGGCGATTTTTTAGCCGCTGCGATAGCTCTTGTTGTTGCTCTTTATATTTGGGCAGCGGGCGATAGTTGGTATCGTTTCACGGTGGAATTCCTCAAGTACCGTGCCCCAGCCTGGTTTTACTTGTTACCCTTCATTTGGATCATCTTACTGGTGGACACCTACGACACGCGTAAATCCGCAAATTTGCGCCAGACGCTGCGCAGCCTTGGCGTGGTCTTTTTGGTATCCGTTGTCATTTATTTGGTGATCTACTTTGCGGTCGAGCCAAACTCACTGCCCCGACTTGGAGTTGCGGTCTTTATCGTCAGCGCCACACTCCTGACCTTACTCTGGCGTGCAATCTACGTGCGCACTTTTACTTCCGTTGCGAGGCAACAACGCGTGCTGATTGTTGGCGCGGGTAAAGCCGGCACCGCATTGGTGCAAATTATCTCGGAGCTTGATCCTCCTCCCTTCAGGTTAATTGGATTGATTGATGACGATCCCTCCAAACTTGGCAACAACATTCAAAGCTTTCCAATCCTTGGTAATCACGAAAGCATGGCAGAAATTATCTCCAACCAAGGGGTAACCGACCTGATCCTGGCAATCTCAAATGAAATGAATCACGGTATGTTTCAAAGCATCCTGACCGCCCAGGAAGAGGGCATTAACCTCACAACCATGACAGAGACCTACGAGAGTCTTTCGGGACGTGTTCCCATTGATCTGCTTGAATCGGATTGGGTTGTGCGCGCCTTCCTTGATCGAGCTCCCACCAGTGGTTTTTACCGCCTTGCCAAGCGCCTGATGGATCTATTGCTGAGTCTGATCGGTCTGGTTGCCCTGGTATTTCTCTTTCCTTTTCTTGCCCTGATAATCCTGATCGATTCTGGTCGACCAATCATCTTCAAGCAGGAACGCCTGGGAAGAGGCGGAAAGCCCTACACCATTTACAAATTGCGCACCATGAAATCCAAATCGGATATGGAAAAAGAAGCACTTGTGACTGCCCCCAATGACCCTCGCATCACCCGAATTGGCAGGTTGCTGCGTAAAACACATATGGATGAACTGCCTCAGATTATTAACGTATTACGTGGCGAAATGAGCTTCGTTGGACCCCGGTCCGAGCGTTATGAGTTGGTGCGGATCTTCCAGAAGGAAGTACCTTTCTACCGCGCGCGCATGCTGGTGAAACCGGGCATTACCGGATGGGCTCAGATCCACCAGGCATATGCTGAGACGATTGAAGAGACCGCCGTCAAACTGCAATATGACCTGTATTACATCGAACATGCATCCCTCTGGATGGACTTCAACATCCTCTTGCGCACCGCGGGCTCCGTTTTGGGGTTCAAAGGGCGCTAATTTATGAACGATACCAACCAACTGCCTTCCAATACGCCGCATCTGCTTCAGAGCCCTCTCTGGGGGCGGTTTAAGGCTGAATTTGGCTGGGAGTCCAAAGCCTTCAACAGTGCAAGTGCCAGGGCACAAGTGCTATTCCGCCGATTGCCGCTGGGTTTCAGTATTGCATATCTGCCCAAAGGACCTGTTGGTTATGACTGGGCTACTCTCTGGCCTCAAATTGATGCCGCCTGCAAGCAGCACCGCACTGTCTTCCTGCAAGTTGAACCCGACCTGGCTGAAGACGACCTAACACCAGAACTAAAGCAACAAATGCAAGGTTTCACAGTGGAACCACACACCATCCAACCCCGCAGCACGATCCTGGTTGATCTGCAGACTGATGAAGCAGAATTGCTGGCGCGTATGAAGCAAAAAACACGCTACAACATTCGCCTGGCTGAGAAAAAAGGCGTGGTGGTGCGCGAATCGAACGAGATTCAAGGCTTTTACCGCCTGATGCAAACCACTGGCACGCGCGATGGTTTCGCAGTACATGATATTTCCTACTACCAGAAGGCATTTGAAATATTCTCACCAGCCGGAGCCTGCGTTTTGCTTGGTGCGTTTCACGAAGGAAAACCCCTGGCATACCTTATGCTCTTCCTTTCAGGAGAGCGTTCCTGGTATTTTTACGGCGCGTCTGATGATGCCAGCCGCAACCTGATGCCTACTTATCTGCTCCAGTGGGAAGCCATGCGCTGGTCCAAAGCTCACGGCGCCACCTTTTACGATCTGTGGGGCATTCCGGATGCCAGCGTTGAAGAGCTTGAGGAACAATTCACCAAACGCAGTGACGGGCTTTGGGGAGTTTATCGCTTCAAACGCGGTTTTGGTGGTGAGGTAGTACGCTCCGTGCCCGCTTATGTGCGGGTCTACAAGCCGCTTTTGTACCGTGCCTACCGGAAGATTCGAGCCGGAAGAATGGCAGACTGAAGATGATCAGGCTGGAAGAAGACCGCATCCCGGAGTGGAACCAGTTGCTGCTGCAGTTCCCCGACGCACATATCCTGCAAACTTCGCAATGGGCGGAAGTCAAAAGACAAAACGGCTGGAGTCCGCTGTATTATTGGGAAGGTGGGGATCTTCAGGCGCCTGAGGGTCTCGCTTTGATCCTGCGCCGCCAGATTTCACTAGCTGGATTGAAATTCAGCGTTTTATACGCTCCAAAGGGACCCGTCTTGCCTTGGCAGGATCAATCTGCGGTGTCGCGCATGCTCGATGCCCTGCAGGAGATCTGCCGCCAGGAGAAAGCCATCTTCATCAAAATTGACCCGGACGTGCTGCTGGGAACCGGTATACCCGGTGAGGATGATGAAGTTTCCAATAAGCAGGGTCTTGCGCTGCAAGATGAGTTAGAGCGACGTGGTTGGCAATATTCCCAGGACCAAATCCAGTTCTGCAATTCTGTTTTGTTGGACTTAACAAAAAGCGAAGAGAACCTGCTGGCAGCAATGAAGCAAAAAACCCGCTACAACATCCGCCTGGCAGCCCGCAAGGGTGTAAGGGTAAGGCAGGGAGAGATAAGCGAACTGCCCATGCTATACAAAATGTACGCTGAAACTGCCGTGCGGGACGGTTTCGTGATCCGCCACGAAGATTATTACCTGAACACCTGGCGCATGTTCATCGAAGCGAATATGGCAAAGATCCTGATTGCCGAAGTGAAGGACCAACCAGTTGCCGCGTTAATTCTCTTCTACTTCAATGGCACCGGGCGCTACATGTTTGGCATGTCCACTGAGAACTTTCGCGAATTGATGCCTAGTTACCTGCTGCAGTGGGAGGCCATGCGCCTGGCAAAACAACTCGGCTGTCACACCTACGACATGTGGGGTGCGCCGGAAGTCTTTGACGAGAGTGATTCCATGTGGGGTGTATTCCGTTTTAAGCAGGGTTTTAACGGGACGACCACCCGCACCCTTGGCGCCTGGGACTACACCACCCGCCCCGGTCTGTATCGCCGCTATACCGAAACCCTGCCCAAACTCCTCAACCTGCTGCGCCGGCGCGGTTTGAAAGCCAATAAAAGGAGCCTGCATGATTGAGCGCGTTCAACTTGCCCAGCTACCCACCCCCATCGAAACACTGCCTCAACTCACAAAGCTGTTGGGAGGACCGCAACTTTTCATCAAACGCGATGACCTGACCGGGCTCGGCTTTGGGGGCAACAAGACCCGCAAACTCGAGTATCTTGCGGCGGATGCCCAGGCAAAAGGCTGCCAAACCCTCATCAGCACGGGAGCAGTGCAGTCCAACCACTGCCGCCAGGTGGCAGCAGCCGCAGCCAGGCTTGGCATGGGCTGCATTTTGGTGCTGGCAGGTGAAGAGCCGGAGCAAGCTCAGGGCAATTTGTTCCTGGATCTGCTCAGCGGCGCTGAAGTCATCTTTGTGCCAAAAGACCAACGCGATCAGGCTCTGGCTGAGATTACGAAGAGGGCTGAGGCAGAAAACCGCAAGCCCTATCTCATCCCCTATGGCGGCTCTAACGCGCTTGGTGCGATGGGTTATTGCCAGGCAATGCATGAATTACACCAACAGGATTTCAAGCCGGATTGGATCGTGTTCGCTACCTCATCGGGGGGCACACAGGCAGGCCTGCTGCTTGGCGCGCGCGAAACCCGCAGCCCGGCGAAGATTCTGGGCATCAGCGTGGATAAACCTGCCAGAGATTTTGTTGAAACCGTTGCCGAAATTGCGAATTCTGGCGCGGAATTACTACAGATGGAAACCCGCTTCCATTCAGAAGAAATCCTTGTCAATGATTCTTATTGCTCCGCTGGTTACGGCGTGATGACCCCCGCGGAAAAAGAAGCCATTCTGCTTTTTGCCCGGCATGAAGCCATCCTGCTCGACCCGGTCTACACCGGGCGTGCTGCTGCCGGGCTGCTTGACCTCATCCGCCAGGGCTTCTTCAGACCCGATGAGAAAGTGCTCTTCTGGCATACTGGCGGCACTCCTGCCCTCTTTGCCGAACCTTATTGTAATAAATTGCTCCTTACTTAAATCAGACTGACTGGAATAAGCCAATGGTTGTTTTTTAGCGCGACCAGTTCTGTTCCTGAGTAAATAGCTCCACCAAATTCCAATGGATTGGGCATGTTCTCAAGCGCTTGAAAATTTTTAAAGACGTGAGAAGAATTAATGTTTAGCTTAATTTCAAAGGGATACAATTTCGAATTCCGATCAATCAGCAGATCTATTTCTTTTTGCGCGGCATCACGATAATAATACAATCGCGGTTGTTTTCCCTGGTTCCACCAACTTTTGTAAACCTCTGAGATCACCCAGCTTTCAAACAGCGCTCCTCTTATTGGTGATTTGCTTAAAGCCTCCTCATCCTCGATACCACACAAAAAACACGCCAAGCCAATATCAAGAAAATGTAGCTTTGGTCGCCTGACAACCCGTTTTCCCAGATTATTGGAATAGGCAGGCAGGTTTACAGTAATACCTGAGGTTTCAAGAACATTCAACCAACGCCGAACTGTAGTGCCATCAATTCCCAGATCACGAGAAAAACTAGCAAGGTTTAATTCCTGAGCTGTTCTCGCTGCAGCCAGGCTCACAAACTGCAGGAATTTACCAGTATCCAACACATTCGTTATCTCTTTAACATCCCGGGCTAAATAGGTCTGCAAATATGAACTATAAAAACCGTCCTTTGTTACCGCTTCCTGGGTTAGAAGCCTGGGGAAGCTTCCCATCAGCATGGCATTAAACAAAGACTTCGATTCAATCATGGAATCGTTTTTTTTCAGGAGAGATTCGATCGAAGGAGGAAAGGCTTCATTCTCTCTTCCTGCTAACTCACTTTGCGACAATCCGCTGAGATGCAGTAAACGCACTCGCCCAGCGAGCGATTCTTGAATTCCTCTCATCAGTGGAAAAACCTGGGAACCGGTGAGCCAGAATTGTCCATTCAAATTGCTGTTGTCTACGGCAATTTTTATGTAGGTTAACAATTCTGGAACATACTGGATCTCGTCTATCAAAATTGGTGGTTTATATTGTTCAAGAAATAAAGAGGGTTGATTCTGAGCCAGCAAACGAACTGTGGGATTATCCAAAGACACGATCTGACGGTTTTCTGCTGCCAACTTCTTGAGCATAGTCGTCTTGCCTACCTGCCTGGGTCCTGTGACCATCACCACCGGATACCCATGACTGGCTTTTATCACTTCACTTTCAATATGGCGTGGAATGTACATGGCTTCCTCTGTTTCTACAGGTTGTTTCCTGTATTATACAGGATTACATCCTGTATTTTCAAGGATTAGATCCTGTATTTTCCTGGATTACCGGTTTTCCAACTCTTTGAGATTGAAACGCACCAGGTCCTGAATGAGCTCTTCGTCCAGTGGCATGGAATAGGGGATCTGAATGGCGCCTTTGCTGGTCTTATAACCCTCAAGCCTGGCCGCGAAGTGCTCAATGGCTGGCGGGGTTGGGTAGATGCCGAGGTGATTCTTTTGAGCCGCAAAATGAAATATCGCCTTACCGTGCTTTTTGAAGGTCGGCATCTGGTAGCTGAGGGTTTGGGTAAGTTCCGGATCGACCTCAAGCACAAGCTGCCTCACGCGGCGGAGAATTGCCTGAAACTCCAAGGGTGCCTTGGTGATATAAGTCTCGATCAGGTTTTCCATTTCAGCTCCATTTTCCTATTTAGCATCGATGTATCCTATTTGCTGGAAATCATTCCAAAATCAATTCTACTTGAAAGAAGTCTGCTAAGTTTTCCAAGCCGTCAATCCCTGCTATAATCCAAAAAATGAACGTAGATATCCGTTCCACGATAATCGTTATCAGCATCATGGCAGCTATTGCGGCTATCTGGTTGGCATTCCGCGCGCGTGATGCCTTCCGCACTGGCAAGAAATTACCATTCTTTTTCAAAAAGCGCCAGCAATATGAGCTCGGTGCGCGTTTGCTGCTGGGCGTGTTTTTGCTGCTCGCGTTCGCTTACGCCAATTTGCGCTGGGGAGAAGGCTTTGCCTACCGCTACTTTCCACCTACCCTAACCCCCTCGCTGACACCCACTATCACGCAAACCCCCACCATCACGCTCACTCCCACCCTGACACTTACTCCAACACTCACCAGCACTCCATCCGTAACCGGCACGCCTTTCATCCCGGAGCAGATCGCGACGGAATTCGAGTCAATCGTTACCCCCAAGTCTGATTTTGCCTTCAGCCTGATCCAATTTTCAACTGAAATTGATGATGATCTGCAAGCCATCGAGCCTGCTATTGAGTTCGAAAACCCGCTCGAGACGATCTATGGCACTTACAGCTACAACATGATGGATCCTGGCGTGCAATGGACAGAAATTTGGGTGAGGGAGGGCGAGATACTGCACTACAACAGCGGAAGCTGGCAGGGCGGCAGCGGTGGCTATGGCGCGGCTCTGCTGGAACTCCCTCCGGACGAGTGGCTGCCGGGAAGTTACCAATTACAATTTTTTATCGGGGAAAAGTGGATCACAAGTGGTTATTTCCGCGTCCTGGGCAATCCCCCGACCAAAACACCGACCATCACGCCTACAATCACGCGCACACCGACCTTCACACCCAGCCCGACCTACACACCCACGCCAACCAGAACGCCTCTTCCAACGGCAACCTCTTTGCCAAGCGCTTCCCCGCGCCCCAGTACAACGCCTTAGTTATGCGTTCAGACCTCCAGCGCGTAATGCTGCAAGTAACTATTTAAACAAAAATTCGTTCCAGCTGCCAAATTGGCATTCTTCAGTGGATAAATTCTTCGTAGCTGGCAGTGATTCACAAGGTACAATTAGCAAATGACAGCAACCAAGCAGCCTACCCCAAAAAAACGCTGGGTCATCGCACCCCTCATCCCAAACGACATCAAACACAATCTCAGAGATTACCCACCTTTGCTGCGACAGCTGCTATTCAATCGCGGAATAATAAACGCTGACGATGCCCGGGCCTACCTCGGGGTTGAATCTCCCACCCCAACCGATCCCTTCCTGATGCTCGGAATGCGTCAAGCAGTCGGCGTGATTGAAAAATCTTTGCAGACCGGCGAAAATATCACCATCTATGGCGACTACGACACCGACGGCGTAACAGCCTCCTCTTTGCTGTTTGAGTTTTTCACACAGCTTGGTCATGAACCACGGGTCTATATTCCCAATCGTTTTGATGAGGGTTACGGGCTGAATCCGGAAGCAATTGAACTGCTGGCAGCCGAAGGCACGCAGCTGCTCATCACCGTCGACTGCGGTATTCGTTCTTTGCAGGAAGTGCAGCGGGCAAAAGAACTGGGATTGCGCGTGATCATCACCGACCACCACCAACCCGGTGACCAACTCCCGCAAGCCGATGCTGTCATCAACCCCCACCAGGCAGCCGACCCTTACCCCTACAAAGAACTCGCGGGTGTGGGCCTGGCATTTAAACTGGCAGAGGCATGGCTTCAGACTCACCCGGACCCTTCAATCGATCTCGATCAATGGCTCGACCTGGTCGCTATCGGCACTGTGGTGGATGTGGCGCCACTGACTGGCGAAAACCGTTCCCTGGTCAAGCGCGGGCTGACTTTGATGCGTCAACCCCGGAGGCAGGGACTATTTTCATTAGCCCAGGTAGCGTCCATCAATCCCGCCAAACTCAACGCCGGACACCTTGGCTTTGTTATCGGCCCTCGTTTGAATGCTGCCGGACGCCTGGAGAGTGCCTTGGATGCTTTTCGCCTGCTCACCAGCCAGGATGTGTTTGAAGCTGGCTACCTGGCGCAACAACTCGACTCGCTCAACTCCAGCCGCAAAGAGATCACCAACGAGATTATCGAATCAACCATGCTCAGCATCGCGGAACAGGACCCCAACGTGCCGGTGCTTTTTTCCGCTTCGCCCGAATACAACGCGGGTGTGGTGGGTTTGGCTGCCGGGCGACTGACGGAGGCATACTACAAACCTGCTATCATCGGTTCGGTGGAGGGTGATCTCATCAAAGCTTCCTGCCGGTCCATCTCTGAATTCGATATCAACCACGCTTTGAATCAATGCTCCGATTTGTTGGTGCGCCATGGCGGTCATCCACTGGCAGCCGGGCTGACCGTGCGGGTCGAAAACGTCCAGGCTCTTCAGGAAAGGCTCTTCGAAATCGCTCGTGAGAGGTTCAGAGGGCTTGACCTCACCCCCGCGCTTCAGATTGATTACGAAATCGCGCTCGAAAAATTACAGGCTGAGCACATTCCGGGCATCCTCGAGGCTGTTGATCAATTGGAGCCTACCGGTGCTTCTAACCCGAGCGCGCTATTTTGCAGCCGCAATTGCCAGGTGCTGCGCGCTTACACAGTCGGCAAGGGGGAACATCTCAAGTTGGTGCTTGGGGCGGGCAATACCCAGCTGGACGCCATCGCGTTTCGCCAGGGTGCACTGCTTGAAACCCTTCCTGACTTTGTGGATATTGCTTATACCTTTGAGATCAACGAGTATAACGGCCGCAGCACGATGCAGCTGAACGTGCGGGATATTCAGCCTTCGGTCTCTCAGGCAGGTTGATTTACTGGCTTGATCAGATAATGTTTCTCTGCGGTTTCGACCCGGTCGTGTTTGTAAGTAATGACCTCGCGGGTTTTGATCCGAACCTGTTTGCCTTCAGCATTCGCTTTTGCTAGCAAGGATTTCAACTCCGGAATTCCAAGTGCCACGTGCTGTCCCTCTTCCGAGCCAAAGCGGTAAGTGAAGAAAGCCGGGTTGACCTCCAGGTAGTCTTGCACTGTTGCCAAAGCACTCTGCATGGAGAGCGTGTCCACACTTCCAGCCTGATCATATAAAGCCCCAACAGGAAGTTGTAGATTAATTTTGAGACTGTCCAACAAGACAGGCGCGTGTAAGAAATGCGCCAAAGCCGAGCCCCAGGTTAAGTTCGGGATCTGCTCGTCATCAATTTTCAGAGAGAGTGAATAACGCGACTCTTCGGGAATCAGATTTTTTTCTTCTTCAGTAATCAAACCGAAGATTGACTCCAACACACGGCGCGAATAGCTCAGTAGTTGTTCTTTGTCAGTGCTTCCATCTGAGCTCTTCAGGGCGGGGATCACCTCACCAACCCTCATCAGGAGTTTGGGTCGTTTCAATTGCATTGCACGCTGAAAGGAGTTCTGCAGACCGCTGAAACCAATCGGCACAACTGGCGCGCCGGTACGCTGACTGAGCAGAGCCACGCCAATCTGAGGCTGCATCTTGCCTGGCGCCCAGGTGCCGCCTTCCGGGAAAATGCCAATGGCACCTCCTTGTTTGAGCACATCCAGTGCCTTTTTTAAGCCCTTCCGATCAAGATTGCCGCGGTTCAGCGGAATGAATCCATATAATGAAACCACGGTACCGACAAAGCCCTCAAAGGGCATATCGCCGGCCCCGATTGGTTCCACCAGTCGCCCTGGAAAGACGGTCATCAGGATTGGCTCAATGTAGGCAGCATGATTACCTGCCAGGATGACTGGTCCATTCACAGGGATATTTTCAATACCCTCCACTTTTGTACGGGTCAATAGCTTTATCAGAACGCGACCAAAAAAGTTCATAATCCTGCGTCTGACCTGCAGGCGCGGATAAGGAAGACTGTAATGAGGCACTGCTTGTTTCATGGAAACTCCAATTAAACAGAAGGTGCCCCCACAGGAATTCGAATCCTGGTTTCGGCCTTGAGAGGGCCGCGTCCTGGGCCGCTAGACGATGGGGGCGTCAGGGAGAAATAATATCACGCAAAATTAGATGCGTCAATCTTTTTTTGTGAAGATGCTCAGGCGTATTTGAACATCTTCTATTGGTGTGTTGCCTATACCTTCGGTTGGGTACTGAGCCAGCAGATGGTATCCACTCCAGTCACCGAGCTGGACAGCGATATTGTCCAGAAGGATGGGTGGAACAAACCTGATTTTAGCATCTAAATCAGGAGAGTTAGCGAGCAGATGCTCCCAGGGGGAACGTCTTTGTAGAGATGAATGTTTTCTGACAGCATTGTAGTAATAGAGATAATGCATCGCTTCAAGGAAGAAGTCCTTTTGGGAATGAATGGAAAGCAATCTGGGGATGTAAAACTCCTCGTCATCGGTACGGTGGGAGCGTTCAACATGCGCGTTCTCCTGAGGGCTGGCAGCATGGTTCTGGATAATTGAACAGCCAAATCCAGACAGGAGTTTTCTGAGTTCGATGAGTTTAAGCCAGGATTTCCCCCCAAACTCTTCACCCCGATCCACAGTAAAGACGATGGGCACCGAGACACCGTGACTTCTGAGCCAGGAAAGCACCCACAGAAAGAAAGTCAGGCCATTGGTCCAGCTTTTCTGATCAGAGTAAGCCATCAGTTTGAAGCGGGAGTTAACATCGACAGCAGTCCACTGATAGAGAGGAAACTGTTTCGAGTGAAAGTGACGGATCTGCTCCAGGGTCAGCGCTTTTTGGTCCACGACATATTTGAGGTCAATTTGCACAATTTCAAATGCTTTGGCCTGATACCAATCCACATAAGGACGGGAGCCTTTTTTGTGGGGTTTGTGAGGCTTCAGCTTCGAGTGAGTTCTGTTGCGTCTGAGAATGTTGCGGATGGTGTGTTCAGACATCGTCAAACCATCCAGCGCCTCCAGTTCATCTTTCAGCCTGACAGGTCCATAGCGGGTCTTTTCTCTCAGCTCCAGGATCCTGGCTTCAATCCCGGCACTCGTTTTGTTGTGTACCCGGTGTGGCGCTTTTGATCCATCTTTCAAATCCCCCGCCTCACTCTTGCGGATTGCTTTGTAGATTGTCGCCCGGCTGACACTCAAGATCCTGGCTGTCGCTGTCACATTCCCCTTGTGTGCCTTCAAAACCTGTAGGATCGCTCGTCTGGCTGCCTCCGGACTAATCTGCCTCAACTCTTGGTAGTCTAAGTGGGTTATAGCTTTGATCAATGTACACCTCGATGTCTTCATATCTTATCCCCCATAACTCCAGACATCGATCCCGGTACAACTCGTATGACTTATCTAAAAAGTGTATACCATGTGCTGACCTACTCACACTATACCTTCGGTTGCATCTTGCTTTTATTTTCCTATAATTAGATCGAGGAGAAAAATATGAACTATAGAAATTTGGGAAAATCTGGATTAAAAGTATCGGAACTTTCTTTTGGTTCCTGGGTAACCTATGGCAACCAGGTGGATATCGAGCTTGCCAAAACGCTGATGAGTGCCGCCTGGGAGCGAGGGGTGAACTTTTTCGATAACGCCGAGGCTTACGCCCACGGTGAATCCGAGCGCGTGATGGGCAAGGCGCTAAAAGAGCTTGGCTGGGCACGCGAGCAATATGTGGTCTCCACCAAGATCTTCTGGGGCGGTAATACCCCCAATGAAAAAGGCTTGTCGTTTAAGCACATCGTGGAGGGCGTGAATCGCTCATTGCGCAATTTCCAGCTTGATTATGTGGATCTGGTCTTTGCCCACCGCCCGGACTTTGAAACTCCGGTCAGCGAGACCGTCAGGGCATTTAACCACGTGATCCAACAGGGCAAGGCTTTCTACTGGGGCACCTCCGAGTGGCCAGCCGACCGCATCCTGGAAGCGGCAAAATTCGCGGAAGAAAACTACCTGATTGGTCCCACCATGGAACAGCCTGAGTATAACCTGCTGCACCGCACCCGTTTTGAAGAGGAGTACGCCGTACTTTATAAGAAGCTTGGGCTTGGCACCACCACCTGGAGCCCGCTTAAATCGGGCATGCTCAGCGGCAAGTATCGCGGCGGGGTCTTCCCCGAGGGGACACGCGCCAATTTGCCCGGTTATGAATGGCTCAAGAAGATGTTCAGCGATCCTGCACGCATGCAGGCTGTTGAAAACCTGGCCGTTATTGCGGATGACTTGGGTGTGAGCCTGGCACAGATGTCGATTGCCTGGCTGCTAAAGAACCCAAACGTCAGCACGGTTATCACCGGCGCCAGCCGCCTGGGGCAACTTGAAGAAAACTTCAAGGCACTGGATGTGGTTGATATGCTCACGGATGACGTGCTCGACCGTATCGACGACGCCCTCGCCAACTACCCGGACGACACGGCTGTCAATTAAACATAAAACATCAAACAGGGCGGGGTCGCATGCGACCCCGCCTTTTTTATTTTTCCAATCATCCTGTTTGAAAATCCAGCTCGCAACAAAAAAGCACAGCTGTCAATTATCTGAAGGCTGACCTCCAGGTTGGTATAATCACCCTAACGGAGGCGCACATGAAATCAGAGCAGATCTTCCTCAGCCCAGATCAGAAAGCCTGGATAAAGTCTTTGCTTTTCGAAACTCCCTTCAACACCAACATCCAGAGTCCCCACGAGCCGCGTCCCGCTATAGTCGTCGTGCCGGGCGGTGGCTATAACTACTGCTCTCAACGCGAAAGCGCACCTGTATCGCTGCATTTCAGTCTGCAGGGATACCAGACCTTTGTGCTTGAATACCACTGCGGTGAAGATTCGGAATATCCAACACCTTTGGTAGATATCGCTCTGGCCCTGGCGCACGTCCGCATCCATGCCGAAGAATACGACATAGACCCCAGCCGTATAGGGCTGCTTGGTTTTTCCGCTGGCGGACACCTAAGCGCGCTGCTGGGCTCACTCTGGCAAACTCCCAATCTCAATCAATTAACCGGACTCAAATCAGAGTTGATGAAACCTAATGCCCTGCTCCTTGGGTATCCCGTAACCAACCTGAAAGCTTTCTCTGATTTGATGGCAGCCCGGGCTGAAACTAAATTCACTTTTGGCGCCATGCTCCGGAACTATGCTGAGTCTAAAGACCCTATGTTCCTGGTCAATGAGCATATTCCGCCCGTATTTCTATTTACCACACAGGAAGACGACCTTATTCCTGCTGAACACAGCTTTGCTTATGCGCAGCGCCTGCTTGAAGCCGGAACTTCGCTTGAATTTCACCAATTCAGTGAAGGCGGGCATGGCTTGGGAAGTGCCGATGGTCTCTCAAACCACGGGCGAGTCTATCCAAAGCGAATTGGAGCCTGGCTTGACCTCGCTGTCGACTGGCTCAACGCAGTTTTTGAGCATGAATGTTAGCCCCCTTTTTGGGACAGGATAACTATTTTTTACTTAAACGAGTCCAATAGATCTTCCCAGCCAAGCCGATTGCTGATCTGCTTAACTGCCGCTTCATCAGGATAAGCAAGCACCAAGCGCCCATCCTTCTGCGTCAGAACCAGGGACTGCAAGCTCAGCTGGTTGATTTTCCCACCCTTGAATTGCAATTGAATTAGCGTGGAGTGGCGCGTCTCAAAGGTCATCATCTGATCGCTGAGCAAATTGCCCAGGCTGT
This sequence comes from Anaerolineaceae bacterium, assembly GCA_040768265.1. Taxonomy (GTDB): domain Bacteria; phylum Chloroflexota; class Anaerolineae; order Anaerolineales; family Anaerolineaceae; genus Mesolinea. The sequence goes on from JAXGNB010000002.1 coordinate 468,237, forward strand.
AGAGTGCCAGCATACGATGCTTTCCATCCTCTGAATCAACCCACTCAGCCGGCTGCAGCACGTGCGGATGATGCCCCCATAGCACGTCCACCGCGGCGTTGGCAAGTTGTTTTGCCTGTTCCCGCTGCAAGGGCGTGGGTTCACCGGCATATTCCACGCCCCAATGCAACGAAACAATCAACAGGTCCACTTCTGCCCTTATCTCAGTTACTGTTGCCAACAGAGTTGCCATATCCAAGGGTTTTGAAACTGCATCAGCCGCAAAAATTGCGACCCTGCCGGCAGGAGTTTCCAAAAAAATCGGATGTCCTTCAGAGGCATAGCTTATGCCTGGCATCGCCTGTGAAAGATCAGCATTTTCCTCGCAATCAAAGCGGTGATTATTTGCAACAGAAACCAGATCCACACCGCCCAATTTCAGAATTGCTGCTGCTTCGGATGGCGCGCAAAGGTTGTAACCCTCTTTGCTTCCAAATTGGGATCCTGTGGAACTGCCAAGCGGCGATTCCAGGTTGACCATGAACAAATTCTGGCTGCTATCAGTAAATGTTTCAGCAGGCGCAATTTCGCCCCAGGGATCATGCGTAAATATCGCCTCACCATCCCGCCCCAGGATGACATCACCGCCTAAAGTAAGCGTCAGGGTTGGCTCTGCCTGGCATCCTGCCTGGAGGAGTGAAAGTAAAATCACTCCTCCAAGTACAAAACGCCAGAGTTTTATTCCGAAATGAACGCCTGGGTCCATGCCGGCTGCGCGGGAGCCTGCCCGGATTCGAGCAGAGCTTGCCAGGTTTCGTCTGTCATCCGATCACTGGGGGCTACAATGAATTCATAGTAGGTATAGACAACACCCACTCCCACCCGATAGGGCTCATCCGGGAGCACCACATAGATATAGGTGGGATAGCCAACACCTTCTTCCAACACCCGGTCTATGCCGGTGGCAACATCGGCTACCAGGGCGGATTTTTGATCCTCTAATCGGGCCGCATATCCATCACCCGCAGGGTCAGCGGCGGCTATGGTCATCGCTTCGAGCCAACCACCATAGTATTTAATGCGCCAGTAATCATCCTCGGTGATATCCGCCCCCGTCAAATGCCTTTGCGAGATATCCAGCAAAAATTGCAGCTCATCAATCAGGTTATTCAGATTGACCATCGTGTTCTGCCCCAAGAGCCCGCGGACCTCCAGACCCTGGTAGGTCATCTGCGCCAGAGCCAACAGACGGGCATAAGCCTCGGGATTAGGTTCCACGTAGCCGTGCGGTGGGGGTTCTCCCGGTCCGCCGCCCATTTCTGCCATCACTTGTTTGGCGTAGAGAATGGTGTCGTGCTTAAGTTCCGTCCAGGAACTAAGCGCGGTATGCAGATCCTTGCGAGCCCAGGCATCGGTCTGCATAAAAGCCGGATATGCTTCGCCCTTGGGTTCAAAGATGGGCTGCAGGGCATACAGCCAGGACCAGTAGAGGTTTTGTGTCCATGAATCCAGCTCCAATGTGGCGACTTCCTCGGTGACCTTGGCCATCTGGGTGTCATAGTTGAGATAGTCCCCCTCACCCATCTCGTGCAGCAGATCCAATGCCAGATCAGAACCTTGCGCCGCAAAGAAGTCCAAGGCCTTCGGCAGGTCGCGTGGATTGTCCATAGTGCCGACCTTCCGCCACACCACCTGACCAAAAACATACTGATCCAGGGTGAAACGCTGCCCCATGAAACGGAAGCCTTGCGTGACATCATCCTGGTCCTGCCAGATCCAGACCCACATTGAGTTGACCTGGGGAGGAGGCAGCTGGCGCGCTGTTTCGATGAAACTGGTTAGCAGAGCGTCATCTGCAAAGGCAATTAATTCCGGATTTTCGCCGAAAATAGTGTCAGAAACTACTCCAAATTCATGCACACCCAGGTCATCAGCTTTACCCACGATAAAGACGGTTGGATCGTAGATGTTTTGCCAGAGTGTCAGGGCGGAATTGCCGGAAGTTGTGGTGGTCTCACGAAGCGCTTTGGTGATCAGAAGCGCGCGCTGCACCTCCATGGAATCCTTCAGGCGGTAATTCATGCGTCCAAACCACATCATTGCGCGGAAATACATCTCGAGTTCGGGACCAAGTGTGTAGTGACCACGCGGAATATATTGTGAGTAGTCCTCGATGTACTGCATATCCGGAGGTTGACCTTCGTAAGTAAAGATCGGAGAGAAACCCACCCCCGAGGTGGCCATGATCAATGCCAATTCGGCGTCAACAAGCTCGCGGGCTTCATCAGGCACCGGGTCTCCAGTTTGCAGCAGAGATCCAGCTACACTGAAAAATGCCAGGTTGCGCAGGGCAGCCTCTTCAAGAGAGGTTCCAGCCAGTTGGTCGTACTGCTGTTTGCTGGCTGCAATCATGCTCGAGGTCAATTCCCGCAGCATAGGGATAAAATATTCCCGTTCCAAATCGCGCAGCATCTTATCAAATACCAGGTGGTAGACGTGAAAGACGGAATCGGTGGTGATAAACGCCGGCATGTCTCCATAACGCGCTCTTTCATATCCCTGGTAAAACTCGGATAGCATCCTGCTGGGGTCGTTTTCTGGAGCAGCGACCACAAAGCCATTCCGGGTTAGTAATTGCAATTGGCTTGAACTTAAATCAACCTCACCCAAATTACCAATTTGACCCAGGGATATTGGGAGGGAATATCCTCCTGAAAAACTTTGAGGCAGAGAAACTTCAGACTGCTGATAACTGGCAAAGCCGGCAGGGTAAACCTGGTCCCCAGGGATAATCACCACGTCTCCCGGCGTTTCAGTTTCGTCTTCAGGGACGGTGGTCTCAATTGAAGGCTCAGTCACTTCAGGCTCTTGACCATCATCCACTGGTCTGGGGCTGATGGTGATGGTGCACGAGAACAACAATGTAGCCAGCCAGATCATGATAACTAGATTTCGAATTCTATTTTTTTGCATTTTACACTCTCCTTACCTGGTGAATAAGCAATATTGAACACCATCACTCATGATGGCGAGCCGTTCCCAGCGACTCTCAGAACGATCCAACAGAGAAAAACCAAAACCAATCCAACGCCAAACGGTCAATTGTCCTCCCATTCTATTTGGGCTATAGTCATTTTCGAGTGCAAGCAATTCAAGCAGTCCATCTCCATCCAGATCTGCAGCCAGAATATTTGAAATGGGGTTTGCTAAAGCGGAACCAGCCCAAATTTCGCGATAATCCCCTTTTTGCCAGCCGATCAAAATCACCTGGCAGCTTTGGCCTTCGTGATCCTGATGACCCTCAATTCTGCCCCCAAAGGGCATAAACTGATCAGCCGGCCAGGGTTGAAATGCCCGCCAAACTAAAAGTGCCGCCTCATTGCTTCCATCATGATCCATATCTGCAATCAGGGCTTCACTGACGCGCCAGTCAGGCGGACTTTTCCAGAAAATCCGCCCTTCACAGTCGGTGATTTGCAGCCTTTCTTCCTCAAAAACCAGGCATTCCGGCAATAAATCCCCATCCAGATCGCCTGAAAGTGCAGGCGAGACAAGCTCAATATCACCTGAAATCTGATCCTTTTCCACAGGCATCAACAAGCCCGAATGCAATTTCCAGTATCGTCCAGCCATACTGCTATTCAACACAGGGAAGAAGATCAAGGGAAGCAACACAAGCCAGGAAAATTTTGTCTTAAAAGAAGAAAACACGGCGTTCCTCCATCCGGAAGAAACAATTGCGCCCCATCACTATCAACTAAAAGTCTTAATTTTCCCCAAGCAGACAGCGAGTGGAACAAAATAAAGTAAAAGCTACTAACTAAATTGTATAACTATTCAGGGTCGATATCAAGCACCAGAACCTAAAAAGGGTACTGTTTTCCAGAATCAGCTGGTTTCCTCAGGGGAATTCTCTTTGGAGAGCGCTTTGGCTTGTGCCTCGCGCCAGCGTTTGAGTCGCTCAGCCACCTGGGCTTCGTAACCAATTTCAGAGGGTTTATAAAAATGCCTTCCGAGCAAATGATCCGGCAGGTACTGCTGCCCAACCCAGTGTCCATCAAAAGCGTGCGGATAAAGATACCCTTTTCCGTGCCCAAGCCCCTTGGCATCGCGACTGGCATCCATCAGGGGAACCGGCACCATACCTGCCCCATTCCGGCTGATCTCTTCCTGGACCTCCCAGAAGGCTCCAACGGAGTTGGATTTTGGTGCAGTTGCCAGATATATAACTGCCTGGGCGATTGGATACCAACCTTCGGGCATGCCAATATACTCAAAGTTCTGCGCGGCAGCATTTGCCACGAGGATAGCGTTGGGGTCAGCCATGCCAATGTCCTCGCTGGCGAGGATGATGAGCCGCCGAAGAATGAAGCGCGGATCTTCCCCTGCCAGGAGCATCTTGGTCATCCAGTAAAGTGCCGCGTCCGGGTCGCTGCCGCGGACAGATTTGATGAAGGCTGAGATTGTATCGTAGTGTTGATCGTCGGTCTTATCGTAGAGGATCGCGCGTCTCTGAATCGATTCCTGCGCCACCTCCAGCGTGATATGGATAAGACCGTCGGCGGGGGGTGTGGTTTCAACTGCCAGTTCCAGGGCGTTCAGAGCGTTGCGGGCATCCCCGCCAGCCACATCCGCCAGATGCAGCAAGGCGTCCTCGTCCACTGTGACCTGGCGCTTGCCATAGCCCACCAGCGGGTCTGCCAGCGCTCTTCTCAGAAGGATCAGGATGTCCTCCTGCGAAAGCGGCTTGAGCTCAAAAACGCGTGAGCGGCTGACCAGGGCTTTGATGACGTCAAAATAAGGGTTCTGGGTAGTCGCGCCAATCAGGGTGATCAGACCGCTTTCCACATGGGGCAAAAGCGCGTCCTGCTGGGCTTTGTTCCAGCGGTGAACCTCGTCGATGAACAGGATGGTGCGGGTGCGGTAAAGGCGGCGGCGTTCAGTGGCAGCCTCAATGGCCTTGCGCAGATCCCCCACCCCTGCCAATACGGCGCTCAGGCTTTCAAAATGCGCCTGTGTGGTGTTGGCGATCACGCGCGCAAGGGTGGTCTTGCCAGTTCCTGGAGGACCGTAGAGGATAATCGAACTGAATAAACGGTCAGCCTGGATTGCCCGTCGCAGCAGGCTGCCTTCCCCTAGGATGTGCCCCTGCCCAACAATCTCATCCAATGTGCGCGGGCGCATCCGGGCTGCCAGCGGAGCTTGCTGTTTTAGTTGTTCTTCCAGGGAATGGTCAAACAGGTCCATAGCTTAATTTTACCATGTTGTCTAGAACTTATGTTCTCATTTATAGGGGAAACCTAAAACTGCCGCAGGAATGCGGCAGTTTTCAAAATGTTGTTAATTTGATCCAATAGGATTAATATCCATTCTCAGGATCGATCAGGTTAAGCAAATCCTGACCCTTAAGATAACGTGTGATGTTGACAACGAACAAATCCACCAAGGCGTCCATATTTTTCTTGCTGATCCCTGCGATGTGAGGGGTGATAACCACATTGGGTGCTTCCCAGAGCGGGCTTTCCGCCGGCAGGGGCTCTTCCTCGAATACATCCAGCACCGCCCCGCCCAGCTTGCCCGATTTGGCAGCTTCTATCAAGGCATCTGTGTCCACTACAGGTCCCCGTGAGACATTCACCAAAAAGACTCCGGGTTTCATCACAGCAAACTGCTCCGTGGAGATCAGCTGGTGAGTCTCCGGGGTTAAAGGCGGCGAAACAACCACAAAGTCACACTCTTTCAACATGCCGTTAAGCGCTTCGTTGGGATAAAGCCGGTGGAAATAATTCCCCTGCGGATCTCCCAAGCCCTCCGGGACATAACCTTTTTCCTCAGGATGCATGACATCGCGTTTGGTGGCGAGCACTTTGGCGCCGTAAGAATATAAAAGCCGGGCAACCTCACGCCCAATCGAGCCATAACCCACAATTCCCACCGTGCTGCCGCGCAATTCGACCGGTTCCAACTTCTCAGTGCGGTGCTCAGGCCAGATTTTCTGCTGCTGATAACGCAGCATATCGGGTGCCTTATGCCCAAGCATCAGTAAAGCCATCATCACATATTCGCCCATCTGGCTCACCATCGTTCCGCTTGCACTGGTAAGCTGGACACCTTCACGCAAATGGACATCCTGCCGGAAGTCTTTCTCCACCCCAGCAAAATTCAACTGCACCCACTTCAGGGCTGGGGTCTCTTCAGCCGGGGGCAGGGCTGTGCCGCTGGTCAGCAAAATCTCAGCTTGACGCCATAGTTCCATCGGGATACGTGTTGCGTCTTTGCGCCCATACCAATGGAGTTCAATTCGGTGATCAAGCGCTTTAATCCGCTCGGCTTGCTCATCATTCAGCGATATGGCACTGAGAATCTTTATTTTTTTATCTTCTGTCATTTCCCTTTTCTCCAGCTACGTCAATGATAATAAAAGGCACCTGCGATCGAAAACATTTACTCAACTTTTGAAATCCAGGATTTGTGTTTGTCCCGGCTTTTGCGTTGGGAGGGAGGATTAATGCCCGGCTTCTGTTGAGCAGATCCGCGATCCTTGAAGAGCACCCCCAGCACAAAAAGCAGCACTCCTAAAATCACATAATCCGGGACTGGTTCACCGCTGATCAGACCGTATGCCAGCCACAGCAGGCTCACCGTGCCCGCGACCATCAATAAACGGCTGATTATTCTGAGCATGTAGTCGTTCCTCCTGTATGCACCAGGTTTTGTTAAACAACCAGGTTCATTTTACAACAGATGCAGGGATTATGCCCGATTAACCCGCGTGCGAGACTGTTCGTGCATGTATAGGGGCAGGTAATAGTAACCGCCGCCATTTTTTCCGGTTGAACCAGAGCCTTTCCAGCCGCCAAAAGCCTGGAAACCAGGCCAGGCTCCGGTGGTGGTGCCCTGGGGACGGTTGGAGTAGGTCGTGCCGGCTTCGATGTTGTCGAAGAACCATTCAGTTTCCTCCGGATCGCCCACAAAACCTGCTGTCAGCCCATAATCGATGTTGTTTGCCAGCTCCATCGCCTGTTTAAGATCATCAACCGGGGTAAGCATCACAATCGGCAGGAACATTTCTTCCTGCCATAGCCTGTGTTCCAACGGAACATCCGCCGCGACAGTGGGGGCGCAAAAATAACCCTTTGCAAACTCACCATCAGTCAGTTGCTTCCCGCCCGTCAGGATCGTACCGGCAGCTGCCAGTTCTTCAACATAATTAGCGTAATCTTTATAAGCTTTTCGGTTGATGACCGGACCAAACCAATTTTCGCGTTGGGTCGGGTCACCAATCTTGAGATCATTGGTATTCGCAATCAATTTACTCACGAAGGCGTCGTAAACTGGTTTCTCAATAAATACACGTGAAGTGGCTGAGCACTTCTGCCCCTGTAAACCGAAAGCTGAGCGCATAACGCCTTCAGCCGCCAGGTCCAGGTCGGCATTTTTTGAAACGATGGTGGGGTTCTTGCCGCCCATTTCCAGGATGACAGGATGGGGATACTTGCGGTTAGCAAATTGGCGGTAGATGCCCATGCCAACATCCAGGGAACCCGTAAAGGTCACCCCCGCGACATCTTCATTAGCCATCAGCGCATTGCCAAGCGTGGAACCGGGCCCTGTCACCAGGTTAAGCACGCCATCCGGAATGCCAGCTTCCTGCGCGCATTCCATCAGCAGGGAGGCAGTCCAGCTGCTGTCAGTGGCGGGTTTAAGCACCACTGTGTTTCCAGCCACCAGGGCATTGCCCACAGGTCCGCCAGCCAGCGCGGCAGGAAAATTGAAGGGGACGATCACCACCCAAACGCCATAAGGTTTGAGGACGGATTCGTTCGTGGAAATCTGCCCTTCCAGCGGGTCAGAACCAAGTGGTTTGCAGAAGCCTTCATTTTGTTCCATCATGAGAGCTGCCCAGCGGATAAGGTCTTCCGTTTCTGCCACATCCCCGAGGGCTTCCATGCGGTTTTTTCCGACCTCCAGGCTGACAGCCGCGGCAATTTCGTAAATGCGGGCAGATATGCGGTCTGCAAATTTGCGCATAAGATAAACGCGTTCTTCCCAGTTCATTGCGCTCCAGTTTGGAAAGGCTGCCTTTGCCGCAGCGATTGCATCGTCTGCGTCCTTGGCGGTTCCTTTTTGGAAGGTTGCCATGTGCAAGCTGGTATCTGCGGGGGAAAAAGCCTTGTGTTTTGCTTCGGCGAAGCGTTTTTCGCCGTTGATGATCATTGGGTATTCTTTACCAAGCTGCTGTTTTAGGTTTTCCAGTGCCAAATCAAAGTTATCATGCATCTCCTGCGGGGGATTTGACATGGTGCCATAAGTAAGTTTGAATGCCATTTTGTACCTCCAGTGTATCTTGAGGACATTGTAACAAATTGATATTTAGCATGTTTTACAAAGCTTATATCCTCGATGGCAAGGAAAACCAGTAGGGCGAGGTTGAGGGCACCACAAGCGTTTTGATGAACGAACCTATCGTGCCCTCAACCCGCCGATAAATTTGTTTTGGTGGAGACAATTTTTCATATCACGATGACGCAACGGCAGATAGGAAGCACAACAAGATCTCTGCGTGATAAAGTGAGCAGTGCTTTCAATACCCTACTTCGCGGGCACTTTGTCTCTCCCTGCGTAAAAGGTTGTTAAGATCACCGGTAGGGGCGAAGCATTTCGAGAAAAATGCAAACCCATTTCCAAATCATCCACATAGAATGCTTCGCCCCTACGCCTGAATTCCATATAATTCTCAGGTTGCTGGGCAAGAAGAAGTTGCCGTAGATACCGTCTTGAAAGTCAAGCTGAATAATTGAATTGGCGGTCATAATCAGGATCAAAAGGCTTCCGAGACTTCAAAACGCCATAAACAATGTGCAGCAACTTTCGCATGCAAGCCGCGATAATCGCCATGTTGGGCAGCTGTTTCTTTTCCAAGCGTTCCTTCAAAGCCCGGATCACGGGATTGTGTTTCATTGCTACGATGGCTGGCATATACAGACAGGCACGCAATTCGCTGCGTCCTTGTTTGGAGATACGGGTTTTCTTGTGTACGGATGAGCCTGAACTAAAGCCCTTCGGATTGAGACCGGCATAAGCAGCTAATTGTGGCGCATTCTCAAAGCGGCTGATCTCCCCAATTTCACCCAATAATCTGGCAGAGGTTTTATTGCCAACTCCAGGAATGGAAACCAAAAGCTCCTGCTTTGCCTTCAGGTCAGGTATCCCCATGGTGAATTTCTGGATCTCTGCTTCAGTGGCTTCTATGCTTGCCTTCAAGTACTCTGCATGGGCGGATAGGTCCTGGATAACCCAGGCGTCCTTCTCGCCACTTGATAAGCGGCTTTCTTCCTGTCGGTAATTAGCCTGCAAATCGATCAAACGCCTCACAAGTGCCCTTAGATGCTTCAAATCGGGGTTGAGAGGCTCCCAGAGAGCAGGTTTCTCCTTCAAACAAAACTCGGCGATCAGGTCAGCATCTGCCTTATCGGTCTTGTTGCGGTGTAGCTTGCTTTCCCCGTAGCGTTTGATGCGAGTCGGATTGACCACACTGACGTCATGGCCTTGTCCGTATAGATACTCGCTGACCGCGTCCCCATATTGTCCGGTGGCTTCCAGACAAACGTGTACCCGGTCGATATGTCGGCTGATCAGCCATTGGTCCAGCGTTTTGAAACCAGCCGGATCGTTGCTGATTACCTTATGGAACTTGCCCTTTTCACTGAGTAGAACCAGGTCAAGTTTATCCTTCGAGACGTCGATACCTAATATATTTGACATTATGCACCTCTTTTCTGTAAACTATGCTTAGCATCGGTCAGGCGCATTCTTTGGATCATCCTTGTGAATGCAAGCTCATCTCGTCCATGTCAAAGCGTAGAGAGGCTTCAGATACCGTCCGATCTTTGTGAAAAAAAAGGTGAGGGGATCATATCTACGAAGCTGGATCTTGTCCAAAGGGCGAGACCGGATTCACCCTCACCTTCCTGATCGATGTTTATTCAATTATCATGCTTTTCTGAGTCTTAATATACAAGGGCGAGGTTGAGGGCACCATAAACAGTTTGATGGACGAATGTGTCGTGCCCTCAATCCGCCGTGTGATTTATTGATTGCGTTATGTCGGATAGGAAGCACGACAAGATACGTGCATGGTGAAGTTTGCAGTGCTTCCAATACCCTGCTTCGCGGGTACTTCGTCTCGCCCTACCAGTGCTCTTTTTCGGTGTGGCAGGAAATTAAAAGCAGATCGCCACGCTCCGCTCGCGATGACGAGAAAACCTAAGGTTGGCTAAGTTAGACCAAGCGCAAGCGAGAAGCTGACCCGTTCAGCAAGTCCACATCGAGGATTTCCTGTGATAGTCCGGGTTTTCCGAGCAGTAATTTGACTGTTTCTGCGGCCTGCCAGGAAGCTGTCAGCGCGGCTGTGAACGAGAGCGTGCCCATTTGCTGCTCTTCGCCTTGCGCTTCCTCTGCCTTGGGATAGAGCAGGTTCAGCAGATCCTCACCGGGTTGGATCACGCAGATGCGGCCGTTCCAACCCGCAACCGCGCCGTGCACCAGAGGCACTTCCGCTGTCTTAGCCGCCTGCTGCAAGACCATGCGACTGGGGATATTATCCAGGCAGTCCACCGCCACATCGCAATCTGCCAATAAATCTGCGGCATTTTCCCCCGTTAGTTCAGCCTGCACTGCATCCACTTCCACCAGCGGGTTGACCGCCATCACACGCTGCTGAGCCGCCAGAGTTTTGGGCCTGCCCAGATTCATGGTCGAGCTCAATAATTGACGGTTGAGATTGCTTGCCTGAAAAACGTCCCCATCCACCACTCGCAAATTCCCCACGCCGATTCGGGCGAGGCATTCAATCACCATTCCACCGAGCCCGCCACAGCCAACTATTAGCACGCGTTTAAACGCGAGACTAGCCTGCTCTTCCTCGCTGATGGCATCCTGATTGCGCACATAGCGATCCATCTTGCTCATCCTCCCGCCATCAGATGCAACACCAAAACATCATCCCCATCCTGAATAGAATGTTTTTCATACTCTTCTTCAGGCACAAATTCGCCATTGACGCGCACGATGATGTGCCTGAAGGTAAACAGCTTTTCATCCAGCAGGGCTCTCACGGTCATGCCTGGATGCCAGGGGTAATCTTCTGTATTGACCTTGATCACAGTTTAGACTCAAGCACTTCCAATAATTCCGGCAGGTCCATGCCGATTTCCTTCAAGCGTTCAGGCGTTGGGATGCCGTTTTCCGTCCAGCCGCGGCGGCGGTAGACCGCATCCATCAATTGCTCGTACTGGTCTTCGCGGTAGCGGCGGGTGGCAGCGATTTTCTCATCCAGCCCCATTGCTTCAGGATCAAGCTGCTGGAAGTCACGCAGCTGCTTATCGTACAGCTCCTGGCGCGAAAGGTACTCCTCGCGCGTGACCGGACCAAGTGATCGATAGGGTGGATAGTCGTCTTTGCGCTCACCTTTGCCCATGCGCACGCTGAACACGCGCTGGAACTGGTAAACCCGCTCGGACTGCAAGATCAGCTCTTCTTTATCGATGTTCTTACCCGTCACAGCGTTGAATATATCCACGTAATTTTGCACATGCTCCGGCACCTTGGCCGGGGAGTCAGTTTTGTGGTTGTCTGCAGGAACGATGTCGTTCCAGGGCAGTTTGCAGAGCCCCACCAAGCCAAACCAGGTGCGGAACATCGGGAAGTAATACAGAGCGTTGGCTTTATCTTCGAAGGATGGAATCTGCTTGTTGACCATATCCATAAAGATCAACCAGGCTTCATCGTGCTGCGGACCCTTGATCGCCATGGCGAAGCCGCCCTGCTGGGCAAGGCTCTCCTTGTGGGCATATTCGGAGTATTCAAGACCCTTGACTTCCATGCCAATATCCTGCAAGAGCTTCGGGTCGGCACCAAATTTTTCTACAAATATCTCTTTCAGCTTGCGAATGCCCAAGCCGGCAATCTTGCCAAAACCTTCCCCGCGCGACATCTGGTGCATCAATTCGAGTACTGCCTGGCTGTTGCCAAAGCGCAGGTCCAAACCACCCATTTGCTCCCGGGTGATCTGCCCGCGCTGGTAGCACTCCATGATGAAGGCGGTACAGGTGGCAAAGGAGATCAGGTCAATGCCGTAAGTGTCGCAGTAGAAGTTTTCTTCCAGGACAGCCTCAGGGTCAAACACTCCCAGGTTGGCGCCAAGACCGGCAGCGCACTCATATTCAGGTCCATCCACTGAAACGCGCTGACCAGCATAGGGTCCGGTCTTCAACAAAAAGTGATCGGCGCACTTTGCGCAAGACATGGTGCAGCCGTACCAACAGCCGTCGTGAATGCCCTGGGTCAGCCATTCATTAATGAACACCTGGGGGGAAATTCTTATAGCTTCCGGATCTCCGCCAGTTTGAAAGTTGCGCGTGGGAAGCAGGTCATATTGGCTCATGATCATGACGGTGTTTGCCGTGCCAATCTGGCGCATTTTGTTCTGCTTCTGATCCAGGTCGTGCATCTCTTTGTGATACTTCACGCCCACCTTGTTGATGGTGGAGATGTCCTCAACGTCATTCAGGTTGGGTCTGACGCCCTGGTATTTCACAACAAGCGCTTTGATCTTTTTGTCGTTCAGGATCGTGCCCAAGCCACCACGGGCAGCCTGCTTGAAGCGGCAAACCTTGCGGCGTGGATCATAGAATGAGAAGTTGAGCATGCCCATGTAAGCGTGTTTGGCGGCGCTGCCAGTACAAACCACCGAGACATTGACCATGTCGTCTTCATTGTCCGCAAATTTTTTGGTGAGCTCTTCAGCCAGCAAGTGAGTGTCTTCCGGATACTCATCGGCTTCTTCGATTTGAATGCGGCCGTTGTTGCCGTCAATGAAGATCAGGATTTCTTTTTCAGATTTACCCTGCAGTTCAAACGCATCCCATCCGGAAAATTTAAGCAGAGGTCCAAAGTAGCCCCCAACATTGCTGTCGATGGGCATGTCGGTGAGAGGCGAGATGGAACAAACCAGGGTTTTGCCCGTGCCGGAATATTGGGTGATCCCGCCTATGGGACCAACACTCATCACAATCTCATTCTCAGGAGAGTCCCAGCGGGTTTCGGGGGTAACCGCGTGCCAGAGGTACCAGAGGTCAAAACCCTTGCCGCCGGTGAACTTCTCTTTCATAAAATCTGTGACCTCTTTTTGCTCAATACGCAGATCAGACACGTTGATATAAAGCGATTTGCCCGAGTATCCGCGTTTTATTTTTGCGGGGGTATAGTGGTATTCTTTGAGGATAGTTCCCATTAGTTCTCCTTAACCCTGCTTACCAGGACTTCGAGCGCGCCTTCGGGGCAGGCTCTTGAGCAAACGTCACAGGCGATACACTTGAAGGGCACATCAAGATCATCCGCGTAAAACATAACTAACTCCGTGCAGAAGCCAACACAACCCAGGCAGCCAACACATTTCTTTTTGTCGATACGCACCACGCCGTTGCGGTCGCGATAGATGGCATTGGCAGTGCACATGTCGATGCACTCGCCGCACTGAGTGCACATGTTTGCATGAAAAGTTCGGTTGTTCTCGAGTATGCGAATAGCAGAATAGTTGCGATCCTCTGTCTTGAAATAAGTCCGGGAGCAAGCCAATTCACACTCCCGGCAACCCGTACAAAGCTCCTGCTTGTGGGTGAGTACTTTCATATGGGTCATCCTTTCTTTGTTTCTCTGCATAATTGTATGGGGGGGAAGGCTTTCCGTCAACCAACTTCACAGAAACCAGCCTTCACGCACCGGGTTCAATGGCTGATGGTAAAATTGGGGGCGAGTTTGTGGTGTCCTTATGATTAGAAAATTTCGTTTTTTACTGGCTGCAACACTTATTTTGGTCGCGGGCGGCTGCGCACAACCAACGGCGCAAGCTCCAATCCAGGCACCATCTGCAACGCTTCGCATGCCCACTGACACGCCAGCCCCGACTGCCACACTCACCCTTGCTCCGAGTGCGACTGCGACCAGCCTTCCCACTCTGACGCAGACGCCCACCTTCACCGTCACGCCCTTTCCGGGTTTTGGCACGCGTTTCAAGTTTTACCAGGCCTGGACTAAAAACGATACAACATTTTTCTACTTCATGAACGCCGAGGTCGATCAGACCATCTACGCCACCGTAGACGACCTTGAAGGAAATCAATACGCTCTGATCTGCCCTCCGGACGAGCAATATCCGGATGATATCCGCTGCTATAGCGACACACTCTTTAAAGGTAAAATCGAGTATAAGGTGACCTTCTATTCAGACCCCGAACGGCAACACCCTTTCTTTGAGAAGATATTTACCACCAGTCTCAACACGACTTATTTGGATTATGACAACTGTGAGAAAGAGTACCGCATCTACGATGGCAAATGTTATTCAGCCATCACTTGTTACGGAGAAAACGGCGAAGTTGTGTACACTTTTGACAACATCCCCTACGACGGGAACTTTGAGGGTTATTCACTGCCCTGCCCTTAAGAAGTGCTGATCACTATGAAGAAGCGTCGATTTTCATTGTTATTATGCTCACTGATTTCCCTGCTGGTTATGGGCGCCTGCAAAAGCGATGTGGCTTTCAGCCCTACCGCTGAGCCAAGCTTGGCTCCCACAGCAACGCTTTCGCCAACAGCGACGGCTACCGAAGAACCAACCGAAACACCCAGCCCCACAGCCACCGCAACCACCGCGCCTACTGCCACGGAAACGCTGCTGCCTTTTGCTGGTTTTAGAGAATATTTCCGGTTATTTCGCACCTGGTATGCTGACGAACAGACTTTCTTCTACTTCCTGAATGCCGGGATCGAGGATAAATTGTATGCCAGCGCGGATGAATTCGAACTTGAGTGCCAGCCTGACCCCAAATTCCCGGTTCAGATGATCTGTATCTATGATGGTGTGATCGAAGGACGAAGTATGATGGATTTCCGCTTCTTCACCGACCGTGCCCGCAGTGTGCAGGTTTTTGAAGCGCGCTACGACGCCGACCTGGTGGACAATACCATCTATCACCATCAGTACGATTGCCCTCAGCGTGGTCAGAACGTCCAGTGCGTATCGGAATATCGCCTGTATGACGGCATCTGTTACTACGCCCACACCTGCTATGATGCCTGCGGACTCTATTACTCCAAGGACAATCTGCCGGAAGTGTATAATGAATTCCAGGGTTACACGACACCGTGTGATTGAGCAACAAAACTATGAAAAAGCACTACATCATCCTGGCTATTCTGTTTCCCCTGATCTTGGGCGCCTGTGGACCGCGGGTGGACTTCGCCGCGACTGAGACAGCCAGCATAACGGACACCCCCACCATCACGCCCACACCCACAGAAACACCCACCCCAACGCCAACAGATACTCCAACCCCAACCGCGACCCTCACGCAAACGCCAACTCCAACCGAGACTGCCACGCCAACCGCCACCCAGACACCCACCTGGCAGCCCAATCCATATATGATTTGGCCCAGGGCTACTTTCACCCAATGGGACGTGTGGTGGTCTGGGGAAAATTGGTGCTCTGAACGCGGTACAAACGTCACCTGTGAAATCGAATACCGGAATTACAGCGGGCAGTGCCTGGTGGGCATGACTTGTTTTGATGCTTGCGGGAAATATTATGGTGTTGATACGATTAAATACGGCACAGGCAGTTATACTTTCAGCGGACCATGCTATTGATGAGAAAAAAAATCTTTTTGTGCCTTTTGATGCTATTCCTGCTTGCGGGTTGCGGTAAAAAAGCCACTCCTGAGCCAACGGCTACGCCTACCCCAACTGAAGTGCCAACTGCCACTGCTACAAACACACCCACGCAGACCCCTACGCTTACGCCAACTCAAACACCAACCGCTACTGCTACTAACACCCCCACGCAGACCCCCACCGAAACCGTCACACCTACCCTTGAGCTGACTGCCCGATTGATCTGGCCCCGAGCCTGGTTCACCGCGGCAGATGTCGCCTGGCGGAATTTCACCTGTCCGTTGGAGGGGGAATCCTTGAGCTGCGTATTTGAGTATCGCAAAGACAGCCAGGGCTGCTATGTTGGGGCGACATGTTATGACGCCTGCGGTTGGTTCTATTCAGTGGACACTATTCCACCAGGCGTGGAGGAGTATTCAGGTCCCTGCTGGTAGTCCTTTCCGTTAGAACTTTCGGCGACTTTCACGTGACCTGTTAGTATTTGTAAATTCCACCACCAATAAACTCCCGGATCACGGAATTCTCGGGCACGATGCTGTCATCTTCAAACGCATCCATCTCCTGGAATAAGGTGTTCACCCTTTCAGCACGCTCCCAGGCATCCCGTCGCAGGGGGTCGTCCCTGTATTCTTCCGCCCAGCGGGCAAAGGAAGCACCCAACTTTGCCTTGTAGAGCGGGAGCTCATAAGGCATGGCACTGTTGACGATCGTATCCGTGGTGTTGATGTATGGAATGATGTGGCGCAGTTCGCTGGAGCGCACATAGTGCCAGTGCAGCAGCGTCTGGGTGGGGTCATAGGCCCGATGGGAGGCATCACGCAGCATGCGGCGCATCAGGCGCACATCCGTCCAACGGGCGTAATGCCCCTGGCTGTCTTTCAGCTGCAGCAGCGGTTCAATGTAGAGCTTGAATTTCCACTCATTAGGCACATCTTCAGTCATATCGGGATACAACCCGTGCAAACTGTCGATCAGGACGATTTCCTTTTTGCCGAGCTTCATGGGTGTGTGATCAGGAACGCTCCTGCCCGTTTTAAAATCGTAGTACGGGATGCGGATCTCGCGCCCCTCAAACAGGTCAGTCAGATTCTGATTGATGAGTTTCATGTTGAGAGCCTGAGGTGTCTCAAAATCGTAATCACCAAACTCATCTTTTGGATGCATGTCGAGATCGTAGAAGTAATGATCGATGTTCAGGGTTATCAGCTTAAAGCCAAACTCAGCCAGGTGCTCCCCGATCTTGATGGTGGTGGTAGTTTTACCACTCGAGGAAGGACCCGCCACGAACACCATGCGCACTTCATCCCGCCGGTCAAGGATCATATTGGCGGCATTCTCCACATCTTCGTGATACGCAGCTTCAGCAGCAGTTACAATCTCGTGCAGACGGTCTTGCCGGATAGCTTCATTCAGCAGGGCCGTCGTGTGGACGTTATGGGAGCAAGCCCAGTCCAGCGTCTGCCAGAGTTTTGGCCAGGGGATGTTGCCCGAGGGCATGCGGTCGCGATCGGTGCGTTTTTCGCGCTGGCGGGCACGTTCCTCACGGTAGAGGATATACGCTTTCGCAACCTTGGCACGACCGTTTTCGATCAGCACCTTCTCAACCATGTCCTGGATTTGTTCAATGTTTGGCATCTCGCCTTCTGGTGTGGTTTGTTCCAGTTGACTCACCACCTGATCAGCCAGCGCTTCAGAAGTGGAACGATCGCGTCCTCCCACGGCGACTGCAGCCCGGTAAATCGCGTTTGCGATCCGTTCCGGGGTAAAGGGCACCACGTTACCATCTCGCTTGATTATGTGGGTGAATTTGGTCATCAGAACCTCCGCAGAATTCGGTTGTCTATGCTTGTGTTAACGCTTAAATTATAGCATTTGGCTGCTCTTCCTGCACAACAAAGCTTCTAACAAACATCACAAAGAGTTTTATCTCATAGGAAGGATTAATAAAACGCTTATGTGCAGTGAATAAGATTGCATAGACCGGATGTTATAATGCACTCCTGAATATCTAATAGAAACGAGAAAATATGGCAAAAACCAGTGTTCCATGTCCCCAATGCCGTCAGCCAATCACAATTGAACTGACCCGCCTCTTTGATACCAATACCGATCCCGATGCCAAGCAAAAATTGCTCTCGGGCTCTGCCAATTTTATTCAGTGCCCGGTTTGTGGCTATCAGGGGATCTATCCGACCCCGATTGTCTACCACGATCCTGAAAAAGAATTGCTGCTGACCTTCTTCCCGCCGGATTTAAACACTCCAATCAACGAGCAGGAGCGCATCATTGGTCCGATGATCAAAAAAGCGATGGATGATCTGCCCCCCGAAAAGCGAAAATCTTACCTTTTCCGCCCCCAGACAATGCTGACTCAACAACGCCTGTTTGAAACCATTCTCGAAGCGGATGGAATCACCCCCGAGATGATCAAAGCACAACAAGAAAAGCTTAATCTCTTGCAGCAATTGTTGGGGGCCAGCGCTGAAGGACTGCCAGAGATGATCCGACAGAATGACGAAAAAATCGATGAAGAAGCCTTCATGCTCCTTAGCCGCCTGGCGCAAGCCTCAGCCGCGGCTGGCGACCGCGAGAGCCTGGTAGCCCTGGATGCCCTGCAAAAAGCGTTCATCGAACATTCCACGCTTGGCAAAAAAGCCGCATTGGAAGCCGCTGAAACCCAGGAAGCTGTCAAAGAGCTCCAGGAACTGAGCAAAACCGGCATCACCCGCGAAAACCTGCTGGAGCTCTTGATTAAGAGCGCCAATTCAGACATCCGTCTGACCACGATTGCATCCATGGCTCGCGGTGGGCTGGACTATTCCTTCTTCCAGATTTTGTCCGACAAAATTGAAGCGAGTTCGGGCGAAGAAAAAGATCAGCTTGCGGCATTGCGCCAGCGATTGCTTACCATTACGCAAGCAGTTGATGAAGCTATGAAAAAACAATTGGAGGAAGCACAGAAGCTCGTGAAAGAGCTCCTGGAAGCTAAGGACATCGAAAAGGCGACCCAGGAAGCCCTGCCACGCTTCAACCAGGCGGTCGCGGAAGCGATCAACCAGGAAGCTCAGGCTGCCCAAGCCGCCAAGGACGAGGACAAACTGCGCAAACTGAGCCAGATCATTGCTGTTATCCAGTCAGCCGATAGTTCAAGCGCTTACATCGAGTTAATTGACGCCCTGCTCCAGGAAGAAAATGCTGAAAATCGTGCAAAAATGCTGGAGGAATCAGGAGATCTGGTGGATGATGAATTCATGCAGGTAATGGGAAGCCTGCTTGGTCAGATGGAACAACAGAACGATCAACCAGAGATGCTCGATCGTCTGAAAGACCTAAATCGTGAGGTTCTGCGTTTCACCATGAAACGCAACCTGCAATCTGCCAACTAAATCCTCAGTGCGGCTCGTTTTGCAGCCGCAGTCCATGACCCCGAACGGTGACAATGTAATCGTAATCGGGGTCAATTTGATTAATGCGGTCGCGCAGACGCCTGAGAAGCGCATCAAACGCCTGTTCAGTCACCCAGCGCGTGTCATCCTCCCAAACAGCCTCAATCAAGTCCTCGCGTCTGACAACCTCGCCAGAGTTCTCATATAATTTTGCCAGCAGGTTGAACTGCTGCGCCGATAGCGGCGGATCCAGCTCGATGCTGCGCACCCAAACGCGCTTCGAAGCGTTTTCAAGACGCAGGTTGAACATCTGGCTCAACTCCGGAGGTAAGTCGCTCAAGGGCAAAGTGGCATCAGAACTTAGGAACAGGAAGGTTTGGGTCAGGGCAATTTGGATTTCGTCCGCCTCCACCAGTTTTACTTCAGCGGTAAGAGGCTGATTATTGACAAAAGTGCCGTTCTTGCTGCCTAAGTCTTCCAGGATGATGCCCTTTCCGGTATTGGTAACCCGGGCATGCTGCCTGGAAACCTGGCGGTCAGGAATGACAATATCGCATACCGCGTCGCGCCCGATCAGCAGTTGACCCTTCACAATCCACTGCTGCCCATTGAGGGGACCTTCATTTGCTATCAGGATTGGATCTTCCATTTCTCACTCTTACCATTTCAGACTATAATTTAACATTATAATGCAAACAGGTTGCTCAAAACCTTACGCCGGAATTACAGCAACCCAAGTAGCAAAGAGAGATTGAGGTCATGCCTTTTCAGACTCGCATTGGCGCAGTGCTTCATGAGCGCTATGAAATTGAACGCATCATCGGCCAGGGTGGTTATGGCTTTATTTACCTTGCACAGGACCAACGCCTTGCCGGCAGGTATTGCGCCGTAAAACAAGTCAGTTACGATCCCACCTTTCCGCCTGCCATGCTTCAGGAAGCCCGCGACCAGTTTATGCGCGAAGCGACCGTTTTGGCCCGGCTGGATCACCCCAATTTGCCCAAAGTTTCTGACTTCTTCTCGATTGAGGATATTGACTTTCTCGTGATGGATTATGTGCCCGGGGATGACCTGCGCGCGCTCCTGGCAAAAGCCGAAAACAGCGACAAGTTCCTGCAGGAATCGGAGGTTTTGGGTTGGGCGCTGCAGATTGGTGACGCCCTCACCTATCTCCACAGCCAGGATTCGCCCATCCTCCACCGCGACATCAAACCCTCCAACATCAAGGTAACCCCAAGCGGTCTGGTAAAACTGGTGGACTTTGGTCTGGTGAAGCTGCTCGCCCCTGGGGAAGTGACCATCACCATCATGCAGGGGCAGGGCACTGCCCTCTATACCCCGTTGGAGCAGTACGGCGGTGAGAGCAGCCATACGGACTCCCGGGCCGACATCTATGCCTTTGCCTGCACACTTTACCATCTGCTCACCAACACACCGCCTGCCAACGTGCGCGACCGCTTCCTGAACCCCGAAAGCCTGGCTGCGCCGCGCGCGCTCAACCCCGCCATTTCACCCAAAGTGGAGGACGCGATCCTGTGGGGGATGGCGCTGCACCCAAACGATCGCCCCAAGGACGTGCGTGAGTTCGTCAAGGCGCTGACCGGCGAGAGCACCAGCCGCCTGCGCCAACTGAGCGGTCACATGGGGCGGACAGATAACGGGCAGCTCGGACCCGCCGAAACCCGCCTGGCCTGGATGGCGGCAGGGCTGACCTTCTTGAGCTTACTTCTCACGATCATTCACAACCTGTAGATGTGTTCTACGCGCAACGGCATGGCGCGGAAAAGGCTGGACTGGGCTTCATCCGGCGGTCAGGGAGTGGATTGCTGAAGCGGTCGTGACAGGAAACATTTCGTAGGGCTGGGCACTTGTGCTCGTAGTGAAACGGAGGGTATTGCGTCCAGCCGCTTATCTCGCACAAGCCTATGATACGGAGGGAGCAAGCCCCCTCCGTACTACTGCTTCCAAGCATACATCGGAGGTTTTTCCACTTCCTGCCCTGACATGTCATGGGTTCCGCTATTTCCGCTGTTTTTTGATAGCGCCGCTTTCCAGATGTCCCGTCATTGCGAGGAGCGAAGCGACGCGGCAATCTCCAGCCTGTTATCCTAATCGAGAATATGAGATCGCCGCGCTACGCTCGCGATGACGAACAAACTACACCTTCCTGGCCTATATGGGGGTTTTTACACTATTTACACTATTTACACTGTTTTTTGATAGCGCCGGATGGCTGTTTGAGTGTAAAAACTCCTTTTGTTAAGGTTCGAGTGTCTTGATATATTCCTAATGCCAAGGCACGTTGACTCGACTTTCGTTGAATATTTCCGGCGATTTGCAAGATTTGCAAGAATTGCAGTGTTTTTTGATAGTGCAAATCGGGGAGTTTGAGTGCAAATCCAAGTTGTTAATGTGCATTTTTGCATATCAATGCAATTGGACATATTATAGCACGTTTGTTCTACATTAGCAAGTCTTTTTGTCGCGGTAAATCTGCAAAGACCCTCTTCAGTCCCCTGTCTGTTTCACGGCATGATCCAGCTTAGCCTACCGTACGCCCTGTATGCAAGCCTACAGGGCAGGCAGACAGCCCCTTGGTGAAGCCCATTTCATAGCCCCCCCTTTTTGAGGGGAAGTGCCCGCCAGGGTAGAGGGTCCGTCGAAGATCTCAGCCTCGATGAGGTGTGTGGATCAAGCGGGTGAGAGTGTGTTTTGTTCTGTTGTATTTCAGCCTACGACTGTTGTAACTGATCATGGTTGCGGTAAGGGTTTCATGCCGAATGATCAAAGAGAATGTCTATAGATGATGTATCAATAGTACGCATAAAATCTGTATGTTTGCGGTCCAATTCTTGATACACGGAAGAAACATTTTCTTCCCTCATCAACCACGCTATCTTTTCAAAATGTTCCTGAAATTTTCCACAAATCAATCGTGCACTCTCTTCATAATCCAGCGGATCCCAAAATTTCCAAAACAAGTGCATGATATTTTCTGTGCACCCTGATGCCAGAAAAATCAGTGCTGGAATGCCAATTTTTCTCATTGTCGGCGGTTTATCGACATACAAAGGATCGATATAGACGGAAACCTCAAGCCTATCATCTCGCTCAACATCAACATTGAACGGACCTGTATATCGCAAGAGAAGTGTCCCATATGCTACTTGTGAAAACGGACGAGTGTAAATAAACCCGTTATCAATCAAGAATTGCAGTCCGTTCTCAAATGATTTAGCAAGAAGTAAATTATCGTTTTCAGGGCGATAAAAGGTTCTAATTACATTCGCCTCTTTTTTATCGTTCTCACCACGATTAGAAGTTTGGACAGCATTCAGCTTTCTTCTGGGGAAGACTAAAAATCGATCAAGAAGTTTCTTCCACATGTTCTTATAACCTCCATAATTGCAACACCTCATTTCGAGTATATACCCTGGATCTGGCGAACTGGCATCGACATAGTAGTAACTGATGTTCTCTCGGATAATGTTCGCGACATTAGTGAAGGGCGAAGTAGGCTTGGGTGACTGACTGGGAGTGCGCTGTCATAAGTACAATGGAACGCAAACAATTGACTTAAGCCGTTTCATTTTCCTCCCGATTAACGTATGCAATATATATAACTCCCAAACTTGCTTATTGTCGCAATTACTATATCATCTTTGATATATTAAGGCAAATCGTCAGCATTCGAGAGAAGCGCAGTGGTCGCTCCATGCCTAAATCTGGACCCTTTTAATACGAGATTGCTTCATCACTTTGCCAGGCTGATGCCAGGATATCCTGCAGGGCCACTTGGCAAAGTGATTCGCAATGACGACCCGTCCGTCATCGCGAGCATACCTTGCAAAGCGATGTCTTCAGGACTGCGATAGATGGTGGGTTGGCCATAATGAGGTGTTGTTCGGGTAAGGTTCTGTGACGCCTTACTCCGCGAGCACGATGACCCACCTTGTTCATTTGGCGGAGTCAGTAATTGATGTGGATTCCGCCCCACAAATATGTGAAAAGGATCCTCTTCAGTTACCTATTCGTTGGCCAGCAGGAAAAGGGCTTGGCATGCCAAGCCCCTACATTGACGTGATTGTGCTTTCATGTCTACTTGGTAAGGCAATGAGGGCAGATCGCTCGTACCCTGCTTACCCGTCCGTTTCAAGGCGCGCACAGGTCGCTGGCACAGGCGCACCTCATCCACCGCTTAGTCCACACGCCTCTTCGAGGCTGGGATCTTCGACGGTTCTCCTTCCCCAATGGGGAAGGCCATGGCTCGCGATGACGAGAATACCCTCTTCAGAAATATGGTGGGTCGGCTATAACAAGGCTTTGTTCGGGTAAGGATCTATGACGCCCACCCACCCTACAACTACGTCAGGTTTCACCCTGGAGGAAAGAGCTCCAGGGCAGGCTGCGGATACTCTTCGAGCACGATGACCTGACCTACGCAGGTATCTCTTCCTCTCTTTCAGTAGAGACAAGCAGAGGAATGTCTCGGATCTTACTGAGCAGGTGGTTTCATGCCCTCAGCCTTTAGCCACCAGATCAGGGCAATAACCCAGCCAAACAGCATGCCGACAATGGTCATCTGGACGATGAACCACGAGCTGCTTTGCTTGACCAATTCCACCAGGCTTTCGATGCCAAGGGTGAGCAGCAGATACGCCAACAGTCCACCAATCAGGGTGCAAAAGCCCGAGCGAAATGCCCAAATTGGTCCACCCCACCAGCGGAAGCCGACCAGGTAGGCTACTCCAAATCCGGCAATCAAGATCAACACGATCAGGAACCAATCCATCATGCGTGGAAAGCCCGTCGTATTCGCGCCGGGTTCCGGCGTCGGGCTCGGTTGAGGCGTTTGCGTTGGAACAGGGGTAATGCTGGGGGTGGGCTGAATCGTTGGTGTCGGAGTAGGCATGATCACCTGCGCCAAACCGCCCTCAGTGTTGAGCACGAGTGTCTCCGAAACCATTGCAGGCTCACTGGCAGCATTAACCTCCAGGATGCCATCACGTTCGATGCGGTAGTTGATCGAGGCAAGACCATCAACGGTCTTAGCCTCAGGTTGGGCAATTATCAGATTCTCTCCTGCCATGCGTACCGTGAACCGTACGACTGTTCCATCAGGAACAGAATGAGCATTCTTATCGAGCACAGGTCCAGCCTGAATACGCACCGTTTCTCCCATCCGAAATAGCGGCACCGGTGTGACTGGTTCGGAAACAGGCACCTCAGGCGTGGGCGTCTGGTCCATGGTGTTCAATGAGGTGGTAAGAAGCGCGATCGGGATAACTTGATTGGGATGCGGCGCTGTTCGCTCTGCGAGTTCGTAGCCAACTGTGTTCAGACTGACCGGTAGTGAGCCGACTGGCTGGGCTTCCTGCATTAGGACACGTGCGGCAATCTCAAGTGCTGCCTGAGTCTTATCGTATAAAGCATAGTATGCGGTCAGTTTCGCGATTTCGGTACTGTCAAGATAGTAGGGTTCACCATATGAAAAGACAATCACGTTTTTGTTTCGCAGGAGATCTACGCGTTCAGCCAACAGGCGTTTGAGGGCATTGGTCTGTGGCAGGCTTGGGTCCAGCCCCTGGAAGTTGAAAATGACCCACTTGGAACGCCCCAGGTTATCAATCATATAGGGATCTGAAAGTTCACTGATCTGGTCAAGAATCTCAATGAGCTGCACAAAGCTATAGGAACTGATGCGCGAGTCGGAAAGCTGCCGGCTTCCTCTGCTGCCATATAGCTCAGTAAGTGCTTCATAAAAAGCATAGGTCGAAAAGTGGCTCAAACTCTCACAAGTGCTGCATTGCTGCTGAGTCCGCGTATCTGTGAAGATGGTGATGTACTCCGAGTAGGCCGGGGCTTGAGGCAGCAAGCCGGTGAGATACTCCTGGGAGGGAGCAATCAGAGTCACGCCTTCCCGCGCAGTTTTCAGGCTTACTGCGGTTGATTTGCCGATAAGTTCCAGGTCTTCAACCTGGGGTAATACCTGCTCAAGGTTAAACTCCGGGAATCGGTTGAGCTTTGCCTGCAGAATGCGCCTCACTGAGGCATCCACCTGTTGTGCAAAGACGCTGTCTTCCTGGTATTTGGCAGTAAAGGATTCCAAAGTCCTTCTGATGGTGGAAAAAACGTCAGGATCGTTTTTCGCCCAGAAATTATCCAAATAAAGCATATCGTTTCCGGCCAGAAAGGCAGTACGCGCAATATTGATCGGATCAAACTCACTGCCTGTCGGATCAAAGAAGAGCCTGACTGCCTGACTGCCAAGACTATCGCTGATTGTCAGACCGCCAGCCTGGCGCCAGGCTGCTATTGGCTCCACTCCGAGCAGCTGAGCAAGAGCAGTTTGGTCAAAACTTATCGGTTTGGTAGTGGTCCTGATATTGCCCTGCAGCCCGGAGAAACGGATATGTGAAACCATGAAGCCGTCAGCTTGCTGCAGTTGATCCGCAGAGCCTGCCACTGCCATAAATGGTTTTAATTCAATCTGCAACAATTGTTCGAGCGATTTTTGGATGGTGGAGACTTCTTCCAGCGGCGGTCGGTCTGCTCCGCCAAGACCCGGGAAGTGACGCGCGATTACACTCATCCGCCCTTCGCTGCCCGTGTGCAGCCCCGCAATGTAAGCCTGAGCCAGCAAGCCCACCCAATAGGGATCACCGCCAAAGGTCTCGGTGCCCGCGTTTGCCGCCTGCAGGAGGTCACTGGTGTCCACTACATCCAAAGAGGGTCCCAAGTACAGGTTGAAGCCCATTGCCGCAAGTTCCTGACCCAATACCCGACCCACCTGCATGGCATTTTCTTCCGACCAGGTGGCGCCTATTGCCATCAGGTTAGGCAATTGGGTAAGTTCCTGCAGGAATTGATCCTGTTTGCCAGTAAGGTCTTTTTGTGAAGTGCCAATAAAAAGGGGAACATAAGCTGGCAGATCCTGGCTCGTTGCAGGAGAATTATCGGTGTTAATAACCGGTTGACTCTTCAGCCAGGCAAGTTCCTGGAGCGCAGAGATAAGCTCCCTGGTTGAGCTGGCTGTTTCTGTGCTGCTAAAATTGTTATGAGAACTGCTCAGCACTACACCCCCAACATGGTAGTCCTGGATTAACTGCACCAACGGTCCTTCGGGGTCGATCTCCCGCCCATCAAATGTGATTAAAAATAATTGCCCCACCTTCTCCGCGGGTGTCATCTCAGCCATTAAGGCATCCACACTACTCTGGGCGAGAACCGAATTTGAGGGGAAGATAATTGAAAAAGGTTGCACCAGCAAACCCAGCGCGATGGCGAGCAGAAGCAGCCGTTGGGCTCTCATCTTAGCTCTCCAGGATTTGGCGGGCATGTGAGGGATCATTGCAGATAATCATATCCACGCCACAAGCTTGCATGCGACGCAAATCATCCGGAACATCCACCGTCCAAACGTTCACTTTTTGCCCCAACTGGTGCCTGGATTGCACCATTTTCACTGAAACATCCCGATGGAATGGGTGCAGGTCGTCAGCCCCATAGCGCCTTCCAAAGAAACCGCGCAATGGCAATCCGAGCAAACCAGGTAAGGTCAGCAGACCGGTTCTGATTTCAGGTGCGAGGGATTTGGCGCGCGCGAGATTGCGCCCGTTAAATGAAGAAAGCAGCACCGAATCGCTCAGACCATGCCTCTTTACCATGGCAACCACAAGTTCAGTCAATTGGTCCTTGGGTGTTTTGTAATTTTTTAGTTCAACGTTGATCAGGAATTTGCCGCCAAGTTCAGAGAAAACCTCATCCAACAAGGGGATGGTTTCGCCTTCAAATTCCGAGCCGAACCAAGCTCCCGCGTCCAGTTCGCGCAAGGCAGCCAGAGGTGAATCACCAACCTTGCCGTGCCCGTTGCTGGTGCGATCCAGGGTGTCGTCGTGAATGACCACCAATTGCTGGTCGGCAGAGAGCATAACATCCAGCTCTATGCCGTCCGCGCCATTTTCAAGTGCCAGGCGAAAGGCGGCCAGCGTATTTTCCGGGGCGTTTGCAGAATCCCCACGATGGGCAACAATCAGGGGGGCGTGTTTCGTGGTGTTTGACATCATCGCAATTATAGCATGCACAGCTTTAGCGCATCAGGTTATAATCCGAACATCATGCCAGCCACAGAACCCATACTCACCTCCGCCAACAGCATCCTGGGTCTCAACCTGGATGGAGAGCGGCTGTTGATCGTCTATGGCAGCCCTTCTGGCATGGTTCAGGAAAGGCTTTCCGTTAGCATCCCTGAGAACAAAAGTTTCCCGTCAATTCTCGAGCTTATTACAACTTCGTCGGATCGTCTGCTGATGATAACCAAAGCCCAACACCTTCCTCTGCCGGACTGTGTTTCGGTTTCGGTTAATGGCAGCTACGACCCTTTGAGCGGCAGCCTGGAAAGCTCCCCGGACTTCCCGGAGTGGAAGTCGGAACCGCTCAAATCCCAGCTTGGGTTGCGATTTAACCTGCCGGTATTCATCGAGCAGAGCCCTAACGCTGGTTTGCTTGCTGAAATGCTGTTTGGTTCCTCCGATGCCAGCGGTACGCAGATGTACCTCAGTTTCAAGTCAACTGTGCGAGCGAGCTTTTCCCTTAATGGGTTAGTCTATCAGAGCCCGGGAGGCAGCGCTGGCGATATTGGTAAAATTTTTATCTCTACCAGGCCTGAACCGCGCTTGAATCGCCCGCTGACCCTCAATGATCATCTGAGCCTGAACGGTTTGGCATCCCAGGCTCTTCGCAGCCAGCCTTCCCATTGGGATCTCAATACAACAGGTATCCAGATTATTCAAGCTGCTTCCAAGAGTGATCCCTACGCCATTGATCTCATCGATCAGGCAGCCAAATTACTGGGTGAGAGTCTTGCTCCGCTGATCCACCTGCTGCGTCCAAGGCAGATTACCATTGCTTATCCTTTTTCGCTCGTTGCATCCGATTTCCTGCCATCTCTGCGCGCAGCAGCAGCAGCTGCCAGCGGACTGGGTGGTTTGGAACTGCCCCAATTTAACGCGTCACAATTTGATCACCGTCAACCAGAACTTGAAGCCTTAGCCCCTGCTGTATCCGCGGTTCGCCTGCGTGCCAACAGACGGTAAACGAAAACAAGCAGCCTGAAGGCTGCCTGTTTCATTACGTTTTTTTATTAGATCGCTGCTCCGGAAGAGTTTTCCTGTACTTTTTTTCCGTGACCTTTGGCCTTCTTCACTGCTTTTTTCTCAGCCTTGCCTGACTTTTTATCAGCATGAACGGCATTTTTCTCTTGCAGCTGGCGGCGTTTGAGAGCCTCACCATCTTCGTAAGCCAGCTGGCTGCCGGTGGTAATAATCTGATAAATGTAATAGAGCAGGAAAAGGATAGCAAATATCCCCAGCACGAGCGTGCCAAGATTGACCGGGATGACCTGGGAAGCAAGAGTCACTTCAAACAAACTGCTGCCAGCGCCAACAAAATAGACTACTGTATTGAGGGCGATAATGACCAGGCGCATTTCGGTCGGACCAATTTTGATGCTGGTCATCTCGAAAACGCCTGTGGCATGGGTCTTGAGATAAACCTGCAGCATCAGCAGTAACCAGCCACACAACGCGATCAACGAGACGTCAAACCGGGCGATGCCAGAAAGTCCGATCCCACCAAAAACCAGCACAGAGGTAAGCCCATCAATCGCGTGATCAGTGTAGTAACCATAGTTAGGACGCGACATATTGCGGTAGCGCGCCAAAGTGCCATCCAGACTGTCGCCAAACCAATTGATCACAAAGCCCAAACTTGCAATAAAAAGCCACGGGTTGGCTTTTACTTCTCCCAACCCAACCATCGCATAAGACACTCCTGCCAACACCGAGCCAAGCAGACCCAAGACTGTCAGCATGTCTGAATTGACCCATTTTGGCATGTTACGGGCAAAAAATGCCAGTGCCGGCCTTTCCAGGGGTCCCAACAGAATGTCGTTGGTACGCACATCTTTCTCTGTTCGAATTTTTTTAGCCATAATCACCTCTCAGGTTATTTTTTTTACAACAGGTAAAACTTCAGGCCAGACGGGGTGCGGCATGCACCACTGGGACTGAGCCCGACGAATAAAATCCTCAGCCTGATGCAAGACGCTCTCAGCATTGAGCACATTTTCTTCAATAAGGTCGTCTCTTTTTTCCATCGGAACAGGATCTGACAGATTGACTGAATAAGTACCATCCTCAAGCCTAATTCCGCATGCCACACGCACGGCAGCGTTGGTCTCAAGTGCCAGGCGACTGTAAAAGACCGGCAAAGCGGCTTCCCGTCCAAAGAATCGCGGGCGATACTTGGCATCCTCACCTTCCGGCAAGGGTCGATCAATCCCAGTTACCACGCTGTAACCCTCTTTCAGAGCTTTTTTTGCCTCGCGCATAGTCGTAAAGGAAATCGGATTGATACTCATTCCAACAGCCTCACGCATGCGGTTTTGGGCTTTGTAAGCATTGTTGGGATTGGGGTAGGAAAGCACGTAAGGTTTCACTCCCAACCAGGTTAGCGACATACCAAACAAATCGAAGTTTCCCAAATGAGGACCCAAAAGAATTGTGGGTGCCTTTTTATCAATGATTTCGCGCAAGGTTTCCTTTGCGCCGGGGGATAAAACAATCTTTTCCAAGCCTTCTTTGGGGTGTTGATAGTAATAAAAATATTCCGCCAAAGACAGGACAATGTTACGAACAGTCTCAAGGGTGCGTTGTTCCAATTGAGACTTATCCAAGCTTTCGCCGGAAATTACCCATTGGTTTGCGCTGATGTTGCGAAATAATGCGCTGTTGCGGCGCAATGACAACACCGAGCCAATGAAATGCGCAAGATTATCCAATCCTGTCAACTTGAAATTTTTTCCAAGCCACAGACCCGTATTGATTGCGGCAGTACCCTCAAGAAAAGCCTTAAGTCCCATGTCGTGTTTAAATTGTACTCTCAAATTTTAAAAACACGTTAACATAGTTTTAGTTCCGCATGGAAGCTTATTCTCAACGCGTAAAATTATGGTTGTGGGCGATTGAGCAGCTTTTTAACTGCGGCGGCTGCCAGGTAACTGAGCGCTGCCACAAGAATAATCACCGAACCAGCCTGCAGGTTAAGCGCGAAAGAAAGCACCAGACCAAGAACAGAAAACAGCCAGCTAAGCCCTACGGAGAGGAACATCATCCCTTTCATGTCTTTCAGAAAGAGATTGGCTGTTGCCGGGGGAATGGTGAGCATGGCAATTACCATGATCAATCCCACAACCCGCATCGCCACCACCACCGTCAACCCAATCATGACCAACATCATCAGGTACAGTACTGCTACCGGCAGGTTGCGAACGGTGGAGAAGGTTTCATCAAAAGAGATCGCCTGCAAACTGCGGAAAAAGAGCAGCACAAAAACGATGACCAGCAACGCCACCAGCGCCATCACCAGCAAGTCCCCGCCAGAAACTGCCAAAAGGCTGCCAAACAGGTAACTCATCAGATCTGCCTTGAAGCCTGGCGTCAGGCTGACAAAAATGATCCCCACTGCCATGCCAATCGACCACATCACTCCGATCAGCGTGTCGGAGCGGGCTTTGGTGCGAAGGTGTACGACTCCCATCCCAAGCGCGGCAAGGATACTGAAAAGGATGGCTCCCAGCATAGGGTCCTGCCCAAAATAATAAGCCAGGCCAATCCCGCCATATGCCGCGTGCGCTATGCCACCACCCAGAAAGACAATCCGGTTAAGCACAACCAGCGTGCCAATCAATCCTGCAACCACTCCCACCAAGAGGCTGGCAAAAAGCGCGCTGCGCATAAAGTCATAGGCAAATATATTTTGAACACTTTGGATCATATTAGTCTTCTTCGTTGTGAGGTGGCAGAACCCGATGAGGCAGACCGTGTGCCACAAGATCCACCGGGCATTCGTAAGCCGTGCTCAACATTTCACTGGTGATCTCTTTTTGCCCGCTATACACCAGGCGCCGGTTGACGCATCCGATTGTTTTGACATAGGTGGAAATCGCGGTTAAATCATGAGAAATAAGCAGGATGGAAATGCTTTGGTTCAACTCCGCAAGCAGATCATACATCTGCGAGCTCGAATGAGAATCCACGCTGGAGGTCGGTTCATCAAGCAGCAAAATCTTCGGTTCTGCAGCCAATGCCCGCGCGATCGTCACCCGCTGCCGTTGCCCGCCTGAAAGCTCATTGATCGGTCGCTTTGCCAGATCCAGGATATCCATCTGCTTGAGCGATCGTTCGACTACAGCTTTATCAGCATTTGTTAAGTAAAGATTATGCAGAAGGTGGGGCTTCAACCTTCCCATGCTAACCACATCCCAAACTTTGATGGGGAATGCCTTGTCACCCTGTTGAATTTGGGGCACATAGCCGATGTGGTGCCTTCCTTTTTCCGGGCTGACGCCCATCACGCGTACCAATCCGCGATCCGGCCTGATCAGCCCCAGGATAACTTTGATGAGGGTGGTCTTCCCGCCGCCATTAGGTCCGATCAGCCCAACATAATCACCGGCATTCATTCTAAAGTTAACCGCCTCCAGAACGCGGTCATTCTCATAACCCGCCCAGACATCTTGAAGTTCAATTACTGCTGATCCTGTCAATTTTTCTCCTAATTCAATGCCTGGTATAGTGTTTCGGCAATCATCAGCATACTTGCCGGCCAGTCATAGGCCATTGGGTCCCATTCCACGATGGATTGAATGCCGGCCTGTTCCGTGATGGAAGTTGCCAGCCTGACGTTGCTGCCTCTTTCGATTACAAGCGTGTTAATTTCATATTCTTTTGCCAGAGCAATGATCTGCGAGAGAGTCTCCGGGGCTGGTTCGCTGCCGCCGATTTCGACTGCCAGCATGTGCAGACCATAATCCTCCGCCACATAGCCCCAGGCTGGATGCACCACCATAAAATAATCACGTTTTGAACCTTCCAAGAGATTCCTTACATCCGAGTCAATACTGTCTATTTTGATTAATAAAGCTTCAAGGTTGGCCTGGTAAAATACCACGTTTTGCGGATCAGCCGCCTTCATTGCCTCAGCCATTGTCTGCGACATCTGTTTCATACGTAAAGGCGAAAACCAAATGTGCGGGTCAGCTTCTGAACCGGTAAGGGCATGATCCTCCTCCGTGCTTTCGGCGTGATCATGTGCGCCAATTGCTGGAATAAAATCGACCCCCTCAGCTGAATTCACCACCACCATATCCGAATTTGCGGATTCGAAACGCGGCAGCCAAACCTCCTCAAACTCAACGCCGATTGTGAAATACAAATCTGAATCGGACAAATAGGTCATTTGTTGCGGAGTGGGCTCATAGGTATGGGGGTCATCTCCGCCGCCTACCATTGCCTGTGTTCGGACGCGATCGCCTCCGATTTGGTCCACAAACCACTGCTGGGGTAAGATGCTGACGCTGATGGTCAAATCATCAGGAACATCGTGGGCAACTGGAGCTGCACACGCCGCCAACAGGAGCATCAGTGGGACGCTTAGAAAAATAGTCTTTTTCAATTCTCCTCCGCTGAATCTACCAATTTTTCCTGGCATTCCGGGCAAATTCCGTATAACTGCAAAAGGTGGTCGCTTACGCGAAATTTTGTTTCCGCCTCAACCCTTTTGACCAGGCTGTCAAGGTCTTCAGAACCTGCAAAAGTGATCGCGCAATGGCATTTCTTGCATAAAATGTGATGGTGATGACCGCTTGAACCAGCCACATAACCCGCGCTGCCATCCGGCTTGTATACCAGGCAAACCAATCCCAGTTCCGTAAGCAGCTCCAAGGCCCGGTAAACACTGACCATCCCAAGATCGCGCCCGGATTGCGACAATGCCTGGTAGATTTCCAAAGGGGTCATAGGTTGGACACTATCCGCAAGCAATTGCATCACCAACCTGCGCGGACCAGACACACGGTAGCCATTATCTGCTAAAACTTTCTGCCAATTCATTTCAACCTTATTGATAATATTTTTCAATAAGCTGATTGTAGCTGGATTGGGAACGCTTGTCAAAGGCTTGTAAGGGATTAACTTGATAAATGTTTTATTAGAAACACTATTTGCCGAATGCTCGCGCCTTTTCCCCGACCGCACTCTGTTATAATCATGCGGCGCGGGAAGCCTATCCCGCAGATAGAATGGAGAAACATGGAAGAAAAAACACTGGATACCATCCAAAATGATTACGTCGTGCAAATTGCATATAACCTCAACGTGGACGGCGAAGAAGTGGAATCAGACCTGCTTGAGTATCTGCACGGTCACGGCAACATCATCCCCGGGCTTGAACAGCCCCTGACTGGCGCCAAAGTTGGCGACAAGCTTGAAGTCATTGCCAAAGCCGCGGATGCTTACGGCGAGTTTGACCCCGAATCAGTGATCACTGTCAGCCGGGAATCTTTCCCCCCCGATTTTGAGATCCGCCTGGGTGAAGGTATGCGCTTGCGCGATGCGGCTGGCCACATCTTCCAGGGTGTTGCGACCGCGATCACGGAAGATTCCGTTGAACTGGACCTGAACCACCCGATGGCTGGCAAGGATCTACGCTTCAATGTCAGCGTCCTGTCCGTCCGTCCGGCAACCGAAGTTGAAATAGCTGCCGGTCATCTGCACTACGGCGGCTGCGAGGGTTGTTCCTCCGATTGCGGCGAAGGCTGCTGTTAGAGAGAGCTTAATCAAACAAAAAGACCGGGAATCTGATTATCACTCCCGGTCTTTTGTTTTTCCAGCGCCAACCATCGTTTATCAACATTGCGTGCACAATACGTGCGTCCATCATATCGTTCAGAGTGCGCTCAATTTTGCCCTACAACTGAACATTGAAATAGCCTACCCGTCAAAAACAGCATTCCACCCTTAGATTTGTTTGTGCTGCGGTGGGTATGCTACAACTCGCTGTGCTCATGCACATGTTCTCTGACGCCTACCCACCCTACCAGCTGTTTTTTCACCTTATTTCAGTTCCCCTACCAGCTTGCTGATGTTAACCACTACCTCGGTTGCTTTTTCGAGAGCATCGACCGAAAGGTACTCAAAGCGTCCATGTCCATTGTGACCGCCGGTGAAGATGTTCGGCGTGGGTAAGCCCATATAGGAAAGCCGGCTGCCGTCAGTTCCACCACGAACAGCTTCTTCGTAAAGCTCCAGGCCAGCCGCACGGTAAGCCTTGCGCGCGACCTCAATGATTTCAGGTCGGGTTTCAATCATCTTGCGCATGTTGAAGTATTGATCGCGTATTTCGAGCTCGAGTGTGCCCACGCCATACCGCTGGTCGATGAATTCGGCAGCCTGCCGCACTTCCTGTTTGAGCCGCTCGAATTTGGTTTCGTCGTGATCCCGGATGATGTAAGTGAGATGCGCGCTTTCAGCCTCCCCCGCCATCTCGGTCAGATGGATGAAACCTTCCCGCCCTTCCGTATGTTCGGCGCGGTCAAAAACCGGCAGCAGATTATGGAAATCAATCGCCACCTGGATGGCGCTCTTCAGGCGACCCTTGGAACTGCCCGGATGGACGCTGCGTCCGTTTATTTTGATTTTCGCGCCGGCCGCGTTAAAGTTCTCATACGAGAACTCCCCTGCCTTACCGCCATCGACAGTGTAGGCAAAATCCGCTCCGAAGGCTGGTACATCAAAGAACTTGACGCCTTCGCCCACTTCTTCATCGGGAGTGAACCCCACGCGCAGCTTGCCATGAGATATCTCGGGATGGTCGATCAGGTACGCCATGGCGCTCATGATAGCGGCAATGCCGGCTTTATCGTCTGCTCCGAGCAGGGTGGTGCCGTCGGTAACCACCAGACGCTCGCCTTTATGCCCGGATAATTTAGGAAAATCTTTTGGGGAGAGGACTATGTTTTTCTCAGCATTCAATAGAATATCCTGACCATCGTAGTTTTCGATCAGGCGGGGCTTCACGTTCGCGCCGGAGGCTGAAGGACTGGTGTCCATGTGCGCCAGGAAACCCACCACCGGAGCAGAAGTCTCGATATTGGCTGGCAATGTTGCCGTCACGTAACCGTACTCATCCAACTTGACCTCCTCCATACCCAATTCGGTCAACTCTTCCACCAGCAACCTGGCAAGATCCAGCTGTTTGGCAGTGCTGGGATAGCCCTCAGCTTCCATCGCCGATTGGGTATCGATCCTGACGTAGCGTAAAAATCTTTCCAGTGAATCAAACATAGCAACTCCTTTAAGCGTTTGGCTTGATTCTATCATTTTCAGACTTTACCACCTAAATTTTGTACCGATGTTGGAGGTGTTATCTTCCTGAACTGGACTACAATTAGCAGGATGATTTACAGAAAAGTATTTAGAACCGTGTTGCTTCTAATGTTTTTGAGCACAATGCTCTCAGGCGGACTCAGCTCCTGTATTTTGCAGCCTGCACTAACTCAAACCGAGGTCATCCCGGCTGTGCCTGAACCGCTCCCCCTAAATCTTACTTACGAAATTCTAAACACCTTACCGCATGATGCAGGCTGCTATACCCAGGGATTGGTGATCGATGAGGGTGTTTTCTATGAAAGTTGCGGTCTTTACGGGCAATCATCTTTGCGCAAATTTGACAGCGCCAGCGGCGTCGTGCAGGTGGAAACCCAACTGGATACCAACTATTTCGCTGAAGGTCTTGTTTTGCTTGAGAGCAGGCTCTACCAACTGACCTGGCAAGAGAACACTGGCTTTGTTTACGATGCCAGCACCCTCGAGCTCCTGAACACATTCAACTATCAAACACAGGGCTGGGGGCTGACCACGGACGGCTCAGCTCTGATCCTCTCTGACGGTACCAACACCCTTTATTGGCTCGACCCAAGTACCTTACAGGTGGTGAAACAATTGAACGTAAACTACCAGGGGCAACCGGTGGAGTATCTGAATGAGCTGGAATACATCAAGGGCTTGATCTTTGCCAACATCTACCTGACCGACACAATCGTGGCAATTGATCCAGAGGATGGCATTGTGGTAAGCCTGGTTGATCTGACCGGATTGCGCCCAGAGCAGAACATCGCCATGCAGGGCGAAGTGCTAAACGGCATCGCTTACGATGATCAAAACGATAAATTTTACGTAACCGGAAAGAATTGGGCAAATCTCTACGAGCTCAGGCTGGTTCCACAAAACGCCGCAACACCGACTACGCCACAATAACCTGCTGACGCAGCACCTGCAGGCGCATCTCCTTCAAGCCAGGCAAACACTCAAGTAAAAAGTATGGTCCGCTTCCCTCACCCGCAACAGCTGCGCTGATGTTGCCGCAAAGCGCTGCCTCCAGGGGTTCGTGGCTCTGTTGAAAGCCAGCCAGAAATCCCCCGTCGAAGGCGTCCAGCATGCCGGTAGGATCACAGACACATGACCGATAAGCCGGAATAATCCAGCGTTTGCGGCTCACACGATCATAGAGGTGGGCGGTTCCCTCTCCCGTATGCACCACCACCGCTTGCGGCCCGTATCCTGCAAGGTGCTCCGAAATTTCCCACAGGTCCAGGCTTCTTCCCTGGAAAAGTTTCAGAGCCTGGGTTTCCGTCATCATGAAGACTGTCAAATCTGAAATCAGAGCTCGAATGTCCTCCCAGAAGATTGGATCCATATAACAACTGCAAGCTCGCATGGTCAGGGTTTGGATCATACCTGCCTTCAGGACAGAAGGCAGGATTTTATGCGAGATGAAATCGATCGGGCAAATATGGGCCGCATTTGCTTCAAGGAAAGGACGCGGCATGTCTGTGACCCGAAATGAATCACTAACATAATCCGTTTTACTGCAATATTTTTGAGGGGGCTGATAGCCAAGTAGTTCCGGGGGGAAGGGTAACTGCCGCTCCGCAAAATGGGTCACCGGATTATCAAAGGAGGCCTTATTCCCTTCGCCATACGCCACAAAGTAACGCGAATCGAGTGGTTCCGCAACTGGATGTACACCTTCCAGCAAGAAACCAAGCGCTTCCAAGCGGGTCAGTCGATCCAATGGGAAATCAGCGCTGACGCGTGATACCAATCCTGCCTTCCCACCCCAAGAAGCAAATGCCGCCGCGGCGTATGCCAGGTTGCCTCCCAACACATCCAGGCGTGCAGAAGAAGCAGCGGGCAGGATATACTCCCGCTGCAGGCGACCTGCCAGAATCGCATCCGGCACAGTCCGCGGTTCTTCTACGATCATTATCCCTCTTTGGAGAGGGTCATTTCAAGCAACTTTTTGTGATAACCCTCGATGTCAGCCGGCGGTTCAGGATAGCTCATCTTGAACCCCTTGAGCGTGTCACGCAGGATATTGGCGATCAGCAAATTACGATACCATTTTTTATTGCTGGGAATAACGTACCAGGGAGCATATTCCGTGCTGGTTTTGTTGAGGACATCTTCGTAAGCCTCCATGTACTGCGGCCACAATTTGCGTTCTTCAAGGTCGCCTGGATTGAACTTCCACTGCTTGGTGGGGTCTTCCACCCGTGCCAGGAAGCGACCGGCTTGCTCTTCCAGGTCGATGTTAAGGAAGAATTTCAGGATCGTAGTACCCTCATCCACCAACAACTTTTCAAAGTTGTTGATGTGATCGAAGCGCTTTGACCAGACCTCCCTGGGCACCAGGCTGTGCACGCGCACAACCAGTACGTCCTCATAATGCGAGCGGTTAAAGATCACAATCTCGCCCTTGCCGGGAGTTTGCTTGTGGATGCGCCAGAGGTAGTCGTGCGATAGTTCGATGGGAGTGGGTGTTTTGAAGGCCGCAACCCGCACCCCGGAGGGATTGACCCCATCAAAGACGTGCCGAATCACTCCGTCTTTCCCTGCTGTGTCCATTGCCTGCACCAGCACAATCAAACGGCGCTTGCCTTCAGCAAACATCTGTTCCTGCAAAGCCTCAATGTCTTTGTTGACTTTTAAGAGTGCCTCTTTGCCGTCTTTCTTCTTACCATCAAACTCGCTAGAGTCGTTGGGGTCGAAATCCTTCAGGCTGATCTTGCCTTTGCCGGATACACGATATTTCTTATAGTCCATGGGGTTTCTCCTTCCAGTGCTTTTCGCTTTATTATAGTGTGTTATTTCCTCTCAAGTGTGGAAAATATTACAAGTTGTGTATTTTATCCCGTTAAATCTTGTGTCTCTTATTTTTTTTAGCGGTAAAAACCAGATTGCCAATGCGCAATATTGTACAAGTTCAAACTTTTAGGCTGGAGCAAGCCCCAGCCCTACCAGGGTATCGTCTATGCGGAGAGGTTTGTACGGAGGGGGGTTACTCCCTCCGCGATTACTTTAACGGGATCCATTCCAGTTGCCTAAAGGAGAGTTTCCGATGTCAGGTTGCGCAGTTCAACCTGACGGTAGATGCTTGGTCGTAAGACAGGTTACGAAGCCTGCCCAGTGCATTTTTGCGGGGTTGAACCTGACCTACGCGCCGTGCTCCCTCCTCCGATAAATATCATCAATAATTCCCAACATCGCTCAACATCCATATATTATCTATCCCACGATTAACCCCAACATCCTATAATCAAAATAAGAAACTGTTTCATTCAAAACAGTAAAGAGGAAAGATGGAAGAAAAACGAAAAATCCCCTTCTTGCTGTGGCCTTTTTGGGCAATATTCCAGCTGGTTTTGTGGATCCTTAAGCTCACAGGCAGACTCGTCGGTGCGATACTGGGGTTGGTGATAGTTATCGTGGGCGTGGTGCTTACGATAACCGTTATCGGTGCTGTTATCGGCGTTCCAATGGTTTTGCTTGGCGTAATGCTGATGGTGAAAGCCCTTCTTGGTTGAAGAGGCTTATTTCCCGAAGCCTTGCAGCTAACACTTAATAACAAAATAGCTCCTGATTAAGGAGCGATTTTGTTTAACCTTGCTAAATCTAACTTACTCTTCGTGTTCAACTACTTTTTTTGGTTCCCGGGCGGTAACCGCAATCTTCTTTGGTTGGGTCTCGGGTTTCTTGGGCAAATGAACCACCAGGATACCATTTTCGGTTTCCGCGCTGATCTGCTCAGAGTCGATCACACCAGGCATCGAAATGCTGCGATAGAAACTTCCAAAACTGCGTTCCCGAATGTGGTACTTGCCTTCTTCGGATTCCCGGTTTTCTTCCTCAATCTCACCCTTGATGGACAAAGTGTTGTCATCGTAGGTGATTTCGATCTTTTCGGGATCAAAACCTGCCACACTGGCTTTCACAACATATTCCTGATCGTTCTCGATCACATCCAGAGGAAAACCGGACGGAAGCTGCTCGGAATCAATCTCGAAAAACCGGTTCATTGCTCGTTCTAAGTTGTATTGGTTTCTCCAATAGGGAGTTCGTCTAATCATGTATGCCATATCTACCTCCGTTGTGTTACTGTTTATGCTTAAAATTTAAGCGTGAAGTGTTAGAGACAGATCAAAATTTTATATACAGAATGTTAGAGTTCCATCCAGAAACTGGCATCGTTCCACAAAGATCGTTTTCGAGCGGTTTTCGGGGTAGAATAAAGGAAATAAGATAAGAACAAATTCCCCGGCATCAGCCGGTTTATTATGTTAGGTAAAGAATTATGAGTAAAAAAACATTACGTATTATCCCCCTCGGCGGTCTGGGCGAGGTGGGCAAGAACATGACAGTCTATGAATACAATCAGCAAATTCTGATTGTAGACGCTGGCATGATGTTCCCGGACAATGACATGATCGGTATTGACTATATCATTCCCGATTTTGAATATATCAAACAACGAGCCGATCAGGTGAAAGGCATCGTTATCACCCACGGTCACGAAGACCATACCGGCGCTATAGGTCATCTGCTGGAATATGTGAAAGCGCCTGTTTACGCCACACCCCTCACCAACGGCTTGATCAAGAACAAGCTCAATCGGCGGGGGATGCATGTGGAACCCAAACTAATTGACATCCAGGCAGGTGAGACAGTACAAATTGGTCCGTTCAAGGTCGATTTTTTCCACGTGTG
Organism: Anaerolineaceae bacterium; assembly: GCA_040768265.1. Taxonomy (GTDB): domain Bacteria; phylum Chloroflexota; class Anaerolineae; order Anaerolineales; family Anaerolineaceae; genus Mesolinea. The sequence goes on from JAXGNB010000002.1 coordinate 508,282, forward strand.
CCACTCGATTCCCGATGGCATCGGACTGGGCGTTGACACCCCGGCTGGTCTGATTGTGCAAACCGGTGACTATAAATTCGACCATACCCCAATTGACGGGCGCCCTACGGACTATGGCAAGCTGGCAGAATTTGCGCGCAGAGGCGTGCTGGCACTGCTGGCTGACTCCACCAATGCTGAACGTCCTGGTTGGACGGCTTCGGAACGCGTGATCAATGACGCCTTTGATAAGGTTTTCTACCAGGCAAAGGGACGGATTATCATCGCCACCTTCGCATCCCTGATCTCTCGCATGCAGCAAGTTTTGGATACGGCAAAAAGGCACGATCGTAAGGTCAGCTTTTTTGGTCTCAGCATGACAGAAAACGCCCGCATCGCTAAAGAACTCGGTTACTTAAATTATGACGAAGATCAGGTGGTTTCCACAGACCAGGCGCTTTCCATGCCCGACAGCAAAGTGGTATTGCTGGTGACCGGCTCGCAGGGTGAACCAACGTCCATCCTTGGGCGGCTGGCTAACGGCACCAATCACCGCTTCAGCGTAAAAGAAGGCGACACGATTGTGCTTTCTTCCCACCCCATTCCGGGTAATGAGGAGCCTGTTTACCGGGCCATTAACCGACTGATGGAACAGGGCGCAGAAGTAGTCTATGAAGCCATCATGCCTGTGCACGTCTCGGGGCATGCCAGCCAGGAAGAAATCAAACTCCTGCTGCACCTGGTGAAGCCACGCTATCTCATTCCTGTTCATGGCGAAATGCGCATGCTTAAGCAGCATAAACGCCTGGCCCTCGAAGTGGGCATGGATGAGCGGCAAATTGCGCTGGTTGAGAATGGGCGAATCGTTGAATTCACGCACGGTGAAATGAGCCTCAAGGAACGCATCCCTGGTGGTTACGTTTTTGTGGATGGCATTGGTGTGGGCGATGTGGATCGCTCCACCATGCGCGACCGCGCGCTGCTCAGCCAGGATGGCGTGGTTTTGCTCAACCTTGAGCTCGACAAAAACAATGGTACTTTCAAAGATCTGGAGATCATCAGCCGCGGGTTTATTGCCCAGGATGAGTCGCAGGACTTGTTTGCTGAGCTGCGCAAACGCGTGGTAAAACTGGCGAAATTCCCGGCTAATAATCTGCAAAAAGAAATTCAAAGCGTGGCGACTTCCTACATCAATGAGGAAACCAAGCGTCGCCCGTTTATTTTTGTGACAATCTCGAAAGTTTAAGGCTTAACCAAACAACTACTTAAAACGCCCCGGCTGTTAGTTTGATGCCAGGGCGTTTTTTCTGTTAGTAAGCTCAATGATTATGAATTTTTCATAATCACCGAACTGATGGTATCGGCTACATGCTCACATTGATCGCAGATCTTTTCGAATCGATCAAAAATCCTCACCCAAATTATCACCTGCATGGGGTCTTTTTCTTTGGTGTAAAGCTCCCGCACAGTTTTGAAGTAAAGTGCATCAGCCAGTTCTTCAATCACATTCACTTCAACTATTTTTTTCGAAATCAAATCTGATTTACGGAAGTTTTCGAACTCATCGAAGCAAGCCTTCATCGCCTCAGCACTGCGCACGATCAGGTCCACAAAATCAATCGCCTCCGGGCGCATTGCTTTCACATTGTACATATAAAACATCTGGTAGACTTCTTCGATGCTGTCCAACACGTCATCCAACATGTAAGATAAGGTTCCAATGTCTTCGCGCTCAATGGGAGTAATAAACTCAGCAACGAGCATCTTCATCATTTGGTGTTTTTTCTCGTCCGCCCCATGCTCAATCTCGTGCATGTTTTTATTGAGCTTTTCAATTTTATCTGGGTTGTAGTTCTTGACCGTTTTTTCAAGATGATGCGCTGCCACAATCGCGTCATTCGCAATATCACTGAACATGCTGTAGTAGTTGTTGTCTTTTTTAGCCATAGGAAATCCTTACACAAATAAGCGAATTAACAAACGGGTCACAAGGTAACCGAGCAAACCACAGCCCGGAAAAGTCAGCACCCAAGCCAAAACCATCTCCCGCACGACCCCCCAGTTCACCGAGCGGATGCGCCTGGCAGCCCCAACCCCCATGATGGCGGTGGTTTTGGTGTGCGTGGTAGAAACAGGCAAACCTCTGAACAAGGAAGCCGCCAGAAGCGACAGCGCGGCTGCCAGATCGGCGCTGAAACCCTGGTAGGTCTCAAGCTTTACCATATCCATGCCAACCGCTTTGATAATACGGTAGCCGCCAATCGAAGTGCCGAGCGCCATGACGACCGAACAAAACAGCATCAGCCAAATCGGTATTTCAAGCGTTGCAGGTACCGCCTGACCCTTAGCCAGCGCCATGCCGATCAGGAAAACACCAATGAATTTTTGCCCATCCTGGGCGCCGTGCATAAAAGCCATGGCGGCCGCACCACTCACCTGGGCATTTCTAAAAAATTTATTTGTCCTGCGCCTGTCCTGGTGTTTGAAGATCAGCTCAAGAAGTTTGGCAATTCCCCAACCCAGGAAAAAACCGCCAAAGGTGGAAAGGATCAAGCCAAACACGACCTTCATCCACTCAGCGCCATTTACCCCCTGGAAGCTGTTGAAATACGCCACCGCCGCGCCGGTCAGACCAGCAATCAGCGCGTGGCTTTCTGAGGTAGGTATACCGAAGTACCAGGCCGCAGTTGCCCAGATGACAATCGAAGCCAAAGCACCGCTGAGGGCGATGGAACTGGCCCGCATATCTGTGCCAAAATCCACCATATTGCTGATGGTCATGGCAACGCTCTTATTGATCAGGGTCATCACAAAAACACCAAGGAAATTAAAAACCGCTGCCATCAAAATGGCGTTTTTTGGTTTGATAGCGCGCGTGGAAATGCAAGTGGCAATCGCGTTCGGCGCGTCCGTCCAGCCGTTGACCAGAATAACCCCAATGGTCAGAATGACTGTCACCAACAGCGCGGGATTTGCCAGAATGTCCTGAATAAACTCCACGAAAGCCGCCTTCTTGAGAAGATAATTGGATTATAGCTGTTAAGGTGGCTTTCCGGTAAAAGTTAATGTTTATAGTGTTTTCGTGCGTTCCTCGTGCAGGATGGCCTGCAGTTTTGGGAAGATGGTGGGGTTGGCTGCCAGGATGTCCACACTGCCTTTCAGCAGATGCCCTTCGCCGTAGAGTGTGCTGACTATGCCGCCAGCTTCGCGGATCAACAGGATGCCTGCCGCCACATCCCACGGGTTGAGAGCAATCTCCCAAAAGCCTTCCACACGACCGCAAGCCACGTAAGCCAGGTCCAGCGCGGCTGAGCCCAGGCGCCGGACAGTCTGCACTTCGTGCGAGAGGCGGATGAAGTTGTTGATATTTGAGCGGGGGGTGTCAAGTAAGTTGTAGCGAAAGCCGGTGATGAGCATGGAATCGATCAACTCGCGCGTTTCCGAGACGCGAATGGGCTTGCCATTCAACCAGGACCCCTTGCCAGCTTCGGCATAGAAGGTTTCCTGCATTGGTGGGTTAACAATCACGCCAAGCTTGAGCTCGCCTTTGCAGGCATAAGCGACTGAGATTGTGTATTGGGGTAAACCGTGGGCATAGTTGAGCGTGCCATCAATCGGATCGATAAACCATTCATGCTCCTGGTCGCCGTCGTGCTGGCCTGTTTCTTCAGCGTTCACGCTGTGACCGGGGAAGTTTGCGTTGATCTTTTTGATCATAAAGGCTTCAATGGCAGTATCTGCCTCCGTAACCAGATCAGCCTTGCTTTTGTGGCGTACCTGCAGATCCTCATTACGCATCTGCTGCGACATTGCAGCGGCTTCTTTTACCCAGTTGAGTACCTGCTCCATTGTTGGTTCCATATTCACCTCAGCGACCAATTCTACCCTATCCGGATGCCAAGTCTGGAGCTATTTGCGTCTTGAAGCACAGTTTTGTGGAAAACTTGTGGATAAAACAGACCAATATTGGGGAATATGTGGATATAATTGTGCATAATCGAACTAATCCTGTGGAAATGAGCCTATGGAAACACCAAAAGACCTTCCCAAGTTTGCCGTACTTCAACTCTCCGGATGCTCAGGTTGCGAAGTCTCGCTGTTGAATTCGGATGAATGGATCAAAAATTTTGAACTGGTCTACATGCCCCTGGTTGTCTCGACCCACAAAGTGCCGGAAGATATCGAGGTTCTGCTTGTTTCAGGCGGGGTGCGCACTGATGAGGACTTGCATAATCTGCGTAAGGGCGCTTCCCGCAGCAAGAAACTGATCGCCGTAGGCACCTGCGCGCTCTCGGGTGGAGTTGCTCAAATCGGGGAGGGGCATATTTCACGTGAATCTTACCTGGATTCCTCGCATCGTTTGCGATTGCCCAGCATGTTGCCGCGCGCTTATCCAATCGACAAATTTGTTCATGTCGACCTGTACTTACCAGGCTGTCCTCCTACTCCGGAGCTTTTCATCAAGGCGCTTACAGAGGCAGAAAACGCCAAGATTGCGAGTATCGTTTGCCAGGAGTGTGGGCGCAAGAAACTTCCCGACATGCGTCCAACCTCTATCAGCGGACCTCGCAGTGGCACTCCTGACCCTGAAATTTGCCTGATCAACCAGGGTTATCTTTGCGTAGGCACCTCCACGCGCGGCGGCTGCGGCGCTCTCTGCACCAGACCCGGGCATGCCTGCGTGGGCTGCCGGGGACCAGCCAACCCCTATCTGAACAAAGATCCCGAGTTCGTTCTCGACAATTTACGGCGTGTGTTTACCCGGATGACTGATATCCCTATCGAAGAAATCAATGCCGCCCTGGCCTCACCCTGGCTGTCGCTGTTCCTTGGTCAGTTTACTGACTACACCCAGGATCAGTCCCTGCCCCAGAGGACAAAGGAGAAGATGATCTGATGACAACCCTCACCTACCCCCTCAGCCGCATTGAAGGACATGCCAGAGTTGTAATTGATATCCACGATGATGAAGTGTTCAGAGCCGATTTTCAGGCGATGGAAATGCGAGGTTTCAGCTATTACGTGCAGGGCGTTCCGGCTGAACAAATCACCGTAATCGTTCCGCGCATATGCGGGGTTTGTTCAACCGCTCACCAGGTGGCTTCCGTAAAGGCGCTTGAAGACCTTTTTGGGGTCACACCCCCTCCTCTCGCCTGTGAAATCCGGGAAGTACTTTTGTTAGGTCAGCTAATTCAAAATCAGGCTACTTCTCTATTCATCTTCACCATGCCGGATCGCGTCAACGCCAGTTCGCTTTTTGAGATGGGAGAGGACGCAGAGAGCAAGGCGCGCCAGTTTTCGCTGGCCCAAATGTCCCTGAAAATCAGAAAGATCGGAACAGACTTGATCAGCCTGGCTGGAGGACAATTCATTCATCCCATAAAAACTGTGATTGGCGGTGTCACCAGCAGCATTCCCCGTGAAAAAGCTGACGCGATGATCAAAACGATTGAAGAATTGCTGCCAGTGGCTGTAGATTTGGTGGACAATTATTGGGAGATGTCGTTGGAAATGGTCGACCGCATTGGTACCTGGGGTGATGACGAACCCACTTACTATCTCACCTCAACCGAGGCCGACAATTTCCGGCTCAATAGCAAGCAGCTGAGAGTGATGTGCAACGAAGGGCGGGTGTGTCACACTTTCTCTCCCCAGGATTACGAAAGTTACATAAATATTGATGAAAGCGAATACTCCTATGCCGGCGTCAGCGATTTCCAGGGGCACATCATGCGAGCGAACAGCCTCGCGCGAATCAACCTGACAAATTCCTTTGGCACCCCAAAAGCCGATGCCTACCTGAAACGCTTCGGCGAAGCCCACGGCAAACCCGCTCATGCGATCTTGTTCTTCGACCTCTGCCGGGGGATCGAGTTGGTTTACGCGCTTGAAAAAGCCAAACAAATGCTCGAAACTGATTTGCAAAACGGCGAAGGAATGGTCAGGTACCAGCCCAGGGATGGGATCGGATTTGGTTTGGTAGAAGCCCCCCGGGGACCATTAATCCACCGCTATGAAGTTGAAAACGGGCTGATCAAAAAAGCGGATTTCATCATCCCAACGGTACATAACATGCTGGCAATCCGCCGGGCGTTGATGGTTGCGGCTAAACGCTATGTTGGTCCGGAAGGTATCAGCAATGAACTGAGCCGGGCAGTCGGGCGGGTTGTGCGAGCCTTTGACCCCTGCATCGCCTGCGCGACTAAGTAATAAGCTGATCGTGCCGGTCTCCTGACCGAGCACGGCATTTGACCGACAGGTCTCCAGTATTAGCCGGATCGAATCGCGCAATCCGGTCTATGAACTACCAAGATCATTCTGTAGGGTTGACGACCATGCAAAGCCTCCTATCGCGGGACATTCAACTTTTTGACACGAGGAAAAGGCAGGCCTTTTCCCTACAACATGCAATATTCCAAAGGCTTGTAGGGTTGACGCCCGCGTCAACCTTATAAGTACTGTACCTACCCGGGTAACCAGCGTACTCGAGAGGCTGGTGCCCAAGGGGTCACCCCAATGGAACGAAAAATGGAGACCTAAAGGTCAGTCCTCGTGCTTGGTGTGCCCACACGCGCTTTCAGCGCTGGGGTGCTTCGCAACACCGGCACGATAGCAGATTGGACAAAAAGAGACCGGATCATCAATTTTTGATGATCCGGAAGCAGGTTTGATCGAGAGTCACTTATTATTGAAAGGAATATTGAATTTACACTTAAGGAACAATTGGTTCACTCACAAAGATGTAAGCAGCACCTGCAGCATAAGCTCTGTTGTCATTCTGATCCCCATTGACACCAGTGGCAGCGCTGGCTTCACCATAGGCACCAACAACGATCGTGTCATCCGAGACGGCGACAGAAATGCCAAAATGATCATAGGCATCAGTATTGGAAGCTTTGAGGTAAGCCTGCTGCGTCCAGGTGGTGCCATCACGCACAAACACATAGGCGGCGCCTGACCCTGAAGCGCTGTTGTCATTCTGATCCCCATTGACACCAGTGGCAGCGCTGGATTCATCCCAAGCATCAACAACAATCGTGTCATTGGAGACGGCGACAGAATTGCCAAAATGATCATAGGCATCCGTATTGGAAGCCTTAAGATAAGCCTGCTGCGTCCAGGTGGTGCCATCACGCACAAACACATAGGCAGCACCTACCTCTTCCGCGCTGTTGTCACTTTGATTACCATTAACGCCAGTGGCAGCACTTTTTTCCCAATCAGCATTAACAACGATCGTGTCATTGGAGATGGCGACAGAATAGCCAAACTTATCATCGGTATCTGTATTGGAAGCTTTGAGGTAAGCCTGCTGCGTCCAGGTGGTGCCTTCACGCACAAACACATAGGCAGCACCTGCCTCACTAGCACTGTTGTCATTCTGATCCCCATTGACGCCAGTGGCAGCACTAGCTTCATAAAGAGCACCAACAACGACAGTGTCATTGGAGACGGCGACAGAATAGCCAAACCAATCATCGACATCCGTATTGGAAGCCTTGAGGTAAGCCTGCTGCGTCCAGGTGGTGCCATCACGCACAAACACATAGGCAGCACCTGCACAATAAGCGTTTTTGTCATTCTGATCCCCATTGACACCCGTGGCAGCACTGGGTTCACCGAAAGCACCAACAACGATCGTGTCATTGGAGATGGCGACAGAAATGCCAAATGTATCCCAGTCATCCGTATTGGAAGCTTTGAGATAAGCCTGCTGCGTCCAGGTGGTGCCATCACGCACAAACACATAGGCAGCACCTGCTGTATCAGCGCTGTTGTCAAGCTGGTTCCCATTGACACCGGTGGCAGCGCTGGATTCACCAACAGCACCAACAACGATCGTGTCATTGGAGATGGCGACAGAAACGCCAAACCTATCTCCGGCATTTGTGTTGGAAGCTTTGAGGTAAGCCTGCTGTGTCCAGGTGGTGCCATTACGCACAAATACATAGGCAGCACCTGACCCTGAAGCGCTATTGCTGTTCTGATTTCCATTGACACCAGTTGCAGCACTGTCTTCACCACGAGCACCAACAACAATCGTGTCATTGGAGACGGCGACAGATAAGCCAAAATAATGATCGGCATCCGTATTCGATGCTTTGAGATAAGCCTGCTGTGAAAGATTTGTCTTGATTTGGTTTTGGATGCTCTGCCATTCAGAACTCGACAGACCTTCTGGCAGAGTTGGGTCAACATCAGACATGACCTCCTGCTCGGGCGTTTCGGAACTTGTCAGCCCTTCTGGCAGAGTTGGGTCAACTTCAGACACGACCTCCTGCTCGGGCGTTTCTGTTGATGCTTTAGTTTGTTGAGCCTGAATGGAGCAGGATGGAAGTAAAAGAAACAGAATTACTAACGAAGAAAAGATGCGCAGAAAGTTGCTTTTCACGGAACCCCTTTCATGAACCAACAAACGTGACAAAATTATTATATACGATTGTCCAATTTGAATAGGAAATAAATATTCGTCGTTGTGGTAATGTCCTTCAACCTGGCAGCTATGAGCCTCTTCGACCCCTGCATTGCCTGTGCGACGAAGTAATAAGCTGATCGTGCTCGGTGTGCCCACACGCGCTTTCAGCGCTGGGGTGCGCTGCAACACCGGCAAGATCGGAGTTGGACAAAAATAAACCGGATTATCAAAATTTGATGATCCGGTAGCAGGTTTTATCAAGAATCACTTCTGAATCATAGGAATATAGAACCTATACTCAATAAGCATTGGTAGGGGATCTGGAGGTAATGGTTCATCTTCACCTTCAGGGTTATTATTGAATATCAGATCGGACACCATTGGACCCCAATAGTAGCCTTCAACCTGTGGTGAGGTTTGCGTTCCAGGAATGACAAATGACCAATCTGCCCCCGTAGCAAAATCCAACCATTCTTCATCATAGAAAGAGAATGGATTGACTGGAAGAGCAATGGAAACGCCTCTTGCATTATCATGAACCCACTCCACCTAAACTCGACACGACCTGTGCCCTCTATGAAACATACGAATAAATGTACGGGTATCAGAGTCCGCGTATCATTTTATGACTAGTAGGATTACATGCAATTATTGTTTCTGTTTGTTAACTGAACTCGTATTATCTATGAATGCTTGGCAGAAATATCTTGTCAAATCCTAAGAGCGGCAAAAGATCAGGTGGAAGTGGTTCATCTTCACCAGCGGGGTTATTGATGAGAACTAAATCAGAGACCATCGGCCCCCAGTTGAACCCATCAATCGCAATTGAAGATTGGACTCCTGAATTCACAAATGACCAATCCGCGCCGGACGCAAATTCCAACCAATCACCAATGTAGAAAGATATTGGATTGCGAGGTAAGGCTATCGAAACGCCTCTGGCCTTCTCGTGATCCCAATAGTAATCTTCGTTGCGGGGAGTGCCAGACCATGCCTTATCATAAACCACAAATTCATCTTCTAGTTCTAACAAGGATTGGGCTGCGGTCGACAATTCAGGGTATTCATTAACAAGTGAAGCAAATTGAAAAAGATCTCCCAACCGATCAAAATTATCTATTCCATCTGGAAATCCACCATCAAATCTCTGAAGAATTGAAGCATCTAACAAATCCCACAAGCTTTCTTTGGTGGTTCTAGTTGCTTGCTTGATAGCCAAAGCTAGATTATTAGTCCTCACAAACATATCGTAGATATAGGTCATATCTACAACAGAAATTGATGAGGAAGATTTTTCACTGTGCCATTTATTATAGTAAGAATCAGCAATACTCTCTGCCAGTTCCTGTGGCGTTGTGTTCTCACTTATAAGATTCACGTAATCATGAGGGGTCGCATAACCAGAGGATTCGCTAGCAACATAATAATTTGTGTAATCACGTAATTCCCACATAAACTCGAGGTTGGCCGTTAGGCATGTATGGCTGTAAATCACGTCGACAGGACCAGATGTAATCAAAGCGTTTCGAAGTTCATCATTAACTTTAATGTGATCCGGATTATCTCTTTTGTCCCAGGCAACCCCAGAAAGACCATGTCCATGGTCTGCTATGACAAGGGCAATATTCGGAGCTGATGACTTCTGTTTTGCCCACACGATGAAATCTGAAAGGGTCTGCCCGTCCCCAGAATTCAAGTTACCTTTGTCGATTGTCTCTTCGGAACCGTTTGAAGGGTAATAGGAATAAGAGGTGCCCTTACTTTTAGAATCATGAAAGACAGCAACATCAACATAGGGTTGGAGGTAATTTTCAACAACCCAAGTATGTTCAGCTAATAAGTCATTATCCATACTACTATCATTATCACCTGCAAAATAGTACATCAGCAGCCAGGAGGGGTCGACTGGGGGAACGGTTGGTTCATCAACAAAAACATAAGCAGCTCCAGCCATTGAAGCGCTATTATCGTATTGGTCTCCATTAACACCTATGGATTTACTCCCCTCGTCGCTTGCGCCTATGACTATCGTGTTACCCGAAATCGCTGCGGACCAGCCAAAAAAATCACCTGCATCTGTATTCGAAGCTTTTATGTAAGCCTGTTGAGTCCAGGTTGCTCCTTCCCGCGTAAAAATATAGCCTGCTCCCGCAAAAGAAGCACTGTTATCGTACTGATTCCCATCTATACCGGTTGCATTGCTATCTTCCTGACAGGTTGAAACAACGATTGTATCGCCGTAGATGGCAACAGGTCTACCAAAACCATCATAATCATCTGTATTCGAAGCTTTCAGATAGGCCTGCTGAGTCCAGGCAGTGCCGCTGCGCACAAAGACATAAGCAGCACCAGCATTTTGAGCATTGTTATCGCTCTGGTTTCCATTCACACCTGTGGAATTGCTGTCCTCATGCCAAGCGCCGACGACAATAGTATCAACAGAGATGGCAACAGATTCACCAAATGCATCGCCAGAATCCGTATTTGAAGCTTTCAGGTAAGCCTGTTGAGACCAGGTTGTATCACTTCGTACAAAGACATAAGCAGCGCCTGCAGCACTTGCGCTGTTGTCGCTTTGGTTCCCATTCACACCTACGGCGTTGCTAGACTCAGCGTAGGCACCAATAACAATTGAATTTCCCGAGATACTAACGGACATTCCAAAACCGTCAATAGAATCAGTGTTCGAAGCTTTCAGATAGGCCTGCTGAGACCAATTAGAACCGCTGCGATTAAAAACGTATGCCGCACCAGCCCAATAAGCACTATTGTCACTCTGGTCTCCATTAATACCAGTAGCGTTGCTGCTCTCACAATACGCACCAACAATAATTGTGTCACCAGAAATTGCTACAGAGTTCCCAAACCTATCTCCTTCATTCGTATTAGAAGCTTTCAGATATGCTTGTTGAATCCAATTGGAACCGCTGCGAACAAAGACATACGCAGCACCAGCTTTTGAAGCACTATTGTCACTCTGATTCCCATTGACACCAGTGGCAGCGCTGGCTTCCTTCCAAGCTCCAACAACGATCGTGTCACCAGAAATAGCTACTGAAGAGCCAAACTCATCGTAAGCATTTGAGTTTGAAGCTTTCAGGTAAGCCTGTTGAGTCCAATTGGAACCATTGCGAACAAAGACATACGCAGCACCTGAATCATTTGCGCTATTATCACTCTGATTCCCATTGATTCCAGTAGCAGAGCTATCTTCAAAATACGCTCCAACAACGATCGTGTCACCAGAAATAGCAATAGACCAACCAAATCTGTCAATGGCATCCGTATTGGAAGCTTTGAGGTAAGCCTGCTGTGAAAGATTTGACACGATTTGGTTCTTGATGCTCTGCCATTCGGAACTTGTCAGCCCTTCTGGCAGGGTTGAGTCAACATCAGACACGACCTCCTGCCCGGGTGCGTCTGTTGATGCTATTGTTTGCCGAGCCTGAATGGAGGAGGATGGAAGTAAGAGAAACAGAATTACTAACGAAGAAAAGATGCGCAGAAAGTTGCTTTTCACGGAACCCCTTTCATAAACCAACCAGCGTGACAAAATTATTATATACGATTGTCCAATTTGAATAGGAAACAAATACCAGTCGATGCGGTAATGTCCTTCAACCTGGTAGCTATGAGCCTCTTCGACCCCTGCATCGCCTGCGCGACAAAGTAATAAGCTGATCGTGCCGGTCTCCTGACCGAGCACGGCATTTTACCGACAGGTCTCCAGTATTAGCCGGATTGAATCCCACTCGCTACGCTCAGGGACAGGTGCTGCGCAATACCCAAAGGGCACGATGTCCGGCCTACATACTTAATTAGTAAAAAAGCCGCCTGAAACTCAGGCGGCTTTTGCGTAACCCTCAAGGATTTACTTGGTCTGGAAGAAGATTGGGTCAAGAGGCTCGGTGTTGGTAGTTTCTAGTAAAGTTTTGGCATACCTGGTGATGGTGACGTCATCCAGATAGAAATTGCTGTTGACAGAAAAATCCGTCCAGACGGAAAACATAATTTCCTGAGTGGTTCCTGAATAAGCGGAAAGATCAATCCCTTTGTAGACGTAGCCACCCGTATTATGATCTGCACACAGCCAATCTGAGAGAACCACATTTCCTCCCACTTGAACTCTGTAGTAATCATACGCACAATCCAGTTCATCTGACGCGATCAAATAATAAAACTCCAAAGCGTTGGCACCCTGGGGAAGTTTCACAACCTGGGAAACAGCAGAAAACTCGTCATAATCCCCTCCGAGCCATGCAAACCAGTCACCTTGCCGGGCTCGGGCTGGATCATTCCAGATAACATCCCATCCGTGCGATGAAAACTGATTCCACGCCGCTGGTCCCATCTCGAAGTCGCCGTTTATCAGGACCGGAGGTTTGGTGATCATTGGGAGATAAGATTTGTAGGTTGTGACTTGATTTTGGATGGGTAATACGACTGAAACCGATTGCATCTGCATGCCTTCATAGCTCCCGCCCCAGGTCATCGTCGGTCGAAAACTGGGATCTGAGGACCAGGTATCCCGAATATAGATGGTGGATCCGCTGTAAGCATACCCAACTACGCTATGACCAGCCAGATTGATCAGGATCGGATATCCGAGATCGATATAGCTCTGGAACATGGCGAGGTTAAATCCCCCGGCATTGTTATCCGTCTTTTGGTTATAACAGTGACCAATTTGGTATCCACGGGTGATATAGAAGTCGCGAATACCTACCGAGCCATCGTCCTGAATGCCATTGGCAACCATTTGATCGCAAGTAAGTTGGTCCGGCAAGGTTGTCCAGGTGTAGAAAGAGGTGGCACCGTCTACATTACCATAGATGGAACGACTGGTTTTCATGTAGTCTCCTACTGCATCACCCCATTGGTGCTGCACCCAGCCATTGGTAATGTAAGGGTCATTGGCGCCGCTACCCACCACAACCCAATAGTCTTCGATTGAACCCCGCGTAGTGCGTCCATCAACGCCATTTCTGGAAGCCACGAGTGGATTATTGTGATACACATCGTACCCATCCGTCCATGACCCCAAAGCTGAATCTGTAATTGGATAAACCCCGCCATTTGTTGGACCGGTGTACATGGAGGAGAAGCCAGTGTTATCGTAATAAGCCGCTATCATTCCAGCCGACACCGCTGAGCAGCCATACATCCAGCCAAATGAAGGAAAATCCAACAGTGCGATTGCATTGCCGTCGAGTTCAGCTGACTCGCCCTGATCAACACCCACAGGTGGTTTCGAAGGCCCGTTGATGATGTTTCGGTCGATGGCGGAGCCATCCTCCAAAACCAAATGCTCGATTGTATAGTAGGGGTTCACCACTTCAAGGTCCCTGCTGAGGGTTTGGGGACCATCATCCTGCGCGGTTGCCCTCTCAGCAGGCATGGAAAACCCTGAAAGGAGCAAAATACAGACTAATATTGAGCTGATTACTTTAACTGCCAGTGTTTTACTTCGCATCTCGAACCTCACATTACTTTAAAAATAATTTTTTGCGCCCCCCTTAATATTTCCGTAACCTAAAAAAGGATATCTGCTGTAATTCTACTCGAATTGCTTGGGTTTTCGTGTTAATTCTGCAAGAATGTGGCTTCAAAACGATCCAGGATCTCTAAAAATTCAAGGGGTAAACGGGCGCGCGTTTCTTCCACAATCCAAGCAGGTATTTCACGGTAATAGGCCTGGGCAATCCCGCCAGCAATGCAGGCAATGGTGTCACTATCGCCGCCAATCGAGATGGCTAACCGGATGCTGTCCTCAAAATCTGTTGATTCCAAAAAGCAGGTAATCGCTTCGGGCACAGAGCCCTGGCAGGTTTCGTCAAATTTATTCACTTTTCGGATGAAGTCAATGCTGCGGTTGAGGACATATCCAAATTGTTGCACGATTTCCTGGCGAATCGCTGCTTTGTTTGCGCCCTGCCTTGCCATCCAGATTGCCAGCGCCACCGCCTGTGCTCCCTTGATGCCTTGCGGATGGTTGTGAGTGACCTCCGCGCTGCGTTTGGCCTCTGCCAGCGTGGTCTCAAGGTCAGCGAAAGCAAATCCAACCGGTGAGACGCGCATCGCTGAGCCATTGCCAAAGCTGTTGTATGGCTTGGGGTCGTCCGGCTTGATCCAGCTTCTAAAACGCCCGCCGTATCCGCGATGGGGATAAGCTCGCGCAAATTGCTGATAAGTCTCGGCGTAATCGCCGCCGTCCAGCAGCACCTTGGCCGTGGCAAAGCTCAAAACGCTGTCATCCGTAAAATCAGAATTTGCCTGGAAAAGCTGGAAATCTTTGCTGCGATGGTTGTTGAACTCATAGACCGACCCGACCACATCGCCAATAATCGCCCCGATCAACTTACCACCCCCAAACTAACGCTCACCGCGGCATTCCGCCTGCAGTTGTTCGAAATACTGACGCAGAAACGCGTCCCGCTGCCGGGCAATTTTTCTACCGGCGTTGGTCAGCAGCCGCTCGTGCACAAATCGCAGCTTAAACAAGTATTCATGATAGGCACTGTGCAACTCGTCGGGTTCATGCTCGCCGCTTTCCAAAAACAGTTGGGAAGGCTCGCGGTAGAACGGCAGGTCTGCCTGCGCAGAGAAAGCCGTGGTGCGTGCCGCGCCAATTGCCCCCAGTACGTCCAACTTGTCCGCGTCAAATAGGCACATCGCCTCAATCGTTTGGGGTGGTTCGTCCTGGGCGCGGTAGCGGTGGCTGTGGATGCAGTGCTGGACTGCCGCTATCCGTTCGGGCTGCCAGCCCATTTTCTTCAGCACCGTTTCGGCAAACTCCGCGCTGAGCAGGTGGTGAATCTCGCGTTCGTTGCCCTCGCTTCGGGGATCTGCTCCCCTGGAATCGTGCAAAAGTGCAGCGGTTTTTACTATCTCAAGATTTGCACCTTCGTCCCTGGCGAGCCGCTCGGCAATCCGGTAGACCCGTAAAACATGGTCAAAACCGTGCACAGGGTCATCACCGGGATAATACGCGCGGGCTTGCTCGATGCTCAATTCCATCAGAACCTCGGAAGTTGAATAATTCCCAGGATGTTCCCCAGGATTGCCAGAATAACTAAAACCAATACGATTGTCCGAATGATCCTCCATGCCAGTTTGAATACGTCCCTGAGCACCCAGATAATCGCCAGCACGCCCACGATGAGGATTGCCAGGTTAATTAACTCGCGCGTCAGTTCCGGATCCATTTTTGCCTAACCAGCGTTGGGGTAAAGTTCGCCCTTTTTGACGACCAGGCTCACCTGGTTGCTGCCGTAGCGGTAACTGAGGTTGCGATAATCGGGCGTGGTCAGCACCAAAAAGTCTGCCTGTTTCCCGGCTTCGATCGAGCCGACTTTGTGCTCCAGGGCAACAGCCTTGGCGGAATTGATCGTGGAAGCAGCCAGCGCCTGGGCAGGCGTCAGCTTCAGGTAGCGGCAGGCCAGCGCCTGAATGAACTGCATGGATTCGTTCCAGGTGGTGCCAGGGTTCAGATCGGTCGCCAGCGCCAGGTAACCATTGGCTGCCAGGATTTCCTTTGCAGGGGTGTATTCCTGCTGTCCCAAACCAAAGGGCGTGCCTGGCAGCGATACCGCCACGGTCTCGCTGGCTGCCAAACGAGCGATGTCTTCCAGCGAGGTCTTCACCAAATGATCCGCCGATACAGCGCCAAGCTCTGCCGCCAGGCTGGCGCCGCCTAAATTCTCAAATTCATCCGCATGCAGCTTGATCGGAAAGCCCAGCGCTTTTGCAGCGAGCAGGATTTCACGCGTTTCTTTAATTTCAAACACCCCTGCCTCGCAAAAAACGTCCACAAAAGGCAAAGCTCGCCCGTTGGCGTGCTCGAGCCACCACTGCTTTGTAACAGGCAAGGCTTCTTCACACAGAAATCGGGTATAACCGGCAGTATCGCCCTTGTATTCCGGCGGGATGGCATGCGCGCCCATGTAGGTGGGCACGACGTCAATTGGCGCGGTGCGGTCCAACTCCAGGATTGCTTCCAGCTGGCGCAGTTCCGTTTCGATATCCAGCCCGTAACCTGTTTTGGCTTCGATGGTGGTGGTGCCCAAGGCAAAGGCGGCATCCGCACGGCTGCGTGCTTGTTCCACCAACTGTTCAAGGCTGGCCTTCCTGGTGGCTGTCAGCATCGCCAAAATTCCCCCGCCAGCCGCCATAATTTCCATATAGCTCTTGCCCTGCAGGCGCATTTCAAACTCGTTGGCACGGTCTCCAGCCCAAATCAGGTGGGTGTGCGGGTCCACAAAGCCCGGCACGACCGCCCGCCCCTGCAGATCAATGCGGTCAGCGTCGGGATAACGCTCAAGCATTTCATCATCTCTGCCAACCGCAAGGATGGTTTTACCTTCGCAAACAACGGCGCCATGCTCGATCATGCCCAGTTTTCCGAGGCACAAGCCCCTCTGGGGACCCCCCTCAAGGGTTATTAATTGTGAGATGTTATGGAAAATTTTCATGCCCTAATTGTAACGGATAAGGTGGATAGCTCATAGGCAATAGCTGGTAGGTAAAGACGAGATCGCTTCGCAACCCTTGTAAAAAGACACAAGGGCAGGCTGAGGCTCGCGATGACGGTTTTTTCGTAGGGCGGAATCCGCTTCAATTGCGGACTCCGCCAATTTGCTAAGATTATATAAAGACTTACTTACTCCAGTCAATCACCACGCAGTGGTAAAGATCGGGTTCGAACATCAAGCCGTGGTAGGCTCTTTCGGCCTCTTCAGGTTCGATCACATGGGTGATCAGCCACGAAACTGGCAGTTCACGGCTCAGGATCATGCTGCAAACGGTCTCAAAATTGCGCGCCACGTTCATGCGCATGCCTTCGCTCTCAAAGACTGGTTCCAGGCTGTTGAATGCCCCGGTCACGCGCAACATGCGCATGTGGATGGCATTCAGCATGGGGGTCACATCCAGGGTGCAGGATGCGCGCGGGGTACCGAGCAGGGCTACCTGGCCATATTTTTTAGTAGCCAGAACCGCTGTTTCAATTGCCCTTGCCGCGCCTGTCACGTCCACAGCCGCGTCCAGCCCGCCAAAGCGCGCCTGGATCTGAGCCAGCTGCTCTTCTGGCGGGCAATCCACGATCTGTGAAATGCCCATTTGCTGCGCCTGGGCACAACGCTCCACCACGGGGTCAATCGCAACCACCTCTGCCCCGAGCTTTTTGAGCATCAGTGCCGCCAGCAGCCCGATCATTCCCATGCCAAACACGCCAATGCGGTCCCCCAGGCGCACTTCCACGCTGTTGATGCCGCTGATAGCCACCAATCCAAGGGTAATCAGGGTACCTTCGTGCGTGCCAATACCCTCAGGCAGTTTGAAGATCATCGGCCCCTGGGTGCGGGTTCCGCGGGAGAAACGGCAGACTGAAGTGTGCGGTCCGGTATAGAACACGCGATCGCCAACCTGCAAGTCTGTCAGCCCCTCGCCCTTTGCCAACACTTTCCCGACTGCCGAATAGCCCGGTCGAACCGGATAACTGAAACCTTTCTTGATCTCAAACACACGCGAGAGTTCGGTGCCCGCGCTGATCATGCTGGCTTCCGCCTGGATGATCGCTTCGTTGGGCTGCAAATTGCTCGTGTCGAGCTCTTCTTCCACAACTTCCGCCCGTCCCTTGGCGGGAATGATGAGTGTTCTCGCCAACATCTTATGCTTCTCCAAAGACCCGGCGCAAATGTCCATCCTGGTTTTCCAGTTGAGTGCGCGCCTGTTCCGCCGGCAAACCGGTCTTGATGATGACCGCCGCCAGCTTGACGCTCCCGTTTGCAGATGCCAGGGCATCTGCCAGACGTTCCGTTTCCACCGCCGGGAAGATTTCCCGCAGGATATTCAGACAGCGTGCCTGCAATTTCTCGTTGGTCGCTTTAACGTCCACCATCAGGTTGCTGTAGGTCTTGCCCTGTTGGATCATTGTTGCCGTTGAAAGCAGGTTCAGTACCAGTTTTTGTGCTGTGCCGGCCTTCAGGCGGGTTGAGCCAGAGAGTGCTTCCGGTCCGGTTTCCACTTCGATGGCGACGTCCGCGTGCTTGCCAATTTCACTGTGCTTGTTATTCGCAACGCTGATCGTCCCGGCGCCAACGCTCTTTGCGTAATCGAGCCCGCCAATCACATAGGGCGTACGCCCGCTGGCAGCAATACCGCAGACGATATCGTTCTGGTATAAGCCGAGAGTTTTTAGCTGCTCAACAGCTGCCAGTGCGTCATCCTCAACATGCTCCACCGCCCCAATGAGGGCTCCATAGCCACCCGCAATCAATCCCACAACTCCCTCAGGCGGCATCGAAAAAGTCGGGGGAATTTCAGAAGCATCCATCACGCCAAGTCTGCCGCTGGTGCCCGCGCCGATGTAGATCAGACGTCCACCACGCTGCATGCGCTCAGTGATCAGCTCTACGGCTTCGGCTATCTGCTCGGCCTGTTCGTCCACCACGTCAGCCAGCACCCTGTTTTGATCATTCAGCATCCGCACCATTTGCAATGTGGGCAGCAGGTCAATATCCAGGGTAGCTGGATTGCGCTGTTCGGTCTTTAACTTCTTAATTTCAGAGGGTTGAACTGCCATTTTTCTCCTTTACAGGTCAAATAAACGATTAATCGCGAGAGCTACTCCGTCATCATAGACACTTTCAGTAACTTCATCTGCGGCTTCCTTTACATTTGAATGCGCATTCCCCATCGCCACAGCATAGCCCGCAATCTTCATCGCCGGAATGTCGTTGCCGCTGTCGCCAAAGACAATCACATTTTCCGGGTTCAGCTTATAGTGCTCGCAAACGTGAGTCAAACCTGAAGCTTTAGTAACGCCGCCTTTTGTTACCTCAATAGTCTGATAATCAGTGACAGCAGCTTCAAAACCGAAATTTTCACGCACCATCCGAACAGCAGCAGGCACATCCGCCTCGTTTGCCATTCTAAAACCAAACTTGGCGACTGGCTTCATCGTGTTCTCAACATGCTCAAGGTCATCCAGAACCGTATAAACCCTGCGATATTCGCGTTCTGATTTTTCGCGCTCCGCTTCTGTGGGCTGCAAATCCAACAAGCGCTCAAGATTTTCCTTCATCAGGTAACCGGAGCCATCATGGAAAGAGACGTGGAAAGAATTGGTAATTGTGGGCAACCAACGCAGGAAACACAAAGCTGTTTCAACATCGAAACCATCGAAATGGTAAAGCTCCTTGCTGCGAATGTTGCCGATCATCGTACCGTTGGAGCCAATGGCAATCTCGAAGCTGGGGATGTCCAGCACGGCCGGTGGTAAGGTAAATATGTGCCGCCCGGTCGCCACAATCGTACGCAGACCGCTTTCTGCAAGCCGCGTAATCGTCGCTTTAGTAAGCTCGGTGATGAAACTCTTGGTCAGAATGGTTCCATCCAGGTCAAAAGCGGCTAATTTGATACTCTTTTTATTAAATTCTCTCTTCAAAACAAATCCTTTTCGCTTACGCTTTAAGCCCGAGGCTCTTAATTACATCCTTGTATTTGTATATCAGCGCCAGATTGCGTTCGTGCCCATTAGGCACATTTCCGGAAGTAAGTAGTTCGAGTTCGAAACCTTCTGCTTCTGCCAACTCTACCATCATGGCGGTCAGGGTGTGCACAATCGCCGCGCCGGCAATCGTGGAGGTTGGCGCAATCTTGATCCCCGAAGCCACTTCAACGCAGGCATCGCCTAAGACACCGAAGTTGTCGATCACGATATCGCAAATCTCGTACAGTTTCAGCCCCGAATGATGGCGGCTTTGCAGCGGACGGGAATGATTGAGATTGGTCAGAGCGATGGTCAGGGCGCCGCGTTCTTTTGCACCCAGTGCCATCTCGATCGTCAGCGGATTGATGCCGCTATTGGAAAACACGATGACCACATCTTTTTCACCGACCTTGAATTCTTCCAGCAGCGGCTCAGCCTTGCCTTCGCTGCGTTCAAAATCGGACGAACCTGTGGCAGACTTGTGCAGCATGAGTTCTTCGGTCAGGATCGGATTCACTCCCATCATCCCGCCAGCGCGATAAAACATCTCGAGTGCCAGCAGATGCCCATGACCCGTGCCGAAGGGGAAGATTAGACCTCCCTGTTTGACCCTTGCCAGGATGGCGGCGGCAGCTTCGCGCAGAAGATCTTCGTTTTCCTTGATTTTTTCGAGTATTCCGCCCAAATTTTCCAGGTATTCGTTTGCGTACTTCATTTTTTACTCCGTTTCTCCTGCCATCAAGCGGGCCAGATCGGCAGTTATCTCTTCTGAGGCGCCCTTGGGCATAGGTGACATAATGCTTTCGTAGGTCTTGCCATATTCACCTGCATCGGCAAGATAACCGCCGTAGTCATCGGCGTAACCCCAGACAAGCGGAAGCTTCGCTTTGCTGGCCGCTTTGATCTGCATACCAAAGCGTGAGAATAACTCGCCGGGTTGTTTACATATTTCAATGTCTCCCAGGCGGATAATTGCCGCGTCAAATTTGGCAGTAATTATCTCTTTCTTCAACTTGAGATCAATCCCATAGACTGAAGAAAGCAGGATCTTATGCTTGTCATAATTTTCTTCAGTTGCCATTTGCTGCTTGATTTGGTCCTGCAGGTTTATTAGAGCTTCTTTATCCACGGGATAACTGGTTTCCCAGTGATATGGTTCGACCACCGGCTTTTCCAAGTTGAGGGGTCCAAGTTCTTCGCTCGCAAAAAGCTGTACCAGGATGCCCTCACCCGTGCGAGCCAACTCTTTTGCGTCGTGACCCTGGCGGTAATTGCGGTTGCTCATATCGCCGGACGCGCCCTGCATCATCAGCGGATACACACCCAATCTCTCCTTGACGCCGCGGCTGATATAGCCCAGCAAGTCACTGCTGATCTGCAGATTTTGGGCGCCCAGCACGGTTGGGTGGCAGGCAATGTTCACGATTGCAGCCACCACATCTTCTTCATCTTTGAAGACGATCAGCGTGACGTCTTTATCTTCAGGCTTGCCAATCCCGTTACGATTGCCATACAAGCCTTCAATTTTGACAGTGCGATACCAGGCTTCAACGTCTTTCAGCTCGCTTTCAAAGCAATCAGCAATGGTGGAATAAATCTTTTCTTTCAGGAATTCCTGGTAGCGCCGCCAGAAGCCATCATCACTCTCCTCATCGAACATCGGTAATCGCTCAGACCGGATTTCCGGTCCGGCATGGGTGTGAGTGGTAGCGATGGTAACCATTTCGGGCGGAATGCCATATTCCTGACGCAGCCTTTCTTTGACCGCTAAAACTATCTCAGTTGTGATCATCAGGATTTCCACATCGCAAAACACAATCGGTGTGCCTTCAATCTCCAGGAGCACCGCGGTGCACTTCAATTCATCCAGAACCCCCTCAGATTTTTGCCTGCGCATGCCATAGCCGCCCATGAAACAGGATTCCTGGGGGGTTACATAGCTGGTTGCTGTTGCTGCTTTAATCATTCTGACCTCAATAAGTGTTTCAACATTTGTTGATTGAAAATTTGATCGCCCTCACTGGCGCGTTCAAAAACCCGCCGCCCCTCCACGTAAGTTTCAAGCGCCTTGTAATCATCGCTGATCACCACAAAATCAGCGTCCTTGCCAACTCTGAGGGATCCCTTCTTATCGCCATACCCATATTTTCGGGCAGGTACAAGCGCCGCCATTCTCAGGGCATCCTCGATCTCAATCCCAATATTTTCCACCAGGTTCCATATGCCATAGAGCACGGGTTTGCTGCTGCCGCGCAGTCGCCCGCCTGGCTCACGCACGAAGCCCAAATCGTCTACGATCACTTCGCCGGTATGCCCCAGGAAACCCCGATAAACGCCGATTGGAGCGCCGGAATAACCGGTGCAATCCGAAATCAGCATCAACTTATCATGGGGTTTGGCACGCATGACGATATCAATCATCGGGTTTGAGACGTGCAGACCATCGCAGATCAACTCTGCGTAAACGCGCCCGTCCAGCAGTGAAGCTCCCAACCCGCCTACGTCGCGGTGGTGAATACCGGTCATCACGTTGCAGAGGTGGGTTGCCACGGTGATGCCCTGGTCAAACGCGGCGAAAGCCTGGGTGGAATTGCAGTCTGAGTGGGTAAATGCAACCGTTACACCATTTTCGGTCAGAAGGTTGATCAACTCGTAAGACTGGGGCAGCTCAGGAGCCAGCCCCATCAGCTTGAGATGTCCGCCGCCAGCCTCGATCGCCTGGCGCACAAAATCCAGGTTGATCGTGGGGGTTTTCGGACGAATGCCTTTCTCACCGACCCTGTTCAAATAAGGTCCCTCAAAGTGCACCCCCGCCACATTGGCGCCATTTTGCGGTTTGCCAACGCGATTGGCTGTTTTTCTCAGCACATCCAGTGCGCCTTCGCCGTCGCCGGTGGCACTGAAAAGCGTTGGAAGCACCGAAGTCACACCCTCGCTTGCCACGCCTTTCAAGAAGCCATCCAGCTGATATTCAATATCGCCGCCTTCGCCTTCTTCCCACATGGTATAGCCCTGGGTGCCGTGGATGTGGGTGTCAAAAATGCCGGGAATAATGCGCAGATCGCCAAAATCGATCGCGCCTTCTTTCTCGCCTTTCCCAAATTGAATGATCTTGCCATCCTCAACGCGCATCCAGCCGTCCAGGAGACCATCTTCGGTGTAAATACGGGTTGACCTTAACAACATGTTATTTTTCTCCTTCAAAGTAGACCCCGCCGTCCTTGCGCGCTTTCTCCAGCCACATCATTGCCCGGCAGCTCATTTCCAACAATTCATCTCTCTTAACGAAGTCCTTATTCCGATACATCTCAGAAAATTCCCGCATTTCATACACGAGAACGTTATCATCCGTTTGCAGGTTGAACGTTTCTTCGCCGCCCGGGCTATAAACCTCAACCGAGATGCAGCGGCTGCTTTCTTTGGGCACTTTGATGTAACCCTTTTCACCCTGGATCTGGACCATATTCTCGCTGCGGCTGTCCTTTGCGCCTACACCTTCGGCAACAAAACCCGGATAGGTCATCAACAGCACACCCGAAGTGTCTATGCCGTTTTGCGCAAGATTGGCAAAGTAGCGAATGCCTTCAGGTTCACCAAACAGGTCGAGCATGAAGCGCAGGTTATAGTAGTTGATATCCATCAAGGCGCCGCCAGCAAAAGCGGGATTGAAGACATTCGGATTCTTGCCTTCCAAAAAGGCTTTGTGTTTGCTTGAATATTGTGAGAAGTTGAGCTGCACCAGCCTGATCGGACCGATCTTTTCAAGATGGTCGCGGATCAATTGAAAGTTGGGCAAATGCGGGACGGTGATAGCCTCCACCAGGAACAAGCCTTTTTCCTGGGCGAGGTCGCGCAGGGTCTCACATTCGCCGTGTGTTGAGACAAAAGGTTTCTCGCAAATCACCCCTTTACCCGCCTTCAGGGCATCAAGCGTCCACTGGTAATGCAGCGAATTGGGTGAGGCGACGTAAACAACATCAATTTCAGGGTCATTCAGAAAGGCTTCGCGGTCTGTGTGCCATTTTGCCAGTTTGTGCCTGGCTGCAAAAGCCTGCGCGGTTTCTTCTTTGCGTGAATAGATACCAACAACTTCCGCGTTGTCGGTCCGGCTGATGGCATCAATAAAGCCGTCAACAATAAAGCCGGTGCCTACTGTTCCAATTCTCATCATCTCATCCTTCCTTTTTCTTCATTTCCTCGATCGCCTGGCGCTGTTCTGCCAGTGATTCCTTCATGCTGCGGATGACCATGCCTTTCTTGTAGTACGCATCCAAATAGCGAATGCTCGCGTTTGCTTCAATTTTGCGTACCACTGGCATCAACTCGGGCAATTGGCTGATCAGCGCATTGGGTACCACAAAAATCTGGGTTGGCTTGGCGGGATCGTACGTTACGAAGACTGAGCCATTGGGAATCTTTTCGGTCTCCACATTCATCTTTTCCCAGAATTTGACATCTTCCAGGGTTTGGAGATCAGGGGTTACCAAATCCGCCATAAACTCGTAAAGCCAAAAATTGGTGAAAGAACTGTCGCGCATGCGCATCACGCGCTCAGAGTGTTGGATGTTTGCCAGTGCCACCTTGCCTTCTTTTGCCATGCGGGTGATGACGCGTTTATCCCAACCTTCTTCCATCCATCTGAAAAAGACCATCAGAGCAATTGCAAGAATTACGAAAAGAATTAGGTAGGTGGTCTTAAACTCGGGGTAGCGATTGTAGACAAAGATATAGCCGCCAGCAAGCGCTATGATGATCAGCGTCATAACGGCAAGCAGGCTGTTGATTATTTTGGCGATTTTCAGTTGCATGGCAGATTTTCCTGTTCACTTGAGTGGTTTATAAATAGTGGTCACCCCGAATTATCGAAGTGACCACCGTAGTTTTCGTATTTAAATGGGCATTCGTTCGAATGCTGCCAGCAAAGCCTAAAGACCGGCTTTTTCCAGCAGTTCGAGGAAGTCCTGTGGCTGATAAGTGGAGACGGTTTGGGTCATCAGTTTGCCGCCTCGCAGTTCAGCGATCTTGCGATACACTTCGGCATCTTCTTTGGTTGCAGCGATCGATTTCTTCTCAACCATCACATACTTGGTACCGGCAATCGGGGCAGCATTCCCCACATTGACTTCGCCAACTTCAAGCCCACTCTCAAGGATGCGCAGAGCATCTGTTGGGAACTTGGCAATCACAAAGAGCGACACATCCGGGTTTTCTTTGACGTAGTCCTGCAAGCCTTGATGAGACAGCACCAGGACTTTTGCGTCCCGGGCGGCAAGGGGCAGTGCCATCTGTTGAATACGGTCTTTGGCGACGTCATCGTTAACCACCGCGATGGCATCCGCGTTAATGCGGCGCATCCAGGTCACGGCGACTTGCCCATGGATCAAACGATTGTCAATGCGAAGATGCTTAATCATGTTCTTTTCTCTCTCTCTAACACATCCCTTAAATAGTTTTGGTGGCGGAGAAGGGATTTTGCTCCGCCACCAATAATTGTACTAAATTTTAGCCTAATACACCGATCGCACCCAGTACAAAGGCAATCACCGCAACGATCAAAATGACGCGTACAGGATTGACCTTCTTCTTGAGCAGCCAGTAGCAGAATGCTACCAGCATGATCGGCAGCAGTTTTGGCAGAATGCCGTCAAGCGTATCCTGCAGAGCAACAGTCTTTACCACTGTCTCGCCGGTTGTTGGATCGGTCAGAGCTCTTTCGTAGGTGTATTTCAGCGCCAGGCCAATCATGCTCGGCACAAAACCACCGACCACGGTCAAACCGAGGATCTGGGCAGCCTTACGCAGGGTGTTGAAGTCAGTGTTGCCCTCGATGTCCTCGAGGATGGCAACAGAGCGTTTGTAACCCCATTTGAAGAGCGGCCATCTCGCCAGGAAGAGCGCGAGCAGTGGGAGAATGATCACGGGCAGGGAGACGAAGCTGCCTTCAGCTGCCAATGCGGCGGCGATGATGTAGGCAATCGGTTTCACCAGAACAGCCTGGATGGTATCGCCAATGCCAGCCAGAGGTCCCATCAGGGCAACCTTGATGCTGTCGGACATGTCCGTTTCGTAGCCTTCTTCAAGGGCAACTGCTGCGCCCATAATGACGGCTGAGCCACCGGGATGGCAGTTGTAGAACTGCATGTGACGTTCGAGGTTTTCGCAAACCTCATCGTTGTTGTCATAGAGCTCCTGCAAGACCGGAACCATGGCATACGCAAAGCCGGAAGCCTGCATACGTTCGTAGTTCCAGCACCACTGCAGTGCCCAGTTGTGTCGTTTTGCGGCTTTCTTTAAAGCCAGTTCTGAGAGTGTAGCATTTGTGCGTGCCATCTTACTATGCCTCCTGCTTTTTCATAAAGAGGGTGAAGAGATAGCCGAGGGCAATACCGAGGATGGCCAGGCCGAGCGTGGGGACGCCCATAAATGCGTACAGAGCATAGCCGATTAACATAAATGGCCAGAAGTTCTTGATGTCCATATATGAAAGCAGCAATGCAAAACCGACCGCCGGGAGAGCCTTTCCAATCACAGCCAGACCATTCTTGATCCAGGCGTAATTAGCGATAAAGTCGGCAATCACCTGATACTTGTCAATAAACAGCATGCCGATGAACACGGGGATGAAGCGGCTCCAGAACCAACCCTGGGTGCCGAGCAGATGCCAGCGTTCGAAGGATTTGATGTCTTTGTTGGCGAGGGCTTTGTCACCACCGTGCTGGAAGACGGTCGTAACACCGCGACCAAGGATGTCGAACCAGGACATGAGTAAGGCAATAATACTGCCGATGAAGATACCCTGGTTGATGTCACCACTCTGTTTTGCCACGACCACGCCAAACATTGCACCTACGTTATAGTCCGGCGTTGTCGCGCCTCCGTAGGTATAAAAGCCGATATCAAAGAGGGCGCAAATGGCTCCGACCTCCAGACCCAGCCTAACATCGCCGACCAGAATACCGGTCACGACGCCAAAAATGAGCGGGTTATAAATGCCGCCCATGGCCAATGACGCAAACACAATCATCAAGCCTGTAAAGATTGCTAAGAATAAAGCGAGAAGAAACGTACTCATTTAGGTCATACTCCTTTCGTTGTTTTTGGAGGTTTCCCTCCTGATGAACTACATATGATAGATCCGGTCAAAGTACTTCGTAAGTAATGCTTCGTTATATTCTTCACCTCCATCAATATTTTGTGATTTAAAGAACGGCGGCGTAATACCCTTTGCAACAAGAATCTTCGCCGATTCAAGCACAACAGCCTGCAGCGCGACCGCGGTGACAATGGACGACATGCCGCAAATAGCGGTGTCGAGCCCTTCAAGCTGGATGCTGGCATCGCCATCAGGAACCTGATTGTCAATGACTACATCCGCCACCTCGAATAAGCGTTTGCCGGACTGATGCTTTGAACTAAGTTTGGAACTGGCGCTGACTGATGTGAGGGCAACTACCTTTGCGCCCCTTTCCTGCGCCTGTAAGGCAATTTCAATTGGCAGGGGATTGCGACCCGAGTTGGAAATGATGAAGACCACATCTTCCTTCAAGATCTCAATTTTCTTCATGAGAATTTCGCCAACGCCCTGAACGGCTTCATAGGAACCGCCGGCCGGGTCTTTGATTACTTTTGAGGGCACGTATCCACCAGCACGACCACAGAGCTCGATTGCGCCGGCATAAGAATGCCCGGAGCCAAAAGCCTGAAGGATGCCGCCCTGTTCGAACGTGTCTGCCACGCAACGCGCAGCCGCGAGGATGTTGTCTCCCTGAGTTTCCTGGAGCTTGCCGATGAGCTTGTATGCCATCTCGAACACTTCATTGTTCATTCGTACACCTCTGTATTATTTATTTGTTAAGACAGCTCTGACTGATTGCAATAAATATTCCAGCAAGGTTATCAAGAACTTGTCTTACTGGTATTTCTATATTGATGATAATACAAAAAGTACCTGTGTCAATACAAGTGGTTTATTTTGGGTCTTTAGGATAGCCATTGCCATTTGGCTTCATCAGATCCCTAGAACTCGGGTAAAGTGCGAATTAGCCTGACCAGGCTGGCTAATCTTTCAGTATCTATTATATCGAACTTTTCATCTTCCGGCACATTTGGCAAGCCAAACGATAATTTTGCTCCCCGCACAGAAGTGTCGCTCTGCTTTTTATGGCAGCTGAAATGCACCTGCCGGCAACCCGTGCTTTGGATCAGCTGCCCCACATTGCCCGCCCGCACACCGCCCCCAGCCAATACCTGCACCGCCCCCACTTCCACGCAGCGTTTTATCATCTCAGTCCCTGCCGGCGCGGATGGCTCCCTGCCGCTGGTCAGAATGCGTTTGAATCCGAGCTCAGCCAGCCGCGGCAGCACTTCTTCGGGCTCATTTTTCATGATATCAAAGGCGCGGTGAAACACCAGTTCCCTGTCGCCAGCTGCCTCCACCCAGATCTTGCAGCGTTCCTCATCCAGCCAACCCTCAGCGGTCAAAAAGCCAACCGCAAAACCGTCCGTGCCTGCTTTTGCCAGTTCGTGCGTATCCCGCAGCATGGTCTCAAATTCCAGGTCAGTGTAGCAAAAGCCTCCAGCCCGTGGACGGATCATGCTGATCACGGGTATCTCAACTCTTGCTTTGGCTTCTATCACGGCTCCAATCGAAGGAGTTAGCCCGCCAACAAACAGGGCGGAATTCAACTCCACCCGATCCGCTCCAGCCTCGGCTGCACGGACGACATCATCCACTGAACCGCAGCAAACTTCTATTACGACCTTTTCCATTCCAACCTCCAATTAGATAATGCCAAACTTCTCGAACGTATGCCAGATACCATCCTCATCAGCTTCAGGGGCGTGATAATCTGCCGCCGCCATCACTTCAGGGCTGCACTGCCCGATTGTCACCCCAATTCCGGCTGCCTTCAGCATGCTGATGTCATTTTGTCCGTCACCAATAGCCATTGCTTGCTCTATTGGTACGCCAAAGTAATCCAATACTGCTTGCATGCCAACGTCTTTGCCACCTTCGCGTGGGATCACATCGCAGTTGTAGGGATTGAAACGCACAATTTCACTATTGTGTAAATAGGGAAGGATTTGTTCTTCAGTTTCATAGCTGATGTACGGTGCAACGGATAGTACATCACGACTCTCTGCCCCTTCTGCCGACATCACCACAGGAAGTGGGATTTTGATCATTTCATGAAAAGAGCGGACATTATCATCGATTTTTGTCAGATAGAGCTTATCTGTTTCAACCAGGCAGCAGGCAAAGTTCATTTCGTCAGCCAGGCGCAAGACAACAGTCACATCGCGAGGGTCTAGCACGGCTTTGTGGATAATGGTGTCATCGGGCAGGTAACAGAGCTGCCCATTGACCGCCACGTAACCATCCAGAGCAATGCCCTGCAAAATCTTGCCTTCTTCGTAAGTGCGGGTGTGCCTACCCGTGGCAGCAAAAACCCTGACGCCATTTTCGCGCGCCTTACGGATTGCTTCCAATGCGCTGGCTGGGATTTTGCGCGTTTTTGAACTGGTCAGGGTGTTATCCACATCACAAAATACCGCTTTTATCATTGTCTATCCTTGATTATGTTATGATGAATCCGTTATGCTATTATATCGAAGCTTTGCCAGTTACAAGAATTGATGAATGGAGAAAAGTAAAGATGCAAATTAAGAATGGTCTTGTTTTTTTTGAAGATTTTGCCTTGCGCGAAGGAGATGTTTACACCGAGTTAGATCGCATCAGCGAGCCAAACAGTCAGACGGAAGTGCTCGACGCCACCGGCTGCATCGTCGCTCCTGGATTCATTGATATTCACATCCACGGTGCCAATGGTACTGATTTCTGCGACAGCAACCGCGAGGCGCACGAAAACATTGCCCGCTACCTGGCATCCGTTGGTGTCACCAGCTACCTCGGCACCACCATGGCAATGAAAAAGCCCACCTTGCTGGAAATGGTCCGGGTTGCTGGTGAGTTTATGGACAACCCCGTTGAAGATGGCGCTATCATGCGCGGGATTAACCTTGAAGGTCCTTTTGCATCCCTTGAGAAAAAAGGCGCCATGGACCCCAATAACCTGATTGACCCGGATTACGAATACTTTCTCGAGCTTAACGAAGCCAGCGGTGGACGAATCCGACTGAATGATGTTGCCCCGGAACTTCCAGGCGCCCTCGATTTGATTGAGCGCACCAGTGAGATCTGTGTCGTCAGCCTGCATCATTCCAATGCGGATTACGACCTGGCAAAAGAAGCTTTCCTGCGCGGTGCCAGCCATGTTACCCATCTTTACAACGCCATGAGCTCTTTCAGCCATCGTTCTCCTGGTCTGATTGGCGCTGCGGCAGATTACGCAAGCAGTGTAGAGTTGATTTGTGACGGGCACCATGTTCATCCCGCCGCAATTCGGGTTGCCTTCAGCATCTTTGGCGAAGATCGGGTCTGCCTGATCAGCGACGCGATGATGGCATGCGGCATGTCAGATGGAGTATACGTGTTGGGTGGTCAAAAAGTGACCGTAAAAGACGGCCTCGTCACCCTCGACAGCGGCACAATTGCCGGCAGTGCCACCCCGCTGACGGAGTCTTTCCGCCGAGCGGTTGTGAAGTTTGGCATCCCGCTCGAGTCCGCTCTGCGCGCCGCCACTGCCAACCCAGCCCGTGTGTTGGGCATGGAAGACGAGATTGGCTCGATCGCTGTTGGCAAACGCGCTGACCTTACCCTGCTCGATGCCGAAACGCTCGAGGTGCGCCACGTCGTCCTCGGCGGTAAACTGCTCTTTTAAAGACAGCTTTTTAACTGGTAAACTATTTCGATAAAGACGCCCAAACTTGTGTTTTTTGGGCGTCCTTTATTCTTTTCACCCTCGTGTATCTGTTCGTTTGATTAAAGCCTTCCATGATAAACTTTTTCTTATCATGAACCCAAAATCGCTGATCCTGCTTGAATTCCCGAAAGTGCTGGCGCGGCTAAAAGCCTACGCTTCTTTCAGCGCGTCTGAGTTGCTGGCTGAAGCGCTCCGCCCCACCAGTGACCTCGAAAAGGCGCTCCAACGCCAGCAGGAAACGCGTGAAGCCCGACTGTTGATTTCACTCAACGACAGCATCAGTTTTCAGGGCGCGGTCGATCTGGCGCCTCTTACAGATCAGACCCTGCACGGAATGACTCTCGAAGCCAGCGATCTGCTTGGTGTTCGAAACACCCTGATCCTTTCCCGGACTGCCCGCCGTGTGCTGCTCGACAATGCGGAAGAAGCCCCAAGCCTGGCAGTTCTCGCCGGGGAACTCTCGGACGGTGGTGGGTTGATCGACCTGATCAATCGCACCATCAGCGAACGCGGTGAAGTGCTGGATAGCGCTTCTTCGGAACTGGGTCATATCCGGTCAGAGATAAAAGTGGTCCACGCCCGCCTGATGGACCGCCTCAGCCGCTACCTGAACGATCCTTCCAGCGCCCGCATGCTCCAGGAGACTCTCATCACCCAACGCTCGGGACGCTACGTTCTGCCTTTGCGGGCTGAACACAAGGGGCAAATCAAGGCAATCATCCACGACCAAAGCGCTTCCGGTGCCACGCTCTTCATTGAACCAATCGCGGTGGTGGAACTCAATAATAAGTTCCGCGAACTTGAACTCGCCGAGCGGGATGAAGTTCTGCGTGTTTTGCGCGCGCTCAGCCAGCAAATTGCTCTGCAGGCTGAAAGCCTCAGCCTGACCACCAGGGCCATGGCTGAGCTTGATCTGGCGCTTATGAAAGCCCATTATGCGGAGGATCTGCACGCAAATGAGCCGGAGCTGGTGCCTTTTCCAACACAAGCCCCTGAAGCCCATCCCGGCAGCATCATCCAACTGCGCCGTGCCCGCCACCCCCTGCTGGACCCCAAGACAGTCGTTCCGATCGATTTTGAGTTGGACCGCCAGACTTTTTCTGTTGTGCTCACCGGTCCCAACACCGGCGGAAAGACCGTCACTCTCAAGACCGTTGGGCTGATGGTGTTGATGGCGCAAGCCGGGCTGCAGATCCCTGCCCAATCCGGTTCGCGTCTCAGTATCTTCAGGGATGTCTTCGCGGATATCGGCGATGAACAGTCGATTGAACAATCTCTTTCGACCTTTTCAGGGCACATCAGCCAACTGGTGCGGATCCTGAAACGCGCCAACCATCGTTCGCTGGTTTTACTGGACGAACTGGGCGCAGGCACCGACCCGCAGGAAGGTTCCGCCCTGGCACGTGCGGTGCTGGATTATATGCTGCAACGCCGTATTACCTCTGTTGTTGCCACACACTATCCCGAGCTTAAGGCGTATGCCCACTCCACCAACGGTGTCACAAATGCCAGCCTGGAGTTTGACCTCGAAACCCTGCGCCCCACCTACCGTCTGGTGATCGGGCTGCCCGGGCGCTCGAATGCGCTGGCGATTGCAGACCGATTGGGGCTGGACCCCGACATCATTGCCGCCGCGCGCCAGGAGATCGATCCGACGGAGCTGCACGCGGATGACCTGCTTGAAGAGATCCACCGGCAGCGAGACCTGGCGACAGCCAGTTACGAAGCGGCTGAAAAAGCCCGACGGGAAGCCGAAGCCGGGCGCAACCAAATTAACGCCCACCTTGAGCAGCTCGAAGCCGATAAAGCCAACCTGCTGGATGCCCACCAATCGCAACTTGATGAAGAGCTGGAAACCCTGCGCGAAGAGCTGAACACCCTCAGGCGGGAGCTGACTCGCTTGCGCCAATCCCCCGAAAAACAGGAGCAGTTAGCTGAAATCGAAGAGAAACTTGAGGTAGTTGAGCAAAAGCATGAACAAAAGATCCGTAAAAAGCGCCGCTTGCCGAAAGCCAGGGGGCTCAGCGGACCGCTCAAAGCAGGAGAAAAGGTGTTTGTGCGCAAGCTTGCCGCCGAAGGGGTGGTGAGCAGCGTGGATGGCGAGGATCTGGAGCTTCAGATCGGCGCATTAAGGGTGCGCGCCAAGTCTTACGAAGTGGAACGCCGGCTGCAAACCCCCGAAGAAAGCCCTGCCATACCCCAGCCTGCTCCTCCGGCCGCTGGCAACACTGCCCTCCCGGGGGTCAATTCGCCCGGGCTCGAGCTGGACCTGCGGGGTCATCGCGTGGATGACGCTCTGGACCGCGCAGAACGCTACCTGGAACAGGGATTTTCGTCAGGCATTCCCTACGGTCGGATCATCCACGGACGCGGCACGGGCGCCGTGCGGCAAGCAGTGCGCGACCTGTTAGACCATTCATCTTACGTTCAACGCTGGGAAAATGGCGGGGAAAAAGAAGGCGGGGATGGGGTGAGCGTGGTTTTCTTCCAAACGAATAAATAAAAAAGGATCGCCACTAATTTGCTCCCTGGCTTTACTGGCGATCCTTCTGCGCCGGTCCCCTGAGGCCGGTGCCCGATTGAAAATTCAATTCCCACCTATTCTAATACATTTCGTTCACTTGTCAACAATTATTTTGGTAACATGTGTGAGTAGGTCAGCACATGGTATACACTTTTTAGATAAGTCATACGAGTTGTACCGGGATCGATGTCTGGAGTTATGGGGGATAAGATATGAAGACATCGAGGTGTACATTGATCAAAGCTATAACCCACTTAGACTACCAAGAGTTGAGGCAGATTAGTCCGGAGGCAGCCAGACGAGCGATCCTACAGGTTTTGAAGGCACACAAGGGGAATGTGACAGCGACAGCCAGGATCTTGAGTGTCAGCCGGGCGACAATCTACAAAGCAATCCGCAAGAGTGAGGCGGGGGATTTGAAAGATGGATCAAAAGCGCCACACCGGGTACACAACAAAACGAGTGCCGGGATTGAAGCCAGGATCCTGGAGCTGAGAGAAAAGACCCGCTATGGACCTGTCAGGCTGAAAGATGAACTGGAGGCGCTGGATGGTTTGACGATGTCTGAACACACCATCCGCAACATTCTCAGACGCAACAGAACTCACTCGAAGCTGAAGCCTCACAAACCCCACAAAAAAGGCTCCCGTCCTTATGTGGATTGGTATCAGGCCAAAGCATTTGAAATTGTGCAAATTGACCTCAAATATGTCGTGGACCAAAAAGCGCTGACCCTGGAGCAGATCCGTCACTTTCACTCGAAACAGTTTCCTCTCTATCAGTGGACTGCTGTCGATGTTAACTCCCGCTTCAAACTGATGGCTTACTCTGATCAGAAAAGCTGGACCAATGGCCTGACTTTCTTTCTGTGGGTGCTTTCCTGGCTCAGAAGTCACGGTGTCTCGGTGCCCATCGTCTTTACTGTGGATCGGGGTGAGGAGTTTGGTGGGAAATCCTGGCTTAAACTCATCGAACTCAGAAAACTCCTGTCTGGATTTGGCTGTTCCATTATCCAGAACCATGCTGCCAGCCCTCAGGAGAACGCGCATGTTGAACGCTCCCACCGTACCGATGACGAGGAGTTTTACATCCCCAGATTGCTTTCCATTCATTCCCAAAAGGACTTCTTCCTTGAAGCGATGCATTATCTCTATTACTACAATGCTGTCAGAAAACATTCATCTCTACAAAGACGTTCCCCCTGGGAGCATCTGCTCGCTAACTCTCCTGATTTAGATGCTAAAATCAGGTTTGTTCCACCCATCCTTCTGGACAATATCGCTGTCCAGCTCGGTGACTGGAGTGGATACCATCTGCTGGCTCAGTACCTATTTTGGTAACATGCTCTGAATCTATCAATTTGTGTCAAGGCAATTTAGAAATGTCCTAATCTGAGCAATTTAGAAATGTCCTATTGTGTTGATAAGGTTGTAAGCACTGGCTTTCCATTCAGCTTTTTTCCATAGGTCCTCCAGGGATGGTCATAAGCAGGTGGCAAGGGATTTGTCTGCTCTGATTTGGAAGAGACAATCGCAGTTTGCCTGGATCTTTTCTCCACTTCTTCCAGAGTAAGCAGATTTCCGTGAAACCAGGCTGAGACAGAACCGGAAGCATCACAGGTAACTAAAACCTCCTGATCAGCGTAAAAATAGGCCGGATGATTGGTCACGATTTGATACACTCTGCCAGCATAATTGATCTGCAAGGTTTTGGTGACTTTACGGAAGTCATGAATGGAGAAAAGGAAAGCCAAATCATGTGTTTCATCCAGGGGACGATGGAAGTCAAAGCTTGAAGCGGGCGACACAGCAAATTTGCGGTTATAGTCGCGAATAAACTGGGGCAAATACAGATTGGCCTGTTCATAATCGCTGATACCCAGAAGACGCATTTCCTTGATGAGACGATCCTGCAAAGTTTGGTTGGCTCTCTCCACCCGTCCCTTGGCTTGCGGTGAATTGGCGCAAATCAGTTCGGTATCCAGGACGCTGAGAGCCCGTTGGAACTGAGTAACCGGTTCATACCTGAGATTATCTCTGCGATTGACCCGAAAGACGCTAAAACGGTCACTGTAGAAAGCCTTGGGTAGACCATGTTCCCGAAAGTAGCGTTGACACAAGCTCCCATAGCTAAAGAAGCTTTCTTCTGGGACAAATTCAGCTGCCAGCATCTGGCTGGTGGCATCATCCACAAACACCAGCAAAGTGGCTTTTGGCCCACGATCTTCCAGCCAGGCATGTTCAGAACCGTCGATCTGCACCAGTTCTCCACGATGCTTCCTTCTGGGACGAGCGTAATGGGGCTCAGCCTTCTTTTTGACCTTTGATTTCCAGACACCAGCTTCAATCATCATCTTTCGCAGGGTTTCTTTGCTCAAACGGATATCTTTGATCTGCTCAACCTTTTCAGCCATCAGAGTGGGTCCAAAACCTCTTACCAGCGGATCATTGATAAAGTCTTCAACCATCTCCCGTATCGCCGCCTCCATCTTGCGATTACTGGGCACTCCACGCTTCCTGGACACCAACCCCGCAACGCCTTCCAAGCGATATCTTCGCAGTTTCCGCCGAAATTGCCGTTCACTGATACCCAGCCTGGCTGCCGCATCTTTTTGGCTTGTCCGTTTCTCTTCTACCCGTTCTATTTCAGCCTTGCAGGCTAATTCCTTAGCATTCATTTCGATTGTCCATGTCATAGCTCCTAATATTAATTAGGACATTTCTATTTTGCTACTTTAGGACATTATCATGTTGCTCTTACAGAATCTATCAATTTGATTGTTTTTCCAGCCTGTTCTGATATACTTTGTGTCCCATAAGAAGTGGGAATGCAAATCTCATGATCTGATCCATAGACCAACTCCGACTGTGTTGTTCTCCTGGTGTTTCTCACCCCAGGCTGACACAGCGTTGGTCTGCACCTTAACAGAAAGGAATCGGTCATGATTATCGTCAAACTCCACGAGTGTATTCACGTATTTGATCCCCAGCAAGCTCGCTATCTGAAATCCTCCGCGGGTAACCTTCGCAAAGCGCTTGGATCTTCCTATGCCCACCTGACACGCGCTGAGATCCTTACCCATCTCACCTGGAAGCCTTGCCAGTCACCAAAATGCAAAGTTCGGTGCTGCAAGGACCACGCCCACCTTATCGGCAGCTAACACTTCAACTTTCCACTCAGCAGACCAATAAAGGAAACAAACAGCCCCTCAAGTTGAGGGGCTGTTTTCTTGCCGAAGGTGGGAATCGAACCCACATACCCGAAGGTACACGATTTTGAGTCGTGCGCGTCTGCCTGTTCCGCCACTTCGGCTCGTTGCAGAAGTATACTCGCAATGCCCCTTGCCGGTCAAGAATATCATCAACCTGATCAGGCATTAAGAGGGGATTTATAAAAACAAATCGCCCTCCCAAAAAGCCGGGAGGGCGATTGATCATCATTCAAACTTACTTTGGTGTATACACCACAAAATTATCGAATGCGAGCATGATTGGCACGTCCTCGTACGTGCCCATAAGCAACCCCACATCTCCTGTCGCAAGATCTCCATCGCTGACACTAATCACTAACTGGTCATCAATATACAGGGAAAGTTCTGTGCCGATGCAGCTTATTGCGACCTTGTGGTATTCCGCGGATAAGTCAATATCCACAAATTCGTTGAACAGGGATTCCCAGTTTCCGTCCACCTTCTTGTAGATTGCCACGTAATCATCATTGCCAAAACTCAAACTGTAATAATTGTCGGAGTCCCGGTGGCGGCAGACCAAACCCATGTCATTCCCAAGCATGTCGTCCATACGATAGGCATCGACTTGTACTACAACATCATCCAATGACAATTCATTGGTGGTTGAAATGGCTGTTATCTCCTCAGCAAAGGCATCAAAAGCAAATCTACCATCTTGCCACTGGGTAATCACAGATTCTCCATCGAACTCCGTCCAGTTTCCCTTACCGGGCGTGTTGAAGTCGTCCGAATAAGTAAGCGTCCATTCTTCAGCCAGGTTAAAGGGAAAGGTTTCTTCTGTTGACTCTTCGGGACTGTAGCTCGTAGTGAAATCACCTTCCACTTCATAAACGAAAAAATTATCGAAATCAACCATTACCTGTGGCTCATCATAGGTACCAATTGTCAATCCGACATCGCCAATTCTCAGGTCGCCATCCTGCACATCAGCCGCCAACTCCCCATTGACATACAGCATGATCCGGTCACCAATACAAAAACCCTGCAAATGGTTCTCAAGCGGATCGACCAGTGAGTCCAAGAATTCACCGAAAAGTGGCGTTTGTTCGTTCTGGTAGACCTTCAGGATTTCAACCCAGGCATCACTGCCAACCGTCAATATGTAGAAGTTTTCATCATCAACATAACGGCAGAGCATGCCCTGGTTGTTTTCCTCCGATCCACTGACAAACGCAACGTCAAGGTCCATCATGACGTTCTCGTGCATCACCTCGCCGGATTCTGACCACAACATCCAATTTGCTGTGTTCAGGTACATGCGATAAACGCCATCCACCACATCCGCCCCAAACTCAGGATCATCGCTGCTGTTCCATAATCCATCTTCATCAAATGTCTCGCTGATGAGGTTTTGACCAACCCTCACGTCGCCTGCCAGTTCAGCAGGGATTATAGGTAGTCCACCTGATTGAGGGGTATCTGTGGGGACAGTGAATGTCGACTCGGGTTGAATCGTCGGGGCAGTTGTTGGCTGGCTCGGTTTGGGTGTTGCGGTTGGATCTACTTTTACTAACCTCGGGAGTGAGCAGGCGTTCAAGCCAAGCATCATCACAATACCCATTAAGAAAATTTTCCTGTTCATACTTCCTCCAGGCATTCATAGAAGATGCCAGTTTTTGATTTTATCATGCCGAGAAATTGTTTTTGATTCCGATCAGAATCCTTGATCACGGTCAAAATCTGAGATGTCCAATCGCTGCGGTATAATGCAGTATTATCGCTTTGGAGTCAACATGCAACTTGGTATCATTGGTCTGCCCCAATCCGGCAAAACAACTCTCTACAAAGCACTTACGGGTGCTACTATCGCCGCGGACATGTCTACCGGTCAGATGGAAGTGCACACCTCCGTGGTGGATGTACCGGATCCGCGCGTGGATCAGCTCTGCGAGATATATCACCCAAAAAAGATAGTGCGCGCCAAAGTTACCTATGCCGACATTGCTGGTCTCGATGGCAGCGCGGGGCGCGCCGGACTGCCCGGAGTGATGGTCAATCAACTCGCGCAAATGGATGGTTTTTTGCACGTGGTGCGCCAGTTCGAAAACGCCAGCGTGCCGCACCTCGCCGGCAGTATCGATCCCCTGCGCGATATTCAGACTATGGATACTGAGTTCATGCTCAACGATCTGGTGATGGTCGAAA
Organism: Anaerolineaceae bacterium; assembly: GCA_040768265.1. Lineage (GTDB taxonomy): Bacteria > Chloroflexota > Anaerolineae > Anaerolineales > Anaerolineaceae > Mesolinea. The sequence continues at coordinate 546,910 of JAXGNB010000002.1, forward strand.
GACGCCTGGAAAAATTAAAAGAGGAACACCGGCGCGGTGTAAGCCGCCCGCGTGATGTGATTCAGGCTGAAATTGAACTGTTTGAACGCCTGGGAAAAGTGCTCAACCAGGAACTGCCCCTGCGCCACTACGAATTTACCGCTGAAGAGGATAAAACCCTTTCCAGCTTTGGCTTCCTGAGCCGCAAACCGCAAATCGTGGTCTTCAATCAATCCGAAGATCAACCGGCGGTCGAATATGTTAGTCCGCATCCCCACACCCAGGCGATCAGCCTGCCTGCCAAGCTTGAAGCGGATATTATCGCGCTTGACCCGGAAGATGCCGCCATCTTCTTGGAAGAATACGGCATTGAAGAGCCAAGCATGTCGCGCCTGATCAAACTCTCGTATGATCTTCTGGGAGTGCATTCATTTTTCACTGCAGGGGAGAAGGAAGTTCACGCCTGGACGCTGCGCAGGGGTGCCAATGCGCGTGAAGCCGCCGGCACAATCCATTCGGATATGGAAAAAGGTTTTATCCGTGCGGAAATCCTCTCGTTCCAGGACATGATCACTTACGGCAGCACCGCTGAAGCCCGCGCCAAAGGTCGCCTGCGCGTTGAAGGCAGGAATTACATCATCGAAGACGGCGACATCATCGAAATTCGCTTCAATATTTAGGTGTTTTTTCCAACTGAACGGAAACGAGAGCTATTACGATTCCAGCAGGCGTCTGAAGTCCTGCAGATCGACCCGCGAGGTCAGATCCAGGCTGACGGGTGTCACAGAGACCTTCCTGTCCAGTTTTACAGTCTTTAGATCCCCGTCCTCTTCCAGACCTTCCATCTCAACCCGTACATCGTATCCCATATTGCGCGAACCTTCTGTGATGGATGGATCCTGCGGTTTGGCGTAAAAATAGCGCTGGCGCGATTGGCGAGTCACCACCCAGGGGGTTTCCGGGGTTGCCTCTGAGGGCACGTCCACTTTGAGCACATCCACATCAAAAGGCATGGTTTTTTTCAGGAGTTTCTCAGCAAATAAACGGGTGAACCAGGCAGCCGTTGAAAAATCAACCTTGTCCGAAAGGTTGAAGTGCTCAGTCACAGGAGTCTCAAGTGAAACCGCCAGTGCCCGTATGCCCAGCGAAGCTCCCTCAAGCGCAGCCCCCACAGTGCCGCTGACTGTGATGCCCGAAGCCAGGTTTTCTCCATAGTTAATCCCCGAGACCAACAGATCCGGCGCGAAGCCCATCACTTCCAGCATGCCGTGCAGCACAGCCTGGGCTGGCGTGGCGCCCACTCCATAAACCTCCCATTCCTTGCCATGCACCACCAACTTTTGCGGGTGGATATGACCGTCAGTGTCGCGCGGCAAAGCCCGCCCCATCGAAGTTTGCTGCACGCGCGGTGCAACCACATGCACAAACCCAAGCTCCGAAAGCGCCTCTGCAGCCGCCCACAGCCCGGGGGAATTGATTGAATCATCATTGGTAAGGAGAATTTGAGGTCGTTTTTGTTGTGTCATGCTTGGATTCTACACAATCATCGAGATTTTGGGTTAATTTGTGGAATGTGGATCAGACCGCGTTTGCTGCTGCTTTCCTGTAAAATACTATTACCCTGTCGGAAAGGAACTCAATGCCGAAACTTACTCCAAAAGTCATCCTGGAAGGCACTCGCCTGACCTTCAAGACGGAAATTGCCTTCGCGCTCAATGACCACCCGCGTTTTACCGGTCCGCGCAAGTATCGCTATCACTCTCCGCTTATTTCAGCGGAATGGTGCACCTTTACCAATTACCCCTGGGGGCGCGGGTTGATCAACTTCGCGCCTGAAGAAGAAGCCCAGGCGCTTGAGACCTACCGCACCTGGCTGCGCCTTTTTGAACTCAACCGTTACTACTCCTGGGTCATCGATCGCTTCCACATCTCCACCCAGATGTTCCAAAAGCTTACTTACGGCAAGCACTACGATTTTACCTGGCTGGAGAATGGGCTGCTACCGCTCAATTTCCGCCTGATTTTCTGCACCCGTTCAGCCGACACTTTCACGCATGCCCGCCAGGAACGCTTGAAAGTCTCGGGCAATCCGAGTCAGTATGATGACCTTGAGCAATTCATCCGTGAACAGGACTTGCTCGAGGATTTGGTGGCACGCTCACGCCTGCCCGTTTTGCGTGTGGATGTGAGTGATAATGATATCCCGCGGGCTGTGGAGACTATCGTAGTCTGGATGGATGCCACCGGCGGTTTGTGCATGCCGGACTGATCCTGTTACAGAGCATGGTATTTCAGGCGACGGGGTATAATGCAAAAATGAAGTTTATACTCCAAACATTCACATTGTTGGCTTTCTTGCTGGCTTTGGCGGGATGCGCAGCAGGAGATGTCAGTCTGCCTACGATTGTACCTCTGCCGACGGACACCCCTTCGATTGCATTGACGCCCAGCGCGACGCCCCTGCCGACGAACACGCTTACGCCAAGCCCAACGCCCAGCCCCACCCTAACCCCAACACCCAAGCCAGTCACCTACACCGTCACCGAAAACGACGATATGTTTGGCGTGGCGCTCAGGTATGGTGTCTCACTGGACGCCCTAAAAGCCGCAAACCCCAGCGTGATCCCCAACATGATGGGCGTTGGGACTGTGCTGATCATCCCGATCACTCCCACACCGGTTTCAGAAGATAGTGGTCTGGGGTTTGCCACACCAACACCCGACCCCTTAAGCCCATTAAAGTTGGCTGTGGCACCAGTTTGCTATCAGGACGCGCTTGGAGGTGCCTATTGCTTTGCTCAGCTTGAAAACACCAGCGACTCCCCCGTGGAAAATCCCTCTGTGCGCTTTACTCTGACAGGCGGTGGCACTTCGCTGGAGATGGATGGCATTTTGCCTTTCAACATCCTGCCACCCCAGGAAACCATGCCCGTCGTAGCATATTTCCCCCCGCCGGTCCCAGCAAGCTTTGAGGTTAGCGCTCAAATCACCGATTGGCTGCCGGTAATGCCGGATGACGCGCGCTACCTGGAGGCGGAAATCACATCAGAGCCGTCAGTCATCGCTGAGGGAGCGAACTTTGCGGATGTGGCTGGCTTTATTGAAGTCCCGCGAGGGGAGCCGGATTACCTCTGGGTCCTGGGGGTGGTCTATGATCTGGAAGGCCAGGTGCTTGGGCTGCGCCGTTGGGACGCGGAAGTTCCGCTTTCTGCCGGCAGTCCCATTCCATTTACTTTTAGAATTTACGCCATGCATGGGGAAATTGCAGAAATAGAACTCTTCGTTGAAGCGCACGCCAACATTCCCTGAGGTGAATATGAAAAATAAACTCCTGCCAGAATTGGGCAAAAAAACTTACATTATGGGCATCATCAACCTGACTCCAGACAGCTTCTCAGGCGATGGACTGCTCAGAGAGCGAGACTACATCCGCACAGCGCTGCTCCAGGCAGAGCATTTCCTGCAGGATGGCTGTGACATCCTCGATATAGGCGCGGAATCTACCCGCCCTGGCGCGGCAGCGATCAGCGCTGATGAGGAGATAAAGCGTCTGTTGCCTGTATTGGAAACTTTGCGTGAAGAACTGCCAGATGCCCTTCTTTCGATTGACACTTACAAGGCTGAAACCGCCAGAGTTTGCCTGGCAGAAGGGGCGCACATCATCAATGACGTCTGGGGAATGCGCTTTGACCCGGCCATGGCGGCTACGGTGGCGGAGGCTGACGCAAGTGCAATCCTGATGCACAATCGCACCCAAGGCGCGCAGGCAGTCACCAGCGAACTCGGCGGACGGTATGAGGGCGTGGATTATGAGGATATCGTGGGCGAGGTGCGCGACTGGTTGGCAGAGTCTGTGGATATAGCTCTTGAGGCAGGTGTTGAACCAGATAGGATCATCATCGATCCCGGCATCGGTTTTGGCAAAACAACTGAACAAAACCTGTTTTTGCTCAAGCACATTGACGAACTGCGCGAATTGGGCTTCCCGATTTTGTTAGGCATTTCGCGTAAGGGCTTTATTGGGCACACGCTCAATTTGCCGCAGGGAGAACGCCTGGAAGGTAGCCTGGCAGCAAACGCCTGGGGTGTGCTGCATGGGGCAGACATTTTGCGCGTACACGACGTGAGAGAAACAGTCCGCCTGGCACGCATGCTGGATGCGATCCGTTTCAGTCAACTGCCATAGAGCTGAAGAATGTCTATTTTTGAGACAGAGAGCCTTCCGTTTTCAACGATAAACACATAATCGCCGGAACATTTTCGCTGTGCCTCCGTCTTAATTAAAGCGGGCCTTATTCTGTGCCCGAACCCGGAGGACCAATGAATAAAAAGCTAATCTCCATATTGATCGCTTTCGCTCTGACTCTCACAGGCTGTGTAGCGGCTGCCCCGGCCACAAGTGCTGAACTTGAGCAGCTCAGGCAGCAAAACCAATTACTGACAGATCAGTTGCTGGATGCACAGGAAGAAATCAATACTCTTTCAACCCAAATCGCAATTCTCGAAAACGCAAGCGTCCCCTTGGAGCCTGTCGCGTTCCATTTTGAAGGTCTGGCTGCTGAAATCCTACCTCTGCTGCAGAGCCAGGATTTTGCCGCGTTGGCGCCTTTTATCCACCCGGAACTGGGAGTGCGCATTTCCCCATATGGTTACGTTAATGTGGACACGGATCTGGTCTTCAGCAGGGAAGAAGTAGCGGCATTCGGCAGCAATCAGCAGGTGTACCTTTGGGGTGTGCAGGCGGGCAGCGGGATGGACATAGAGCTGACGGTCGCGGAATATTGGGAGAGGTATGTCACCAGCGAGACCCCAGCCCAGGGGTGGGAACTGCTTTTGGATCCCACACGCAAAGCAAGCAATACCATCGATAATTTTACAGAGATCTACCCGGATGGGAATTATGTTGAATATTTCCAGCCTGGAACAGAAGAATACGGGTACCTCGACTGGCGATCGCTGCGTCTGGGCTTTCAGCAAAGTGGAGATGGCGCTTTTTACCTTTCGGCAATCATCCACGATGAGTGGACGCCTTGAGGAACAGGGACTTGCCTTAATTGCTCTGTGATTGGGTGATGATTTCTTCGGCCAGTTTCTGCAGGCGTTCGCGCTCGTCTTTATCCTCTATGTGCTGCCGCTTCCAGTATAGCTCCAATAACTCCGCGTGGGTCATACTGCTGGCTTCAAAGCTGTCGCCAAGCCGTGTGCGCGCCTCGGTAATGGGCTTTTTTATCAGCTGAAAAGCAAAGGCTTTTTGCATGTGTTCATAGATGCGCGCTTCATCGATCAGGGTTTCAAGGTCACTGGGATAGATGAGCGTCAGCCGCACAATCGCGTCTTCCAGCTTTTCACTGTCTGGCAAGGCAGCCATAATTTTCTCGTTCACGCTAAGGAGATCATCCAATTCAACCCGGAAATCCAGGAATCGCCGGATAGGCAGCTGCTGCCAGCGGTAATTTGTGTGACCTTTTTCAACTTCGGCAATAATGAAGCCTTTTTCTTCGTTTATCTCGCCGAAATCCACGCGTTCAATCGAACCCGGATAAACCACCGGCGGGTGTGAGCCCAGGTTGAGGTCCTGGTAGCGGTGGATGTGCCCCAGAGCGACGTAATCGAGCGCCGGGTTTGCCACCAGCCCAGGAGGCAGAACCACTTCTTTGCCAATTTTTACCATTTGCTCGCTGCTAAACTTTGCGCCCGCGATGGAAGCATGCGCGGTCAGAATGGCGGGCAGATCGGGGTCCAGATCAGAAATCGTCTGGTTTAGCCAGTCGTTCAAGGCGTTTTCGATCATCTCCTGGGGATCTTCCTCATTGGAAGAGTCTGCCAAAGAAGATAATATGCCCGAACGTGTGATCCAAGGGATGGCAACCACCTGCACGGGAACGCCGTCGAGATCATCCGGACCCAGCAGTTTGAGTGAGCTGACAACGTGGATGTAATCCGGCTTTAGCGTGTCGAACTCCTGGATGGCATGCGCGCGATACTGCGAAGGTGAGACGTCGTGATTGCCGGTGAGCAGCAGGGTGGGGATCTTGGCGCGTGAAAGGCGCATGATGCGTTTGCCCCACTCGCGCTGGAAAGTCGGCGCGGGGGAACGATCGCGGTAGGTGTCGCCGGCGAAAATGACCAGGTCGACCTTTTCATTTATCGCGGTTTCAACGACGACGTCCAGGGATTTCAGAAAATCCATCACGCGTTGGGGTAGCCCGGTGGCAGCGTCGTGCTGCCCGTAATTGGCCATATCGATATGAGCATCAGCAAAATGAAGGAGTTTTATCATGAGGTAATTATAATGTATGGGTGTTCGCATTTAGTCTTGATGCAATAAAAAGAGAGTAAAGAAAGTGTTTGTAGGGCGGAATGCGCCTTTTTTGCGCACTCCGCCAAAAGGATCGATGTCGGAGTGAGCCCGCAAGGGGTTTATTAAGGGCAGAGGGTCCGGAGCGGTCTCATTCCGACCTACAACTGATTTAGATTGCGAATTTTCACCCACAATTATTAAAACAAAGAGCCTGTTCTTATCCTGACAGGCTCCTTTTATTTCAAAATCGTCTTTTACGCCTCGTGGAATTCGCCTTCCACGACGTCCTCATCATTGCCTTCCGGCTGATCGGGTTGGGGACCGGGCTGACCGCCAAATCCTGCTCCGGGTTGACCGCCATCAGCGGGTCCAGCTTGCTGATAGGCAGCGGTGCCAATCTTCTGCATCACTTCCTGCAAAGCATTGCTGGCGTTGGTGATGGCACTGACGTCTTCACCTTCAATTGCCCCTCGCAACACCTGGATCTTGGCTTCAGCATCATTGCGCATGGCAGCGTCCACCTTCTCGCCCAGTTCCTTCAGGCTCTTTTCGGACTGATAGGCTACGCTGTCGCCCATGTTGCGGGCTTCAATCAGCGCTTTGCGGCGATCATCCTCGGCCTTGTTTTGCGAAGCTTCGCGCACCATGCGTTCCACATCCGCCTTATCCAGGTTGGTTGAAGCGGTGATGACAACTTTTTGCTCCTTACCGCTGGCTTTATCCCTGGCGGTCACGCTAATGATGCCGTTGGCATCGATGTCGAAGGTAACTTCCACTTGCGGGATGCCACGCGGCGCCGGTGGAATGCCGTCCAGGCGGAAGCGGCCGAGAGTCATGTTGTCGGTTGCCATCGGGCGTTCACCCTGCAAGACGTGAATGTCCACGGCTGTTTGGCTGTCTTCCGCGGTCGAAAAGGTTTCAGTCTTCTTAACCGGAATGGTAGTGTTGCGCTCGATCAGGCGGGTCATTACCCCACCAAGGGTTTCCACACCCAGCGAGAGGGGGGTCACATCCAGCAACAGCACGTCCTTGACATCTCCAGCCAGCACGCCGCCTTGAATGGCAGCGCCAACGGAAACAACCTCATCCGGATTGACGCCCTTGTTAGGCTCTTTGCCATTGGTCTGCTTTTTGACAAACTCCTGCACCATTGGCATGCGGGTGGAACCACCCACGAGCACAACCTCATCAATGCGGTCCATGCCAACCCCGGCGTCTTTCATGACAGCCTGGAAAGGAGGCAGACAGCGATTGAGCAGGTGCTCGGTCATCTGTTCAAATTTAGCACGGCTGAGCTTGAGCAGCAGGTGCTTGGGTCCTCCAGCATCCGCCGTGATGTAGGGCAGGTTGATCTCAGTTTCGAGCACGGAGCTGAGTTCGATCTTGGCTTTTTCGGCAGCCTCACGCAGACGCTGCAGTGCCTGGCGATCCTTGCGCAGGTCAATGCCCTGTTCTTTGCGGAATTCTTCTGCAGCCCAGTTCACAATTTCATTATCCCAATCGTCACCACCGAGGTGGGTGTCGCCGTTGGTGGCTTTCACTTCCACCACGCCGCCGCCTACTTCGAGCAGCGAAACATCAAAGGTACCGCCACCCAGGTCAAAGACCAGGATGATCTCATTGTCTTTCTTGTCCAGCCCGTAGGCAAGCGCGGATGCGGTTGGCTCATTGATGATACGCATCACCTCGAGCCCGGCGATTTTGCCGGCATCTTTGGTCGCCTGGCGCTGACTGTCGTTGAAGTAAGCCGGCACGGTGATGACCGCCTGGGTGACTTTTTCTCCCAGGTAGGCTTCGGCATCGGTTTTTAGTTTGCCCAACACCATGGCAGAAATCTCCTGCGGGGTGTAGGTTTGCCCCGTGACAGGTATCTGGATGCGCGCGTCACCAGTGGGACCAGCAACGACTTTAAACGAAACGATCGAGCGTTCTTGCTCCACTTCGTCATAGCGGCGCCCCATGAAACGTTTCACTGAAGAAACGGTATTTTCAGGGTTGACGATCGCCTGGCGTTTGGCGGGAATGCCCACCAGACGTTCACCATTCTTATTAAATGCCACCACTGAAGGCAGTAAACGCGAGCCTTCCGAGGTAGAAATCACAGTGGGAGATCCGCCTTCCATGACAGAGACGACACTGTTAGTGGTTCCCAAATCTATTCCAATAATTTTTCCCATATTCACTCCTTGTTATTTAAAAACGAACATAATAAAAGTAACTAAAGGATAATATTTGTTTGATAGAAGGATATTAACATTTCATCGGATGGATATAAGCACAAAGCAATCCAGGAAACCTACCCGCGAAAGACAATATTTTTGGTTCCCGGCTTGCAATCCTTTATAATAAGAGCAGAAAATTTTTAAAGGATGATGAAATGAGCAAAAGTTCCAGTTGGTTGTTTGGTGCAGTGCTTGGCGGATTGGTCGGCAGTTCCTTAGCCCGCCTGTTTGCGCCTTATTCGGGTGAAGAGTTAAAAGCGAAGATCTGCGATTACATCCAGAATGTGCGCTACGAAGTGGAGCAGGCCGGGATTGAGAAACGTGCAGAACTCGAAAGCCAGCTTGAGGAGTTGCGTTCAGGTAAGGCTTAAACCCTGCTTTGATAAAGATTAGGGGTAAGGAGTAGCGGTCGGTCCGGGCGTGGAAGTCGGTCCGGGTGTGGGGGTCAGGATAATCGGACGCGGCGTTGGCTGAATTGTGGGTGTGGGCAGATAGGTGCTTGGTTGAGGTGTGCTCAACAGATCGCCAATACTGCCCGGGTCAGGTTGGGGCATGGCTGAAACGCCTTCAACATAAGCAATTCCAGCACGGCAGCCTTCCTCAAGGTTGTGGGCAATATTATCCCAGGTGAGTGGATTACCGTTATTGATGGTGCGCTGCAGGGCGTTGCCCAGGCAGCCTGGACCAGCGTTGTAATTCAGCAAAGTGAACTTCCACAAGTCTTCATATTTCGCGACCTGACCGGCCTGGCGTCCGGTGGTGTTGTAGATGATCTGGCGCACCTGCTCGCAGTTGGCTAAAATGCTACGGGCGAAGATGCTGATGCTGAAATTCGCCTGGGTCAGGTCAATCCCCACCGGGCAATCCGGGCAGGCAGCATTGACCTTCTGAACAAGCGCTCCTCGCAGCATTTCCTGCTGAGCTGGATCGAGGTTGCCAAATCCGCGCTGGCAGGTTTCATCCGCAAGGATGAGCGGGCAAAACTGGCTGTAAAAGGCCGGGTTCCAAAGCAAGACGCCATCCGCGCCAATATCACTCAGGTGCCCAAGCCCAGCCTCTCGCACTTTTTCGTAAATTCCCGGCCAGAATTGGCTTTCACGACTGAAAATATTTTTCATCAACTGGGCGGGAACGCCCGTATCCTCGGCAACGCGCAGGATTTCGGAGTCAAACTGGTTTTGCCAGTCATCCACCACCCCTTGGGCGGCTTCCATGCCGCAGACATTCGCAGCGCCATTCCATTCAAGCCCGCCTCCCGGGCAGGAAGTGGCATCCACCAGACCCTGCTTTATCAGCACACCTGCCAGGAGAAAATACTCGTTCGTTGAGACTAACTCCTCTGCCAGTTCAGGCGTTTTGAGCCAGGATGGTGGACCGTCCACCGGAAGGAAGGATTGCCAAATCTCTGAACAGCTGGACTGACCTTCGCCCAACCATTGTGAACTAAGCACATCCACGTAATAACTGGGCTTGTCGGTTGCGGGTCGATCGGGATTGGCAAAATCACCCCAGGGGATCACGCGAACCTGTGCGCTATAGCGGTCGCTTGAGTCGCCATAACTCGATTCCGCCCAAAACTCCACATACACGCCTTCCATGCCGGTAGGGCTCAGCGGAACATCGCAAGCGCCGCCGGGGCAGCTAAAACCTGCGCCGTTGATGCTGCCGAGAATCTGGATGATCTGCTCGTTAGGCAGCGGCTCCACCGCCTGCAAGCGCAGGTAGGGCAGCGTGGTGCAATTATTCTGCCCTGGTTCCTTGTTGCAATTGGATATTGAGACGAAAACTTCCGGTTCAGGAAGGCTGATTTCCACCGTACGCCTGGATGGGGTCACACTCGCCTTGTGAAGATACAAGCCCTTACATTCCTGCGGGTTGGTGATCTCCTCATCGAAAACACAGGCGGTGGTTGATAACCACTGTTTCTGAATGGTTGAACCGCAATAATAAAGTACTTCGGAGGCATCCGGCCAGGATTCGTGCTCTGTGTATATCTGGCAAACAATATCGGAGGTTTTCCACGAAAGCAGCCACCACTCGTAGATTGTATAGTCAACTTCAATCGTGACAAATCGATGGGTGCCAGCAGAGGGTAAGGCGACCGACTTTGCAGGAGCATTTCCAATCAGACCCAGCAAAAGACCGCACACCATCAGAACTCTGAGGAGTGAGAAGAAATGCTGATGTTTGGTCTGTCCTAACATTCTCTCCATTTTTTACGGATACCCTGGCGGTGTTGGAGTGGGGGTGTAAAAAACCGCTGTCGGTATCGGATAAGGTTCAGAATAAGTGGCAGTCGGGCCGGGTGTTGCAGTGCGCGTTGGCGTCCGGGTCGGCGTGCGGGTTGCGGTCGGCTGACCAGTCTGAGTTGGCTGCATTGTTAATTGAGCCGTTGGCGTACTGGTCAACAAAACTGGCACATAAGGCGTCGCCTGCGCGGTTTGGGTGAGCGCGACAGCGATGGTCACCTGGGCTTCGTACGTCAGCACGATCTCCCCGAGGGGGGAAGCTTCACTGATGGCTGCCAACGCCTGCTCAAACACCTTTGGCACCTCTTCTGCGCGCGGAAGAAGGACCATGGTCTGCGTATTGTCAGGCAATTCCCACTGGCGCAGCTGTTCCCATCCCAGCACGAAGTAGCTCACCCGATCCGGATCCCCCAGGCGCAGTGCCAGGGGTACGCGGAGCAGGAGATCCAGTAGGGAGATGTCGGTTTCGAGACGATCCTGGTAGGACGCATACAAAACCGGCAGGCGGGCCAATCTGCCATTTTGAACTAATTTGGTAAAGAGCAACTGGAAAACCTGCTGCTGACGGCGGGTGCGATTGACGTCGTCGCCGCTATCATAAGAAACATAGCAATATACCTTGTCGCCATTCATGCGGTGCAAGCCGGCAGGCACACCACCGCAGGCGTCCCGGATCGGAAAGAGCACGCTCACATCCAAACTGCCCAGGTCATTCACCAGCCACTTGAACTCGGTCGGATGGACCAGGACAAATTTATCGGGTCGGACGCCAAAGTTGTATGCAAGTGTATCGCGTACAAGTTCCATGCCGCCCAGGGCGAAAGCCGTGTTGAGCCGCTGCATCGTGTGCCCGGGGAGATAAACAAACAGGCTGCCCGGGATAGAGATGACGCTCGCCTTGGAAAGCCTTTCGTTGATCAGCAGCAGATGAATGGCATCCGTGCGACCGCTGAAGGGTTTTTCGGCTTCGGTGCCCAATAGCAGCCAGATCTTCACGTCCTCATCCAGCTCCAGCCGGGGTGCGGCAGGGGGGATGGCGGTGGAAGCAGGGCTGCTTGGTGGCGCGAAGGTCGGCCAGATGTCCGGGGTGCGGGTTGCGTTGGGCTGCGGGGTTTGGGTGAGGGTGGCGGTGAGCCAGGGGTTAGGAGACTGCTCGTTTGATCCTCCTGGTGGTCTGCCCCCACCTGAGCCGCAGGCGTTCACCATCAGCACCAGGGCTACCAGGGCTCCTGTTGCGAGCAAAGCTTTGACACGGCGATGAATTGGTAAGGTTCCGGTCGTTTTCATAAGCTTAACGCAGGGCAAAAGACACCCCACCAGGATAATGATTATAGCATAGGCAAGGAGAGTCAAGCATAACTGGGGAAGGGATGCGGTTTATAAAATAGCTCCTCCGATTGCGATGACAGTTTATGGGGGTTTTTCCACTTTTTCCACTTTTTCCGCTGTTTTTTGATAGCGCTGGATGGCTGTTTGAGTGGAAAAACTTATTTTGTTAAGGTGCGATTTGCAGGAGTTGCAAGATTTGCAGTGTTTTTTGATCGTGCCTATCGGGCGGTTTGAGTGCAAATCCGAGCTATTAATGTGCATTTTTGCAAGTGGGTGCAATTGGGGATATTATAGCACGTTTGTTCTATCTTTCAAATCCAATTTGTTGGACACCCAATTACTGAAAAGACCCTCTTCAGTCTCCTGTCCGCGTTGCGGCAGGATCCAGCTTTTCCTCCCTTCCGCCTCGTTACAGGGATCTTCGACCCCGGGGAAGCCCAAGATAAAAGACCTTCTTCATTATCCCGCATTATCGAATGGAAACCTTTCCATACGCTCTTTGTGATGAGATCTTCTGCGGTTTTGCGTAGGTCGGAATGAGACCGCCTCAGATCTTCTACCAACAATTCACATTTCGCGGGCTCACTCCGACAAACCGCGGCACATGAAACTGACAATCGGCGGAGTGGCGAACTGAGCGCCATTCCGCCCTACTTTTTAACTCGTGAAACCTTTGGTCTACTAAGCGTGCTCGGTTAAGAAACCGGCACGATCGAGGCCTTTTGATTGCGCCGGCCCCCTGGCCGCGCGCAGGATTTGTCCGTTAGGTCTCACCCAATGCTTTTCTTACCATACTTCAACACCCTCTAAGAATTGAATATCAAAACATTCTAAATACTGAAAATAAAAAGATTAGACCTTCGGTCAAAACCCTTGCAAGGTCATGAGACCTTGCAAGAACAAGATCAAGGGGTTGAAAAACGCGTGAGACCTTTCCACGCGCACTTCGTGCTGGGATCTTCGACGGTCAACGGAGCGTGCCCGGCGAGGACGCCGGCACGATCAAGGAATGGGGGACCGGCCGATCATAATATGGGTGTTTTTGTAGGTCGGACGAAGTACCGGCGAAGCTGTGTAATGCGACCGCCTCAGATCTTATACCGACAATTCCCGTTTCGCGGGCTCACTCCGACAAACCGCGGCACATGAAACTGACAATCGGCGGAGTGGCGAACTGAGCGCCATTCCGCCCTACTTTTTAAGTCGTGAAACCTTTCCACGCGCACTTCGTGCTGGGATCTTTGACGGTCAACGGAGCGTGCCCGGCGAGGACGCCGGCACGATCGGAGTTATATTAAGCGCTGCCGAGGCTAATGAAGACTGCCGCGAGAGTGAGGATCAGGCTGACGAGCACGCTCCAGCCCCAAATGAGATAAATCCAGCGTTTTTCCAACAAGTTTTGCAGGTAAAAATAAGCCCCCAAAAAGGTGTTCAGCAGCCAGTCCAGCACGCCAACCAGCAGCAGCAAGAACAGGCGGCTGGAGGGCACGCGTTCGAGCGTGATCCAGGTGACATCGAGCCTGGTGGCGCTGAAGGTAATGGTGATGACGGTCAGGAGGAGCACGCTTGCCAGTCCGGCAATCAGCAGTTTTTTTGCGGGTTCTTCCCGGACAATTTCCCCCAGCATTGCTCTCAGGTTTTGCGATACCGGTTCAACCGCTTCGGCCGTGCCCAAGGCGGACAGTTTTTCAAATTGCTGCGCGAAGGCCTGAGCGGATTGTGGTGAGATCACAAAATGGCGGTTGCCCGCCCGGATCAGGACCATGTTGGGCTTGTCTGTGGCGGCAAATTCTACCAAACCAAGCCCGCGAATGTTGCGCTTGCCGAAGTACTGAAACGGAAGGGGAAATCCAGGCAAGGGCATGGGGGAATCAAAGTCGGAGACCGGATGCGCCCATTCGACCAGGTCTAATGGGATGCGTTCGCGCTGAAAGCCCCAGTGAATTTCGAGAGATGAGCGATCCAGCAGGTAATGGGTGGAGAGGATCAGGAAGGTCCGGTAATTCAAATAGGTGAACACTCCCAGCAGCAGCACCGCCGAAGCCAGAAGCAGCAGATTTGGATCGCGCGCGGCATTGCCCGAGCCAATAATCAGCAGCAGCAAAGCCGCGACCATGGCAAGCAAGCCAAAACCCAGGTTGAACAGAAGGCTCAGACGGCGCGGAGGTTCGTAAGCTTGATTCATATCTGAAAGAATTATACTGGAGGCAAAAAAAGGCGCTCAAGCAATTTCTGAGTTTTACGGAAGTTTGCGGTAAGTCTTCACTCACAACCCAAAAACCAGAACAAAGGCAGATCGCCGCGCTTCGCTCGCGATGACGGAGATTCTCGGTCGACGCAGGGATGGGACGAGCCACGTTTGCTACAAAAAAATTGGAGGTTTCACGGGCACAGGAGCACCTCATCCACCGCAAGCGGTCCCCCTTCCCCAAAGGGGAAGGCTATTGTTCGCAGCGACTCATCTATCGCAAGCGGTCACTCCCCTTCATTTCATTGCAGGAATCTTCGATCTTTCACTCCGTTCCGCATGTATATTGGAGTCGTATGTCAGGTTGCGCAGCCTGCCCCGTGCTTTTTTGGCGGGGTTCAACCTGACATCGAAATGCTAGATGTATAAGGGTTCTATATGCCAACTTTTGTGATGTCAGGTTCAGAAGAAGAACCTGACCTACGCGCTACTCCCCTTCATTTCATTGCAGGAATCTTCGATCTTTCACTCCCTTCCGCTCCGCTACAGGGATCTGCGACCAAAGGGAAGGCAACGGCTCGCGATGACGGAGATTCTCGTTTAACATTGGGAACGGAGGTAAAAAAAGGCGCTCAAGCAAAATGAGCGCCTTTTGGAATTCGAAAGACAGAAATCTATGCTGCCTGGTATTCCGCGCCGCGGTGCAGCGCTTCGATGTTCATCGGGACGAACTTCTTCAAGCGGGCGGCGGTATGGCTCTCAAGCGCGCGTTCGAGGGCGCCTTGATCGAGCAAGTGCATATTGCCTTCCAGGGCGCCTAAAAGCACCATGTTGGCAGCACGTTCGTTGCCAATTTCCATGGCGATTGTGTTTGCCGGTATCATCAGGATGTGAATATCGTCGCGGACTGTAGCGCGATTGACCATGTCTTCATTTACGATCAGGTACCCCCCCGGTTTGATCAAGGGCTCGTACTTATCCAACGAAGGGAGGTTCATCGCGATCACAGCGGCAGGGTGGAGGGCGGTTGGGGAACCGATCTCATCATCCGAGATCACCACGGTGCAGTTGGCTGTGCCGCCGCGCATCTCCGGACCGTAGGAGGGGATCCAGGTGACGTATTTACCTTCATCCATGGCAGCGTAAGCCATCAACTGACCGGCATAGAGCGTGCCCTGACCGCCAAAACCCGAAATGATAATTTCAGCTTGCATGCTAATTTCCTCCAATCTTCATTTCGCTGACCGCGGTAGAAACCTTGTAATCCCCGACGGGGTAGTAGGGCAGCATATGCTCAGCCAGCCACTTGCGGGCGTTGGTGGTGCTCAGACCCCAGTTGGTGGGGCAAATGGAGAGCAACTCAATCATCGAAAAACCCAAGCCTTGTTTTTGCACTTCAAAGGCGGTGCGGATGGCACGTTTGGCCAGGCGGATACCGCGCGCGTCATGCAGGGAACGGCGCGCCACAAAGGCGGCACCATCCAGCGTGGCGAGCAGCTCGGCGGTGCGAATGGGGTAACCCTGGGTTTCCACATCTCGCCCGAGGGGGGAAGAGGAAGTCTTTTGACCAGGCAGGGTGGTGGGCGCCATCTGACCGCCAGTCATGCCGTAGTTGGTATTATTGATAAAAATGACCGTGATCTGCTCACCGCGTGAGGCGGCAGCGACGATCTCGCCCATGCCCATCGAAGCCAGGTCGCCATCGCCCTGGTAGGTGAAGACGGTTTTATGGGGCAGAGTGCGTTTGATACCGGTGGCCATTGCAGGCGCGCGCCCGTGCGCAGCTTCGACAAAGTCAAAATCAAAGTAGTTATAAGCAAAAACGGCGCATCCCACCGGGGCAACACCGATGGTATTGTTGAGCTCGCCCATTTCTTCGAGCACTTCCGCAATCAGGCGGTGGGCTACGCCATGGGTGCAGCCCGGGCAATAGTGGGTGACACGGTCTGTTAGACCGAGCGGGCGTTCGTAAACAACTTTAACATCTGCATCAGTCATGATCTACTCTCCTGTTCCCACGTTTTCGCGCATTTTTGCCAGCCATTTCGCGCGTCCGTTGACGGTTACATCGTGCTCACCATGCACCAGTTCGGTGATGGCATTGGCGATTTCGTCAGGATATGGAACCATCCCGCCCATGCGACCGTAAAATTCCACGGGAACGCGGCGGGCAGTGATGGAAACGACATCATCCAGCATTTGACCGTTGCTCATTTCAACCACCAGGAAACCTTTGACCCTGTTGGCAAGTTCATCGACCAGCTCATTGGGGAAAGGTGAAAGGGTGATGGGGCGTAGCAGACCGATTTTGTGACCCTGTTCGCGGGCAGCACGCACTGCCGAGAGGGCAATGCGGCCGGCAGTGCCGTAACCGATTACCACGTATTCAGCATCTTCGAGATAGTAACCCTTGTAGCGCACCTCGTTCTTTTCGACTTTCTCCCAGCGGGTCATCATCTTGACGTTGAATTTTTCCTGGTTTGGGGGGTCAATATTGATCGAAGTCAGCACGACTCGCTCTTTGGAATCCGGGCTGCCCACAGCCCATGCCGGCGGCGCGGTGCGCACTGGTTGGAAGTCCGGCAATTCTACCGGTTCCATCATCTGTCCCAGGAAACCATCCAGCAGCAGGCAGACGACCATGCGATATTTTTCCGCAAGATCGAAAGCCAGACCTGTCAGGTCAACAGCTTCTTGCACGGAGGCTGGGGCAAGCACAATCAGGTGATATTCACCGTGACCCCCACCATGGACCATTTGGGTATAGTCGGCCTGCGAGGGGGCGATATTGCCCAAGCCCGGACCGCCGCGGACGACATCCACAATGACAGCGGGCAGTTCTGTGCCAGCAATGTAGGAGATACCTTCCTGCATCAGGCTGACGCCAGGGCTAGAGCTGGAGGTCATGGTGCGCAAACCGGTGCAGGCAGCACCATAGACCATGTTGATCGCACCAAGTTCGCTTTCAGCCTGCACAAAAGCACGCCCCAGTTCGGGCATGCGCGCGCTGAGATGCTCGAGCAGCTCGGTTTGGGGGGTGATGGGGTAGCCAAAGTATGCGACCAAGCCAGCCCGCATTGCGGCTTCCGCGACGGCAGTATTGCCTTTGATCAGTTCGAGTGCCATTACGCGCCCTCCCCTTCTTTTTCAGTTCCCGGGCGTACACCCCGGAAAACGGTTATTGCAGCATCGGGGCAAACGACGGCGCAAATGCCGCAGCCTGTGCAGTTTTCGGGGTGAATCATGAAGGCGGGGTGATAGCCCTTTGGAGTCAACCGGCTCATGTCGATCGCGAGCGTTTGCGTGGGGCAATCCGTTACGCAGGTCTCACAAGCCTTACAATACAATTCGTTTATTTCTACCCATCCCTTGGGTGGCATGCACATCCTCCTGATAAGTAATAGGTACTGCCATATTGGGTGAGCATGGCAGTTTGACATCCTTAGTATATCGCAAAAGGTGGCGCGGGTTGGAGATTGTGTTTTGGGTAATCATCGTAGGGAACGGTTTCGCACAGTTCCGTTTGGCCACGCTGCGGAAGGGATCAAGCCCCTTTCCTGCGAGAGATGGCTTGGTGGATTCTACATCCTTTGCAGCCATGCTGTGGAAGGGGTCAAGCCCCTTCCCTGCGAGAGATGGCTTGGTGGATTCTACATCCTTTGCGGCCATGCTGTGGAAGGGGTCAAGCCCCCTCCCTACTAAAGATGATCTGGTGGATAGATCGAAATTAATAAGGACCTCATCTCTTCCCGCACTGCCTGAGCGAGCCTTTTGGGGTCGAGTGACGGCTCCAACTCGCAGGCGGTCTTGATCCTGCCAGTATCGATCCGCAGGGGTTGCTTCCAATCCGGATCATTGCTGACTCGCTGTTTGAGAAACTGCCAGCCCATGGCTGCCTGGTGGCGGCGTTTTTGGGTCTTTGGTAAACGCGCCATCCAGCTATGCCAGGCTTTGGGGCTGAGAGTCTGGCTGATCAGCATGGGTAAGAGGCGCGTCTCGGGGACCTTGCTGAGGAAGATACCGACACTGGCAGACCACTCGTTAAGCGCAGCGGTTGCCCCTGGCATCAAGGCTGGTTCTGGTTCGAGCCCACCGCTTGGGAAGATAATTACCGCCTGGCCATCTTTGAGAGATTGGATGATGTGGCGCATTGCCTCCAGTCGCAAGCTGGCATCTTTCTCAATGCTTAGCAGGTGACTGCTGATATTTGGCAGGACCCGAAAAAACTCTCTGCGCGCGGCCACAACCCGCACGTCTTCTCTGGCAACAGCGACAATCGCGCCGATCGAATCGTACATACCGGGGTGATTGGAAACTACCAATAGTGGTCCGGTGCGGGGGATTTCTTCGGCGGAAAACTGTTCGAATCCACTTGTGAAAAGATTAAGCGCGTCCCGTGCGGTTTCAAGGAAGGAACTGCGCGCAATCTGCGTGTCCCAACGACTAAGGAGGTTGGCCAGCCAAAGGGTAGGCTTGCGCCCCAGAAACGTAATCCAATATCGCAGGGCTTTAGCCCGTTTGACGTTGAGGGTGGTCAGAACATCATCAAGGATCATCCTGGCAAGGGATGTGGTTTTTGGACAAGAGGTTGAAGGGTCTTCGGGCAGTGTCATCGCATATCAGGTCAATTGTACTTCCCAAATGAGGGTTTGAGCCTATTTTCAGCCTTGGGTCGAACCCTTCATCATTGACGGCCAAGAGTTTTTACTGGCAAGATAATTGCAACTAATTACTTGAATATTATCTATCAATGAAGGTGGACTTATGAGTAATCAAACTTACACACCAAATACCGAACCCTCGCCGCGCAAGAGCCACGCGACCAAGCTCTGGATTCCTATTCTTCTTTTGGCGGCGGTGGCGGTCTATTTAATTTTCAGTGAGAATTCGATTAAGTCCCCCAAAGATATCATCATTCCAACCCCTCCGCCTGAGCAGCAAACCCCGCTTGAAACCCTTCTGTATACCCAGCTGCCAGAGTTGATTCACAACGTGGGCGAGGATAATTGGACGCTGGATGATGTCCATTTTAATGAAACAAAAACGCAGGCTGTACTTTGGATGGCAGAAAACGACCCGGAAACCGGAGAAAGCCTTGCCAGAGAGCCGGAGATTGTGCTGGCTATCTGGGATGAAGCAGCTGGCAGTTGGAATTTGCATCTTATTTCAGATCCCGAGTTTAACGACTTCTTCATGACCACCGATTTTAAAGATGATGAGATTGCGGAGCGTTTCAACTTTGAAGCCGACCCAAAAGCAGGTCCTACCGGCACAGTTTACGGGGGATACAAACTGCCCTGGATGGGAGGGCTGACCAAACGCCTGACCTGGTCGGTGGGGCATACTTCGTGTACGCCAACCTATTATTGCACATACGCTTTTGATTTTGCGGACGGAACAATGTTTGATTTAACAGCGGCTAAAGGCGGCTATGTTTATCATTGGCGCGACACCTGCAATAACGGGGACTCGGGCTGCACCAACAGCATCACCCTGGAAGATCGCACCACGACTCCCTGGACCTATCAGATTTACCTGCACATTGCCAAGAACAGCATCCCCGCAAGTGTAAAAATCAGAGGGGTGTATGTTTCGCAGGGCATGAAAATTGCGAATGTAGATGACACAGGAGCAAGCACCGGGCATCACGTGCATTTCATGGTGGTTGAAAAAAAGACGTTAAATGCTTGCACGAATTACTGCTTTGGCAAGGCAATGGACATCACCTTCAGAGACGTGGATATCAACTGGGATGCCGCCACTCAAGGCGGCCGCCCGCGCCTGGCATCAGAAGCTTCGTGGTATGGCGGTACTGGCAGGACCTACTATTTGAGCGGCAATACCTTCAAGGCCGGCCCCTGGAGCAGAATATTTCCATTGATCATATCGCACTAACTTTTTGAGTAAATCTGTTTTGGTTTATACTTTATCTGTTGGAACCGGGCAAATACCTGGCTTTTAATGTGTGTTTTTTTATGGAGAACTACCCACGAGGCAAACAAAAATCAGGTTGGCTGAATGGGTTTTCTGGGGCAGGACATTACAATAACAATCAATTTGTCGCCCAGAAAGGTAAAATGCTCTTGCCACTTCAGAACAGTTGACGATTTGTTTTACTCAAGAGATTTGGTTTTAAGCAAGACACGAGCAAATTGAAACGCGATAATAGATCATATGGATGCTAATATACTCAGTGACCGTGAGGTAGAGGTCTTACAACTTGTTGGACAAGGGAAAAGCAATAAAGAAATTGCTGTTGATCTTGGTATCAGTGTTAACACGGTAAAAGTACACATTGGCAACATTTTTCAGAAAATTGAAGTTACCTCTCGCACAGAAGCAACTCTATATGCGATTGAACGCGGAATAATTAAATCGCCAGCAACACAAAACGATGGAGATCAGGAAACCTCACTCATTGAGATTGAGAGCGGAAAGCCAACCTGGCAGGAGTTTTTTACTCAAAAACGATGGTTCTTTATCCTTTTAGGCCTGTTGATCATCGCGGGTTTGTACGTAATAATTGCCAAACCAGTGTTTCTGATGCCCCAAATAACACCTGCCGAAATTCCACAGCAAAAATGGGTGGATATGGCATCGATGAAAGAACCCCGCAGTAGTATGGCAGTCGCAACTTTTGATGGCAAAATCATCGTCATTGGCGGTCGCTCAGCCCTGGGCGTGCTTTCTTCCGTTGAAATGTACGACCCCATCAACGACACCTGGTCAACTCTCACAGAAAAGCCAACGGCCGTGTATGATGCTTCGGCGGCGGTGATTGGGGAAAGAATCTACGTACCTGGTGGGAAAAAAGAAGATGGTTCTCTCACTAAGGTCCTAGAGGTATTCAATCCTCGAAAGAATGAATGGGAATCTTTTTCGGAGTTGCCTGTGGCACTCAGCGCGTATGGATTGGCTTCTTACGAAGGGCAAATTTATCTTTTTGGTGGATGGGATTCTCAAAAAGCCCTGGACACGGTCTGGCGTTACAACCCCAACACAGACTCCTGGAACCAGGCAAGCCCCATGCCAAGCGCCAGACTTAACCCCTCCGTGTATGCAGATGCCGGCAAGATATACGTGATGGGGGGCTCGGACGGGGAAGATAAAGTAAACATAAACGAAAGTTATAGCCCCTACATCGAGCTCGAAAATGAAAATCCATGGAAGGCTGAGCCTAATCTTCCCGAAAAGTTATCAGGCTACGCTGCCATCAAGCTCAACAACAAGATTGCCATTATAGGGGATAAGTCCTTCGACAGTGGTGCGATTGACCAGTTCCATTACTCCCCGGTTCAGCGAGAGTGGCAGATCATCAACATAAATTCCGAGGCTGCCAGCCCGATTTCCGAGGCGGCCTGCGTGCTGCTTGGGGATAATATTTATGTGATAGGTGGAAAATTTGGTGAGGATTACCTGGATCGGGTGAGTAGTTACCAAGCTGTCTATACCATCCTCCTGCCCCTGACTATCAATTAATTATCTGTGTTTTCCCGCTGATTCTCTTCAAGATGTTTCCCATTATTCGCCGTCAACATGGTCTCCGTGGCAGTGCTTCTCATTTTGTTAAACGGAAATGACTTATTGAGAAGGATAAAGAATACCAACCCAAATACCAACTCAAACAGGGTGGTGTAAATTCGAACCAGCAGCGCAATCACTGTTGCCAGGGAAGTCGGAATAATGGTTGATAGCATTGCCAGCAAGGTCAGGTCGGACGCCCCCATGCTGCTGGGCAACAGGAAGGTGAGCATGCCAGCCGCACCAGAAAGTGCCCTTGCTCCAAGTACAAATAATAGCGCGTCAATATCGAGGGGGGTGAAAATCCGAATAGTGAAGAAGATCATCACGCCACCAGCCAAAACCAAAGCCATCCGCAGGAATAACCAGCCTATCACCTGGCTCATACGCACAGGCTGAGCAAGCGGATGCTTCAATTTTGTCATGATTTTGTCGATTGTCTTTGGGCGCAAGACCAGCAAACCAAGAAAAACAACCAGGATAAGCGGAATTAACCAGACTTTGGAAAGATTTAGTCCCAAGGGAATAAAAAAGGCTGCCAACAGGGCATCCGCCACAAAACTGATAATGAATTCGATCCCACTGGCTGAGGCAGTTTTTAGGGAAGGAACACCAAGCTGTTTATACAGCACCATTCTGCCGCCAACATACCAAATCGTCCCGGGTAAGCGTCTTGAGACCATGGATACCAGATAGATCCTGGCATGCATCCATAAAGAGATACTGCCCTGAAAAGCGTGCATGATCACCGCCCAATTCAGGACAGCGAGAAACAGGGCAAGCAGGTAGATTGCTACAACGATGATGAACTGAGAATAATCAGCTTTTGCCAGGTAGGGCAGTAGTTGATCGCGGGATTTCCAAACCGTGAACGCCAGAAATGCAAACAGGAATGCCCATACTAAGTAGAGCAATACTTTCAGCAATTTGCCGTGGCTGCCGTAGAAAGCTTTAATTTTTTCCGAGAGGGATAACATCTTTATTCTGGTTAAGATGAGCGTCTACAAAAATAGACGAAGCAATTTGAGAGGTTGAAAGGGATTGCCCACGCCACTGCCCAACGGAGTAAGCGGGATGGACGTTTTAGGTGGGAGAGCCAATCTTGTTTTGTCCGGGGCAAGAAGTGTTCGTACCGAATCGTCTTAATAACGGTCAATCCATTCGCTTCCAGAAGGTCCTGCCAACCCTTGCGTGTGTTGTAGCGCTGGATAGGCTGACCATCATCAAAAACATAGCCAGTTCTACGAACATGCTGAACATTCCCTGCAATTGAAAATCCATTAGGAAGCAAGATTATTGCCGTGCCATCGGGTTTGAGGATCCTTGCAACTTCCCGGACCCCCAGTGAGGGGTTTTGGTAATGCTCAAGGTTTCCGATGTGTGTCACGTAATCCGCACACTGCTCTTTCAGAGCGATTTGTTCACCATCGCTAATGATCAGGTCCAGATTCGGATCGAGCTGCTTGGCAACTTTGACTGCACTGAGGGAAAAGTCCAAACCAATTACTTTCAGTCCCTTGCTCCTAGCAAAAGCGGCAAGTTTCCCCCTGCCACAAGACACGTCAACGAGAAATTTACCAGGAATTGGGTTTATCTTATCGAGGAGCCATAAGTAATAGGAATCTGAAAGGTCAATTCCTCCCTCGCTATAAAGACTGTCATACGCGAATTGGGAATTGGACGAGTCAACAATGGTGGCATGCCGAATTTCAATCATTTTTCGTCAGGTTGTGATTATAAACCAAAATAAAAAACGCCCCAATGGGTATTGGGGCGTTCCTTTGGAACTAGATTTTACTGGTTGAAGGCGTCGTACGCTGAGGTTACGTCACGAACATAGTCGGAGGGCAGACCTTCGCGGCTTTGGTTGACCACAGCCACGATTGATTTGCCGCTGTTTTCTGTACAAACAGCACTACCAATCCAGCGGGTGTCACCAGCGCTGAAACCAACTTGCTGGCTGAAAACAAGCACTGCGGCACCGCTCTTGGTGGTGTCAGCAATATCCGCAAAGCCTTCGCTGGGTTTCCAGTCGCAGGTAACGTTGATGTCGGTACCATCTGCTGATGCTACGCTGAAGGCAGTGAAAGCTTTGGTGGCTGAGCCGTTCTTGCTCATGATCAGAGGCATCACAACGGTGTCAGTTGCGGCAGCAGGATTGAAACCTTCGTAGAGGTTGGAATTCTTCTTGGCAGGACGTGTCTGGTTCACAACACAGGCGATGTTCGCAGAACCGCTGACGGTAACTGTTGCGCCGCCAACCCACTTGGTTGTTCCAAGATAATCCATGACCTTGACTGCAATACCATTCTCAGGAACATCCACAAACACATCATCTGCACGGGCAGGGAAGCCAGCGGAAGGAGTATAGGACATTGTGATGGTGGCAGTGCCGGGTCCAAGATTCTGGCAGCTTGTACCAGTGCGGTTGCCGTTGTTGTTTTCCATAATCAAAGGCAAGATCGCGGTAGTACTTCCGCCGGAGAAACCGTTGTAGACACCGTTGGTTGGGGATTCAGGTACATTTGTGTTCACATTGCTTACCACACCGGCTAAAGCACCTGTGGAAGCAGTGACCTTGATTGAACCCAACCAGGGATTCGCGCCATTGTAATCTGCCATATTGTAGGTGGCAGCAGCGCCTGGTTCGAGGCTTCCAGGAAGATCGGCAATATCAGCAAAGCCGCCACCTGGCATAGGCACAAAATCGATTACGTAGTTAGCAACCACACCACTCGCGTTCTGGATGCTGAAGACAGAGACGTTGTTGCGTTTGTCGATCAGGGGGAAGAAGAGTGATGGTCCGCCAGACGCAACACCAGTGTAGGTGCCAAGAGCGCGGTTGGTGGCGGCGATGGTCAGGTTGCTGATGATTGCAATTTCCTTGTCCGAGCTTACAACAACCGATCCCTTGAAACCAACATCAGGGTGAATGGGGAGGTAAGTGTTGGAAGAGCCAGGCTGTACGGTGTCAGCAACAGGGTTCGTGTAGGGAGCAGGCAAAACAGCCAGGCTGCCATCAGGATTGTAGTAAGCAATCGAAATGTTTGCTACAGCAACCTGATCGAGGTTTTGAATCTGGATAGCAGATTCATAAGCGGGCAGGGCAGCCGCGTAAACCGCCTTTGGGGAGACGACAACGGCGCCGAGCAGGAAGACAACTAACATTAAAATTGAAAGTGATTTTTTCATATCTAGCTCCTGTCTTATTTGATTATCAATATTTTAGGTTATCGAGTGAAACAAGGCAATAACACTTAATTACTACCAGCGCTCTATGGGGTAATACTTGGGTAGTAAATGAAGTAGTAGATTATCCTGGCGGCAGCATTTGTTAACCAGACCTCATCCAATACCTCTGTGAGGGCTGACTCATTGAGCCATCGCTGGTCTTCAGGGAAATTTTCCAGATCAGGACCATTGTATAAAATAAAAGTGTCGCCTGGTTCCAGGATCAGATCGCTCGGAAGGATCTTCCTTACATCGAACTTCGGCGAATAGATCATATAGCTGCTGATATCCTGGGTTACGGAACTGATGTTCTTGATGTAAATGCTTTCCACATCATCTTCGTGCTGAACTTCCGACACGATGATGCTGGTTAAACTTGCATCTGGGGTCATGGTGATGAAACCCGGAACCATGTATGCCGGCACAGGGGTTTCCTGATCTGACTGGAGTGGATAGGTGTTGTTCTCAACAAAAGTGCCAGGCACCGGATAGGTGGTCATTTCAGGTGAAGTTGATCCAGTAGTTGCAGTGCTTTGAGGTACTGCGGTCTGCTTGGATGAACAGCCTGCAATAATAGTTATCAGAATTATCAATATCGCAAATTTACTAAAAGTTTTCATTAAAACTCCTTCTTAACAAGGTTTCCGAACGTAATACGTGCAGGAAGATCTGATTCCAAACCAGCGAAGAGGTCTGACTAATATCCCTGCGAAAATCCGGCCTAAAGGTTTACGCGTTGCTCTTATTATAAACTTACTCAGAGTTAAGCGCCCGCGCCGCTTTAGCCAATGACCTAAGCTGACAAAAAAGGCTGAATAGTCACTGCCTGTTTGGCTTGTAGTTAGCGGCTCAAAGCCTATATGCTTCAGCTTGTTGAGCAGGACCATTTTGGGGAAACCAAACAGATGCTGAGGCGCTTCATAGCCAATCCAGCTTTCCTTGAAAAGCGTTGCTTCCTTGCCTGCTGGATCAGGGCACTTGATCACCAGCATCCCGCCAGGTTTGAGCAGCTCGTAACAAATTTGAAGGACCTGGGCAGGGTCTGGCATATGTTCCAGTACATCCCAAAGTGTAATCACATCAAACGTGCCGTCTTCCAGTCCGACATTCTCCAGATCTTTTTCGATAATCGATAGCCCTTTTGCCCTGGCTGCATCTGCGGCTTCAGGAACAATCTCCAAACCTATCACATCCCAGTCCGCAATGGCCTGGAAAGCTTGAAGAAATTCGCCAGTCGCGCAGCCAACATCCAAAAGGCGGCCTTTTTGAAAGTTCGTTCTGCGCAAAATTGACTTCACTCGCTTCCGGAGGCCAAATCCACGCAAAAAGGCGGTAATTCTCGAGTCTTTTCGAAGGTAGGCATGATACGCTTCGGGATAATGCGCCGATAATTCCTCCCAGCCCGGTTGGGGGTCAATAAATAACAAACCACATTTTTCACACTTCATCAACTTCCATGAGCCTGAAAGGTTCAGCCTGAGATCTGTAAGCGTCAGGAATTTTTCAGCATACAAGTGACCACAAAAGTTACAGGGCTTCGTCGTCAAGACACTCATTGTAAGGCTTCCTTCAGCCACTTGAGAACTATGAAAACGAGCCAGAGTTCCCACTGCGAATCCGTCCATCCTGAAGATTGGTCAGAAATCATTTTTTCAATGACCTCAGTGTTAAAAATTTCATTACTTTTCAGCAGGTCCATGAATTCGGTTTTTAGTGGCCCCAATAGCCAGCGACTGATTGGCGGTGAGAATGTTGCCTTCTTACGCTTTGTACACTCAGCGGGCAGGATCTCAGATGCGGCTCGCCGCAATACCAGTTTATTCTCGCCAGTCGAAACTTTAAAAGAAACAGGAAGACTCAACGCGAATTCAATCACTTCGGGTGTCATGAAGGGAGTGTGATAAAGAACCCCTGTTGCATACTGCAAAGCGCTTAATTTCTGAGCAGCATGAGTGGGCATGGTACCCCTGATGCTTGCATAGGTTGCTGTAAAAAAGTTGTCGAATCTGGGGGGAACCTCTGCCCGGATCCTAAGTTGGATTTGATCAGCCAGGTGACCATCTGGTGACAAGGCTGGTGAGATCATCTTATCAACCGCTTCCCGGCTCATAAACCTTGACCAGTAGACCTTTTGTTCATCCCCAGGTAATTCCACTCCATATATGAACTTTTTAATTTTTCTCACCTGATCAGTTAAAGTGGAGCCCCTTGAGGATGGCAACAAGTTTAGAACTGGTCTGACAAGGCCGACCCGCAGGAACCTGGGTAGCCGCAGGTATTGCCTGGCATAGCGCTCTGCAGTAAATTTTTGCATTCCCCCAAAGATATTGTCGGCTCCTGTGCCGTCAATAATTGAGGACACCTTCCCTTTGCCTGCCAGGGTCATCAATAACTGGGGGAGTACGGTTGCATCGCCAAGTGGTTCTGGAATGTTTTGAGTTGTGAAATCGATAATATCCGCAATATCTTGGTCAGAGGCTTTGATCACCTCGATCGGAAATCCAATTCGCTGAGCGTTTTCGGATGCGGCTTGGGTCTCATCATATCTTGTCTGGGGATTGTAGCCGACTGTCAGACCGAGTGTGGGTATGCCCGCCCTCATCATCAATGCCGCAAGTATGGCTGAATCTACGCCACCGCTCAAGGCAATGCCAATTGGATTGTTACAGCCAAGGCTTGTTCTCAGCAGACTCCTTTCCAGAAGGGTTTGCAATTCAGCCTGGGCATCTTCCAGTGAGCCGCGGAATGGTTTTACGCTCTCGAGGATAGACCAATACTCCTCACTTACCTTCTCATCTTTTGTGATGCTCATCAGCTCGGATGGTTTGAGTACCGAAACATTTTCAAACACCGTGTAGGGGGCTGGAATGCCTTTCACTGAAAACAGGAGAGCAAGCCCATCACCTGAAACAGTTAGATTACCAAGTCTCCTGGCAACACGATGGGCATGGGATGAGATCACGACCTTTCCATGATTTTCGGCGTAATAAACCTTTGTCATCCCAATTGGATCAGTGGCAAAAACCAGGCGGGATTCTTTTTCGTTCCATGCAAGAACGCCAAAACTTCCCTCAAAATTTATCAAACAAGAGCGCAAACTTCCACCCTGGGATAAACTCTCAGCCATTTTTTGGGCTAAGTCGTGGCTTGTTTTGCTTTCAGATTTATGCCTGGCTGAGCCCCACAAAAACACCGTCCAATCCGATTGCCTTTGTATGCTTACCAATGGCGAAGAGGCGGTCCAGCAAAAAGATGCTCCTGGAAGCGCCAGCGACTCACAGCCAGGGATAGTGCATTCCTCAATACTGGCTTTCTCAAAGTTGAACTCAGCCTGGAAGAACTCCATTTTCTCCATCAATTCCAGTTCGTGTCAGTAAGCGGCGGCACGGTTTGCTTTAAACCATCCAGCGCGCCCTTGATATACGGACGGATCTGTGCTTTCTTGCCCGTAAAAAGATAAGTCAGAATTGTTTTCAAAGAGCCAAAAAATAGCGCTAAAAACGTAATAGCCTGGCAAGGTCCATGGCGATAGCGGCGGTAAAACCAGGAACGGTTGCGCGCTCGCAGATAGACCATCTTTTCCGGTACCAATTTGGAGCTCATGGAAGCTTTGTGGCGGATGATGGCTGAGCCAACCCGAACGTTTTTCCAACCTGCATCCCGCATGCGGCGGCAGATGTCTGAGTCTTCATAATACATGAAGAACGAAGTGTCAAACAAGCCGACCTCTTTGAGGCTTTCTGTGCGGATCAATAAAGCACATCCAAAAAGATAGTCAAATTCCATGGTTTCTGAATACGCCGGCCGGTCGAATGCCTTTCTGCCAATTCGCCGCGGGAGCGGCAGCCAGGAGTACAGGCGATCACCCATGCTGAAGATCCTCTCGGGATGATCGTGATAAATGATCTTCGGCGCGGCAATGGCAATGCCTTCATCCGAAAGCATGACCTCAACCAGT
This sequence comes from Anaerolineaceae bacterium, assembly GCA_040768265.1. GTDB lineage: Bacteria > Chloroflexota > Anaerolineae > Anaerolineales > Anaerolineaceae > Mesolinea. The sequence goes on from JAXGNB010000002.1 coordinate 575,888, forward strand.
TTTCCCAGGGTGTCTGGTGGAACCAGGGTGTCATTGTTGAGTATCAGGTAGAAATCCGGGTCAAGAACTGCTCCCGCACGGATCCCATCATTGAGAGCCACTGCATAGCCCCCGTTTTTATTCCTCTTAATAAGCTGAGTTTGCGGAAATTGCTGCTCAACACACGCCACAGAATCATCGCTCGAGTTGTTATCCACCACGATCACATGCATGCGCGCGTAATCTGCCGCGTATAATGAGCCAAGGCATTCAAGCAGATCTTCGCGCAAATTCCAGTTGGCGATCACCACTACAACCAGAGGGATTTCATTATTCATCTTCAAGATTATAATCTCAGTCAGAGATAGCACCAAACCAAGATAAAATTGGTCAACTGAAAGGGCAGATCTTGAAGTCAATATTTGCATCCGGCAGAGAAGTAAACTATCCCAGGAACGCGCTGATGGCTTCGGCGATCCAAGAAATCAGCCAGGCAACTGTCATCGGCTCACAAAACGCGAATGTATACAAAGGGGGTATCCGCTTTATTCTCTGGCAAAGTTTGCGCAGCTTTTTGCAGTTAATCCCAAAGTTGATTAAGAGGGATTTTGATTTCATCTTCATTGGTTTCTTCGCGCAGCTGCTTAGCCAAATGATCGCCCCATTCGTCAGAAAACCCATCGTCCTTGACATGTTTGTGTCGGCTTTCGACACTTTGGTGGAAGACCGTAAACTGACGGGCAAGACAACGCTGCTTTCCAGGTTCTTATTCTGGCTGGACAAGCAGAGCGGCAAGCATGCCAGGCTGATTTTCGTGGACACACTTGCGCAGGCTGAATACTTTCATGAAGCATTCGATATCCAACTGGCAAAATTGAAGCGGGTCTTTGTTGGGTGCGACGAAGGTCTGTTTCACCCCCTTCCTGAAAAACCGGAGAGTCGCACGGTGCTTTACTACTGTTCATACCTACCTCTGCACGGTGTGGACGTAGTGGTGGAGGCAGCGGAACTGCTGCAGACTGATGCTTCCATCCAATTTAGGATCATTGGCGAGGGAATTGACTACGAAAAGGTTCGCGATTTTGTCCGGGAAAAACAGTTGGCAAATGTCGAACTGGTTATGCCTGTGCCATTGGACCAACTTCCCCTTGAAATACAAAATTCCCGCATCTGCCTCGGCGGCCATTTTGGAGCCAGCGCGAAAGCCTGCCGGGTTATCCCGGGCAAGGTTTTCCAGATGATCGCGATGGGGAAACCTGTCATTGTGGGTGATAATGGCGCTAACCGCGAACTGTTGACCCATCAGGTTGATTCCTGGTTCTGTGAGATGAACAACTCCAAAGCCCTCGCCAACGCCATCAGCACCCTTTTCCACGACGACGCTCTGAGAAGTCAATTAGCTGAGGGGGCGCTAATAACCTACCAAAAAGCTGCGGCTACTGACTTATTGAAATCTGTTGTTCAGGAAAGTATTATGGATGCTTTGGATTCCCGGGGCTAAGCTTTATTCCCCTAAAACTTCGCGATAAAGTCTGAAGGTACATTCCATCATAGTGCTGATATAAAATTTGGTGAGGCTTGCGCCAGCGTTATCTGCAAGGCGCTTCCTTAAATTTTCGTCTGCCAGCAGTTGATTAATCGCTTCGGTGATGGAGGCAGGCGATTTTACAGGCACAAGCAGCCCGTTGAAACCATCCTGGATGATCTCGGGGATACCCCCAACCTCTGTCCCGATAACCGGCACACCGGCAGCCATGGCTTCCAGAAATGTTACACCCAACGCTTCTGTCAGAGAGGGCATCACAAACAGGCTTGCCCGCAAGTAAAGACCCAACAAATCTTCCTGCGACTGCCATCCCACAAACTCAAAATTCTGGCTGACTTTGAGATCTGAACAGAGTGTTTTCAAACTACCAATAGCCTTATCGCTGCCAACAATGATAAATTTTGCTTGCGGATAATTTTCAATTACACCTGGTGCGGCTTTGATCAAGTCGGGCACCCCTTTTCGATGCATGTTGCTGCCAACAAAGAGGATCACTGGCTGATCCGGATCAAGAAATGTCGCCTCCCGCAGTTCTTTTAGCGGTTGATACCTTGCAACATCAACGCTTTTATAACAGTGCCTGACTTTGGCTGTAGTATTTGGGTAGGTTTTAGCAATCATTTCAGAGGTGAAGCGACTGTTTGCCACTATAAGTTTCAGACGGTGCAATTTGCGGGCTTCAAGGAAGTGCACCGCACTGTAATACAACCAGCGCATCAACCAATCCGGATAATTTTTCTTGTATTCGAGGAGTGTTTTTAGTTCCGCAGAATAGGTATCATTTACGTGCCCTATCATCGGGGCACTTGGCGCGCAAAAAAACGATTCGCGCGCATCAGTAAAGTGGATCAGATCAAACTTGTTCTGTGTCTCCAGTTTCCTTAATGCCGCATTAAATGAAAAACTCAGCGACAGCCATCTCGCCTGGCTTCGGCTGAATTTTGGTTTTTTCACTGTCACCACGGTTATATGTGGTAAAGAAAGCTGCGGCGCCTGATCTTCGGGCAGTAATAGAGTGATGGTATGCCCCTCATCAAGCAGCGCTTTGGTTAGATTGGTGGCGTGCAGCCCAACCCCGCTGATCACATTTTTGTACTGTTGGGTCACGATGCAGATATTCACGCCTTACTCCAAAAGTCTGCCATCAATCGCACAGCTTATATATTAAAACACCGCTATCCTGATAAATTGATTGAACTCCTGCAGCCTGTTGGATTGCGGAAATGTTAAACTGCCTGCCGTCAAAGGGGTTTTTTGCGCCGTCATAAAGATAGTCTACGCCAAGCTCGCATAGAGCGTCGATGTCTGGTGAAGATGAATACAAACTTATCACTGCTTCTGATCTGACCAATACTTCCTCGTATCCGGGTCCCAGGCTTGCGATCATCGTGCCAGTAGTTGTTCGCCTATCAGCATAGTAAGGAATAAAGTAGCCCGCGTCGGAGCCATGCGGTGAGTCGGGCAGCCAATAGTAGGTGTGAACCGCAAAAACCGCATCCTTCGGGGTATTCTTCTCAATCCAGTCCATAGCCTTTTCATCAGAAGCCGTCATAAACTGGCGGAAATCCTGGACTTCTCCCAAGCGATAAATGGCAGCAATGACAGCCAGAAATAATACTGCCCATTGAAGACCATTTGCCCATTTTGCATGTTTTTGCAGAGAAAAAAGCTGCCATAGATCTTCCGCAAGGATCCCTGTAATCACACCAATTGGCAAGTAGAGCATGATCATCATGCCGGTCATATTCGTAAAAGCCAGCAGCGAAATATTTAGCCGATAAAGCAGACCTATGCCAAACAATGTCAGTATCCAGGCAGTGGTGATGAGGATTAGAGTTCTATGTTTTCTGAAAAGACCCATCAGGATGCCCAGCAGGGTCAGCCCGATCATCCACTTTTTTGCTCCGATTTCATACAAAGCCTGGATGTCGTAATTGGCAAAATACTCGTTCTCTGTTAATTTTTTAGAGGGTTCCAAATCAACGTTTTCAGTTGGGGTGGACCTTTGGTCAACATAAAATCCCATCGCGGGAACCAGGGCAGGCAGGATTAAAACGATACTAAGAACCGCGATCGCAGCGATTCCGATAACTGTTCTGAGAATATGTTTTTTAAATTTAATGGCGGTAGCAAATTCATAAATGCAGATCACAACAACCAGGGGAAGCATGAAAGCCGCTGCCCTGAAATGCAGAAGGAATACTCCGGCAATGAGCAGCCCAGAGATGCCTGTCAGAGCCAATGCGGGAATTCGGTTCTTTTTCCCATCTGCTTTCCACGCGCTGATCGCTTCCCAAACAGCAAAAGCCGCAATCAGCAGGATCGTCTGAGAAGAGACCTGCGTGAACCTGCTCCAGCTGAAGTATAAGGCGGGTTGAAAACTGAAGATGCCAGCCACTGTCATTCCTGCCAAACCTGCCAGGGGAGATACCTTTTTGGACAAGAAAATAAAAACACCCAAGCCACACAAAGCATTGAGTGCCTGTGCCATCCACAACAAGGCTTGATGAGCTGGAATGTCGGCGAGCACCTGCAGGCTGCCAGTGAGGGCGTATAGCCCTAAATGGTACTGGTCCAAAATTGTCGGCGCGTAGGGCTGAAGATCAAAAGGGAGCTTGCCGGTGGTGCCAACCAGGTCCGTGATCAGGATGTGGTGCAGCGCGTCGGTCCAAGCCGGGTATGGGTAATTGTGCGCCAGCCAAAAGCGCGTCAGGAGCGTCAGAGCCAGAATAAACAGAAAAGGTCCCGCGTATTTTCCGAGTTTGAATTGCTCGCGCCAGTTTTTTCTGAGTATCCAGGCGGTGAGGGCAAAAAGCACTGCCAAAAGCACGATGAGCTTGTTTTGCCCGATACGTATTGAAGGGATGATCGCCCGGATCAGGTAATAAACAAATGGATAGAAAGCAATACTCAGACCAACCGCAAGAATCCAGCGCTCAATTGCTTTAAATCGCCGCCATATATTGGTCAGCGATAAAATTGCCCAGCCGGGGACAATCAACATGATGAAGATTGTGATTAGTGTTCGCAATTCAACCCAAGGCATATAGGCTCTCAATCCAGCGAGAATGTGTAGAAATTATACCCTTCAACGTGAGTCTGCTGGCTTTGTGATCAAATAAATGTGAACACCCTCAATGTTGACGAGTTGGTCAATCCCAACACACCCCAGCAAAGCTTCCGGCTGCAGTCCGCCCACCCCTTCTTTAATGTAGAGGTAATCCAACCCGGCATCGTTAACCAGCAGCCAAAAGTCATCGCCGCATTCGGTAATAGAGCTGGCCCTCATAGCCAGGTCGGTGACGCTCTGAACGAAGTCCTCGGTTGAAATCATGGGATAAAAAATCGTCGGCGCGAGGCTCCAACGCCCGGTTACTGGCAGGATCCAGCCGCCGCCATCCACACCCCGGTAAACACCAAATCCCCAACCTGTTGTGTTTACAAAGAAACGCGCGTCTTCAGGCGTACGCGTTTTGATCCAATCAAGCGCATCAAGATCGGATTGTGTTACCAAAACCGTTTCCGAATTGACCGCCCGCCTGTTTTGCCATGCCCCACCCACGCTTAAGGCCATCGCGACAAACAGGATCAGGGTAGTAGCCAGCCATTTCTTTTTTACCAACTTCTCAAATGGCAGCACAATTCCGAAGGCAGAGCTGATCGCAATCGGAATAAACACAACCAGGGCAAAGTAGTCGTTTCGGAAATTCATCAGGCGCAGCCCGGTTGGCAGGGAAAAGAACATCACAAGGATCGCCCAGGCTTGAAAATGCGCTTTTTTGGTTGTGAATACAGACCACAATAATCCGATCAAGCCGAGTCCAATCAAAACGTAAGCGCTGATGGGTCCGACCAGGTAATAAAGATAATCCCATGCAGATTTCTGGATCTCCGCTTCCATCACATGGAAAACCGGTCTGGATGCGGCGTTTGAATAAACAAAAATGCGGTAGTACCAGCGCGAAGCCAAAACCAGCCCCGCGAATGTTGCAGACGCAATGCTCGTGATCAGTTTCCAGCCGGCAGGTTTTTTCCTGACGGCCTCCACGAGCCACTGGACGCCCAGCACGGCAAGGAACAGCACGAACAAGAAAGCCGTAAAGTAATGGCTGAGCAGGGTGCCGGCAGTCAGCAGGCTCAGACCTGCCAATTTCCACCACTTATCATGGTTCTCCCAAGCCTGGATCGCTTCCGCGATGGCGACAGGCAGGATCATCACGCCGATCAGGAGGGTGTAGCGCCCCCAAGTGAGGTAATAGCCGGGCATTTTGGTTGCGAAGGTCACGAATACTGCCGCCAGCAAGCCAACGCGCCAGTCTTTGCTGACCTGTTTTGCCAGGGTGTAGACAGCCAGGCCCACGCTTGCGCTAATCGCCTGCCCCAGCATCAGAACGCTGGCGGCAGGATCAAACCCGCTGAGGACTGAAAAGAGAGCCCCGACGGAGTGAAAGCCAAAGTGATAGTAAAAGGGTCCGGGCAGATAGGGCTCAAGCGTGCTGGGCAGCCCGCCAAATTCGATCATTTTTCGGATGATCAGAACATGGTGTTGGGAATCGACCCAATTAGGGAGGAGCAACTCACGCGCCTGCCAGAAGCGCCAGGCTAACGCAACAGCCAGGCCAAGCAAGGCAAGCAGCCAGGTTTTGTTGAAAGCGCTTTTGCCTCTGCGAATCAGCCCGGCAATCGCTACCCCAAAGCACACGCCGAGCACGATCCCAAGCAAGAGAGGGGTGAACTTCAGGCGGACGGTATAGAAGCCAAGTGTGCCAAGCGCGATAAAGCTGGCGCTGATTGCAACGATCTCAGCCAGCGCCTGCGCGCCGTCCTTGCGGCGGTCGCCAAACCACAGCCACCATGCCAGCCCTGGCAAGAGCAGAGCGGCAAACGCCAGCCCTATCCGCACTTCTGCACCCCTCCCAGATCCGGTAAAGCCGCAAGCAATTGCGCGATGGTTTGTTTGTTCTGTGGATGCACAAAATCCGGCGCGATTTCCGCCAGCGGCACCAACACAAAAGCCCGCTCCACAATACGGGGATGCGGCACTTGCAGACGGGGAGTCTGGATGATCCGGTTACCGTAGAACAGGAGGTCCAGGTCGATCAGTCTCGGACCGTAGCGGAAGTTGGCCTGCCGACCTAATTGCTTTTCGATTTGCTTCAGAAAATCCAGCAAATTCAAGGAGCTAAGGTCAGTCCCGGCTTTAATCACCTGGTTGAGAAAGGCAGGCTGGTCCAGGTAGCCCCAGGGAGCGGTTTGGTAGATGGAGGATTCCTTGAGAATTTCCAGCCTCTGGCTCAAAGCCGCGTGCGCCTCCTGGAGGTTGCGCTCGCGATCGCCAAGGTTGGTGCCTATCCCAAGAAAAACATCGATCATGCCTTTGCTCCCTCCAGGTCAATCAGATCCGCAAGCATGCCATAGGCCGTGGTCTTGGGGCTGGGGTTCGATTCAAGCACACCCAATCCGGGCAGCACGTCGAGTTCAAAGTTGACAAAAGAAGATGTTCCGCCCACGCTGTATAAGGGCGAGTCCGGACCAACCCGCTCTGGCCGCACCCGGGCGACAAAATCTCCATCGTGCCAATAAGCCTTGCAAACCAACTTCCAGCGTTCGCCAGCGGCTTCAGCTTCTTCAATCATTGCCTTTGTTATGCCGCGAATACCCTCCCGATCGACTTCCACTGGCGTAAGGGGATGATCCATCAGCACGGTGGCCAGCGCTGCCACTTTGATTGACGCGTCCCATCCGTCCACATCGTTGCTGGGGTCGGTCTCGGTGATGCCGATAGACGCTCCGTAAGCGATTGCTTCTTCGAGGCTCTCGCCCTGCCCCATGCGTTCGAGCAGCAAATTGGTACAGGAATTAAGGATTCCGCTGAAACCAAGCAAACGGGCACCCCGCAGCGGGTTGCGAAAGAGCGAGAAGATCGGCGCGCCATCCATCACAGCTGACTCAAAACGAAAACCAAGCCTCTGCCTGGCAGCAAGTTCTTTGAGCTCACGATAGCCATAGACCACGGGACCTTTGTTGGCGGTAACAACATGCATGCCGTTCTCGAGGGCATGGCGGATATGGTTCAGGGCGGGTTGCCCGCTGATGGGGTTGACGGGCGTGGTCTCAAACATCACGTCCGCGGGACAGGACTGGATGAATTCCAATGTGTCTCCAGAAAAGCTGAAGGTGTCGAGCCCGGTAAGAGGGCGCCCCTCGGCAATAAACGACAAAGCCTGTTCCAGGTCGATCCCGGCCGGATTGATACACGAGGCATGCCGGCCGGTCATAATACCTGTCACCAACGGGCTAATGCCGAATTCAGTTTCCAGCTCCTGCCGCTTTTCAATCAACAAGCGGGCAAATGCCTGCCCGACGTTGCCAAATCCTACCAATGCTAAGCGTATTTCTCTCATGAGTCACCTGCGCTTCCTTTGAGTTTCAATTATAGCCAATTCCAACCCGCGCGTCTGTCCTTGCGCGGGTGGTTCCTTGCCCTGCAGTCTCACCTTACATTTCCACAAAATACACAAGACGGTTTGCGCTGAATGGAAGTAAAAGCATTAAATCAAATAAAGAATTTTGTTCAGATTAGAAGACAAATTAATGATCAGTCATCCTGGATTTCAAAGCGTTCTTTGCGTATGGAGAAACTGTCCTTTTCCAGAAGTCCTGCCAACTGGTCCAGCAGGCCTTGGCTGATCTGCACGCTTTCGTTCGGGAAGACGTACTCTTTCCACCTTCCCTCAGCAAAAAACTGAAAAGCAAACTGATCTTCGCCCGGATGAGAGCCGAGCCAGCCGTGCAGATGGTGGATTTTACGGGTGATACGGTCAGGGGTTTCATCCTTGGCGATCTGCACCACCAGCACGCGCCTCTCGACCACCTTTATCGTAGCAATCTCGAATTTTCCGTTCGATGGAGTTGGGGCTGTTGCAGATGCGAGCGGTACGCTTTCATGTGCTTGGTGTGGGATCTCATCCTCAATATGAGCAGGATCCTCAGGCATTTCGGGTTCCTCAATTAAGAAAATTCCTGCCGGTGTTTCCTCTTCCAGATCCAATCCCACTCCCCAAAGTTCATCCTCCGGTTCTTCGAATTCCTCAAGTGATTCCGGCTCTTCCTCAAAATTCGGCTCCGTGCCTTCACCAAAGCGATAGCGTGACAAAAGCCGGATATCGGGCAGGTAGTTATCGAGCAAACGCTCGTATTGTTTGCCGCTGTTTTGGTTAAATTGCTCTGCGAGGGCGTCATCCACCCCAATCCGTCTGACGCGATCCACCAGAACAGAAGTGCCGCGTTCCTGGTGCTGCAGCTTACCTTCCACTACCAGCAGGCTGCCCAGTTCCACCATGCGGTTGTCACGTTCCCACACAGATGGGAACATCACTAGGTCCACTTCGCCAAACTGATCCTCAAGCGTGACGAAAGCCATGTTCTGATTTTTTCTTGTCAGAATGGGCTGGACGCGTTTAACCAATCCACCGATCGAGACTTTGCTGTTTGTTTCGACTTCAGCCAGTTGATTCGAGGTATGGCTGATCTTGTCGGCAATCTGGGTCATATACGAACTCAAGGGATGGTCAGAAACATAGAGCCCGAGCAGTTCCTTCTCCCAGCTGAGTTGTTCATTGGTGTCCACATGCACATTGGTGGGCAGGACTACGTGCGGTAAAGCCAGGGTTCCACCGCCAAACAGGTCGAGCTGACCCATCTCAATCGCTCTCATGTTGCTGACAGAGACGTTAACCATCTGGTCAATCGAGCGCAACAGCGCTTTGCGCGGACCAAAGGCATCCAGTGCGCCGACCTTGATCAGGCATTCCAAGGGGCGCTTGCCCACCTGGCGCAGGTCGACTCGCCTGATAAAGTCGTTCAGATCCGAAAAGGCCTGGTGCCCGCGAGCCTGGATAATCGTCTCCACCGGTCCCTGACCCACGTTTTTAACCGCGCCAAGCCCAAAGCGGATGCTGGCGCTGCCTTCTGTGTGTTCTTCGATCGTGAAATCATAGCCGCTGTGGTTAATGTCCGGCGGCAGCACCTCGATGCCCATGTTGTGACATTCCGAAACATAGGTGGAGCATTTGTCGTTGTCGTTTTTCCAGGCAGAGAGCAAGGCAGTCATGTACTCCGCCGGATAGTGGACTTTCAGATACCCGGTTTTGATTGCGATCATGCCGTAGTTGGTGGCATGGCTCTTGTTGAAACCGTAATGCGCGAAAGCTTCCCAGTGGGCAAAGATGTCTTCAGCAGTCTTCTTTTCTATGCCGTTTTTAACTGCGCCTTTGATAAATTTTTCACGGTGTTTCCTGACTTCTTTGACCTTCTTTTTTGAGATTGCAGAGCGCAAGTCATCCGATTCGCCCGGGCTGTAACCCGCCAGCTGCATGGCGGCGATCATAATCTGTTCCTGGTAAACCGCGTGCCCATAGGTCTCGCGCAGAATAGGCTCAAGCTTTTCGTGCTGGTATGTCACCGGCTTTTCGCCGTGCATGTTGGCGATATATTCAGGGATGCTTTCCATCGGACCTGGACGGAAAAGCGCGACCATGGCGATCACATGGTGGATGGTCTTGGGCTGCATTTGCATCAGGTAGCGGGTCATGCCATTGCCTTCCAATTGGAAGAGACCAACTGTGTGACCCTCGCTGATAAATTGGTAGACCTCAGGGTCATCGATCGGAATGCTGCTGAGTGTCAGTTCCGTGCCATGCCGCTGAGCAATATACTCACAGGCTTTGGACATGATCGTGAGCGTCACCAGCCCCAAGAAATCCACCTTGAGCAAGCCAAGGTAGTTGATGCCATCCATGTCGTACTGCGCCACGGATTTGATCGGCAGCTCGTCGCTGTTGCTCGTCGGTCGGTGCAGCGGGAGGTATTCAGTCAGCGGTTTATCGCTGATGATCACACCCGCGGCGTGCGTGCCCACGTTGCGCAGGCTTCCTTCCATGCGTCCGGCTGTGTCGAGCAGGGTTTTCATCTGGTCTGAGGATTCATAGACTGCCCGTAATTCGGAGGCGGATTTGAGTGATTCCTTGATGGGCACGTTCTTGCCCTGCACCGGACCCGGAACCAGCTTGGCGACCCGGTCCACTTCAGCCAGGGGTATGGCCATCACCCGCCCCACGTCGCGTACCGCACCGCGGGCCGCCATGGTGCCAAAAGTGATGATCTGCGCCACGCGGTCAGCGCCATATTTTTGATTGCAATATTCCATCACCTCGGCGCGACGATCATCCTGGTAATCGAGGTCAATATCCGGCATGGTGACGCGGTCAGGGTTGAGGAAGCGTTCAAAGAGCAGGGCATGGCTGAGCGGCTCAACGGAGGTGATATCCAAGGCGAAAGCGACCAGGGAGCCGTTGCCCGAGCCGCGCACGTTGTACCAGATGCCTTTTTCGCGCGAGAAGCGGCAGAGATCCCACACAATCAGGAAGTACTCCGCAAAACCCATCTGATTGATGACTTTGAGTTCATAATCGAGGCGCTTTTGGAACTCCTCGCTGTCTGCCTGCCCCGGGACGTTACGCCTTAACCCTTCCTGGCACAGATCGCGCAGGAAGGTGGAAGCAGTCTGCCCGGCCGGTACTTCAAACTGGGGCAGATGGTAGCCCTTGCGCGTCAGATCCACATTGCATCTTTCGGCAATTTCGAGGGTGTTGCTGATGGCTTCAGGTACCTGGGAGAATAGACTTTGCATCTCTTCGGGGCTGCGCAGGTAGTAGGTGTCGTTATTCATGCGCATACGGTTGCGGTCGCTGAGCAATTTGCCGGTTTGGACGCAAAGCAGGATGTCCTGCAGCTCGGCGTCTTCGCGCCGCACGTAGTGCACATCGTTGGTGGCCACCAAACGCGCGCCGGTCTTTTGGGAAAGGTCGATCAATCCACGGTTGATGCGATAGAGTTCGGAAATATCGTGGTCCTGCAGTTCAAGGAAGAAGCGGTCCTTGCCAAACACATCCAGGTACCATGCCAGGCTGCGTTCAGCACGCTCCGGGTCGTTATCCAGCAGGGCGCGGGGAAGCTCACCGGACATGCAGGCTGATGTGGCAATCAGCCCCTCGGAATGAGCGGCGAGGTAGGCTTTGTCGATGCGGGGGTGGTAATAGAAGCCTTCAAGCTGCGCGGCGGACGCGATCGCAAGCAGATTTCGGTAGCCGGTCATGTTCTCAGCCAGCAGCACCAGGTGCGAGGAATATTTATCTCGCGATACGTCTTTGTCGTGCATGCTGCGCGGTGCCAGGTAGGTCTCGAGCCCAATGATCGGCTTGATGCCTTCAGCAGTGGCTGCCTGGAAGAAATTCAGCGTGCCAAACATGGTGCCGTGGTCGGTCAGCGCGAGGGCTGGCATGCCCAGTTCCTTGGCACGTTTGACTAATGCCGCCGGGCTGCCAAAGCCGTCGAGCACAGAGTAAGCGGAATGAACGTGAAGATGCACAAATGACATTTAAATTATCCCGAGCGTGTCAAAACGCCGTATGGAATATGAGTATAGCACAGCGATTTGGCTGATCGGAAAATTTTAATAATTTAAGATTACTTCACTCGTTGGAGTTGAAAGCTGGGGGGAAAAATTTGGAATAAATCGGATTGCCCTGAAATTCTTTCAAGTTTTCGGGATGCGGCAGGCGCGCCTGGTCGCGCTGGCTGATCATGGTTTCTTCCGCCGCCTGGCGATTGGCGCGCATGGCGTCCCCCAGGAAGCCGAACATGATCAGGGTGATGCCCGCGGAAAGCAGCGTACCGCCAATCGAGACGGACTGGATATAACGCGAGCCCTGGGCGAAAAAGAAATAACTGACCAGGAAGCGTCCCAAAAGGATTAAACCTGCGAGAAGGAGCAGCGAACCTGTGCTGACGAAGGTGCGCAACGGTTGGTAGAGCACGTAGGAGCGGATGATTGCACCGCCCTGGCGCCAGATAAAATTGAAGACCCCTTTATGCAAACGTGATTCACGCACAGCAGGGTTGGTGCGGATGGGCACGTTGACCAGCTTCATTTGCCCCTTGCCGGCTTGCACGAGCGTTTCGAGGGTGTAAGAGTAGGGGTTGTAGACCTGCAGGCGCAACGCGGCGTAGCGTGAGAAGGCCCTGAAACCGCTGACGGCATCCGGCACGTCAGTTTTTGAGACCTGGCGCATGATTGAGCTGCCGAGGTGCTCCATCAGGCGCTTGCCTTTGCTGAAATGCTCGTTAGCCAGGGTTTGGCGGTCGCCAATGACCATGTCGGCCTGGTCGGCAAGGATGGGGGCGATCAGCTTGCTGATCTCGCTGCCTGGGTATTGATTGTCGGCATCGGTGTTTACGATGATGTCCGCACCAAGCGCCAGCGCGAATTGCACGCCGCTGATGAAAGCGCGCGAGAGCCCGCGGTTGCGCCGGTGCCGCAGGACGTAGTCCGCGCCGTTTTCCAGCGCTTCTTTGGCAGTGTTGTCCGTGGAGCCGTCGTCGATCACCAGGATGATGACTTCGTCGACCCCGGCGATTTGGCGCGGGATCCCGGAAAGCACGACAGGTAAATGCCCGGCTTCGTTGTAGGCAGGGATCTGGACGACAAGTTTCATGATTATCAATTGTACGATAGATTTCGCAGGATGGATGGGGGTTTTCAATTGGTTTTTTTTTGTTGGAAACGCGGCATTTTTGGCAGGGCGGATTGCGCCGGCTTTGCGCACTCCGCCGCAATGAGTGACTTCCACCGGATGTCGGAGTGAGCCTGCGAAAGGTGTTTGTAGGCAAACTCTTTGAGGCAGTCTCATTCCGACCTACAGCTGTTTCGTCGAGGTTGGTCCTTTCATCGTGAGCGAAGCGCGGCGATCTGCCGTTTAACAAGAGCCGGATTCAAAAGCGGAATACCCATGGGGCACGATGTCCGGCCTACGAGGGAAGAAAAAAGCGGAGTTGGCAATGATGAAACTTGTTGTAATCGCGGGTGATTTTGTGTCCCCCAAGATTTATGGTATATAAAACACATGCGAAAGATTGCCCTGCTTTTCCTGTGCCTGTTGCTCCTGGCCTTAAGCGCCAATGTGCCAATCCGGGCAACAGAAGCAAAAAACGACCTGGCACCCTTGCAAAGCGTCAGCGCTTACGAACTGATCGCGGCGATGAACGTGCTGCGCATGGCCAACGGGCTGCCGGCTTTGATCGAACATCCTATTATTAACGCCGTGGCGCAAGGTACCGCCCAAATCATGGCGGATGGATTACTCTCATGGCACATCGGTGATGTTAAGGGGCGCATTGCGGCAGCAGGATATGGCGGGGGTGGAACCGTCTTCGCCACGGAGAACTTCGCAGTCGCCAGCGACGGCGTCACCATCGACCAGATCATGCTGATGTGGGATGATTACGACCACATGCGCCCCGCCACCCAGCCTTACTACTGCCATGTCGGCGCGGGCACTGCGAAAGCCAGCAACGGCATGACCTATTTCATCCTGCAAGCTGCGTATGTGGCTGGTGTACCTTGCGAAGCCGTTCCCCCTGGCAGTGTGACCCCCATCCCAGGGCAAACCCCGATCGTGCCCGGCATTATTACCCCAGTCGAATTGGTGGAACCGGATGAGAACGGCAACTACCTGCATATCGTCATGCCGGGGCAGAGTTTTTGGGCGATCGCTGTGGCTTATGGGGTAACGATCAAGGACATTCTGCTTTGGAATAATTTGCCTGAAAGCTACGTGCTGCAATCCGGAGACGAACTGTTGATTGCCGGACCGAACTCGCGCGCGCTGACTACCCCAACCCCGATGGGGAATGTGATCCTTGCCACGCCCGACGCCCAGGGGCGGATTGTGCATATTGTTGAGGCGTACCAAAACCTATCCAGAATTGGCGATGCTTATGGGGTTTCGGTGAACAGGCTGGTGGAGCTCAACGGCATCACTGTGGAAACTCCGCTGCAAGTCGGGCATAGGCTGTTGATAAAAGGTCCGGATCAGACTCCCACCCCCACGCCCTTGCCGCTTAGCCCGCTGCAGAAGCTCACGCCAGCTGCGGATGGCAGGTATTACCACGTTGTGACTGAGGGACAAACCCTAATATGGATTGCGGGATTGTACAGCATCTCCGCGACAGATTTGATGACATGGAATTATCTAACTTCAAGTGCAATCTACCCGGGACAGCAGCTGCTGCTGCAGGTCACCCCGCCGGCAACCGCCACGCCAACGCTAGCCCCAGCAACTGAAACCCCCTTGCCAAGCGCCACCCCCAGCCCTTCACCGACAGCGACCCGCCTGCTTGTTCCATCACCAACTGCGACTGAAACTCCTGCTGCTATGAGCGAAGCAGAACGTTCAAACAACTGGCTCTTGCTCCTGGCCGTAGCAGCCACCGGAGCGGCAGCCTTTCTTGTTATTAACTCTCAAAAGTCGAAAAAACCGAAATAAGGAAACGGAGAGCGGTGTTGGTAGCAACGCTTAGCTCTGGCTGTTAGCCGCAGGAGTTGTTGGTGGGATGGTCTGTTTTGCAGGCAGGTCAAAAAAGATCAGTCATAAATAGACTTTAATCAAAAATATAGTAGCGGAAATGATTAATTAATATTGGGGGAAGTCTGTGTATTGCTAAGATGATCTCCCCAAATCATCCGGCAACTCTTTTCAAAATTGCATCTTTCAACTCCCCAACGGTTTTGAATCCAAAAGCTTCCTGTTGCGTGAATTCGATATCAAATTCTATTTCAAGGGAGGTGATCAGGTTGATGTGCGAGAAAGAATCCCAACCCACCACATCGCTTGCAGTCATCTCGTCGAAGATCTCAATTTCGGGGTTGTCAAAAACTTCCCGAAAGACATTATTTATCCGTGCAACTACATCATTTTCTGCCATTTATTCCTCCATCGTGGAGAGATCCCCCACGTCTTGTCCCAGGTATTGTTTCTTCAACACCCGACGCATCACTTTTCCACTTTTCGTTTTTGGAATTTTATCGGTGAATACCACTTCTTTCGGCGAAGCCAGCGAAGCCACCTTCTTTGCCACGTAGAGTTTTATTTCCATATCCAGCTTTCGCAATGAGGGAGATTGCTCATCATGGACCACAAAGGCCACGACCTTTTCGTAAAGGAGGTCGTCGGGTAAGCCAACCACAGCACAATCCAACACATGCGGCACTTCCATCACGGCCGACTCTATCTCGAAGGGGCTGACGAGATGACCGGCAGTGTTGATGACGTCATCACTTCTGCCAATGTACCAGTAGTAGCCGTCCGCATCCCGATACGCAATATCACCGGAGCTGTAGAAATCCCCCAGGAATTTGTTGTTGTAAACCACGGGGTTGCCAACGTATTCTCTAAACATTGAATTCCAGGGTTTTCGGATGCAAAGCAGCCCCTGGGTGTCATCCGGCAAGGGATTATCCTTACTCTCAAGGATAGCTGCCTCGAGATAGGAAAGCGGCTTGCCCATAGAGCCTGGTCTGACCTCTAACCCGGGGCGGTTGGCAACCATGATGCTGCCCGTTTCGGTCTGGAACCAGGTGTCGTAGATCTCACAATGGAAAATCCTGCGCCCCCACAAGACCAGATTGGGATCGAGGGGCTCACCGACGGTGTAGACCCTCTTTAGAGAGCTGAGGTCGTATTGCTGGTAGAACGCGTCTGCTTGCTGCGCCATCATGCGAAAAACGGTAGGGGCAGTGTATAGGATCTGAACTTTGTAACGCTCAATCACGCGCATCCAAAGCGCAGGGTCGTAATTGGCATCCAACTGAAGCTGGGTCAGCCCTGAAGCCCATGGCGCTGTGATGCCGTAAGTTGTGCCGGTTACCCAGCCCGGGTCAGCCGTGCACCAAAAGAGCTCATCTGGTTTTGCCTGCATGACCTCCTTAAAACTGCGCAGGTGATCAATGATCGAAGCATGACAATGCTGAACCGCCTTGGGTTTACCAGTGGAACCGGAAGTGAAGTGGAAGTGGGAGTATTGCTCAGGGTCGGTTTCTGGCGTGACAAACTCCACCGAAGCCTTTTTGAATTGCTCGCGTATGCCAATAAACTGACCATCAGACTGATCTTCATCGACCAACAAGACCCGAAAAGACTCATCCAATTTTTGCAGGACCTTCACGAGGCGGAAGTTCATCCGGGAAGTAGAAATGATTGCTCTGGTATCGGTGTCTTTTATCCGCTCCACGATCGAGTCTTCTCCAATGCTGGTGAAGAGGATGCTGCTTACCAAACCGAGCTTAAGCGCACCCAGGAAAAAGGCAAATATTTCCACTGTTTTGGACAGCAGCAGCATGATCCGGTCACCTTTTTGATATCCAAGTGACGAGAGCAGGTTGGCTGCCTGGTTGCTTAAGTCGGTGAGTTGGGCAAAGCTAAACTCGAACAAGTTCTCATCTTTGTCAATCAACTTAAGCGCTGTCTTTGAGCCAAGTCCTCGTTCAACCTGCCAGTCAGTACAGAGGTAACCAATATTGTTGTTAGGGAAAGGTTGTGTTGTCATAAGGTCCTGCCGTTAAGTACATGTTCAATTTCTGCCAGTTCACTTTACCACAATATCGACGCGTTCTTTTTCGCCAAAATATTGAATTCCCTCTTCAAGCATTTGATACTCCAGGTAGGTAGCATCTCCAGCAGGCGCCTGCAGATTGTAGAGCACAAAGGTATATTCCTGTCCGGGTTCCAGCGAAAAGCCTTCTGGCAAGTGAACGCGGTAGCCGTGATCTTTACCGTCCTGGAAAATACACAGCCGGATCTGGTCATCCTCCGACCAGGCTCGATCGCCAGTGTTTCTGACCAGGATGTTAACGTTATACGATTCCCCCCGCTCAATCGTTGTTGGCGTATCGTGCGAGACTATCTCAGCGGATAAATTCTGAAGAGATACCTGTGACAATGCCCAAACTGCGGGGAACCCCTGACCAGTAAGCATGATCACATCGGGTTCAATAATTACAGCCAAACTGCCTACTTGATCTAAATCCAAATAATGAATAAAAACCAACTCCGAAAAGCTCTCTGCCATGTTTTGGAGTAAGAACTGCCAAACATAAGAATCTCCCACCAGAATCGCTTTTGGCAAAGTGGTATCCGGATTTTGGAAGTACCTGTAGCTTTTCCAGATATCTTTTGAGCTGAAATTGATTGTGTCGAAGAAACCGGGATCTTCTATGGCTGTCCGGATAAATTTTGGTTCATAGCGAAGGTCTGTCTCTTTTGAAGCAAAACCCCAGTCGGTTTTTAGTTCTCTTTCGACTTCTGTGATTGAGAAGTCCTCTTCCGTCAGAATCCGCAGATCTGGAATGCGTTCTTTAACTGCTTCCATCAAGGCAGAGTAACCAATGAAAGCTCCGTATTGATTCCAATGCCCAACGTCAACAGCACGGGAATAGGTTGGGAAGCTCGATTTGCTCGCCACCAACTTGTCGAATGGTGATGCATAGGAAAAGCCTTGTGCGGTTCTCAATGCATCATCGATAGCTTCTGCCGCGGAGTAAGTGTTGATCAGCCGCAGATTCGAAGGTAATTCCTCGGGATAAATATTAAATTTTGGAGGCCACATGCCCACTACCAGGGATGTATTTGACTCCTTCAGCCCTTCGGCAATTCTTTCAAAACTGTTCTTGATGTTCATTTTTACAGCATCATCAGGAACAAAGGAATTAACAATGTATGGGATCTCGGGGTCGGGGGCGTAAAAAAGCCAGCCGTTGGGCCCATTGATGACCCTGTATCCGGAAAACCCCAGTTCGCCAAAGAGACGATAGTTGATTGCTTTAGATAATTGGATGAGCTTTTGCCTGCCGCCCAGGTTGTCATTGAGCCAGGTTTCAAACCCGGATTTAAACTCCGGCGAAAAATTGTGGTTCTCAGTGAACAATGGGGGGAATTTTGCCAGGTAGCGGTTTTCGTTAGGGGAGAGTGCCCCGCCGATTTTATCCGACTCTAAAACTGGCAGGAATAGTACTGCAAAAAACACGATGACGATGAGCACTTTGAAGACTGTGGATTTCATTCGCGCACCATCAAAACTTAAAATAAATGAATGAGCTGTAGGTTGAAGACATAACCATCATGATTGAAAAACCAAGCAGGATCAAGTACGCAATCATCCTGATGGGGTCGTTCAGTTTTGATGCGGATAATTTTTCAAAATATTCGGGAAGCATTTGCTTCCAGGGGATGCAAGCCAGGATAGCCAGTGCCAGGACAAAGGCAATTTTTCCGTTGAGATACCACGTGAGGGTCAAGCCTGTTTCAAGCGGTTTCACCAGCCCAAACATCACCCCCAGGTATTGGAGCCCATATCTGAGCCCCGGAGATCGGAAAAGCACCCAACCCACCAGCACAATCAGCATCGTCACAAGATAGCGCACAATCGCTGGAGCTTTTGCTTTGATTTTTTTGGTGCGCAAGAAGGCCTCAAGGCTGGCGAACAGCCCGTGCCACGTACCCCACACAATGAATTGCCAGCCGGCTCCGTGCCAGAAACCGGTCAAAAAGAAAACGATCAGCGTGTTGGATTCTGTGCGAAAGATTTTTTGTTTCCTGCGTTTGAACTCGAGCGGGTAAAAAACATAATCACGAAACCAGCTGCTCAGGGTGATGTGCCAGCGGCGCCAAAAATCGGAAATATTGAGGGCAAGATATGGGAAGTTGAAGTTCTCCGGCAGATCAAACCCGAGCATTTGCCCTAGTCCGATTGCCATATCGGTGTAGCCCGAGAAATCAAAAAAGATCTGCATGGCATAGCCGAATGCACCCAGCCAGGCCACAGAGACCCCATTGGCGTTTGCCGCGTTGGCAAAGATCTGATCAACCATCGCTCCGAGTTGATCGGCAATGATCACCTTTTTTGCCAACCCTACCGTAAAACGATACACTCCTTTTGAAAGGCTATCCAGGTCAAGCTTGTTTTTTGCAAGCTGCGTCGAAAATTCACCTGCCCGCGTGATTGGACCCTGCAAGAGTTTGGGGAAGAAACTTATGTAAAGCAGGAAATCGGCAATATTCTTTTGGGGAGCAATCTTTTTGTAATAGATATCGTACTGATACGAAATTGCACTGAACACAAAGAAAGAAACTCCCAACAGGACCGGAAGCTCAATTTTTGGAAGTTCAGTTCCAGTGATGCCTCCCAGTATGTTTGTAAAAAAGGGCAGATACTTGAAGGCCAGCAGGAATGCCACGTTGAAAAGTATGACCAGCCAATTGGCAATCTTTCTGCCAAGCCCCTCATTATCACGAAGCCTGCCTTGCAACAAGCCCATGCCGTAGTTCAATAGGGCGAAAATCACAAATATCGCTAAGGGTCTTTTCCCTGTCCAGGCAAAAAAAGCGAGGGATGCAAGAATCAGAAAGTATTTTCGGAAATCAGGGCGAACTAAATAGGCTCCCAAAACACAAAGGGGCAAAAATACAAATAAAAATATTTGTGAGGAGAAAACCATAACAATTTCACATTATAATCGAAAAAGGGGTGCGGCTTTTTCATGAGTGAGTCCGGGCTGATATGGACGCAAATGGTCCGCTTTTTAAGAATTGTTCCTATGATAGAATTCACAGAGTAAGGACAAACTAAGGTGTAAAAAAGTGGCAAAAACGATCCTTGTTACAGGTGCAAACGGGTATATTGGTCAGAAAGTAATTGAACAATTACTGGATCTTGGGGTGAACGTTCTGGCCGCTGATTTAATTATCGACGGTATTGACCCGCGCGCCGATCGTCTCCGGGTAAACCTGTTCGAAAATCCTGAAGAAATTACAAAAAGAATTGACCAGATTGACGCCTGCCTGCATCTTGCCTGGCGAAATGGCTTCAATCACTTTGCCAACAGCCACATCGATGATTTGCCCGGTCATTTCCATTTCATTTCCAGCCTTTTGGAAGCAGGTTTGAAGCACATCGCGGTGCAGGGCACCATGCATGAGATTGGATATTGGGAGGGGAAAATTGATGAGAACACCCCAACCAACCCCATCAGCTACTACGGGATTGCAAAAAATGCCCTGCGCCAGCTGACCTCTTTGATGGCAAAGAAAAAAGACGCAACTTTTCAGTGGCTGCGGGCTTACTACATTCTGGGCGATGACAAACGCAATCATTCTATCTTTACCAAAATCCTCGAAGCCGAGGAACGTGGGGATGCCACTTTCCCGGTGACCACCGGGAAGAACTCGTTTGACTTCATTGAAGTTGATGAACTGGCGCAGCAGATCGCTATGGTCATTACGCAGTCGGACGTCAATGGCATCATCAATACCTGCAGCGGTAAGGCCACCACCCTGCGTGACAAAGTTCAGGAATTCATCGCTACCAGACATCTGAACATCAAACCCCAATTTGGTGTTTTTCCAGACAGGCCATACGATTCACCTATTGTTTATGGGGATAACACCAAAATTCAAAGGATCATTGCTGCTGCTGGTCAAAAATAGCCATGAAACTGGATAAAACCAAGCCAATCCGACGAATTGCAATTTACTTCTTCTACGATAAAGATGGCATTGTAGACGATTACATCCCCTATCTTTTGGGCGACCTTGTCAAGAACCTGGAAAAATTGATTTTCGTCAGTAATGGACCCCTGACCTCGGAGAGCAAAGCAAAACTTGCTGAGTTTGAACCGGTGATTCTCGAGCGTGAAAACAAGGGGCTGGATGTTTGTGCCTACAAAGAAGCCCTGCTATCCGTTGGCTGGAAGGAACTGGCGGGATACGACGAGGTCGTTCTGCTTAATTACACCCTCATGGGTCCGGTGCATCCATTCAAAGAAGCCTTCGACGCAATGGCGGATCGAAATGTCCATTTTTGGGGTCTCACCCGCCACTACGGTCTTCCCTTTGATCCATGGAACTCCTGCAAATATGGTTATGTGCCCATGCACATCCAGTCCAGCTTCATGGTGTTTCGCTCGGATTTTGTGCAGTCCAAAGCCCTGCAGCACTACTGGGAAACTGTTCCCATGGTCCACACCTATGCAGAATCCATTGGCTGGCATGAGGTCATCTTCACCGAAGATTTCACCCGCATGGGGTTCAAATCGGATGTTTACGTTAACACGGACGACCTGAAGGATTACCATGAATATCCGATGATGCTCTACCCACGAGAATTGGTGGAGAATCGCGGATGCCCCGTTTTTAAGCGCAAGGTTTTCTACAACATTTATAACGAATATATCGAGGTGAGCCCCGGACAGGCCGCCAGGGATCTGTACCAATACCTGGAACAGAAAACGGACTATGACCTGAACCTGATATGGGACGTGCTGCTCAGAACCGCTCACATGTCAGATATCAAAGAGCGGTTACAGCTCAATTTCATTTTGCCTGATGAGATCAGGCTTCCAGATGATAAACCAGAACTAAAAGCAGCTCTTTTCCTTCATATCTACTATCCTGACCAGATTGAATACTGTTTACGCTACGCTAAGAACACGCCGGACAACATGGATATCTTCATTTCCACAGACAATGAGGAAAAGAAAGCAGCCATTGAAACTGTGTTTGCTGCCTTGCCTGATCGTAAAGTTAGCGTAATTCTGATCGAAAACCGCGGTCGCGACGTTAGCGCGCTTTTGGTTGGGTTCAAACCCTACATTATGGATTATGACGTAGTTTGTTCCGCGCATGACAAGAAAACAGACTATTTCAAACCATTCATCATCGGCGAGTCCTTCGCCTATCACTGTTTTGAAAACGTTTTGGGTTCCAGGGAGTATGTGCAGAATATTCTGAAGGCTTTCAAGGACAACCCAAGGCTCGGACTTTTAACGCCGCCAACTCCAAATTTTGGTCCATGGGCAAGCTTGCCCGGGAACGAGTGGCTGATTAATTACGACGCGGCAGAGAAGTATGCCCGGGAATTGGGCATCACAGTTCCCATGTCCAATGATAAGGCACCCATAGCCCCGCTTGGCACGATTTTCTGGTTCCGAACAAAAGCCCTTGCTCTGTTGTTTGATCAAAATTACGGCTATGAAGATTTCCCTGTCGAACCCACTCGCGTTACCGACGGCACGATTATGCACTCGATTGAACGCATATATCCCTTTGCGGCTCAACAAGCAGGTTTCTACTCAGCCTGGGCGATGACCTTAAGCTACAGCCAGTTGGAAATCACAAATTATCACAAGATCACCAAAGACTATCATGTCGCTTTCGCCGGCAAAATCGGATTTGAGGGTCGGCATTATTACCTGAACCTGATCAACCAGGGTAATCAGCTGAACCAACAAATGTTAGCCGAAAGCGCTCTAAAAGCGAGGGTCAAAAGGCTGATCCTGAAAATCGCCGGTCCTCGCGGCTTGAATAAGGCTTCGAATGTTTGGAGAAAGATTAAGTGATGAGCAGCAACGAACCCTTGGTCAGCATCGTGATGTCCAACTACAATGGTGAGATTCTCATCAGGCAGACCATTGAAAGCGTGCTGGCCCAAACCTATCAGAATTGGGAATTCGTCATCTTTGATGACTGCTCCACAGACAGATCACGGGAAGTTATCCGGTCGTTTAGTGACTCAAGAATTAAGCCGTTTTTTGCTGACACCCATGAGCACATGGTCTATGGATTCAATTACGGAATAAGCCACTCTTCGGGGGAACTGATAGCGCGCATTGACAGTGACGACACTTGGGCACCTGATAAACTGCAAAAACAAGTGGATTTCTTTAGGGATCATCCTGAATATGGAGCCTGTTTCACATTAGTCAATTTTGTTGATGAACATGGAAAGATCCTGACTGAGAAGGACACAGAACGTGTTCTGTGGTGGGACATTCGGAATAAAACCCAGGCTGAGTGGCTGCGTTACTTTTACTTCTATGGCTGCGGTGTTTCCCACCCATCCGCCATGTTTCCCCGCAGTGTGATTGAGAAGGTCGGACTCTACAACCTGGGATACGTGCAGGTGCAGGATTATGACTTGTGGATCAGGATCGTAAAACATTATCCGATCCACATTATCCAGGAAAAACTGACCAATTACCGCTGGTTTACCACGGGAGCGAATTCAAGTGCTCCATCGGAAAAGGGAATCCGTCGGGCAAATTTCGAATTCTCGCAAATTTACTGCAGCTTTTTTGATGATATTCCCGACGAATTGTTTGTTGAAGCGTTTGGAGAGGACTTCACCCATCAGGGAACGATTGACCCCGACGAACTAACTGTTGAACGCATGCTTCTGCTATTCAAACCGGTATTTTGTGGTTCTATGCCTCAACTCGGAGGGGTTCAAATGTTTCTGCGCCTGCTGCAGGATGAGAAACTGCGCGAGGTCATGCGTGAGAGATATAACCTGACCCAAACGTCTTTCTACGAAATCACTGCCAAACCTATTCTTTATGAGGAAACCTGTGATTCCACATCGCCGGAGCCTGTTGCAGCCCCAGTCATCAAAAAGAGATCCAGCTTTTTAAGCTGGCTCCGCCGCAGATTTATTTAGCTGCCCGCCCTTCGCGTCCTCCGTAAGAAATGTAGTGAATCAAGGGGTTAATGCCCCCTTGCCGGACATCCGCATAGGTATTGAGATAGAACTGGGTATTGAATTTGTCGGAAGGGTTGCGCCCTTCTCTCCACCCAACCTTCATAAAGTGTGTAAGCGGGTCCATATCCGCTACGCGCACGTCGGGGTAGGTGAACAAGTAGTAAACGGGATCAAACAGCCCGCTTTTCTTGACCAGATGCCGATCATTGATTGAAAAACCCATTATTTCCCCTTAAACAGCTTGATAAACTTGCGCATGGGTCGGGTCACTCGCCAGCTTGTACTGAGAGCATAATTTACGACCTCAAGCTTGGACGCATCCCATCCCTCTCTGATAATCTGATTCTCGGCTTCCAAAGCTTGTATCCGTTTCGTATGGTCCAGCCATTGGACCGAAAGACTATCCACCTGGGCTTTCAAGTCCTGGTTTTCCTCAGATTTAGCCACCAATTCCTGGTTGGTCTGCCTGAGGTGCCAGGTTAACTCTGAGTTTTCCTTCTCCCGTTTCTGTATGAATGTATCGAGATGGAGCGTGATATCTTCGAAAACCGGCAGATAGGTCATCAATGGGGCTTGATTCGCAGTGTTTAGTTCTGAGATCTCCGCGTAAGTGTCAGGCCACAAATGAGCATGGTCGGAAAGCAACCAATCCCGCCGAACAGTTTCCTGGGCTGCAAACGCCATTGACTCCCGCAGTTGGGGATTTTCAATCAACCGACAGAGTGCATCAACCCATTCATCAATCGTTGAAGCGGTGAAGCCATTGACCCCTTCCTTGATCACGCTGGTGTATGGGGTCACTCTCGAATAAACTCCCGGCAGCCCTGTGGCGGTATATTCAAAGAATTTTATCGAACTCTTGCAGTGGTTGTAGGGAATGTCTTCCAAGGGGGCGATAGCAATGTTTGCCTTCTGGGAAAGTGCAATTTTCACATAGTCCGCATAGACAAAGGTTTCACTCTGGCAATTAGTGATGGTCGCCGGAATGTCTTCCTCGAAATTCAGATTAGCCCCATAAAAGACAAATTCCAGGCGACCCGGATACTTCATTGCCAATTCACGGAAAGCCGGTTTGAGCATCTCGAGATCAGGAACGTGGGTGACCGTTCCCATATAAAAAATTCGGATCTTGTCGCCCACCGGTTCAACCTGGGGCGCGTTGAACTGCCAGAGCGAGTCATCCAGGAAATTAGGCAGGACAAAGATGTTGCTGTTGTATTTTCTGAGCAAGTCAGCCAGGTATGGCGTGGTGACAGTCAGAGCTGTGGCTTGAAGCATGCCAGTCAAAATCGGAATTTGGGCTTTGGCGTAATTGAGTTTCACCCTGTCTGGGTGGTGAATTGGCAGCGCCAACAGGTCATCATCCATATCCATCACAACCGGCTTGCCCAGGTTGGCGGCCTGGGACATCACCGCGAGGTAATTCGACAAATTGGCGGGAAATTCACGCTGAAATACCACAACATCCGAGTCTTTGATCGGAGCAGTCGAAAAATTTCCATCAACAAGCCCTCTGTTGATCTGCATCTTCGCGCGCAAGATCGGATTGAACAACCTGTAAGCTTCAAGGCTGGCAATGATTCGTTCATAGGTATAAACTGCAGCGGACTCTATCTTCATCGACAACTCAACAGTGAGAAACAACATGCATTCATAATAAGTTTCGACAGTTCAATTCTAACTCTCAACATCATTCTTCCATTGCCAGTTCAAGGGCGTTCAGCCAGTGTGGGATCTTCATTCCAAATGTGTCCTCAAACTTTGAGGAGTCCAGGCAAGATCTGAGCGGTCTTTGCGCCGGGGTTGAGAATTCAGCTGTAGAAGCTGGCAGCAATTCTTGATCCTGTTTTCGGGAAGAGTTTGGGGCACGCCTTAATATTTCTTTTGCCCAATCGTAACGGCTGCAGCAACCACTGCAGGCACAATGATAGATCCCTTTACGCTCCATGATCCAGTTTTCAGCGCTTGCGTCAATTTTTGAAACAAGGCTGGCTGTGATCTCAGCCATTAATCTCGCGGGAGTTGGGCTGCTGATTTGATCATCCACGATTCGGATAGTTTCCTGCGTGCGTGCCCACTCGAGCACCTTTGCCACAAAGCCGCCATGCCTGGAATAAATCCAGCTTGACCTTAAGACCAGGTAGGCACACCCGGAAACCGCAACAGTCTGCTCGCCTTCCAGCTTGGTCTGACCGTAAACACTGATAGGGTTGGGAGCGTCCGATTCCACGTACGGGCTATATTTGGTGCCATCGAAGACGTAATCGGTGGAGTAGTGCAGCAGCACAGCCCCCAGCTTTTTGGCTTCTTCCGCCAAGACTCCCGGACCAGTGGCATTGATCGCCCTCGCCAGCTCTGGTTCACTCTCTGCTTTATCCACGTTGGTATAAGCCGCGGCATTAATGATGATGTTGGGTTTCACGCTTCTCACAAGCTCACGCAGTCCGGTGCTGTCAGAAAGGTCCACATCGGGATAGTCCAAAGCGACCACTTCGCCAAGCGGCGCGCAGGTGCGCAACAGTTCCCATCCCAGCTGCCCTTTCGTGCCAATCTGCAGAATCTTTTTCATTTAGCCTGGTCCCTCAAAAATCTTAACAAGTACTGTCCATACTCGTTGCTCGCCAGGGGCTCAGCACATTTTCGCAGACACGCTTCGTCAATATAGCCCATGCGAAAGGCAATCTCCTCCACGCAGGAGATCATCATGCCCTGCCGGTCTTCCACCGCCTGCACAAACATCGAAGCCTGCAGCAGGGACTCGTGCGTGCCGGCATCCAGCCAGGCAACACCACGCCCCAGCACCTTCACTGCGAGCTCGCCATCCCCCAGGTAGCGTTTGTTGATATCCGTGATTTCGATCTCACCCCTTGGAGAGGGCTCGAGCTCTTCAGCGTATTGAACTACGCGGTTATCGTAGAAGTAAATTCCAGGCACAGCGTAATTGGAACGCGGCTTGAGCGGTTTTTCTTCCAGGCTGATGGCTTTGCCGCTCTCATCAAATTCCACCACGCCGTAACGCTCGGGGTCCCGGACCGGGTAAGCAAACACGACCGCGCCGCTTTTTTGTTCGGCCGCGCTGCGCAACACCTGCGGCAGTCCGTGCCCAAAGAAGATATTATCGCCCAAGATCAGGCAGACCTTGTCGTCACCGATGAACTCTTTGCCAACCAGGAAGGCATCCGCCAGCCCGCGCGGGACCGCCTGCACGGCATATTGGAAGTGCATTCCCAGCCTGCTGCCATCACCCAATAAGCGCTGATATTGATCGCTGTCTTCAGGCGTGGTGATGACCAAAACATCCCGGATGCCTGCCAGCATCAACATTGAGAGCGGGTAGTAGATCATGGGTTTGTCATAAACCGGCAGCAACTGCTTGCTGATTGCCATGGTTAAGGGGTAGAGCCTGGTGCCTTTGCCGCCTGCGAGGATGATGCCTTTCATGTCTACGCCTTTCTGCCCGAATAGTTCTTTTGGAGCCAGCTATCGTAATCTGATTGTTTCGTAATTGCTTCAACCCATGTGGGGTTGTCCAGATACCATTTTACCGTGTCCACCAAACCCTGGCGCAAGTCGTGGCTGGGCTTCCAGCCAAGTTCGTGCTCGATCTTGGCGATGTTGATGTCGTAGCGGCGGTCGTGCCCCGGCCGGTCAGCAACATAAGTGATCAGCTGATTGTGGGGGGCGAACTCAGAATTTGGCTGCAACTCATCAAGGATGTCGCAGATGGTATTGACGATTTCGATATTGGGAGGTTGATTATCACCGCCCACACAATAGGTTTCGCCTGTGCGTCCGTCTTTCACGATGCGAAGGATCGCCTCACAGTGGTCGTCCACGTAGAGCCAGTCGCGGATCTGCATGCCGTCGCCGTAAACCGGCAACGGTTTGCCACTCAATGCGTTCAAAATCATTAATGGAATGAGCTTCTCAGGGAACTGGCGAGGACCATAATTATTCGAGCAGTTGCTGATGCTGATGGGCAAGCCAAAGGTGGTTTGATAGGCGCGCACGAAATGGTCGCTGGAGGCTTTTGCCGCGGCATAAGGGGAACGCGGCGCGTAAGGCGTTTCTTCTTCAAAAGGCGGATCTTCGCGGGTCAGGGTGCCAAAAACCTCATCAGTAGAGACATGGTGGAAACGAACTTGTTCAAGTGGAACAATCTTTTCCACAATCCAGGCACGCCGGGCTGCTTCGAGCAGGGTGTAGGTGCCGACCACGTTGGTATCCACGAAGACGCCGGGGTTGAGGATGGAGCGATCCACGTGCGACTCGGCAGCAAAGTTGACGACGGTGTCAATTTTGTGTTCACTGAAAAGCTGGTCCAGCAAGGCGCGGTCGGTGATGCTGCCGTGCACAAACAGGTGCCGTTCGGGATCTGGGAGATCCTTGAGATTTTCCAGACTGCCGGCGTAAGTCAGCGCGTCGAGGTTGACAATTTTGACGTCCAGGTCCTGCTGCAGCAAGTAGTGAATGAAGTTTGAGCCGATAAAGCCCGCCCCTCCGGTAACCAGCAAATTTTTCATTCTCACTCCTCGATCGTTTTTTCTGTCAACCAGCCAACCGGGAAGACTTCCGCCTCAGCCAATGTTGGCGCGGTAGCGTCTTTACCCGACAGGGTGGGCAGTGTGCCTCCCACCAACGGCCATTCGATCCCAATCGCCGGGTCATTCCAAAGCAGGCCACGTTCCCATTCCGGGGCGTAATAATCGGTGGTTTTGTAGAAGAATTCAGCCCACTCACTGATGACGTAATAACCATGCGCAAAACCGGGCGGAATCCAAAGCAAATGACGGTTTTCGGCGGACAGGACCGCGCCAACCCATTTCCCAAAAGTAGGGGAACCCTTGCGGAGGTCCACGGCAACATCGAAAACCTCACCCACAACTGCCCGCACTAATTTACCTTGTGTTTGTTGAAGTTGATAATGCAATCCGCGCAGGATGCCCTGGGTGGAACCGGAATGATTGTCCTGCACAAAATCCTGATGCCCGCAAAAGGCATCGAACTCTGATTGACGGAAAGTCTCCAGGAAAAATCCGCGATGATCGCCAAAAACCTGGGGCTTCATCAAGACGACTTCCGGGATGGCGGTGCGGATGTATTCCATCACAAATTTTCTCCCCGATAAGCTGCAATCACTTCCTGCGGCTCACCGATTTTTTGAGTCTTTCCATGGTCGATCCAGGCAATGCGGTTACACATGCCCTCAAGCATGTCCAGCGCGTGCGAGACCATCAACACAGTAGCACCAGCCTGCTGAAAATTCTTCATGCGCAGGTTGCACTTGCGTTGGAAGGCTTCATCTCCTACGCTCAGGATCTCATCCAAAATCAGGATCTCTGGCATGTGAGCCGTCGCCACAGCAAAACCGAGTCGGGCAAACATCCCTGATGAGTAGGTGCGCACGGGTGAATTGATAAATTGCTCCAATTCTGAGAATTCGACAATCTCGTCAAAAACGGCTTCCATCTCCGACCGGCTGTAGCCGAGCAAAGCCCCGTTGAGAAAAACGTTCTCCCGACCCGATAGTTCAGGGTGAAATCCCGCACCGAGCTCAAGCAGGGGAGCAATTTTGCCATAAACCACCACTCTGCCCTTGGTTGGTTTCAGCACCTTGGAAATCACTTTTAGCATGGTGCTTTTGCCAGCGCCGTTATTGCCAATCAATCCAAACACTTCGCCTCTGTTGACTTGCAGGCTGATATCGGTCAGTGCCCAGAATTTGTTTATTTTGATCTTGCGCTGCAGCTTGCGGATGGCATACTCCTTGAAAGTGCCGATCCGTTCTGAAGGCAAACGATAACTCACCGAGACATTTTCGAGCTGAATGATCGGTTCGGGGGTCAATAACTGGATATTCTCCTCTTTCACCTCAGACACGGTAGGCATACTCCTCCGTCTTTGAAGTGAAATAGATCCAGCCAAGTACCAACATACTAACCGCCCAGGCGAAAGCCGGCAAGAACTCCTGCCAGGATGGAATCCGCCCTTCAAAAATTGGCAAGCGGAACATTTTAACCATCCAATACATGGGGTTGATTTTGTAAAATGGAAGCCATCGTGCTGAAATCAAACTCTCCGGGTAGATGATGGGCGTCAGGTACATCCAGGCAGTCAGCAAGACCTGGTACATTTCCGCGACATCCGGGAAAAATACAGCCAGCGACGAGATAAACAAGCCAAAGCCAAGCGTAAAGGCGGTCAGCAGCAAAATTGAAATGGGTAAGAATAGCATAGAGAGGTAGAATGGGGCACCATCCACCAACATCACGATCACAAGCGGAACAAGCGAGAGGATAAGGTTGACCAATGCGGTGCCAATCGCCGAAACACCAAACACACTGCTGGGAATATAGATGCGTTTGAGCAGGCTGCCTCCCCATACCAGACCGCTGATGGCGGCATTTGACCCCTGTGAGAAAAAGTTCCACACCAACAAACCGCTTAATATATAGACGGGGTAGTGGAGCACTTCTGATTTGAAGAAATTTGAGAAGACAAAGGTCAGGATCAGCATGGTGCCCAAGGGGTTGAGCATCGTCCACGCCACACCCAACACCGAGCGCTTGTAACGCGTGAGGATATCGCGGCGAATTAATTGCCCAAGCAGATAGCGGTATTTTCCCAATTCTTTCAATTCGGAAATCGCGGATACGCGGTTGGTTGCGGAGTCGTAGACAGGTTTAGAGGTACTGGCCAATTGTGTCACCTTTTTATGCGTCAGACAGCTTTTAATCTTACCATAGGAAAGGATCAGGCATGCCCGCCGCTTGGTTAAACGCAGCTGTAAGCAAGAGCCTTTGCGATAATGTGGGCACAAAGAATTCTGGTGGTCTGCACTGGCACTGCTGGGTCTAATGTTAATAAATAAAAGCCAACAGGATTGGCTCTTACACAAGCAAAAATTCGGTGTTTAAGAGTTAGCGCTTATGGTCCGCTTACCACGGGGTGCCCCTGGGCTTGCCAGGTGCTCATGCCGCCAGCCATGCTGGTTACGCTGGTAAAACCTGACCGCAAGAGCAAGTCGCGCCCAACAGCACTACGATTGCCTGAGCGACAGACTACAACAATGTTCTGGTTTTTTGGAATCTCAGACAACCTGGCCATCAGATCTCCCAGTGGGATCAGGGTGGCATAGGGGATGTGGACCTCTGCCCATTCGCTGGGTTCACGTACATCCAGGAAAAACCAGTCTTTTGGGTCAAGTTGAGCCGCTTCGGCAACGCTGATCTCTGCTGGCAAGGTGTTTATAAGGGGCTGACCCTGCCCAATGTCTTGAATGATGAGGAAACCTCCAGCAATCACTCCTGCCACAATCAGAATCCAACCCCAGACAGGTAATGCTTGTTTTGGTTTATTTGCGGCTTTATTCTTTGGTTTGGAGGACCTGCCAGCAATCGATTTTTGCTTAGATTTATTCGATTTTGCCATCTGCTTTTTTCCTATCAGTGTCGTAGACGGAATTATACAAACTCATTATCCCCAATTTCAAACGCTTGCATATAGCTTACCTAAACTATAATATGGGTAAGCAGAGAAAATGTTTATGAGTAAACCTTTCTTCTCAATCCTGATCCTGTTCTGGCAGAGTGAACAATATCTGCAGCGCTGTTTGCAATCGCTGCAGTCGCAGATCTTTCAAGATTTTGAAGTGATTCTGCTCAACAATGGCGCCAACGAGCCGCCTGACCCTGAAATTCTGGCATCTTTCCAGGACTTTGCGCTGAAGTATGTTCATTCCGAAACCAACCTGGGTTTTGCAGGTGGAAACAACCTGGCTGCCAGGTCGGCTTCAGGGGAGTACCTGGTGCTATTGAACAGCGATGCTTTCCCTGAGCCGGATTGGCTTGAAATCCTCCACCAGGCTGCGCTGAAGCACCCCGGGCACTGCTTTGCATCGCGCCTGGTGCAAGCGGATAACCCTGATGTGCTTGATGGCGAATGGAATGTTTATCATGCCAGTGGGCTGGCGTGGCGTAAAAATCACAAGCAGCCAACCGCAAAAAGCGCGACAGAACTCCGCCTGGTGATGAGCGCCTGCGCGGCAGCCTCGGCGTATCCGCGGCATGCTTTCGAGCAGGTGGGTGGGTTCGATGAAGACTTTTTCGCCTACATGGAAGACCTCGACCTCGATATGCGTCTGCAGCTTGCCGGCTATCCTTTTCTCTACCTGCCTCAAGCCACTGTCAGGCATGTCGGCTCTGGCAGCACTGGCTACCGCAGTGACTTCGCGACCTATTACGGGCAGCGCAATCTGATCTGGGCATTTGTCAAAAATATGCCGGGGTTCCTTTTTTGCCTCTTGCTACCCGCCCACATTTTCTTTAACCTGCTTTATCTCGTCGCGGGGCTTTTTGTGCCATCCGGCAAGGCGCTCTTCAGAGCCAAAAAAGATGCCCTGAGAGGGCTGCCAGCCATGCTCAAAAAACGGCGTGCCATCCAATCTGAACGCAAGATCACGCCATTACAATTTGCGAAATTACTGGATTGGAATCCCATCTCGCCGCTGGTCAAAATTCTACCGCGTAAGGTCATATTAAAGGATCACCGGAACTGACTTACACAAAAAGATACCGGAGCGAGCCAGATCAGCCCCTTAAGATCTGAAATAGGCTAATCCTCCGGGGAGATGTCCTCAGAATTTTCCTCTTGAATCGTTTGGGATTCCTCAAGTTGCTGCAGGGAACGCAGCGCGACTTCGAGGTTGAGTGGCACGTTGATGAGTTTGAGCAGTTCCTCCCAAAGATTCTCCTCCTCCGCTTTCTGCCACATCCCGAGAAAACGCTGATAATCCGCCTTGCGTTTTTCTGAGCGGTTTGCCCGGAAAGCTTCCAAACCGGGTAGCAGCCGCCTGAGAGGGCGGGTATTGCCAAAGTAGATGCTTATGCGCTCTTCCTCTTCCCGGATGAAACGGGGGATCATTTCAACCCAGACATCCGCGTCATGAATATCCCCCAGGATATCCTGGAATTTGCGGGTCTGATTGATGAAAGGCTTCAAGTTCGTGCCATACAGGTCAGCAAAGGCCTCCATCGTGTAGCGCAAACGCTTGGCGCTGATGCGCATATTGTGTAGTTCGGTCACATTGCGCTCATCCTGGATATATTTAGCATGATCCATTAATTCATCTAATCGGACGTTTATACCGCTAAAGGCAAGCTCATAAAGCGCAGGAGAAAACAGATAGACTCCATCTGACGACTCCCGGAAAGGTGCTGCCCATTTGGCAAGATTCACCAAAGTATCATCCGCCTGGAGAGTCTGGATGGCAGCTAAAACTCCCTTTTGCGCCTCGGCACGCTGCTGCTTGAGGCGCAGCTGCAGTCGGCGCATACCCGGCGACAGTTTGGGATCAGAAAAGTTCGGTGAAACACTTTCAAGCACTGCTAACTGAACGTCCAAATCCCGGGCAGCCCCAAGGGAACGGGTAACATCCCGCACGTCCCGGGAGTAGCCTTTGAATTCTTTCCTTGAAAAACAACCCTCAAAAATTGCCAGCGCGCTGCGCAGCCGCCGCGATGCCACACGCATGCGATGAATGTATTCGATATCTTTGGCTTCAAGCACACCTTCAATCTCGGCGTACATTGCCAAAACATGCGTGTTGATGATCTTTGCGCCATAGACGCAAACAGCCTCGGATCGGAATTTACTCATTACTTCTCCTTAAAAATCTTACCCCAGGCATGCTGGGGTAAGTTTCTGTATCTACTTGGGCTTGTTACCTTTAGTCAGCCGGTTATACAGCAGGTCGAGAATGGGCTTTTTCAAGTCCTCAAAGATCGTGTCGGGGTCCTGATCAGCATTAATGGTCATGAAGTTATATTCTTCGGACAAGATATCGAACTGTTCCAGTATCAGGCTTTGGTACTGAACAAAGCTGTCATAGAAGTTGTCCGCAATATGCAGGTCCATCCCGGATTCCCAATAGTTCAGCCCACGTCCATGGATCAGGCGTGTTACCAATGAAGGAACGCTGGCTTTCATGTAGAGGATCAGATCCGGCTTGAGTGCCATGCCGTACAATTGCTTTGACCAAACACGGTTGATGCCCCGCAAGCTATCACGGGCAACAACAGAGTAGAAATAACGATCTGAAAGCACCACGAAACCCGCCTGTAAGGCAGGGATGATCTGATTTTCAAGGCGGTCAGCAAAGTCGGCAGCATAGAAGAGGCTCATGGTGATCGGACCAAGCGTGTGCCCGTTCTTGGCGGCCTCAAGCCCGGAAGCAGTCAATTCAGAGCGCGTCAGGCCTGTATCTGAAACGGCATATCCTTCCTCCTCAAGCCACCTGCGAAGTTTTTTGACCTGGGTTGAACGTCCAACGCCGTCAGTTCCCTCAAGCACAATCAACTTGCCAGAGAGTTTGCCAAAATCGCGGTAGGGAAAGCCAGCTCCATAGAAGGTTGCTTTGTTCATTTTGAGCCTCCTTTTTTGGGTTTCTTCGCCTGGATGTTGGTCACTGAAATGGGCGTCTTATTGGGATTTGGCAGCCCCTCAAAACCTACAAGGATTTTCTTGATGATTGACCGCACTTTTTTCTGCTGATCCTTGACGGACTTTGTGCCATCAATCATGGTCAGGCCAAACTCATCCACCATTTTGTCATATTCATTCAGGATCTTGCCCTGGAAGAGCTCAAAACTCTCATTGATATTCTCAGACAACCCCAGGTCCATACCCGCCTCGTAGTACTTCAGGCTGGCCCTTGCACCGGTGATGCGCCCCACGGCAACATCCAGAGGGACGCGAAAATACAAAGCCGCGTCAGGCATAATGGCAAATGAATACATGCTGCGGACCCAATCCGGATCAACACCCCGGGCAACGTCACGCGCAAAAGCCGTAAAGGCATAGCGATCTGCCAGCACGATTACGCCCGCCTTGAGCAGAGGATAGATACTGTTCTCCCATCGATCCGCAAAATCCGTGCAGTGTAGAATGCTGAAGGTAGTGGGGGTGAAGGATTGAGCCTTTTTTGCAGCTTTAGTGGTGCTCTTCACCAGCGCGGAGCTGTTCCACTCGCTGAAGTAAGCCGAGTAGCCGGCGCTCAAAAGCCACTTATAAAGCAGGTCGATTTGCGTGGATTTTCCGGAACCGTCGATTCCCTCCACGACAATCAGTTTTCCTTTGGTGTCGTTTTTTCTTAACACAAGCTGTACCTCCTATTTTCTTATGCCTGGCAGTGATGAATATATCATCCCAAACGGAGAGATAGTAGGATTATAGTTTACTCTGCTACTTTTTGCGATCTTGCGTATATAAAAAACGCGCCTGTCGGCGCGTTTAGGAAGGAAGAACAGGACTTTCTGAGTTTCTGGCGTTCATCGTCCGTGGTATCAAATTCGAACAATTCGCCTGACACGATGAATCTGAGGTGTTCGCAGTTGTTCGTCACGCGGTCAACTGCTCGCTCAAGGGTATGGATTCAAAGTTGGGGTGGGATTGGGACCTTCAGTTCGTGGTGGTGGAAAAAGCGTGGCCGTGGGAACAACGACATCCAAACTCTCCACAAATTGCCTCGCGAGTAAATCAAAGTAAAACAGTTCTCCATTGGATGCCCGTAAGATCACCCGCGACCCTTTCGCGTCTTCAACGCGCAGAGCGCCGCTTTTACGTGGGCAATCGACATTCACAGTTGTCCGGCTGTACGGTTCCGTGGTGAGGATACGTAATTGGACCAAACCAAGGCTTTCATCATCCCGGTAAAACCCAGCGGAGAGTGAGTACACCAATCCACCAATTTCTCCAATCCAGCCATTAGTGGATTTCAGCTCTCTGCGAAGGTCATCGAAACCGAGGTATTCAACCACACCTCGCAATTGCGAGCCGACTTCGACGGGTGTCGGTATTGATTCGATACTCATCGTTCCCGTAAAGTTAGCTCTCCGAGTGCTTTCAGCAAAAGTCTTGTTCCCAAAACCAACAACAATAACTATGATTACAAGACAGCACAATATGAAGATTCCCACAAACTCTTGCTTTGTCACTGGCACTTTTCCCTCCCTTTAAAAACTTAAACCCAAATAGACCACCTTAAAACTAGTATAACGTACTTACATACAGATTTACAAAGGTTGAAAGGGAAAAAACGCGCCAACCAGTGCGTTTTTAGCTCATATAGAAGGTTTTCAGATATCCAGATCTTCATCATCCGAGGAGTCCAACTCCATCAGTTCGCCCGACACGATAAAGATGATGCGTTCGCAGATGTTCGTCACACGGTCAGCAGTGCGCTCGAGGTTGTGGATGACCCAGAGGATCTGGTTTGTATGATCAATGGTCTCTGGGTTCTTAATCATATTCTGAACGATCTTGCGATAGATGGTGATGTACAGCTCATCCACCTCATCATCTTCTTTGGGGATGGCATAGGCAGCCGCAAGATCTTCGGATACAAAGGCACCCAAAGCACGATGCAACATGGAGGTGGCTTTATCTGCCATAGTCGAAATTTCCCGGATCGGGACGGGTGTTTCGTCATCCGCCAGGCGCGCCGCCACCTTGGCGATGCCCTTGGCATAATCGCCGATGCGCTCCAGTTCGGTAATAATCTCAAGCATGGCTGCCAGAGTGCGCAGGTCGCGTGCCAGGGGGGACTGTGTGGCAAGAATGATCAGGATGTGGTTCTCAATAGCAAAATGTTTGTCGTTAATTTTCTGGTCTTCAGCATGGATGGCTTTTGCGGCAACAACATCCCGTCGGCGCAAAGCATCCACAGAATTCAGGATTGCCTGTTCAGCCAGGCTGCCCAAGAGCAGCATTTCATCCTGGACGAGTCTGACTTCCTGATCTAAGGTAAAACGAGACATAGTGCCTCCAAGGCTGTTTGAGATCTTCTAAAATTATATAGCAATTTGAACCTTTTTTTCATCCCAAGGGATGCACAACACAACATCTATTGCCCTGATTTAATATAACATGCGCTTTAACTTCACAAAATAAGAATCGGTTAAGGTGTCTTTGTCAGGTTGTAAAAGAACGGTTAATTCTGTTCATCATGATACACCACAGGTATTGAAAAGAAAAAATCCGAACCGAAATTTTCGACACTTTCTGCCCAGATCTTCCCGCCATGGGCTTCAACAATGTGCCTGCAAATTGAGAGACCCAATCCTGTTCCGCCTCCCGCTCTTGCGCGGTCAGCCTTGTAAAAGCGTTCAAAGATACGGGTAATATCCTTCTGTGCAATCCCAACACCATTGTCGCTGACTTTGAAGACTACCATTTGCCCATCCTGATAGGCAGTAACCTGAACTTGTCCGCCATTGGGAGTAAATTTGATGGCGTTGTGGATCAGGTTGATGAAGACCTGTGAGATGCGTTCAGGGTCTGCAAAAACCAGCGGCAAATCAGCAGGACAATCATAGCTGAGTGTGACTCCTACCCGTTCTGCTTGCAGAACCATGCGATCGACAGGTTTTTGGATCAGCCGATTGGGCTCAATGTGTTGAAAATCAAAATTGGAACGCCCCGCTTCAATCCGCGAGAGCTCAAGCAGCTCATTGACCATCTGGGTCAGGTTATCAACCTCGCTGTCCATGCGCAACACAAAGTTGCGAGAGACTACTGGGTCTTCCAACGCGCCATCCAACAGCGTCTCACTGATAGCTTTCAAGCCCGCCATCGGAGTGCGCAGTTCGTGGGAGATATTAGAGACGAAGTCGCGACGGATGGTTTCGAGGCGGTGGGTCTGGGTCAGGTCCTGGAAAAGCAGCATGGAGCGCCCGGGCAATTCTTCTCCGAGGGGAATGCCAACCACTTGCAGATACTTATGCTTCGAACCCATTTCCATATTAATGGTTTTTGCGGGACCGTTGCGGGTTTCTTCCCAGAGCTCCACCAGCCGGTGATGGCGGATCACTTCCACGATCGAGCGGTCGAGAGCTTCCTCTTCGTGGACCATGAATAACTTTTCAGCCTCTTTGTTTAGCAACTGCACGCGACCGCTGTTATCAGCGATGACGACACCGTCGGTCATTTGCCCCAATACGGCCGAAAGCATCGCGCGTTCCCTGGAAAGATCGTTGATCTGCCCTTCAATTTGGAGAGCGGTTTTGTGCAGGGCTTCATATAATTCACGCATCTCGAGCAGTGAATTCCGCATTGGAGAAAGACTGATTTGCTGGTATTTGCCTTCGCCAAGCTCTTTAGCGGCTTCTGTCAGCGTCTTAAGATCATCGACATAGCGATTGGTGTAAGTGAAACTGATAATTAAACCAACAATTAAGCCAGCCAGTGAAATAAAGAAAGCCGCATTATGAACAAAGGAAAGATCTGCAGGTTTTCCAGAGGTCAGAGCTTCCTGGTAAGCCATGTTTTCAAGCAGGGGCAAAGCTATGAGCCAAATTACGACTGTCAGCACCAAGGTCAGGATGAAAGGCCAGGCGATGCGCGAGTGGATGCGCATTTTCATGATCAGTTTTACCCTTCGAAGCGATAACCTGCCCCGCGGACTGTGATAATTCTCTGCGGTGTCTCCGGGACAGTTTCGATTTTTTCACGCAGCCAACGAATGTGCACATCTACAGTGCGCGAGTCGCCCACATATCCCCAACCCCAGACACGTTCAAGAATCAGTTCGCGGGTGAGCACACGTCCTTTGTGCTGCCCCATAAAGGTCAGCAGCTCAAATTCCTTGGGCTTACAGGGCAGGGCTTTCCCATCCAAACGGACTTCCCGCCGGCTCAGGTCAATTTCCAGGTTGCCGAACACAAGGGTCTTGGGCTGGCTGGCTTCCTGCGCAGCACTGCCGACTTCCTCGCGAATCAGACGCACGCGGCGCAGCAGCGCTTTTACACGCGCTATCAACTCGCGCATGCTGAAGGGTTTGGGAAGGTAATCATCCGCGCCGACCTCAAGCCCAACCACGCGGTCAATTTCATCATCACGGGCAGTCAGCATTAATACGGGCGTGTTGGATTCCTGGCGCAGCGTGCGGCAGATTTCGAAGCCATCCATACCCGGGAGCATGACGTCCAGAATGACCAGATCCGGCTTGGATGTCCTGAAAAGTTCCAACGCGGATATACCATCCCCGGCCACTTCAACCAGGTACCCCTCTTTTTTAAGATTATAGGTTAAGGTTTCTTGCAAGGAAATTTCATCGTCTACAACTAATATTTTTTCAGCCATACAGCCTCCACTGCAAATAACAACAAGTAACAGTGTTTAATTTGTTAACAATTGTATCCCAAAGCAAACCAGGTTCTACGCCTTTGTTCAAGTGATAACCCAATCTTTACGCTTCTTTAATGATTCAAACACCATACAACCCGCTCCAATTCTCCAGTCCTTACAAGTTGCAGCCTTGCTTGACGGCAATGGTAAAATCAAACCACTTTAAGGAATACATAAAACAACTATGAGTAGAGATATTCTCAGCGCAAAATCGGATTTCCCCATTCTTAAGCAGCGCGTCAATGACCAGCCGCTGGTCTACCTGGACAACGCTGCCACCACACAAAAACCACAGATGGTGATCGATACGCTTGTTGATTATTACACCCGCCTGAACGCTAATATTCATCGCGGCAATCACTCCCTGGCAGTGCAGGCTACTGAAGCCTACGAGCGAGCCAGGCGCAAAGTGGCGGGCTATCTCAACGCGGAACACAACCACGAGGTGATCTTCACCCGCGGCACAACCGAGTCGATCAACTTGCTGGCTTACACCTATGGCGATAAGTTTGTTCAGCCTGGCGACGAGATCATCGTCACGCAGCTTGAGCACCACAGCAACTACGTTCCCTGGCAGCAAATGTGCCTGAGGCGCGGCGCCACTTTTCGGGTTCTGCCTCTAACCGATCGCGGCGAGCTCGACCTGGGGCTATTCGAGCGCATGCTAAACGAAAAAACCCGCCTGGTGGCAGTTAACCAGGTTTCCAATTCCCTCGGCACGGTCAATCCGGTCGGGGAAATCATCCGCCTTGCCCATGCTTATGAGGTCCCCGTGCTGGTGGATGCCGCCCAGTCTGTGCAGCATCTTGCACACGATGTGCGGGGTCTGGATGCGGATTTTTATGTCTTTTCCGGTCATAAGATGTATGGACCGATGGGAATTGGCATCTTCTACGGCAAGGAAAAGTGGTTGGAAGCACTGCCGCCCTTCCTCAGCGGCGGTGAAATGATCGACACCGTGACCCCCGAAAAGGTGACCTTCAACGTCCTGCCCTATAAATTTGAAGCCGGCACGCCCAGCGTGGCCCAGGCAATCGGGCTGGGTGCGGCGGTGGATTACCTGCAGCAGTTTGATCAACAAGAATTACAGAAGTACGAAGAGGATTTGCTTGCCTACGGACTGAGTCTTCTGAACGAAATCCCTGACCTGATCATCTATGGCTCTCCGGAGCATCGCTCAGGCATTTTGCCCTTCAACGTAAACGGCATCCAGCATTATGACATGGGTGTGCTTCTCGACTCGATGAGCATCGCTGTGCGTACCGGGCAGCACTGCACTCAGCCAGTTATGGACGCGCTGCATATCAGCGGCACGGTTCGGGCTTCGCTGGCTCTCTATAACGACCGTGAGGACCTCGAAAAGCTGGCATCCGGCATCAGGCGTGTCATTAAAATGCTGAAGAGGTAAGTATGCCAAGCATCCAGGAAATTCAAAAAGAGCTCAGTGATGATTTTTCCCTGCTGGAGAATTGGGAAGAAAAGTATGAATATCTGATCGAAATGGGCATGGATATGCCCGCGATGAATCCGGATAACAAAGTTGAGGAAAAGTTGGTGAAAGGCTGCCAATCAAGCGTCTGGTTTGACGTCCGGTGTTGTGATGGCACAATGGTCTTTGAGGCAGACAGTGATTCATTGGTAGTAAAAGGCATGGTGGCAGTGCTGCATAAACTGCTGAATAAGCAACCAGCCAAGGACGTGTTGGAGGCAGATTTGACCCTGTTCGACGAGCTCGGGCTCTGGCGACACATCTCCTCGCAACGCAGTAACGGTCTGACTGCCATGCTGGCGCACCTTAAACTTGAAGCTGCAAACTGCCTGTCTGGGGAGCGGTAATCGGTAATACTATGGCACTTAGCTACCGTATGCTTCAGATCGGCGGGCAGCCAGCAGGCTTGTTGGGACTGGAAGAACTCTTTTCAACTTTATTCGAAGAGGGCGTGATCCCAAACCAAGCGGAAATCCAGGATCACTTGTTGAATGGTGTCAGGCAGAACAATTACATTCCCAAAACAGCAGCACAAGACTACGCCAACGCGCTGATGCTGGAATACCAGCGCTACTATCAACGCAGGCGCACGGGCAAAGCTATCGTAGCGCGCGACTACGGCACCTGGCGCGGTTACCCGCGCGAGCAGATACCCTGGTTTCCGACTATCTCGTACGCCTTATGTAATGATTGCGGCGCATGCCTGGATCTGTGCGCGAGGGAAGTATACGAGCGCGACGAGGATGGGAAGATCTGGGTGGCGGAACCGTTCTTGTGCATGGTGGGTTGCTGTTTTTGCAAGAGCGTCTGCGAACCAAACGCGATCCTGATGCCCGGGCAGGAACTGCTCAAAAATTATCCTGATAAGATGAGATAAGAATCGCCAAACAAGTGGGTAAGTTTTACAACTACCGGTGTTATTTTGATGCTATGTGAGTTTGTCATCGCGAGGAACGAAGCGATCTAAACTCTTAACTGGTTGGGCGATTTGCAGTTCACAAAGTTGTCATATATTTTTACTTTGTTCGCAAGGACCTGAGCGTATAATTAGCATTCCCTGACTATTAGCAGTTTAGATTGCTTCACACCAGAGATTCGCAATGACAGATGAAAATATTACTTTGATCAGTGAGGACTCTTATCAGCGGAATTAAAACCCGGGTTATTCTTACACTTTCACCGCCAGGCTTGCGGCGAAAATACTCGTGTATTGCCCGAGCTGATCATTGGGGTCGGTGTCTTCATAGAAATCCTTGAGCAAAAAGCCCGCTTTCAGCTGCCCGCCAATTTGTGCCTCTAATGTATGACTGAACTGATACCCCGTATCCAGGGATAATTCCTCACCCTCTGCAATTTCCATCTTACCGTTATAGGGCAGCTTGTGGCGGACAATCAGCGGGATATCGGGATTTTCGAGCGCCGCATCGTCAAACATGTACACGATCGGATTCGTCCAGCCTGCCATCAGAACCCCGCCCTGCCGCAGCACACGGTAACACTCATTCCAGGTTGGCTGTAAATCCTCGATGTAGCAATTCGAGACCGGGTGAATGATCAGGTCAAAGCTCTCGTCTTTGAACGGAAAGGGCTGGGTCATATCAGCTTGCAGTGCCAACATCTGGTAATTCTCACGCTCTGCCACCAATCGCTCAGCCTGTAATTGGCGCATGGAGTTATCCAAAATAGTTACGCGATATCCGTGCGCCGCCATCACAGGACCCTGCTGCCCACCACCGCTCGCCAATCCCAACACCTCCTTACCCACCCCTTCAAACCAGCTGAGGGGCACACTTTTCGTGGGAGTGAGAACGAACTCGATTGGGCTGTTCTTTGCCTGCTGGAACTGCTCGTGGGTCAGGGGGATTGACCAGGTGTTGTGATCCTCACTCCAGGCATCCCACATGCGGGAATTGTACGCTACGTAATTTTCCATAACCCCATCCTCCGTCGGTCAGTCCACAATTTCGCCCAGGGCAATCAACTCTTCTTTGGCTACCCACCAGTCAGGGTGCCAGAACAGCGCCTGTTTGAAGCTTTCGATCGCCTCATCGCGCAGCCCAAGTTTCACCTCCGCCCTGCCTTTCCAGACCCAGGTTTCGGGGATGGCATCCTCAGGCGTTTTATCGAGAGTTTGCTTGGTCAGAGTATACAGATCCTGATAGCGCTGCAGATAGAAATAGGCATAATAAGGACCAGTCTGATACCAGAGCATGCGCCAGGGACGTTCTTCTTCCTTGAGAGTCGCGTAAATGCGGAAGGCCTCATCAAAGGACTCGCCGGCGCACAAGAAATCATTCAGTTCCACACAAATTGAACCGCGGCTGTACCAGACAAAGAACTGATCCACCCCCTGGCGCTCATAGAGCTGGCTGCTGATCAGGTCGAGCGTGTATTCCTTGTTGTATTGGGCATCCATCTGGGCACCCAGAATGTCATAAACTTCCTGTTGGCGTTCATAAGGGAAGATCACCAGGTAGATCCGATCGAATTGCTCCCAATAACGGGTGATCTCTTCGTAACTCATTGTGATCATCCCCAGGTAAGTGTCGGGGA
Source organism: Anaerolineaceae bacterium (assembly GCA_040768265.1). Lineage (GTDB taxonomy): Bacteria > Chloroflexota > Anaerolineae > Anaerolineales > Anaerolineaceae > Mesolinea. The sequence continues at coordinate 619,066 of JAXGNB010000002.1, forward strand.
TGGTCACTTCCTGAAGCTTATCGTCATAGCCAACAATCAGCCCGTAGTGCCCCATCCAGCCTTCGTGCCGGTCATCATAACCGCGCTCAATAATCACCGGGAAGCCGGATGCTACCAGTCTTTTGACCAATTCAAGGTCTCCACCATAACGCACAATGCCGTTCAGTTCCGTTTGTTCCTGCACATAGCCCAGCATCTCATAAGGCATAACATTGCGATCCTTGATGAATGGTTTGAGCACTTCTTCGGTTGTTTTTTGAGTGCCTTGCCATCCCCAGAAGCGTAAAGCCATCGCCAGGTTGGTTGGGCCGCAGTTGTTGAAGCCCTGGTATTCCGGTTCGATACCCTCGATCAAAGCTGATGATGGCAACGGCGGAAGTGTGGCGGGAATGAGCGTTGGCGTTGGGGTAACGGTAGGGGTGGAGGTGAATTCAGCCGTAGGGGCGATACTTGGGGTGTTGGTGGGCACGGGAGTAAGCGTAGCCTCAGGTGCCATGGCGGTCAGCGTGGCAAAAACGCTGGCATCCAGGGTGCCCTGCTGAGTGGGTTCAAAAACTTCGGCAGCCGGCGGTTTGAAGAAATAGTAGATCCTGGCCCTCGCGCTGGCAAGATAGAAGTAAGCGCGATCGTGAATGGCAGGGATCTGGTAGAGACCAACCAGTACCAGCAAACCCACAGCAATGATTGCCAGGTAAATCCAGGGTTTACGCCAGGCAGAGCGGGTCTTCAGACCCTGGCGAAAAGTATTTTTAGCGTTCTTTCTCATGACAGTCCGGCATTATAACAGCGAATAATTATTGCCTTTTTGTGCTCAGGGCTGCACACCCAGTTCAGCCAAGCCTTCGAGGGGCAGAGCCCAACCGGGGTGATACTCGAGTGCCTTGCGGTAATGCGAGATCGCGTCATCGGTCATTTCCAAGGCTGCCGCGGCACGTCCAGCCCAATACCAGCTTTCGGGAAGTTCCTTATTCAGGCTGTTATTGATGGTCTGCATGGCAATATTCAGGCTATCCTGGTAGCGCCCAGTGTAGTAGTAAGCTGGATAGACTCCCACCTGGTACCAGGTGATGCGCCAGGGACGCTCGCCAGGGGATAGTTGGGAATAAACCGCGAACGCCTGGTCATAGGCCTGCGCGGCTTCGATATAGTTCTGCATTTCAACCAAAATACTGCCGCGTGAGTACCAGGCAAAGAACAGTTCACGCCCGCTCACCTGTTGGATGCGTGCGGTGACCTGATCGAGCGCGTTCTGCAAATTCACGCCTGGATTAGCATCCGATCCGAGCAGCGCCAGCACCTCAGCCTCACGCTCAGGCGGGTAGATTACCAGGTAAATCCCATCAAAATGCGCCCAGTCAAGCATCAGCTCGTCATAAGTGAGGTTCATCATTCCCAAAAGCGTGTCCGGAATGCGGACGGTCTGTTTGGCGTCATCGTAGGCAGTCACGATGCTGTAATGCCCCATCCAGCCATCATCAGGATCCGTGTGACCGCGTTCCAGCAGGACCGGGTAGCCGTGAGCAAGTAATCGCTTGACGATATCGATCGTACCGCCATAACGTATCAAGGCGGCCAGATTCGTCTCCTCCATTACAAAATCGCGCATCTCGCTGAGCATCACGTTGCGGTCATCCGCATGGGTTCTGAGACCAGCTCTGGTTACAGCCTGGGTGGTCGGCCAACCCCAAAAATTGAGATTCATGGAGAGATTGGCGGGTCCGCAGTTATTAAAGCTCTGATATTCCAGCCCCATGCCATCCAACTCAAAAGTAGCGGGAACGGGAACAAACGTGGGAGAAGGTTCGGGCGTGGCACTTGGCTGGGCAGGGTCGCCTTCGGGGGTCGGCGTTTGCTCCGGGGCAGGCATCTGAGTGGGCGCCATGGCGGTCAGTGAAGCCAGCACACTCGCGTCGAGTGTGCCCTGTTGGGATGGACCAAAAACGTTTTCGGTTGGCGGATTGAAGCGATAGTAGATGCTTGAATACAGTTTACGCACGCGAATTTCCACGGCTGGAATTTGCATCGCGACAAATCCAAGCAAACCCAAAATTACAATGATTGCAAGGTAGGGCCAGGGCTTGCGCCAGGGAGAGCGCTTTCCAAGTGTGTTTTTAAAGTGTTTTTTGCTTGCTGACATAATGTCTCTTCAATTTTTCGGTTTAAGGTTAGGGTTCAACGCCCAGGGCTTTAAGCTCAGCCAGGGCCGGCGGCCAGCCAGGATGCCACTGCAGGGCGCGTTTGAAATCGAAAATGGCGGTCTGGGTGTTGCCCAGCGCCACGTTTGCCCGACCGCTCCAAAGGAAAGTCTCGGGCAGAGCCGCGGTGCTGGCGTCGGTGATGGTTTTATAGGTCAGGCTGACAACGTCCTTGTATCTGCCGGTGTAATAATAGGCTTCATACGGACCCACCTGATACCAAAGCATGCGCCAGGGACGGTCGTCCACCGGCAACCAGCCGTAGACCTCAAAAGCGTTATCAAAAGCTTCGGCAGCTTTTGCGTAATCTTTCTTCATGACTAACAATTCACCTAAACTATAGTAGGCGAAGTACTGCTCAGAACGAGCGACTGTTTCAGATCGAACCCGGAAGAGCTCCAGGGTGGCATCGAGGTTGTATTCAGAGTCAGCATGCTTTCCAAGCAGCCCCATCACAATTTCGCGCTCATCCGGAGGGAAAATAACCAGGTAAGTGCCCGAGAATTCGTCCCAGAACTTTTGAAGCGTCTCGTAATCAACCCAGATGTTACCGTTGACGGTATCGGGGATATGAACGGCACTTTGCGCGTCATCATAGCCATCAATGACGCCATAATGCCCCATCCAGCCTTTCCATTCTTCATCGATATTAACGTAACCGCGTTCCACCAACACAGGATATCCGGCAGCCACCAGGCGTTTGAGTAAATCGACAGTGCCTCCAAGTCGCAGGACAGCATCCAGTTGGGTGTTCTCCTGTACATAGGCTAGCATTTCCTGGGGAGTGACGTTGAGGTCTTCGAGGCGGGGTTTGACCACCTTTTCGATGTCGATCTGCTCGCCCACCCAACCCCAATAGCGCAGAGCAAGGGCAAGGTTGGTGGGACCACAGCTGTTCAAACGCTGATACTCCTGCACGACACCTTCAAGCTGAACCGCGGCAGGGATGGGGGTGGGGATTGGCGTTGAGGTGGGGATGCCGGTTGCCTTGGGCGTGCTTTGTGATGTCGGCTCGGGAGTGAAAGTGGCTGTGGGGGTGGGAATCAGTGCCGTAAGGGTGGCGGCGACATTTGCGTTGAGGGTGGAGTCTTGCGAAGGATTAAAGGTTGATGCGGCAGGGGGTCTGAAGAAATAATAGATTCGCGAACGGAGCGTGGTCACATAAAAATACGCACGGTCGTGGATCGCGGGCACCTGGTAAAGCGCAAACAGCACCACTATTCCAACGAGGATGATGCCAAGGATGATCAGCCAAACCGGACGTTTGCGGTTAGCATGCGATTTGGTATTTTTGTTTTCTTCAGCCATACAGGCTTCGATTATATCGCAAGACAGAAAAGGCGATCTTTAAGGTCCAGGTTTTGTGATCTGAAGGAGGCTTAATCCTCTCAAACCCTTCCTTATGGAGCAATAATCTGACGAGAATCTAATGCACAAGCGCTAGGATTTTATTATGTCATTTTGTGGTACTATAATGACTCTTGACCAGGAGAAGTAAGTAGAAGATGCCAATTTACAGTTATAAATGCGAGAATTGCGATTATCATTTCGATCAATTCCAACATTTCACCGATGATCCGCTCACTGTTTGCCCCAATTGCAACACGGTCGCGCTGCGCAAGGTCTACCAGCCGGTGGGCATTGTGTTCAAGGGTAAAGGTTTTTACGCCACCGACAACCGCTCGCCATCCGGGCAGAAATACAGCCATAAGGCTGAAGGTGATGGCGGCAATGGCTCCAAACCCCCCTCAGAGAGCAAGACCGAGAGCTCGTCGAAAGAGCCTGCCAAAGCAAGCACAACCTCAACCGCCGAATAGGCGGTTTTTTTTTGGTTAACGATGATCGTACGTGGGTCTTAACTTGATCGTACCGGCGTTCTCGACGAGTACGGGATTTGACCGTAAGGGCTCCAGTGTTTTTGGAAAGGATGAAGCCTACGGCTATCTCGTGTGCTCGGTCCAACAGGGAGGCTTCCCAAAAGGGACGCAAGCAGTCGCACTCAGGAGACCGGCACAATCGAGAGTTAGCCATGTGTCCAGTCAGTAGACTGGCACAAACATGGCTGAATTGTGAGTCATCTACCCATGATCACCCTGACTTAAAAGGCCTGTCGCGTTGATTATCCTGCGCTGAAGCTCAGGATGACAGACCACACTCGTCATGCTGAACAGAGTGAAGCATCTAATTTTGTGTTCGCCCTTTTCAGATCCTTCGCTGAAGCTCAGGATGACAAATCATGCTTGTCATGCTGAACAGAGTGAAGCATCTAATTTTGTTCGCCCTTTTTAGATCCTGCGCTGAAGCTCAGGAAAACAGACCATGCTTGTCATGCTGAACAAAGTGAAGCATCTAATTTTGTGTTCGCCCTTTTCAGATCCTTCGCTGAAGCTCAGGATGACAGACCATGCTTGTCATGCTGAACAGAGTGAAGCATCTGATCTTTTTGTTAGCCCTCTTCAGATCCTTCGCTGAAGCTCAGGATAACAGACCATGCTTGTCATGCTGAACAGAGTGAAGCATCTAATTTTGTGTTCGCCCTCTTCAGATCCTTTGCTGAAGCTCAGGATGACAGACCATGTTTGTCATGCTGAACAGAGTGAAGCATCTGATCTTTTTGTTAGCCCTTTTCAGATCCTGCACTGAAGCTCAGGATGACAGATCATGCTTGTCATGCTGAACAGAGTGAAGCATCTGATCTTTTTGTTAGCCCTTTTCAGATCCTTCGCTGAAGCTCAGGATGACAGATCATGCTTGTCATGCTGAACAGAGTGAAGCATCTAATTTTGTGTTCGCCCTTTTCAGATCCTGCGCTGAAGCCCAGGATGACAAGCCGATATTTGTCCCCTTCTCCGACCGAAATTTTCGAAAAAAATCGGGGCAGGTTCTAATAAAAACAGGCTGGGGCGGCAAGCCGCCCCAGCCCAACCCCTTTACCCCCTCATAACCCCCACTATTTGGCGCGTTTATTGTCCTTATCGAGCTTATCTTTCCAATCCTTGGGCAGTGGAGCGCCGGAGCGCATCGCGCTGATGGCAACATTGAGCGAGTCATACTGCACCCGCACCCCCTGGGCATCCTTGACATAGTTCGACGCCCGATGGCTCTCGATGCCGATCGCTCCTGCGGCAGCCTGCGCGTCGATATCGGCACCCAGGAAGAGGAACTCCCAGCCATCCTTCTTGCAGTCGTCAATCATCTTGTGCAACATGGCGGCATTGGTTTCATGCGAGCTGTTCTCGTAGCCATCGGTGGTGATTACCATGATGACCTTATCTGCTCTGCCCTCGGTTTTTGTCTGTTTCTGGACATTAGCAATCTTTTGAATACCCATGGCAACCGCATCATACAGCGCGGTGCTACCGCGGACGAAGTAATCCTTATCGGTCAGAGGAGAAATATCCTGCAGATCGATACGGTCATGCAGCACTTCGAAGAAGTTGTCAAACAGGATGGTGGTCACACGGGTTTCCCCCTCGATCTTCTTTTGATCGCTGAGGGTCGCGTTGAAGCCCCCGATGGTATCGCTTTCCAGGCCCCCCATTGAGCCGCTGCGGTCGAGAATGAAAATCATTTCTGTTTTGTTCATTATAGACCTCCTTGTTGATCTGAGGTCTATGATATTCCCCCAAGCTTTGTTTGTGGTCGCTTGCCAGGCGACATTTCAGACACCGAGCAAACTCTGATCAAAATCGTAGAGAGCTCCATTCACCTTCGCAATGTCGTGATCGCCTCGTTCCAGGTAATAGCGCACGATCAGGTCTCGCATGTCGCAGGGACTGAAAGCGAAACCCGCCCGTGCCAGTAAGTCTTGTGCTTCATGGACCGAGAGACGCAGCCCGATGGTGAGAGCCAGTACGGTAGACTTGCTGGGCGCATAGCCGGGATTGCTGCGGATCTTGCTGAAGAGCCGCCGGTCGATGTTGGAGCGTTTGTACGCCTCTGAGTCTGTCATCCCTTTGGCATCAATCAGGTTTAACAAAGACTCCGAGAATGTCTTCTCTTTGGGGAATGCGAGCATAGCATCCATGCCAGTCTCATAGACACCCGATACTGAATGGATTTGTCCATCCTCACGTTGGGGCTCTGGAAGCTCGCGAGCCATATCATGTCTTATCATGGGCTGTGATGCCCAGGGGCGGTTATTCTCCCGACGGCGACGATCCAGATGTTCGTCTACATAATGATCGTCAATGTAACTCTTCAGGTCTTTGCGGAGTTTGAAGCCAAGCGCGGCAGCGGTCTGGTCGAACATGACCAAGGTCACAAGCATGTCGTGTTGAAAAAGAAAACGGTTAATTTCATCGAGGGCAACAGCCAGGGCTTCTTCATAGGGGTATCCGTAAATACCAGAAGAGATCAATGGGAAGGCAATACTCTCAAGTTCGTGCTCAATGGCAAGCTCCAGGCTGGACCGGTAAGCACTGCGGAGGACATTCTCCTCGCCAAGTCCGCCTCCTTGCCAAACAGGACCCACGGTGTGGATCACGTACTTTGCCGGCAGTTTGAAGCCGGGTGTGATTACCGCGCTGCCTGGTTCGCACCAACCAATCGCGTCACAGGCTTTGGTCATCTCCTGCTCGCCGGCAGCGGAAAATATCCTGCCGCACACCCCGCCGCCCTGCTTGAGCCCGGAGTTGGCTGCATTTACGATGGCGTCCACATTCATGCGTACGATGTCGTTGCGAATGATGTTAAATGGCATTTTTATTCCTTAATCAAGTTTTCTTATCGGGTCAGGTCAGCAATCAGGAGCTCATAGGCTACATCGCCGGGAGTACCGCCAGTTTTCATTTCCAAATCAATTTTCAAAAGGCGGTCATAAATCTCAAGCAGCTGGCGCATGTTGAAACGGCGGGCTTGATCCGCAAGTTTGCGCGAAACAAACCCCAAAACCGACAATTCCCTCTCGATATCCTGCGCCTTGCCGCCCGCGTCCAGGATCTCACGCGCCTGGATCAGCAGTCGGAATTGGCGGTGGATCATCCCGGTTAGCTCGAGCAGGTCGTTGTCTTCCAACAGAAGCATGAACTGCTGCATGGCTGCCTTGCTGTTGCGTTCACCAAGGGCATCCGTGAGAGCAAAGATATTCCCTTCCTGCTCCTGGGCAGTCAATAAGCTTACATCCGCTTCCTCCACGACCTGGCGCTCACCAACATAGGTGATCAGCTTTTCCACTTCGTTTCGCGCCCGCATGGTGTTGTTGCCAACATAACTTGCCAGCAGACGCGCCGCATCCGGCTTGAAGCCGCCGCCGAGTTCCTTTGCCTTGCGTATGATCCAGGAAGGCATGTCTTCCTCATCCGGCAGGGCGCAGTCAATCAGCAGTGCCCGATCGTTATGCTCCCGCATCCATTCCGTCAGCCAGGCATAGCTTTTGCCGTGCTCCCAGTAGCGTTCGCCGCGTCTTTTGGCTTGTTGGTCTTCCACCAGCATCACCAGGGCAGTCGTCTCGGGCAGGTTTTCAAACAGCTCCAGGCAAGCTTGCGATCGTTCTTTGGCCATCCTGGACAGAAAGTCGCGCGCGTTCTCAACGATGATCAGGCGGCGGCCCGCCAAAAAAGGCATGGTCAGGGCATCCGCCTGCAGCGCCTCAAAGCCAAGCGACGTCCCCTCGTGGCGCGTGGTGTTCAGGTCTGCCATGGACGGGTCGCCAAGCCCAGCCTGGAAACCGGCAATAACTTCTTTAATTCGGGTGCTGTCATCTCCACGCAGCAGGTAGAAGGTGGGTTTTGCCTGTTCGCTCACACTGCCCCTAACTGGAACCAGTACGGATGAAATGAACAAAACTCTTGGCAGTTTTCTGGCTGGTCACCATTTGGACAGCCATATCTTGCGTTTCAGGATCGGTGGTGATTTTTTCCTGAAGCTTTGGACCGAGTGGTTTTGCCATGAGAAAGGCTGGCACTGCTAAAATCGTGGCTACCAAATAGTGCCACCAGGCATTTTTGCCTTTTCTGCTCAATAAGCCGAGCGCGCTGAAGGCCACCGCGCTGCCAGCGAGGCTTGAGACTGCCATATTTGTGCCGCAGTTTGGATGCACTGCCAGGTTTGACTCGCCGTTTTCCAGGCGGCGTTTGGCTTCGAGCACCGCGTCGGTGACGATCTCAGTCGGCAGGTCGGCCACCAAAATAAAGCCGCGTGGGCTGGAATGCCCCAGCATGCGCAGGCCCTTGTAGCGTTCAGCCAGGATGGTCATAGTGGCATGCTCAAGGGCATGGTTTTTGCGAGTGGAATCGATGATTGAAGTCATAAAACGCTCTTTCTGTTTTCTGTCTAAATCCTACCACGACAGGCAGGGGAGCTGTTATTCTTTCTGAAGCCCGGAAGTTTTGCCCCGGGCAGGCTTTTCAACTACTTCTTCCAGCAAGGCAGCCTTGAGCGCCTCGCGCAGAGAGCGGACTTCGACCACTTCGATGCCTTCCGGCCAGGGTTCGCTCTTTCGCAGGCGTTTGGGCACCACCGCGCGTTTGAAGCCCAGCTTTGCGGCTTCCCGCAGGCGGATTTGCGTCTGCCCCACCATGCGCAGTTCGCCCGAGAGCCCAACCTCGCCAATCAGGACGGTATCTGCCCGCACGGGGGTATCCCGGTAGGAAGAAGCGATCGCGGTTGCTACCGCCAGGTCTGCCGCCGGCTCGTCGATCCGCAAACCGCTGACCACGTTGGTGATCACATCCTGGTTGCTGAGATTGATGCCCAACCTGCGCGTCAGCACTGCGGCAAGGATAAGCAACCGGTTATAGTCGATGCCATTGGCTGTGCGGCGCGGATTGCCGAAGTTGGTGGGGGTGGTGAGCCCCTGGATTTCCACCAGCAGGGGGCGGGTGCCTTCCATGGTGACGGCAATGGCTGAGCCTGGGGCATTGATCATTCGTTCCGCCAGGAAGACCTCGCTGGGGTTGCGCACTTCGACCATGCCTTTTTCCTGCATCTCAAACACGCCAACTTCGCTGGTGGCACCAAAGCGATTCTTGACCGAGCGCAAGAGGCGGTAAGACTGAAAATGTTCGCCCTCCAGGTAGAGGACCGTATCCACGATATGCTCCAAGACGCGCGGACCGGCGATGGTGCCTTCCTTGGTCACGTGCCCGATCAGAAACACGGTCACGCCGCTGCTTTTTGCCAGCTCGCGCAGGCGTGCCGCGCTTTCGCGCACCTGAGAGATCGAGCCTGCTGCCGATTCCATTTCTGGCAGGGTCATGGTCTGGATCGAGTCGATGATCACCAGAGCGGGTTTGGTATCTTCAATGTGTTTAAAGATCTGCCCCAGGTTGGTCTCCGTCACCAGCAGTAAACGCGCGGGTAATTTAGGGCTGCCATTCTTTTCTTTGTCAGCCAGGCGATCGGCGCGCATTTTTATCTGCCGTTCGGATTCCTCTCCAGAAACATATAGCACGGTATGCTTTTCCGCCAGCTGCAAGGCCATTTGCAAGGTGAGGGTGCTTTTGCCTATGCCGGGATCTCCGCCAATCAGAACGACCGAGCCAGGCACGATGCCCCCGCCCAATACGCGCGCAAACTCCTCGATTGGCAGCGGCAAGCGCTCTTCCTGCTGACCTTCGATCTCAGCCAGCGAACGCACCTTGGAAGAACCAGTCAGCCCGCGGGTGGCGCGGGCTGACTTTCCATTTTCGGCTTCGACGATTTCTTCGATCATTGAGTCCCAGCTTCCACAGCCAGGGCAGCGACCGAAGGCGCGGGAGCTAGTCTTCCCGCAGACCTGACACACAAAACGTGAGTAGGTTTTTGCCATATATTTTTTATGCTCCCATCATCTCAGGGGTTTCTTCTTTCTCTTCTGTATGGTTTTCACGTTTGAGCACGATGCGTTTTTGGGGTTCACCTTGCTCGCTGATAAACTCTTCGAAGTCGATCACAATTCGATTGCCTTCACCAAAATCACCAGCCAGCAATCCGTCCGAAAGTTGCTCTTCCACCTGCTGCTGGATCACGCGGCGCACAGGGCGCGCGCCCATTTCGGGGTCGTAGCCAAGCTCAGCCAGGTAGTCCAATGCGCTATCGGTGGGGGTCAGGTTAATACTCTGCTCCACCAGGCGTTCCTGTACCTTCTCAATCTCTAGCGAGACGATTTCACGTATGTCCGGGCGGTTGAGCGCTCGGAAAACGATCACCGAGTCGAGCCGGTTGACAAATTCGGGGCGGAAGTTGCGTTTCAGCGCTTCCATCAGCTTCTTGTGCATCTCATCATAGGCAAATTGCTCCTCGCGGACTTCGTCCAAATCCAGGGTAAAGCCCAGGGCGGACTGGCGGCGAATCAATTCAGCGCCGATGTTGGTGGTCATGATGATGATGGCGTTACGGAAGTCCACCTTGCGCCCTTTGGCGTCGGTAAGGTGACCTTCTTCCATAATTTGCAGCAGCATATTGAGCGCTTCCGGATGCGCTTTCTCGATTTCGTCAAAGACAACAATCGAGTAAGGCTTGCGGCGAATGGCTTCGGTCAACTGCCCGGCTTCATCGTAACCAATGTAACCCGGAGGCGCGCCAACCAGCCGGCTCATGCTGTGACGTTCCATGAACTCGGACATGTCAATCTGAATCAAAGCATCCTCAGAGCCAAACATCTGGTTGGCGAGGGCTTTTGTAAGCTCGGTTTTACCAACACCGGTCGGTCCAAGGAACATAAAGGACCCAATCGGGCGATGCTCGCTCTTGAGACCAGCCCGCGCCCGGCGAATGGCTTTCGAGACCGCCTGGATGGCTTCCGTCTGCCCGATAATCACTTTGCTCAAGTCTTCTTCGAGGTGGAGCAGTTTGGTCGACTCTTCAGTGGCAATCTGCATCAGAGGGATGCCGGTCCACATGGAAATAACCTCAGCAATGTCTTCCTCGCTTACAGTCGGAGCGTTTGCGCGATCCCAACCGGTTTGCAGCGCTTGAAGTTCATCTTCCAACTTGAGCTGTGTTTGGGTCAGGGCTTCGGCGGCATCGTTATCCAGGTTGGATTCGGGGTCATTTAACTGCTTATTGATCTCCCGGAGTTCGCTGACGATATCCTTGCTGGTAAGCGCTGCTTCGCTTTTGTACATGCGCACGCGCGAGGCGGCTTCGTCCACCAGGTCGATTGCCTTGTCTGGCAGGAAGCGGTCCGTGACGTAACGCGCGCTGAGCTTCGCGGCTGATTCCAGGGCATCATCGCTGATTTTCAGGCGATGGTGCTCTTCATATCGCTCGCGAATGCCGCGCAGGATTTCGATGGTCTCCTCGACGGATGGCTGTTCCACCATAATCGGCTGGAAACGCCGTTCGAGGGCGGCATCGCTCTCGATGTTCTTGCGGTACTCGTTGACCGTGGTGGCGCCAATCACCTGCAGTTCGCCGCGTGAGAGGGCAGGCTTGAGGATGTTGGCAGCGTCCACCGAGGAACCGGCTGAACCAGCCCCAACCAGCATATGGAATTCGTCAATAAAGACAATCGCGCCACTGGCTTTGAGTTCATCAATCACGCGCTTGAGGCGTTCCTCGAACTGCCCGCGATACATTGTGCCCGCAACAAGCGAGCCTACGTCCAGTTGCAAGACACGTTTCTTGAGCAAAAGTGCCGGCACTTCACCTTCGATGATGCGCTGCGCGAGACCTTCCACGATGGCGGTCTTACCCACACCCGGTTCGCCGATCAGGGCGGGATTGTTCTTGGTGCGTCGGGCTAAAATCTGGATGACGCGTTCAATCTCTTTTTGCCGTCCGATGACTGGATCGAGCTTGCCAGATTCCGCCAGGGCGGTCAGGTCTGTGGCAAGCTGGTCCACCAGGGGCGAGTTACTGTCGGAGTCCTTTTCCTTACTGCGTAAACGGCGCGGTCCGCCAACACCTTCGGTGTCTGATTTGCCGCGGCGTTCTTCACGCCCGTCAAAGAGATCCTGCCGCTGGTCGCCAGATTCTTTCGCCTCTCGCAAAACACGATTGATGTGGCGACGAAGCTGTTCGGGGGTGATACCAAAGCGGATCAGAATATCCATTCCCTTGAATGTGATGTCTCTGGTCAAACCAAGCAGGATATGTTCCGTTCCAACCATTGGAGATTGAGCTTTCTCAGCTTCCTCGATGGCGTATTCGAGTGTTTTTTTAATATCTTCGCCAAGTCGCAATTCCTGACCATCCGGCAACTCACTATTACCTTGCTCGATGACCTCAAAGACTGCATTTTCTTCAATTCCGAGATCGCGCAGCACACGGAAAGCCACACAGCTATCCTCGGTGATAATCCCGGCAACCAGGTGTTCGGTGCCAATTGTGTCCGCGTTGAAGTGCGTCGCAACTCTGCGGGCATTGCTCAAAATCTTCTTGGCTTTTTGAGTTAATTGATACATGCTAGCCAAAGTAAACCTCTAAATCTTTCATTGCCTTGTCAGGCAAGTCCTGCCCTGGTAGTCCCGGTGTTCGATTTTGGCAGGGGAAATCAGGCGGGGGAACCTCTAAAAAGGAGGTTCGCAATAAGCCGGAGATAGTGTTTCCGGTGATTGGAGTATACCAAAATATCCAGCCAATTTGCTGGCTGTGGAGAACTTATGATGAAATATTAATAAAGCTCTAATTCACCAAAGGCGCCTGACTGACCAGCTCATTGAAACTACCCGAGTCGATCTGCTGCGCCTGGCTTGCTCCCGGGGCGAGGAACATCAACCTGGCATTGGGATCCCACTCGAGTTGAGGGTCTTTGAGGACAAACAGCTTGCCGCCGTCTGCACCGAACACGTACTGTTCTGGGGGGAAGGTTGAATAATGTCCCTCAAGATCGCCGAAGCTTGCCGGCCAGTTGCTGGGTTCAATTTCATAATCGTCAGTGTTAATATTGAAAATGAAGCGAGTTCCCAAGCCCACCGAGCAGGCACCGCTCCAGGCGATAATGTGCTCCGCCTGGGGGTCCATGGTGATCCCGATGCTGTAGGCATGCGAAGCGCTGTTGACCTTGGGAAGATCAAATTCGTAACGTGTGCCGCCCGAAGCCGGAAGGTAGGAGTAAACTTCCATTCGATCAGGACCCTTTAGTTCAGGTTCAAAGCTGCAACCGCCAACCATACGGGTGTAGTAAAGCCGCCCATTTTCTGCCCAACCAAGCAGGGTATCCCCAAGGATTTCCGGGTCGGATGCTTTTACTATTTCCGCAACTTTGTTGTTATTAAGCAGATCATACACGACGAAAGCATTCACGCAACGTGCCTCGAAAGCAAGATAACGCCCATCGAGTGAGATTCGCGGAGAAGAAAGCCAGCAGTCAGAACTATAACCAAGGGGGTGATTGGAATCGCCCATTCTCACAACCGATAAATCCGCGGGATTGAGCAGGTAGACCTGGTAATCCTTGGCATAGGCATAAAGGTTTGAAGCCGGCGTTTGCACCTCGGGCGTTGGTTCCAGAGTTGGCTCCAGTGTAGGCTGCGGTTCAGGGGTGGGAGGTTCCGTGGGCGGTGGGCTGGTGGGTTCGGGACTGGGCTCGACTGGAGGCATTGGCGTCGGAGAGACTATAACCGCAGGCACGCAGGCACTCAAGCCCATTGTAAAGATTACTGCCAGGAGAAAGAATTTCTTATTCATCGCTATCCTCACAATCATTTCCTTTTCTAATTTGTTTACCAATCCTGATTCTTTTTATCTTCAGGCTTGCCTTCTAATTGTTCTTTATACTTTTCTGCTCCCCATCTGCCGGCAAACCCGCTCCAATAGGTGATGCTGATAATAATCCCCAAAGAGGGCAGCCCAACAGCACTGACAATCAGTCCCAACTTCAGCCCGTTGAGCAGACCTGGCACGCCTCCGGTAATAAAGCCAAAGCCGGAAAACAGGACCAGAATACCCAACGAAACAAAACCATACACCTTGAGCATTTTCAGGTATGTGCGCATTTTAGATTCAGGTGATGCTGATGGTTTTTTCTCCATAGCAGACCTCTTTTCGGCCAGCTTATTCCAAAAAACTTGGAATTGGACGGATGAAGTGGCAGGTGTAGCCATTGGGTAGCTTCTGCAGATAGTCCTGGTGATAATCCTCGGCTGGCCAAAAAGTGCGGAGAGGCTCGAGCGTGGTGACCACCGGACGCTTCCATGCACCGTTTTGATTGACTTTATCGATCATCTGTTTTGCGACCTGCTTTTGGGCTTCGTCGGCATAAAAGATGGCGGAGCGGTAAGAGCTGCCGATATCATTACCCTGGCGGTTGAGGGTAGTGGGGTCGTGCATGCGGAAGAAGAAATCCAGCAGATGCGGGAGATCCGTTTTGGTCGGGTCAAAGACGAGCTTTATGGCTTCGGCGTGCCCGGGGTGGTTGCGGTAAGTGGGGTGATCGTTTTCGCCACCGGTGTAGCCGCATTCGGTATCGAGGACGCCGGGCAGGCGGCGGAAGAGCTCTTCCATGCCCCAGAAGCATCCGCCCGCAATCACTAATTCGTTGGTTTGTTTTTCAGTTGTCATCATTCACTTCCAATCTTATCCTGATTATAGACGACTCTCTGTCGTCCTTTTTGTTTGTCGAACGGTGGAGCTCACCCCGTACGAAGTCTCTTACTCCGTACAGCAGAGCTTGCTCCGTAGGGCGGGGGTTCACCTCCCGCCGCTGTTTTATTTAATAACAAGTGCAGCGGATGGGACTTGAGCCCATCCCTACATGGTCTGCTTTGTAGGGCGGGGGTTCACTCCCGCCGCAATACTCCTCCTCGATCATCCATTCTGCTCATATGCAAGCCGGATCAATTCAATAACCTCGTCCGTAATTTGCTCCAGGGAGGTAAATCCAATTTTATGGGTGGATTGCCCGGGCAGGCTGGTGGTGCTCAGCAGATCCGAATCTGGCGCTTGCCTGAAACGCAAACCGAGGTCGACCCGCTTCCTGGTAGAAGCCTTAACCGCGGCAAACTGACGCTTGCGCACGAAAGGTGTGTAACCGCCGCGCCCCTCAACCGAAACATCTTCACCCAATTCCTCCAGGATTTCGCGCAGCGCGTCAAAGATGGGGCGCAAAGCAGCTTTCTTGCCCTGGTATTGGGAATCAATGTAAGCTTCTACGCTCGGGCGCTCCCAGCCCGCCGCCCGCGCGGCTGCATCCGCGATGGTCCACTGGCTGTTTTGCAGCACACCCCGTTCTTTTAGCCAGTTGCGAACTGATTTCTGATCCAGCGGGTCGAGTTCAGCGTCTTGCACTGCCGCAACCCACTCCTCAAGTGTTTTGCCTGTGCGTTCTTTCATACTGTCGGTGAGAGAGCTCATCATATCAGCGGGAGTAGTCATTCTTGCCATGGTAGTGTCCAGTTTGATTTGATGGTTTAATTTTACACTTTGCTTGGCAAGACTTCTACGGTCAGCACAAGCTTTAAGTAAAAGGAGTTTTATGCACCCAGGTGCCTTTTTAGGAAAAGGTGAGAAACTTACCATTTGGTAGAATATATCCGTCGGCCTCCGCCTGTCTGGTAATGAAAGGAAGGAACAATGAAAACTAAAAGTCTCTTTATTTGCGCAATTCTGGCAACCCTCTTGCTTTCTGCCTGTATCCCTATGCAGGCTCCCAACCCCTCCCAACCGCTTGCCCCAACCCCTTTGCCGGTAACGCTGCCAACGCCAATCGACTCACCTGCCAGCTACCCGATGGCAGATCAGAACAATGGACCAGAGGTGATCCAGTTGGGCGAGTTGACCATGGAAATCTATGAACGTATTCTAAAGGCTCCTAACGATGATGGCAGTTTTACCACTACTGCAGGACCCTCCAGCGAGATCCTTAAAACACGCTGGCCTTTGCGTGATATTTTTTCACAACCTTTCTCTCCTCCACTGCTTAACGGACGTCAACTAACTTCTCAACGAACTTATGTGCAAAACCAAAGCGGTGATGGGATAACCGCTTCTTTCGAAAATGTTACCGTTACCTTCAAACTGGACGACGAAGAAGTGCTTTCAGTCAACTGCGGTGCGGTCAGCCCAATAGATCCCCTGCGCGGCATGTGGGTGATCGGCAGGGATTGGTACGCTGAAGTGGCGCACGTCGAGCTTGAAACTGAAGGCAATGGCGTTAACGCCATAACCCGGGGTGAAATTTTTATCAACGGGGTTTCGCTCAATGAGCAGTACGGCTACGACGAAACTTTTGGATTCCAGCCGCTGGACGCGAAGCCCTTTTACTTTTTTAGTAAAGACGGGCAGATCGGCATCAATTACGCCGGAGAATCACACGACCTCGGTTTCGAAAGTGTGTCACATTATGCCTGCTGCAGCGCCGCAGCTTTTAACCCCAAGGCGTATCTGACGATGGTCACTTTCTTTGCCCAGAAGAATAGTAAAAAGTACTATGTTGAGTTAGGTCTTTTTTCCGCCTTCGACACAAGCGTTATGGACCTTTCCGGCGCGGGGCTTACGGTGGAAGCGTACTGGTTGGAGGATGGCTCCTGGCCGGACGACGAGCATATTCAATCGAGGCCAACCGGTTCATTGCCTGGGTGGGTGTTGAAACTTCATGAGGCAGAACGCAAGGATTTGGCTCATTACGAGGAAGCACCATTGTTCCATGGGAAAGTACTGACCGCGGTCACCAACATCAATATTATAGGAGAGGCAACTGTTGAGGTCAGGCTGGATGACGAGGTCGTCCTGAGCGTTCCCGCTGGAGATTTTACCTATTGGGCTGGCATGAATGCGGTTTATGGGGTTTGGACGCACGGGGAGCACTGGTACATGGAGATGGCGCATGTCGCGTATGAAACTGAGGGGAACATCTTCAAAGGCATAACCCAGGGTGAGATCTACAGGAGCGGAGAGTCGCTCAGCCAATTATTTGGATACGACGAGACCTTCGGCTTCCAGATCTTAGCCAGTGAGCCATTCTTCTTCTTCAATAAAGGGGGTGAAATTGGCTTGAACTATGCCGGGGAAGAATTGCTGCTCGGTTTTGATGAAGTCGCCCACCACTATTGCTGCGGTTTTAGCGTCTACAACCCAATGCATTATGAGAACATGGTCGGCTTCTTCGCCAGCCGTGAGGGCAAGCGCTATTACGTCGAAGCAGGTGTGTTTGAGTAGAAAGGCATTGCTGCCCCAAATGTCTCTCACAATTTTCCCCAAATGTCTTGCACGTTTTACCCCAAATGTCTTGCGTGATTTACCCCAAATGTCTCTTTTGTGTTATTATCTATTACAACTGAGTTGATTGAATCTAGAAAGGTAAGATGACTAAATATCTGCCCAGAGTAATTGACAATATCCTCGAAGAGTATCTTGAGGCTTTTGGAGCTGTGCTCATTAGGGGGCCAAAATGGTGTGGCAAAACAACTACCGCTGAACAACAAGCCAATTCGGTGTTGCGGATGCAGGATCCAGATAATTTCCGAGCATATCTTGACATGGCAAATTTTATGCCATCTCGATTGCTGGAGGGGGACACTCCACGATTAATTGACGAATGGCAAATGGCACCTGTTTTGTGGGACGCGGTTCGAAGCGCAGTTGATGAAAGACAAAAAGCAGGTCAATTTATACTTACCGGCTCTACAGTTATCAACCATGATCAGATTCTTCATAGTGGTACAGGCCGGATAGCAAAAATTGATATGAAGCCAATGAGTCTTTTCGAATCAGACGAATCTAATGGAACTGTTTCGCTTACATCATTGTTTTCGAAACAGGACTTCTCAGGGGCGAAAAGCGATTTAAGTGTTGAAGGCCTTGTATTTTCTATTTGTCGTGGTGGTTGGCCGGCTTCTATTGGACTCAGTGAAAAAGCGTCTCTCTTGGTAGCAAGATCTTACATTGAAGCAATCTGCAGCGATGACGCTCGAAGAATTGATCTCTCGATCAGTGACCCAGATCGTGTTCGTGCGATACTTAGATCGTATGCAAGGAATCTTTCAACTTTGGCAACTAATCGTAGTATTTTGGAGGATATCGCTGCTAACGACCTTACAATGGATGAATCAACACTTTATAGATATTTAACAGCACTAAGATCGCTTTTTGTGATTCAAGACCATCCAGCATGGAATCCAGCTATACGATCCGCCACAACTATGCGATCTACCAACAAGAAGGGATTTGTTGACCCATCAATAGCAGCAGCAGCGTTGGCACTTACGCCTTCTCAATTACTAGATGATCTACGGACATTGGGATTTTTCTTCGAGAGTCTTTGTATCCGTGATCTGCAAATCTACGTATCAAAACAAGGTGGTGAAATTTCATACTATAGAGATCGTTATGGCTTGGAATGTGATATTGTGCTTCATCTAAATAATGGCAGCTACGCTTTGATTGAGACAAAATTGGGCAGTTTAGAAATCAATGAAGCTTCTGAACACCTTCTGAAGTTAAAAGATCTCATCAGCAAGAACAACCTGCGTCCGCCTGAATTTTTAATGGTGTTGACTGCAGGACAATATGCTTACAGGCGTGATGATGATGTATTGGTGGTGCCTATCGGTTGCTTGAAACCATAAAGCTCAGGATACTTCCGCAATTAAAAAAAGCGGGGCGAAAGTCAACACGTCCCGCTTTCTCTATAAATTTTTACAGATTTTCTAATTTACTGACCATGCCATCGATCACGTCAAAGCCGCCCTGCCAGAACTCGGCTTTGGTGACGTCCATGCCGGATTCGGCCAGCAGCGCGATCGGCGCCACGGAACCACCGGCGGAAAGGATGCGCATGTACTTGGGCTTGAAGCTTTCGCCTTCTTCCTTGTAACGCTTGTAGAGGGCGAAGACCAGCAGCTGCCCAAAGGCGTAGGCATACACATAGAAGGGTGTGCCGTAAATGTGCGGGATGGAGACCCATTCATACTTGAACTCGTCTGAAACGTCGACCGCGTCGCCAAATTCTTCCTTCAGATTCGCCAGGTAGGCTGCATTCAGCTCGTCAACAGAGGCGTTATTGGCGATCATCTCATGCGCCTGGCGTTCAAACAACGCGAAGTAAATCTGGCGGATGATGGTCGCGAAAGCATCATCAAGCTGCCCAAACAGGATATCCTGCTGGACTGCCGGATCACTCTCGCGCTCGAGCATCAGATCCGTGAGGGTCATTTCGCCAAAGGTTGAAGCAGTCTCTGCCAAAGGCAGGCAGGCATGCTGGGTGAAGAGACTGTGCTCCTCAGCCATCATCGAGTGCACGGCATGACCCAATTCATGCGCCATGGTGGAAACATCGTCCGATTTGCCCTGGTAATTGAGCATCACCCACGGGGTCAGGTCCGGACCGAGGGTGGAGCAGAAAGCGCCGCCCATTTTGCCTTTGCGGACTTCACTGTCCACATGACCCTCGTCAAAAACGCGTTTTGCCAGGCGGGCAAACTTGGAATCAAAGCGTTCATAGGCTTCAAAGGTCATGTCGGCGGCTTCCTGGAATGAAAAACGCTTATCAGACTCTGCCAAAGGCGCATAAACATCGTAGCGACGTAGTTTTTCAATGCCAATTTTTTGGGCTTTGAGGCGGAAGTAGCGGTGGAAGATGCCGATATTCTTGCGTGCCACCTCAAGCAGGGTGTCAATCACCTCATCCGGCAGGTCGTTGATGGTGTTGCGCACCGAAATCGGGCTGGCGAAACCGCGCAGGCTGACATTTTCGTTTTTCCAGTCGCGCACGATGTTTTGATAGATCTGCCCCAGGATGGGCGCGTCCTCACCATAGACACGGTAGAGCTCCTGGTAGGCTCTTGCGCGCAGGTCAGGGTCGGCGGTGCGCACCAGCGCCATCAGCTCGCCGCGGGTTAATTCTTTTTCCTCACCGTTGACTTCGATTTTGAAGACATAACGGTTGGTGATTGAATCGTAGAGCATATCGTGAGCGGAACGACCGGTGACGTTCTTGATGTTGATCACCTTTTCTTCCGGCTCTGTGAGGGTGTAGGGTTTGAAATTGCGCATCTGCTCCAGCCAATAGCGGTAATCCCCGCTGGCATCCAGCAGGCGGGCAGCGTTTTCATCATCCAGCGCCTTCCACCACAAACTGAAAAACATGGTGCGGTTTTCCATCTCGGCTTCAAATTGCTGGAAGCGGGCTATATTGATCTGCGCGGTTTGATCCTGCGTGTTGGCTGCAAAGCTCAGCGAGGCAAAACCATAGAGGCGATAGCCAAGCTTGAACATCTCTTCCTGCTCGCGAACCAGCTGCATGAATTTTTCGCTGCTGATCTCGGGTTTCAGCTCTTCGCGTTGACTGACGAATTTTTCAACGCGTGCTTCAAGGTCCTGATAAGTCTGATTGATTGCCGGGTCAGTGAAACTTTCAAAGAGTTCGTTCAACTTCCAACCGGATTGGGTGTAATTGGGGGTATTTTCGCTCATTGAACATCCTTTTTATTTTTTTATTTCCCCAATGATAATCCAAGACAGCCCCCTTGCGCGACATTTGCGTATACACCTTGTCAGATTCTTCGAAGGGGGGTAATGGAAAAACTTCCAGGAGCAAGATTATCAGGCTTTTTGGATTGTGACAGTCAATTTCGTGCCCTGCCCAACGCCGGCAGATTCTGCCCTGATCGAAGCTCCCTGCAGCTCAACCAAGGCTTTGCAGATTGCCAGGCCGAGACCCATCTTGCCTTTAGAGCCCGTGCGGGCTTTATCCGTCTGGTAGAAACGGTCAAAGATCAGAGGTAATTCTTCCGGGGTAATCCCCTCACCGTCATCCGCAACACTCAGCTCAACCTGCTCACCAACCTTGCTGGCAAGCGTAACCGTGCCGCCGGCTGGGGTATGACGCAGGGCATTTTCCATCAGGTTTTTCAACACCTGCAGCATACGTCCCTCGTCCACGTTGATCATCACCAGGTTTTTGTCCAGGTTTAGCCGCAGGTCAACTCCCTGCTGGCTGGCGATCGGTTGAAAAGCCTGGGCGATGCGCTCAAGCAGTTCATTAGGAGCAACGGGATTGAGCAAAATCTCAATCCCTCCGCCCTCAGCTTGCGTCAGCACAGTCAGATCTCCCACAAGGCGTTTCAAATTATCCAATTCAGTTTTGATGATCCCAAGTTGCTGTGGGTTCAGGCTGACATCGCCATTTTCGTACATTTCGATGTAGCCGGAGATGATCTGGAGCGGCGTGCTGAGGTCGTGGGTGATATCCGCTGTGAGGCGTTTGCGATCGGCATCCGCACGCGCGAGATCTCTGCTCATGCGGTTAAAACTCTCGCTTAGGCGTCCGATTTCATCTTTGGAAGTAACTTCCACCTGCTGCCCCAGGGCTCCTTGCGCCATCTGCTCAGAAGCTTGTGTCAACCTGCGAATAGGTTTCAGAATGCCCGCAGCCAGCAATATTCCAATAATGATCGCCGTCAGAATTCCTGCACCAGCAGCGATTGCGATTGCCAGATTTACCTGGTCCATAAACGCTTGTTCAGACAAGGAGAGTTCCAGACTTTTCTCATCGATCAGTATCCAGGCAACCAGTTCCCCATCCACCTCCACTGCTCGAGCACCTTTAAGCCAATGGTCTGGCACGAAAACTCCCACAGACAGATTTTGCATGGGCAAAAGGGTTCTTCCTTCTTTATCCACCAGACCACGAATCCCACGAATATCTTCCGGGTTGGAATCTTTTGGTGGGGGTGAGAACAGCGAGTCAGCGCCACTGCGCAACGTTGTCGAGAGGTAGTAATAGACAAAGCCATCCATCGCCTGGTTGTTTTCGTAGTAGTTCTCAACCAGCACTGACATTTCCTCAACCTGTTGGTCGATAACCAGGTTGCGCAGGGATTGACCGGATCTGAACCGGACAAACAGCAGCGCCACCAAAATAGTCAGCAGGGCAACTGCCGCGTAGGTCAGGATCAAGCGAATTTTGAGCGACCGTTTCAAGACTCACCCTCCAAAAACCGGTAACCCACCCCGAAGACGGTTTCAATATAGGTCGGCTCCGCCAAGTCATCCCCCAACTTCTGGCGCAGATTGCGGATGTGGATCTTGATGGTTGCCTCAGAGCCGGCAAAACCGTTATCCATCAGGCGCAGGCTGATCTCCTGCCGCCGAACCACTTTACCGGCGGATTCCATCAGCAGAGTCAGAAGGGCGAATTCGAGCGGTGTCAGGTCGATCAGTTCGTCATCCATGCGTACTTCGTGCCGGGAATCATCAAGGGTCAGGTTTTGCACCTTAATCACTGCGGCAGATCCATTGCTGATCGCGGCACGACGCATGATAGCCCGAATGCGCATCAGGAGCTCGCGCAGGCGGAAAGGCTTGGTAATGTAGTCATCCGCCCCCAGTTCAAACCCTCGGACGACATCCGCTTCCTGTTGCTTGGCGGTGATCATGATCACGGGAATGCTGCTCTCTGACCGAAGTTTGGAGATAAATTGGTAACCATCCATGTTGGGCATCATGATGTCGAGCAGGATCAGATCGATACAACCCGCGTGGAAGATTTCCATCGCCTCAACTCCGTCATAAGCCAGTAGGATTTCAAAACCCTGGTTTTGAAGGTATTCCTGCAGCATCAGCTGTACATTGCGGGTATCGTCGACCACTAAAATCTTTCTGCTCATAGTGTGATTATAGCTTTCTTTGACTGCTCGATTCAGTCCTCGTCATCATCGTTAACTCTAACTGGGTCAGGTATCGACTTTGCCCAATTTTGTGATGTTTTCTCGGGATAGAACAATTGTAAGGTGGCAGTATCGTGCAGAAAATCGATGTTGCCTACAGTGACTGAACTGATTTTCTGACCTGTGCGCTTTTCCAGATCTGCAATCATTTCTGCCCGACGTGAGGGTACAATCAGCTCTATGTTTTCGTAAGTGATCTTCTGTGACGTTTGATAGTGAAAACCCCAACCTTTTTCCAAGAGCCATAGGATGAGTAAAATCAGGCTGTCTGCCAGAACCAGGAGCGACCAATTGGTTTGAAGCATGCCCGAGGAGTTCATCACCGGCAGGGCCAGGATGATGAAGAGATAGGTCATTTCGCGGATAGGAACTGGATCGGTGCGGTAGCGAAGAACAGAAAAGATTGCAAACAATCCAAAACCGACACCCACACCCAGTTCAGTGTTTACCATTAAACTCAAGACAAAATAGATGATGGTATTGAACGCCAGGAAAGTAAAAACATAGTGTTTGTCACGAGTCTGGGGGTAGTAAATAAAACGTACAACAATGATTGCGACAAACAGGTTCAGTAAAAAGCCAAGCAAAAAATCAGTCAAAAATATCATGCATACCTCACTTGCTGCATTTTCTGCAGTTGTAATAGATTGGGTTTAATTCGATTGTTTTTTAGACCCGGGTTGAGCATAGCCAAACCCAGGCAGTATTTGCTAAAACTGGATGGACGCTGATGGGCGGAGTGCAGCCAGTTGATGAACACTGACTCATCGTGGCAGGATTTGCGTTTGACCTCCACGATCACTAGGGGACTCGCATCCAACTTGTGATGGTAATCGTTGAATTGCAGGTCAAAGTCAAGCGTAATTCTTTCCGCCTGATCTGGGTTGATCAGGAGTATACGGTAAAAGCGGCTGTTGAGCACCGGCTCCAATGGCCAGGCAGCCTCCGGCAGACGCTCCACAGCCCACCCAAGCGCGTCCATGTCCAATACAGGCCATAAGTTATCAAGTTGAATCCGCTCTTTTACCGTTCGCCCCTTGTTGGTGTGCTGTTTTACCTCAAGAAAGGTAATGTCATTGACCAGGTAGGTGCGTAGGCGCAGCTTGAAGCGATTTGCATTGCTGCGAAGATGTTCCCGATAGAAGAAGAAGTCAGGGGTATCAAAGTAGAGAGTGCCATACGGCTGCAGACGCTGCCCCCCAATCTCAAGCACCTGGTAACGAAATCGCATCTCTGCCAGGATCTGCAGCGCCAGCGGTAGCAGCAGAACAAACTTGGTATCCGTGCGGTCCATCAGCGCGGTTTCTCCGAGGTTTTCAAGACAGCAGGGTTGATATAAATGTGCCAGGTTTTCGAGCCTTTGCAGCAGGGGTTTTACGCTTATTTGATCCCTGTCAGGCGAACTTGGCTGTAAGGTTCTGACAGGTTTATGCATTGTGAGTGCCATGATGTTCTCCTTAATTATGCCTACAATGTTAGCAAAGACCCTAGGTCTTCCGGTTTATTTCTTGTATAAAAAAATTATTAAACCGGACGCTCACGCAAGTTGCGTGAGCGTCGGCAAGAGAGGAGTGACAGAAAGAAAAGTTATGGTCGGCGTCCACCGCCACCACCCGGGAAGCCAGGACCTCCAAAACCGGCGTTAGTCCCATAGGTGGTAACTGATGACGTAAGCGTCAACTGGGCAAGTTCAGTTCCTGGCTGATACTCTCCATTCAGGTAGAGATTGTTATCAATCTCACCGCTGGATGAACCGCCAGCAAACAAGGAGTAGTTTTCTCCCAGTTCAAGCTCCGGGCAAGAGATCAACAGGCTTTGGTACTGTTTGGATGGCGCATAGGTCAACAAGCTTTGCCCGGAACTGGTTTGCAGGTGGATCAAAGTGGAAGCTGGCATAGTTTGGTTGAGCCCAACAAAGATCGATGCTTGTGTTGAGGAAGGGCTTGGGGCTTGCGCCATACCAAGGCTTCCAACCGCCACGAGTGTCCCGCCGGTAATATTGAAAGTGCCCATGTAGTCAACGGGTCCATCCCGATCCGTAATTGGTCCGTCTATAAGAAGCACGCCACCAGTCATTTCGATGGAGCCGTTGGAATCAATCCCGTCCCCACCAGCATTCACATAGACCTTGCCACCGTTCAAATACACCCAATAATCACTTGCCACGCCGCCCTGATCCCAGGGTGCCTGCCCGCCGGGCAACCCCCAGCCACCATTCATACCCGAGCCATCCGCTCCACCTGCTGCGTTGATACCATCATCGGAGGCGAGCAGGGTTATTTCTCCCCCATTGATCGTAACCACCTGGGATTCCAAACCTTCGTAGGATTCTGTAATATCAATCACGCCCCCGTTGATCGTCAGTGAGAGATCTGAATGTATGCCGTCGTCGCCGCTGGCGATCGTGAATGCGCCGCCGTTGATTGTGATATCGCCATTGGAATGAAGCCCGTCATCCACGGCATCAATTAGGAAGGTGCCGCCTTCGATGACAATTGAAATCAATCCTTTGATTCCCTTAGCCGAGTCGCCCTCTGGGTTGAAAGAGAAATCTCCCGAATGGATATTGATCTCTCCTGAAAGAATTGTCACCGTTCCTTCAGCGCTGGCGGCATCTCCAACCGAGTTTATGGTCAGCGTGCTATCGGAAATCTGGATCTGCCCGGGCTTCTCGGCATCATCACTATCTGATTTCAGTCCGTCTCCACCAGCGGCTATCTCAAGACTCGCGTTGTCTATAACCAGGTAATCCTTACCGCGGATGCCGTCATCCACCGCCTGAATGTTGAGATTTGTTGCCTTGATCAGTAGTCCGTCATCTGTGCTGACTGCATCGCTGTACTGCCCAATCACAGTCAGCGACCCATTGCCCGTGATTGTCAGATCGTCATTACTGAACAAGGTCGCCTTGGGCTCATCTTCATCTTCACTGGCAAAAATATAGTTCGCAGTATCTGTCAGTATATTTTGGGTGCCGTCAGCCAATACGATGACTGTTTTCTCAGCACTCACTAGATAAATTGGAGCACTGCTGTTATTGTTGATATCCACCCCATTGAGGATCAACCGCACTACGGCATCGTCGGTTGATTCCACCAGAACCTGCCCATCGCTGAGCTTGCCAGTCAGGCGGTAGGTTCCGCTGACCATGATGGTAACCTGATTGCCCGAGATCTTCACTGCCTGGCTACCAGCAGAACTGGCGCCATCAGCCAGGGCTATCTCTACCACATTTGACTCATCCCAGGTATAGTCGTCCTCTTCTTCATGCGTCTCAAGCAGGTCAATATCGAATGAAACTGACTCCCCGGTTGGTGAAGTGCTAGTGGAAGTGTGGCTGGTTTGGGTAGCAGAAGAGCTGGCGTCTGAACTGCCCAAATCGGTTTCCGCGGTTGCGGCTGGGAGGTTCACCTCGGAAATGGTAGTCGGTTTGGATGAACAAGCAACAAGCGCCAGCAGCGCGATCAGTGCCAGAGAAAGTATCTTTGTTTTAATTGTTTTCATGATTGCTCCTTATGTTTGACCACATTTTAGGTCGGTGGAGCAGGAATGAGGTTTATTTATGGTATATCCCGGATATGCCGCGGGAAAACTTGGGGGTTGAGAAGGTTATGGTTACAGGTCCACGATCTGATCAAGATAACGTTCCCGCAGCAGGTCGATCGGCTGGCGGGAGTTGGTTTCGGGGTCCCAAAAATGCCAGATTCTCCAGCCGTTGGCCGGTCCGTTACGCAGGGCGCGCGCCACGGCATGGATCGAGCCGCGGTGCCCATTGAGCACCACTGACCCATCCGCCTGGACGGTGCCTTTCTGCTCCCCCTTGGCGCCAAAAAACAACGCGTCGCCCGGATTGATGAAGCCTTGTTCGACCAACCTGCCAAAAGGTACGCGCTGGCGCTTGCGCGGGTCGGGCGTGAAGAAAACCGGGGCGTTGAACTCAAGTTGCATGGCTGCTTCGAGCCGCTTGCGGGCCACGCGGATGTAGTTTGGCTCCAATTCGATGCCGATGAAGTGCCTTTGCAGCTTCTTGGCCATCGCGCCGGTGGTTCCCGTGCCGAAGAAGGGGTCCAACACAACATCCCCGGGTTCGGTAGTGGCAAGCAGCACGCGATAAAGCAGCGCCTCAGGCTTCTGAGTGGGGTGGGCTTTTTTGCCGTCTTCTTTCAGGCGTTCTTTGCCGGTGCAAATCGGCAGGAACCAATCCGAACGCATCTGCAGGTCATCATTTAATGCCTTCATGGCTCGGTAATTGAAGGTGTATTTCGCGCCGGGTTCTTTTTGGGACCAGAGGAGCGTCTCGTGGGCGTTGGTAAAGCGCACTCCGCGGAAATTCGGCATGGGGTTGCTCTTGACCCAGACAACATCGTTCAGGATCCAGTAACCGAGGTCCTGCAGGATGCTGCCAACTCGGTAGATGTTGTGATACGAACCGATCACCCACAGCGTTCCGGTAGGTTTGAGCACGCGCCGGCACTCGCTGAGCCATTTGCGCGTGAAGTCATCGTAGGCTGCAAGGCTTTCGAATTTATCCCATTCCTCGGTGACGCCATCCACCTTGCTGACGTTCGGCCGCCAGAGGTCGCCCTGCAATTGCAGGTTATAGGGCGGGTCAGCAAAGATCAGGTCCACCGAGTCAGCCGGCAGGGATGGCAGCACCTCGATGCAGTTGCCTTCGATGATGGTGTCGATCCAGGGTGATAATGGATTTTCGGACATGGTGTCTCTATTGTACTCGCAAGGGAGTCTGTTAACGAAAATTCTTGTTCCCGGAAATTTGAATAAGGATTTTTTTCGCCTTTCCGGCTGGTTTTGACTATAATCCCTCGTCAGGAGAACACAACATGACATCCCTAACGTCTGCTTACCCCAAAAACTTCAGCTATTACCATCCGATCCACGTGCGCTATGCCGACCTGGACACGCTGCTGCACGTTAACAACGTCGCCATCATGCAATATGTCGAAACGGCCCGCACAGGCTACTATCGCGAAACCGGCATCTGGGACGGCACGATGTCCGGCGGATTTGGCATGGTGGTTGCTTCGATTCACATCGACTACCTGGTTTCGATCCAGTTTGATGACCAGGTTCGGGTAGGCATCCGCACTGCCCACATTGGCGGTAAGAGTTTGCGTTTTCAATTCCAGGTGGAAAGCGCCGATGGTGAGACTGCTTTCGCCCGAGGGGAAGTGGTGATGGTTGCCTATAATCACGCCGAGAACAAATCTCGCCGAGTGCCACAGGACTGGCGCGAAAAGTTAGCCGCTTTTGAACACAACGAGGAGTTCCTGGCGTAAAGTCAGGCCTTCTTTAATATTAGAAAAGATAATTTTTTTCAGAACAACCAGGAGAGAGAAATATGAGCCACGAACAACCCTCTTTGCCCGCCATCGACACGCCCTACATGATCGATTTTCTGACCACACTGCTCAACACCCCCAGCCCAACCGGCTTTTCGAGCCAGGCGATCGCGTTGTTGGAAGAAGAGCTCGCCGCCTTCCCGGAAGTCCGCAGCGAAAGGACACGCAAAGGTTCACTGCTCGCTTTCATCCCCGGACAAGGTGATGATAATTCCCCAACCACGCGCGGGCTAACAGCCCACGTGGATACGTTGGGTGGGATGGTGCGCGAGATCAAAGCCAGCGGCAGGCTGGAGCTGACCAATGTGGGCGGATTCGCCTGGGGAAGTATTGAGGGGGAGAACTGCCTGGTTCACACCCGTGAAAACGGCACTGTTCGTGGAAGCCTCCTGCCCCACAAAGCTTCGGTTCATGTTTACGAGAATGTGCGGGACGACAAACGCGATGCCGCCAGCATGGAAGTGCGCCTCGACGCAAAAGTTACAAGTGCCGAGGAAGCACGGGCGCTCGGCATCGAAGTGGGCGATTTTGTTTCTTTTGACCCACGCGTGGAAGTTGTGAACGGTTTCGTTAAATCGCGCCACCTGGACGATAAGGCGGCTGTGGCGAACCTTCTGGCTGCGATTAAAGCCTTACACGATAACAAGCTGAAACCTCGGGAAAGCACCTGCATCCTCTTCAGTAATTACGAAGAGGTTGGGCTGGGAGGAAGCAGCGACTTCCCGGAAAGCCTGGAGGAACTGGTCGCGGTGGACATGGCTGCGATTGGCGATGGGCAGGCTTCGGATGAATATCACGCCAGCATTTGCATCAAGGATGCCAGCGGACCCTATCACCACGAGCTTTCAAATAAGCTGCGCAAGCTGGCTGCGGCTTATGAGATCACGGTGAAGGCGGACATCTACCCACACTACAGCTCGGATGGCAAGGCCTACTGGCGCGCCGGTGGGCATGCTGCCGTGGCGCTGATTGGTCCGGGCGTGGACAGCTCCCACCACTACGAACGCACCCATACAGACGCCCTGGTTGACACCACCAAGTGGATTTTGGCGTATTTGCTGTCGTAGGTGGCGATTAGGGGTTATCTGTAAATTATAGATGCTCAGTTCTTGTGGGTGTCGGAGTGAGCCCGCGCAAGTTTCATGGAATATTTAGATCACATGGAGGTCTCATTCCGACCTACGAGGCTGGTCCAAATGTGATATTGTTTGTAGGGTGCGGTTGGCGTCACAGTATCTTGTCCTGTCCTAAAATCAAATTAGCCAACCCACCAACAACAGCAATCTTCCTTAAGTACAACATTGATGAATTGATTTGCTTGTGCTGCGGTGGGTAGGCTACAACCTTGTGTGCTCCTGCATTTGCTTTGTGACGCCAACCCACCCTAACTACTACCTACTTCGACACATATCGATTTGGCGGAGTGGCGAACTGAACGCCATTCCGCCCTACAACAAAATTCTCTGATTGGGTGATATTTGGCGGATTGAGAGCACGATACGCACAACAATCACATCATTCACGGTGCCCTCAATCTCGCCCTGCGAAAAAAAGTACTTACAGGGCGAACGAAGTGCTCGTGAAGCAGGGTGTTGAATGCATTGGAAGAGGTCAAAGATATTTAAATAAGAATTTAAAGTTTAACTTCCGTGCGTCCAGTCAGTTTGTTCTGCACCCAGCGAACCACCTGGTCCACATGCTGCGGGCTGGAGACCAAATCCAAGTTGTCAGTATTGATGATCAGCACCGGGCATCGGGTGAAGGCCTTCATCCAATCCTCATAAAGTTCATTGAGGCGGGTCAGATATTCCCTGGAAATTCCGGCTTCATAATCCCGCCCCCGTTTGGCAATGCGGCACTGCAGTGTGTCCACCGAGGCACGCAAATACACCATCAGGTTTGGCGGAGGAAGCAGCGCAGCTAGCATGTGATAGAGATCCTGGTAGACGGAATAATCCCGCAGGCTCAGGTCGCCCTGCAAGTAGAGGTTGCGCGCGAAAATCTCCGCGTCTTCGTAAACACTGCGATCCTGGACCGCAGACCCTTCCACCTGGAGCAAGTCTTTGTGAATTTTCAATCTTCGGGTCAGAAAATAAACCTGGGAATGATAAGACCAGCGTTGCATGTCTTCGTAAAAGTCTGCCAGGTAGGGGTTTTCTTCATGGGGCTCAAAAAATGGCGTAAAACCCAATCTTTGACTGAGTATTTCCACCAGCGTGGTTTTGCCTGAACCGATATTGCCCGCAACAACGATAAATTTTTCCATGAATTACCCTTTATTCTTCCTTTTGTCAGGTTAATTTTCTTTGAATTCCGCTACCTTCAAGATCCTGGTCAAAACTAATTATAAACATGTGTGTTTTAACTGGTGAACAGGAATTCATTGTATAGAGCTTTTGGTTGTAATTGTAATCGTCTGGTCATATGATGAAGTTCAATAACAATATTGGATCCATTTAGAAAAAGGAGTGACAAATGTTAGATTGGTTATGGTCAATTATCATCGGCGGCGTGGCTGGCTGGCTTGCAGACCTTTTGGTTCCGGGTGTAAAAGTTGGCATCCTCGGCGCAATTATTGCTGGCGTCCTCGGCGGAGTTGTGGGTAAATGGCTGTTTGGCTTGCTCAAACTCCCACTCACTGGAGCATTTTGGCCTTTTATCGCGGCAGTGGTCGGCGCCATCATCCTTCTGTTGGTCTACCGCGCTATCGCGAAGAAATAAACATCTGTTCGCATTAGTTCAGAAGCCGGCGTACGCCGGCTTCTGTGTTTTCAGATTTAAGCAAGCCGCTTTTCTCCAAAAGTGAACGCGGTTTAGAAATCACAAATTTGGAGCGGACTCCTCCTGCCCAGAACAGTGTCACTTCAACATCAACGGCAGGTAGTTATAAAAGACATCCTGTATCGCTTCATTGACCGTTATGGTCACAGTGACAGCACCAGAGTAAAGTTCGCCATCAAAAGCTTTGTAGGCGAAGTCATCTTCACCGAAAAAGCCTGCATCAGGCATATAAGTAAAGGACCCGTCCGCAACCAGCAGCAATGTGCCATTGGCAACATCAGTTTCCAGTACAGCGGTCAAAGGACCGTTGCCAGTGTCATTGATCAAGACGCCTTCAGCAGCAGTTACCACCAGTTCAATATCCTCATCAGTAGTGTAGGCATCAGCTACAGCTACTGGGGGTTCCCCATTCGAAATGGTGAAGAATATCGCAGTTGGAGGACCCCAGGCTCCGCTTCCATCCAAGGCTTCGACAAAGAGCGTATGCTGCCCGGGGGTTAGGTCTGTGGTGGCGGCAGCAAATGCCGCAGTGTATTTTGGTACCTGTGTGCGCAAAACAATTGTGGTCGGGTTGGAGCCGCTGATCCAGGAAGGGCTGTCAATTGAATAGCGGATTGAATCGATAGTGCTGGATGGAACGCCCGTGCGGTAGGTGCTGTAGAGCGTATCATCAGCGGTGTAGTCAACCATCAGGTTCTGACCAGGCAAAATCGGGTTGGTTTGAAGGGAAAGGTTGGTCACTTCTGGTCCATGAGTAAGGCGGTAAGGACGGCGCGCGATCTTGATCGCCCGCAGCAAAGCTTCCTGGTTATTAGGATTGATATCATTCTCAAAAACGCTGCAGCTCTGGTGGAAAGTATCGCCCACTTCAAAACAGAATCCAGGCACACCCAATTCGCCGTAGGCCCAATCATCTGTCGTGCCTGCTGAAGGGTAGAGCTCGGTCGATTTTTGCGGGTCATGCCCATTATAGTAAGCGAATTTGTAACTCATCACCCGCAGGCTGGCATCATTTGGAGCCGTGTCATACGTGTAACCCCAAGGCCAGAGCACCAGGCGTGAATAGCTGTGAATATCAATGAACATGCCCGTGGAAAATAATTCGTTTACCGGGTCATCCGGGTCGGGACCTTTCTGATCGGGGAAGATGCTGGATACGTAATTCATTATCGCGACTGTCTCAGGCTCCGAAGCAGCTGAAGGTCCGGAGTAGGTTTGATAGCATTCATCATAATTATCTTCCCAGGCATAGATAAAGTTTCGGTTTAGATCCGCGCCACGACCATTTTGCCCAGTTCCCCCGGTGCAATAGTTATTATTGGTGTTTTTCCTCCAGAGCCAATCCTGGTTGGCTTCATCCTGCGTTCGTCCATCCGGATTGGTTGAAAGCACCAGGTGAACGTAGTTGTAATCCAGCAGCCACTTGACGTCAGCGTTGGTCTCGTAGTTCTCAAGCAAATACTCTGCCAGGCGCAGGTTAATTTCCGGTGGTGCCCACTCGCGGGCGTGGATGCCGCTCATGATGAAGGCGTCAGACTTTGGGACTGAAGGGGTATCCCGGTTGCCCAACACCAACACTTCGATATCCCAGCCTTCATTTGGATCTTGCGTCTTTTCCCAGGAATCGCCAATATCGCGCAGTTCAACCAAATCGGGATAATCTGCTGCGAGGGTGTCCGCTGAAGCGAAGATCTCAGACACTGTCCGGTAGCAAGGGTAACCAGGAATACCCGTGGTTTGCCCAGAGAGCGGCTTGACTTCAGTGTTGATCAGATCAGTATATGGGCGGTCAAGGATCCAGGTGTAGCCTTCCGCAGCCAGGGCATCACGCGTGATCTGGTTGCTAAATATCTTCACTGTTTGGGTTTCAGGATCAACCTCAACCACATCATAGCGGTTCGCTAGGTCAGCCAATTGTTCACGAGTCGCATAATGTACAATTAATACCTGCTGTTCTGGTAGGGAATAATTGGCAATTACAACTTCTGATTGCATCAATGTTGTGAGCAAGAACACCACAACTAGCCCCAACAGAAACGAACGCAATATTTTACCGGACATTTTATCTCCTTGAGAAAAAAGTTTATAGAATAAATTTACTGGGATCCAGAGAACTTTAAAGTATGACTGAAACCAAAGAATTTATAACACAATGCCAGGTTGTTTAATTAAAACCTGGCATTTCTCGCGTTAAGCTAAGTTCTATTGATCGATCTGTTGAGGTACTTTGCGCAGTCCATTGAGAAATCCAGCCCCTTGTGTGTCTTCGTTAGCGATCAGGTCCTGCAAGCTGGTCCCCTTCAATTGATTTACAAACACCTCCTGAGTTTGGATCCAAAACCCGTGAAGTGGACAAGTGTCCGAGAATGGACAGCACTCAGGATCGTCAATGCACGCAGCCAGCCGGATTGGACCTTCCACCGCAGTTAGAACATCATAGACCGAAATCTCAGAGGGCGGTCTGGTCAGTGCCACGCCGCCGCGTGCGCCACGCCAGGTGCTTATTAAACGCGCGTTCACCAATTGGGTGTTGATGCGCGAGAGAAAAATACGCGACATGCTCATTTCTTCAGCAATGACATTTGACGGTGCTCTTTTGCCGTACCCCAACCGGGCAAGGTAAAGCATCGCCCTGAGCGCATAATCTGCTTGATTAGTAATTTGCAGTGACATAGATTTTTTCCTCCTCTCACAATCACAAATTACATGTGAATTCTATCACTAATACGACTAAATTTGTTTAATATTTTTCTTAATTGGTATTTTTTAAACAGCCACTTCTGACTGTCAATCTCCACCCTTATCCAACGTTAATAATCTGCCCGGAAGGTGGCGTAATTTCAAAAAACTCATGTTATTTTTCCTTGATTTGTATTGAAATTCTTCGATTATCTTGTATACTCTACTTATCCACATTCTCATGTTCAATGATGTCTGAAATCTTGTCGATTCCGACTTCCTTAAAGGGCTTAAGCAAGATTCACAAACCACAATTTAATAGTTACTATCTGCTCCTATCAAAAATTTCTGTTCAACTTAGCGTAATCAACTGTCTTGTTGAAAGGAGGACAAAGGAAATCAAAACTGGATTTGGATCTGGTTTTTTTGTCATGAACGTCTGTTTGTTTTTTAGGAGGAATAATGTCAAAAATAAAGCTTCTGTTTGTGAGTTTCCTTATCGTTTTTCTTTGTTTTCCCTCCACATCAGGAACAGCAGGGAATATCATCCAAAGCGGACCTCCGGATTGGGAGATGGAAGGTGACCAGTCATCAGCCCGCTTTGGCTGGTCTGTTTCAACGGCGGGGGATGTGAATTGTGACGGTTTTGATGATGTCATTGTGGGTGCCAAATTCTATGATGTTGGCGCTTACCTGGACGCGGGCAAGGCTTATGTTTATTACGGATCCGAAACCGGATTGAGTTCCACACCAGCCTGGGAAGCCACTTCTCCGACGCTTGAGTATTACGGATATTTTGGGGCTGTAGTTGCTTCTGCGGGTGACGTGAACGGGGACGGCTGCGGCGACGTGATGGTGTCTAATTATAATTATGGGGGGGCGGATACGGGAGCGGTTTTCGTATGGTATGGTTCATCAACTGGCTTGAGCGCTACCCCAAATTGGAACGCACAACACACTGCAACCTTTGCACATTTTGGCTGGAGCATGGGGGGAGCAGGAGATGTCAACGGGGATGGCTATGATGACATCATTGCCGGTGCCTACCGCTACGACAGCGCCGGAACCTCCAACGCTTACGTCTGGTATGGATCAGAAACGGGTTTGGGCGCTAACGGTACCCCCAGTAATGCCGATTGGGTAGCCTCCTCAGATCAGGCTCTGTCCGCTTTTGGCACCAGCGTTGGTTCGGCCGGCGATGTGAATGGCGATGGATACGACGATGTTTTTGTTGGCGCCCAAAGATACAGTAACGGTGAAACTAAAGAAGGTATGGTCTTTGTCTGGCATGGCTCAATTACTGGTTTGGTCGCCAACGGCACGCCTACCAACGCAGACTGGAAAGCAGAATCAAATCAAGCTGATGCCCGCTTTGGCGGCGACTTTGCCAATGGACCAGATAAAGGATCCGCGGGTACAGCCGGGGATATCAACGGGGATGGCTACGACGAATTTATGATCGGCAGCCTGCTCTATGACAACCCTGAAATCAATGAAGGGGCTGTGTTTATGTGGTACGGCTCAGGTTCTGGCTTGAACGGAGGCGTAGATGGCGACCCATCTAATGCGGGTTGGATGATTGAATCCAACCAGGATGGCGCCTGGCTTGGCACCGCAGTCGGCACACCCGGAGATATCAACGACGACGGTTACGATGACGTCATGATGAGCGCCGGTTTCTACAATTATGAAGGCGTCACGGACAGCGGGCTGGTTGTGCTCTGGTTTGGCAGTGAAGAAGGGCTGCACAACAGCGCGACCGTAGGCGACTACGACTGGATGAATGTGCCTCCCTCTTGCACGGACTGTCTGTTTGGCTGGTCCCTCTCCAGCGCGGGAGATGTCAATGGTGATCATGTGGACGATCTGATGATAGGGGCGCAAAACTCTGGCAATTCCTACGCGGGACTTGCGGCTGTTTGGCATGGAGTGCCGCGGGATCGCATCTATCTGCCGATGATTGTCAGGTAGAGCGAAAGCATTGTTTCTGACTTGCAGAGAGTTGGAAAATCAGGCCCTTAGCCCAACTCTCTGTTATGTTGTTGTGCGTAAGAAGACTTTTCCAGCCAGCTTTTTCTTCTAAGGAAGCTTATTATAAAGCCACAGTTCCTGGCCGTCCGTCTCCACCCTGAACCAGTGATAGTCATCCGCCCAAAAGGCATTTTCAGTCGTTTCACCCTCACCATCGCCAGTCAGCACCCACACCTGCGCTTCAGGCTCTGTCAACTCCTTCTGCCATGGCTGCACCAGCAAGGATGCCTCTGGAACAGGTTCCACCCGATCCTTAAAAATCACCCACCCGGTAAAGCCAGACTGACTAAGAACTATCGCCTGCAGTTCATCATCCTGCATCGCAAAGCTCAGGCTGCCGGGTTGGAAGTCAAGTATCTCATCCCCAGTCAGGCGCATTTGCGCGATGCCTTCAGCGGCAAAAGCACTCCACAAGCGTTTTGAGATCTGGCGCTCCTCAGGGTCGCAGCCCCAAAGAACCTGCCCCACCTTCACCTGGCGCGTCAAACCAAACAAACCGGATAGCTGATCCTGCCGGCAATCCGGGATGATCACAACCTCGAGCTTTCGGTCAAAAGGCGGCAGCAAGGATTCAATTTGTTCGCTCAAAATTGCAGGCTCCGACTCTCCGTTCACCAGAATGTAAGCTCCCCCAGGGTTGCGCACCAGCAGCATGGGCGTGTCGGATTGACCAAAAATTGTCAGCTGCAGATGCCCATCCGGTAGCGCGGCCACGCTCGCCCACAAAGCCAGGCTAAGGCTGCCAAGCGCGACCAAAATAAAGGCGGGTTTGTTCAAAAATCCCAGCCATTTCCGCCATGGCAATCCAAGCACGAGGATTGCCAAAACCAGGTAAGCCAGCACCACCCAGGAGAATTCCAACCTTGGAACCTGCAGCCGGTTCGGAAAGCTGCTGGCAAGCCAGAACACCATCCGGTTGGTGTAAGCAGCAAATGGCCAGGCGATCCAGGCGAGAACGCTGCCAAGCGTAAGGCTGACCAGACCGACTGTCATCGCCACTAAACCCAGGATCATGACCAAAGGTTGAACCGGCAAGATCAGCGGGTTGGCTATCAGAAATACCCACGAGAAGCTTCTGAAGTGATAGAGCAACAAGGGCAACACCGATAACTGTGCCACCAGGGTGACCACGAGATAATCACCGATCCAGTTACTGAAGCGGGCGCTGGCTTCCTCACCAACACGCGCGTTCATCCAAAGCGTCAGCCTGGCACGCAAAGGCGTCATCAGCAGCGCCAAACCAAGCGTCGCCATGGCGGAAAGTTGGAAACCGACATCCCAAGGCAGGTGTGGGTTGATCAGCGTCATCAACAGGACGCTTAACCCCAGATTGTTAAGGCTGTTGCCGCGCCGCGCGATCGCGGAAGCGATAACAGTGAAAGCCCCCATGAAAGCTGCCCGCATCACAGAGGCTTCTGCCCCAACTAAAATGGTATAGAGCAGCAGTGTAATGATGGTGAGAAGGCTGCCTTTTTGCGCCCCAAGGCGGCGTGTGAACATATGCGCCACAATGCCCGCCAGTACCGCCATGTTGAATCCGGAAATCGCGATGATGTGGCTGGTGCCGGTGATGGAATACGCCTCGCGAGCCAGCGGAGAGATCTGACTTTCATCCCCCAGCAAAATTCCACGCAGCAAGGCGTTTTCAGGAGCAGGGAAGATCGTGTCGATCACGCGCGCGCCTTTATCCCGCAAGCCATACAGCAGCGCGAGCAGTGGATTTCCGCCACCGCTTTCCAATCGATACACCCGCCCATACTGACTGTAAGTGTAGATACCGCGGTGGTTGAGATAATCGCGCCAAGATCCACCCGAACCAGCCGGAGGCGCAATTAGCTCACCAGTCACTTTCAGTCGGTCGCCATACTTGAAATCAAATCCCAGGGGGAGGGAAAGCAACACTTTTCCTTCAACAGCCTGGGCATTTCGATTGTCTTTTTCAAGGCTTTCTGCTGAAATGACGTACCGCACAGAAGATCCGGAGGCTTCTGGAGGCTCCGAAACGGTTCCAGTAAAACTGACAATACCCTTGCCAATGTAGCTGCGAATGTCTGAATCTGTGTTTGCAGGGAGGGTGAATTGATACAGCATGGCGCTCAGGCAGCAGATCAACAGCAGCATAGTCGCCGGCACCTTGCGCAGCGGTTTTTGCCTTGGCAGGATAACTAACAATATCAAGCACATTACAGTCCCAGCCAACCAGATGCCCCAGCCAAAGCCCAACCAATCCGAGAGGAGTGAGCCGGCGATAGCCGCCAGACCCAGCCAGAAGAAGGGCATAAAAGCGGGAATGTGGACCTTGGTGTCCTCTATGGTGAATTGATTGGCAGCTGAGCCTGGTGAGGCAGCTATGTTTGGTGATTGCTGCTGAGGCGCACTGCTGAGCGTCATCGTCAGGGTAGTTCCTCTAATAGGATCAAAAGGGATTCAAGCGCTTTTTGCGCCAGCTGTTCTTTGACTTGCAGGCGGTTTCCTTCGAGCAGAAAGTGGTACTGACGGTCGGTCTCGCCAAACGCAATGCCGCACCAGCAGGTGCCCACCGGCTTGGTGGGCGTGGCGCCGCCCGGGCCGGCAATGCAGCTGACCGAGAGACCAATATCCGTGTTAAAAGCTTTTTGCGCGCCCTGTGCCATCTGCCGCACCACCTCGGCGCTCACCGCGCCGTGCTGCTTGAGGGTATCCCAGCTGACGCCCAGCAGCTTGACCTTTGCCTGGTAGGCGTAGGAGACGATGCCGCCCATGAAATATTCCGAAGATCCGGGCACGTTCGTCAGGCGGTGACCGATCAACCCTCCGGTGCAGCTTTCAGCCAGGGAAAGGGTCAATTTCTTTTGAAAAAGGAGTTTTCCGATCTGTGTTTCAAGGTCATCGTTTTGCATCTTTTCCTCCATCACCACGGATTGCGGCTGTTGACTGTCGAGCGCTTTCCAGACACCGATCAGGTTATGCTCGCGGATGTAGGCAGCAGCCTCAGGGCTGATGATGCCCTCGTTCGCCAGGGCTTCCGGACTTTCGCCTTCTTCCAGGCGGGCTCTGATCTCCCGGGAAGATATTTCCAGGATCGAAAGCTCTTCGAGATAGACCAGGTCAGCGCCAAGATTTTCAAGTTCTTCGAGGTAGCTGAAGTTTGGCTCAAAACCCTGCCGGGGGCTGATAACCAGCATAGTTTTCTCAAGCAAGCGATCCCACTGGAACCACTTGCCAAAACTGGGTTCATCGCCGCTGAAACTGTCCACCCCGATCAGAAAGGCGATCTTCAGATCCGGGTCAGTTAGCTTCCGTAAAGAAGCGATCGTTTCAGAGGTAAAGTTCGGGCGGTTGGAGTTCTGGGCAAGGGTTTCTTCCAGGCGGCTGACACTGAATTTTAAGTCTGGCTGTCCTAATTCTCCCTTGATCTCATCTGCTGCCAGCTGGCTGAGGTCGTAGCGGTGCTCAAAAGTGAGCGGCAGGGATCGCTTTGCCGCATCCTGCAAGTTGTGGTGACGAAAAACCGGCATCAACATCACCTCTGCCACTGGCTCGCCCCGGGCTTGCAGGGCACGCACGGCTCCCGTCACCAGGCGAACATGCCCCGCGTGGATTGGATCTGCTGAGGTTCCGAAGACCAGCAAGATGGGTCGTTTATCTGATTTCATACCTGGTTTCCTGGAATTTGAATTTTTTCGACTACCTCCAACCAGAGGGCGCTGCTGGCATCGCTGGGCATGCGCCAGCCTGCCCGCGGCGAGAGGCTGATATCAAGCAGTTGGGGTCCATCCGGGCTGGCGGAACGTTTGAACTGCTGGCTGAAGAAGCGCCGGTAGAAGGTTTTGAGCGTGGTCAGGATTTGCGCTGGTGTGTAATCAGCCTGAAAGCATTCCACGGCATGTTCAAAGACTTTGTCGGGGCTCATTTGCCTGCCGATGGCATAAAAGAGGAAGAAGTCATGCAACTCGTAAGGTCCGAGGACTTCTTCAGTTTTCTGGGATGTTTCGCCTGTTTCATCCAGCGGCAGCAATTCCGGTGAGATGGGAGCATGCGCAATCTTTTGAGCGATGGTTTCGCCTACCTGCCCAAACAGGAAGCCTCCAGCCCACACCAGCAACCGCAAAAGCAGGGTCTTTGACAAGCCGCAATTGACGTTGTACATGCTCATGTGGTCGCCATTGAAGGTGCTCCAACCCAAAGCGATTTCGGAGAGGTCGCCCGTGCCCACCACCAGCGCGTTTTGCTGGTTGGCGAGGTCCATCAGAATCTGAGTGCGTTCGCGAGCCTGGGCGTTTTCGAAGGTCACGTCGTGGAGACCCTCTGGATGACCGATATCCTCCAGGTGCGCCAAAACAGTAGGACCAATCGGGATAGTGCGCTGCGTTACGCCTGCCAGGTCTGCCAGAGAAGTGGAGCGCCGCTGGGAGAACTGGCTGCTGCCCGGACCGGGCATTTGGACTGCCAGGATATCCTTGCGCTCCAAACCCAAACGGTCAAAGGCGCGGCAGCAGACCAGCAAGGCCTGGCTGGAATCCGCCCCGCCGCTCACGCCCAAAATTACTTTGCGCAGGTGGGTGTGCAGCAAGCGCCGCATCAGACCTGAAGATTGAATCTCCAGCAGCCGCGCGAATTGCTTTTCGGGCTCTTGTTTGCTGATAAATGGAAAGCGGGTTGGCTGCTTTTCTTCTATTTCAGTCTGCGGAAGAGGAACGAAATGTGTTGCCGATGGATCGACTGTTGCCTGGATGATCTGGGTTTCGAATGTGAGTTCTGGCGCTGCCGCCAGGCATTGTCCGTTCTGCCAGATTTCGGCTTTTCCGGAGTAGACCTGGTCGGTGGTGGATTCGCTGGCGCCGGCAGAACAGATCACCGTAATGCCCTGCCTGGTAGCTGGATTGAAAGCAATATAAGGAGTTTCTTCAGCCGGCGCGAGGGCAGGCAGATTGATCAAATTGATGAGCAAATCGGCTTTTGCGGCACCTGGCGAATGAAAACCAAGCAGAATTTCCATCTGTCCGAAGTGGAAGGGGTGCTTGGTATCCAGGAGTAAAGAGCCGTCTGCCAGTTTCAATTGGGACTGCTCCGGCAGGCGAATTGAGGGGCTCAGAGCCGGGCTGTCCGGCCAGGGGGCAAGCATCAGCGCTTCCACCTGCCCATCGCTCAGCAGTGCCACCCCTTCAAAGGCTTCCTCCCCGACCCCCAGGGGAAGCCCCAGCATCACTTTGGAGGGAGTGCCAGCAGTCAGAGCAGCGAGTTCAGTCAAAGCCCGCAGTGCCGCGGCTTGCAGCAGTTCCTGGCGGAACAGGTCCCCACAGCTCGCCCCGGTCAGGCATAGACGGGGGAAGATGATCCAGTCCGGATTGCTGGCTTTGAGGCTTGCCAGGGCGCTTTGGATCTGCGCGCTGTTGAAAGCAACATCCGCCACGCGCACTTCCGGGACGACCACTGCCAGGCGCAATTTTGAAACCTTTTTTGTTTCGTTTTGCATTTCGCAACTCCAACCTAATCATAACAAGTTTTTCGCAAGTAGCTGATAAAATTACCTTGTTAATCCAAGTTACTGGGGAGGCACTTATGAAATTTTATTTGCGATCCATCCAGCTGCTGCTGATCGTCGTTTTGATCGGCTTCACAGGCATCACCCCCGCTTCCTCAGCAATAAACTCCAACCTTCCTTCTCCTTATGATTGCTACCGATCTTACGCGACTATCAACACCCGGTTGGAAGAGTTAACCACCTTATACCCTGATCTGGCGCGTTTGAAAACCATCGGACAAAGCTTTGAGGGGCTGGATATCCAGGTGCTCCAGCTTGGCAGAGAAGTAGAAACCAACGCCAAACCCCGGCTTGTGCTCGTCAGCGGACTGCAGGCGAACGCGCTGGCTCAGGTGGAACTAAACCTGAGTTTTGCCGAAAGCCTGCTGGATTCCTATGGAGAGGACACCAACACCAACTGGCTGCTGGATCAAACGGAAATTCACCTGATTTTGGTTGCCAATCCGGATGGACGCCTGATTGCTGAACAGCAGGTGTTAGATGGCTTAGATCCAACCTGGACCAAAAACACGCATTCATACGAATGCTCGAATAGCAACGGAGGAGTGGCGCTTGGTCTGAATTTCAGTTACGGGTGGGCAGCCAGTTCCACCAACCCTTGCGCCGATGATTATCCTGGTCCATCAGCAGCCTCAGAGCCCGAAACGCAGACAATTGAAAGCTACCTGGAGGAAATCCTGGCGCAAAGTCCCGAGATGTCCCTGGTCATCGATCTGCAAAACGAAAGCGATCCTGCATTGGCTGACAGGCTGATAACGCCCTTTCTTTATGATAAAACCGCAGCCAATCCACTGGAGGATGATCTCTACATGCTTGCAAACAAGCTCACCTACAATAGCCAGGCGACCCCTTTACGCGGCAGCAGCCCCACCACGGGCGTCCTCACCGGCAATCTGACTGATTTCGCGTTTGGGGATCTGCAAGCACCTTCGCTGCGATTTAATCTCGGACCAAATGAGATTACATGCTGGTATTTTGAGAATATTCTTAAACCAGAGGGCTTGGAGACCCTCACCCGAGCTGCCATGCTGACTGCCGGACCACTCGCCCAGGCGCAAGGACCCGAAATTACTTTTACAAACACAGAACAGAATGCCTTCACTGCCTCCGTCACCGGACAGGCAAATGACATGACCTTCTATAAACTTCCTCTCAACCTGAATGAATACAGCGCGGTGCATCATGTTTCTTTTTCAGTGGACACCCCTCCCTGGTCTCCAGATGCGGTCTTATACCAGGTAGATGGTCAAAACCTGCCAGTAACTCCCTATGTGATGGACTTCGAGCACATCTTCCAGCTTACACAATTGACCCCCGGCAAACGTACAATTTATTTCCAGGCATGGGATACTGACCCTTCAGGGGAAGCAGGTCAGGCAGGTATGATCAATGCCATTGAAATCAAGGTACCTTTTTTTAAATTCTTTCCACTCCTGATTCGTTAAGTCTTTTAAAGGATAGAATCCTTTTTATTATCAGTATTTAATTAAGTAGTAATAAGTAATAGGGGTTGTTGAAAGTGGGGAAAACACCCATTGGAGGCGCCAGGCAGCTGACCTGAACGAAGAAAATATCCAATCTTTTCTCTCCACACATAACTG
Organism: Anaerolineaceae bacterium; assembly: GCA_040768265.1. Taxonomy (GTDB): domain Bacteria; phylum Chloroflexota; class Anaerolineae; order Anaerolineales; family Anaerolineaceae; genus Mesolinea. The sequence goes on from JAXGNB010000002.1 coordinate 661,768, forward strand.
TGGATAAACTGGAGTTGTTTGGCAGTTGTCAACAGGCGCTCTAAACCTCAAAAGCAGTGAGTATTTTCATCCACAGGTACTTAGTGAATTATCCACGGGGTTTCGAAGAATCGTTGCAGGTAATCCACAGGCTTTTTGCGGAATTTCCACAGCCAAAAGGCTGTTTATCCACAGTTTATTCACAAACCGTAATTCTGGCGGTAGTCTCTGAGGATGGTATCGCCGGCGTCGATAAAGTGATCCAGGGCTTGGAGCAGATCCTCTTTGCGCCCAGGCGCAAAATCAAGCGCGGAAAGGAATTGGAGCCAGGTTTCCTGCTGGGCGGGTTCATCTGCCAGCACATCATCCGCCTGGCGCCAGGTCTCCAGCATTGGCCAGAGCACGGCGTGCAGCGCGTCGCCTTCGGCCAGGGCGTCACAAGCATCCAGGAAGTAAGCCTTGCGGTGGCGCGAGAGGTTTGGCGGGCAGTTGGGCAGGGCGCCGGCGCTCTGCAGGGCATGCTCCCAGGCCGGTCGCCAATCGCGGTAAAGATCCAGGCTCATCTTGTCGTTGCCGATCAGCCGGGCGAGCTCGCCGGAGAGATGGGCTTGCCCAAGCTCCTGAGCCCTTTCGGGGAAGGTGGTCATAAAACGGCGGATGGTCAGGGCGGGTCCGTTCAGGGCGGCGATGCTGTTGGCGGCTGAACCGACAGTCTTGAAGTAGAGGTCCATCCAATCCTGAAAGCTGATTTCCTGCTCATCATTGAGGTCAAACCACTGCTGGCGAGCTTTCTCACTGAATTTTTGAGCCCTGGCATGGATGTTTTCAGGGGTATCAAATTGGGCGCTCACGCCTGCCTGGATGAACTCAAGCCAGTGGTCTGTGTCGTGCAGGATATTGCCGTGATTGCAGAGTGAAAAGCCGATCCATGGGTTTTGCCGCAGGCGGCGATGATAGGTGTAGAACGATTGGTGGTGATGCTCGATATCGAAGGAAACTTCATTGGTTACCCGCAGCACTTCGCGGGATTGGGCGGGATTTTCTTTATGGACAAAGACCATGTCGATGTCGGTCGTGCCTCCCAAAAGGGGCTCTGCGCTGGTGACGGATCCGGTCAGATAAACCGCGACGATATCGTTTGGCTGACGCAACCGCCTGGCAACGTAATCACGGGCGGTTTTGGTGAGCATTTCGGTATTGATGCGCATGAGAACTCCTTAATCGCTCAGGGGCAGGCTTTCCTGGTAGGGCGCGAGCTGCAGAGCCTGGCGGATGCGGTTGATCATGTATTGCAGCGCTTGTGGATCGGCGATGAAATCGAGATCATCGGTGTCAATCACCAGCAGACGCTGCTGCCATTTTGACAGATTGATGAAAGCTTCGTAGGCTTCGGCGAGTTCTTCAATGTAAGCCCGTTCCATGCTGCGTTCATAAGGGCGATCGCGGTGGGCAATCCGGTGCATCAGGGTGTCGGTGTTGGCGCGCAGAAAGACCAGCAGATCAGGTTGGGGAATCTTATCTGCCAGGGCAAAGTGAACCTTCTGATAGATATCCAATTCATCGCCGCCCAGGTTGATGCCGGCGAAGAGAGCGTCTTTATCGAAGGTGTAATCTGAAACGAGGTTGCGACCTGCCGCCAGGGTGCTGGGAATCACCTGGTGTTGGTGGGTGTAGCGGCTCATCAGGAAGAAAATTTGGGTCTGGAAGGCATAACGCTGCCGGTCGGAATAGAAACTGCCAAGAAATGGGTTTTCCTCAAAGACTTCCAGCAGTAAATCAGCCTCAAAGGACTGATGTATCAGACGCGCAAGAGAAGTTTTTCCGACACCAATGACACCTTCGATGGCTAAATACACAATCGTTCACTCCGGATATTGAGATGACTAAAACTATACCACAAAGGACTTCTACACCTGGCAGGCTGGGGCGGTTGAGTCCTTTAACTGAGCGTGAAGCAAGCGCGCTGCTTCGGTGAATTCCGGTAAATAGCGCATGGCATCCTTACGCTGACGGGGCAGATCTATAGGCAGGTCCATGATCAGACGCGCCGGACGGCAGGTGAGCACCAGCACGCGATCAGCCAAAAAAATTGCCTCTGAGATGGAGTGGGTCACCATCAGGACGGTCTTGCGGCGCTCGTTCCAGATGCGCAGCAGCTCGTCGCCCATGCGTTCGCGGGTGAGCGCGTCCAGCTGACCAAAGGGCTCGTCCAACAGGAGTATCTCCGGATCTTGCACCAGGCAGCGCGCGATTGCCACCCGCTGTGCCATTCCGCCGGAAAGTTCATGCGGATAAGCTTTTTCAAAACCCTCCAGCCCCACCAGGCGGATCATCTCCTGGGTTAGGCTGGAAATTTCTGCTTCAGGATGCTGATCGATCTCGAGCGGCAGGCTGATGTTATCCCTGAGCGTCCGCCAGGGGAGCAAATTTGGCTTCTGGAACACCAAACCGGTTTGCGCCTTGCCCTCAGCCACCCCAGGAAAGAGGACTTTCCCTCCGGTAGGTTGAATCAGACCTGCGACTGCCCGCAGCAGGGTGCTTTTCCCGCCGCCTGAGGGACCAACGATGCACACGAAGGCGTTGCGCTCAATCGAGAAGCTGATTTTGTCGAGCACCTCGAGGCTGCCGTCGCTGTCAACGAAGGTTACCTCAAGGTTGCTGACCTGCAGGGCCATCTCACTGGGTGAAAGCGTCACTGAATGCCTCCCTGACATCAATTTCGTTGGTCATCAAACCCAAATCGAGTAAAACAGTCTGCATATTCTCCCAATGCGTTACCTGCACCTCTGAAGGCTCCGCTTCAAGCTGCCAGATCTTGATTGACTCGAGCAAAACTTGCTTTTGGATCGGGTCGTCAGCTGCCAGGTTCTCAACGTACTTCTGGCAAACTTCATAAGCCATGTCTGGATCGGCAGCTGTGGCTGCCAGGGCTTCATTCATGGCGCTTACCATGCCCTGGACAAGCTCTGAACGCTCGTTGAGTGATTTTTCGTTTGTTACCAGGCAGTTTCCCACCAGTGACAGAGAGTCTGCCACCCGGAGTAGGTCAATTTCGTAGCCCCGGGCTCGCAGTTGCACCGGTTCGTTCGCCAGGTAGACTACCACGGCATCCACCTGTTCGGTGACCAGCGCTTCCACCTGTGTGAAGCCGATCGAGCGCAGCTCATAATCAGCGTCGTTTAACCCTGCATGGGCAGCCAGTGCTTCAAAACCAATGTAATTTGCGCCATATAGCCCGGGCAGACCAATCACTTTATCGCGCAAGTCAGATGGCTGGCTGATCTGGCTGCTCTTCATGGAAGCTACTCCAACCGGATAATCTTTGTACCACTCCCTCACCGAGATGACCGGCAGTTCCTGGGCACGGCTGAGCAGCACCTGCTCACCAGACGCGATCATAAACTGCTGATTATCCGAACCGATCAGCGCCACCATGTCGGCTTCGTTGCCGTATGCCAGGTTCACTTCAATGCCATATTTCGCAAAATACCCTTTTTCGATGGCCACATAAAACGGAGCGAATTGGACATTGGGAATGTAAGTCAGGTTGAGCGTGACTTTTGTGAGGGCAGATTCCGGGCTGGATGGTTTGCAGGCGGTTAATGCCAAACACAGGATCAGTACGAAAAATAATATCCGTTTCATTTAAGTCTCCTTAAACTTCCTTGCGCCAGGTTTGCCAGGCTAAAACTTTATTCTCGAGCAGCAGCACCATTCCGTAGAGGCTGGCTGCCAGTATGACCAGGCAAATGACTGCGACGAACACCAGGGCGGTGTCGTACTGCCCCCGCCCAACGTTGATCAGAAAACCCAGACCCCGATCTGAGGCTACCAGCTCTCCTACAATCGCGCCGATCACCGACAGGCTCGCCCCCACGCGCAGCCCACCAAGGAAGACCGGCAACGCGGCCGGGATCTCGAGATAACGCAGAGTTTGGGCGGGGGTAGCCCGGAGGGATTCCATCACTTCGCGCAGCTCTGGCGGCACATCCCTGAGCCCCACCAGCGTGTTGACCAGCACCGGGAAGAAAACCGTCAGAGAACAAATAAGCACTTTGCTGAGCAAACCGGGTCCAAACCAAATAACCAATAAAGGCGCAACAGCTGCCATGGGGATGGACTGGCTGCCCACCAGAAAGGGTGAGAGCAAACGTTCTGCCAGCGGGGATTTGGAAAGCGCGTAGCCCAGGAGGGTAGCCGCGTTGACACCAAAGAGTAAACCCAGCAAGATTTCCCCCAGGGTGGCGGAAAAATGCCGCCAGAGCAAACCCGTTCTGAGAACCTCGACAAATTTTTTACCAACTTCGACAGGGCTGGGCAGAATAAAGCCTGGCAGGTCCAATACCATCACCAGAGCTTGCCATATGAGCAGGAAGAGCAATAAAGATAAAAGTCTCAGAAGCACGCGATTTCTGCTTAGGCGCTGCCAGAAATCTGTCTTGAGAGTTGAAGGTGGTGTCTCTTTCATAATTCGATTTGATTATTCCAGGTAGTTGAGTATACGATATTTAGGGATTTCCTTGTAGGTCAAAGGATGTGAAGTGGAAACCCTGAATTGAATCCGACTATAATAAACGACATGCATGCAATGAGCCCTTTTGTTCCGAAGAATATCCTGTTGATGCCGAACGCGGCTGTTCCAAAAGCCTCCCTCCTGGCGGACCGCATCTCTGCCTGTCTGAAGACTCATGCCGTGGATCACAATGTCTTTTGTTACGATTATGAGCACCCCACCCAACTCCCCCAGATTCATGGTCACGACCTGGTGATAGTTATAGGCGGTGATGGCACACTTCTGAGAGCTGGTCACTTCTGCGCCCCACTCGGCATTCCCTTGTTGGGCGTTCAGGCCGGGCGATTAAGTTTTTTGGTGGAACTGAACGAGATTGAACTTGAGAATAACCTCAGGCGTTTGTTAAACGGCGATTTCCGACTTGAAAGTCGTATGATGCTACAGGCTGAGTTTTTGGAAAATGGCGATATCAAGCAGCGCTGGGATGTGATCAACGAAGCGCTTGTCTCGCGGGGGCGGGACGCGCGACCAATCGAAGTACGCGTTGATCTGAACGAAGGTTACATGATGTCCTACATCGCTGATGGCTTGATCGTGGCGACTGCGACCGGCTCGACGGCTTACGCCCTGGCTGCCGGGGGGCCAATTCTTCCGCCGGAACTGCGCAACATGCTCATCTTGCCAATTGCGTCGCATCTTTCGCTCGACCGGGCGGTCGTATTGGCGGAGGGGGCGGTTGTCAACCTGCGGGCGATCAGCGATTTTGAGGTTGTGTTCAGCGTCGACGGCACGACACCGATCTCGATAGGTCCTGAAAACAGTATTCGCATCACCGCTAATAAGAAATCCCTGGTGATGGTGCGATTTGGTGAACCCAACTATTTCTACCGCGATCTTGCCGGTTTATTGCAAAGAAATCCGATCCTTGAAATGAAATCTGATGACTGAACAAGACAATATCGCCGATAAAAGTACAAATATTGATGAAAATGTTCAACTGCGATGCAACCGCTGCAACAAACCCATTACCCCCGCTACAGCGATTTTGACCGAAACAGGCTATCGCTGCGCGGAGTGTGTGCGCGAGCTGCAGCGTGCATTTGACACGACCAAACCCCTTGACCCATTTATAGGCTTTGCTATTGCTGCGCTGATTTCTTTTGCTGGCAGCTGGTTTGCTGGCAGGCTTGGATTTTTTACCATTCTGGTTGCTCCGGGAATTGGCACCTTGATTACCAATGCCGTGCGCCTGGTGCTCAAGCGCCGCCGCAGCAAGGCACTCAACAGGGCAATTTTGATTGGTGCGATTGTTGGCGCGCTGCCTTTGCTGATCATTGCGATTCTGCCGCTGCTAAGCGGCACTGGACCACTTCTGACCGGCGGTGCTAATCTGATGCCGCTGATTTGGCGGGCGGTTTATGCCGCCCTGGTATCTTCCTCGGCTTTTGCCCAAGCCAGAGGCTTGCGTCTTTGAGGTCTTATGCTTGAAGAACTACGCATTCGTGATTTCGCCATTATTGATGATTTGACACTGCAATTCACGTCCGGCTTGGTGGTTTTTACGGGTGAGACAGGCGCGGGTAAGTCCATCATCCTGGACGCGTTGGGGGCAATCCTTGGCGCGCGGGTGGACACGACCAGCATCCGCAAAGGTGCAGACCGGGCGATCGTGGAAGGCTTTTTCCGCCTGGATGGACCTGAACGTGAGCCGGTCACCGCTCTGCTGGAGCGTGAGGGCTTGCTGGAAGAGCCAGACCGCCTTTGGCTTGGGCGTGAGATCCGGGCTGAAGGACGAACGATTGCCCGCGTGAACGGCCGCACCGTCAGTTTGAGCGTTCAGGCGGAGCTTGGTGAAGCCCTGGTGGATGTGCATGGGCAATCCGACCATCTCTCCTTGCTCAAGGTACGAAATCACCGCGACCTGTTGGATCGTTTTGCGCATGACCAGCAAAACCTTGGAAATTATCAAGTTCAGTTCAAGGAATGGTCAGCTCTGGGCAGGCAGTTTACTGAACTGAAGACGATTGAGCAGACTGCGCGGGACCGGGCTGATATGCTGAAATACCAAATCCAGGAAATCGGGGACGCGCGCATTAAGCTGGATGAAGAAGAACATTTGGCTCAGGAACGCACCCGTTTGATGAATGCTGAAACCTTGAGCTCTCTCAGCCAATCCGCGCTTGTTTTGCTGGATGAAGGCCCGGAGGGAAGTTCGGCTGCTACTGATTTGCTCGGGCAAGCCGCGCACGACCTGGCAGAATTGGCGCGGATCGACCCGCAAATGCAGGCTTTGGCGCAGCAAGCGGAAGACGCGCTCAGTTCAGTTTCTGATCTGACTTATGAATTGCGTGGCTACATGGAAGGAATCGAATTTAATCCGAGCCGCCTGGATCAAATTGAAGAACGCCTGGATCTCTTTAATCGCCTGAAGCGAAAATACGGAGGTTCGCTGGTTTCGGTATCAGCACATTTAAGAGCCGCCACAAATGAATTGGAGAAAGTGGAAGGTGTAGAAGCGCAGATTGCTGAAGTGGAGAAAAAATTAGTTCAGGTTAAAGAAAAACTCGGCAATTCAGCCCTGAAACTGTCCGAACAACGTAAGCTGGCGGCCAACCAGCTTGCTGAAGGCGTGGAGCAGCAACTTCACTTGCTCGAGATGCAAAAAGCCCGCTTCAAGGTTGCGCAAGCCGTTGTTGAAACTGACCAGGGATTGCATATCGGGGATCGCAAGCTGGCTTTTGACGCTGGTGGTGTGGATCAGATTGAATTTCTGATTGAGACCAACCCAGGGGAAGACTTTAAACCACTCGCGAAGACGGCGTCGGGGGGCGAGACATCGCGTTTGATGCTGGCTCTCAAGACCGTACTGGCTGAAGTGGATCATATCCCGACACTGGTGTTTGATGAAATTGACAGCGGAATTGGCGGCAGGGTTGGCATGACTGTAGGGGAGATGCTCAGGAAGCTTGGAATGCAGCACCAGGTTTTGTGTGTAACCCATTTGCCGCAGCTGGCAGCCTTTGGGGATTTGCACTTTCATGTCAGCAAACGCAGCGAGGACGGCCGAACCTCCACGCAAGTGGAACAACTACAGGGAGAGGCACGGGTGGAAGAATTGGCAGCGATGCTTGGAGCCAGCACATCTGTCACATTGGAATCTGCGCGCGAAATTTTATTAAAAGTCGCTCAAAAAACTAGTACAATATAACTATAAATTTCAGCTGGCAGTAACTAATAATTTTTAACAATCTCATCATAAAGTGCACGGATTGTGCTGAAAGGGATAATATGAGCAATCTGGACGAAGTTCTTGCAGTCATCTTAGGTGGAGGTCAGGGCAAGCGGCTTTATCCGCTCACAGCTGAGCGAGCCAAGCCAGCTGTCCCAATTGCCGGGAAGTATCGCTTGATTGATATTCCGATTAGTAATTGCATCAATTCAGGCATCTATAAAATTTCAGTCTTGACCCAGTTCCTTTCGGTTTCATTGCACCGGCACATCACCCGTACCTACAATTTTGACAACTTCCACGGAGGCTGGGTGCAGGTTTGGGCGGCTGAGCAAACCATCGAAAACACGGACTGGTATCAGGGCACTGCTGATGCCGTCCGCAAGCAACTCCTTGAAATTCGCTCAAGTCGTTCGAAATATGTAGTGATCCTGGCAGGCGACCACCTTTACCGCATGGACTATTCAAAGATGGTTGATTTCCATATCGCCAATGACGCGGATATCACCGTGGCGGTTCAGCCTGTGCTCAAGGAGGACGCTTTCCGTTTTGGCATCCTCAAACGTGATGAGGACGGGCGCATCACCAATTTTGCGGAAAAACCCAAAGACCCCGAGATCCTTGCTGGCTTGGTCAGCCGTGATGATCCTGAATCACCGTATCTAGGTTCGATGGGCATCTACATCTTCAATATGGATCTGCTCGCGGATGTGCTGCGACCCGATTACACGGATCACAAGTTGGATGACTTTGGGGGTGATATCATTCCACACCTGATCCGCACGGGCAAGAAGGTTTTTGGCTATAACTTTGAGGGTTACTGGCGCGATATCGGAACAATCCGCACTTTTTATGAGACCAATCTTGAACTGACCGAGGATAATCCCGAATTTGACTTTTTCGATCCGGCTCATCCCATATTTACCCATCCACGCTATTTGCCCGGTTCGCGCGTTACGGGAGCAACATGCAAAAGTGTTCTCCTGGCTGAGGGCTGCAGGATTGCAGATGCTGTTTTGGAGCATTCCTTGATTGGGTTGCGCAGCGTAATTGGCAGCGGCACAGAGATCAGAGACACAATTGTGATGGGTGCTGACTGGTATGGCAATCAAACAAACGGCGCGCCGCTTGGAATTGGCAGCAATTGTAAGATTCAGGGCGCAATCATTGATAAAAATGCCAGCATTGGTGACAATGTCGTCATAAAGCCTTTTTCAGCTGATCAGGAAGTGGATCATGCCCTCTACAAAGTCAGGGATGGTGTCGTGGTAATTCCAAAGAACACCACCATTCCCGCCGGAACGATCATTCAGCCATAAATTAAAGTTCAGACCATAAGGCTCTGGCAACGCCAGAGCCTTTTTCATTTTTTAAAAGCGAGATAGCTGGTAGACGGCAATACCAAAAGCGATGGATACGTTGGTAGTGTCAAGTATTTTTCGCACATTTAGGAATCACTTGGTTGGTAATCCTCCAAATGCTGCATGTTCAAGTACGTTTTCTGACCCCACTCAGACTGCTCGATGTATCTGAGTCGGGCACATACAAGCATCAGGGCAGAGCGTCCATCCGGAAACGCGCCAACGCTTTTCGTTCTGCGCCTGATCTCCCGGTTCAGCCTTTCCATGGCATTGTTGGTTCGAATACGTCGCCAATGCTCTCTTGGGAAGTCCATATAAGTCAGGGTTTCATAAGCCGCAGTCTCTACCTTCCCAGCAGCTTCATTCAGCTTCAAGTCTTTTAGTTTCTCGATGATGTCACCAATCTTTTTCAGAGCTGCCTCTTTATCTTCCTGGGCATGAATCGCCTTCAGCATGGCTGATACTTCTTTCACCTTCTTCCTGGGCACCACTGAAAATACATTCCTGTAAAAGTGCACGATGCAACGCTGGTAGCGAGCCCGGGGAAACACCTCAGCCATGGCTTCAATCAGACCTGAGCATTTATCGGCAATAAATAGCTGTGTGCCCTGCAAGCCTCTTTCCTTCAGGTGACGCAGGAAGCCGAGCCAACTTTCTTTATCTTCTTTCATCCCCTCAGTGGCACCAATAACTTCCCTTTCTCCTCGTTGGTTGACCGCCATAGCGATCAAAATGGCCACATTCTCGTATTCCCCACCCCAATTGCGCTTCAGATAGATCCCATCCAGGTAAACATAGGGATAGGCTCCGCTGAGCGGTCTGTTCCGCCATGCCTCAATCTGCTCATAAACCTTGCCGTTGAGCCTGCTCATCGTCCCGGCGCTCAGCTTTGCATCCCATAACAGTTCCGTGATGTCTTCGATCCGTCTGGTGGAGACTCCTGCCAGATACATCTCCACCAGCGCTTCTTCCACACTGGTTTCACGGCGTCTGTAGCGTTCAATGATAGCGCTTTCAAATGTCAAAGTGCGTAGTTTGGGCACTTCTAAGGCTACTTCTCCAGCTCCAGTCAGCAATTTGCGGGTGTAATGCCCTGCCCGTGTATCTTGCCTGCCTTCCGTGCGCTCATATTTGTGTGCATTGGTCAACCGATCTGCTTCCGCGTCCAGCAGGCTATTGAGCACCTCCTGGACACTTTGCCGGACAAGTTCCTTCAACTCACTCTTTATTACTTGTTCGTTTAACTGTACAATTTGTTCTGACATGGTTCTTTCTCCTTGGTTGGTTTGGTTTGTCAACTTCATCTTACCAAGTGATTGAGGACCATGTCCTTTTTAAATGTGCGAAACTTATGTTACCTTATCGATACGTTCAGCGAGGTTTTATCACCGGACATTGGTATGTATAGCACCTGATCCGCGATTTGCAGGATAGCGGGGTCGACACCGGCAGGCTCGCTGCCAACCACCAGGGCGACCTGCCTGGGCAAGGGGTCGTTGGGTTGGAATTCCAGCAGCGAGCAGGCGTTGGGCGTGTACTCAAGCGCAAGAATCAAGCAACTATTGGCTTTGAGTTCGGTCAAAGCTGCGAAAAGGTTGGGGCTATAGCACCACTTGACGGAACTTTCTGCCCCCAGGGCAGTCTTGCTAATTGATGGCAGTTGATCTGGAGTGGGGGTGATGCCTCCGAGGAGCAGCTCTGAGAGCCCGGCTCCCTCCGCGGTGCGAAAGATGGCTCCGACATTATGCGCTGAACGGACATTATCGAGCGCGCCGATCAGGTCAAACCCGGGCTTTGGAGCGGCAGGGGGTTTTTGGGCAAGCACACCACTCTCGTGCTTTTCAAGCGGCGCGCCGCAGCGCGGACAGTAGTGACCGTCATACAGTGCAGCGTTGAGAGGAAAGCGCAGTTTGCAGCTGGAATTCGTGCACTCGAAGAAAACGTAAGCTGACTTTGCGGTTTTCATGAATCAATTGTACTTCCGGGGGATTAAAAGTGTTAGGCGCCTGGGTGAGGGGGGCACCCAAGCGCCTAACTCTTAACAGTATACAAGATAATCGTAAAATTGCAAGTCTTAAATGCTGCTTGATATAGAGTTTTACAAGATTCCTATAATAGTTAATCTGTTGTTAACATTGCCCTCTTGCGGTGGAATCTCAGCCGCCAATAATTGCCTGCCCCTCCTCGGTGCAGTAGGGCAAAATCTCGTAACCCTGCATGATCAGCTCGTGCAATACCAGGTCCAGCGCCTCAATGGTGTTTTGGCGGTCTTCACCGCCATCATGAAACAGAATGACTCTGTCGGGTTGTAACTTTTCGGTCACATTTGCCAGAATTGATTCAGGGGCAAGCCCTGCCCAGTCGCGGGTGTCCAGATTCCACATTGAGATGCTGTAACCCATGCCCATCGCATAAGAGTAAACAGTCTCGTTGGCCCTGCCGTAAGGTGGGCGCAGGCATTTTGTCAATTGACCTGCAAGTTCGGGGTGATCTTTGAGGGCGTAGCGTATGGCTTGGTAGGTGTCATCGACTTCAAGAGAAAAACCACCATAATTAAGTGTGGTTAAATCGAAGTGATTATAGCTATGATTGCCAAGCGTGTTCCCACCGCTGGCGATCTGCAGGACAGTGTCTGGAAAGGCGGATGCATTCCGCCCGATCATAAAAAAGGTAGCATGGGCCTGATATTTTTGCAAAATAGCCAGAACCTGGGGTGACCAGACGGGATCAGGTCCATCATCAAAGGTCAGGTATACCTTTTTTTCCGGATCAGCGGTGGGCAAGGGCTCCATGCTAACCTGATACTGAACTGCAGGCTTGGTCCAGCCTTCAACCAAAGCGAATAAAATCTCGGTCTGACCAGCCTCAGTTCCTGGCTCAGCTTGAACTGAACCCGAAAGGGGGAGCGCCAGGATTAAAGCAATCGTTATCAAGAGCCAAATATTCTTCATCTTCGCTTATGTACATTATAGTAGGGCACCTCTAATTTGCAAGGCGCTGTCCAGCGACTAAGGCACAGCGCCGATGTTTGATGACTCGATAATTTTGGCGGGTAAGGATTGCCAGTCTTTGCCATTGTTAACCGTCATATAAATGCGGTTATCCGTCAGAGTGTCCGGCGTGATGGTGGCTGTAAGAAATCCCACGAGGTCGTTGATCATGTCCAAAGCCACAGGAGTGACCGCGAGGGGTAGGCCTGCGGTGGTTTCGATCCAGCTTGCTCCGCCATCGGATGTTTGATACATTTTGCCCTGTCCATACGCGACGCCAGTCAGGAGTGTTCCAAAATCGAAGAATTCGATATTCTCAAGCATTCCGACATAACTCCAGTTTTCAGCGGCATTTGTGGTGCTGCAGAAGTAAGTAACACTATTCCCATTGGCAAGATAGGAACGAATGGGGAGAATGGCGGTAGCGGCGTCGATCCTGATGATGTTATCTACACTGGTTTGCTGGTCTTCATCTAAAAGCAACCCTTGGCACTCGGATGGCAACCAGGAAGTGCCGCCATCTACAGTGCGATATAAGTAAACTGCGCCAGGAATAGGCACAGATCCCGCAACTAAGCCAATATTAGAACTGAGAAAGCCGAAGTAACTCTTAGAGCCTCCGGTGGGCAGGCCGTGGTCGTCAGCGCTGGCGGGCTCGTGTTCAAAGCGTCGTTCCCAGTTCTGTCCGCCATCAGAGGTGTAGTAAATGCTAATGAAGTGAGATCCGGCGGCGGCTCCCAGGTCGGCGAGTATGTAACCTTCCTTGTCGTTCATGAAGGACATCTGCCCGCAAGGAAAATCCAGCTCCTGGGTCTGCCAGTCGAGACCGCCGTTGGTGGATGAGTAGAGAAAGGCGGCGGATTCAGTTTGTGTTTGGCATATCCAGCCGATATCGCCGCTTGGGAACGCAGTGAAGACCCCCCAACCATATCCCTGGGAGGAAAGATCAGCAGGAGTGACTGTAAGCCAATGCTCACCAAAGTTCCTGGTGTTATAGAATTGGGTCCGATCGAGGTTGGTGGCCCAGCCATAACCGCCTAAAAACATGGTCAGTCTATACAAGGGAGAAAGGCGGGTTGGCGTGGATGTCGGAGGCGCAGTAATAGGCGCAAGGGTGGGCTCAGGTGTGTTGGTTATTTCCGGTGAGGGGCGGACGCAAGCTGTGAGCAGTAAAAGTCCCGCAATCAGAATGAAAATCAATCGTTTCTTAATCATTAACGCCTCCAAATCGTATCAGTCAGTTTTGGTGATGCACGATTTATGCCCATTTTACCGTTAAATTAGCGCATTATGTTTCACGTGAAACACAGGCGTCCGTTCCAGAGAGCTTGAGAATGGGTCAGGTTCCCTGATTTTCCTGGAAAACATGATGCGCATTGATGTTTCACGTGAAACAATCGGGCAAGTTTTGGGGGGATGCTTGTTTGGGGATCTTGGGTTTGCGATAAGAGCCTCAGAAAGGGACCTTCTGGTGAGTTGGTTGGGATTCGGGGAACATTGATGTTTGTGCTTTTCAGCGTGCTTGGAAACGGATAAATTATGAGCAATTTGACCGGGCAACAATGTGTATAGGCTCAGAGCCAGAGCGTGATCGGGGGTTTTTTAGTGAATCTCAGAGTATTTTCTTGGTAATCGGGGGATTAAAAGACAGAAATGTCCTCGGTGGGATTGGAATAAGTGCCCCTGGGGTACTCGCGCTGTTTTGTGGGTCAGTGGAGTAAAAAAAAGAAATGTCCTCGGCGCGATTCGAATAAGTGCCCCTGGGGTACTCGCTTTGTTTTGTGGGTCAGTGGAGTAAAAAAAAAGAAATGTCCTCGGCGCGATTCGAATAAGTGCCCCTGGGGTACTCGCGCTGTTTTGTGGGTCAGTGGAGTTAAAAAAAGAAATGTCCTCAGCGCGATTGGAATAAGTGCCCCTGGGGTACTCGCTTTGTTTTGTGGGTCAGTGGAGTAAAAAAAAAAAATGTCCTCGGCGCGATTCGAACGCGCAACCGTCTGCTCCGCAAGCAGGTGCTCTGTCCATTAAGCTACGAGGACGTTCCTGTAAGACTTGCGATTCTAACCCCATTTTGGATTTGGGTCAAGGTCTAAGTCGCGCGGATCTGTGAGTAGGTCAGCACATAGTATACACTTTTTAGATAAGTCATACGAGTTGTACCGGGATCGATGTCTGGAGTTATGGGGGATAAGATATGAAGACATCGAGGTGTACATTGATCAAAGCTATAACCCACTTAGATTACCAAGAGTTGAGGCAGATTAGTCCCGAGGCAGCCAGGCGAGCAATTCTACAGGTTTTGAAGGCACACAATGGGAATGTGACAGCGACAGCCAGGATCTTGAGTGTCAGCCGGGCGACAATCTACAAAGCAATCCGCAAGAGTGAGGCGGGGGATTTGAAAGATGGATCAAAAGCGCCACACCGGGTACACAACAAAACGAGTGCCGGGATTGAAGCCAGGATCCTGGAGCTGAGAGAAAAGACCCGCTATGGACCTGTCAGGCTGAAAGATGAACTGGAGGCGCTGGATGGTTTGACGATGTCTGAACACACCATCCGCAACATTCTCAGACGCAACAAAGCCAAATCGAAACTGAAGCCTCACAAACCCCATAAAAAAGGCTCACGTCCTTATGTGGATTGGTATCAGGCCAAAGCGTTTGAAATCGTGCAAATTGACCTCAAATATGTCGTGGACCAAAAAGCGCTGACCCTGGAGCAGATCCGTCACTTTCACTCGAAACAGTTTCCTCTCTATCAGTGGACCGCTTTAGACGTTAACTCCCGCTTCAAACTGATGGCTTACTCTGATCAGAAAAGCTGGACCAATGGCCTGACTTTCTTTCTGTGGGTGCTTTCCTGGCTCAGAAGTCACGGTGTCTCGGTGCCCATCGTCTTTACTGTGGATCGGGGTGAAGAGTTTGGGGGGAAATCCTGGCTTAAACTCATCGAACTCAGAAAACTCCTGTCTGGATTTGGCTGTTCCATTATCCAGAACCATGCTGCCAGCCCTCAGGAGAACGCGCATGTTGAACGCTCCCACCGTACCGATGACGAGGAGTTTTACATCCCCAGATTGCTTTCCATTCATTCCCAAAAGGACTTCTTCCTTGAAGCGATGTATTATCTCTATTACTACAATGCTGTCAGAAAACATTCATCTCTACAAAGACGTTCCCCCTGGGAGCATCTGCTCGCTAACTCTCCTGATTTAGATGCTAAAATCAGGTTTGTTCCACCCATCCTTCTGGACAATATCGCTGTCCAGCTCGGTGACTGGAGTGGATACCATCTGCTGGCTCAGTACCTAAGTCGAGCGGATCCTCAATCCACATAAGGTACCCGCGGTTTGATCTGACGTGCCCATTCTGATGGGGCCCTTTGAATTGAAGGGTTTTTTGTAATCGAACTGTTTGGTGGTTTGTGGGGTGATGAATTTTCCGATTAGTCACTAAAAATCACGAATCGAACCTTTTTTGGGCTTTTCTCGTTTATACTGAAACCCAGCATATCCGTCACTCACTCAACTCACCTTGGCGGAAAAGGAGGATGCGTTGAAACAATTGATTACCGGCGACGAAGCCGTCGCGCGCGGTGCCTGGGAAGCAGGCGTGCGTTTTGCTTCGGCCTACCCGGGTACCCCCAGCACTGAGATCCTTGAAAACATCGCCACTTACAAAGAAATTCACGCGGAATGGGCTCCCAACGAGAAAACCGCCCTCGAATCTGTTATCGGCGCGTCACTGGCAGGCGCGCGGGCGATTGCCTCGATGAAGCACGTTGGTCTAAATGTGGCAGCCGATCCCTTCTTCACCTTCGCTTATGTTGGCGTGAATGCTGGTGCGGTCGTAGTCACGGCTGATGAGCCCGGTCAGTTCTCTTCCCAAAACGAGCAGGATAACCGCAACTACGCCAAAGCCGCCATGACGCCGATGTTTGAACCCTCTGACAGCCAGGAATGCAAAGACATGCTGCTCGAGGCTTTTGAGATCAGCGAGAAGCATGACATCCCGGTGCTCTTCAGAATGACGACGCGGGTCTGCCATTCCAAGAGCCTGGTAGAGTTGGGTGAGCGCAAGGATGTGCCCATCAAGCCCTACGTCAAGAATATCAAGAAGTACGTGGCTGTGCCGGCTAACGCCCGCCCGATGAAAGTCAAAGTTCAGGAAAATCAAGCGTTATTGAGGGTGTATTCCAACAACTGCCAGTGGAATCGCATCGAGATGCACGAACCGCATACAGGGATCATCTGCTCCGGTGACTGTTATCTCTATGCCCGTGAGGTTTTTGGGGACGGAGCTTCCTATCTGAAGCTGGGTTTCACCAATCCTCTGCCTGATGATCTGATCCGCGAGTTTGCTTCAAAGGTCGAGAAGATCTACATCATCGAAGAAAACGATCCCTACATTGAGGACCGCGTACGCGCCCTGGGCATCGCCTGCGATGGCAAGAACCTTTTTCCCCGCAATGGTGAAATGAAGCCGGAAGTGATCCGCTCGGTGATCTATGGCGAGGAATATCCCGTGGACGACGAGGTGCGTACGGCTGTCATTCCACGCCCGCCCACGCTTTGCGCCGGCTGTCCGCACCGCGGCTTCTTTTATGAGCTTGGGCGCCGCAAGAACGTTATGGTTTCAGGAGACATTGGCTGTTACACGCTTGCCTCAGGCGCTCCATACCATGCCATGGAGACCACCATCTGCATGGGAGCCAGCGTCAGCCTCGGGCACGGCGCGCAACAGGTCTTTGATGCCATCGAGGGTAATAAACTGCGCGTAGTCTCGGTGATTGGTGATTCAACCTTCTTCCACACTGGCATCAACTCCCTTTTGGACGTTGCCTACAACAAAAGTAACCTGATCACGGTCGTGCTCGACAACCGCATCACCGCCATGACCGGGCAGCAAGACAACCCCGGAACCGGGCGCACGGTCCATGGGGAAATCACAGAAGCCGTCAGCATCGAGGCGATCGCCCGAGCTTTTGGTTTCAAGAACGTGCGGGTCATTGATCCCAACCAATTGAGTGAGGTCAAAGAAGCGCTCGATTGGGCACTGGCTTTGCAAGAGCCCTCCGTGATCATCACCCGCTGGCCTTGCGCGCTCAAAAAGCAAACCGCTCTTGACAAGGAGGAGTTTAAGGGGTCCTTCACTTCGGTTTACTGGGTGAACGAAGAGGTTTGTGTTGGCTGCAAGAAGTGCACGCGCACTGGCTGCCCGGCAATTGTCTTCCAGTTTGAGAAGAAAAAATCATCGATTGACCCCGAAAAATGTGTCGGCTGCAGCGTATGCGCCCAGGTTTGCCCGGTGCATGCTATTCAGAAAGTGGAGGCGTGATGACCACAACAAACATTCTTCTAACTGGCGTAGGTGGTCAGGGCACCATCCTTGCCAGCAAATTGCTGACGGAAGGACTGCTTTCACGAGGGTATGACGTGAAGATGAGCGAAGTTCACGGCATGTCGCAGCGGGAAGGTCCGGTTTTGACGCATGTGCGCTTTGGCGAGAAGGTCTATTCGCCGATTGTTGAGGCGAAAAAGGCGGATGTGATCATCGGTTTTGAGGAGCTGGAGGTGCTGCGCAACCTGGAATACCTGCGCGAGGATGGCAAAGGGGTCGTGATCCTCAACCGGGTGCGTGTAAACCCGATTGGTGTGCAAAACGGCAGCGACAAGTACCCTGAAAACGTAGAGGAACTGATCAGCGCGCGCGCTGGCAAGGTGATTGCCATGGATGCCAGCGAAGAAGCCCGCAAGCTTGGTAACCTAAGGGTAATGAACATCATCCTGCTGGGCGCTAGCGTACGCCAGCTTGGGCTTGAGGAGATCGACTGGGGCAAGGTCATTGCCGAAAACGTCAAGCCGCAGTTTGTGGAGCTGAACCAACAGGCGCTTGAACTTGGCAAAAGCCTGAGTTAGTCGTTAGTTAAAAACAAAAGCTGGCTCGGGTAACTTGAGCCAGCTTTATCTTTGAGATTTACAAACAATTTAGCGGTTTACATTCATCGGCATGATGATGTGCTTGAAACTTTCGTCTCCAACCGGGCGGAGCATGCCGGGAGTGTTGGCGGCGTTGGTTTCCAGGAGCACGTTGGCGGTCTTGATCACTTCCAAAGCTTCGCGAAGGAAGCGGATATTGAAAGAGATCAGGAGCGGTACGCCGTCCACTGAGGCGTCCACGATCACTTCGGAAGAACCAGTTTGTTCGGAAGCGGCGGAAATTTCCAATTGTGGACCACGGTCCGCACTGCCGGCTTCAGGTTGAATGTCCAGCCGGGCAATATAGCTGCCCTCGCGGGCGATGATCTCGGTCTGTTTGCAGGCTTTCAGTAGTTGAGCGGTGTTGAGCACGGTACGGGTTTTGAAACTGGCTGGAATAATCGCCGTATAGTTGGGGAAGTTGCCCTCGATCAACTGGGAAACCAGTTCCGCGTCTTTCAAGTGGAAGATCACCTGTCCGCGTCCAGCTGGGAATGACATCAGCAGTGTCTCGTCGCCATTAACCGCAATGCGCGAGAGCTCGCTGAGGGCTCTGGCGGGGATCAGGGCTTCAAGGTTTTGGGGCGGTTTGTGCCCGATGGCAGCTTTGCTGATGGAGATGCGATAGCCGTCTGTGGCAGCCATCTCGAGTTCGTCTCCCTGGAAGCTCATGTGCACGCCTGTCAGGTTGGGGCGGGTGTCTTCAGTGGAGGCGGCGAAGACCACGCGCTGGATCATCTCCTTGAAGTTTTCAACGTTCAAGGGAATAGCAGATTCGTCATCAGGCGAGGGCATGGGCGGGAATTCTTCCGCGCTGATGCCTTTGATATCGGTGTTCAGCGTACCGCATTTGACATTGAGGGATTGGGTGCGTTCGTCCAATGTCAGGGTCACATCTTCGTTGGGGAGGTTGGTCACCAGGTCTCCAAAGGTGCGTGAAGGCACGGTCAGTCCACCTTCTTCGCTGACTTTGGCGCCAATCCAAGCGCTGATGCCCAGCTCAAGGTTGGTAGCCGAGAGTCGCAGTCGACCCTGATCAGTCTTGATCAGGATATTTGAGAGTACAGGGAGCGTGCTGCGGGAAGTTACAGCGCGAGAAACCACGTTCACTCCGTGGGCAAGTTGCTGCTGTTGAACGATTACTTTCATGAGATCCTCCACGATAGGCTATATGTATCTGATTAAGTATACCCTCAAGAGGTAGTTTTTTCCAGAATTGCACCTTTCGTACAGGTCGCGTAGAGGCTTTTTTGGTCCCTGGACTCGTTGAAAATTGAGAATACCCAGCTTATCTGGGCAAGTCAAACAAAAAAGCTTGTGGCTTACTTCGCAAGAAGGGTTATGAGCATCCTGAATGATATAATTCAACTTGCCCCTACGTTTGGGGTGAAAGAAGATTGCGCAAAAAAGGATAGCCTGCCATGACCTCATCTGACGGTCTGGAACCAAGTCAGCCAAATCCCCTTGAAGAAATTCTTAAAGGCGTTCCTCCGTGCCTTTCTCCAAGTCAGTCTCCTGAAATGGATCAGGAAGAAGCCCTTCGCATCGTTGAACTGGCAGAGATTGCTGGTATTCCGATCGTCATCGATGGAGGTTGGGCGGTGGACGCGCACCTTGGCTGGCAAACCCGCCCCCATTCCGACCTGGATATTGCCATCAATCAACAGTACCTTCCACGTTTTATGAACATCCTCAGCCGCATGGGCTACGGGCATGTGGCACGGGATGATCAATGGGAGCATAATTTCGTGCTCCAGGATGGCAGCGGGCACCAAATTGATATCCATTCTTACATCCGCAATGAACAGGGGCAGCTTGTAGGCGGGGTTGGATACCCGGGTGACTCTCTGACAGGGCATGGCAAGATCGCTCATGCACAGGTCCGCTGTATCAAAGCCGATTGGCTGGTGGATTTTCATCTCGGATATCCGTTTGATGAGAATGATTACAAGGACGTCAAATACCTCTGCAACCTCCACCGCCTTACTTTGCCAGCAGAATACCAGGCTTATGAGAACGCGCTCTATGCCGGTAAAGCTCAAGAGCCCTGGGTAGTGCCGCCGCGATTTGCTGTGACTATCCCTCAAACTGTCGAAGAGTACCAAGCGCTGCGAAATTTGCTGGACGGAAACCAGACCGAAAAGCTAAGCTCCGAGACACAGGCGCAGTTCCTGGAAATGCAGGAAGTGCAATCCGGGCCAGAAAACGTATCCATTGCGCACCTGGTGAAGGCTGGTTTACGATCCGGTCTACTGCTGCTCGAAGATGGAAAGGCGATTGGCGCTTGTGAGATCGTCCCTTTACTATCCCAAGCAACGGATGAAAAAACGACGCCTGAAAAAAGCCAATGGCAAATCCGGCAGCTTGGTTTCAGGAAACGCGCAGACCATTCCTCGCTGTTCGTCTTTATGTTGAAGGCTGCCGTCAGCGAAACCTGGCGCGCAGGCGGCGTACAACTGTTGGTGTCGCCCCTGGATGATATCACTCAGCCGCGCCCAGCCTTACCTGAGCGCTATGATGCCGCGAGCATTGGTTATGCCAGTTTTTATGAGCGGCTTGGCTTTAAGCGTCTTGAGCCTGTTCCGGGCGGTCGATGGGGCATGCAGCCAAATTAGTTTGTCCTTGTACCCGTCTGCCCTTTCCGCCCGGGCTGGGGTATAAATTAGATATCCTTCCAAGATATAGAAAGGACTGCCATGTACACCATTTCTCTCACCCCCGATATGCAAGCCAGCGCGCTCGTGTTGGGCTGCATGCGCCTGACGAGGCTCACAGGTTCTGAGCTGGATCTGCACCTCAAAACCGCCCTCGAACTGGGCGTCAACTTTTTCGACCACGCCGATATTTACGGCGGCCATGGCACCTGCGAGCGCCATTTTGGCGAGTGGCTGCGCGCCAATCAGAGCCTGCGCTCACAGATGCTGATCCAATCGAAGTGCGGCATTGTCCAGAACGAAGCCCGCCAAAACGTAGCTTTTGACTTCTCTTTCGCGCACATCCTCAAGTCGGTTGAAAATTCCCTGCAAAACCTGGGGATCGAGCAGCTCGACGTGCTGCTTTTGCACCGTCCGGATGCGCTTATGGAGCCGGAAGAGGTGGCAGCCGCGTTCGACGAGCTTTACGCCAGTGGGAAAGTGCGCGCTTTTGGCGTGAGCAACATGCACTCCCGACAGATTGAGCTCTTGCAGAGCGCCATCAGCCATAAACTGATTGCAAACCAGCTCCAATTTGGTCCTGCTCACACAGGCATGATCGACCATGCCATCCGCATGAACACGACCCTGCCTTTTGCCGGGGATCTGGATTCGGCCACGCTGGACTACTGCCGGCTGCACGGCATGACCATCCAAGCCTGGTCACCGTTTCAATCCGGGTTCATCGCAGAAACCTACATGGACAACCCCGAATATCCCGAACTGAATGCCGCCCTGGAAGAGGTTGGGCAAAAATATGGGATCACCAAGAATGGGGCGGTGGCAGCCTGGATCGCGCGTCATCCGGCAAAGATGCAGATGATCGCCGGCACGATGAACACCGGGCGTCTGCGCGAGATTGCAGCCGGCATGGACATCCCGCTGAGCCGTGAGGATTGGTACCGCATCTATACCAGCGAAGGGCGCGATCTGCCGTAGCCTGTCGGTGCAGCGGTGTTCCGGACGGGCAGTTAAGACTACCGGAGATAATTATCTATGCAGAAGTGCTAACTGGAGCATAAAAATTATGTGGAATAATGAAGACGGGCAAGAATAATTGCAGGAATGGGTAAAACTTGAAGCCCATCAATTGAAGAGGAGAGCCTATGATCACCGCAAAAGAATATCAAAGCATGCTGGAAGGCAATTTGGAGATTATTAAGATGCAGATCGAAGGACTGAGCGATCCTGAAATGCTCATCCAGCCTCCCAATGGCGGCAACTGCATGTTGTGGACTTTGGGGCATCTGACCGAGAGCCTGATCACGATCCTGCGCTTTCTGGATGCAGAAAAACCGGAGGGCTTGGCGGATCTGAGTCGGTTCAGAAGGGGATCCGAGCCTGTACGCGGTCCGGAAGCGGGTTTGATGACGGCATCGGATCTGATGCAAGCCTACGAAACCCTGCACCAGGTTATTCTTGAGAAGCTTGAACCAATGACGGACACGGATTTTGACCAGGAAGTGCCGGGTTTTGGGCAACCTGCCAGGCGCGGCTGGATGCTGTTTTTTATGGAATTCCACCATGCCTATCATATTGGGCAGCTGGAACTACTGCGCAACCTGGCAGGGCATACCGAGAAAATAATTTAAGCAGCGAGGGAAGTGTTTGTGAAGCGAGTAAGGGAGACTTGCACCTTCACTTTTTTAGATGGGTGCTCTGAACGATTGGTGAGGGCATTTATTCCCGCGCTTTGTGCTGATCTTTCCCCTCGCGATGATTTGTTGGGCTATTACAGGTTGAAAGTTATGGTCAATCCCGCCGAAAGGTTAATTACAGGTAACTTTTGCAGATTTAGGGGGTTGGATTAGTAGACTGGAATTCACACCAAAAAAATGAAGCGGAGGTGGATATGATAAAAGTTGTGACTGACAGCGCCAGTGATATTCCCCAGGATCTTGTGCGCGAATACGGCATCATCGTTGTGCCAACTCATATCATCTGGGGTGATGAGCAATATATAGATGGGGTAACCATGACCGCGGAAGAACTTTACGCCCGTTTACCACAGGACCCGGTCATACCCACATCCTCCCAACCGACTGTATCCCAATTTCTGTCTGCTTATGACCAGGCTGTCGCGGAAGGGGCTGATGAGATTGTATCCATATCTGTCGGTGCCGATTTTAGCGGCACGTTCCAGGCGGCTAAACTTGCGGCAGAAAACTACAAAGTGCCAATCTCACTCGTGGATTCCCGCGCTGTGTCTCTCGGACAAGGATGGCAGGTTTTAGCGGCTGCCCGAGCCATTCATGCGGGTGAAACATTGCGCCAGGTTCTTGGGAGCATTGAAAAAGTACGCCAGCGTGTCAATTTGATCGTTGGGATGGATTCTCTTACATATGTAGCTCGCAGTGGCAGACTGGGTGCCGCATTTAAGTGGATAGGTAACCTGATTACCTTGCGCCCAATTGTGTCTGTTAATGCGGAAATCTGTAAAATCGAGCCGGTTACTGTCGTGCGCACGCGGAAGGCGATGATTGAGAAGGTTTATCAATACTTTAAACAGCGTATGCAAGGCAAAACGAAGCTGCATGTGGCTGTAATTCATGGAAGCGCGTTTGACGAAGCCAAAAAGCTTGCCGAACGTCTGAGTGAGGAACTTAAGCCAGTGGAGCTACTGATAACCAGCACCGGACCCGTACTTGGGATCCATACCGGTCCGGGTACAGTTGCCATCTCCGGTTTTTTTGAATAAAAAATGGCAACCTGCAAAGCTAATTAGATTTAGCTAAAAAGAGTTTTGTTTCGTTCGAGGCTTCTCAGATTGCTGAAAGCGCCTCTTTATCCGCGATTACCATCACATTCGGGTGCAATTGCAGGATCGAAGCTGGCAGCTGAGGGTCAACAGGCCCATTAATCATCTGCCCAATGGCCGCGGCTTTTTTAGGTCCGCTTGCCAAAAGCAAGATCAGTTTAGCACCTAAAATCGAACGCATACCCATGGTGATGGCTTGCCGCGGCACTTCCGACTCGCTCTCAAAGAAGCGCGCGTTGGCTTTGATGGTTTCTTCGTTCAAATCCACCAGGTGGGTCTGTGCGAAAAAGAAGCTGTGGGGCTCGTTGAAGGCAATATGCCCGTTATCCCCAATTCCCAGCAATTGGATGTCTGTGCCGCCAAGCGAGGCAACCATGCTGTCGTATTCTGCGCAAGTTTTGGCGACATCCAAGGTAAGTCCGTCGGGAATGTGGGTATTTTCGAGAGGGATATTAATGTGGTCAAAAAAGTTTTGGCGCATGAAGTTGTGGTAACTTTGCTCATGCTCCGGGCTTAGTCCGTAGTACTCATCCAGGTTAACCGTGATAACCCTTGAAAAATCCAGCTCCTCATCCCTATGGAAGCGAATCAGCTCCTTGTAGGTGCCAACGGGGGTTGAACCGGTGGCAAGTCCCAGCACGCATTCCGGCTTGAGCTGCACCTGGGCAGCGATGATGCGGGCAGCCTTACGGCTCATGTCGGTATAGTCAGCACAAGAAACAATCTGCATGGCACACTCCCATAATTGATGATTGATAGCAGTATTATATACCGATCCAGGTTGAAACGGCCAAAAGCACGCTAAGCACGGGTATAATTTTAGTAATTGCATAGAAAGAGGAGTTTATGAGCGACAAATTGACCTGGATTGACGATGAACTGAAGAATTTGAAAGAAACCGGTTTCTACAATACGATCCGCACAATGGATTCACCACAAGGACCCTCTGTGATTGTGGACGGCAAGCGCGTACTCAATTTTTGCGCCAACAACTATCTCGGTCTGGCGAATCACCCCCGTGTAGTTCAAGCCGCAATTGATGCAATGAAGCAATATGGCATTGGACCTGGAGCTGTACGCTCGATCGCAGGAACCATGAGCCTGCACGTTGAGCTTGAGCGGCGTATGGCTGCTTTCAAGCGGGTGGAAGCCGCGATCACATTCCAATCGGGGTTTACCGCCAACGGCGCCACCATCCCGGCCTTGGTGGGCAAGGAAGACGCGATCTTTTCTGATGAACTCAATCACGCCTCGATCATCGATGGCTCCAGGCTTTCAGGGGCAAAGATCCATCGCTTCAAGCACGCGGATCCAGCTGACCTTGATCGGGTGATCCGGGAAGCCCAGGGCAGCTACCGACGCGGCTTGATGATCACGGATGGCGTTTTTTCCATGGATGGCGATTTCGCTCCGCTTGATAAGTTGGTGGAAGTTTCAAATCAATACGGTCTGATGACCATGGTAGATGACGCCCATGGCGAGGGCGTCATGGGTGAGGGGGGACGCGGTATCGTCGATCACTTCAAGCTGCACGGCAAAATTGACATCGAATTGGGCACGTTCAGCAAAGCCTTTGGCGTTGTAGGCGGGGTGGTGGCAGGCAACGCGAGGATCATCGAATGGTTGCGCCAGCGCGGACGCCCGTTCTTGTTCTCATCAGCGGTGACAGTGCCAGACATAGCCGCCTGCATTGCCGCGGTGGACCTGCTGGAAGAATCCACCGAGTTGGTGGACCGTTTATGGGCAAATGCCCATTTCTTCCAGGCTGAAATGAAGAATCTAGGCTTCGATACAGGACTGACCCAAACCCCAATTACGCCTGTTATGCTGGGTGATGTGCAGTTGGCGCGAGAATTCAGCCGGCAACTTTTTGAGGAGGGCGTATTTGCCATGGCGCTTGGTTTCCCGACCGTGCCGATGGGTATGGCGCGCATTCGCGTAATGATTTCCGCTGCCCACAGCCAGGATGACCTCGAACAGGCGCTGGAGGCTTTCGATCGGGTTGGCAAACGGCTTGGCAAAGGTGGCTAAATTCAGCGGTCTTTCTGGCGTTTGAATTAAAGGAAAACCCCTCTCAATTTGAATGGAGAGGGGTTTTTATGTTGTTTATTTAATCAGTCTGGATGATAAAGGGTGGTAATCTGATCAATTGTTCAACGAATCAGGGATGTAACTGAGTGGATCCTGGCCCCTATACCTTACCCATCGATCATCACCCTGCGCAAGGCCTCTAATGCCGTCAGAATCTCATGGCGCTCGCCCTGCATGGCGAGATTCTCACCGCTGACATACGAACCGATCGATTCGAGGGTGTCTTGCTCGTAGGCAACGACGTTATTCAGGATGGAGGCGGCTTTAAACCCTCGTAAACTGCCAATTGTGAACAAAGCAGCTGTTTCCATGTCCGCGCCAAGCACACCCTGCCGCGACCAATAAGCGTCAATTTCGGCTTCCTGATCCGTGTAAAAACTGTCATGGCTGCGAGCGATCCCAACATGGTGGGCAAAGCCCTGTTCTTTGGCGGCCTCAATGCAGGCAAACATCAGTTCCGCGTCGGGAACCGCCGGGAAAATCGCCTGGCTGTAGGTTTTTGATGTGCCGTCATCCTTTACTGCGCCGTTTACAATCACGAGATCCCCCAATTTCACCCTGGGTTGGAGCGCGCCACAGCTGCCAATCCGGATCATAGCCGTCACGCCAATGTTGTGCAGCTCTTCCGCGGCAATCCCAGCCGAAGCCCCGCCAATGCCGGTGGAGACCGCCAGCACAGGCAAGCCCTTGTAAATGCCGCGCAGACTGCGAAACTCGCGGTTGTAAGCCAGTTCGGTCACGTCGCTCAGGAAGGGAGCAACGCGGTCGAGTCGGGCTGGGTCGCCGGGTAATAACGCACAGCGGGCATTAACGGTTTCATCGAGTTGAATGTGGGGTTGCAGCATGGTGCCTCTTTTCTTTTGGGATGGACTTCTCCCAGTATAATTGTCTCTACCTCGAAAATCAACAAAAAGGAGCGGTTATGCCCATTCTGAATTTTGGCTCACTCAATATTGACCATGTCTACCGGGTGGACACTTTTGTGCTGCCGGGCGAAACAAAACACACCAGATCTTATACGGTCAACAGCGGTGGAAAAGGACTCAACCAATCCATTGCAGCTGCCAGGGCTGGCAGCCAGGTGTTTCATGCTGGTATCGCTGGCAGAGATGGCGGGTTTTTAGTCGAGATGCTGCAATCAAGTGGAGTGAACACATCCTTGATGCTCCACTCCGATGAAGTCAGCGGGCACGCCATCATCCAGGTAACGGACTCCGGGCAAAACTGCATCCTGCTGTATGGCGGCACGAATCAAATGCTGACAGAAGACTATGTGGATCAAACGTTGGACGAATTTGGCAGCGAAGGTTTTGTGCTGCTGCAAAACGAAACCAACCTGGTGGGTGAGATTATCGAAAAAGCTGCCAGGAAGGGCTTGAGAGTGGCATTGAATGCTGCTCCATACGCCGAAAATGTAAATACTTACCCGGTCAACCGGCTCGATTGGCTGATTGTCAACGAGGTTGAAGGAGCTGGAATTGTCGGTGGTGAGGCAGACGAATCCTTGCTGCAACGGCTGGCTGAGCGTAACCCTCAGACTGGTGTTCTGCTTACGCTTGGGTCACGCGGCGCGCAGTGCTTCCGGAATGGTCATTACGCCAGCATCGGCAGCTGCAAGGTGCAGGCGGTTGATACCACGGCAGCCGGGGACACCTTCAGCGGTTACTTCCTTTCCGGTGTGCTGGAAGGGCTAAGCCTGGCTGGGACGCTGCGCCTGGCAACGGTGGCTTCAGCCTTGTGCGTACAGCGACCCGGAGCGGCGAATTCCATTCCCATGCGGGCAGAAGTGGAACAGGTGCTAAAAGAAGGCACATTGCAGGTTCCTGAGGTGCTTGAATGGTAAGCTTGCTTTACATCGATTGTTGTATCCGACGTGTACAATCACGCACGCGCATGCTTGCTGAAGCTGTTCTGACGGCGCTGCAAGCCAAAGGAGCTTACCAGGTGGAAAGAGTATGCCTGATGGATGAGCCGTTGATGGCGTTGAGTGAAGGGTTCTTTGCGCAACGTGAACGCTTGCTGGCAGAACACAAGCTTCAACATCCGCGATTTCGTTATGCCCATCAATTCAGCCAGGCAGAGCGGGTGATTGTGGCAGCTCCTTTTTGGGATCTGGGTTTTCCAGCTTTGCTGAAGCTTTACATCGAGAACATCACCGTAGAAGGCATTAGCTTCGGAGTGGACGAGCGCGGTACTCATGGCTTGTGCAAGGCTAAAAGATTGCTGTTTCTGACCACTCGAGGTGGAGACTACAGCAATTCACCACTTGAGATGGGCGCGCGTTATTTGGAGGCTTTGTGCGAGTTTTGGGGTATCCCGCGTTTCGATGTTGTTGCCGCTGATGGGCTCGATTTAGGTCGGGAAGAGGTGAAGACGATTCTCGACCGGGCAATAGCAGAAGCGCTCGAATTGGCGGAGAACTTCTAAGAATAGTGAGGGCAAATAGCATATGGGAAGAGTACTCATTAAAAACTGTGAGGTGATGACCTTTGAGGGGCAAGTGCCGCGCTTTCTTCCTGGTCAGGATATCCTGATAGAAGACAACCAGATCACCGCCATCCAACCAACCTCTCCACTCACACAACCAGATTGTCAGGTCATCAACGCGTCTGGGATGCTGGCGGTGCCAGGCATGCTCAACACCCACGCGCACGTGCCGATGGTACTTTTCCGGAATGCCGGCCCAGACGTAAACGAGAACGACTGGTTCAACAAAGTTATTTTTCCGCTCGAAGCGAACCTGACCCCCGAGGATATTTACTGGGGGGCGATGCTGGGGCTGGCTGAGATGATTGAAGCGGGTATAACCTGTGTTGCGGATCATTACTTTGAAATGGACATGGTCGCGCAAGCCGTGGAAGCCGCAGGCACACGCGCCAACCTGGGATGGGCTGTCTTTGGGCATCAGGGTTATGCGCAGTTGGAAGAAACCATTCGCTTCGTGGAACGCTGGCAGGGTAAAGCTGATGGTCGCATCACCACCTGGCTTGCGCCGCATTCGCCCTATCTTTGCGATCCTGACTTTCTGACACGCTGCGCCGAAGAAGCAGCCCGTTTGGGGGTTGGCAACCATATTCATGTCGCCGAGACCTCCGGGCAAATTTCCCTGTCTCTTGAACGGTACGGAAAAACACCGGTGCAAATATTGGCGGACACGGGTTTGTTGGATCAACCCAGCATCCTGGCACATTGTCTCTATCCCTCTGATGAGGATCTCGACCTGCTCGTTGGTAAAAGGGCTGGCATCGCCCAGGCTCCAAAGACTTATATGGCAATGGCGATGGGTCTGGCGGACCTGCCTAAATACCTGGAGAAGGGGATAGCGGTAGGGTTGGCGACGGATGGCGCGGTCAGCAGCTGCACGCTCGATCTGTTTGAGCAAATGCGCCTGACTGCCCTCTCTCAGAAGAACAAGGCTATGGACGCTGAAGTCATGCCAGTCGAAACAGTCCTGGACCTGGCTTTTCAGGGCGGCGCAAGGGTCTTGCAGCAGCCCCGATTGGGTAATCTGAAAGCGGGCAACCTGGCGGATTTGGTGCTGCTGCGGCAGGATCGAGCGGCAGTGCAGCCGGTGATCAATAAGTCCGCCAATCTGGTGTATTCAATGGATGCCCGGGATCTTGATACGGTAATTTGCGACGGTGAAATTGTGTACCAGGGAGGAAAGCATCTGACGCTGGATTTGGAAGAGATTTATCGCGAAGTGCACACCCGCCTTCCACACCTCTTAAAAACGGACCTGTCCAGAAAAATAGCCGATTATCCGGGGTAGGGGATAGGCCAGAGCTTATAGCTCATAGGTGATGGTGAAATCATGTTCTTTCATGGTCTCATGGCCATGAAAGGCATTTGACCTTTTGGTCTCCATCCTTCGTTCTTCTGATAATTGGAGACCTGCGGTCAAGACCCTCGCTCGGTCTGGAGACCGGCGAGAACGGAATCAATATGTGGCGGAGTGCGCATAATAGGCGCATTCCGCCCTACAAAGCAAGTTCCGCTTTGTTTCGGGGATTACCAAGACCGGCGAGAACAAAGTATGTAGGTCGGAATGAGACCGCCTCGAGACCGTGAAATTTCACGAAGCTTCCGCGGGCTCACTCCGACACATGTTATGTACAGAACAGCTTAACACGTAGGTCAGGCTCTTCACTTGAACCTGACATAACAAACGATAACCTAAAGAATCCTTAGTAAGAATTAAATCTCGATGTCAGGTTGAACTACGCAACCTGACGTACGACTACGACTGTCGAACGACGACGGTAAGGGCGAAGCAACCCAGCAAAACTGCTCTGCCTGGTATAAAGAGCTAATTCAGGTTGCTTCGCCCCTACGACCAGTTATGTCTGACCAGTTAGCAGATACCTGCATAAATGTTTGGCGGAGTGCACCTCAATTACACACCCCGCCAAATTTTTTAAAGATCGTTGAATTAGTGGTTCAGGAATTCGTGAGCAAATCAAACAGTAAATCCAGCACCCCGTCCGCATCCACCCCCAGGGTGATGGTGGTGGCTGGGCGCTCAACAGCGTTCTCGACTGCTTCCTCACCGATCCCCTTAGCTGCCTGGGTGCTTCTGAAAATGTGATGGTGTTTGTCGGCGATGGTTTTGCCCAAACAAAGACCTTCTGTCACCACGTAAACCGGCATTTCCTCACATCTGAAAAGCTCCGGCGCTAACAAATAGGCAATCACGGCAGGGTCGTGGGTGTGGATGGCACCCTTCATTCCATAAATCTGCTCATGAAAAGCCTGGTAGCAAGGTTGAATTTTTTCGAGGAGTCCTACTGCGGGGTTGCCGGCCGCGTACAATTTGGCAAAATACTCAGGATCCATAACGATTTTGGTGGTCACATCCAGCCCAACCATGGTGACTTTCCAGGGAGCAGCAAAAACGACTTCCGCGGCATGCGGGTCGTGGTAGATGTTGGCTTCAGCCACGGCTGAGATGTTGCCCAACGCGAAGGCGCAGCCGCCCATCAGGACTACTTCCTTTACCAAAGGGGCAATCCGGGGTTCGAGGCGATAAGCCATGGCAATATTGGTGAGTGGACCCAAAGGCACAAGCGTTATCTCATGGGGGTTTGTCATGACAGTATCGATAATGAACTGGGCCGCATGACGTGGATCGAGCTTGCCATGCGGAAGAGGCAGGTTGGTGTTGCCAAAACCATCTTTGCCGTGCACGCCAGCCGAAAAGGAATTAATATCGTGCACCATTGGCTGACCGCAGCCCTGGGCGACCGGGATATGGTCATTTCCTTCCAACTCCACCAAGCGCAAGGCGTTCAAGGAGCAAAGTTTCACCTCTGTGTTTCCAAACACGGTCGTCAAGCCCAGCACTTCCAGCTCAGGCGAATGCAGAGCCGCTAATATTGCCATTGCGTCGTCAATTCCAGGGTCGGTATCGATAATGATTTTTTGAGCCATCAGTCACCTCTCTCTATATTCACAGCAGGTCCTCAAAGGGGGACCTGCTGGAGTCAAAACTGGTAATTTGAAGCGTTCTTAATACTTTCTCATCAATTCGAGCACTTGTGTTACAAAAGCTTCACGGTCGATATCCATGGCTACAAAACCATTCTTTTGCCATTTTGCATCGCTGAACAGGTCTGTTACCGTTTTTCCCTGGGTGATTGCACCCTTGGTTTCGACGCGAATACCTGCTGGATAGGCTTTGAAAATTGAGTCATCCGCGGTGTAGAGCACCGCAGCGGGATCATGCATGTTGATGCCAATAATCCCCAGGCGCTTCATAAACGCGACGATATCTTGCACAACATCACGGAAGAAGATAGCTTCCTTGCTGCCCAAAGCCGCGACCTGATCGAGCTCTTCAGGCGTCATCAGGGCTTTCATGGTCATATCCAGACCACACATGTGCACAGGCACACCAGCACAGAAGACGATATCTGCAGCCTCCGGATCAGCGTAAATGTTAAATTCGGCTGCCGGAGTTGCGTTGCCAGCGTTGGTGGAACCACCCATGATGATGATCCGTTTGATCAACTGGGGCAGGTCAGGGTATTTTAGGAATGCCAGGGCGAGGTTGGTCAGCGGACCGATGGCAATGATCTCAAGTGCGCCTTGCTGTTCAAGCGCGTACTGATGGATGGCATCCCAGGCACTTACACCCTCAACTTCGCTGCGGGAGTGGGGGAGGTCAAAACCTGCCATGCCGTTGGAGCCATGCACTTCGGCAGCTTCCACGCGCTTGCGGAAAATCGGTCCGGCTGCGCCACGAAAAACAGGTATGTTCCAATCCAAAAATTCGAGCAAGCCCAGGGCGTTATAGGTCGTATGCTCCAACCCAACATTGCCTGCCACGCTGGTGATTGCAAGCACGTTCAGTTGAGGTAATTGCTTTGCCAGCAGAAAGGCGATGGCATCATCCACACCCGGGTCGCAGTCCAGGATTACAGGAATGGGGCTCATGTTGACTCCTTTCCATACCAGGCAGCAGCCTCCGTCAGAAGGTCGATAAACGCTTCGCGGTCGATGTCTATCAGGGCGTGCGTGTTGGGCGGCTGGTGGCTGAATCCATAATGATCTGCCACGGTTGCTCCCCGGCAGAAGTCGCCGGAGGTCTCGATTTGCACATAATAATCATTGGCGGTCAGGATTTCAGGTTTTATCAGTGCTGCCACCGCTACCGCATCGTGCACTGGCGCTCCAGCATAACCAATACTTCGGTGAAAGCTGTAAAAAAAGTCCAGCCATTCTGCAACCACAACTGCAACCGGGTTGCCCAAAGCGCGGATACGTTCAAAGTCTTCAGGGAAAACCAGGGCTTTGAGTGTTACGTCCAACCCTGCCATGGTCAGTGGCACACCTGATCTAAAGACCACATCGGCGGCTTCGGGGTCAACAAGGATGTTGAATTCCGCCGCTGGGGTCCAGTTTCCATGAGCCAAACCACCGCCCATGATCGAAATATGAGCGATATTAGGCTTTAAATCAGGGTGCAGGACCAGTAGCGCGCCAAGATTCGTGAATGGACCGGTGGCAACGATGGTAACAGGTTTGCTTGAAGCGCGGATGGTTTTGGCCATCAACTCCACCGCGCCAAGCGGCTCAGCTTCAACCTCTGGCTCTGGCAGTGCTGGACCATCCAGACCGGTTTCCCCGTGAATGTTGCCAGCATGGATGGGCTGCCCATGCAAAGGTTCTTCTCTGCCCATGGCAAAAGGAGCATCAATGCCCAGCAGGGTCATCACCCGCCGGGCATTGATGCTGGTTTTTTCGATGCTCTGGTTACCGCTGACAGAGGTGCAGGCTAAGATTTCCAACTGATCGCTGGCTTTGGCAAGCATCCAGGCAATTGCGTCATCATGACCCGGATCTCCGTCGAGAATGATGGGGATTTTTGATGTCATTCAGCGCCTTTCGTTACAGGGTGGCGTTTCTTTAGTTTGTTCTTAATACTGATGGCATAGAGAACCAAGCCGATAATGGTCACAAGGTAGGGAATCACTGAGACCAGGTAGCTGGATACGCCTTGCATGCCCGAAACCTTGGTACGCAGCGCCTGGGCCAGGCCAAATAGCAGCGAGGAAAGCATCGTCCCCACCGGCTCTCCGCGTCCCATGGCTGTGGCTGCCAGGGCAATAAAACCGCGCCCAGCCACCATGCCCGAGTTCCAGCCCTGGGAGTAATACATGGACATAAACGCGCCGCCCAGACCAGCCATTACTCCTGAAAGCCCAATGGCAATGTACTGAATTTTTTGCACAGAGACTCCAATGGAGGTAGCCGCATTGGGGTTTTCACCCACGGCGCGAATATTCAATCCCAGCGGGGTTTTATATAACACCACCCAAATCAGCCAGACGAGCAGGAATGCCAGGTAGGTTAATACCGCATGTCCGGATATAACTTCTCCAAGAATTGGTATGGATTTAATCAAAGGGATATCCACAGTTGGAATGAGCAACTCTCGTGTGACCAGTGCGCCCGTATTCCCTTTCATGCCGGTAAACATGTCGAGCAGGAAGATGGTACCTCCCGCGCCTAACATATTCACCGCAATACCGCCCAGGATGATGTCGGTTTTCATTTCAAAGGCAAAGAAACCGATCAGCAGAGCTAACAAAACACCGATAACCACGGCCCCGATCACGCCAATTAGCCAGGATTGCGTCCAGTAGCCAAAAAGAACGCCGAAAAGAGCCGATATCATCATGATACCTTCAAGACCGATGTTTACCACACCAGCTTTTTCTGCAATGACAGCACCCAGTGCCGCAAAAAGAATTGGCGCTGTAATGCGGATCACGCTGTAAAGGAAGTCGGCATTGAAAATTGATAAAAGCAGATCCCCGATCATGAGTTGATCCCTCCCTGGCTTGCTGCAGCTTCCTGCAGTGCCAGATCACGTTGGGCATTACGAACCACAATTCGCTGTCGGTATTTCGCCAGGAATTGCTCAGCCGCAAAGAACAGGAAGATGGCTGCCTGGATGATATCAATCATCTCAGAGGGCACGTCGCTGTAAGTTGCCATCAAATTGCAGCCCTTATTCAGATAGGCAATGAAGAAGGCTGCGAAGGGCACAAAGATTGGATTGTTCTTCGCCAAAATCGCAATCGTGATGCCAAGCCAGCCATACCCCGGAAGTTCGCGCCACAAGAAGGTACTGAAACGTCCAAGAACCTCAATACTGCCCCCCATGCCCGAGAGCATACCGCCGATCACCTGGGAAAGAATGATCACCGTTCCCACCTGCATGCCTGAATACTGCGCAAAGGACTGGTTTATACCAATCATGCGGATGGCATAACCCCACCTGGTGCGATACATCAAGAGTGCAATAATGACCACAAAAATCAGCGCCACCACGAAACCCCAGGTCAGCTTGGTGCCGTTGGCAATAATCTCAGGTATTTTCGCTGTTTCCTGGAAGGGGAATGTTTGGGTAGCGCCCTTACTGCGATCCGCGAAAACAAAGTTGAGGAAGTGCAGAATGACGAACATGACCACATAGTTCATCATCAGCGAAGTCACCATCTCGCTTGCCCCCAGTTTCACTTTGAGAATTGCTGGAATGAGCATAATCAGCCCACCGGCAACCGCTCCCGCCAATACACACACCACCTGGTGAAGGCCAGTGTTCAGATCGAGGTAGATGCCGAGCAAGGCACCAACAAAGCCGCCCAGCATAATGGCGCCCTCACCTCCCAGGTTAAACTGGTTGGCTGAGAACATAACGCATACCGCCAGACCTGAGAAGATGGTTGGGATCATGGCAGCTAAAATCGTCAGGAAGCTGGTGGTGTTAAACACGTTGCCGGTGGCTCTGAAGCTGACGACCGGTCCCAGAAGCAAGTACTTCAGTGCAGTTAATGGTTCGTCAGAAGAGATAAAGATGAAAATCGCAGCAACTGCCAGCGCTAACAAGATGGCAGCCAGTCCGCGAAGCAAAGTAAACACTAACAATTTTCTGTCACTCATAGCTCACCTTCGCGATTTCTTCTTCAGTTTGGTGTTTCAAACCGAGCATATATTCGCCCATGGTCAGGTCATCCAATTGGCTTGAGTCTTCGAAATACGCCACGATCTTCCCGCCATACATGACGATCAGGCTGTCGCTAAGTTCAATGACCTCGTTCAAATCAGCCGAGACTAATAGCACGGCTGTTCCGTAACGGCTCAGTTGGACGATCTCGTTTCGGATGAATTCGGTTGCGCCAACATCGATGCCACGTGTTGGCTGATCGGCGATCAACAAAGTGGGCTTGCTTGAAAGCTCACGCGCGACCACGACCTTCTGGATATTTCCACCAGAGAGCATCTTGACCTGCTGTTTGGGGGACTTTGCCAAAATGCGATAATCAACAATTAAATTTTGGCTTTCATGGTGTATCTCACGCATGTTGAACAGCGGACCCTTGTTGAAGCGTTTATTGGAAAACCGATCCGAAATGACGTTCTCTTCGATGCTGGCGATATCAGCGATTCCATAGGTCATGCGATCTTCGGGCACCAGGGAAACCCCTCGGTTGCGGATTTTTTCCTGCGACAGGCTGACAATCGACTCCCCACAGACTGTTATCGTGCCAGCATCTGGAACGTTGAGATTGAAGAGCATTTCAACTAATTCGCGCTGCCCATTGCCTTCAACGCCGGCAATTCCCAATATCTCACCTTTACGTACCGAGAACGACACCTTGTCAAGCATCTTTTTATTCCAGCGGTTCGTATATTCCAAATCGCGAACTTTTAAGACGGTATCAGTGGGTTGGGATTTGTCTTTTACAACTTTGAGCACCACATCACGTCCGACCATTAATCGGGAAATCTCTTTTTCACTGATGTCAGCCGTGTTATACACTCCCATCGACCTGCCGCCGCGCATGATCGTGAGTCTGTCGGTAATTTGCTTGATTTCCTTGAGCTTATGAGAGATAAATACGATCGTGAAGCCTTGTTCTTTTAGCGCAATCAGTTCTTTGAATAATTCTGAGGTTTCCTGCGTGGTAAGGACGGCGGTTGGTTCATCCAGGATGAGGATCTTCGCACCACGAACCAGGGCTTTCAGGATTTCCACTTTTTGCTTCATCCCGACTGGAATATCCATTACTTTTGCGTTTGGATCAATGCGCAGGTTGTAGCGGGCAGCGTTTTCCTCGGCGATTTGGACCGCTTTCTTATAGTCAACGAGCAAACGGGATTTATTGGTGGGTGCCATGCCTAAGACGATATTCTCAGCGACGGTCAGGCTGGGAACCAGCATGAAGTGCTGATGGACCATGCCGATGCCCAGAGAAATGGCTTTGTTGGGGGAAGTGATTGCCACCGCCTTACCATCGATAAGGATCTCCCCGCTGGTAGGCTGTTCCAAGCCAAACAGGATTTTCATCAGCGTTGACTTGCCCGCGCCGTTTTCTCCCATGATGGCATGAATTTCGCCTCTTTTTAAGAAAAAATCCACATCTTTATTGGCAGCAATTCCATTGGGATATACCTTACTGATCCCTCTCATTTGGACAACAAAATCTTCTTGTTCTCCAATTTCTATTTGTTCAACAATAACTTCTTGTTCCATAGATAGGTATCCTTATTGGAGCTTTTAAGACTCGAGGGGAGCCAGGTGACCAGCTCCCCTCGAATGAAGACTTAGAACATGACGCTTTCAGACAAGACTATGGTTGGAGAGAATCTCTCAGTGTCACTACTGCATTGGTGGTGTCACCAATGGCGGTGGGGACAGTAATCTTGCCGGCGACAATGTCAGCCTGGGCAGCCAGAACGGCATCCTGAACGGCTTTGGGAGCTATTGCTGCAAAGTTTTTGTCGATCACGATACCCACGCCACCCTCAGGGATACCGAGACGAACTTCCTGACCCCAATAGGTGCGGCCAGCGTCCCATTCGTCAAACAACCAGACGATCGATTGACCAACATTCTTCAGACCAGAGGTCAGAGTGATAGCAGCCTGATCGGCAGGCAGGGTCAGTTCCTGGTCAGAGTCAACGCCAATAAACCAGGCTTTGCCGGATTCGAGCGCGGCTTCAGCAGCGCCATTACCCGAAAGACCAGCCACACCCCAGAGGATATCAGCGTTCTTATCGTTGATCATTGAAAGGCCCATTTCCTTGGCGGTTGCGGTGTCAACATAGCTGTTTACATAGCGGGTGTCCACTTTGATCTCAGGGTTGGCAGCTTGCGCGCCGAGCAGGAAACCATACAGGAAGTCGTTGATTACAGGGCTGTCAATGCCGCCCACAAAACCTACAACAGCTTCGGGGTTGATGTTTGCGACACCGGTTTCGGTGGTCATTTTGCCAGCGAAAGTGCCGATCAGGTAACCCATGTCATTCTGCTTATAGGTGATGTTGACAACGTTTTGGTTGACGCCAACATAAGTGTTGTCATCATAGATCAGGAATTTCTGATCAGGATAGGTGGTGGCAGCTTCTTTGAGGTAGTCAGGCATCTGGTAGGTACCGCAGATAACGAGATCGTACTCACCGCTACTGGCAACTTCGTTCAAAGTCTCGAGCCATTTCGGCTGATCCTGATCCGTGCCGCCCATTTCAATGGACTTGTAGGTGATGCGACCAGCATCGGCTAATGCCTTCAGACCGGATTCAGCAGCATCAAAGAACGACTTATCACCAAGGTTACCGTTCACCAGGTTGACCACGTTATAAACTTTTCCCACTGGTTCTTCGGGTTCGGCTGGTACCTCAGGTTCCGCTGGTGTTTGCCCGCAGCCCACCATAGACACGGCCATGATTGCAACAAGCATGAACAATAAAAACTTCTTCATTTTTCTCTCCTTTTGGGGGTATTGTAGCAATAATTTTGCATGATACGATTTTATACACTGAGTCAAAAACTGTCAATGAACTGGCTTTGTTCATTTTAGTAAGTTTTCCATCTGGCGGAGTGGTGAACTGCACACCATTCCGCCATAAATTCTTAAATGCAGATCGCCACGCTACGCTCGCGATGACGCGATTCCGTCTTTGCGAGGAGCGAAGCGACGTGCGAACTGCCTTTCATGTAATTATTGGAGACCGGACGGTCAAAGGCCTTTCATGGTACCCAGAGGGCAGGAGAGCACCATTCCACCCTATAACTACGTGAGAATTTCCCTCCAATTCTCAGGAAAACCATAATCATAGCTGTTAAAGCAGCCAAATTTTTGGTCATACTCTATTATGCTGGTAATAAAAACCTGCCAATCTTCATTGATTGATAATCGCTTGATTACATATAGAAAAACAAATAACTTCTTCGAGTTTACCGATGGTCTCCAATTCATGTTTGGGAATCTTTTGGGAACTGTTGGGATTTCTCTTCTGAATAAATACCCGGAATGAGCGCAGATATTCCTGAGTACAGTTAATGAGTGAAGCCAACTCTTCAAATACTCGTCAGGTATCCCAAAATAACTGTTTGCAATGCTTGAACTATCCTCCTGTTTTAAATTTGAATAGAGCATTGACAAGGTTCCCAGAGAAACAAACTCAGCTGCGACCCATATTGGAAACATGCTCTTGTATTGATCGACGTGATGCTTGACAACAGGATTATTTCTATTTCGGAAGATCTCTTTGGTAATCTTATTTAGATTTTCTTCCCAACACTTCACATCACCAAACTCATTGAATTGATAAAGAACGTCGGCGCTATATTTGGTGGCTAAGTAATAAGCTATTCGACAACGCAGGTGGACTTCGATAGGTTCAATTACTGCAAATATCTGATGTCTTAACCACGCATCAGTATTATATATTTCAACAATATAATCAAAAGTAGTGTTTTTAACAAATAAATCCGCAGATTGATAGAATTTGTGAAAATATGCATTTAGTTGGTAATAGTTATGATGTTCTAAAAATAAACTTGCCGCTTCTTTATCGTTTATGACAAGCCCACGCGATTCAAGCAGATTGATTTGATCAGAAATTTTTAGTGGCGGTTTCAAATTCATTTGTCACCTTTACTTAAAAATATGACCAGCCTTGGTCCGCATACCTTTCGGCAGAGGCGTGGCTGGTTCTGTTGCCAATATTATATAGGATAAGTAACATGATTGTCAAGTTTTTCTGGCATTGTATGTCTTAGGAGCTAGTCGTTTCAAGGGAGGTGCATAAAGGAAGCAGCTCGTCCAGCTTCTCTACAATTCTTTTTTGCTCGGCTAATGGAGCAAGCGGAAACACTAATCTGCGAATCGAGGAGGAATTTAGTGTCTCACCCTTTATTGCCCCTTTTGTTTCACCAGTTTGGGCGAAGAATGGCAATACTTTGAACAAATAGTTATCCGTTGTGGAATTCTTTATTATGGGTGTAATTGAAATAATCGCTTCATTGTGTAATGCATCAATACCTAAGAAAGACATTCTCCCAATCGTGAGTTTGAAACTCATTATTAGTGTCCCTCTTGGGACAATATTTCCCTTGAATACTTTATTGAACGCCTTATTCGAGATTTTTTCTTTAGTATTCATAATCCTAGGTTGATCATTCATATCACTGATAGAAACCCAAGGAATGTCATTCCCCCAAAAGGAACTTTCTCCTCTTGAAGGGGTTTTCCCGATCTTAAAATCTACATAATCTCCCAATCTCACCCAAGTCCAATTCTCTGGAATGTCAAACGGGATTTCATCTTCTGTTATCTCTGGCAGGGGTTTTTGTTTCTTGATTTTGCCTTCTTTGATCAGCCTGGCTTTTTCTGTTTGGATCTCTTTCAACAGGTCCCTGGCATCGCCATCTTCGGATAATTGCTCTGTGAGCTTGCCCTGAATTGCAGCCTGCAAAATGGACGCACGGATCTTGCCAGGGAAAGTTTTCTCGAGATTGTCAAGCTTGTTTTCCTCTGCCTTCAAAGATTCAATTTCTAGAAGCAAACTCTCTAGCTTTTCAACAATTCTCTTTTGTTCTGCTAAGGGAGGTAACGGCATTAATGTGTTATTGATTTCGTCTAAAGAAACACCTTTGACAGTAGCACCTTTCCCCGCAAAAATAAGCGTTGAATAGAAATGAAAGAAATACCATTTGTCGAATTTTTTCGGAAGAAATATTGCTCGCAAGTCTTGATTTATAGCAACATCTATGGAATTTATAGCGATTTTGCCTAAACCCATTCTTGTACAAATAATAATGTTTCCTTCAGGAATCAAGTTAGAAGATGAGTTCAACAAACCCTTTTCTGTTATGCGGTCTAGTGTTGATGTCAAATACTTGTCATTTAGATCTTTAACACTTGCCCAGTAAATATCCCCGCCCCAGTAATTCGGGTTCGCTTTTGACGGTGTTCCTCCACCCAAGTTTTGCTGGATAACATTTCCCAACCTCACCCAAACCCAATTCTCCGGAATATCAAAGGGAATCTCTTCCTCTTTGATTTCAGGAAGCGGCTTTTCTTTCTTGATTTTGCCTTCTTTGACCAGCCTGGCTTTTTCTTTTTGGATATCTTTCAAAAGGTCCCTGGCGTCGCCATCTTCGGGCAACTGCTCTGTCAGTTTGCCTTGAATAGCTGCTTGCAGTAAGGCTTTTTTTAATGCATCCGCGATCATTGCTTTAACCCCAAGCGTGCCTCAATCTCAGCCAGTCTTTTATCGATCCGCGTGTTCAAAGCATCTCTTTTTTCATGGAACACGCGAATGGTTTCCTCTGGGGATAGTATTTCCTCTTCTTCGGTAGGGTAGCCACACAAATCAAGGTCGTAACCTCTATCCACCAGTTCCTGGACGCTGAAAGCCTTTGCCTTATAGGTATCTGTCTCTGTGTCTTTGATTTCTTTGCGATCATTCCACCACGATGCGCACTCGTCAAAGTGTTCCAGCTTCATCGGTTTGGTCTTGGAAAAATGCAGATAGCCTTTAGGCATGTCCAGGCGATAGAACCAGACCTCGTCAGTCTTTTTCTCTCTGTTAAAGAACAAGATGTTGGTAGTGATGGAGGTATAGGGTGAAAACACACTTGAAGGCATTCTCACAATCGTGTGCAGGTTGAATTCCTCCAGCATTTTTTTCTTGATGGCTGATTTAGCGTTGTCGGTCCCAAACAGGAAGCCATCAGGAATTATGACTGCAGCCCGACCCTTATAATTCATGCGGTACATGATCAAAGAGACAAACAAATCTGCGGTCTCGCTGCTACGCAAATCGGCTGGAAAACTGTTTTTTACGCCTTCGCTTTCAGTGCCGCCGTAAGGGGGATTCATGAGCACAATGTCAAACTTTTCGCTCTCTTTGTACTCCCTCACGTTCCTTTCAAGTGAGTTGCCATGAAAAATCTGGGGGCTGTCGATGTCGTGCAGAAGCATGTTGGTTATGCACAATAAATATGGCAGCGGTTTCTTTTCGATGCCGTAGATGCTGTTGTTGTAAACCTGGCGATCTTCAATCGTCTTGATCTGCACTTCCAGGGCTTTCAGGGTTGAGGTTAAAAAGCCTCCAGTGCCGCAAGCAAAATCTCCGGTGCGCTCGCCCAACTTTGGGTCCAGCATTTTCACCATGAAGTCAGTCACTGCCCTGGGCGTGTAAAACTCACCGGCATTCCCCGCGCTTTGCAAACTTTTTAATATCGTTTCATAGATCTCACCAAAAGCATGGCGCTCATCGTAAGCATCAAATTCGATTTCGTTAATTTCGTTGATGACCTTACGCAGCAAAACTCCATCTTTCATATACTGGTTGCTGTCTTCAAAGACAGCTCTCACAATTGACTGTTTGAGAGGAGTCTTTTCCGTAATGGTCAGGTTCTTGAGGGTTGGGAAAAGTTGTATATTCACGAAATCCAACAAGCCCTGCCCTGTCATTGCCTTGCCATCTTTGCGATCCACCGCCCAGTTACGCCAGCGCAGTTTTTCCGGAATAATTGACTGGTATTGGTCATTATGAAATTCCCAGTCTTCTTCCTTGGCGTCATATACCTTCAGAAATAACAACCAGGTCATCTGCTCAATGCGTTGAGCGTCGCCGTTGATGCCGCTGTCGCCGCGCATGATGTTTTGAATCGTCTTTACAAAGTTGCTAATACTCACTTATTACCGCTCCTTGGGGAGATTTTTAGACCGAAACGTACAATTCTTCTTCTAGTTCCTTAACTGCTTGTAAGTACTTGTTTTTCCCACCAAACAGTCTGGCAATGCTGACAGGACTTCCCATGCGATCGAATGGGGCGTTTTCCAGAACCCTGGTGTCTTCGAGTTCGCCGATGCCTTCGTCCATGTACTTATCCAGTAAAGCTGAAAGCACTTGCTGGCAGACCTCGGAATATTTATACAAATACCCTTTTTTCTTTACATTCTCAACGCGTTCACGTTTTGTGAGAGGTTTTTGATCATAGGCAATGTGGAGGATCAGATCGAAATCATCGATCTCCTGACCAGCTTCTTCTTTCAAGGCTTCCAGCAGGACCCCGCGCTCTTCCAGTTCCCTAACAATAGCTTGTTTTTTCTCGGCATTCGTCCAGATTTGGATAAACTCACTCAGACTCGCGTATTTCTCAAGGATATTCCGTTTGCTGTAGTCTTTGAGACTCTCTGTGATTAGATTGCCTTCCGCGTCGTAATATTGGACACGTTCATTGAGGACGACAACGGAAACACCTCTTACCCGATACTTGACGGCTTTTGTACTTTCTTCTGGAAGGTCAAGCACAAAACCAGGTGCACCGTCATCCTTTTCGTCGTTGTCCTGTTCATCCTCACCACCTTGACCCTGGTCTGTACC
Source organism: Anaerolineaceae bacterium (assembly GCA_040768265.1). Lineage (GTDB taxonomy): Bacteria > Chloroflexota > Anaerolineae > Anaerolineales > Anaerolineaceae > Mesolinea. The sequence continues at coordinate 704,552 of JAXGNB010000002.1, forward strand.
TGGGTCCCATCCATCGCCCCCATCTCCGCCATTGATGACGACAACAGGGTCGCCATCAAATTCCTTATCCGCAAAAAGCCTGGAAGAATTTCGGAAGTCAAGGATGGTGAAATATTCCTTGCCGTATTCCGGGTAGAGTCGGGTTCCCCGACCGATGATCTGTTTGAACTCGGTCATGGAGTTAATCGTATTGTCCAAGACAATCAGCTTGCAGGTCTTGACGTCCACGCCGGTTGTCATTAGCTTTGACGTGGTTACGATTGCCGGATATTTTTCTGCAACGTCAATAAAGTAATCCAGTTGGGCTTTGCCTTCGGGGTTATCTCCCGTTATGCGCATGATGTACTTTGGGTTTTCTGAAACAAGGTCAACGTTTTCGTTAATCAATGCCTGGCGCATTCGTTCGGCGTGATCAATATCAACACAAAAGACAATTGTCTTGCTGAATCTGCCGTTAGCCACTAACCACTTTGTAATCCGGTTGGCAACAGCCTGTGTTCTTTCGTCAATGATCAGTCTCCGGTCATAATCTGTGAGAACATACTCCCGGTCTTCGATGAGGTTTCCGTTTACATCTACTTGACCTTTGTAAGGCCGCCAGCCTTCCACATCTTTGTCCAGGCTGATACGGATAACCTTATAAGGTGCCAGGAATCCGTCGCGGATGCCTTGTTTGAGGCTGTAGGTGTAGACAGATTCACCAAAGTAAGTGATGTTGCTCACTTCGTAAGTCTCTTTTGGAGTAGCCGTCATGCCGATATGAATTCCAGTGTCGAAGTAGTCCAGGATTTTACGCCATTGGGATTCTTCTTTCGCGCTGCCCCGATGACACTCATCTACGATTACCAGGTCAAAAAAGTCTTTCTTAAATTGCCTGAATGGTTCTTCCCCTTCATCGCCAGCTAATTGCTGATACAGACTCATATAGATCTCGTAGGCACTATCGAGCCTTCGATCCTGTACTTTTGTCATGATACGTTCAAGTGGGCGGAAATCCTGCTGCATGGTCTGGTCAATCAGGATATTGCGGTCTGCCAGGTAGAGCACACGATTTACTTTTTTATTCTGCAACAATTTCCATACTATCTGAAAAGCAGTAAAGGTTTTGCCAGTTCCGGTAGCCATGACCAGTAAGATGCGTTTTTGTCCTTTGGATATTGCCTCGAGAGTTCTGTCAATCGCGATTCGCTGGTAATATCTTGGTTTTTTACCGTATAAAATGTCAAAATAATTAGGTTCGGTTAATAAGCGGCTCTGATCGTCGTCATAACCTTTGCCAGACCTGAAACGCTGCCAAAGCTGATCCTCAGACGGAAATTGATTATTATTGATTTCCCGTTCAATCCCGGTAAAGAAATCGTGCTCAAGGAAGCCTTTTCCGTTGGTGGAGTATGCAAATGGAATTTGGAGAATCTGTGCGTAGGCGATAGCCTGTTGCATGCCGGAACCAACAGAGTGGTCGGAGTCTTTGGCTTCAACAATTGCCAAAGGGGTTTGAAGATTATTGTGCGTCAGCAGGTAATCTGCCTTCTTCCTAGGCCCCCGTTTTACGACCTTTCCCCTGACGAGAACCTGACCCTCTGTGAAGAAATATTCCATGAATATCTGATTCTTATCCCAGCCTGCTTTTTCTATAGCAGGTGTGATATAGCGGAATTTGACATCTTCTTCAGTCTCTTTTGTCATGACGCTTCCTTATCACCCTCTACTAAGGTCTGCCCGTGAATAAAATGCTTTCATTCGGATTATTGTATCCTATCTGCATCGATGCAGGACTAAATATCTCAATCATCATGCCATATCAACCTATCCTTCAGGCAGAATGTTGCCCATGGAGGAAAATCGGGCTTGGCAGTGCAAAGCCTCCCCTTGTGGGATGCCAAGCTCCGACTGCGAAATGGGCTTCCCTCAGGTCGTAGATCCGTGGAGCGAAGCGGAAGGGAGTGGAAGCTGGATTCCGCCGTGAAACGGACGGAAGACTGAAGAGGGTCTTTTCAACATTGGTGACCCGGGAAAAGATTTGCATATATAGAACGTATGTGCTATAATGTACTCGCAGCATAGTCCACCGCACATTAACAACAGAGCAATTTGCGCTCAAACTGCAGGTCTGCACTGTCTAAAAACCTTGCAATTCTTGCAATTGGCACCAAAAATCCCGGCAGCGTGTTACCCCGCACATTAACAAAATAGCCAGTTTTTACACTCAAACAGCCATCCTGCACTATCAAAAAACAGTGGAAAAAGTGGAAAAAGTGTAAAAACCCCATAGAATGTGGGCCGGGCATCGTGCCCTTGTTCTCGCCGGTCTCTTGCGAAGCGCCCCTCATCCACCGCAAGCGGTCGCGGGTCGTCATCAGTTTCAAGCTTCTTGATTACGTGGGCTTGCAAGGCAGGGAAAATTTCCTGGCCCGAAATTTGCCCTATGGCGAACAGCGCAAGCTTGAAATCGCCCGTGCCCTGGCAAGCAAACCGCGCCTGCTTTTGTTGGATGAGCCCACAGCCGGCATGAACCCCTCTGAGTCAAAATCCCTGACAGATTTTATTCGCAGGTTGCGCGATGAACTCAACCTGACGATCCTCTTAATTGAACACGATATGAAAGTGGTGATGGAGATCTCAGACCAAATTTCAGTTTTGGACTATGGGATCAAAATCGCGGAAGGACTTCCTGGAGAAATCCAATCCAACCCACAAGTTATTGAGGCCTACTTAGGCGCGGGCGGGGGTCAGTTGACCGAAAAATACCAGGAGAGAAAGAGAAAAGCGCATGCTCAAAGTTGAAAATCTGAACGTGTATTACGGCGTGATTCAGGCGCTGAAGGGCATCAGTTTCTATCTCAACCAGGGAGAGGTCGTTGCCCTGATCGGCGCGAATGGGGCCGGCAAATCCACTACGTTGAAGACCATTTCCGGAATTATGCGCCCGCGTGAAGGCAGTATTGCATTTAATGGTGAGGAAATTACTTCAAAACCAGCCCAGGATATTGTCAAACTTGGTATCGTGCACGTGCCGGAAGGAAGACGAATCTTTGCCCGCATGACGGTTCTGGAAAATTTGTATATGGGCGCTTTTACCATCAACGACAAGGCTCAAATCAACCAGGATATCCAGGAAATGTTTGAGCGCTTTCCGCGCCTTGCTGAAAGGAAGAATCAGCTCGGCGGCACGCTTTCTGGAGGGGAGCAGCAGATGCTCACTATCGCGAGGGGATTGATGTCTCGTCCCAAGCTGCTGCTGCTGGACGAACCTTCCATGGGACTTGCGCCTCTCTTAGTGGATCAAATATTTGAAATCATCCAGACTATCAACGAGCAGGGCACCAGTATTCTCCTGGTCGAGCAAAATGCCCAGATGGCGCTGGCTGTTTCGAACCGGGCTTATGTGATCGAAACCGGCACTATTACCATTGAGGGTGATGGGGATGACCTTCTTAAGAATGACAGCGTAGTAAGGGCTTATCTGGGTGCTTAAATTCATACAAGCCAAATGATTGTCAAGAGTAAAAAGGCAAGTTGATCAACTTGCCTTTTTTTGCAGTTTTATGTACCCGTGGGTGCCCCGTCGAAAAAGTCAGTGTTTTGTTATCGACATGTTATAATCCCGTGAGGTAAACGCCCAATGTCCCCATATTCCCGTGGAAAAGCCCTTCTTCTCGCCCTTTTTGTGACCATGCTTTGGTCGAGTTCCATCATCCTGATAAAAAAGTATCTTGTGGATGTTCCGCCGCTGGCTTTCACCGGTATCCGCTACATGCTGGCTTTCCTTATCCTGCTGCCAGGTCTGCTCAAACGCAGAGCTGAAGTGAAGCAGCTGAGTTCTTTTGATTGGCGTTTCCTGATGATCCTGGGGCTGGTTTACTATACGATCACACAGGGCGGATCGTTTTTAGCCCTGGTGCACCTGGACGCGATCACAATGAGCCTGCTGCTGAGTTTCACCGGTCCATTGGTGGCGGTGTTGGGCTTATTCTTCCTGAAGGAACCCGTCTCCCGTCTGCAGTGGAGCGGGATGGCGATCTTCCTTGCCGGTGTTCTGATCTACTTCCTGCCGGAAACAACAATTCCGAAGAGTGCGCTTGGAATGGGGCTGGCGCTGTTTACGATGATCGCTAATTCGGTTGCGGCAGTGATGGGACGGGGTGTGAACCGCTCTCAGCGCCTGGACCCGATGGTGGTGACGGGCATCAGCATGGGCATCGGCGCGGTGGTGCTGCTGGGGGGAGTTGTGATTTTTCAGGACTTTCCGCCGCTGGACCTGGTGGATTGGCTGCTGTTGCTTTTGATCGCGGGTCTCAACACCGCCCTGGCTTTCTGGATTTGGAATCGCACCTTGCAGTCGCTGACGGCGATGGAATCGAGCATGATCAACAATTCCATGCTGATCCAGATCACGCTGCTGGCCTGGATTTTCCTGGGGGAAAGCGTTTCATTGATTGGTCTGCTAGGATTAATTATCGCCGTGCTAGGCTTGTTCCTGGTGAACTGGCAGCCGGCGAAACCGAACGCTTAGTTCCACAAAATTCTTATTTGTTAAAGATACCGATTTCAGGCAGGTCGCACTACTTTGCGTGGGTTGTTTTTTGGTTTGCATCTCTTCAAGAGCTGGCGATAGACCTCATCGTTATTGGTGGCGATCAGGTTACCCCAGGCTTTTTCATTATGCAACTTGTGCGGGCAGGTGAAGTAACCCCTCCAGGAATGCTGCTCGCCATACCTGACGATTGGGCGCCACTCCGAAACGAGTACATGGTAGCCCTTGCCAATCAGATAATCTGCCAAAGTTTCATACGTGTATCCTAATTTTTGTGTTTTTGCGTCCTCAAATTCACATAAGATGACTCTTGGCTGCGTTTGCTCCCAATCCAAACCTTCTAAAACCATTAAATCGAAACCCTCAGTGTCAATCTTAAGGTAATCTACCCTGTCCAATTTCTGTTCGAGCAGGAAGCCACTGAGCGTGATTGTGCTCACCGTGTTGGCAAGTTCATGGCTGGGAAGAAAGGCAGACAGGCTGCTGACACCGCTGGACTCGCTTGAGGTGTAGAAAGGCACGGATGCTTCCACTTTGTCCGAAACAGCGCGACCGTCTACATGAACACCGGAATAGGTTCGCGTGTTTTCCAGCAACTGAGAACGATTATCGGGGTCAGGCTCAAAGGCGAACACTTGCCATCCAGCCTTTGCAAATGGGATCAGACAATACCCATGGTGTGCCCCCACGTCGCACATTACGCCCGTGGTAGTGGAATCTTGAAGGATTTCAAAAACGATTTCGTTTTCGTCCGTGCAGGTGAGCGCAACGAGTTTCTGCCGGACAGTATGCCAGACTCCTGCGGGACCCTTCTCTTTCAGGATTAAAATTGCCGTTCCCAATTTTTTTCGAATACCCACCTTAATATCCTCCTGTCCTTTCAGGAAAGCCGGCGCTTGCGCAGCCATATCCATAAAGGCTGCACCAGCTTGCGGATCGTATACTTCAGGGTCAACAGGGAGAGCTTTCTTTCCCCCGTCGCGGTAGTGCACGCGCAGCATCTCGGGCCAACAGCGGTCATCTTCTGCGATGGATTTCGCCCCTTCGTGCAGGCGGAATGCCGCCCAGAGCTCAGGCACGTAGAGCAGCGGCGCTTGCTCAGCCAGGCGCGTCCAGAGGTCATAATCCATGGCAAAGTAAAAACTGTCGTCCAGGGGTCCCACTTTGCGCCAGAGATCCGCCCGGAAGAAAGCGGTCTGCTGCGGGATGTGCACATAGCCGCGGCGCAGCTTTTTCAGGTTGGTCTGAGCGGCCGGAAAATCACCGATGATTTTGCCTTCGCTGTTGATCCAGTGGCAGTTGGCGTAGACCATGCCAATCTCGGGGTGCTCCTGGAGCTGCCGCACGGCAGCACTGACGGCACCGGGATAGAGGATGTCATCCGAGTTCAGCCAGGCCAGGATCTCGCCCGTGGCACGCGCGAAGCCCTGGTTGATGGCATCGGTCTGCCCCTTGTCTTTCTGGCTATGCCAATATGCCAAACGATCGGCGTATTTTTTGATGATTTCCAGGCTGCCGTCGCCAGAGCCCCCATCGATGACGATATATTCAATGTTCGGGTAGTCCTGCTCGAGCACGCTGCGCATGGTTTGCTCAAGGAAGCGCGCTTGGTTGAAAGAGGGGGTGATGATGCTGACTTTTGGCTGAGT
>JAXGNB010000003.1:0-417804 GCA_040768265.1 Anaerolineaceae bacterium
AAGAAAATCGCAAAGGTTAGGAAATGATCCTTTATGAATCCGAAATTGAATAAGTCACGATCGAATTATTTCGCGATGAGGGCGGCGGCATGGACGTATGACCTTTGGGGCGTATTGCCATCAGGGCGTATGGCAATACGCCCCTACCAGGATTAAATATTCGCAATGAATCCTCTCAACCATAAAACCCCCGATCTCCACCACCGGCGTTCCATCCGGTTGAAGGAATACGATTACGCCCAGGCTGGCGCGTATTTCATCACCATTTGCACGCACCAACGCGAAAATCTTTTCGGGGAAATTGTGGATGGAGAAATCATATTAAATGAATTTGGGCAAATCGCGCACGAAGAATGGCATAAAACCGCCTTGATCCGGGGTGAAATTGATTTGGATGAGTTTGTGATCATGCCCAACCATTTTCACGGCATCATATGGATTGTGGACGGTAGGGGCACGGCGCGCCGTGCCCCTACGACGCGCCGTGCCCCTACGAGTGCGTTGGGGGAAAGCTCCGCAGATTTCACGCCAACCCATGAACAATTTGGTAAACCGGTGGTTGGATCGATTCCAACCATTGTGCGCGCCTTCAAATCCGCTGTATCCCGGCGCATCAACCTTGCCCGCTGCACACCTGGCAATCCCGTTTGGCAACGAAACTACTGGGAGCACATCATCCGTGATGAAAAAGATCTAACCAACGCCCAGGCTTACATTTTGAACAACCCGATCCAATGGGAAAACGACCGCTATTATTCCGGGGGTACGAAATGATCCTGAATGAATCCGAAATCGAACAAACCGCGCTTGACTTGCTGAAAGAGCTGAATGGCTACCAGGTGGCATATGGTCCTGACCTGGCTGACGGGATTTATAAAGAACGCGAGCTAACAGATGTTCTGCTCACCAGGCGGGTCAAAGATGCCATTGACCGCATCAATCCCCACGTCCCAGCCTCTGCGAGGGAAGACGCCTTCAAACAGGTGCTGCGGCTTCCAGTGGGTCAGCTGATCGACAAGAACGAATACTTCCACGACCTGTTGATCAACGGGGTGGATGTCAAATTTGGCATAGGGGACGGCAAGAGCCGCACCGATAAAGTCTGGTTGATCGACTGGAAAGACCCTGAAGGACTCAACAACGAATTCCTGGCGGTTAATCAATTCACCCTGGTGGACACATCTGGCATCCACACATCCATCCAGGAAAATCGCCGACCGGATATCGTCCTTTTCGTCAATGGGCTCCCATTGATAGTGTTTGAACTTAAGAATGCGGTGGATGAGCAAGCCAACCTCGAAAAAGCTTTCAACCAGCTGCTCACCTATCATACCGTCATCCCCTCGCTCTTCCCTTACAACGCGTTTGAGGTAATCAGTGACGGGTGGTCGGCAGCCGCTGGCACAATCAGCAGCGATTACAACCGCTTCATGCAATGGAAAAGCGTTGATGGCAACTCGGTGGTTGATTCACGCAGAGAATCTGAACTGCAACCCCTGATCCAGGGCATGCTGAACAAGCACACCTTGCTGGACCTCGTGCGCCATTTCCTGGTATTCGAACGAACACGTGAAGGGACGATCAAGAAACTGGCTGCATATCACCAATATTTTGCGGTCAATAAGGCTATTGATTCGACCTTGCGTGCGTCCGCGCAAGGGGAAGGGAGGCTGTATGCCCGTAACCATCCAGCCGACTACGGGTTACCCAGTGTTCATGAACAACAGAGTGGAGATAAACGCGGAGGAGTGGTCTGGCATACCCAAGGCAGCGGCAAGAGCCTGTCGATGGTTTTTTATGCCGGCAAATTGGTGTTGGAACCTGCCATGAGCAACCCAACCATTGTGGTTTTAACTGACCGCAATGATCTTGATCAGCAATTGTTCGACACTTTTGCTGCCTGCCAGCAACTGCTCCGGCAGGCACCTGTGCAGGCTGAAAGCCGTGAACACCTGCGGGAATTGCTGCAGGTGGTTTCGGGTGGGATCGTGTTTACTACCATCCAAAAGTTCTTCCCCGAGAATGGCGACCAGGCATTCCCAACGCTGTCCGAACGGAGAAATGTGGTCGTGATTGCCGATGAAGCACACCGCAGCCAGTATGACTTCATTGATGGTTTCGCCAGGCACATGCGCGACGCTCTGCCTAACGCCACTTTTATCGGCTTTACCGGCACACCTATCGAGAAAGAAGATAAGAACACCCAGGCAGTCTTTGGCAATTATGTGGATATTTATGACATTCAACAGGCAGTTGAAGATGGCGCGACCGTGCCAATTTATTACGAAAGTCGCCTGGCGAAAATCGCGTTATCCGAGGCGGACCAGAAAGTGCTTGACCAACGGATTGATGAGATAGCCGAAAATGAGGAGTTGAGCGACAAGCAAAAGAACTACGCCAAATGGGCAAGCAAGGAAGCCGTAGTTGGTTCCGCACCTCGTTTGCGGCAAGTGGCTGCGGATATCGTGGGGCATTTCGAAGCCAGGCGGGTATCTACTGGCGGCAAGGGCATGATCGTGTGCATGAGCCGACGCATTTGCGTGGAGCTTTACGACGAAATTGTGCGGCTGCGACCAGATTGGCACCACCCGGCTGATGCGGAAGGTAAGATCAAGATCGTCATGACCGGATCCGCCAGTGACCCGGTAGAATGGCAGGAACACATTCGAAATAAGGAACGCCGCAAGCAGATCGGTGACCGCCTGCGGAATGACCAGGACAACCTGCAGCTGCTGATCGTACGGGATATGTTCCTGACCGGATTCGATGCCCCGCCACTGGATACGATGTATATCGACAAGCCCATGAACGGGCACACCCTGATGCAGGCGATAGCACGGGTTAATCGGGTCTTTGGTGAGAAGACTGGTGGGTTGATCGTGGACTATATCGGCATAGCCCAGGACTTAAAAAAGGCTCTGGCGGTGTATACCGAAGGGCAAGGCAGAGGTGAGATCGCTCTGGACCAGGAAGCGGCAGTCAAAATCATGCTGCGTGAATTTGAGATTGTGCGGGATATGTTTGGCAGGTTCGAATACCGCCGCTATTTCACGCTTCCACCTGCGCAGAAACTTAATTTCATCCTTGACGCCGCCAACCACATCGCGTCTTTGAGCGACATCCAGCAAGGCGACAAACTGCTAACCGGCACAGATCGCTTCAAAGAAAACCTGCTGCGCCTGCGTAAAGCTTATGGATTGGCAGTGCCACATCCTAAGGCGCTTGAAATCAGGGACGACCTGGCTTTCTTCCTGGCAATTAAAGCTCGTTTTGAGAAGTTTGAACGCTCGGGTCAGAAGCGCACCTACTCCCAGATCGAGGCGGAAATCCGCCGCATCGTCAACGATGCCATCATCTCGGAGGAGGTGGTGGATATCTTTGACGCGGTGGGGATCCGCAAGCCCGATATCTCCATCCTTTCAGATGAATTCCTGGCGGAAATTCAGGGCATGGAGCACAAGAACATTGCCCTGGAACTGTTGAAGAAGCTATTGGCAGATGAGATCAAAATTCGCGGCAGAATGAACGTCACCCAGGAACGGAAATTCTCCGAAATGCTGGCGGAAGCGGTAAAGCGCTACCAGAATGGGTTGATCGACTCGGTCAGGATGATCGAGGAACTGATCCAACTGGCTCAGGAAATCCGCCAGGCAGATCAGCGTGGTGAAGACCTGGGATTACAGCCGGATGAACTGGCGTTTTACGACGCCCTGGCAGACAATCCCAACGCGGAAACTTTGCTGGGAGATGATATTTTGCGTCAGATTGCGGTGGAATTGACCGAGAGCGTGCGCAAAAACGCCACCATCGACTGGCAATTGAAGGAGAGCGTACAGGCAAAATTGCGCGTGTTGGTAAAACGCCTCCTGCGGAAGTACAAATACCCGCCTGATGACCCTACAACGCGGGAGTACACCGTTTCAGTCAACAAAGTGCTTGATCAAGCCAGCAAGTTGGCTGACTACTGGACGGGTTGATCCATAAAAGAACCGCTCAATGCGGGTAAAGGCAACGTGTCGCCCTGCGGTAAATTTTGAGAAAGTGCAAAAATGACACAGCAAAAAACCTTGCACTTTTGCACTTTCTCCCCCACCCTTAGTTCTTTCATGGTGTCATCACCATGAAAGGCGTCTGACCGTCAGGTCTCCAACAAAGTTCAACGTGTATCGAAAACCGAAGCCTGATTTCACCCTGGAGAGAAGAACCCCAGGGAAGATCTGCGAAACCCGGCTTACGAAAAGAAAACAAAATTGTCGGTTTAGCGTAAGGTAAATGATCTCGCCGATGGAGGAATCAAACCTCCAACCAACCCACCAAATGAACACCTGAGCAGCGGTATAATCGTGTCATTATGGAAGAACTGATTGTTGCCCTGCACATGCACACCGTCTACTCCGACGGGACTGGCAAGCACGCCGAGCTGGCAGCCGCGGGTTTGAAGGCTGGCGTGGACGTGTTGATCGTGACGGACCACAACGTGCTGGTAAGCGACATCGAAGGCTATACGCAGGAAGGCAGGCGCCGCCTGCTGATGCTGGTCGGCGAAGAGGTCCACGACCGCACTTCCACCGAGGGCGGCAATCACATGCTGGTCTTCGGCCACAACCTGGAGCTTACGCGCTTCGCGCCCAAGCGCCAGCAGCTGATTGACCAGGCGCGTTCGGCTGGCGCGATCACCTTCCTGGCGCATCCGATCGATGATGCCCTGCAGCTTTTCCACGAAAAGTCCTTCGACTGGACCGATTGGGACGTGAAGGGGTTTACCGGCATCGAACTGTGGAATATGATGAGCGAGTTTAAGACCCGCTCTCAGACGCTGCCAAAAGCCGCCCTGCACGCGCTTTTCCCGGGTTTTATGATGCTGGGCCCGCTGGAACGGACGCTCAGGCTGTGGGATGAGCTGCTGCTGACCCGCAAGCAGCCTGTGGTGGCTGTGGCAGGGGTGGACGCGCACGCCAACACGTATCCTGCCGGCCCGTTTAAAATCACGGTTTACCCTTACGAAACACTGTTTCGCTCGATCACGACCCACATCATCACGCCCAAAGCGCTCAGCGGCGAGATCAACACCGACAGGCGCATGGTGTATGAGGCCCTGACTGCCGGGCATTGTTTTTGCGCCAATGACCTGCCGCATCCGACGCGCGGCTTTCGCTTTACGTGCAATAACAACGACGGCACTTTTTGGATGGGCGACAAGGTGCGGGCGGATGAAGGGCTGACCTTCCAGGTGCGCGCGCCTATCCGCTCGCATATTCGCTTGCTGAAGGACGGAGTGGTGGTGTTGGAGGTTCGCGATCGCGAGGTGTTGACGCACCTGACGAAGGAACCCGGTATTTACCGCGCGGAGGTTTATATTGATTACCGCGGACGCCATCGAGGGTGGATTTTTAGCAATCCGATTTATGCGTCTTAATTCCAGACCGTTTTTTTTTCTGTAAGAAGTCAGCAAAACAGAGACACCCGCTTCATTGGTATAATTTCAAAATGGCTGCGATGCAGAACTTTTTAGCATTAATTGAAAGCAAAATTCAGGCTTTGCTTGAAGGCACTGTGGACAGGCTGCTTTATCCTGGAGCCGCATCGTCGCTGGGCAGCCAACTCATCAAGATCATCGATGAGAAGATCCAGGCTCAGACCGACACCCGGGAAAAATTCGTGCCCGATTTGATCACATTGCATGTGTCGCCTGAGAAGTGGGATGCCTGGCAGGAAGCCATGCCCACCCTGAACCAGGTCGCCAGCGAGGTTGAAGCCACCTGGATTGAACAAGGCTATCAATTCAGAGTGCCGCTGCGCATCCAGCTGGCCCAAAACCCCAGCCTGGCTGTGGACGCGATTGAAGTCTCGATGGCTCTCACGCTGCCCTCCTCTGTCACCTCAAAAACCGCCCTGCAAATCCTGCCTCCAGAAATGCCGGCGGAACCCCTCAGACCTGAACGCGCTTACTTCATCATTAATGGCAAGGAGCAGGTTTATTTGGATAAGACAATTATCAAGATCGGTCGCCGAAGCAACAGTGAGATCCAGCTTGATGACCCAATGGTCTCGCGGGATCACTTACAGCTCAGGGCACAGCATGGGCATTACCTGCTCTTTGATCTCAGCTCAACCGGTGGAACTTTTATCAACAATCTGCCTGTTAAAACCGCTACTCTAAAGCCTGGGGATGTGATCCGGATCGGTAAAACCCTCCTGATTTACAACCAGGATCTGCCAGGAACGGGGTTGAACCCGACTACAAGAATAGCCACAGAGGAGTGAAATGTCTGCTTCGGTTGGTCTGATCCTTCGCATCTTATTTTTGGCTTTTCTTTATGGATTTTTGGCACTCGCAATGTGGATGTTGTGGCGCAGCGTGGTTTCGAAGCAAATCAACCAGGGCAACCTCGCAATCCCTGGGTTGACGCTCTCCACGGATATTGGGACCGAACCCAAAGTGCAAAGCTTTGCCGGCACCGAAGTGTTGATTGGCCGCAGCCTGGATTGTGACTTTATCCTGGAGGATTCAACCGTCTCCTCCAGGCATGCGCGCCTGTTCTATAACCTAAACCAATGGTGGTTCGAGGATCTCAAGTCGACAAATGGCTCCTATTTGGATGGGATTCGCGTTGAGGAACCTATTGTTGTCAAAGAAAATGACGAGTTTTATTGCGGTGACGCAATTTTTAGAATATCCATCAAACCTGTTCAACAAGAAGAGAGGCGAAAATGACAGAAGAGTTTGCATTTGGGATCATCGGAGGATCAGGACTGTATGGCTTTAGTGGGTTTGAAAATGTAGAAACCATCGAAGTGGATACGCCTTTTGGCAAGCCATCCTCACCCATCGTGATCGGAGAGATCAAGGGCAAAAAGCTGGCTTTTCTGGCTCGCCACGGCATCGGGCATGTCCTTTTACCTTCGGAAGTAAATTACCGTGCAAACATCTATGCCTTCAAAGAACTGGGGATTAACAAGATCATCAGCGTAAGCGCCGTGGGATCCCTGCGGGCGGATTACGCTCCGGGGCATATCGTTGTGCCGGACCAGCTTTTTGACTTCACCAAAGACCGTAAACGCAGTTTCTTTGGCGATGGGATCGTCGCTCACATCAGCACTGCCGAACCCTTCTGCCCCAAATTGAGCGCGCAGCTCCTGAAAGCGCTTGAGGAACAGGACGCTGTTGTGCACCATGGCGGCACCTACATCACTATCGAAGGCCCGCGCTTCTCAACACGGGGTGAATCAAACACTTTCCGCTCCTGGGGTATGTCTTTGGTGGGGATGACTGCCGCTCCGGAGGTCTTCCTGGCGCGCGAAGCGGAAATTTGCTACGCCACCATGGCGCATGTGACGGATTACGATTGCTGGCATATTTCTGAGGAGCCGGTTACGGTGGAAATGGTGATCAACACCCTCACCCACAACACCGCAGTGGCGCAAAAAACGCTGATCCGCCTGGTTGATTTGCTGGCAGAGGATGATGGTTCTGATTCTTGTGAATGTGGTGAGGCGCTTAAAAACGCTATTATGACCAATCCCGCCAGGATCAACCCCGAAACTAAATCCAGGCTTCACCTGCTGGTCGATAAGTATCTCGGATAACCTTGTCTGCTAAATCCGCCACCCGATCGCGTTCAAAACAGCCCAGGCTGCTGGCCCTGGCGGTATTTTTTCTGTTTTTCCAGGCAGCCGCCCTTTCGCTGGCGAATGGCACTCGCCTGCACTCCAATCAATTGCAACCGGATTGGCTGGTTTTTGTGCCGTTTTTGGTCTGGTTGGGTGGTATTTTGGCGCTTCATAAAGCCGTAAAACGCAAACTGCCAAACCGTGATCCCTGGATTTTCCCAACTTTTGCGGCTTTGGTCGGATGGGGCATGCTGACCGTATGGCGATTGTCCCCAAGCCTGGGGCAAAAGCAGCTTGCCTGGTTCCTGGTGGCTTGTGTTTTGTTTTGGCTGGGTCTCCACACAAACCGCCTGAGCCACTTATTGAAACGCTACAAGTATGTCTGGCTGCTGATCGGTTTGCTGCTGATTGGACTGACCTTTCTCATTGGAGTAAATCCGACCGGCACGGGTCCGCAATTGTGGTTGGAAGTTTTCGGTTTCTACATCCAGCCGTCTGAACCTCTCAAGCTTTTGTTAGTCGTTTACCTGGCAGCCTTCTTCGCGGACCAGATCAAACCCAACATAACGCTGCTTGGCTCGGTTTTACCCACGCTTATTGTGACTGCCGCGGCGGGATTTTTGTTGATTGGTCAGAGGGATCTCGGAACCGCCAGTTTGTTTGTTTGCCTTTACGTTTTGATGCTGACAGTGACCACACAAAAGCGGCGCTTTTTGTGGTTGATCCCCTTGGTGGGCATCGTGGCGGGTTTGGTTGGATATTTTGTTTTTGATGTTGTCAGGGCAAGGATCGATATTTGGCTGGACCCCTGGGCGCAGGCATCCGGAAACGCCTACCAGCTCGTGCAAGCCCAAATCGCGATCGCGGCAGGTGGTCTGGCTGGTACAGGGCCGGGTCTGGGCAGCCCTCTGTTCATCCCTGTGGCAGTCTCGGATTTTATCTTTCCGGCAATAGCCGAAGAAACCGGCTTGCTGGGCAGTTCGGCTCTGATACTCCTGATGATGATCCTGGTTATCCGCGGAATAAGCATCGCTCAGACCACAAAGACCACATTCGGGCGTTATTTGGCTTTTGGCATAGCAGCCTATTTTGGGCTGCAAACATTCTTTATTGTCGCAGGTAATCTGGGACTGATGCCGCTGACAGGCGTTACATTCCCCTTCCTTTCTTACGGCGGCTCATCGCTTGTGACAAATCTGATTGCGGTGTTGCTTTTGCTCAAAATCAGTTCTGAGCAGGCAACTGAGCCCCTCTCCGAGCCCGTTCGCCGTCCCTACCGCTGGGTGGCGGCCATTTTTCTGATCCTCTTCAGTCTGCTAATCACTGCGAACAGCTGGCTGGCGATTGTTCAACAGAAAGAGTTATTGGCAAAGCCTGAGAATCCGCGCTGGGCGGTTTACGACCGCTATTCTCCCAGGGGCAGGATCCTCAGCCAATCGGGAAAGGAGCTGGCAATCTCAACCGGCGAAATCGGCAGCTTCAAGCGGGAAGTACTGATGCCTTCGTTGAGCAATACCATAGGCTACACCAGCGGTCTATATGGGCAAGACGGATTGGAATTGAGCCAATATGACTGGCTGAGGGGCTACGCAGGCAGAAGCTACGACACGATTTGGAAGTATCAACTCTTCTACAATCAACCACCACCCGGTGTGGACATCAAACTGAACATCAACGCAGCGCTTCAGAACAGCGCCGATACCTTGCTGGGTGATGAAAAAGGCGCGGTTGTGCTCCTGAACGCAACCACAGGTGAGATCTACGCCCTGGCTTCGCACCCTTACTTTGATGCAAATACACTAACGGAAAACTGGGAGCAGTTAAGCCAAAACGCTGACGCTCCGCTGGTCAACCGAACTACCCAAGCCACTTATCCTTTGGGGACATTGATAAACAGCCTGGGACTTGCCACCTATTACAACCAGCCGCAATCCGCCGCAAGGGCACTGCCTGCAGCAGAAGGCGGGCAGGACGCGTTTTGCCAGGCAGCCAGCGATGCTTACGGAGAAGATCTGGACGGTTACCAAAGCGGCTGCGAATCAGCAGCACTTGCGCTGGTTGAAAGCCTCGACCCAGTCATTTTCTTAGACCAATTGGAAGCTTTCGGACTGTTTAGCAGCCCTGCCTTTTCGCTTCGCACGATTGAACCTGATGCCAAACCAAAGCCTGAAATCTTCCTGACCGATCCAATCAGCGCGCTTGAAATTCAGGCAACTCCGCTGCAGATGGCTTTGATTGCGGCGAGCATTACCAATGATGGTTTGCTGCCTTCCCCACGCTTGCGTAATACTTACCTTTCTGAAGATGGTCAATGGACACCTTTCAGAGAAGGTGATGTTCCGGTTCGGGTGATTGAATCAACAGCGATGGAGCGACTGCAGGCAAGTCTGATCGGAAATGACCAGGCTTTTTGGTTTCAAAGCGCGCATGCCCTGACACTGGATGGCAAAATTCTGACCTGGTACATTGGCGGCACAACAGAAGATTGGGTTGCCACACCTTTGGCTATCGCGGTGGCCATAGAATCAAACGCTCCCGAGCTTGCGCAAACAATCGGGAGCAGTCTGTTAAGTTTATTCGGAACTGACTAAATTTCAGCGGATGCGCAAAAACTTGCGCCGTCCAACCTGAAGCACACTATCGGGTTCGGGCTTGCTGTTGGGATCACTCATGGTGACGCCATCCACTTTCACCCCATTCTGATCAATCAGGCGGCGTGCCTCGCTGCGCGATCCAGCCAATTTCTGCCCGACCAGGATGTCGATCAGGGTTTCTTCCTCACCGGGATGATATTCCGGCATTTCCTCCGGAGTGTCGCCTTTTTGGAAGGTGTGAACAAACTGATTTTGCGCATCTTCTGCGGCTTCTTCCCCATAGAAAACAGTGGTGATGCCAAATGCCAGCTGCATTTTCGCGT
Source organism: Anaerolineaceae bacterium (assembly GCA_040768265.1). Classification (GTDB taxonomy): domain Bacteria; phylum Chloroflexota; class Anaerolineae; order Anaerolineales; family Anaerolineaceae; genus Mesolinea. The sequence continues at coordinate 10,529 of JAXGNB010000003.1, forward strand.
CGCGCGGATGCAGACTGTTGGTGGCCAAACCTGCCTTGAAGCGCGAAAGCTGCTCGGGTGACCATTCAGTAGCCAGCTCCGCATAGACAGGCATCGCCTTGTCCGGGATGCTCATCACCTTGCCATACATATCGGCAGCATCGGAATTGAGCGGGATATGATTGCCTAAAGATTTGCTCATGCGGACCTCACCATCAGTTCCAGGCAAGATGCCCAGGATGACGCCAATATTTGGTTTCTTTCCGAGGGAGGTCATGATCTTGCGGGAAGCAGTGATGATATTGAAAAGCTGGTCCGAGCCCCCCACCTGGACGTCAGCGTCAAGATGATAGGCATCGTAGCCCTGCATGATGGCGTAGAAGAACTCGTGGAGGAAAATCGGCTCGTTTTTGTCCCAGCGTTTGTGGAAGTTATCCCGGGTCAGGAATTGCTGCACAGTGAAATTGGAAGCCAGTCCAATAAAATCTGACATGGTAAGCTCACGGAGCCACCGATCGTTGTAAAGAACCTGGGTACGCTCTGGATCCAGGATGCGAAAAGCCTGCTCGGCGTAGGTGCGGGCGTTTTCCATCACTTTTTCTTCACTCAAATGCGGACGAAGCTTATCTTTGTCTGAAGGGTCGCCAATCATGGAGGTGTAGGTGCCGATCACAAAGAGCACTTCGTGCCCAAGCTCCTGGAACTGGCGCAACTTGCGCATGGTCACAGTGTGCCCGAGATGAAGATCGGTGGAGGTGGGGTCATAGCCACAATAAACGCGCAGCGGTTTGCCATCTTTTTCGGATTCAATCAGGCGTTGGCGCAGTTCTTCCGCCATGCTGTCGGCAATGCTGGCGTCGCCAAAATCGGCGCCTTGCATCAAATATTCAACTTGTTCGTGAATGTTCATATTCTTCTCCTGCCCGGTCAAACCTCGGCGTATGACCGTAATTGCATTGTTCTTGAATGTTGAATTCTACCACTGGATCGGGTGGTGTTTGTTTTTACCGTATAGCTGTAGGTTGAAATGTACCTGCTTTGTGTATTCCGTGAAGGAATCTGTGTTGGCGGAGTGAGTCTGCAATGGATTTGTTACACACAGCCATATTCTGACGGGCTCATTCCGACCTACAAAGCAGGTTCCAGGTAGACTTAGAACTTAGATTGCTTCACAAATGAGGATCGCAATGTCAGATTAAGGACAATTCTCTGTAGGGCGGAATGCGCCTATTTTGCGCACTCCGCCAAAAGTCGCATTAATCGTTTGGGTATGACGTTATATCATCCTCGAGTTTGGGTTCCGATTCGGTAAATTCCTCGGAATCAATCTCGGCCAATTTTTCAGCCTCAGGAAAACCGTCTTCAGCTTCTTCTACTGGAGTTTCAAGATCCTGATCGACTTTTTCTTCCACTTCCTCAGCAGATTTTGCAAGGGTCTCAGCTTCGGTTGCGGCAAGTTTCCCGGCCTCGATCTCAGCAGCCAGATTTGCGGCCAGCTTTTTTTCTTTTGCCTCAAGATTTTCAGCCCAAATAGTGTGGCGCAATACCAGCAGCAGAACAGCAATGATCAAGACAACCAGCATGGATGTTTGATTGATATTAATTCCATTGACCGGTGATGGATCCAGGCGCATAAATTCCAGAAAGAAGCGAATGGTAGGATAGAGCACCAGGTAAAGCAGGAACAAATCGCCTGCGAACAGTTTCTTGCGCCATTTGCGATTGATCAACACGAGCAATCCGGCTGCGAGGAAGTTCAGCAGGCTCTCATAAAGAAAGAGCGGGTGATATTTCGCAACCTGTTCGAAGCCGGAAATGCGGTAGGGCGGATCGATCGTGATCGCCCAGGGAAGGTTTGAAGGACCACCATAAACTTCCTGGTTGACAAAATTTCCCCACCTGCCAATTGCCTGCCCGATCAGGAGACCGGGCGCAATATAGTCTGCCCACTCAAGAAAGTTCAGTTTTTTGGCCTTGCAGTAAATGACCAGGGTCAGTGCGCCGCCAATCACACCGCCAGGGATGCCAAGCCCGCCTTTCCAGATCTTGAGAATCTCGATCGGATTGCGCAGATAGTTTTCGGTGGTGATCCCCATCGCCTGGTTGGAAGCCGAAGGCGTGAACACATGCCAGAGACGCGCGCCCAGTATGCCGCCAATCAGCAGCCAGGGGAGGATATCCAAAATAACTTCAGGATTACGACCTGCCCGTTTTGCCAGTCTCGAGGCCAGCCAGGAGCCAAGAATGGCACCAGTAATAATGATGATCGCATAAAAACGAATCGTAAGAGGACCGATATTAAAACCTTGAGGCATATCAATTCCTTTCTGCAACCGCCGGGAATTAAGCTTGTTTTGACTGCTTCCAGACGAAGAAAACGCGCTGAATTGCGGTTACATTTGCCAGGATTGCTATTATACCAACGGAAATGAGGAGTTGATTAAACACCAGGCCGAGTATCAGGACAATAGCTCGTTCGATGCGGCTGAAAATACCCACTTTTCCGGAAAAACCAAGCCCTTCCGCCCGGGCACGCGTGTAAGAAACGAGCACTGAGCCACACATTGCGGCATAGGTCAGCATAATACCCCATGTATAAGCTTCAGCCTGAAAATAGTAAAGCACACCAGCCAGGAGGATCATTTCATCATAACGATCAACGACCGAATCGAGGAAAGCGCCAAATTTGCCAGCCACTCCGGCTTTCCGTGCCAGTGCCCCATCCACTGCATCCAATGGAGCCATAAACGCCGCCACCAAACCGCCCGCAAGCAACTGCCCTCGGGTAACCAAAACCGCCGCCGCGATGTTACCCAGTAAACCAAACAAGGTGATGAAGTTAGCAGAAATCCCAAATTTGAGCAAAAAACCAGCGATTGAATCAAGGGTTGACTGAAATGTTCTCCGAAGGAAGGACTCAAAATTGAATCTGGACTTGGACATCTATTCTTCTTCCTCTTCGTCTTCGGGCGGGTCGAGTAAAATTTCACGGTCCCTGCCGCCACTTTGGGCAGGCCCAAGCACCCCACGTGCTTCAAGCTGGTCAATCAGCCAGGCAGCCCGCGGGTATCCCAGGCGCATATGGCGCTGCAGATATGAAGCGCTCGCCCGCCGGCTGCGACGCACGAGGTCGATCGCCTGGTTGATCAGCATTTCGTCGCTATCCTCTGGTTGATTTTCCTGGATGACCTCTTCCCAGGGGGCTTCCTCTTCCTCTAAAGTCTCAGGCGCTGTTTCAGCAGCTTGCGCGGCAGGTTTTTCAGGCTCCGGAGCGGGCAATTCGAGAGCTTGTTTGTGCTCTGGACCTGTATTTTCAGCCCACCATTTGATCACCGAACGAATTTCAGCGTCAGTGATCATCACGCCCTGCGACCTCTGCATACCAGTCTCCGGGTGAACAAACAGCATATCACCCTTGCCAAGCAGGGTTTCGGCACCAGGCTGATCGAGAACCACCCTGGAATCCACCTGCGACGCAACCGTGAAAGCAATACGGGTGGGGAAGTTTGCCTTGATAACGCCCGTGACCACATCCACACTTGGACGTTGGGTGGCAACCACCAGGTGGATGCCAATCGCGCGCGCTTTTTGAGCCAGGCGCACAATTTGATCCTGGGTTTGTTCAGCGGAATTAAGCATCAGGTCTGCCAACTCGTCAATCAAAATTACGATGCGCGGCAATTTTGGTTTTCCTGCTTTTTTCATTTTGGCATTATAGGAGTCAAGGTTGCGTGCCCGGATGGTCTCCAAAAGGCGATAGCGGTTTTCCATCTCCGTGGTCGCCCATCGCAAGACACCCATGATGCGTTCGACTTCCGTTTCCACATCGCCATACAGGTGCGGCAAGCCGCTGAAGCGCTTCAGTTCCACGCGTTTGGGGTCAATCATCACTAATTTAAGATCTTCGGGATGGTTGTTGAGCGCCAACGACATGGTGATTGCCGCGATACAGATGGACTTACCGGAGTTGGTCGTGCCGGCGATGAGCAGATGGGGCATGGTGGAGAGGTCCGAGACGATTGGTTCCCCTGAAACTCCCCTGCCGAGAGGGATCGCGAGCGGTGAGTTGACCCGGGCAAATTCCTCGGATTCAAGCAGAGGACGCAGACGCACGAGCATGTGCTCTGTGTTTGGCACTTCCACGCCCACGTAAGATTTCCCGGGCACAGGAGCCACAATGCGCAGGCGTTCAGCCTTCAAAGCCAAGGCCAGATCCCTGGAAAGACCTGAGATTTTGGAAATACGGACTTTTTGTTTGTCGTCCTGACCGGTCTTTTCAATATAGCCCGGTTCAACCGCGTATTGCGTCACAGTTGGTCCAACCCGGTAGCCAACCACTTTGGCGGGAACGCCAAACTCGGTCAGGGTCTTTTCCAGCAATCCGGCATTCATATTGATGGTAGCCTGGTTGGTTGCGACGGTCTTTTCGTTTTCAAGCAAAGTCAGGGGCGGCAAACCTTCCGGACGCTGGTACTTGATGGGCTTCAGAACTTCCTCTTCCTCCATCTCTGCATAATTCTTGCGATATTGCAGCGGAAGTTGTGCCTGACCCTGCGGTTTGCGTACGGGCTTGCGTTCTGTGGGAGCAGGCTGAGGTTTGGTAACCGATACTACCGGCTGGATTTCTTCGATTTCTGGAAGCTGACGCGGGGTTTGCACAGTCTCCCCGAGTTTCATTCTCGCCCAGCGATCGAGCCGACCTACCAGGTCCAACCCAAAAAGAAGCGCGATAACTCCAAGCACAAGTAAAAGAATCCCGGCAGGTATGCGCTTGATGAGGCTTATAAGGGGAAAAGAGACTCCATAGCCGCTGATTCCACCAACACTTGTGCCCGCGTTTACCGAGGTAACGCTGTCATTGAAAAACGCAGAAAGGGCTCCCAGGAGCAGGAAAAAAGCAAATTCCACCACAATCACCCGCAGGATGTTCACTTGCCTGGCCTGGTTCTTACGCCAAAGCAAAAGCAGCCAGCCCGCGGCAAAAACGGCTGCCGCAACCAAAAAACGCCCATAACCAAACCAGCGCCGCAGCATGGCTGCCCCAGCGTCCACAACCCGCCCATGCGTGATGCCCAATACAGCCAGTATCAGAAGCGCCCCCAACACCAGCAAAACCAATCCGGCAAAATCCCACCCAAGCCTGATTAGTTTGGCTTTCCTTGCTTGTGCCTGGGCTTCAGCCTTGAGGGCTTCCGCTTCAGCTGCTTGTCTTGCTTTGGCTGTGTCGCTTGTGCGACTTTTGTTGGCGGTCTGGCTCACAGGTTTTCTCCGTTCATGCAGCATGCTATGCTGAAGTAATATTCAGCAGTTAACATTGCACCATTCGTGCCAATTAGGAAAGAATTGTTTTGTAGGGAAAAGGTCAACCAAAGCCCTGGTAGGGAAAAGGCCTGCCTTTTCCAAATAGAATTACCCAACAATAATTTCCGGTCGAGGCAGGCCATCGACCCTACAAGATTCTCATAGGATTGCCCACAAAATCGCCGGTGTCAAGACACGGTCGAGGCGGGCCATCGACCCTACAAGGTCCTCATCGGATTACCCACGCAAGATCCCGGTCGAAGTATCCCGCAACGGGAGGCTTTGCACGACCATCGACCCACCAAGGTTCTCATCAACCACACCCCTGTAGGGAAAAGGCCTGCCTTTTCCTCATTGGATTGCCCATGCAAAGATTCCGGTCGAGGCATCCCGCAAGGGGAAGCTTTGCACGACCATGGACCCAACAAAAACATACGACATAACTCCGACACAAATATTTTGCCGATTTTGTAGAGTAAAATCTTCACATGATCAAACGCAAGTCACCCAGAATGTTCGGTTTTGATTACGCATCTGCAAGAATTTACTTCGTAACCATCAATTGTCACAAATATCAACATCTACTAGGCGAAATAATCAAGAATGGAGACACCAACCAAATTGTCCTTTCTGAAATCGGGATTATTGCTACGGAAAAAATTAACGAGCTGAGTTCCCATCATGCTGGTGTTGAGATATTAGACTATGTAGTGATGCCCAATCACATCCATATGTTGATTTCTTTACAGGAACAGGTAAAGACCTCGACATTATCAACCATTGTTGGTTCTTACAAATCGGGTGTTTCCAGGTTGGCAAGGCAAGCATTGCCCGGTTTGGAATTATGGCAAGGATCCTTTTCTGACCATGTGATTAGAAATGAAAATGACTTATTGACCCACTCTGAATACATAAGAATGAATGTTCAAAGGTGGCGGAAAGACAAGTATTTCATTGAGGGATAAGTTCTCGTTGTAGGGAAACAGCCCACCATACCCCCGTAGGGAAAAGGCCCGCCTTTTCCAAATAGAATTACCCAACAATAATTTCCGGTCGAGGCATCCTGCAACGGGAGGCTTTGCACGGACATCGACCCTAAACGGTCCTCATCGGATTGCACAACAACACTCCCGGTCGAGGCAGGCCATCGACCCTACAAGGTCATCAACCAATTATTAATCTAAATTCGTTTTGGAGGGTTTAGCTTCGCTTGCTTGCCCGGAGGGGAGGTCGGTCCCATCCAGTTCCATGTCAGCGATCACCCTGGCAACGCTCTCGAGCGCGACCTTTTGCTTGCGATAAAGGTCCGCTTCAGAGACTGCCAATTTGCGGGCGACTTCACGCACTTTTTTGCCTTGCAGGAATTTCAGTTCCAGGATGTTGTAAAGCAGCCAGTCGCTGGTGAACTTGCGTTCACCTTCGGGGCGGATTTTCTCAATCGCTTCTTTAATGATGCTGCGCAGCGCGTTAACCCGGTTGCCTTCGTTAGCCTCGCTGGCACTCTCAACCACTTTGAAATTCATCAGCGGGTTATTGGTCAGTTTTGGTCCACCCCAGTAATGTGTCAGAGCGTCCTTGACCCAATCGGTCATTTCGTCCGGCACACCACGGTACGCGCCATTATAGATGCGTTCCTGATTATAGCTCGCGCTGGCTCGCAGGTCCTGGATGTAATCCACTTCAAGCTGCAGGCTTGTGATTGATTGCAGTACCTGCTGTTGATAAGCCCGGTCTTTCAGCGCGATGGTGGCGCGATCGATCAACAGGCGCACGGCCTGCAAATCTTCTTCCTCCACCAGGTTTGGGTCATATTTGAGGAATCCGCAAACGCCGAGTAAAGTCTTGTTGCCATTTCCGTTGGCATGTTCCAGCCGGACCACATTAAGATCTCCCAAAGACTGAAAATCTGCATCATAGCTATCATTATCCTCAATATCCTGCAGGATGCCATCATCCAGGCTGATGGATATCAAAGCCTTTTTCTCGCCGGTCTGGATCACACGATCGATCTTGCCGCCTTCCAGAACCGCGATAAATCCGGCTTTTACCTGCAGCCGGTCGCAGATGGACGCGCTGACCATTTCCAGGAACTGGTCCAGGTCTTTCCCCGTCAGCATGCGGTCCTGGAGGGATTGAATGATTTCCAGGTCAGCCCGGTCCTCGCCCCAGAAAAAGACCTTTTCCATGTGCGGCGAAGCAAGCGTGATGGCATACTCAAGCAGGAGGATCACTGCCACCATCACCACCGGTACGAGGAAGAAGTTGGGAACGCCATGCGATTCGCCAAAACGCCGTACGACCGTGGTCATTGCCAGCACAATCGCAGCCACCAAAGGACCGCGCAGCATCCAGCGCAGCAGGCGGCTCTTGATAGCCCGATCCGTCCAATTGAGCCCGAAGAAAGAAACCACATATGCCATCACGATCAGGAAAAAGCCGGTGACCACCGAAGCTATGATCGAAAGAATCCAATAAAAGTCATAATGGTTCGCCAGGGTCAGGTTGCCGTGGAATAAGAACAGAATGCTCGTCAGGGCGGGAGCTGCAGCGCCTGCCATCAGGTAGAGTAAACGGCGCTGGCTGGTGCGGGTGGCACTGCGAAGCACAACCCGGAGCATGTTGTAACTGACCATTAACATCACGATGATGTAAAAGACCCCAAAGGCAAAAGTCACCATATTGCGTTCCAGGTAAGGTCCGGGAGCGCGTTTGGGGGCCAGTCCGCCAACGGTGATGCCAAAGAAGACAAGAATCGCCATCACAACTGAAAGCACATAAATAATTAACACCACTGTCCGACGTCTGCCGCGGCTGGGGCGGCCTGTCAGGGTGAGCAGGGCGTCGGAAAAATGCAAATAGACAGCCGGCAGCAATACCAGCCCAAACCACTTCATCTGCAGCAGAAATTCGACATAATTGGGGGTATTTGAGACGCTCGCCATGGCTTCGCCGGCGTAGATCAGCGTGACACAAACCAGCAACAGGATATATGTCTGGACCAAACGGTCGCGTATGTTGAAGCTGGTGGCATACATCACCAAAGCCACCGCAGTGATAGCCACTCCGGCTGCCAGTATCTGGTAGACCGTCTCAAAAATTCCGGTCAGGTCAAGCGTGAAAGGAAGAATCACAAGCCGCTAACTCCCAAGCCTCTTTTCAAAGAACAAAGCGGGGTCAGAATTCGGAAAATACTGGTCCAGAAAGCCGCACTGTTCGTAACCGCATTTGAGCGCCAGGCTGATCCCAGGAAAATTGCGCATCGGGATCTCAATCAGCACCCGGTCCAGGCGTTTTTTTGCAGCCCAGTTTTCGCAGGCAGCAAGCATTGTGGTGGCGATGCCATTCAGCCGCACTTCCGGCGTGACCACCAGATCGCAGATGCGCGCGGTCTTGGGAAGCGTTTTGACTTCGAGCGTGACGTAGGAAACCAAGAGATCATCCAGCATACCGGCATAGATCAGATCGGCATCTGCCCAGGAACGCAGCAGTGCGTTTTCGTCGCGCGGATATTTGATGGTGACTTCGCGCGGGAGTTTCACCCGCTGAAAGGTCAATCCCCACCCCAGGGGCTCCTGGCTGGTTTGCAGGCGGTAAGAATAGAGCGAGTTGACACGATGATCCATCGCCATCATCTTTTCCATGTGCGTGCGGGTTGCCATCAGGATCTTCAGTTTTGCCATTATTTCCTCTTATTCATCTGCCTTCACATTTACAACGATAACACAGGTTGAGGTTTCATTGCCATCATTATCCAGCGCCACCAGACGCAGCATGTAAGGTCCGGGTGCCAGGTCGCTGGTGTACCAGTTGCCAAGGCTCTCATCAATGCGCACGCCGCTGCCAGCGGCAATTGTCTGCCAGTTGGGCTCACCCATCGTCGAAAAATCATAACGGTAGGAGCCCAGGGAAGGTGTATTGACTGATCCAAGGATCTCAACCACACCGCTCACTTCTCCATCATGCACCGGGCTTTCAATCTCCAGGACGTCATTGACGCACTTGGAATCAATCCCCTCAATTTGCGCCTGGGGATAGAGCGTTGGTGTGGGCGTGGCGTCGGTTGGGACTGGCCCCGGCAGGGTGGTGGTAGGGGTGGTAAGCACCTCGATCGTGGGGGTGGCAAAGGTCGGCGCTTGCGCGAGTTCACCTGCAAGGAAGGTCGCAACCACAAATTCCAACACGGTCATCAACCCCACCAGGATCAGGATCGAGGCAGCCGCGGTCACTTTACGCTGCGCGGCTTCACGTTCCAGCCCGAAGATGGCGGTGCGTTTTTCCTCGAGCGAAAGTACGATGCGCCGCAGGTACACCACGGCCACAATCCCGAGAATCAGATAAATCGGGACCTCAAAATCCGCCAGGAATTTGATGACGTATTCCATGTTGCTTAACAAATTTTCTTTATAGACGGCGCAGTATGCCCCTGAGCAGGCTCATCAGGTTCGGGGCGATCTTATCGCCGACCTCGAGCACCTCTTCGTGGGTGGCTTTGTTAGTGCCGTCCGGATCGATTTTGTTGGTGATGGTGGCAACGCCCAGGATGTCCATCCCGCCGTGCTTGGCAACGATCGCTTCAGGGACGGTGGACATGCCAACCGCGTCGACGCCGACCATCTTGAGGAAGCGGCAGTCCGCGGGGGTCTCAAAAGAGGGCCCGGAAAGGCAGACATAAACGCCCTTTTTGAGCTTCAGACCAAGCTCAGCGCCGGCTTCTTCGGCGAGTTGGATCAGTTCGGGGTTATAGATGGCGCTCATGTCGGGGAAACGCGGTCCGAATTCATCCAGGTTGGGTCCCCTCAGGGGATTCTCGCCAGCCATTGGCAGAAGCGCGAGGTGGTCCTTGATCAGCATTAGATCGCCGGGGTGAAAATTGTCGTTCAACCCGCCGGAAGCATTGGTGAGGATCAGGGTTTTGATGCCCAGGCGCTGCATCACGCGGATGGGAAGCCCGATCTGCGAGATGGGATGACCCTCGTAGTAATGCGTGCGCCCCTGCAGCACGAGTACCTCTTTGCCCTCGAGCTGCCCGATGATCAGGCGGCCTTTGTGCCCCGGGACGGTGGAAACCGGCCAATGGGGGATCTCGCGGGTAGGGATGATGGTCGGGTTTTCCACCGAATCAGCCAGCTCACCCAGACCGGAGCCAAGGATGAGGGCGATTTGGGGTTGGGTGTGGATGCGCGCCCTGACGGCGTCTGTCGCCGCGTCGATTTGTGCGATGGTGATGAATTCAGCCATGAGTACCTCAGTTAGATGTAGTTGAGTCATTATATCATCCGCTGTGGGGGTCGTGGCATCGTGTGGTCGATTGTAGGCCGGGTTCAGCCCCATTCGCTTTGGTCAGGGACAGGCAGAAGAACCTGACCTATACACTGATGGTAATCTACGGTTCAATTTTTCTATTACTATCGTTGAGATCACTGGTAAGGGCGAAGCAATCTTTACGGATAACCTGTGCTCAGGATTAAATTTATATTGAAATGCTTCGCCCCTACATCGAAATATTTTTGCTATTCTCAGGACCGAACGCGGGATTTGACCGCCAGGTCTCCCAACGCTTATTCTTCAATATTCCAGATATATTCTTTGTAGGTCAGGTTGCGGGTTTCAACCTGACATCGGATATCTACCTCTAGTAAAGGCTTTTCTTGGCCGGCATTTGTGACGTCAGGTTCAACCCCATTCGCTTTGCTCAGGGGCTGGCAGAAGAACCTGACCTACGCGCAAACACCTTGCTTCGCGGGCACGGGCTGCCCGAGGTCTTTGACCGCCAGGTCTCCGATTATCATTGCGGATGGGCACAAGACCAATTTTTTATGGATTGGATTCGATTGATGTCTTTTTACCCATTCATCCCTCAACAGGACCAACTATTACAAAAAAGCGAAAATTATCACCAACCGGTCTATGGCGCAAAACCGTTGGCCGCAGAGAGCTGCATGACCTCCCAAAAGCCTGCCACGCACTCATCAAAACCCTCAGGTCCGGGGAAGAGAGCCACAGCGTATTGGTATCCTTGGGTTCGCTTATCCCAGTAGACATGAAACATGTCAGGAATTCCGGTAGCGTTGGGTATCTCGATTTCAATGAAATACTCAATACCTCCCACTATTTTTGTGTCTGAATTATAAGTATATGGAGGTGGACCTTCCGGACCGCCATCACGAAATCCATTTGCAGCAATATGGCAATCGGGAAGGATTTTAGATACGAGGGAGTCATATTCTGCAGTATCCCATTTTGCGGGATCGTAGGTCAGGTAGAACTCAGGGTTGTTCCAATTCCAAACTTTGACCTGCTCATAATCAACGGGAATGGGCTCTGTCGCCGTGGGGCTTGGGATAGGTTCGCTGGTTTCCACAGGAGGGAGTGTGTTCTCCGGAAGCGGGATAGTGCTTTCTGGAGGAGGGGCTGTGTTTGCTGGAGCAGGGATGGTTCTCTCAGGAACAGTTATGACGCATGAAGTAACTATCAGGAGCGTTAGAACGATGCAACTCTTTTTTAGGTAGTGATAAATACCTGCCAGGACCTTGTCATTTTTTGTGTAAATCATTCGAGTACCCTCCTCTGTCTGCAGGGAAAATTGACAGCTAAATTTTACTATGTAATTAAAGCAATAAAGTTTTTTTTAGTGAATACTGGATTCGCAGATGCAAGATTACCTTGCCGTGCAACACAGACAACCCTAAAATCCACGATCGCACCGGTGTCAATACCTGCTTGATTGCGCCGGCATCCACGGTGCGCAGCCTCCCCATGGGACCGAGCGCGGGATTTGACCGCCAGGTCTCCGTTTATTATTGCGGATTGGCACGAGGCCCATCCCTACGGTGGGGATACTTCGTAAGGAGGGGGTCATATTGCTGGAGACAAAGTCGCTGTCGTAGGGGTAACCCCCTGTGGTTACCCGGGTAGACACAGCCCTCATCAGGGTGGTTCCCAAGGATCTGCCCCTACCGAGAGGCACAAATCTAGATTGCGCCGGCATCCACGGTGCGCAGCCTCCCCATGGGACCGAGCGCGGAATTTGACCGCCAGGTCTCCGTTTATTATTGCGGATTGGCACGAGGCCCATCCCTACGGTGGAAGCCGTGACTGGGAGTCTTTGTAGGTCAGGTTGCGGGTTTCAACCTGACATCGGATATCTACCTCTGGTGAAGTTTTATTTGCCAACATTTGTGATGTTAGGTTCAGAAGCAGAACCTGACCTACGCGAAAACACCCCGCTGCGCGGGAACAGGCACGATCTCCGGCCCACAAAGAACAACTACCTTACAATCATCGGCAAGTAGACAGGAAAATCAGTTTCTATAACTTCAAACTCGTAAGCTCCCATATCACAACGAGGTCCATCGACCCCATCCCCATCCACCGGGCGGGGGAAGCCACGCTGATCGGTGGAGGGGCAATTGCTGGGGTCGCCTGCGTCAATCGCAGGGCTGCCAGGTCCCAATGCGTGGGTGAGGGTGAAGCCGCCGTTATCTGCCAGGGGCCCCAAAAGAGGATCACCGGTGATGTTAGTTGGATCCGAGTAGCTGGGGTAATCTAACAGGCTATATGTGATGGTCTCAATGTTCTCAGCTCCAAAATTGTAGATCTGGTCAGGAGTGTTTCCCCATAGGATCGAATTAGTGATGGTGAGGTGTGCAGGCTCACCAACGCGACCATTATTAAAAATTCCACCACCAAAGCTAGCAGAGTTATTGGTGAAGGTAGCGTTGGTCAATGTTATATTACTCCAATAATTATGAAGTCCCCCGCCCCAACCCAGTGAGGAGTTGCCGCTAAAGGTCACGTTTGTGAGGGTGGTGCTGCTTTTATGGTTATAAATGCCTCCTCCTTGACCATCAGAACTGATAACGCTATTACCATTGAAGGTCACATTTTCAAAGGTGGCACTGCTTTGGTCATTATAGATTCCACCGCCTTTATCTGGGGCTGTATTGTTCGAAAAGGTAACATTGTCCATATCTATATCACTCAGGACATTGTAAATCCCGCCGCCAAAACCAAATGCACCATCGACAGTGTTTCCCGAAACAACCACATTGATCAGGGTGGTGTTGCTGTAGAAACCGTTATAAATTCCGCCGGCCGCTGCCACTGCTGAGTTATTGCTGAGACTGACATCTGTTAAAACAGGATCGCTGTATGTCTGATTATAGATGCCACCCCCAATCCAGCCTGCCGAATTACTTTCAAAGCTTACATTTGTTAGGATTGGGCTGCTATAGCTGTTGAGCATCCCACCACCATAACTATCATCAGCGTCAGCAATATTGTTGCTAAAGATTACATTGGTAAGGATAGGGTTGCTTCCAGAGTAATTAGCCATCCCACCGCCACCGAATAAATCTGCCAGGTTACCGTTAAAGCTTACATCATTCAAGGTTGGGCTGCTGTTTTCTTCATTTAACATCCCTCCCCCGGTAATCCACGCGGTGTTGTTCAAAAATGTGACAGCCGTCAAGCTCGGGCTGCTGTCAAAATGGTTATACATTGCTCCCCCAAAATTTGCTGTGTTAGTGGTAAAGACCAGATTTGTCAGCGTGGGGCTGCTTTGATAGTTATACATTCCAGCTCCACGGTCGGCTGGCTGACTGCCATCGGCATTACCGGCTGTGATGGTAAAACCGTCCAAAATCGCGGTGGCGTCCACAATACGGCCTGTGACCACGTGATAGCTGTTGTCGGAATTATCACCTTCGGCTCCAATATCTCCACTAAGGATCGTTTCATTGGTGATCCAATCACGTTCGGCAATGCTGGTTTCCGTCCCGACAAAGCCACCATAAACGGCAACGCCGCTCTTTAGCTGGAAAGAGACATTCCTATCATTCACTCCTGTGGGGTCTGGCTTGTAAGTCCCCGCAGCAACCCAAATCTGATCACCCGGTACCGCCCAGTGAAGGGCAGGGTTCAGTTCGCAAGGGTCATCCCAGGAGGTGCAGGTGGTTCCCTCAGCGCCCGGTTTGACATACCAAATTCTGCTTTGAATTTGAGAATTAGTGGAGTAAGCAGAAGTGCTAATCCAACCCATATTGAAAAAAAGAATTATTGTGACAAAGAGTGATATCAAAACTGCAGTTTTGGTTTTCATGAAAAAATCTCCCTTGTTTTATAGCTTGCAAAAAAGAAAGCAAGTTCTAGACTTCTTGACGAGCAAGGGCGTCGTGGTTTGAATATATCCTGCCAGCATTGAACATGCAAAATGCCGTATATGCTTTGTATAATGCTAATTTTCTTTTTTTGATAGCTTTTTCTTAGGATCTTCCTTCTATCTATTTGGTCCTGATACGAAAAGGCAGGGCGGGGAAAGATAGACCTGTGTGGTGACACAGTTTGCCACACAAACTGGTAAGATTGAAATAACTTGTCCGCGAGGTTTCTATGAAAAATTTACTGAAGATTGTTTTCCTGTTTACATTAATTGTTGGAGTATTCATCCTGGCGGGTTTGATCATCTGGAACATCCTCGACCGCACCAACGGAAGCCTAATCTCCTCCGGCGAGAAACGCGAATACCTGCTCTACGTCCCCAAGTCTTACGACCCCACAAGCGCGCAGAATGTTCCGCTGGTGATCAACATCCACGGCTTTTCCCAATGGCCGGCCAATCAGGCCAACGTCAGCCAGTGGAACCAACTCGCGGACGAAGAGGGCTTCATCGTGGTCTATCCTTCCGGGCTGGGCATCCCCAAGCGCTGGCGGGTCACCCGCACTGCTGAGGACCCCACTGGCGTGGATATCGAGCTGCAATATTACACGGACCTGATCGATAAACTCAGCGCGGAATACGCCATCGACCCTGAACGCATCTATGCTAACGGTCTCTCCAACGGCGGCGGGATGTCGTTGAGGTTGGCTTGCAGCCTGTCTGATCGCATCGCGGCTATTGGCGGCGTGGCGGGCGCTTACCTGGTGGATCTGGATGAATGCCCGGGCGGCGTGCCTGGCATCTTTTTCCACGGGCAGGCGGACAAGATCGTGCCCTATGATGGCGGTCCATCCGAACGCTTCCCCATCGACTTCCCCAACATCCCCACATTTGTCGAGGACTACGCGCAGTTGAATGGCTGCGATGCTAACGAAACGCTCATCCTGGAGAAGGATCACGTGCGTGCCGTGCGCTACGAAGGCTGCGATCCGGACGCGGACGTGGTCTTTTACACTATCTCGGATGGCGGTCACACCTGGCCCGGCGGCAACGACCTGCCGGAGCGCATCACCGGCAAGACCACCCACGAGATCAACGCCACCCGCCTGATGTGGGAATTCTTCCTCGAACAAACGGAGAATCGGTAATCGGGAATTTCTATTTGGGTTGGGTTTCGCACCTTGTGGAGTTTCAACCTTAATTAGTTGTAGGTCAGGTTGCGCATTTCAACCTGACGCCGGAAGCCTGATTAGTTGGTAACTTTTTTGCCAGAATTCTTTAATCCAATAATCATCGCGGATGGGCACGAGGACAATCCCTCAAAGGATTTTTTCGTGGGTGGGGTTTCCCAATTTCATTGCGGATGGGCACAAGACCCATCCCTACGAAGGAGTTATTCGTAGCAAATCGTTCGCGCCAGTTTTCCCAATATTATCGCGGATTGGCACGAGGCCTATCCCTACAAAGGATTTATTCGCAGGCCGAATTGCTAAATTCAATCAACTCTTTGTTCGCACTGGAGCTTTAAGTGCAAAACCTTGCTGCTGTGCCGCGTGTTTTCAAAAAGTTAATCTGCTTGCAACACCTTTCGCATCGGCTGAATTGGCAACCCATGATAATCAAAACTCCATCCCGACCTTAGCCCGGTGGACTTCTTGTAACCCATCTGTAAATAGAAAGGCACTGCGTACACTGTTGCGGACAGACGAATAACCATTGGAGCGTATTTTTGACACTCTTGTTCAAAACGCTTCACAAGCTGGCTGGCAGCACCCTGGCGGTGGTGATCATCCCGCACAAACAAACTCGCAAGGCGTTCTTTCCTGCCGCGCAAAACTCCAACGATCTCCCCCTCATCCACTGCCACAAACACCCATTCAGACCGGATCATTTCGGCGATCTTTTGCTTGTGAGCTTCGTCCTGAGACCAGGCATGCTGAAATGGACCCAATCCCAACTTCAACTCTTCTGGCGATAGAATCGCCAGGTTAAATCGCGCGTAGGTATCAGCGATCAATTTGCCAACTGCTTCTGCATCATCTTCTATGTATTCACGGATGCTTATCATGGTAATCTGCCTTTAGTAGAGTAAAAGATTAGATAGACACCGATCATTCGACTGGCTCTGAGCATACGAATTCATCCACAAAATCATCTCAACTTGACTTCGCCGCTCCCTGCTATCCTAATCAATCGAATGAGGCTTGCTGTAATCCACGCTCACAATTTTGATCGGCCTGACACGAATAATGACCGTTTCCCAGGCGCTTGCCAGCCTTTGCGCGAATGCTCTCGCCTCGGCAGGGTCTTCGTAATAACGCTCCAGGATCCTGACCCGTTTCTCAAGGACGTCCTCAAAATCGAGCTCAGCTTTCCCATAAACTAAAACTGTCTGCAGCACCGGAGCATCGGCATCAATCAAGACTGTGACGCGCTTATTGCGCCGAATATTCTGAATTTTGTGAGCTTTCACCTGGGTGCCAAAAAGGAACTCGCCGTCCTGATAAAGATAATAGATGGGCGTGGCGTGGATGGATCCATCCGCGTTTAAGGAGCAAAACCTTGCCAAAAGAGGCCTCTGCAGGAAAGTCTCCATTTCCTGTTCGTTCTCGAAGGGTGGAAACTGGGGGTGTTTTTTGCTCACGGCTTACCTCCTGTTTTTGGAAACTATGCTTCTACTTTTGTTGCTGATTAATTAACTATAAGGAAATTTATCGCAAATAGCAACAAACGCTCGGTTTTCAGTAACATAACTCTCCACAAATTGCTTGTCCTCGCCGGTCTCCTGAGTGCGGAGCCTCCCTGTGGGACCTAGCGAGGTCTTTGACCGGGGGCCTCCGTCCGTTGTTCTCGCCGGTCTCAAGACCCCGCGAGGTCCTTGACCGCCAGGTCCCAATCATTGTTCTCGCCGGTCTCCTGAGTGCAGAGCCTCCCTGTGGGACCGCGCGAGGTCTTTGACCGCCAGGTCTCCCTTTTTATCGCGGATGGACCAGAGGCCCATCCCTACCATGGGGATACTCCGTTAGGTGGTTTCCTAATGCTAAGAGCAAAACTTGCAGCGCTTGCTCCCTCGCCTGGCATTGCCCTTGCAGGCCGGGTTGCGCGGCCTGCCCTGGAGTTCACTCCTCCACGGTGAAACCCGGCTCTTTATCTCCTTGATTGCGCCGGAATCCACGTACCCATCTACTTCGTTGCGGGCATAGACCGCGCGCGGGATCTGACCGCCAGGTCTCCCATTTTTATTGCGGATGGGCATGAAGCCCATCCCTACGAAGGAGCTTTTCGTAGGCCGGACATCGTGCCCTTTGGTTATTGCGCTTCTCAATCCGGCTCTATTTTTCTCCCGCCGCCTCTCAATTAACCATCACCATGCGGTCATTAGCCTTAACCCCCTGTCCTTTTCTTTGGTCCAAACTGAACCTGGCAGGTGTTGCAGAAGTAGATTCCTTTCCCATTTCCGTTCGGGTACAGTTTGAACTTGGTTGTCGCCATCGCCAGGTAGATCGTGCGGCCAATTACCCCAACCTGTACACTGGCCGTATCTGTCGACCCGCATACAGGGCAAGGGGGTAATTCTGCGTTTTCAAAGTCCCAGATTTGATCTGTAATCCCGGGATGCTGCTTTTCCATGTGTTTGATTTGACTCTCACTAACCTTGATCATTTTTCTCCTGTTCGTCTAATTCCAGGAAAAGCTTGGGCTTGTGGGAGAGTAAAGTGTTTGAAAGGTTTAAATAAAAACAGAAACCTTGTTTCGAAAGCATTCTCTCGCACATCCAGACTTTTGGGTCTGAGGGCACCGCTGCTGTTTCCTGGCCGGTTGCCAGCCTGCTCATGCAGGCGTTCTTGATGTTGATTGGATTATACCAGGGAAATGGTGAATAGGTGGTGGCTGACAGGTAGTAGCTGACAGGCAATAGTAAATGCAAAACGCAAGCCCGGCAGTGCGACTGCTTGCTCGATTATGAACTTTTCTTAGGATCAATTCTCTTGTATGTTATACTTTTCCGAAATATCGCCATTTTGTCAAAGGGTTACTATGGCTAAAACTTCATATTGGGTGGTTTGTAAATATTGCGGCAGACTGTTTGACTATGGAAAAGAAGGGGGAGGATTTGACGGAAATAAATATATTTGCATTTCATGTCTCAAAACAACCCGATCCCAGCAAAAAATTAACGGCGACTTAGTACACATTTCTCAAAATCAGTCATGGTTCAAAAGAAACTGGAAGATCTTATTTGGAGTGTTTTTCCTGATTGGCGGATTTGGCAACATCGGCGAGAACGTACAATCAGCATTGTTTGGAATTATTGTTGGAGCTTTTTTAACCTACGCTCATTTCCATCCGCAGATCAAAGCCATAAGGCTTGAAAAAGCTGAAAAAGCGGCTGAGCTTGAAGCAAGAGAGGCTGAACTCAAGGCAAAAAGAGCTGAAGTGCAAGCAGTTGCTGAAGAGCCAAAGCGATGTAAAGCTTGCGGCGCGACAACCAAGGGGAAGATTTGTGAATATTGCGGCTCTTTACTTGAATAAGCAGAAAAGGAAAAGGAACCAATTTGGCAAACAGAGGTGGATTTTCTTGGAAAAGGGCACTTGGAGTTACGAAAGTAAAACAAAATATTGCAAGGAAAACTGGCATCCCACTAACTAAGAGTGGAAGACAGAGGAAGATAGGAAAACTCCTTACTTGTGGTGGTTGCTTATTAAATTTCATCTTAATCGGGACACTTGTGTTAGTTCTCTTATTGATGGTTGGTTGAGGATCAAAACCAACTGATATGTATTAATTCTAATTTGTATCTGCATACCCAACCACTTCATGGCAGGTACGTTATGTTATGCTCCTACAAACAAACCCTTATCTTTTCCGGAAATCAAGTGTCTAGCTAAGAGGCCGGCAAGATCGAAAATACCGTCATCTGGTTTCGTTCGTTCCTACTCAAATACTAGTCATTAGCCTTCTTGAAGATTGTCCACCTCTTGTTCATCCTCAAATTGATGCAATTTTGTTTGATCAAATTCGTAGATAGCAACATTTTGTTTTGTAATACCTATTTCATATTGCATCAGTAAATCCAATAGCTTTTCGCCATCGATAAGAGTGATAGGAGCAGCATTCCTTTCCAGAGCTGCTTTCTTAGCTCCAGACGCGAATGTGCTTGTGGTAATAATTGTCCCTCTAATGGCATCAAACCTGTGCAGTGATCCACGCAAAAGATCAACAATGTTTCTATTAATTGATCCGGAATGCCTTTTTACTTGAACAACTTCATGAACTGAACTGATACCAAGAGCGATATCAGCAATAACATCTACACCTTTATCGTTGGTTGGCGACGTTACCCGAATATCGCTATATCCCATTTCTTCCAACAATAAACCTACCATATTCTCAAACTTGTAAGGATCCATATGAAGCAGGTAGTCTAATAAGGTTTGCCTGGCTTCTTTGGTTATGAGCCTAACCATCGCGTTTAAGTCATTCTGTTTGGTATTTATCCTTCGCCCTGGAACATGTGGAGTCACGTTCTGAAGATAATTCATACCTTTATCCGTTATTTGAAAAAGGATATTTCCTCGTCTCTCCACAAGCTCTCTATCAATTAGGTTAACCATTCGATCATAGAGTGATGATTTATATACAGATTCACTTCGATAATTAGTATAAGTATTGCAAAATTCAATATACGCAGGAAGTATGTCACTTCTCTTTCCTGGGTTATGCTCACTTACAGCTTGCAGTACATTTAGCAATCCTTCATATTTATCAATTCTTGTAATTACTTCACTGTTTTCATCATTCAAAAAAACTGTCCCATCGTTTGTGATTTCAATATTTCCATTTTGATCGATGTTGATTAACTTGTGGTTCCTTACAAAATACCATGTCCCTCTTATGTGTCTTGGGTTGACCAACCTTCCAGAATCATGCCAAATTTTTAGAGCAATTTCTTTTTCAGGGCTTTTTAAACGTTCTGGGATCCATTCATCCGGTTGGGTCCAATCGATATTGTTCTGCGGAGTCCCAACCTGTTCCCATATTCTAGCCCGCATTTGGGTAATTAAGTCATATGAAACACCGTTAATTATTCGTAATAATGCCCTTGTTTCCTTATAGGTTGCCAATCCAGGGGTAAGTGACCATGTCTCGCTATTTGAAGAGTTCATCAATTCTCCTATGTTTTCTTTAGTGAATTAGTATTCTACTATTCTTTATCCAGCAATTATTTTTTCACACCAAACTGCTGTTAAGGTCGCTAAACACAACAAAAATATCCATTACCACCTGCCTTTTTCCAGATTTAATCCCACATAACATTTGGCAGTTTTTTGGCTGCGATTTTGCTTATCTCCTGATCCCCAACTTCGTCGATGTTAGTACAGGCCGACTTTGTTGCAATTGACCTATAAACCCCCGCAATTTTACAATACAATTATCGCATGGTTGGGGATATATTCAAGATCCATTAATATCGAGGAGGGCTTATGAACGATACATTTGTCTCTGCTTTTCTAGAAAAACTAATCGTGTTAGAAAAGTCGACTGGCCACTTTGTTCAGTACAAGATAATGCCTCCATTTCAAGGTGCACAAGACTTATTATCCATTCAGAAAATTGCAAAGGAAATTGCAGCTTTTGTGGGAATCGACAAATTAGTGTTTAGTATTTCCTTTGTCAAACAACAACCAAAAGTTGGGGGAATAATTGAGCTATCTCACAATGGAGATATGGTTTTTATTGAAATTGATCCAAGCGTAACTCAACATCCACAAGCCCTCTATGCAACTTTGTGTCATGAGATTTCCCACAAATGGTTACATCTACATGGAATATCTGCCGTAAATAGCTATGACAATGAAATACTAACTGATATCACAGCAGTGTATCTTGGATTTGGAAAGATTATGCTTAATGGCTGCGAGGAAACCGCAAAACCTGATCCAAAAGTTAAATCGAGTGACCCTGCAAAAAAACCAGCTAGCAATTTTTCAGTTGGTTATTTAAATCGTGATCAATTAGCATTTACATATAGTCTTGTCTGTTCTATGCGTAAGATCCCAAAAGAAGAAATTTTAAAAGGATTGACAGAAGTTTCATTAAGAGCTTTAAGAGCTTGCCACATTAATTATGGTCAATATCTTAAACAGGTTTATCACAGTCTTGAATTTGGCGATGAAAGTCAAATTGAACTAAATAAGCGATTTCGCGACATCCAACGGCGATTGGCCACCCTTGATAAATTTTTTACCTACCTTAAAAAAGTGTTTATTGAGCCATTTACTCACTTCTATTCTCAAAGTCATATGACCCTCAGAAACTTTGATGAATCTGTAACTCAAAAAAGAAAAGAATCAATAACTTTTGATCCTGCTCTACACTATTTAAATATGGTGCAATTATCAGTTGATTTTGACGAAATGTCCTCTACTATTAAAGGGTTTGAAAGAAAAGCTGAAGAACTCATCCATTTATCTAACAATGTAGCCTTATCAATTAATAGGAATAATGTAATTAATTCTTTTGAAGATCCTGAAATGTACACTATTGTGAAATGTCCCATCGATGAAACGAAGATAAGATTGCCAAAAAATTCTGGAAATATTGTCGTTAAATGTCCCAAATGTAATTATTCATTTGCCTACAATACAAAATCTATAATAAAAGATGTCATGGAAAATCGAGGTAATAATAGGCGTAATTGACGCGATTCATATTCTATGAATAACTTTGTAATTTTGAGTTCGTCCAACTTTAGAAAACAAGACCATAGAAAGCTGTTTAAAACAAAAAATGGCGAGGCTGGGATTTGAACCCAGAACCAATGGCTTATGAGTCCACTGCTCCACCGTTGAGCTACCTCGCCACGATGCCCAAAGATATTACCCGAAATAGGTCTAAAAGTCAACCGATTTCCCCGATCCAGAATTAAATAATCGGAACGACACAGGAGCGTTCCATACGCCCTGAACTAGCTATCCTTGACTTCTTTAGATCGCCACGTCGCTGTGCTCCTCGCGATGACAGATTTGTTGTAGCGAAGGGGCTTGACCCCTTCCACACCACAAACGGAACGGCGCACCCTATCCGCTTCGCTACCAGGGCAGGGACCGTTTCATGCGACAAAATCACTCGCAAGGCAAGAGCTTGTGTCAAACAATGAGCGTTTACATCTTGTTTAGGGTGACTATTTACACTTTTATCTATTGAACGGATCATCTTGGTTCACAAAGGAAATCCTGTCTTTGTCATGGTGACGGGTAACCACGAGGGGTTACCCCTACAAGTGGGGGTTTGAGGGAGAGGTGTCTGTCGTAGGGGCAGACCCCCTGTTATAACAATGATGGTTTACATGTTGTTTAGGCTGATTGTTTACACTTTTATTCTCCAAACACACCATCTAGGATCGTAGAGGCAACCCCTTTTTTGTCATGGTGACGAGTAACCACGGGGGGTTACCCCTACACGTGGGGGTTTGAGGGAGAGGTGTCTGTCGTAGGGGCAGACCCCTGTGTCTGCCCGAAAGTCTGTAAACAAACACTCTTGATAATATGTAAACAATCATACTTGTATAAACAGCGTGACCCCTTCCACAATGCACACGGGCGCACCAATCCCAATACCTATCGTATAATTTCCTCAGTCACCGCAGAAAGGGAGCAGACATGCCCGAGTTTTCAGACGTCCAGAAATATTTCAACGCCCCGACCAAATCGCTGCTGCAGCAGGCATGGCAGGTGGTCCCGGAGAAGCAAAGAGCCGAAATCTACAGCATGCTGTAGGGCATCCCGCTCAACAAGAACCCGCTCAACAGCCTGATCGACCTGGCGCTGATGCACTCCAAAGCGGTGCTCGGGGATCACAAAAAAGTCGCGATCATCGGTCCTGCCAACGTCGGCAAGTCCACCCTCTTCAACCAATTCGTGCGCGCCAAGACCGACCAGGCCGAGGTCAGCCCCATCCCCGGCACGACGCGCGTCAACCAGGAAGCCGATGCCGGCATCTTCACCATGATCGACACTCCCGGCGCGGACGCCGTTGGGGCGGTTGGCCAAACCGAGCGCGAGCACGCCCTGGCAGCCGCCAGGCATGCCGATTTCCTGATCCTGGTGTTCGACGCCATGCAAGGGGTCAAGCAAACCGAGCTGGGGCTCTACGAGGAACTGCTGGGGCTGAAAAAGCCCTTCATCATCGTCCTGAACAAGATCGACCTGGTCGAAAAATTCAAGGAAGATGTGCTCGAAAAGACCGCCGCCAACCTGAACGTCTCCCCCGAGCAGGTCATCCCGATTTCCGCGCTGAAGGGCGACGGCATCGGACAGGTGACGCTGGCGATCATCGCCGCCGACCCAGCCATGACGCTCGCGCTCGCAAAAGCGATGCCCCAATACCGCCGCAAAATCGCCTGGCGCAGCATCACCACCGCCTCGTCGCTCTCCGCGGCGATCGCCCTGACCCCCCTGCCAGTGATCGACTTTATCCCGCTGGTCGCGACCCAAACCGGCATGGTGCTCACGATTGCCCGGATTTACCAGTACAAGATCACCGCCAAACGCGCCCGGGAGTTGATTGGCACCTTCGGGATGGGCATGCTCGGAAGGGTGCTGTTCCAGCAGCTTTCGAAGTTCGCAGCCGTGCCCGGCTGGATCCTCTCCTCAGCGATCGCGACCTCGATGACGATCGTGATGGGCTACGCCGCGATCGAATGGTTCGAGAAGGGCGAGCGCATCAGCAACGAAAGGTTCAGCCAGCTGAGCCGCGAGCTTTCGCAGTCGCTGGTGGAACGCATGCGCAAGGTTTTCAAGAGCAAGCCATCCAAAAAACAGATGAAACAGGTTATGGTTGACCTGGTTGGCGAGACCGCCGCTGCAAGCCCCTCAGAGGAAGAAAGCGAAAGTTAGCTCAAGCCGTTCCCCCCACCCGCTTTGGCGAAAGTCTCCAGCACGCGCTCGAGGTAGTTGCGGATGTTGGTCGCTTTTTAAGCGGTGCCTGGTAGCTTCCGCCCCTGGGTAGTTTTGCGGGGATTAACCGGTCAAATAATCAATTTTTCAACACCACTTTCCCGCGAGAATTCCCCAGAATTTTCCTACTGTTGGATTTATTTATAGTAAAATTAATCCCATCGGATCCAAGACATTCTTTAAAATTGAAGACCAAAAAATGCTGTTTCTTGCCCTTTGATAAGTAGTTATTTGATTAAGTCACCACAAGCCTGATTTCCACGCTTGTTGAGTGAAAATATTTGCATCGCCATCGCCACTTTAAAACGTAATAGAAGGAGTCGTCATGAGAAAGTCCCTTAGCACTACCCTCAGAACTATCCTGATTCTGGTATTGGCTCTAACGTTGCTGGCCGGCGCGAACAAACCTGTGCAAGCAGAAACATGTACCTGGGAAGGGGATGGCAATACAGACTGGACGTTAGCCGGAAACTGGAGTTGTGGGCATGTTCCTCAAGCGACTGATACGGTGACTATTCCTGTTGTAACGAACTTCCCAGTGATTTATACAAATCTTGAACTTCCAACCCCCAAGGTCTTGTCATTAACCATCGAATCCGGTGCCTTACTGACTATCAATGCGGGCATGATTTTAGACGCAACCACAATGACCATCAATGGTTCTCTGATCGCCAATACAGAGGCGAGCGTAGTTTATCTCAACTATAACGGCAGCACTGGAAGCGGGACCGTGAATGTGTCGTCAACTGGAAGCATAACAAAACTGGGTGCTGGAGATCTTTTCATCTACTCCACCTTCAACAACGCGGGTACTGTTTCCGGTACTTCTCTTGGGACTTACACCGGAGGAGTGTCGCTCATTCGTGGTGGGACGCACACGGGAATTTTTCAGGGTGAGTTCTTATTTGTGGGTAATAATGATTCTGCATCCGGACAGATTTTTAATTTTAACAGTGGGTCTGAGATACGCGTAAATCAATTACACGCAAGAGGAGGCACAGTAAATTTATATGGCACATATTCACAGCCTGAAAATACTGGCACTGCTTTAATTGTCCAGCCGACAAGCGGAACCAGTACGGTCTATTTTAAAACTGGTGTTGGCATTTTAAAAATGCCCGAGTATTTCTTTATTAATAATGGGGGGAAGCTGATCCTCGAAAGCCAGGCTTACAACTACAACATGAACAAACTAAGCCTGGATTACAATGGCGAGCTCCAGAACCTTGATGATTTGACGATAACCACACAATTTAATTGGTTGGC
The DNA here is from genome assembly GCA_040768265.1 of Anaerolineaceae bacterium. Classification (GTDB taxonomy): domain Bacteria; phylum Chloroflexota; class Anaerolineae; order Anaerolineales; family Anaerolineaceae; genus Mesolinea. The sequence continues at coordinate 36,192 of JAXGNB010000003.1, forward strand.
AGGAAAAATCACAGGCAATGGCACTACCACCGTCGATGCAGGCGCAACCTTCACCATGGGAATGTCCGCTTACACGCAAAATGACTTTACACTGGATACTCAAACCCTGATCAATAATTCGACAGCCAATTGGAACAAACGTAATCTTACTCTAGCCAATTCTGCGACATTTGTCAACAACGGCACTTTCAATGCCAATGCCACCACGACCATGACTGGCGGTACGACGGAAGTTTTTACGAACAACGGCAGCTTCATCAAAAACACTGCCAGCACCACTACAACGATGAACATCCCCTTCACTAACAACGGCACGGTTGATGTCGTCGCCGGCAGCCTGGTATTCCAGCAGGGGATGGACAACGGCGAGGACGCGGTGATTGACCTGGGCGGCGGCACGCTTGACCCGGGCGATACGCTCAACCTTGAAGCTGGCGACAGCCTGATCGGCTCAGGCACACTGGCTGCAGATTTGGTGAACGGCGGCACGGTCAGCCCGGGCGCGTCGCCGGGCATCATCACCGTCAATGGCGATTACACCCAGGAAGCGGATGGTATCCTGCAAATCGAGCTGGGCGGCACAACCCCCGGTATCGTGCATGACCAATTGGTGGTGACCGGTGCGGCAACCTTGCAGGGGACATTGAACGTTACTTTAATACCGGGTTTTACGCCTCAAGCTGGCGACACTTTCTTCATTGTCAATCACCTCACAAGTGGAACCGGCAACTTTTCTGTAGAAAACCTCCCGGTTTTGCCTGGCGGCCTGATGATGGAGATCGACTACGCTGACCCCGGCGTCACCCTGACGGTAGTAGGTGGAAGCACAGATAGCTTCATCTTCCTGCCCATGATCGTCAGATAGTGGAAGATCGAAGAGGTTTAGGCAGAAAACCCAAACCTCTTCACAGACTTACTTTTGTAAATTTTCAACTCGTTTGAGCCCGGAAAAAAGGAGGAAAAAATGAAGACCAGAAGGGTGCCAGCAGGGATTAGATTATTCGTAGTAGTTATCATCGTAATGTCGCTCCTGGGCGGCTGGGCTAAGCCTGCCCGCGCCGTAGACACGTGCACCTGGAATGGCACCACAGCTATCTGGGAAACAAGTTCAAATTGGAGCTGCGGGCACGTTCCAACAGTTGATGATAATGTCATCATTCCTGATGTTTCGGGTTTTGACCCTGTTTTCAATGCTAACAGTGCAAATTTTCGTGTTGCTGAGATAAATATCAATTCCGGCGCAAGATTAACTGTCTCCAGTGATGATGGGGGAGAAAGAGAATTTAATGCAAATTTGGCTGACATCGAAGGAAGTCTAAAATTTTACTCGCCATCCACCTCCAGTTATTTTTCGGTAAGTATTAACGTAGACATCCCAACAGGGGTTGTGAATATTGGTCTAAATGGGGACATTTATATGGATTCCATAGGTGGATTGATGAGATTCTATTCAAGTCTCAACAATTACGGAATGTTGCATCATCGAACAGGCGCTGATTGTGGAGTTTTGTTAAAAGTTGGTGGTAACCATGGCGGGATATTCAATGTTAAAAATATTATGATTCAAGCCACTAATCCAGATTCGGAATTTGTTTTTGCTGCCTCTTCACTACTAAACGTTCCAGATCTAAATCCAGATGGAGGAAAGGTCTACATACATGGAGGCTATAACGCGGCTGGGGAGTTAACCGGTTTGATCATTGATGGAGGTATGGTTGAAATTGATAGCGCAAATGTGATCATGCCATACCAAACTGTTATTGGTCCTGGCACAACCCTGACAGTAAAAAGTCCGCTTTCCATGCGTAGATTAGGCCTAGCCGGTGTGTTTAACAATTTATCTACCGTTGAAGTAACCACACTTTTGAATTGGCAAGGTGGTGGTTTTACCGGTGGTGGAACAACGACCGTTCTAACAGGCAATACCAGCTCTATCTACCCGGCTGGCGGTGGCACAATGGATGCGCAAACACTCACGCTAAACGGAATCACCAATTGGGCCTCTAATAACATCACGCTCTCCAATGGGGCGGAGATCGTAAACAACGGTACCTTCAACGCCAACGCGACCACCACAATGACCGGCGGTGAGACAGAAGTTTTCACGAACAACGGTAGCTTCATCAAAAACACCGCTGCCACCACCACCACCATGAACATCCCCTTCACCAACAACGGCACGGTTGATGTCGTCGCCGGCAGCCTGGTTTTCCCACAGGGGATGGACAACGGCGAGGACGCGGTGATTGACCTGGGAGGCGGCACGCTCGACCCGGGCGATGAACTCAACCTTGAAAGCGGCGATAGCCTGATCGGCTCAGGCACGCTTTCTGCCAACCTGGTCAACGGCGGCACGGTCAGCCCGGGCGCGTCGCCGGGCATCATCACCGTTGATGGCGATTACACGCAAACAGCGGATGGCGTCCTGGAAATCGAGCTGGGCGGCACAACCCCAGGTACAGGGCACGACCAGTTGGTGGTAACAGAGACAGCAACGATGAACTATGGAACATTAGAAGTCACGCTCGAACCCGGTTATACACCCGAGGAAGGTGACACGTTTGTCATTATTAGCCACACGACCGGCACTGGCACATTTGAATATGGTACGGTGACCTTGCCTAACCTGCCTGGGGGCTTGAAGTTGGAGATCAACTTCAGCGATCCTGGTGTGACATTGACCGTCGTGAGCACCAGCACTGAAACTTTCATCTTCCTGCCCTTGATAATTAAATAAGAGGCTTTTTTTCGGGTGGGGCAATAAAACTTTAGGAGGATAAGCATGAAATCGAAAAAGCATTACTTCATTCGGACTTTATTGACGCTTTGCACCTGCGTGTTCCTTTTCAGCAGTGTAGATGTTGACCCAGTCAGGGCAGAAACCCTGACGGTCACCACTTTTTTGGATGAGTTTGATGGAATTTGTGATTCCCACTGCTCATTACGGGATGCAATCTATGCAGCAAATAGCTTTCCCGAATCATCAACCATCGTTTTACCCGCAGGTACTTACACGCTTACACGAGTTGGGTATGACGACGATGGCACATCAGGTGATCTTGACATTTTTGCTGATACGACCATCAGCGGGATAGAAGCCGGACTAACCATCATTGATGCTCAGGCTATCGGCGACCGAATTTTTGACATACAAAATAGTTCAGATGTCACCATCTCTGGGGTTAGTATCGCTTACGGAAGTCAAAGCCAAGGGGGTGGGATCAAATGCGCAAGCAGCACGCTGACGCTAGAAAGTGTCATTGTCAGGCAAAATACAGCCTTTGGTTATGGCGGAGGTATTTACAGTGATTCCTGCAATTTATTGCTCGACCATACCTGGTTGGGAGCCAATAGTGCTTCCAACGGCGGCGGTGGCATTTACTTACGTGAAACTGAGTTGGAGATTTCTGAAAGCCTCATTTCCGGAAACTCAACAGAAGAAAATTGCGCAGGTGGTGGAGTGTATTGTGATGGATCAAGGCTTAACGTGACTGAAAGCAGGTTGCTTGATAATGTTGCAGGAACAGGTGGTGGGATCTACGCAATAGGCGACACAAGCATGGTATCACTCGACCGCAGCCTGGTGGCAGGGAATCTGGCAGCAGTGGAAGGAGGTGGCGTCGCGATGTTTTCAGGTCGAAGTCTGACGATTACCAACAGCACGATCAGCGGTAATGCTGCTATAGACTATGGGGGCGGTATAAATACCCGCGTGGTTACCTCGATTGCGCATTCAACCATCACTGAAAATGTCGCTGATGCCGATAGTGATGATTATGGCAATGCAGGCGGGATATTTTGTTATAGTTCTGGCTGCGCAGCAGAAATAAATCAGACCATCATTGCCCATAACATCGACCAGAATGCATCACCTTTTCATGATTGCATGCTTTTGAGTACTGGCAGCCTCGTCTCAATCGGTTTCAACCTGGTTGAATCAACGGGCAACTGCATCTTCAATGCAGATGGCGATATTATCGGGCAAAACCCTCAGCTCGGTCCTCTGCGCGATAACGGCGGACCGACACAAACGCATGCCCTGATGTATGGCTCTCCGGCAATTGATGCGGGCAATCCGGTTGCACCTCCTCCGGTGGATCAACGCGGATTTATCCGTCCGCTTGATGGTGACGGAGACGGCATTGCTATCTGCGATATTGGGGCGTTTGAGACGGTAAGGCTGTGGGGTTCGTTTTTACCGCTTCTATTGCGGTAGGCTCATTGTATTTGACCGATCAGCCCGATACGATCAAAAAAGGCTGGTGTTAAGAATGCACCAGCCTTTTCGGTGAAGAAATGCGAATTCATTTGATAATCATCGGCAAAAAGATCTTTTCGGGCTGCCAGGCCATCACCCCTAGAGAGAATTCGCTGGTGCCAAGGTAGTGAGCGCCATCAAACTCTGTGGCGGTGGCTGACAAGCAGGGACCGATAAAAGTAGTGGTGGGATACCATGCTGTAATTTCTTCGATCACGCCATATCCATTAGTATCCGTTGTGACTGGATTTGAATAGAATATCTGCTTACCCTCTCCATAACCACTTGGACTGCAAAATGGGCTGCTGAACACTTGTATGTAGTATGTCGTACTTGGTTTTGAAGCAATGCTAACGTCAAACATAACTTGTTTTGCGTCACCAATCGGAGTGACATCGACATTGGATATGATTGGAAAGTTTTGCAGCCCGTTTGGTCCGGTATCTGCATCAGGTGGGGGATCATTGGGTGTTACTCCATCGTTATCCAAATCAATGCCCATGAGAGTATTGTTATAGATCCGGTTGTTCAAAATCGGCACCATAGAATCCCAGTTTATGACAATTCCTTTTCGAAAATTTGTGATCGTGTTGAAGGATATTTCGGGAAAACCCGTGGCATTTTCAATCCACAAGCCATCCCGGTCTGTGGCTTTCGGAAATACATAGCCGGTTTTCGAGATACCCAGCAAGTTATGTTTGATCAATAAATTGACGTTATTAACCGAATCGCTTTCAACAGAAACGCCCTGCGGGATAACATTGCCATACGCAGATGTGTCACCTCCAATCCTCATGTAAGTGCTGTCGAAGACTTTCAGATCCCCCATTTGATTGGGAATATATTGCGTGCCTGCCGCGTTGGAGCTGAAAGTGTTCCCCTGAATCGCCGCGTAACTTGATTCTTCAATGTAAATCCCAAAATTCAGGTTGCCTGCAATTAAATTCCCCTGGGTCAGATAGTCCCCACCAATGTTCAGAATTCCTGAATTCTTGATCACTGTAATTCCATTAGTGATGTTAGGTTCTGGCGTTGTATCGTCCACCATTCCAATGTGATTATTGAAAATGGTGATATCGGTATTTCCATTTTCGTTTTCAATAGTGATGCCAGAGCCAAAATTGCCAGCAATCACATTTCCGTCCTCCGCGTTGTTTCCACCAATCCAAACTTGATTCGCACTATTTACTGTTGACACATCCTTGATGTAGATACCTTTGGAATTTGAGTTACCGGATTCATTGAAGGGGTCATAGCCAATGTAATTTTGAGTAACATGAACAGTGCCTTGGCTGCCATTGTTGGCATTACTGATGATGAGCCCATTTTCATTGTCGATGAAAACATTATTTGTGATTTCATCCGTGCCCCCAAAATATACAAAAACCGGGGCTAAACGGAAATTCATAAAAATTAAACCCTGGATTGTTGTATCTTGGGCTCCGTCAATAACCAAACCAAAGTGATTATTTCCGTTAATTGTGATGCGCTTATTCAGATCGTTGATGAGGTTGGCTTGTATAGTTATAGGTAAATCGGAATTAAGGGTTATGGTTGATAGTGAAGGCAAATTGTTGAAGGTAATGTTGACAGTGTGACCAGCTATGGTTAACGGCCTGGATTGCTCTAATGCTGCCCGCAGGGAGCAGTCGTTTTGAGCATCCGCGCAGATATTATCGGCTAAGTTAGCATCACTTGTGTCGTCGGTAGTATCCACCGCGAAGTTATGTGTCACAGCTTGCACTTCGACCGATGTTGAAAAGATGGAAAGGAGCAGGATTACGCTTGCAAAAATCCGGTGGAACGCTTTTAACTTCATAACAGCCCTCCTGAATTATTCGGTTTCAGTTAAAGAAACAAGGAAATGTTTGCATGAATTATAACAATAAACTTCGAAATTCAAGCATAAATTTGATCACTTTTTTTATTGCAAAGTTTTATTCCCAGCCGAAAAATTTCTTTCCTATGATAAACCGGGCAGCTATTGCCTGTTTTTTCTGTTCACTCGCCAACCGATTTTGTATATACTTTTACTGGCTTACCAGGCGAATGGCACATAATTTCTTGTTGTTTGCGAAATAATTAGGGTACAATTCATTAACAAATGATCCGTATCCAATGGGTTATTCACAACTATTTAAAAGGAGTCAGTATGTTTAAGAAGAGATCTTTACTTGTAGTTTTGGTTCTCGCGGCCGTGCTCGTGTTAGCAGCTTGCGCGCAAGAAACCGCCCCAGTTGCCGATGAGGGCGCATTACCCGAAACGGATAAGCTGGTTATCTATTCGCCCAACAGCGAAAATCTGCTCAATGCAGTCATCCCCGCCTTCGAAGCCAAGTATGGCGTGAAGGTTGAGGTCATTTCTGCCGGTACCGGTGAGGTTTTTAAGCGCCTCGAAGGGGAACAGAACAATCCCTACGCAGATGTTGTTTATGGCGGCGCATATGCCACCTACATGAACAATCCCGGTTTATTCCAGGACTATGTTTCGCCCAATAACGAAAACGTGATCGAAGCCTACCGCAACACAACCGGCTACATCACTCCTTACGTTTTGGACGGAAGCGTTATTTTGGTCAACAAGAGCCTGATTGGCGACATCGAGATCAAAGGTTATAAAGACCTGCTCAATCCCGAGTTGGCTGGCAAGATAGTTTCAGCCAATCCGACCGCCTCTTCCAGCGCTTATGCCCACCTGACCAACATGCTCAACGCGATTGGCAAGGGTGATTACGAAAGCGAAGAAGCCTGGCAGTTTGTTGCGGATCTTTTCGCCCAAACAGTCGTGATTGACAGCTCAAGCTCCGTTTGGAAGGGCGTGCGCGATGGTGAATACACCGTTGGTCTTTCCTACGAAGATCCCTCCGCCACACTGGTTCGCGACGGCGCTGACGTGGAAGTGATTTATATGGAAGAAGGCGTGGTCTTCCTGCCCGCTGGTTCCGGTATCGTCAAGGGTGCCAAAAACCTGCTCAACGCGCAGCGTTTCATCGACATGATCATCTCCGAAGAGATCCAGAATGTTTTCTCCACCACCATGACCAATCGCCCGGTTATCGCTGGTGTGGAAACTCCCGATTACATGGTGCCTTTTGGAGACATCAATGTCATCCAGGAAGACATGGAGTATTGCTACGTCAACAAAGACAAGATTAGTGATCACTTCAAAGAAATCTACGTTTCCAACCAGTAATTTCTGATCCAAGATCACCGGAAGATGATTCTGTTTTTCAGAATCATCTTCCGTTTGAAATTTAACAAACCAATGAATTATTACTTTTTTCCAAGTCTTCTAGACCCTTTGTTGCAGGAAGGAGCTACATGAGCGTAAACATTACCATTAAAGATGCTGTTAAAAAGTTTGATGAAACAACTGTTATTTCGAACCTCTCATTAGATATTCACGATCAGGAACTTTTCACCCTTTTAGGCCCTTCTGGCTGCGGCAAAACAACCCTGCTGCGTATGATCGCCGGCTTCAATAGTATTGAAGGTGGCGATTTTTATTTTGATAACAAACGTATTAACGACATCGACGTAAGCGTCCGAAATATCGGTATGGTTTTCCAAAACTACGCCATCTTTCCCCACCTCACTGTGAGACAAAACGTGGAATTTGGCTTACACAATCGCGACTATTCCAAAGAAGAAATCGCCAGCGAAGCAGATAAATTCCTGAAATTGATGCAGATCTATGATTTTCGCGACCGTAAACCCGAAATGCTTTCGGGCGGTCAGCAGCAGCGCGTCGCATTGGCAAGGGCTCTGGTGATCAAACCAGACGTCTTGCTCATGGATGAACCGCTTTCGAACCTGGATGCGAAACTTCGTGTGGAGATGCGCCAGGTAATTCGCGAGATCCAAAAAGAAGTCGGCATCACGACCGTGTACGTCACCCACGACCAGGAAGAAGCCATGGCGATCTCCGACCGCATTGCTGTTATGAACGGTGGTGTGATCCAGCAAGTTGGGGAACCGAAACAAATCTACCACCGACCAAAAAACCAATTTGTTGCCACTTTCATTGGTCGCACAAACCTCCTCCCCGCCACCTACAAACACGCTGAGAAGATGATCTACCTCGGGGATTATCAAATTCCTGCCAACAATCTCGTTCTGGAAGAAGACGCAAAAGTGATCTTATCCATCCGTCCCGAAAACTTCTTCAACAGCGAACAGGAAACCAAGCTAAAGGGCATCCTGCGGGACAGTTTCTTCCTGGGGCTCAATTCTCACCAGATCATTGAGATCAAACACAGCCAACAAATGGTTGAAGTCATTCATGAATCCTCTCTGGAAGAATCGCTGCCCCTGGGCGAAGAAATCTCACTCACCGTCAATTACGCGAAGTTGAACGTCTTTTCTGAAGACGGCAGCCGCAATTTGTTGAAGGAGGAGACGCAATCATGAAGCGAAAGACTAAGTTTGATCTTTGGTCAATAGTCGGGCTTCTGATTCTGGGTCTTTATGGCTTGTTCCTCATCTTTCCGATGGGAAATTTGCTCAAACAAGCGGTTGTCGACAAAGACACCGGAGCCTTCACGCTCTCCTATTTTGTGAATTTTTTCAGCAAGCCCTACTACTTTAACACTCTGCTCAACAGCTTCAAGGTCACCACCGCCGTCACGCTCCTGACGCTCATCGTTGGCACACCGCTTGCTTACATTTTTGCCCGTTACGAAATTAAAGGCAAAGCGATGTTACGCATTCTGATCATCCTGTCTTCGATGTCCGCGCCCTTCGTGAGCGCCTATTCGTGGATCCTTTTGCTTGGTCGTAATGGCGTGATCACCAACTTGTTCAAGAATTCGCTGGGCATCGTTCTGCCCGATATTTACGGATTTGCGGGCATTCTGATTGTCTTAACCCTGCAGCTTTATCCATTGATATTCTTGTATGTTTCTGGTGCTCTGCAAAACGTGGATAATTCCCTGTTGGAAGCCAGCGAAAACCTGGGCACAGCCGGGGTCAAGCGCTTTTTCAAGGTGCTCATCCCGATCATTTCTCCGACCCTCTTTGCTGGCGGCTTGCTGGTCTTCATGCGCGCGCTGGCGGATTTTGGTACTCCCATGCTGATTGGTGAAGGATACCGCACTTTCCCGGTGACAATTTTCAATGAATTCATCAGTGAAATGGGTGGGGATGACGGCTTCGCGGCTGCCATATCGGTGATTGCTATTCTGATTACAACCATCATTTTCATGGCGCAACAATACATCTCCAATCGAAAAACTTTTTCAATGAATGCCATGAAAAAGATCCGGCCCACCAAAGCTACCGGGCTTAAGAACGTTCTGATCCACGTCTTTTCTTATGTGTTGATTGGGCTGTCCATTATGCCGCAGGTCTATGTGATCTACACCTCGTTCAAGAACGTGGAAGGTCTCACATTTGCTCCCGGACATTCATTCAACAACTACGTGGACGCATTCACCAAGGTTGGCAGCGCCATCCAAAATACTGTCATCATTCCTGCCATCTCCCTGGTGATCGTGGTTTTCCTTTCAGTTTTGCTGGCATATATTTCGGTTCGAAGATCCAGCGTTGTGAGCAAAATTCTCGATTCCATTTCGATGATCCCCTACATTATGCCCGGTTCCGTCATCGGTATCACGTTGCTGATCGCCTTCAACAAACCGCCTTTGATCCTTAGCGGCACATTGGCAATCATGGTCATTGGTCTGGTCATCCGCAGAATGCCCTACACCATCCGCTCCACCGCGGCCATCTTGCAGCAAATTCCCATGAGCATTGAAGAGGCCGCCCTTAGCCTGGGAAGTTCCAAAGCCAAGGCCTTTTACAAAGTGACGATGCCCATGATGGCTCCCGGTATCATTTCGGGGGCGATCCTCTCCTGGATCACGATGATCAGCGAGCTTTCAACGGCTATCTTGCTCTACACGGCACGCACCCGCACCCTGACAGTCGAAATTTACACCCAGATCATCCGGGGCAACTACGGCATCGCGGCTGCCCTCGCGACGATCCTGACTATTTTAACGACCCTATCTTTGCTGCTGTTCAATTACCTCTCCAAAGATCAGGATATCGCCATGTGATGTGGTTTTGCCGGCTGGGAATAAGTTTTCCAGCTGAGCCAATACCCCTCAAACAAAACCAAAAAGCACCTCTTGCGAACAAAAGCAGGAGGTACTTTTTATTTCATCATTTACAATAGAATTTTTACCGCGTAATTTGAGATGGTATCGCTTTTTTTCAGTGTAATTTGCGTATTAATATCTTTCCAGGTACTGAGCCAGCAGATGGTATCCACTCCAGTCACCGAGCTGGACAGCGATATTGTCCAGAAGGATGGGTGGAACAAACCTGATTTTAGCATCTAAATCAGGAGAGTTAGCGAGCAGATGCTCCCAGGGGGAACGTCTTTGTAGAGATGAATGTTTTCTGACAGCATTGTAGTAATAGAGATAATGCATCGCTTCAAGGAAGAAGTCCTTTTGGGAATGAATGGAAAGCAATCTGGGGATATAAAACTCCTCGTCATCGGTACGGTGGGAGCGTTCAACATGCGCGTTCTCCTGAGGGCTGGCAGCATGGTTCTGGATAATTGAACAGCCAAATCCAGACAGGAGTTTTCTGAGTTCGATGAGTTTGAGCCAGGATTTCCCACCAAACTCCTCACCCCGATCCACAGTAAAGACGATGGGCACCGAGACACCGTGACTTCTGAGCCAGGAAAGCACCCACAGAAAGAAAGTCAGGCCATTGGTCCAGCTTTTCTGATCAGAGTAAGCCATCAGTTTGAAGCGGGAGTTAACATCGACAGCAGTCCACTGATAGAGAGGAAACTGTTTCGAGTGAAAGTGACGGATCTGCTCCAGGGTCAGCGCTTTTTGGTCCACGACATATTTGAGGTCAATTTGCACAATTTCAAACGCTTTGGCCTGATACCAATCCACATAAGGACGGGAGCCTTTTTTGTGGGGTTTGTGAGGCTTCAGCTTCGAGTGAGTTCTGTTGCGTCTGAGAATGTTGCGGATGGTGTTTTCAGACATCGTCAAACCATCCAGCGCCTCCAGTTCATCTTTCAGCCTGACAGGTCCATAGCGGGTCTTTTCTCTCAGCTCCAGGATCCTGGCTTCAATCCCGGCACTCGTTTTGTTGTGTACCCGGTGTGGCGCTTTTGATCCATCTTTCAAATCCCCCGCCTCACTCTTGCGGATTGCTTTGTAGATTGTCGCCCGGCTGACACTCAAGATCCTGGCTGTCGCTGTCACATTCCCCTTGTGTGCCTTCAAAACCTGTAGGATCGCTCGTCTGGCTGCCTCCGGACTAATCTGCCTCAACTCTTGGTAGTCTAAGTGGGTTATAGCTTTGATCAATGTACACCTCGATGTCTTCATATCTTATCCCCCATAACTCCAGACATCGATCCCGGTACAACTCGTATGACTTATCTAAAAAGTGTATACCATGTGCTGACCTACTCACAATTAATATCTTTCCAAATATTGACAACAGTGCTCTTTGATATGGTAAAATTATTTTGAAAATCGAGGTTGTATTGAATCTTTAACAACCACAGTAATTTGTCAAGATTTTAGTCGCTGAAATTGTAAAGTACCGGGGGAGCTAAGTCAGGCGAAATACGACAAATTACCCAACTCCGGGCATTGATGATGCCGTCTGGATTTGAAAATTGAACACTGACCTTTTTGCGAATTGTTGATTTGAACGCTGATAGCTTGCTAAGCGTCTCACGATTAAGAAAGGGTAAAAAATGAAATCTCAGCGCTTGTTAACTCAGTACTTAATTGCCTGCATCCTGCTTCTCGCTGCCTTGGTGCTGCCTTCAGGCCAGGCCAAAGCAGCTACTTGCACCTGGCAGGGCGGCAATGGCGATTGGGCAACACCTTCAAATTGGTCTTGCGGGCATTTTCCAGCGATAGGCGATGATATCGTGATCGACCAGCCTGGCGTAGGTCCGCAGATCAACGCCTCAACAATGGGTATTGATGCAAATACCATCACTATTGGCCCAGGGGCATTGCTGACGGTCAACGCAACCACAAATAGCCTGACAGCTTACGCGAATAGTTTTACGAATAGTGGCGAAATTATTATCAATGGAGACAATACCTATGGCAGCGGATTAACGGTATGGTCGTCGTTTGCCAATAATGGCAAAGTGACGATTAATAGTGGAGCAATTGGTTTAGTTAAGGGGGGAAACCATACGGGGGATTTTGTGGGCGCGGAACACACCATTTTGGTGATCGGTAACTCAAGCTGGCCAGGTCAAACCTTCTCCTTTACCGCGACGTCTCAGATCCAGGTGCCGATCATTCTTGTCAATGACAATGTTGTAGTAAACGTTGCGGGGGATTTCACGCCAGGATTGGTTTCGCTAACGCCGAATGAAAGCTTTCTTGACATCAAAAGTGGCTCTACTTTCAATCTCACAACAACCAGCGTACTTATGCCCTATAAGGTCAGCTTCACGAGTGCGACCTTAAATTTACCTGACACCCCGCTTGATATCTTTGAATTGGTTGGAATGGGCACGCTGTACAATCCTGCCCATCTCGAAATTATGGAAAAGCTTCAGTTAACTTTATATACCCTGACGGGCGCGGGTGATATCGAAGTTGACAGCTTTGCCAGTACCTTCCAATTGGGGGGTGGCACAATTTCAGGCAAAACGATCTACAATCCAATCACAGCCAACTGGGTGAGCGGAAATATCACCCTTGCAGATGGAGCCGTATTTCAGAACAGCGGAACTTTTAACGCCAAGGCAACCACTACCATGACAGGAACTACGGCTGAAGGCTTCATCAATGACGGATCTTTCATCAAAAACACTGCTGGCACCACTACAACAATGGACATCCCCTTCACCAACAACGGCACAGTTGATATCGTTGCTGGCAATCTTAATTTTCTAAAGGGCATGGATAACGGCGAGAACGCGGTGATAGACCTGGGCGATGGTACGCTTAACCCCGGTGATACGCTCAACCTCGCCAGTGGCGACAGCCTGATCGGTTCAGGCACGCTGGCAGCCAATCTGGTCAACGCCGGCACGGTCAGCCCCGGAAATTCTGCTGGCGGTATTACGGTGCAGGGCGACTACACCCAGCAAGCCACCGGTGTGCTGGAAATCCAGCTTGGCGGCACCACTGCAGGCACGCAATACGACCAGCTGACTGTCACTGGCACGGCAACGATGGCTGGCACGCTGAATGTGAGCCTGATCGATGGATTTGTGCCGCAAGTGGGCGATTCCTTCACGATCCTGCCTTATGCCATGCGTTCGGGTGGGTTTTCCACATTAAATCTGCCAGATGGGTATCGGTGGGGGGTTGACTATGGCTACTCTGGTTTAACCCTTAGCGTTTTGGAGGGCGGGTCCATCAGCGGTACTGTCACGTGCAACTCAATTCACACCGTCTTTGTGGACCTCTGGGTGGATGACTACACTTCTCCACCTCCAGCAGACTCGATAAACATTGCCTGTGGTGAGAGTTACAGCTTCACCAACCTGCCTGATGGCACTTATTACGTGGGTGCCTGGATTGACCTGAACGAGTCAGGCGATGGTCCTCCGGACGAGGGCGAACCCTATGCCTGGTACGGCGATCCAACTTTTATAAGCATTATTGACGGTGAACACAAGGCAAATATTGACATTACAATCGAAGGAGTTAGCAGTATCTTCCTGCCGTTGATCCTCCGCTAAACGGCACACAGTCAGGCATAATTGTTGACGAAATTGCCAATCCATCCAGTTGGCCTGGACCGGAATCCTCCACACACGAAGCCGCGGACTGAACCGCTGGAACCCTGAAAGTCAAGGGTTTGCGAACACGAAAAAAATAGAAAAAGAAAGGTTTAAGTGAGATCTTTGAAAGATCTCACTTAAACCTGCTTAAACTTTTTTTTCTTTATGGAATTAAATCAATCCGTTTGCCCGACCTACCCTGGCAAAGGTCTCCAACACGCGTTCCAATTGCGGGCGGGTGTGGGTTGCCATGTAGCTGGTGCGTAAAAGTTGCCTGCCAGGGGCAGTGGCTGGGGCGATGACGGGGTTCACGAACACCCCCTCGTCAAACAGATCGCGCCACATTTTGAAGGTGCGATCGTTGTCGCCAATGATGATCGGAATGATGGGGGTCACAGAATGTCCGGTATCGAACCCAAGCGCTTTAAATCCCTCTCGCATAAAGTCACCGTTGGCTTTGAGCTTGGCAAACATCTCCGGTTCCTCACGCATAACCTGCAGAGCCGCCAGAACGGTGGCGGTGTTGGCAGGCGGAATACTGGCGCTGAAAATCAGGCTGCGGGCATGGTGCTTGATGTAGTCTATGATGGGGAAGCTGCCAGCCACAAATCCGCCAATCGAGGCAAAAGACTTGCTGAAAGTCGACATGATCAGGTCTACCTGGTCGGTCACACCAAAATGCGCGGCAGTGCCGCGCCCTTCGCCCAACACGCCCATGGCATGCGCGTCATCCACCATCAGGCGCACGCCGTACTTCTGGCACAGGGGAATGATCTCCGGCAATGGGGCGATATCGCCTTCCATGCTGAAGAGACCATCCACCACCAGCAATTTTCCACCTTCTTCGGGCAGGCTCTTGAGCACACGCTCAAGGTGCCCAACGTCGTTGTGGCGGAAGCGCTCGATCTTGCCCATACCCAGGCGCGCCCCATCAACGATGCTGGCGTGATCATCCTTATCGAGGATGACAAAGTCTTCCTTGCCAACCAGCGCGCTAATCGTGCCAAGGTTCACCTGCATGCCGGTCGAGAAAACCAGTGCGGCTTCCATGCCAACCCAATCAGCCAGCTGGTGCTCGAGCTCTTCGATGATGGTCATGTTGCCGTTCAGAAAACGTGAACCAGTGCAGCTGGTGCCGTAGAGGTCAATCGCATTTTTGGCGGCTTCACGCACCTTGGGATGCATGGTAAGCCCCAGGTAGTTGTTGGAACCGCACATAATGATCCGGCGGCCTTCAAAAATTACTTCTGTACCCTCGCTGCGATCCAGGGGGATAAAGTATGGGTAAGTGCCGGCTTTGCGGGCAACTACCGCGTCTTCAAATCTGTCACATTTAGTAAATAAGTCCATAAAATTCCTTTCGTGATCTTGTTTATTAACGCTGAAAAACAAGAATCGGTTCGTTTCATTATAATTAGCAACACAAAAAGAGGTGTTAAGATGTGTTAATCTCTTCAGATCTGATTTTGGACTGATTATTGCAACTAATAACACAAGAAAAAGTAAAGGAAGTGACGATGAAAAAGATAATTCCTGTTCTGCTTGTTTGTTTGCTGCTTGCAGCATGCAATTATCCCACAGTCGAGTTAAGCAGCGAAGAGATCGTCCGGACGAATGTCGCACTGGTCCTGACTAACGCACCGGAAACCACCCTACTGCCTGTGCCTACCAGTGAAATTGAGTTGCCAGCAGAAACTGAGGAGCCAGCCACACAGATTGTTCCGGAACCGACGGAATCAGAGATTGTCGAGCCAACACCTGAGCCGCAACCAACAGCAACCGATACCCCGGAACCAACCGCTACCGCCGCTCCTACTGCCACTCCTGTGCCGACAGAGGGAGACCCCACGGCGCAGCTCGGCGAGCCGGATTTCCTCGAGGATTTTTCAGCAGCTGGCGGCTGGCCTTATGAGGATGACTGGTTCCTGATCACCGTTTCCGGCGGACAGTTGCACGCCTTCTCAAAAGGCACACCCTACTGGAGCAGTTGGTACACTACCTACCCCGAAGTTGATGATGCCTATTTTGAGACAACCATCACTCGCCCCAACTGCAGCGGGCAGGATCGCTTTGGACTTGTGATACGCTGGGACGAAGCCCAGGAGTTTTACTTCATGGGCGTCACCTGCGACGGTACATGGGGATTTAGCTTTTACGACCGGAATAATCAGATCACAAATATTGTTGACTATCAGACCAGCAATGCTCTCAAACCAGCCAATGAAGCCAATCGCATCGGCATCCTGGCGAAGGGTGACCAGTTTGACTTTTACATCAATGGCACAAAGGTAGGATCAACAACAGATAGCCGCTTGCCAGATCCCGGGACATTTGGTTTCATCTCGATGTCCGCTGGCACAGTTAACTTTAAGACCAGCGTGGATAAGCTCGAGTATTGGGAACAGTAAGCGTTTTTAATTGACATGAAGGCGACCTTAACGGTCGCCATTTTTATATGTAGGTCGGAATGAGACTGGCAGTCGATACTGGAATAAGTATGACCTGCGCAGGCTCACTCCGACAATCATATTATCGGCGGAGTGCGCAAAAGAGGCGCATTCCGCCCTACGATCAATGTTCTTGGCAGGTTTGTAGGCCGGAATGAGACTGTTATTCGATATTGGAATAATGATGACCTTTCGCAGACGCACCCTGATGTGATATCAAAATCGCCAACCCACGAAAAACAACAATGCTCGTTACGAACAAAATTGGTGGTTCAATATGCTTGTACTGCGGTGGTCACCGTTTTTGTTGGTTACAGGTAGCAGGTCGGTTGGTAGGGGCGAAGCAGCCTTTAGCAAATACTCGCCGCTGAAGACCTTGGTCATTGTTGGTTGCTTCGCCCCTACGGCAAGTAGCCTTTGTAGCGTGGGTTGGCGTCGAAATAAATTGCCCTGCCTCAACATCAAAATTTGCAACCCACCCTACCCGCATAATTTCGATAACCATAAAGATCATGGGTCACCGATGATGGCCACCTCTCTTGTTCAAATTTAATTTGCTGTACCAAATGCAATCTTTGAGCAATTTCCATAGAGATTTTGATACAATTGCAGCGGAGGGATTATGGCAGATAATTACTTCATTCACCCGGAATTGGATGGCGCGTCTTTTGCCTATAAAGGTGGAAGGACTGGTTTCCTCTTGCTGCACGGCTTCACCGCCACAACCACCGAAGTGCGGCCTTTGGCCGAAAGTTTACATGCTGCCGGCCACACCGTGAGCGCGCCTTTATTACCCGGGCACGGCACCCACCCGGACGATCTCAATAAAGTCCGCTGGCAGGATTGGCTCCAGGCGGTCGAAAGTGAATATCAAAAGTTAAGTGAACAGTGTGAGGAGGTTTGGGTGGCAGGCGAATCCATGGGCGGGCTGCTCTGCCTGCTGCTGGCTGCCAAAAACCCAAAGATCAAAGGACTGCTGCTTTATGCCCCGGCCTTGTATGTTAATAAGATGAAGGCAGCTTATGTTCTGCAGTATGTCATGAAATATCTCGCAAAGAAACCCAAAAAGGAAGATTTACTATGGAAAGGTTACAATGTCTACCCGCTTAAGGGTGCCGTGCAGATGTTGAAGCTGCAAAAAGCGGCTCGTAAAGCACTTGGCAAAATAACCCAGCCGACACTGGCTTTTTTCAGTGAGAAAGATGCCACGGTTAATTTGGCGGCCAGTGATTTATTACTTGAAAAGTTAGGTTCGAAAGATCTTGAGATTGTGATCCTAAAAGAGTCACCACACGTGATCCTGTTGGCAAAAGAACAGCAGAAGGTCATCGAGCACACGCTCAACTACTTAACAAAGCAATTGAACAGGTAATCTGTTCCCGGGTGTCAGATACGCTGAAAAATAACATGAATCAGCAATAATGTAAAAAACCTTTGACTCTATTGATTCGGGGGTTTATACTTTTTTGTTTGGCAGTACAAAACAAAAAGCAAGTTTTGACTGCATTGGAGTAAGCGTGATTAAGCAAAAAGAACCCTATATCCCGCTGGATATGCCCAAGGTGCTTGGCAGCAAGAACAAGCTGCTGAGTCTGTGGCATTTAATGCGCGGTTATCATTTTCATTATTTTGTCTCAACGATCTTCCTGGCGTTGGCAGCCTTTGCCCGTACCGGGATGTACGTGTTCCTTGGCGGCTTTATCGACCGCATGATCAATGAAAGGCTAGTCGGGCGCGAGCTTACGCTCGCTGCGCTGACCTTTGGCGCGTTAATTGCCCTGCAAGCGCTCTCGAGTTTTATGAGCAGTTGGATGGCAAACTTCTCCGCTGAGAACACCACCCGCCGTCTGCGCGATTACCTCTTCGATCACATCCAGCGGCTTTCATATAGCTATCACTCTGAATCGAAAACCGGTGATCTGCTGGAACGTGCCACCTCGGATGTGGACACCTTGCGCCGCTTCTTTGCTGAACAGGCAATTGGTGTGGGGCGTATTTTGATGATTTTCATCATCTCCTTTATCGCCATCGCCCGAATCAACCTGCAGTTGGCATTGGTCTCGATTATCATCATCCCGATTGTATTGGCGATATCGATCGTCTTCTTCAAACGTCTTTCCAAGGCTTACGAAGCCTACCAGGAGCAGGGCGCGGTTCTGACCACGGATCTGCAGGAGAATCTCAGCGGCGTACGCGTGGTGAAAGCTTTCGCCAGGCAGGATTACGAGATCGAAAAATTCGACAAGGAGAATGCCGAGAAGTTCCGCCTGGGTCGCAAGTTCAACTGGATGCATGCCTTATTCTGGCCGCTTTCAGACATCATTTGCTCCGCTCAAACCATCGGCAGCAACTTTTACGCTGCCACGATGGTCTTGAATGGTGTCATAACGCTTGGCGACTTCATCAGCTTCCACGGACTCTTGGGTTGGCTGATCTGGCCAATCCGCAACCTTGGACGACTCATCATTGACACCTCGCGGGCATTGGTTTCTTTCGGGCGTATTTCAGTGATCCTGCAAGCCCCCGAAGAGGACATGACCGCTGCCAGTTATCAGCCGAAAGATGGCATCAGGGGAGAAATTTGCTTTGATCAGGTTAGTTTTGCCTATGAGAAGGACTACCTGGTGCTGGACGATGTCAGCTTTTCTTGTGAAGCCGGGAAAGTCATCGCGCTGTTGGGCTCCACCGGTTCGGGTAAAACCTCGCTCGTGAACCTGCTGCCGCGCTTTTATGACGTCACATCCGGGCAAATTTTGCTGGACGGGGTAAACCTGAACGAGTATTCGCGCGAATTCCTGCGCTCGCAAATCGGCATCGTGGAACAGGAACCCTTCTTATTCTCGTGCTCTATTCGTGACAACATCACCTACGGTGTTCACCGCGAGGTCAGCCAGGAAGAGATAGAGGAAGCAGCACGCGAAGCCGCCATCCATGATGTCATTCTGGATTTCAAGCACGGTTATGATACCCTCGTGGGTGAACGGGGCGTGACGCTTTCAGGCGGGCAAAAACAGCGCCTGGCAATCGCCCGGACTCTGCTGATCAACCCGCGCATCCTGATTTTGGATGACTCCACCTCCTCGGTTGATATGGAGACCGAGGTGCAAATCCGGGCCGCGCTGGACAGCCTGATGGCGAACCGCACCACGTTCATCATCGCGCACCGCATTCAAAGCATCATGAATGCTGATCTGATCCTGGTTTTTGACAAGGGGAAGATCGTGCAAATGGGCGAGCACGAAACTTTGCTCAACCAGGATGGAATTTATAAGGACATTTACGATATCCAGGCTCGGATTGACAGTGCCCTGCAAGAGGAAATTGACCGTGTCGATACAATATAACGAAGAAGAACTGGACGACGTCGTCGATCTGAAAAGCGGCGTTGTTGGTCGGCTCCTGAGAGCCCTGAAACCTTACTGGTTGCAAATGCTGCTGGCAGTCATCGGGATTGCTTCGGTTTCGTATTTGGATGCATTTTATGCCGTGCTGAACAAGCGTATCATCGATGAAGGCATCGTCGCCAGAAATCTGCCGGTAATGATCGGTTTGTTCCGCAACTACGCCATTGTTGTCCTGACGCAGATGGTCGGATTCTTTCTTATGATCTTCATCATCGGGCGGCTCGGCGAGCAGTTGCGCTACGATTTCCGCAAAAAACTCTTCCACCACCTGCAGAGCTTGTCGCTTTCCTACTTCAGCAAAACCCCTCTGGGCTGGATCATGTCGCGCGTGACTTCGGACACTGAGAAAATGGCAGATTTGCTGACCTGGGGTGTGTTGGATACGGTTTGGGCTGTCACAAACATCAGCTTTGCCGTCTTCTTCATGCTGCAATTAAATGCGGCATTGGCTGTAATCGTCATTATCTCTTTGCCGGTGATGATCTTTGTGTCATTTAAGTTTCGCGTGAAGATCTATCACCACTACCGCCAGTCGCGCAAGGCAAACTCGAAGATGACCGCCTCACTGAATGAAAACATCACCGGTGTCAGGGTGGTCAAAGCGCTGCGGCGTGAGGCCCGGAACCTGCAGGACTTTAAGGTGCTTTCCACCAATATGTACCAGGAAAGCTACCGTGCCGTGCTGCTTTCTGCCATCTACCTGCCAACCATTCAGACCATCAGCGCCATCTCGCTGGTGCTGATCCTCTGGCGTGGCGGATTACAGGTGGCAGATGGATTGCTGACTGTTGGCGTCTTGCAAGCCTTCATCTCCTACATCATGATGATTTTGTGGCCGATTCAAGACCTGGCGCGGGTTTATGCCGAAATGCAGAATGCCATCGCCTCCTCAGAACGCGTGTTTTCTTTGTTGGATATGCAGCCGGAAATCCGCAATCGTGAAACCCTGTTACCAGTTGACTCGTTGACTGGCGATGTGGAATTCGAGAATGTCACATTCCACTACGAAGATGACGAGCCGGTGATCAAGAATCTGAGTTTTTACATCCCGCAGGGGCAGACCGTGGCGCTGGTTGGCACGACTGGCGGCGGTAAAACAACCATTGTCAACTTGCTCTGCCGCTTCTATGAACCAAGCTCTGGTATGATCCGTATTGCCGGTCACGACTACACGCAGTATCCCCTCGAGGATATTCAATCTCGCATCGGTGTCGTCCTGCAAGTGCCCCACCTCTTCTCGGGCAGCGTGCGCGACAACCTGCGCTATGGACGTCTGGAAGCGACTGATGAAGAAATCGAAGAGGCGGCAAAACTGGCTGGCGCGCACGAGTTCATTATGAACTTTGAAAAGGGCTACGATCAGGACGTTGGTGAGGGTGGTAATCAACTCTCGGTAGGGCAAAAGCAACTCATCAGCATCGCGCGCGCCCTGCTGGCTGAGCCGGACATCTTCGTCATGGACGAGGCAACCAGCTCCGTCGATACACTGACCGAAGCCCTGATCCAAAAGGGCATGCACCAGCTGATGAGTGGACGCACCAGTTTCATCATTGCGCATCGGCTCTCGACCATTAAATCAGCAGATCTGATCATGGTGATTGAGGATGGTCAGATCATTGAACAGGGCAATCACGAAAACCTGATGCGCCAGAAGGGGCATTACTACAACCTCTACACCAAGCAGTTCCGCCATGATTTCGAAACCAAGTACGACCTTTTTGCAGATCAAGAGCCCAAGGCTTCGGCTGCGTGAGGTCAGGGATGCAATTCGCTGTAAATTACTCGACCAAACTGGCTGAACTCATCAAAACCGGCAAAGTTGCTTGCGATTTGTTCAAGTGCCCGGAGTGGGACGGGCTGCTCAAGGCTGCCACGGCAGTCAAACCTGTCTATTTGCACCTGGATATCTCCCTCGGCAGGGATCAACTCCAGAAGCTTGATTTTGACAGGCTGAAAAGAATGCTGATTGAAACAGGCACACCGCATGTCAATTGCCACCTGGCAGGACCGCCTGATTTTAAGATAGGCAATAAAACGGACCGCAATAAATTGCTCAAGCAGTGGATCAAGGAAATCGAAGTTCTGAAACATGCGTTCGCTGGCTATACCATTATTTCGGAGAACTTACCCTTTGAACCCCTGATTCCTGAATTTCATTTGGCGAGCGACGTGGAACTGATCAGCAAAGCCATTATTGAGACGGATACCGGTTTGTTATTGGACATTTCGCATGCTCGCATCACGGCTAACACCCTTGGAATTGACTACCAGGAGTATGTTGAAAAGCTGCCAATGGACCGCCTGCACGAGGT
The DNA here is from genome assembly GCA_040768265.1 of Anaerolineaceae bacterium. GTDB lineage: Bacteria > Chloroflexota > Anaerolineae > Anaerolineales > Anaerolineaceae > Mesolinea. The sequence goes on from JAXGNB010000003.1 coordinate 58,358, forward strand.
TCACATTACTGGAATTCGCCGATACCACGGCTTTCTGGAAGACCATTTTGAGATGCGGACGGAAGATTGGCCGTCTACTGAATGGACAGAAGAGCAGATCAGAATCGGCGCCTGGCGAGAGCCGGAGATCGTCGCGTTTGAATACGGCGGCGTAGGAGAATGGTTCAGCTGGCGCACAGAATCCTGGGCACTCGAAGAACAGGTGCCAAGGCTATACGCTTTGTTCGGCGGTCAAGAGCAGGGCTAGCCCTTGTGGCTACCCGCTGTGTCGTGGGCAAGCAGGGAAGGCACGGCGTGCCGTGCCCCTACCAAAAAACGTCTGTTCTTGTCGGCCTCCGTTGTTCTCGCCGGTCTCCAGACCGTGTGAGGGTTTTAACCGCCAGGTCGTTCTCGCCGGTCTCCGGACCGTGCGAGGGTTTTGATCCCCAGGTCTCCAGATGGATTGGCGTCACAGAACCTATTCCAAGCATCGCCTGTTCTCGCCGGTCTCAGGACCGCGCGAGGGTTTTGGCCGACAGATCTCCAGATGGGTTGGCGTCAGAGAACCTAACCCAAGCATCGCCTTGAGAAAACCAACCCACCAACACAAACACCTCATATTCTAACGGTGGGTTGGCTTTTAAACACCATCTTAATTCCCAACCTCCTGGACGCCAACCCACCCTACCCAGCTCCATTGCTATTTTATTGAAAGCCTGACTTTTCCTCAAATTTTACAACCACACCCCTGCAGGGAAAAAGCCTGCCTTTTTTACTAATGCTTGGTTGACACGGACGTCAACCCTAAAAGGGATCCCGGTAGAATAGTCCCGCGATAGAGGAAAATTGCTCCCATCGCATTAAATCCATCGTCAACGGCACGGGTATAATTCACCATCATGGAAGCTCCTGTTCAACGCGTCAAAAAGGCTGGCTCTCATTCCTGGCTAATCCCACTGGCAATTTACATCATTGCCCTATCCGTGAGGCTAATAGGGCTCAAGTTCAGCTTTCCATTGCTGACCCACCACGACGAGAAATTCATCATCGATCCCCTGATTGAGATGAGCAGGAACCACACGCTTGATTCCGGTCGATACGCCAAACCTGACCACTTCCTATACTCGGTGCTTTTTGGATATTTAAATCTGCTGAGCAAAGTCCTCTTTCATAAGAACTTTGGCTGGGCTTATGCTGAAGACCCCCTGTTCTTCTACTTTCACGCCCGGCTGGTGGTGGCTCTTTTCGGATCGTTGATACCTGTGCTGGCATGGAAAATTGGAAAACTTTTCAAGGGGGTTGATTTCTCGCTTGCTGCAGCATTCCTGACATGTTTCTATCCTCCATACATCGTGCATTCTCACTACCTCACAGCAGATGTCCTTAATACGGTTTTCTCACTGGCTGTCATGATGTTGTGTCTGCTTTATCTGCAGAAAAAGAAATTGGTGTGGATTGTCCTCGCCTGCATCACCGTTGCAATTAATACTTTGGAGAAATATCCCGGAATTTTGTCTTATGGCATTGTGCTTGTGACAATTGGCATCAGCATCTTTTCCCAGGAGAACAAGAAAAATCATCAAAAATGGGGGGAGTTGCTGGGTGGAATCCTGATTACGCTTGCCATTGTTGCGCTCAGTATGTTCATTTTAGCCCCTCACCTTTTCTTCAAACTGGATCTGATACGCGATGCATTAACCATTGAATCGCGTTCCACTCACCTAGGCGCGGATAACTTGAGCTGGTTTGGAAATATGCTCTTTTACCTGGATGTCTTCATCAAAGCTGCCGGATGGATCGTCGCTTTGTTTGCTGTTGCCGGATTAATTTTTTCGATTTTCTCCAAACAACCTGCCATGCTGCTGCTATTCTTTGGCGCCGGCTATTGGGTAGCCATGAGCCGCTTGGGATTGCACTGGGAACGCTGGTCCCTGCCAATGATGATTACCCCCCTGATGCTTGCAGCTTTAGGGATGGCAAAACTTTGGACAACAATCATAGAACACCAAATTACCAGGATAATCGCCCTGGTCTTTCTTGCCGGATTTCTTTCCGTCTACGCCCTTAATGGCATGACTTCGTCAGTACTTCTAACCTGGCATGATACCCGTGTTGCTGCACTTGAATTTACAGAAAGAAAAGGTATTACTCCGGATAACTCAGTCTATGAAGGCTATACACCTTTTATCCCAAGAACCGTGAGAACCATTTTTGATTTCGACATCAATAATCGGGGTCAAATTGAATTTATCATCCTTTCTTCCAATATGTATGGACGATACGAAGCTGAACCCGTCCGATATTCATCAGAAATTGCCTATTACGCAGACCTGCGAGCCAAGGCGTCTCTATTATCTGAGTTTAAAGCAAGCCCGAAACCCGAAAATCCATTGGAACAACTCAAGATCCTCGGGGATTACCTGGTCAATTTGTTCAGGCAAACAAAAACCACCTATACAACTGGTCCAACAATTCAAATTTATCAACTGCCGTAAAAGAGCATTTGGTCAACAAGATTTAGTTCTTGCCGGTGTCCGGATACCCTCCACTTCGTTGTTGTATCCAGACCGTGCAAGGGTTTTGACCTCCTGTTCTCGCCGGTCTCCGGACCGCGCGAGGATCTTGATCGACAGGTCTCCAGATCATGCGATGGTTTTTACAATAAGCAGTCGTAATCGCAAGGTGGATTGGCGTCAGAGAACCTAAACCTGATATCGTCTTGAAAAAGCCAACCAACCAAAACAAACAATTCACATTCAAACGGTGGGTTGGCTTGTAAACACCATCTTAATTCCCAACCTCCTGAACGCCAATCCACCCTACACTGCTTACTCTGCTTATATTGAGTTCCCTAAATGTCACCCAGCATCCACTATTCTCTCGATGCCCAATTTTTAAAATTAATCAAAATTTTCACCCATCCAGCCTATTCTGGGTTTATAATATAACCATTGATTTGAGAGCGTGAAATGGAACCTGTTGTGATACTTGAAAGCGAAAGTTTATCTGCAGACGATCAACCTGACCCTGCAAGTATCAAGGGACTCTCCGCTCAGAGGTACTTCGCCGCGTAAACCATCCGCGGGCAAGGGTACCGGTGAGCGAGCCTGTCCCTTGAAATTTTTGCTTTCACCAAAAAATAAATAACTGACTGTGAGGTGAGAGATGATCTATTTAAGCAAACTGCTTGATCAAAAAGTTTGGGATGCTTTTGGGCACGTCGTCGGCAAACTGGACGACATTTTGGTGGATTATACCGACCAGACCATGCCCCCCATCACAGCCCTGGCCATCAAAGATGGCTCGCCTGAGCGCAAATTAGTCGACGCGAAGGATATCGCCACCCTTTGGCCGAGCATCACCCTGAACGTGGATAATTCCAAGTTGGATCTCTTCCAAGCAGCCGGGCACGAGCTTTACCTCAAGCAGCGCGCGCTTGATCAGCAAATTGTGGACACCGAAGGCAAGCGCCTGGTGCGGGTGAACGACCTGCAAATCGCCCGCAAGAACAACCGTTTTTATCTCACGGGTGTGGATGTGGGCGGAACCGGTTTGCTGCGCCGCCTGGGGCTTGAGAACCTTGCCAAAACGCTTGCCAGGCTCCTCAAAAAAAGCTGGAAAACGCACGTGATCCCCTGGGAAGATGTCGCTTCTATCGAGCATGATGACCCACTGCGCCTCAAGGTTTCGCAAGACCGCCTGGTTCAGATGGAGCCGGCTGACATCGCCCAAATCCTTGATGATCTGGATTATCACACCAGCAAAGCCCTGCTTCAGGGGTTCACAGACGAGCAATTAGCTGACACGCTCGAGGAATCTTCTTCCGAAATGCAGCAAGCGGTCATCGCCGCTTTGCAGCCCGAACGTGCTGCAGACATCCTGGAGGTGATGGATCCTGATGAAGCTGCCGATCTCCTGGCAGACATGGATGATCAGATCAGCGAACAATTGCTGAATTTGATGGAAGATGAAGACGAAGAAGACTTGCGTATCCTCCTGCGATACCCGGAAGACTCCTCCGGCGGCATCATGACCACCGAATTTGCTTCAATCCCGGCAGATTACACCGTGGAACAAGCCCTGCACCACTTACGCACCAATGAAGATGCAAAAGATGACGAGTTTATGTTCTACGTCTATCTACTCGACGAAAATGAAAGGCTTCAAGGAGTTATCAGCCTGCGCGAACTGGTAACCGCCCCACTCGACCAGGAACTTTCAAAATGGTTCGATGACGATCCTGTCGTGGTAAATCCCCTCACCCCACAGGAAGAAGCTGGGTACCTGGTCGCAAAGTATAACCTTATGGCGGTTCCGGTAATCGAACCAGACACCAAGGTCATGCTGGGAATTGTCACGGTCGATGATGCGATCGACACAATCCTTCCCACTGCCTGGAAAAAGAAGTTACCACGTTTCGCCGTGAGGTAAGTCATGAAAAAGATGAAACTGCCTTTATGGCTGAAGAATTTCCTCTTGCTTTTGAGTGTGCTAGGACCAGGCCTGATTACGGCTTCTGCGGACAATGACGCGCCTGGGATTGCCACCTATTCGATGGTTGGCTCAACTTACGGATATAACTTTCTGTGGCTTATCCTGTTTATCACCGTCGGTGAGGTAGTAATCCTGGAGATGGCTGCCAGAATGGGCGCTGTAACAGGCAAGGGCACTGCTGATCTGATACGCGAGAGGTTTGGCGTGAAGATGACAACCTTCGCCATGTTTTGTCTGCTGATTGCCAACCTGGGTACGACCGTGGCGGAGTTCGCCGGCATTGCGGCGGCTGGTGAGCTATTTGGGATAAGTAAGGCTATAACCGTGCCGATTTTGGCAGTGTTCATGGGCTTGTTGGTCCTGCGCGGCAACTATAAAGTTGTTGAAAAAATCCTGATCGGTCTGAGCCTGGCAGCACTGAGTTACATTGCCACCGTGTTTATCATCAAACCGGATTGGGGAATAATTCTTCATGATACTGTGCGACCTCAGATCCAACTCACCAGCGACTACATCATTGCCATTCTCGCTGTAATTGGGACAACCATCACCCCCTGGGCAATTTTCTATCTGCAGGCTTCCGTGGCAGACAAAGGGGTTTCGATGGAGACCTACCGGAATACAAAAATTGATGTCACTTTCGGTTCCACTTGGGGCAATGTGATCTCAGCCTGTATTATCATCGTCGCTGCTGCTACCCTCTTTAAGGTGGGTATCCGGGTGGAAGATGCCAAAGACGCGGCAATGGCACTTGCGCCATTAGCGGGTGAAGCTTCCACGATTCTGTTCGCATCAGGCTTGCTGGGAGCGTCGCTGCTTGCAGTTTCAGTACTGCCGCTTTCCACCACTTACGCTGTTTGTGAGGCCTTTGGCTTTGAACGCGGCCTGAACCGTACATTTCGCGATGCGCCAGTCTTTTACGTTGCGTTTATTGGAATTATCATTTTGAGTGTCATGATCGTCTTAATTCCGGGCATGCCTCTATTCCAGATGATGATTCTCTCTCAGACGCTGAACGCGATTTTGCTGCCAATCATCCTGGCGCTGGTCCTCCAACTTGCCAACGATAAAGCGATAATGGGGCAGCATCGCAATTCGAAGCTCACAAACATCCTCGCGATCACAATTACTGGTTTGATCGTTATCGTAACCGTGGTTTTATTGTTGGAACCGATTTTCAGGATTGTTTGATGTTTCTTGAAAAGAATATGCCTTACCTCACCCCATCCGGGGATGGGGTATTTTTTACTTTGGAAGACTCTGCAAAAGATCGTAGATGCTGGCAAACGTGTCTGTCTGCCCGCCATGTTCGAGCTGCCAGGTTGTGGAGCCTTCTTTCGGCATCACGCACACTCTCGGGCTGCCCGGGATCCACTCCTCATCAACCACAAAGCCTGCCCTATGGAGCGCTCGCTTCGTCCAGATGAGCTCAGAACCCTGCCCCTCCAGGAAGACGGATTTCGAACCGTAACTTTGTGTATCGAAGGTGCCCGAAAGCGGGTCAAAAAGCACCCCTGTCCGATTGAAAGCCTGGGCAAAGCTGCCGTTCAGCACCAGATCTTCCGGAGCGCCCTGGCGGATTAGTCCCTGACCATCCATCAACCAGATTCGATCGGCATGCCGCAGAGCAAGTTCAAGGTCGTGAGTGGAAGTCAGCACGGCTTTATCGTGGCCACAGGCAAGATCGTGCAACAGATTCACCACCACCACTCTGCCGGGCAGGTCCAGATAGGCTGTTGGCTCATCCAGAACCAATAAGCGCGGTTCCTGTGCCAGCGCGCGCGCGATCATCACCTTCTGGCGTTCACCATCGCTGAGAGTGTGGACGTATCGGTGGCTGAGTTTGTCCACCCCCACAACCCGCAGAGTTTCATGCACAACATCCCAATCATGCTCAGTCATGCGGTCGAACAATCCCGTGAACGGGAAGCGCCCCATGGCAGCCAGCTCATCCACGCGCATCGCTCCCACCGAAATCGGGCTGGTGAGCACCACGCTCACCTGGTTGGCTAAGTCACGAGGATGGTAAGTTTCCAGCCTTTTTCCTGATAGAAGAACCTCGCCCCCCAACTTAGGCTGCAATCCGGTCACCGTGCGCAGTAAGGTGGATTTGCCCACCCCGTTCGGACCCACCAAACACACAAATTCCCCGGCGTTGAGCTGCAGATTGAGTTGGTCGGCGATCACTTTTGGCGTTTTGCCGCCATTTTTATAGCCGATTTTGAGCGCGCTGGTTTGCAGCACGGGGGGCGTCAGACGCTGAAGGATGTGGCACCTCGCTTTCGCTTGAGTACCACCCACACCACGAACGGCGCGCCAAACAGGGAGGTTACCACGTTGATCGGCAACACGAGTTGGCTGCCTGGCAATTGGGCGATGAGGCTGGCTGCCATCGACACAGCCGCGCCAATCAGAATGATCGCCGGAATAAGAATTTTATGGTTTGAGGTTTTAAATAAGTTGCGGGCAATATGTGGAACTGCCACGCCAATAAAACCGATCGGTCCGCAAAAAGCAGTCACAGCACCCGAGAGCACTGAGGCGCTCAGCAAGACCACAAAGCGCAGCAAACCCACATTGAGCCCCATCGTGCGGGCATAATCCTCCCCCAGCAGCAGCGCGTTCAAACCCTTGGGTAATAGCGCCATTAATCCCACCCCCACCAGGATTACAAGTGACATTACGTTCAGCTGTGTCCAATTGACCCCACTGAAGGAACCAAAAGACCAGATGGAATAGGCCTGGATGCGTTCCGGCGCGCTGAAATAGATCAGGATGCTGACGATAGCGCTTGTGGCATGCCCAAACATCAAACCCAAAATCAGCAGGGTCGTGGGGTTTTGCACCCATCGCCCCACCAGCAGGATCAAAGCCAGTACCAGTCCCGCGCCAGCGGATGCCGCCAGCACGAGTGAAAATTCTCCGCCCAGGGTAAGGGCTGGCAGGAACAGCCCACCCACAAAACCCGACCCCAGAATGGCTATCGCCACGCCCAGACTGGCTCCGGAATTGATGCCGAGGATGAAGGGGTCCGCCAGGGGGTTGCGGAACATTGTTTGCATCTGCAGACCCGAAGCCGACAGCGCGATGCCAGCCAGGGCTGCCGTCAGAACGCGCGGCAAGCGCGTGTTTTGGATGATGTAAACCCAGCTTTCCTTGATGCCTTCCCGACCGATGAGCGAGCCCCAAATATCTTTCAGCGGAATGTTGACCGAACCGAAGGCGAGATTGAGCAAAAATAATCCCAGGATAAGCACCAGTAGCAAGCCAAAAAGCCACAAGCGCTTGGTTTGTAGATTCGTTGGGCTCTCAGGCTTATGTTTCATCGGTCGGCTTTCAATCAACAGAGTAAATCGAAGCTATTGGAGTGCCTGGTAGAAGAAAAATTCATGCTCAGGCAGCAGGTCCGGATAGAATGCTTTGATCAGATCCATCAGGATCACGTCCGGAATGGCAGCGCCACTCTCGAAATAATCAACGGCACCCAATGTGCTCACACGCTTGCTGTAGGTGTAAACATTGCCTTGCTGATAGGCTTCAAAGTCCATATAGCGGGCATCCATTGCCGCCAAAGAGGACAAGTCTGCAATTGCGCCAACATTAATCCAATAATCCGCCTCTTTCGCCCCCTCCAGGACGACTTCAAAATCAAGCGGTTGCGCGCCGCTGCCTTCAATATCCTTGAAAGCATAATCGGCACCGGCATCAGCGAGCAAAATAGCGATGTAGCTCTCTCCGCCTGGCATGTACCAGGTGCCTTCGTAGGCAGTATTGGTGAACACGCTATTACGTTCTGCCAGGTTACTCGTAAGTGCTTTTGCCGTCTGATAACGCTCAACCATCTCGTCAAACAGGCGATCAGCCTCCACTTCCTTCTCGTAAAAAGCGGCGATGAACTTGCCCCACTCAGCCCGACCAAGCGGGTCCTGTTCCAGGTAATCCGAATTGATCACCACATTAAGACCAGCCTCAAGCAGTTGCGGATGCGAGTCATAATCGGCAAAACCGCTGGCTGATGTCATGATCAGATCAGGATTGAGATCAATCAGCCTTTCAACATTGATCATAGCTCCGCTGCCCACCTCTGAAACAGCACCGGCTTCGAGCCAGGTTTGCACATCGGGGTTGTAGATGTACGCGCCTGAGTCAACTGCCACCAGGCTCTCGAGCGCGTCAATTTGCTCAAGGAAGGGTAGGTAGGTAGTGGAGAGAGACACAAAACTGTCAACCGGAGTGCGCACAATTATGGCATCCCCGATTCCGCCTGGCTCAGGCTGCCCTGCCGGCACGAGCGCGTATTGAATGGGCTCGCTGGCCCCTGCCCATGGCGTGAGCACCGTCAGCAGTTTATAGCCGTCTTTGTACTCGAGCGTAAAGTTTTTAGCATAATCTATCGTAATTTGCGCCTCACTCACACCAGGCTGGTCTTCTTCTTCAACAGGATAGGTTTCTTCAGTTCGAACTTCCAAGGGATAGGTTTGTGCTGCGGGAGCTGCAGTTTCGGCGACCTGCGCCGGCGCCTGGCAGGCAGGCAAAATCAGCAGAACTACTACAGCCAGAAGGGTCACGATTTTTTTCATATTCTCCTCGATTTCAAAAAAATCAACCCCTTCTGGATTAGAAAGTGTTGAGAATATGAGCGTTTCTCACCCACCTTCTTAATCCGAGAAGGTACATTTGGGTTTACCTGAGGGGGGCTTCCTGACTTGTCTGTTCGACTTACAGTTGCGGTACAGTGCCGGACTTTCACCAGCTTCCGCCATTACACCTTGGCTTCCGGGCGTCGGGTAACCTCAGTATTTTATTTGTAACAATATATTAGCATTCAAGCCTAAAGATGTCAATCAAAGAGAGGTCAGTTCCACCTCTTGCTCCTGCCTCCTCAGAAGATTATTACAGTGATCAGATCCGCCTGCCAGACGTCATTAACCTCATCTGATCACGATGGGGATGTAGGATCGATATCCTTGAACAAAAATTACCACCGCATCCGGTGCAGAGGCCTGCATGAGGCTGTCAGTCACTGTCAGCGAGAAAATCAGCGTTGCGCTACATGATGGAGAAACAAAGGTTGGGCTGCAGGCTGTTGGATCATCCAAGACCACAACAGGCCCTGCAGTCTGAGTCCATAGATACGTCAAGGGGAGATGCCCGTCAGGATCATAACTGGCAGTGCCATCCAGAGTGACCGCAGAACCAACAATCACTGTTTGGTCCGGGCCTGCATTTGCCACAGGTGCCTGGTTTTGCACGGTGATGGTCACTGAATCTGGTGGGGAGGCGCCCCCGAGGCTGTCAAATACGTACAGGTCAAAAGTCAGAACACACGGTATGGATGGGGCCGGAAAAGTTGGTTGAACCGCCTGAGGATTGCTTAGTGGCACACCTGGGCCACTGGTTTGGAACCACTGATAGGTCAGGGGCAGATTCCCATCCGGGTCAAAGCTGCCTGTGCCGTCAAGCGTAACCAGAGCAAGCGCGGTAACCGTCTGGTCCGGGCCCGCATCGGCAACCGGCGGATTATTGATGATGGTGATGATCACGTAGTCAGGGGTTGAAACCGCACCCAAACTATCGGTAACAACCAGTTGCAACACGACCACCGCAGGTTGACTGGTTGCAATAAAAGTCGGGGAAACCGTGCCCGGATTGATCAAGGTGATCGGCAGACCACTCGCCTGTGACCATGAATATGTGAGGGGATAGTTGCCGTCGGGGTCAAAACTACCGCTGCCATCCAGGGTGACCATCAGGTTGGTAAAGACAACTTGATCCGGCCCGGCATTTGCCACCGGGGCCTGATTAGTTACACCGGTGTAAGCCAAATCTGCAGTCATATTCGTTGCACAGTTACCGATATTTGTAACGCTTACCAGGCTGTCTGCCCCGCTGTAGAGGCGGCTGTTGGGCGTGGACGAGTAATTGAAAGTTCTATTAATCGCGAAGCCAGGGAAAGGATCTCCTGTGTCCCCCGGATCTGTGCCATTCTTGATCTCATCCAGTCCATCTGCTTCCATGAACTTTACAAGCGGATGGTTTTCGTTGTTATTCGGAGTACCATTGGTAACAGCCTCATCAATGTGCAGGATATGCAGACCGCAGCCCGGCAGTCCGGCATCGTAACTGGTGAGCTGACGATTCTCCACCAGGAAGTATTCTCCTGAACCAGAGTACTGATACCATTCCCAGTCCACACCGCCCGGATTAGGCGCCAAAAGAAAAGCGGAGGCATTCGTTTCCGATTGGGGTATTGAAACGCCTGTTTGTGTCCCGCTGATCACGGTCGGCGTTATCCAACCCTGATACCACTTCAGCCAGGCATCCGGCATGGCAGGTGAACTGCCTATAGGGTTGGTTCCGGTGGCGTTCCATACCCCTGTCGACATAATGGACCAGTCGCCGGTCCCATGCGAGGTATAGTCTGTATCATAAAGGTCAGGCCAGCTCAGGTCGTGCCCCAGTTCGTGGGCTATCACCCCGATCGTCGCGATATGGTTCTGATGGATCTCGCCAACCTGGGAATATCCTCCGTTGTGAAACCAATCCCCCAGGTAAACACCATCAAGGTAAGGAAATCCGACGCCGTTTAGATCCCAACGGTGCGCCCACACACTGGGCGTGTTGCTGCTATAGGAGGCCTCAAAACCCGCCACGACCACCAGAATATGCAGTTCACTCGCGGAGATGTAACCATCTATGTTGCTATCGTAGGTGGCATAGTTGACATATGGATTAGCTTGCGTAAGAGCATTATAGACAATCCACTGATTTGCACTTGAGAAGGAGCTGCCCGTATTGGGGTGGGCATAGCCCAGATTGAGCCAGCCTACCACACCGTCGTTAGCTGTGCCGTGCGACTCAGCGATCGGATACAGGTTCAAACTGGAATACGAACTTTTATCATAGAAATCCTTGACACTGCCTGTACTGCCAAACACCTGGGTTGCAAATTGCGCGGCTGTGTAAGTGCCGGCGCGGTCGCTGAAACTCGCCAGCAAGACCAACACCGGCTGCGATCCGCTGTTCTGATAAGCAATCATCGAACCTTTTGGACAATCTGAGTTGGAATTAACCGGGCGCAGATGCTTTTCCAGTTCAGGCGGAGCAGAAAAATCGGCTCTTCTGGTCTTACCCACCAGGGTGTAGGGCTCTAACTGCCCTTCCACAAGCGCAGCATAAAGCCACCAGCCGCTTTCTTCCTTGACGATTGTGTAACCCTGCAGGGTTTCAAAACCATTTGAACATTCATCCCCCCACTGTTTGGCAATAAGCTCTGAACCATCCGGCTGGATAAGTGTGTGTTCAATCGGTGCCGCTGGTGCAGCGGAAACACCTTCAAAAAACAAGCCGGCAAATAAACAGGCAGTCAGAACTCCCAGAAAACACGATAAGCGAAAGTTTTTCATGGTCAACTCCTTTATAGCCTTTTCAATAAATTGCTCTGGTTGATGTTCTTTTCAGAACTAATGCGAAAGTCTTCGAGGATAATTTTTTTCTTGGTACAACTTTAGGATTCCAACTTGATTCATTGTTGGCGGGGTCACTTAAAATAATAATGTCAAGGCAATTTAGAAACGTCCTAATCTCAGCAATTTAGAAATGTCCTATTGTGTTGATAAAGTTGTAAGCACTGGCTTTCCATTCAGCTTTTTTCCATAAGTCCTCCAGGGGTGGTCATAAGCAGGTGGCAAGGGATTTGTCTGCTCGGATTTGGAGGAGACAATCGCAGTTTGCCTGGATCTTTTCTCCACTTCTTCCAGGATAAGCAGATTGCCGTGAAACCAGGCTGAGACAGAACCGGAAGCATCACAAGTGATCAAAACCTCCTGATCAGCGTAAAAATAGGCTGGATGATTAGTCACAATTTGATACACTCTGCCAGCATAATTGATCTGCAAGGTTTTGGTGACTTTACGGAAGTCATGAATGGAGAAAAGGAAAGCCAAATCATGTGTTTCATCCAGGGGACGATGGAAGTCAAAGCTTGAAGCGGGCGACACAGCAAATTTGCGGTTATAGTCGCGAATAAACTGGGGCAAATACAGATTGGCCTGTTCATAATCGCTGATACCCAGAAGACGCATTTCCTTGATGAGACGATCCTGCAAAGTTTGGTTGGCTCTCTCCACCCGTCCCTTGGCTTGTGGTGAATTGGCGCAAATCAGCTCGGTATCCAGGACGCTGAGAGCCCGCTGGAACTGAGTAACCGGTTCATACTTGAGCTTTTCTCTGCGATTGACCCGAAAGACGCTGAAGCGGTCACTATAGAAAGCCTTGGGCAGACCGTGTTCCTGAAAGTAGCGTTGACACAAGTTCCCATAGCTAAAGAAGCATTCTTCGGGCACAAATTCAGCTGCCAGGATCTGGCTGGTGGCATCATCCACAAACAACAGCAACGTGGCTTTTGGCGCCCGATCTTCCAGCCAGGCATGTTCAGAACCATCGATCTGCACCAGCTCGCCACGATGATCCCTTCTGGGACGAGCGTAATGGGGCTCAGCCTTCTTTTTGACCTTTGATTTCCAGACACCAGCTTCAATCATCATCTTTCGCAGGGTTTCTTTGCTCAAACGGATACCTTTCATCTGCTCAACCTTTTCAGCCATCAGAGTGGGTCCAAAACCTTTTACCAGCGGATCATTGATAAAGTCTTCAACAATCTCCCGTATCGCAGCCTCCATCTTGCGATTACTGGGTACTCCCCGCTTCCTGGACACCAACCCCGCAACGCCTTCCAACCGATATCTTCGCAATATCCGCCGAAATTGTCGTTCGCTGATCCCCAGTTTTGCAGCCGCATCTTTTTGGCTTTCTCGTTTTTCCAGCACTCCTTCAAGGACACTTTTTCGGAGTAGTTCTTCATTGTTCATTTCGATTGTCCATGTCATAGCTCCTAATGTTAATTAGGACATTTCTATTTTGCTACTTTAGGACATTATCATGTTGCTCTTACACACTTAAAATAATAACGGAAAAATAAGAGAATTCAAGTTAAATTATCTGTTTGCAATAAATTGATCCAAAACCACCAGGTCGCCCTATTCATGCAAACCAACGATTCCAGTGGAGACAAGATCGCTCGGGTTTTAGCCTTCACACGGAAAATGCATGGCAGAATACCAAAAAGGAGCATTTCTGTGGGTTAAGCTGCGTTTCAATGTAAAATAAGCCCAATGAAAAAGACCAGCTTGCTCGCCCTCCCTGAAAAGAACCTCGCCAAGTTTCAATCCCTGCAAAAAGGAAATGATTGCGCGATCCACTCAATCATTGCCGCGATTGAGCTGCTGACCAATGTCAGTTTGGACCCTCAGGAAGTGATCAAAGAGATCAACCGCATCTGGTGGCGCGGCAGCCTGTTCCGCCTGGCGCCAAAATCTGGCATCACCCCTCCTCTGCAGGTACGTCTGCTGCGTTACCTGGCAAAAAAACATAACTTACCGCTTAAAGCCAAGGTTTTTCATCTCAGCCCTGAACTATTGCGGGCTACCGCGGAAGCAGAAAATATCGTCAGCCTTGTAACAATTTACTGGTGGTTTGGGCATGCGCCAGCCATTTATTATATGAACCAGCCAAAAAACTACAATAAGCTCAAAGGTGCCAGCGGACACACGATGGTCTTTGCGGCTTACGATCCGGAGCATTACAGCGGAGAAGTTCACACTCCCTGGGGTTTTATCAATTCATGGGTCACGCAAGGAACCGGATTGTTTTGGATGGAAGATCAAGCATTTCAAAAATCCTGGGGCATTTCAATCCCCCGTTGGGGCAAACATGCCACAGTTGTCATCTCATTTAAGGATATAAACACATAGTGAAACCATTTGCATTGCTCGGCAGCCTCGCCAAAAGATACTCAAAAATGATTTTTCTGACCACCCTGACGATGCTCGGTTTGGTGGGGGCACAGCTTCTGATCCCCTGGATAATCCGCCAATTAATTGACCGCCTCACGACGCAGCCACTGAACCAGGGAACCATCGACTACATCACCCGCATCTCGGTGATCGCGCTGATTGTTTTTGTCGCGCGGGCAGTGATGCAGTTCACCCGCTCCTATGCCGCTCACAAGGCTGGCTGGGGAGTCGTTTCGGATGCCCGCCGCATGGTCTATCAGCACATCCAGAGGCTCTCTCTGCGTTTTTATGAGGACAAGCAAACCGGTCAGTTGATGTCGAGGATCATCAATGACACGGATTTGTTTGAACGCATGATTGCCCACGCGCTGCCAGACGTGATCGTCAACGGCATCACGCTGATTGGCGTAACCACCATCTTGCTGTCAATGAATATCAATCTCACACTGCTAACCCTCATTCCTATTCCCATCATTATTTTTGCCTTGATCGGCTACAGTAAGTTGGTTCGCCCTGCCTTCAGAAACCGACAGCAATCCATTGGCGAGTTGAACGCGGTGCTTAATGACAGCCTTTCCGGGATACGGGAGGTAAAGGCCTTCGCCCGCGAAGAAGACGCGCTCGACAAAGTGGATGATAAGATCCAACTCGTCCTTCACAAAAACCTGCGTGCCTTGAAGTTGATGGCAATTTTCAA
The DNA here is from genome assembly GCA_040768265.1 of Anaerolineaceae bacterium. Taxonomy (GTDB): domain Bacteria; phylum Chloroflexota; class Anaerolineae; order Anaerolineales; family Anaerolineaceae; genus Mesolinea. The sequence continues at coordinate 73,382 of JAXGNB010000003.1, forward strand.
CCCAATTTTTGACTTTGCGGCGGGCATTGGTCAGTTGCTTGTGATCTTTTTCGGCGCGCGAATGGCAATCGCCGGCACGCTTTCAATTGCGAACCTGGTCGCTTTTTTCCTCTATCTCGACAGTTTCTACACGCCTGTCCGCAGCCTGGGCAACTCGATGGAAGCAGTCCAGGAATCCCTGGCTGGCTTTGAACGCATCGCGGAAATCCTTACAGTTTCGCCTGAGATCGCCAACCCCGCTGAGCCGCATAGCTTCCTGGAGCCCATAAAAGGGAACGTCCGCTTTGAGAACGTCCGCTTCTTTTACAACGAGGGCGAAGATGTGCTCACAGATATCAACCTCGACATTCCAGCTGGCACTACGGTCGCCCTGGTGGGACCAACCGGCGTGGGTAAGACCACCCTGGTGAGCCTCGTTCCGCGTTTTTATGACGCAATTGAAGGCAAAATCCTCATCGATGGCGTCGACGTGCGCGAGATCGATCTCGACCTGCTGCATCAATCGGTCAGCATGGTTTTGCAGGACGTATTCCTCTTCCACGGAACCGTACGTGAGAATATCCTTTTTGGCAAACCCGATGCCACCGAAGAGGAAGTGATTCGGGCAGCCGAGATCGCCAATGCTTCGGAATTCATTGAACGTATGCCTAACGGCTACGACACTCTGATTGGCGAACGCGGCGTCAAACTCTCGGGCGGGCAAAAGCAACGGCTCTCCATTGCCCGGGCGGTATTGAAGGACAGCCCCATCCTGATCCTGGATGAAGCCACATCCTCAGTGGATACAGAGACCGAAATGCTGATCCAGCAGGCCTTGGAACGCCTGATCGAAGGGCGCACCACGATCATCATTGCCCACAGACTCTCAACTGTGCGGAATGCGGATCGGATTGTGGCTTTGGAAGGCAGCAAAATCGTGGAAGCAGGAAAACACGAGGAGTTGCTGGCGGAGAAAGGGCTTTACCACAAGCTTTACACCGCCCAACAGCATTTGTATTGATAGAGGGGTTATCTCAACAAAGGCGCACTGTCATCCTGAACAAAGTGAAGGATCTTGCCCATTGACCGGTAAGATTCTTCGCTGACGCTCAGAATGACAGTCCGGTTGGCACTCAAAATGACAGAGAAGTTAGTCATCCTGAACAAAGTGAAGGATCTTGCCGCTTTGTCGGTAGGATTCTTCGCTGGCGCTCAGAATGACAGAGGAGTTTGTCATCCTGAACAAAGTGAAGGATCTTGCCCATTGACCGGTAAGATTCTTCGCTGACGCTCAGAATGACAGTCCAGTTGGCGCTCAGAATGACAGAGGAGTTTGTCATCCTGAACAAAGTGAAGGATCTTGCCGCTTTGTCGGTAGGATTCTTCGCTGCGCTCAGAATGACAGTCCGGTTGGCGCTCAGAATGACAGAGGAGTTTGTCATCCTGAACAAAGTGAAGGATCTTGCCGCTTTGTCGGTAGGATTCTTCGCTGCGCTCAGAATGACAGTCCGGTTGGCGCTCAGAATGACAGAGGAGTTTGTCATCCTGAACAAAGTGAAGGATCTTGCCGCTTTGTCGGTAGGATTCTTCGCTGCGCTCAGAATGACAGTCCGGTTGGCGCTCAGAATGACAGAGGAGTTTGTCATCCTGAACAAAGTGAAGGATCTTGCCCATTTGTCGGTAAGATTCTTCGCTGACGCTCAGAATGACAGTCCGATTGGCGCTCAGAATGACAGTCCGGTTGGCGCTCAGAATGACAGTCCGGTTGGCGCTCAGAATGACAGGCTATAACTGAAACACCGTCTCAGCATTCTGTTCAACCACAATCGGCCTCACCTGACCCGCGCTGAGGTTGCCCAGCTGGCCAGTAAAGGCTTCCACTTCTTCATCCTTGAAGCGCACGGTTATCGTGACATCTTCCAAAAACTCCGTCTCCAACACCTGCCCCTTGTGCGCTTCCATCAACCTGACTGCCTGATCGTACAAGCGATAAGGCGCTGCGAACATGAGGGTCGTCGTCGGCAGAAGCACGGCAGGTTTCACCGCTTTCAGCACTTCCCGCACAGCATCGCCATAAGCTCTCACCAGCCCCCCGGTGCCCAGCTTGGTGCCGCCAAAGTAACGCGTCACCACCACCGAGACGTTCCCAAACCCGCTGCCCTGCAGGACCGCTAATGCTGGTCGACCTGCCGTGCCTGAGGGCTCACCGTCATCGCTGCAATGGGTGATGATGCTGTTGCCGTGTCCAATCACAAAGGCCGGAACGTTGTGCGATGCCGTCGCGTGTCTTTCGCGCACCCTTGCCAGGTGAGCACGCGCCTCCTCAACGCTGCCTGCAGGCTCCAAATCGGCAATGAAACGTGAGTTCACCACAAATATTTCTGTCCGGACAGGTTCCAGAGGTATCAGGCGTTGTTTAATCGGATCTTCCATCTCAATTAGCACTATAATACTTCGATTATAGCTGTTAGATGATGATATCCGTGAACGAAACTGTAATACTGCTTGCCATTCCATTGAATTTCATCAATTTCCTGCTTTTTGGCTACGATAAATTTCAGGCCAGGCGCGGCGGCTGGCGCATCCCGGAAAAATCTCTGTTGGGATTAACCCTGCTCGGTGGTGGTATCGGTGGTCTGGCTGGGATGTTGCTGTTCAGACATAAGACTCGCAAGAATATCTTTTGGGTAACGGCATTTATCGGGATTGGATTTCTGATTTATCTCACCCTCTTTTTGCAAGCTTAAAATGATCTAACCATTACCCCTTCCAACTCATTAAACAAAAATAGCACCTTTCAAAATCCTTCATGATCAAACCACAGAAAGTTTGTGAATTTTTCTGCAAACACATCACTTGTATGCTATATTTAATAAATTAGCGTAAAGTCCTGCCCTTGGAGAGGAAGGATAACTGTGGTTGACATTCAGAATATTTCTGAGATTCGTCCGTCAATTTCGGATGAGTTTTCGGTCGGCACTTTTGTGCCCCGAACGGAAGCCATACAACGTGCCTATACATGGGGGCAACAGGTGCATGCCGGGCAAGTTCGCCTTTCAGGTGAGCCTTATTTTGAGACGCATTGTGCCTGGGTTGCCGCTTTCGTTGACAAGCTGGTGCAAAAAGAATCCTGGACCATCGCCGCCCTGCTTCACGATACCATTGAAGACCAGGGCGAAACTTTCGATGAAATCAAGTCCCTTTTCCCCGGATCTTTAGGCGAAGAAGTAGCACACATCATTGACGGATTAACTAAAATGAGCAACCCGCGGGATGGTTCCACGCGCGAGATGGAAACCCTGCGCAAAATCGCCATGTTTCGTGATCCGGCAGTCTTCGTAGTGAAACTGGCAGACAAAAGTCACAACATGATGACTCTGCACTACCAATCCCCCGGCAAGCAGTGGCAAAAAGCCACCGAAGCCATCCGCGCCTACGGCAAACTCGCCGGCATTCTCAATTGCTACCGCTGGCGCCGCTGGATCGAAGATATGGCATTCCCTTATGCCGAACCGGCCTCTTTCAACAAAGTAAAAAACAAGATCGACGCAGACCCCCGCCTCAACATCAACTTCATCCGCTACTATCTCAACGAACTGGGCAACCTGATGGACGCCGAGGGCGTGGAAGGCTCAGTCCGTTTCACGGTCAACGGATATTGGCAGGCCTGGGATAAACTGCAGCGCATGGCGCGCAGCCACCGTACTTCCCTGGATGACTTCTCGGCTGTCAACGATATCGTCAGTTTTCGTATGTTGGTGCGAAACGATGACGAAACCGCCTGCTACAGGCTGCTCTCACGCGTAAACCGCTATTTCAGCCGGAATTTGGACCAGGATCGCTTTGATGATTACATCGCCTCTCCGCAAAATGGCTATCGCGCGCTGCAGGTGACAGCCTATCTGCCAGGAACAGGCGCAATCGAGGTCGCAATCGCGACTGAGAGCATGGAGGGTGAAAACACCTGGGGGGTCATCTACGCCATCAATCACGATCAGGACATCAGTAGTTACAGACCGGTGCAGATCCTGACGCCCTTTGGCGGCACGCGCTTCTTGCAGGAAGGCAGCACCGTCCTGGATGGCGTCGCCGCAATCCAGGAGTTTTACCTCGACAAGATTCACAAAGTCCTGGTCAACGGAGAAGAACGCCACCTTTACGACACCTTAAATCCCGGCGACGTCGTGGAAGTCCTGAGTGGCGGACCTCACAAAACACCCGAGCCGGACTGGCTGAACCACTGTAACGCCTCCACAGCACGCTTGCTGCGCAACGTTTTGGCGAGAGTCAATCTGAAGGAAGCCAGCCGCCGCGGGCGTGAACTGATCCACAACATCATCTCCGCGCGGGGCATTCTGGATTTGGATGACGTGCGCGCTTTGGATTCGAACCGGATTGAAGCCCTGCTTGGGCTCCTGGCCTGCGCAAACCTGGACGATTTGTATGCAGCCATTGGCGGAGGTTCAATCTCATCTGATGAATTCGAGAACGCGCTCGATCTGGTGGGCATCTCGCGCACCGCGTTGCGCTGGACTTCGCTGCTTGTGGAAGGTCCCCAAGCCACCAATCGCCCTGGCGGATTGGCATACTTTGCGGGTCTGGTTTCAGAGGTGGGGGGAAATATCCTGCGAACGGTCAGTTCCACCTCGAAAAGCGGTGATTTTCGCTTGCGCATGATCCTCGGCGGCATTGAAGGGGAGCAGCGGCAAGTATTGATAGATAGTTTCAGTAACAGCGAATTCCCGGTTACAAAAGTTGAGGTCGCCTGAGCAGGTCTCTCTTTTAATCCATTTTAAAACCCGTGTTAGAATCAGTCGGAAATCTAAACAAGACTTTGAAAGTTGGGTTTTTGAAAGGTCATTAATCCGTATGCAAAACAGAGAAACCAGAGCGTTCCTGACTTCCATCGGGCTCTCGCTGATCGCCTTCTTTTCACTCTTACTGCCAAACATGGCATCTGCTTCAAACATGCAACCGCAGGGAATTGGTCCCGGAGGAACTGGACCCACCCTGACGGACTTGGAGAACGCAAAAGTTCAAGCCTATTATTTTTATTCCACCAGCTGCAGCCACTGCCTGGATATTTTGCAGAATATCGTGCAGCCCTTGGAAGCTCAATATCCGGGCTTGATTGCCATCAGACTGGTTGAGTTGAGCGAAAGCGTCAATTATGAAGCGCTGATGAAAGCTGAAAAGGCTTTTGGCATTGGAGCCAGCGACCGGGGTTTGCCGGTTGTCTTAATTGGAAATGAGATGCTCAATGGTGAGGAACAAACGCGACAGCGCCTTGTGGAACTGGTTGAAGCCGGACTCGAAGGGGATGGGATTGAGCTTCCCGAAATACCCGGTGTGGATCCTGCCTCGCTGGTGCTTTCCCAGGTCCAACCCGAACCTGATTCTCCTTTGGTTTGCAGCCCTGAAAATCCGGAGAATTGTGAAATTGCCGCCCCAATCTATGCCGCCTATTATTACCAAACCGGCTGTAAAGAATGCGCCCGGGCTGAAACCGATATGGTTTATTTACAGTCCAAATACCCCCAACTGATCATTGAGGAATTTAATATTTTTGAAGAGGCCGCGTTGGCAGAATGGATGGCTAATCGCGTTGGTGTGGATAAAAACTTCAATACGCCCGCGCTTTTCATTGGCGATTATGCCTGGATTGACGAAACAGAATTTACACCCGAATTGATTGAGCCTGTCTTACAGGAACTGAGCAAGACGGGTTCCCCTGCCTTTTGGGAAAATTGTAATCCTGAGGAATGCAATAATGCCCTGCTTGACCGTTTTGAAAGAATGGGCTGGCTGGCTGTTGTTCTGGCAGGTTTGGTGGATGGATTAAACCCCTGTGCCTTTGCCACCATCATTTTCTTCGTGTCTTACTTGTCGCTGAGCGGCAAAAAAGGCAAAGAAATTTTGTTTACCGGCGCAAGCTTTACCCTGGGCGTTTTCATCGCGTATTTGGTGGTGGGGCTTGGTTTTTATAAGGTGCTGGACCTGATTTCAGGCTTTACTTCCGTCATCAGCAAAATTGTTTACATCTTTACGGCAGTCTTATGCCTCGTGCTGGCAGTCCTGAGCATCCGTGACTTTATCAAGGTGCGGAAGGGCGACCTGAGCGATATGGCGTTGAAGCTTCCTGAACCACTGCGCAAACGCATCAATAAGACGGTGCGGGAGGGTCGCAAAGCCAGCAGCTACATTCTGGGTGCCTTTGTCACGGGGTTGTTGATCTCGCTGCTCGAACTTGCCTGCACAGGTCAAATATATCTTCCGGTAATCATCTCGATGAGCTCGGTCCCTGAGATGCGCGCGCAGGCACTGCTCTACCTGGTGCTTTACAACCTGATGTTCATCGTGCCCCTGGTTGTTGTTTTCATCCTGGCATTTTACGGCACAAGCTCCAAGCAATTCACCGATTTCCTGCGCAAGCGCGCCGGAGCGGTAAAGATCGGCATGGCAATTGTCTTCATTTTGCTGGCAGCCTGGTTGATCTTCTCGTTGTTGAAGTAGACAGATCAACATTTACCTGAATTAGAAAAGGACACCCATAAAATGGGCGTCCTTTGTTTTATCGGATGTTCGTAGGAGCAAGGTTGTGGATCAGTTAATCGTAGGGCGAGCTTGAGGGCACCGCAAACTTTAGCTTAGACGAGCTTCAAGTGCCCTCAATCCGCCAACAAATAGCCGATAGTGTGATGGCGGATTGGAAGCACTCCGAGATCCCTGCATGATGATGTCTGCAGTGCTTTCAATCGCGCCCTACGAAAATTTTTTTGGAGTATAAAAAGGCAGATCGCTACGCTTCGCACGCGATAAGATAAACCTCACCCCTTCAAGCCGTGAGTGATCAAAAAAGAATTGTTCGCGTATTAAAAATTGAATTTCTTTGCCACCCGCGCAAACGCAGAAACCATGTGGACATACAAACCCGACAGTTCACCACTGATGCTTGCCTCACGTGCAGCCGCACGCAGACTTTCTGCGTCATTAAACCAGGGCATGGTCATGCTGGCACGCCCCAACTCGCTCACGGCGTGCGCGTCACTGCCCGCCATCAACGCTTTTCCATGTTCGAGAGCAAAGGCATAAGCTTCTTTGTTGTATTCTTCCCGTCTGCAGCGGGCATTGAAGACTTCCAGCCCGTCGAGATAAGGCAAGATCTGATCCAACGTGCGATCTCTCCACCAGCTGCGGTGCGGATCAAAAGGATGCGGCAGGCTGATAAACGCGCCCTGCCCGTGCAAACGCCGCACAACTTCGACAGCTGACAAACCCTGCGGGATCTCCTCGGTCATGAAGTAACCCAGTATCTCTCCTTCAGGGGTTTCAATCTCCTCCGCCACAATCACCCGCTCAGGGTCCATCTGATGCGCCTTAAGTGCGCCCTGAATGCTGCCATGGTCGGTGATGGCGATTTTGTCGATACCGCGTTCATCGCAGGCTTCGAGCAAGGCTTCCAATTCCACCATACTGTCGGGGGAATATTCGGTGTGGCAGTGAAATTCTGCCCGTATTAAAGATTCGGTCATTCGTTATAAATCCTGGGAAGGCGATCTGCCAGACCGCAGACCACTTCATAATTGATGGTCGACCAACGTTTGGCAACTTCATCAACGCTCAAGGTTTCATCACCCTGCGAGCCAATAATCACAATTTCATCGCCCACTTTGGCCTCAGGCACACTGTCCAACTGTAGCATGCACTGGTCCATGCAAACCCTGCCGACTATATCCACCCGTTTACCGCCAACCAGCACCTGCTGATTTTCAGCGCGGCGAAAACCATCACCATAACCGGTTGGCATTACTCCAATGCGTTCTTCTTTGCTGGTAACATAGGTGGAACCATAACTGATGCCCTGACCAGCCGGGAAGTTGTGCAGCGAGATGATGCGCGCCTTCCATGTCAGTGCGGGCTTAAAGCCCGTTGGCAGAGCCTCACCGCTCGGGGACATTCCAAAAAGAATATCTCCCGGACGGACGATGTCGTAATAGGATTGGGGGAAGTTGAGCACCGCGGCAGAGTTGGCAGCATGAACTTTTTCGGGTTTAATTCCCTTGCTTTCAAGATCTGCCAGGAGTCTTTCAAAAATGGCAAGCTGTTTGGGGGTAGAGTCTGAGTTGGGCTCATCCGCGCGAGCCAAATGCGTGAAAATACCGTCCACATTGATGCTAGTGCCTTTGAGACCCTCCAGGAAAGGAGCAACATGCTCCGGGTTCATCCCCAGGCGACCCATGCCGGTTTCAACCTTCAGGTGGGCATGCAGCGTGCCACCGTGGATATTGACGTAATCGAGGTAATTCTGTGCCAGGTCAGGGTCAAAAAGCGCCACGGTGATATTGTGCTCAATGGCTTCGGGAACCTTGGCTGCGGGGGTAAAACCAAGCACCAACAGTTTGCAGGAAATGCCACCGCGCCTCAGAGCAAGAGCCTCTTCGATGCGCGCCACACCAATCCAGGTTGCACCGCCGGCAATTGCCGCCTGGGCGGCAGGGCGGGCACCGTGACCGTAGCCATTGGCTTTGATCACCGCCATCACTTCCGCACCCGTCTTTTGGCGGATGAGAGCAGTGTTATTCTTGATGGCTTTGAGGTCGATCTCCAGCCAGGTTGAGTAAGTGTTTATATCCACGAGGAAAAAGTATAACACTTCTGATGAAAATCATGAAAATCATTAACTCCTCGTCTGCGATTTCTCTTTTAAATCCTCAGACTCTATTGCGGATGGAGTGCACTTTACCCGTACCGGAGGGCTTTAGTCATCCCACTTGAGGTAATTATTTTGTTCATCAGTACAATTTAGTCATCCTGAATGAAGTGAAGGATCTTCCGTGTTGGATATCAAAAAGAAAATTCTTCGCAAAAGAGGCTCAGTATGACAGATACTAACTCAGAACAACAGTACATGTAGGGTTCCACAGCGTAATCCCGGAATGAAGAGATGCGGATGGAGTAAATACTGCTCGCATTCCTTCCAGCATCATGACCCAATCCGGACCCAAAGGCTTCAGTTCCTCCAATTTAAAAGAAAACATAGCAGTCTTTCGATCACCAATTTCTTGACAACATACTGATTAGTCTTAGAATTATCTACATGGTTATCAACTATCACAAAATCAATTCTATTTGTGCCTCTGCGAGCGGACTTGTTTGCATTGGCCGGATTGCGCCTGTTTATTGATTTATCCCACGATCAGATCAAAAACCACGGGCAATCCAACCCCGTGGTTTTTTTGTTAACCTGAAACTGAGCCAGATTTTTATTATCGAAAAATTGAAAGAGATTAAAAAATGACTGCACCTGACATTTATCCACTTGAAAACAACCCTGTCATCAAAGGGCTGGTCTTCCGCCATTTTGAGGGCGAGTCGGACTACCCAAAAATGTTAACCATACTCACCAACCTGCATGCCGTCAAACAATATTCAGGTGAGACCTGTGAGTAGGTCAGCACATGGTATACACTTTTTAGATAAGTCATACGAGTTGTACCGGGATCGATGTCTGGAGTTATGGGGGATAAGATATGAAGACATCGAGGTGTACATTGATCAAAGCTATAACCCACTTAGACTACCAAGAGTTGAGGCAGATTAGTCCGGAGGCAGCCAGACGAGCGATCCTACAGGTTTTGAAGGCACACAAGGGGAATGTGACAGCGACAGCCAGGATCTTGAGTGTCAGCCGGGCGACAATCTACAAAGCAATCCGCAAGAGTGAGGCGGGGGATTTGAAAGATGGATCAAAAGCGCCACACCGGGTACACAACAAAACGAGTGCCGGGATTGAAGCCAGGATCCTGGAGCTGAGAGAAAAGACCCGCTATGGACCTGTCAGGCTGAAAGATGAACTGGAGGCGCTGGATGGTTTGACGATGTCTGAACACACCATCCGCAACATTCTCAGACGCAACAAAGCCAAATCGAAACTGAAGCCTCACAAACCCCATAAAAAAGGCTCACGTCCTTATGTGGATTGGTATCAGGCCAAAGCGTTTGAAATCGTGCAAATTGACCTCAAATATGTCGTGGACCAAAAAGCGCTGACCCTGGAGCAGATCCGTCACTTTCACTCGAAACAGTTTCCTCTCTATCAGTGGACTGCTGTCGATGTTAACTCCCGCTTCAAACTGATGGCTTACTCTGATCAGAAAAGCTGGACCAATGGCCTGACTTTCTTTCTGTGGGTGCTTTCCTGGCTCAGAAGTCACGGTGTCTCGGTGCCCATCGTCTTTACTGTGGATCGGGGTGAGGAGTTTGGTGGGAAATCCTGGCTCAAACTCATCGAACTCAGAAAACTCCTGTCTGGATTTGGCTGTTCCATTATCCAGAACCATGCTGCCAGCCCTCAGGAGAACGCGCATGTTGAACGCTCCCACCGTACCGATGACGAGGAGTTTTACATCCCCAGATTGCTTTCCATTCATTCCCAAAAGGACTTCTTCCTTGAAGCGATGCATTATCTCTATTACTACAATGCTGTCAGAAAACATTCATCTCTACAAAGACGTTCCCCCTGGGAGCATCTGCTCGCTAACTCTCCTGATTTAGATGCTAAAATCAGGTTTGTTCCACCCATCCTTCTGGACAATATCGCTGTCCAGCTCGGTGACTGGAGTGGATACCATCTGCTGGCTCAGTACCTATTCAGGTGAGACCACCATCGAAGGGCTGCGCGCGGAATACACCAATCTGAGCCACACAGACCCCCACGACGATTTGATATTCGCTGATGTCGACGGTGAGACGGTTGCTTACTCCAGGTTTTACTGGGAACGTGAGATTGCCACGAGCCAATACGCTTATGTCAACCTCTTCAAAGTCGACCCCTCCTGGCAGGGCAAAGGCATCGAACAAAGCCTGATCACCTGGGGAGAGGCTCGCGGTCGCCATTATGCCAACAGCCTGCCTGAAGGAAACAATGGCTTCGTGGTGACTTTATGCCGGGAAACTGATCGAGACCGTTTTGATATTCTCAAGGAATCGGGTTATACCATCGAACGCTATTACCACTCGATGAGCCGCTCACTCACTGAATTGCCAGAACGCCCCTTACCGGAGGGAATAAACGTTCACCCGGTCTTGCCGAAACACATCCGCGAGATCTGGGACGCTTCAAACGAGGCCTTCAAAGACGAATACGGCGCTTCAGAGCCTACCGAGGAATGGTTCCAGAGCTATGTTGCAAATCCGAATTTTCAACCCATCCTCTGGCAGGTTGCCTGGGATGGCGACGAGGTGGTGGGGTCGGTGCAGAATTATGTTTCGCCGGAAGAAAACGAGTTGGAAAATCGCCGGCGTGGTTACACCGAGGCAATTTCCGTTCGAAGAGAATGGCGCGGTCGCGGAGTGGCCAGCGCTTTGATCTGCCGCTCGATGGCAATGTTCAAAGCCATGAATATGGATGAGGTCGCCCTAACCGCAGACACCCAAAACCCGACCGGGGCAATGCACCTTTATACCAACCTGGGCTACCGACCTTACATGACCCTGTTGGAATTGCATAAAAACCTGGACAATTATTCCAATCGGGAGGGCTAAGGCTTTCTGTACGGATGGGGCTTACTCCTCCCACATGGGTGGCCTTTGTAGGGCGGAATGCGCCTCTGTTGCGCACTCCGCCGCCTATTTGTTTCGAGGTTGTGCCGGAGTGAGCCCGCAAGCGGTATTTGATCTTCAGAGATTATGAGGCGGTCTCATTCCGGCCTACGAACTGGATTTTAGCCTACCCACCGCAGCACAAGCAGATTTTTGGTGGGTTGTCTATTAAGATGTCAAGACAGGGCAGGATGCTTTGACGCCAAACCACTCTATGCGGGTTTGGTTCTAATTACCATTACCTTACAGGCTCAATCCTAAATAGCTCTGTGCCTAATCTGGACATGGAGCAAAATAATAAAGGTACAATTGGGGGAGTTTTTTGAGAGGATGCCGAAGATGTTTGAGTGGACCATAAATGCCGAAGAAGACGCAGCCCGGGCTGGCGAGTTTCACACCCCGCACGGAGTGATTCATACCCCCGTTTTTGCACCTGTCGGCACCCAGGCAACCGTCAAAGCCATCACACCCGCCCAACTCGAAGAGCTCGGCGCCACGCTCGTTCTTTCAAACACCTATCACCTTTTACTCAGACCCGGCGATGAACTGGTGGCTAAGATGGGTGGTTTGCATCAGTTCATGCAGTGGCACAAACCCATGCTGACCGATTCGGGTGGTTTCCAGGTCTTTTCGCTCTCGAACACGCGCAAAATTGACCCCGATGGCGTAACTTTTAAATCCCACATCGACGGATCCATGAAACGCCTGACCCCCGAAAGCTCCATCGCGATCCAGGAAAACCTTGGCGCCGATATCATCATGGCATTCGATGAATGCGCAAACCCCCTGGACCACGCTTACTCCAAAGAAGCCATGGATCGCACCCACATCTGGGCGCAACGCTGCCTGGACGCCAAGAAAAGAGATGACCAGGCGCTTTTCGGCATTGTGCAGGGCGGCATTTTTGAGGATCTCCGGACAGAATCGGCGCAGGCCATCAGCAGCATGGGCTTCCCCGGGCACGCCATTGGCGGGCTCTCAGTTGGCGAAGGCAAAGCCGACATGTACCGCACGATTGAGGTCGTCAATGCCGTATTGCCCAAGGACAAACCGCGCTACCTGATGGGCGTCGGCACCCCGGAGGACCTGATTGAGGGTGTTTTGCGGGGCATCGACATTTTCGACTGCGTCCTGCCCACCCGCCTGGCACGCCACAACACTGCCATGACCAATTCTGGGCGGCTGAATTTGATGAATGCTGCTTTTGCCCGCGATGAACGCCCGATTGATAGCGAATGCCAATGTTACACCTGCCGCACCTTTAGCCGGGCTTACCTGCGCCATCTGATCGTCGCCAAAGAGATGCTGGCAGCCACGCTGCTTTCGATCCACAATTTACACACCCTGCTGGAGTTGGCGCGTAACCTGCGCAAAGCCATCCTGGCCGGCAACCTGAACGCTTTTGCAGACGAGGCTTTGACCAAACTTGATATTGCCCGCATTCCGGAGGTCCATCCATGACATTCATCCAATCGCTGATTCTGGGAATCGTGCAAGGGCTGACGGAGTTCCTGCCGGTCAGTTCCTCGGCGCACCTGGTGCTGGTGCCCTTCATCCTCAACTGGACGCTCGACCCGACGAAGGCTTTTATTTTTGACGTGCTGGTGCAGCTTGGCACTCTTGTGGCAGTGATCGCCTACTTTTGGAAAGATCTGCTGGCAATTTTCAAAGCTGTGATTGCCGGCATTCGCGATAAAAAACCTTTCGAAGAAGCCAACTCACGTCTCGGCTGGTTTATCATTCTGGCAACCATCCCGGCAGGTTTGGGGGGATTGCTGCTGAAAAGCAAGGTGGAAGATGCCTTTGCAAACCCGATCATGACGTCAGTCCTGTTGTTCGTAACAGCGATTATGCTGAGCCTGGCAGAGATATTCACGCGTAAAGAGCGCAATCTCGAGAGCCTCACTCCTCTGGATGCCATTGTGATTGGATTCTTCCAGTTACTGGCGATTTTCCCGGGAATTTCCCGCTCCGGCGCGACCATCAGCGGCGGTTTGAGCCGTGGCTTGAAGCGCGAGGCAGCCGCCAGGTTTGCCTTCCTGATGTCCATCCCGGTCATGCTGGCAGCCGGACTGCTCTCTGTTCTGGACTTATTGGAAGTTCCTGATTTGGGCAGTTTCCTGCCCGTTTTAAGCATTGGGTTTATTGCGACATTGGTAGTCGGATACTTTAGCATCCGCTGGCTGTTGAACTTCCTTAAAACACGTTCGCTGATCCCCTTCGCGGTCTACTGCGCGGTGGTCTCAATCCTGACGATCTTTATTGCCTATTTCCGTTAAGCCTTTTTTGGCTGGCTGGCAAGAAAAAGCCCTGTTTCCTTGCGGATCAAAATGCCGCCTAATTCGTCAATGCGAGCCTGGAAGAACGCGAGCATTGCTTCCTTCTGGTCCAGTGGGATCAGTTGCTGCACCCTGGGTAAGGAAAAGGCGTAATCCACCAAAGGTTGGGCTTCTGTAACCCATAAATCGCCCGCATAGAGCCTCTTTTCAACCTCTCCGAACCAAGCCTGAAGGATTTCAACGCCATTAAGCAGGTTAAACTTGAGCGACATGGTGTGCAAGCCGCCGTAAGCCGGCCAGAATTCCGTCAGCAAGACATCGAGATCCACCATGTAATTCGCGCCGTTGGTGGCAGCCATCATCGCGCCGCCTGGTTTGAGCACGCGCGTTATTTCCGCCAGAGTATGGTCAATGTCCGGCACATGATAGAGCATGTGGTTGGCAGTCACGAAATCAAAACTGTCATCCGCAAATTCCAGGTTGGTTGCATCCATGCAAAGCAAAGTGAAGCGTTCATTCCCCTTCAGCTCGGCGCGGGCTTCCTCGAGCATGCCTTCTGAGAGGTCGGTTAGAACAATGGTGGCGTCCGGGGCAAATCGATCCAGATTTTTGCGCCATTGGACGGCATTACCGCAACCCAACGCCAGCAGACGTTTGCCGCTCAGGTCAGGAAGTTGCTCAAAGATGAAGTCCTCCCAGACTTCAGTGCTGTTCGTGAAGCGCTTGTGGATCTGGATGCGCGCGTTCAGGTTATTGGCGCTGCCATACTGTACCTGGCGCAAATAATTCCGATCGGTACTGAATGAATCCGAATCCATCAGCTGTCTCAACGGGCAGCCAGTGCAGCTTTCATGCGCTTGACTGCTTCTTGCATATTTGCGCGTGTTGTGCCAAAGTTGAATCGCACAAAGTCGTGGCATTGAGGTCCAAAGGTAAGACCCTCATTTAAACCAACCCGGGCTTCGCGCAAAAAGAACGCGTAAGGCGCTTCTGCCAACCCCAAATCGCTGCAATCCAGCCAACCCAAAAAGGTGGCTTCGGGTTTTTTCCAACGGATGCCTGCCAGCTGGGTATGAAGCGCATTATCCAGAAAATCGCGGTTCGCCTGCAGGTAACGATTCTGCTCAATCAGCCAATCGCCGCCCTGAGCATATGCCGCGTGGGCAGCGGTCAGAGCCAGCACCCCAGGGCAGCCAACCAAACCGCTGCAGAACTGATGGAACTTTTCCATCAGCTTGGGATTCTGGATGATATACACGGAAGCGTGCAGCCCGGCAATATTATAGGTTTTACTTGGCGCCATAAATGTGATGGTGTTCGCTGAAATCTCGGGGGAAAGTGAGGCGATTGGGATGTGTTTCTTGCCATCATAAAGAATGTCGCAATGAATTTCGTCGGAAATGATCAATACTTTGTGCCTGAGACAGATCTCTGCCAATTGGGTCAATTCTTCACGTGTGAAGACTCTGCCCGTGGGGTTCTGAGGATTGCAAAGAATGAATGCGCGCACGTTTTCGCTGATAAGTTGCTGCTCGAAACGATCAAAATCAAGCTGGAAACTCCCATCCTGATCCTGCAGGAGAGGATTCTGGACCCCTGTTAATCTTGCCGAATCTGGCGCGCCAATGAAAGGTGGATAAGCCGGGGTTTGGTAGATAACCGCCTCACCTGGCTCACAGAACGATCGGATTGCAGCATTGAAGCCAGTCACAATCCCCGGAATGTAACCGATTTGGGTCTGCTGGACATCCCAGTCATACAAACGTTTCAGCCGTTCAACAACGGTCTGATCCAGTTCTCTTGGAGGCGCGCCATAACCAAAAATGCCGTGATCGACCCTCCCATGCAACGCCCGGATTATGGATTCAGAACATGCAAAGTCAGTATCCGCTACCCACAATGGCAGAACATCTTCATCATAACGATTCCACTTAATGCATTCAGAATTGCGGCGGTCAATTACCCGATTAAAGTCCATAAAATTCTCCTTTCAGCAATTCTAAACCCAGATCAACTGAAATGGTTAAGGTTGCTGCCCGGTTTCGCAGCTGATCTCTCCACCAGTGTCCTTTGGTATACTTTATGCGTGATGAAGACCCTTCATTCCATTTTCAAATTGATGGGACGTTTCGATTGCTTTGCCCCTACTCTGGCAGTCACGCTTTTGGGCAGCATTGTCGGCGGCACAGGCTCCTGGATGCGGCTTCTTATCGCAATTCTCAGCAATCTTCTGCTCTTCACCTTTGCGATAATGTATCGAAAAATTGAGACTGCCCCAGCAGCAGCTTTGTCCTGCAACCCGAAAGAGCTAAACCCGATCGCCTCAGGGGAAATATCCTTGAAGCTTGCTAAAACCCTGAGCGCCGTCCTGGCTCTGCTCTGCCTCTCCCTGGCTGCCTTGCTTGGACTTCTCGACATAGTGCTCAAATTTTCGGGGGTTTTAATCGCGATCGCCCTTTCTCATCAAAACCTGAATTTGGGAAACTCCACCCTGATGCGCATTGGAAAACACCAGCCCCTGTTTTCGGTGATCTTCGGACTTTCTGGCTATCTTGCCAGTGCACAAAGGCTGAACTCTGAGGCTCTCCTGCTGACGATCTTTCTCATGGCGCTCAGCTTCATTTTCGCTGCCTGGACAGCCGAAAAAGGCACCAGACCTCTGAGTAAGCCCCTGCTGATCCTTTTGGTGGTGTTTGCGTCTGCTGCGGCATATATGCTCTTTATCGTATTCGAGGTAATTCCCGCCTGGGTGCTCTTATTGATCGTTCTGCTTAGTGCGGCTCTTTTGCTGCTTAAGCACCATTTCAATGCCCATCAGCAAGGTCTGCCGCAATTATTTTACGATTCACTGGCAATCTCAACCGCCCTTTCGCTGACCCTCACTTATGTGATTCAACTATTCTTATAAAAATGGAAACCCAATGAACAACGACTTAACCCCACTGATTCTCGAAGACTCTCCCAACTGGAAAGATTATCAACTGCTCGATAGCGGCGATGGCAAAACGCTCGAGAGTTTTGGTCCCTACCTGCTCGTCCGTCCGCGCCCTCAGGCGATTTGGGCTAAGAGCCTGCCGTCAAGCGAGTGGAAAAAAGCTCACGCGCTACTGGTCGAGGAAAAACAGGAATATGGGGGTAAGTGGAATATGCTCAATCCAATGGAAAAAAGTTGGAAGCTTTCCTATCGCAACCTGCGTTTCCAGGCGCAGCTTTCAAGCTCGCGCCATGTGGGGGTCTTCCCAGAGCAGGCAAGCCATTGGGATTGGATGACCGAGCAGATCAATGCCGCAAAAAAGCCCTTCAAGGTCTTGAATCTTTTTGGCTACACGGGGCTTGCCAGCCTGGCTGCCGCGGCTGCCGGCGCGGAAGTAACACACGTTGATTCTTCCAAGCATGCCATCAGTTGGGCTAACCTGAACATGAAACTCTCCGGGCTTTCAGATAAACCTGTACGCTGGATTGCGGAAGACGCGCTGAAATTCATCAAACGGGAGGTACGCCGCGGTAACACCTACCAGGGAATCGTCATGGATCCGCCAAAATTTGGGCGCGGCTCGAGCGGAGAGGTTTGGGATTTCTTTAAGCGCATGCCGGAGCTAATTGAGGCATGCCGCTCGCTGGTCGCGGAAGACGCGGGCTTTGTGATCCTGACCGCCTACGCCATCACAGCTTCAGCTCTGATAACACGCCAGGCAATGGAAGAGATCGTGGGCAAACGCGGCGAGTTCACCACCGGCGAACTGGTAACAGTCGAAGAAAGCGCGGGTCACGTGCTCTCACACGCCATCTTTACCCGCTGGCGCCCTTGAACTTAGATATCGACAGCGGGGTTCTCTGTGGCCGAAAGATCAGTTACCAACACCCGGTCCACACGGTGACCATCCATATCCATCACTTCGAAGCGCCAGTGATCCCACTCGAATAGCTGACCGGTTTTGGGGATGCGTCCCATCTGATTCATGACAAAGCCACTCAAGGTCTGGAAACCAGCTTTGTCTTCTTCGGGCAACGCATCAACCTGCAAGATTTCTTTGAGCTCATCAATTGGGATCAGCCCATCAAACAACCAGGTGCCATCTGCCCGTTGGATAACATCTTGATCCGTATCGAATTCGTCAAGCGGGATATCGCCAACGATGGATTCCAGGATATCGTATAGGGTCACAAATCCTTCCACCCCGCCGTATTCATCCAAAACCAGCGCATGATGGATGCCCGTTTCGCGAAATTGCTCAAAAGCCTTGACTGCCTGCATGTTGCCAGGGAAAAATAAAGGCTCGCGCACATAGTCTTCAAGCTTGAACTGCGGATTGTGTATATCTATTCCGAGCAAATCCTTAGTGTTAACGATCCCCATTGAACGATCCAGGTCGCCACGTGCAACCGGCAGACGGGAATAGCTGCTCTCCATCAATTCCCTTACGATCGTGTCATGATCGTCATCCAGATCGATCCAGTCCAATTCCGTATGCGGGGTCATGATCGCGTCCACCCGGCGATCAGTCAGACGAAAAACGCCGGACACCATGATTTGTTCAGCCTCATCAAATACACCAGTTTGACGACCCTCCTGGATATAACCTTTGAGTTCTTCTTCAGTAATGGCTGGCTCACGGGTGACATCTATATTGAAGAGTTTGATGCCAAGATTAGTTGAGGAGCTCAGCAGTTTTGTAAGGGGACGCACAACTCGCGATAGCTTTTTGATCATCGGGGAAAGCCTGGTAACAACATCTTCAGGCTTACTTACCGCGATGCGTTTGGGAATCAATTCGCCCAGCACAATCGAGAAATAGGTGATGATAATTACCACCAGGATCAGTGCAGCGATCTCGGCAAACGGCGCCAGCCAGTGAATGCGTTTGAAAACCTCAGCCAGAGGACGAGAAAGTTGGGCACCTCCAATACCACCAGCGAGGGTGTCGATCATGGTGATCATGATCTGTATCGCCGAAAGATATTGCTGGTCCGGGTCCTTTAGTAGCTCCAGGCTGACAGCAGCCCCCTTTAGCCCATCTTCAGCACGAGCCACCAGGCGCGTCTTCTTCGAAGAGACCATGGCAATCTCGTACATTGCAAAGATTGCGTTAAAAAAGAAAAGTACGAGGATAATGAGGATATTGATGTAAAAAGGCATTCTTAATTACTTTCTGCCCGGTCTGGGCGCTTAACCGCAATTTTACCAGAGCTCAGGCTTTGCTTAATCTCCAGGACAAACTGTGCAAACTGACGAAAAGATGGGAATAGGTTCTGCACGCATTGCAACTATCAAGTAATCACATCAAGTGATAAGTTCATCGGGCAGAAAATCAGCGCGATTGTGATAGACCATCAGGATGCGATTGTCAACAAAGTCAAAGCGGCTGATGGCACAATTGTTAAAGATCAGGCGGTAATCCAACTTGCGATTATCAGGCTCCTCCGGAGAAATCCGCAGCATGACCCGCAGCAGATAGTTTGTAAAACCGCCGTGTGTCACAATCGCCACGCGGTCATCCGAAGCAAGATGGCGCTCTTTGATCCAATTCAACACACTTTGTGCGCGTTTTAGCGGCAGGTCCTTGTCTTCCTTGCCCCCTCGCCACCATCCTTTGTTGTCGATAGGCTGAGCCAGGGTCAGATCAGGATAATGGGTGGAAAGAAACTCAGGGCTGACACCATGTTCAAAGCTGATCTCAACCACATCATTAACCACAGATTCAAGGTAAATCCCGCCAACTTCATGGGCTTCGGGTAGTGCCACCAAAGGCAAGTTCAGGCGATTAGCGATAATGCTGCCGGTGTGAATGGCGCGCTGCATCAGGCTGCAGTAGATATGGGTAAGTCCGAAATCAAGCCTGTTTTGAGGATCGCGCCAGAAGTCTTCTTCTCCGGGCTTGGAGACCGTGAGAAAATCTGCCAGCAGCTCAGCCTGCCTCACCCCTTTTTCAGTCAGGGTAGGGTCTGAGCTGCGGTCAGTTCCATAGCTCTCCTGGGCGTCCCAGCGGGCGTTATTAGTGGATTGTCCGTGGCGAATGAGATATAGCTGCATATTGTTCCTGCGCGCTATTATACTCGGTTGGTTTTAGTTGTGGGTGTCATCCTGAGGAACGAAGGATCTTGGCTTTTGACAGCGTATGTTTGTCATCCTGAGGAACGAAGGATCTTGGCTTTTGACAGCGTATGTTTGTCATCCTGAGGAACGAAGGATCTTGCCGTTTGAACTTTGGGTTAAGATTCTTCGCGAAAGAAGCTCAGAATGACAATGTATGTTTGTCATCCTGAGGAACGAAGGATCTTGGCTTTTGAACCCTGGGTTAAGATTCTTCGCAAAAGAAGCTCAGAATGACAAGTAGGTGTCATCCTGAGGAACGAAGGATCTTGCTTTTTGGGCCTTAAGATTCTTCGCGAAAGAAGCTCAGAATGACAGATGCCTGCTCAGAATGATAGTTACTTGCTCAAATTGACATTTGGCAGGTTCTATCTAAGAATGACAGACCTTGCAAAGGTGGCGAGTTTCCGGTTCAGGATGACAGACCCCAGACAGGATGTTATAATCTCAGTCCGAAATCATTGAGAGACGGACCTATGTTAGATAAACTTGAAGCAATCCTCGACCGCTTTGCGGAACTTGACCGCCGCCTGGCTGAAGCCGGCACGGATTTTCAGCTCATGGCAGAGCTTTCCAAAGAGCGCTCCGACCTGGAGCCGATCGTCAACCTTGCCCGTGAGTACAAGGAAAACCATGCGAAAGCCGCAGAAACCGAAGAACTGATCAACCTGGCCGAAGGTGAACTGCTGGAAATGGCCTATATGGAATTGGAAGAACTCAAAAGCCGCCAGCAAGAACTGGATGCTGAGCTGAAAACCATGCTCATTCCCAAAGACCCACGCGATAACCGCAACGTTATTATTGAAATTCGTGCTGGCACTGGCGGCGATGAAGCCGGTTTGTTTGTGTCGGATTTGCTGCGCATGTACCTGAAGTATGCCGACATCCATCACTATAAAACCGAGATCATTTCCTCGAATGAAACCGGCATTGGCGGCTACAAAGAGGTCACCTTTTCCGTAAAAGGGCGCGGCGCATATTCGCGCTTCAAGTTTGAATCGGGCGTGCATCGCGTGCAGCGCGTGCCCGAAACTGAATCACAGGGGCGCATTCACACTTCCACTGTCACCGTGGCGGTCCTGGCAGAGGTTGACGATGTGGAAATCGACATTCCCGATTCTGATATCGAGATTGACGTCTACAAATCAGCCGGGGCTGGCGGACAAAATGTGCAGAAGAACATGACCGCCGTGCGCATCCACCACAAACCAACCGGTATCATCGTGGCATGCCAGGACGAACGCTCACAGCTGCAAAACCGTTTGCGGGCGATGAGCGTTCTGAAGGCGCGGCTTTTTGAGATGGAGCAGCAAAAGCGCCAAAACGAGCTGGATGCCACCCGCCGTTCGCAGATCGGCACCGGCGAACGCTCCGAGAAGATCCGCACCTACAACTACCCGCAGTCGCGTGTGACGGACCACCGCATCAACACTTCATCCTACAATATTGCTGGTGTGATGGATGGCTACGAACTGGACACTTTCATCGAGGAGCTGCAGCACGCCGAAGAAGCCGAACGCCTGGCAAATTTCGAAACCAATGACTGAAGAAAGCCTGCCCACTGCAATTAACTGCACTGAGCAGCCCTACCAGGTAGCGCTGATTTTACTGGCGCATGTGCTGCAGAAACCCAAAACCTGGGTGCTGGCCCACCCCGAAACACACCTCAACCCTGAGCAAAAAGCTCATTTAGAGGGATTAGTCCGCCGTCTGCAGCAAGGGGAACCACTGCCCTACCTCACCGGCAGGCAAGCCTTTTTTGGGCTGGATTTTGCCGTCAGTCCGGCTGTGCTGATCCCCCGCCCGGAAACTGAACTCTTGGTGGAGCAAGCACTGAGCTGGTTGGAAGCACACCCCGACGCAAAGCGTGTGCTGGACGTAGGCACGGGTTCCGGCTGCATCGCGATAACATTGGCTACGCGCAAACCATGGCTCGATATTTCCGCCACTGATCTTTCACCCGCCGCTCTTGAAATTGCCAAACAAAACGCCGCAACGCACCAGCTAAGCCACCAAATCGCTTTCGAACAGGCAGATTTATTCCCTGCTGGTAATGAAACCTTTGAGCTTGTCTGTGCCAACCTCCCCTATATTCCAAGCGCGAAACTCGGGGACGTCAACACGCTCTCTTTCGAGCCTGCCCTGGCGCTCGATGGTGGCGCGGACGGCCTTAGCCTGATCCGGCGGCTGCTTACGCAGCTCCCCCCAAGGCTGAATCGCCCGGGTTTGGTTTTACTCGAAACCGAAGCCACCCTCGGCGAGCAAACGCTCGCCCTGGCAAAAACAGCTTTTCCGCAAGCGGATGTGAGCCTGCTGCAGGACCTGGCTGGCCTCGACCGCCTGGTGAGGATCGAGGTCTCATGAAAACACAACTCATTTCAGCCACTCACCCGGATGCCATCGCGCTTGCCTGCGAAGTGATCCGCTCTGGCGGGCTGATCGCCTTCCCCACCGACACGCTCTACGGTCTGGGTTGTGACCCGCATCTGCCTACTGCCCTGCAGAAGATCTATGCCGCCAAAGGACGCTCCATGTCCAAAGCGATACCGGTGCTCATCAGCCACCCTTACCAATTGGCAGAGCTTGTTTCACAATTACCTCAGAAAACCCCCAGACTGATAAAGCAGTGGTGGCCTGGCGCCCTGACGCTCGTCCTGCCAAAAAACGTGAATTTACCTCCTGATCTGACGCCCTATCCTGGGTTGGCGCTGCGCATGCCGGACCATCCGGTTGCATTAGCAATAATAGACCAAACCGGACCCCTGGCAGTCACCAGCGCCAATCTTTCCGACCATGAAAACCCGCATGATGCCCAGGGTGTTCTGGCACAGCTCAACGGCTTGGTAGACCTGGTGCTGGATGGGGGCACACTTTCGGGTGGGCAGGCTTCCACGATCGTGGATTGCCTTGGCGGTGAACCCAAACTGCTTCGAGAAGGTCCAATCCCATTCAACGCGATCCTGGAAAGGTGGAACGCAACATGACCCGACTGACAAACACCTGGCTGGATTTTGTGCTTGACCCCGAATCTGGCACTTTCTTTCTCGAAAGCCTGCGCTTCCCCGGGGCAAGCCTCAAAAACGCGGCTTACAACCTGAGTTTCAGCAGCAGCAACACCTATCCAACCGTGAAGTTGGAATCCCTCAGCCAGGAACAAAGGGATGACCCCAGGCAGGGACCTTTGCAAGTGATCACCGCACTCTATCGGGCGGAAACGGTTGACCTTGAGTGGTTGGTGGAATTTGCCCTGCCAACCGATCAGCCTCTGCTCCTGCAGCGCATGGAAATCCACAATCACTCTGAGCAGATCTTCCACCCCAATAGAATGACCTTTGGCGCCTTACGCGCGGGAGAGTTACACTTTTCAGGCAATCGCCCCGAAAAGACCGCCTTTTACAGCAACGGCTGGCAAAGCTGGTCCCCCAGCAACACCTGGCAATACGCCGAAAAGCAGACCCGCAGCTGGCTGAAGGGTCTTGCCCATCCAATGCTTTACAACACTGGCACACCCATTCCACAGAAACCCTCAGAATTCTCCTCCGACATGTTCGGCGCGATCATCGACCACGATGCCAACGTCGGGCTGATTTGCGGATTTCTCTCCCAAAAGGAGCAGTTTGGCTCGCTTTTTTCCACGCTGCATCCCGAACCGGACCTTCAAGTCTGGGCCAATGCCGACAAGATCGAGTTGCGCCCAGGCGCGAGCCTCAGCAGCGACTGGCTGGCATGGCAGTTCTTCGACAGCAGCGATCCGGAGCCCTTCAAAGTCTATTTCGAAGCTGTCGCCCGTGAAAATGAAGTCAAAAAACGCATGCAGACACCCTCAGGCTGGTGCAGCTGGTATTACTATTTTCAGGAAATCACTCCTTCAGAGATCACAAAGAATCTCCAGGCTGTCACCCAACTGAAATCCAAACTGCCGCTCAAATATTTCCAGATCGATGATGGTTTCGAGCTGGACGTGGGCAGTTGGTTTGAATTTGATTCCGAGTTTCCAGACGGAGTAGTTGGTCTTTCGCAAGAAATTCGCGCGCAAGGTCTGACACCCGGTATCTGGCTGGCGCCTTTCATTCTGCAGCCGCGGTCAAAGCTGATCCGCAGGCATCCCAACTGGCTTTTGCGCAAGGAAGGTGGTCATCCGGTTAACAGCGGATTCGTTTGGAACGGGCTGGGACGCGCGCTTGACCTGACTCATCCGGATGCAATTGGCTATGTGCGCGATGTTATCCGGACTGCCGTGCAGGAGTGGCACTTTCCTTATCTGAAACTGGACTTCCTCTATGCTGCCGCCCTGCCGGGCTCCCACCACGACCCCACCAAAACGCGCGCGCAGATCCTGCGCCAGGCGCTGGAGCTGATCCGCGAGGAAGCCGGCAGCGAGGCTATCCTGTTGGGCTGCGGCTGCCCAATTGGTCCGGGCATCGGAATTTTTGATATGATGCGCATCAGCGCGGATGTCAGCCCCGAGTGGGAGCCCAACGCGTTCGGCATCAAAAAACCTGTTCGCAATGAACCCAACATGCCCTGCGCGCGCAATGCCATCCAGAACATCATCACGCGCGCGCCGATGGACCCCCACTGGTGGGTCAACGATCCGGATTGCCTGCTGGTGCGGGCTGATTCGAAGCTGACCCTGCCCGAAGTGCAGTCGCTGGCAACAGCCATCGGCCTGAGCGGCGGAGCGCTTTTGCTCTCGGACGACATGAGCAAGCTCGATGAAGACCGTTTGAGGATCGCCCAAAGTCTGCTGCCGGTCTTCCCGCCTAACCCCCAGGTTGTCGACCTTTTTGAGAAGTCAATGCCCTCCAAAATGCGCCAGGTGCTGCAGACGCCGGCTGGCGAGCGTCAGCTTATCGCCCTCTTCAACTGGTCGGACCAACCCCAGGACCTGGAGCTCAATTTGAAGGCTTTCGGGCTCACAGAAAAAGCCTGGCTGATGCGCGAGTTTTGGACGGGTGAATGGGCTGAAGTCGAATCAGGCTACGTTTTCCGCGAAGTGCCGGCGCATGGCGTGCGCCTTCTAACCCTCAGCCCGCTGCAAAAAATTGCCTACCTTGGCAGTGATCTGCACGCTTCCCAGGGAATTGAACTGCAATCGTGGAAGGTTTGGGGCTCGAAACTGAGTTTCACCCTGGATCTTGGACGTGAAGCAGAAGGCAGAGTCTTCCTTTACTGCCCATCAGTGCCAGCAACAATCACAGTCGACGGGAAAGAAGCGTATTGGATCCAGGAGACTGAGAAAGTGATCAGCATTGCGCTGAAATTCGCGGCTAAGATCTCTGTGAAGGTGAAATTTTAGCCAAAGCCAGGCAAGCGTTTTTGCCTTTACTCGATTTTTACCCGACAAAAAACAAGCGCCCTGCAAGGGATTTGTGGGGTGGGTCTTCGTGCTCGTAGAGTATGGCGTCAATAAATGTTGCCGACTTCAATCCCGGCATAGCCAACCCACCGGACAGTCACATTGCGTGTGTTCATAGTGGTTATTTTTTCTGCTGCGCGTCCAAGTCAGCAGGAATTCTTCAAGAGATACGAGCTATCCATATTGGTGGGTTGGTTATAAGTAGCTGGGTTTTGACTGACATCCATTGACACCAACCCACCCTACGGAGAAAGCCTATATTAGATCACGTACGAGGTCCATTTGCCAACTTCAACCCGACATCCAGGGTACCCCACTCCCGTCATCGCGAGGAGCAAAGCGACGTGGCGATCTGAACTCTAAGCCCGAATGACCCTTAAATGTTCACTCAAATCCAGCTCTTGGGCTACGCACTGTCATTACAAACCTCCTTTGTGAAACGCAGTGTACTATTTCGTAAGCAATCTAAACTCCTGATAGAGCACAAACGCATCAGGTAACAGGATCACGCTGATAATCCACGAAGTGTTTGTGAACCTTTCACGCGATTCAGTGCAAACATTTTAGATCGCTTCGTCCCTCGCAATGGCAAAACACAACCGCCCTCTGAAGGGCGGTTGTTTTATCAAAAGCAGGTCTTATTTCTTTTCTTCGTCTTCTGCCAGACTTGGTTTAATTGTAGTCGTTTGAATTGTTTTGTCCATTATTTTTCCGCCAGGGAGGGCAATTGGCAGAGTGCTTGCGAACAGCTTTGACCACAAAGTAGGCAATGACACCCAGTGGGATCAGGAAAGGCAGCCAGGCGATGCTGAATCGGATCAGGAAATCCACCAATCCCTGGAAGCTGCGCACCAATCTCTGAATAGATTCTCGCACCACGCCCTGCGGTTTCCAGCCGCCAATTTCAATCGGCTGCATCGATGCCTCAGCCACAAGCGTGATCGCAATCGAGGATAGAGCTGCTGATTCCTTCAGGTAATTGATGTGACCCTGCAGCACTTCGATTTGCCCGCGGATATTGGTTAGCTCGCGAAAAACCTCCATCGTGTTTGAAAGGTCGGTGGTGTTTTCCATCAGCTCCACCAACTGCGCTTCAGCAGCTTCGAGATTGCGCAGGCGTGACTGGGAATCAACAAAATCTGAGGTCACATCTTGCCCGGACTGACTCTCGGAAATGACACCCTCCGTTCCATTTGCGCTCATGGCACGAATTTCGGCCAGGGTTGAATCAAGCTTTTCGGCAGGCACCCGGATAGTGATAGTGGCTCTGTCGTAAGAACGCCCGCTCGAATAATCTTCGTCTTTCCAGGTATACGAATTGACCACAAAGCCTCCAAGACGGTTGGCCATTTCAGATATATCTTTCATCGAATCGTGAGGTTTGGCAACTGAGATGGTGATTTCAGCGGTCTTAAGCACAACTCTCTCAACCTGTGCCTGCTGCCCGGCAGAATCGTAAGGGGTTGAGCCACCCTCCTTATCCCAGGCTTCTTCTTGAGCCGGGGCATACCCTGGCATAGCAGCAGGGGCTTCCACTACTTCATTCATTGTGTCCCTTGCGGACGAAGCACAGGCAGATAACATCAACATTGAAATCAAAGCGAATAGCAAAATTTTCTTCTTCATTTTGTCTCCTTTTGTTTTCTCTTCCACCCTATAGACGAAAACTGGCTGAATTTGTTCCAGAGAGAATTCAAATGCCCTGGCTGAGCCGTGTGGCATGCCTCGAGGGAATGCCAAGATCCAGGATGCGTTTCTGAACAGATTCTATGTCATACGCCACGCGCTTGAACAGCCAGGTGTCTTCCTGATCATCCCAAATCACATATGCCGCCTTTGAATTTCGGTCGCGTGGCTGACCCACCGAACCAGGGTTCAGGATAAAACGTTTATCAGAGCGCCAGCGGTCGGCGTTTTGGGGAGTTAGGATGGTCGGACGACCATGAGGGTTTTGCACAAAAATTGAGGGGATGTGCGAGTGACCAACCAAGCAAATTTGTGTCAGATAGGCCGAGAAGTTCTCATTCGCAACGCGCGCGCTCACAACGTATTCCCAGATCGGTTCCCGCGGACTGCCGTGCGCGAAGGTGATCTCACCCTCTTCAATCACGATCTCAAGCAACTCCAAAAAATCGCGCGATTCCTGGCTGAGCAGCTCAGCTTGAATGCTGACCGCCTTTGCGGCCTGATCATTAAAAGCACTCAGATCAATGAAACCCATCAGTGCAGCATCATGATTGCCCATGATGCAGCGTAAATTAGGTTGCTCACGCAGGAGGGTGATGCATTCGTTCGGGTCGGGTCCATACCCCACCACATCCCCCAGGCACCAGACCTGGTCGTAACTGCCAGCATCAGACAGGACCGCTTCAAAGGCTGTCAGGTTGGCGTGAATATCAGAAACAATGAGTGTTCGCAAGGTGCTATGGGATGCTAAACGTGAAGCTCCACTCCCCTCCTTCGATATTCACAAATGAGCTTGTGCCAAGCAGGACGATCCAGGAATTACCGGGTTTGAGCAGGAATGGATTGCCAAGCCCATCAAAAAACTGGATCGGTTTGCCTGAATTCGGAGCTTTCCAGGTGATTTCATAGGCTTTGCCATCCCGAAAAACAGTGGCGGGAAGACCATCAGTATTGCCAATCAAGTCGATGCTGTGAAGCGTGGTCTTGTATTCCGTATACCTTACATTGACGAAGATCACGTTGGAGAATGCAAGTTGTTCATCGGTGTTCTGATCAATTGAGGGACCATAAACGTTGCTGGTGGTTTCGTCCATCGCGAAGCGCAGATACTTGCCGCTGGCTTCATCATACACGAACTCACTTCCCTCACCCGCCCCAAAGCTAACCCAGGCACTGGCACCCGCTGCCCCGCCTTCCGGAGCAGCTGCGCTGAAAGCCATACCGCTTAGATCCGGGTTTTCAAGCGCGTAACCCTGGTTATTAAAGTATTGGGAAAGCGCGGAAGAATTGCCAAACACGCTGTAAACCACGTTCCGTCCGTCATCGCAGACACCAGGGCAGAGATACTTATCCAGGAAGTAGCGTCCCGGGATGTAATTGTAGAGGTAAGGCAAAACGTCATTACCATCTCCACCAGTAGAGCCAACCACGGCCTGGTAGAGACTGCCAAGGTGACCATCAACGCGGCGGATGGAACGCATAGGACCAATTCGATCGCTGTCTTGTCCATAATAGAGCGCTGCAAAACGGTTGGCACCCCAACCGATGTAATATTCAAAGATCAGATCAGCCGAGGAAAGACCCCACTGCGGTTGATAATCGATCTGGTGATTGGAAATTTTCATGATGACCGGGCGGCGATTGAGCAGCTCGGGGTTTTCGACCTCCAGACCTGTCAGGGGGTTAATACCCTCGGGGTAGAAGTCCGGACCTACCGGCAAAACCTCGGTTGGTGTGGGCTCTGGAAGGCTCGTCGGGCTTGGTTCTGGGGTTGGCGTGTCGCTGGGTGAAACTGCGACCGTAGGGTTAGTTGAAAAAACAGCCGTCACAGTGCCCGCAATGGCGGTATTTTCCGCGGCGGTTAAGGTCCGCTCGACTGGCGCAACACAAGCGCTCATCAGCATTGTTAGTATGGGTAAAACAAGCAAGATTCCAGGGGTTTTCTTCATAGCTCCTATCCTTGAACACAAGAATTGTACCTTAATCTCAACTCGCGCCACTGCCTGCGTAGAATAATTAGCGTTTTTAAGCGCCCTCAAAGACAAGCAAAACTTTTCAGAAAATGCGATGTTCTATCACATTTTTGTTTGTTTGAGGTTCTCCAGCCACACTTTTAGCATGGCTGAAATCATGCGAAACGTCGAAATTACGCTTCCAACACTACCCCCCAAAGGCGCGGTCGGTCAGGCTGGTGCCGACATTGAAATACTGCGCGTCGGGATGGTGCAGGATGATCGCCGCGGTGGATTGTTCTGGCACCAACTGATAGGCTGAGGTGAGGCTCATGCCGAGCTCTTCTTCAGCAGGCAGCAGATCAAAAACCTTGCGGTGATCCTCCAGCTCCGGAATGGACGGATAGCCCCAGGAGTAACGCAGTCCCTGCTCGGGGATCAGGTTGAGTTCCCGGCGGATCTGCTTGTGCAGGTAATCCGCCGTCGCTTCAGCCAGCTGCACCGCCAGACCGTGGAAGAAGAAACCTTCCGAATATTCTCCTGCCGCATCCAGCGCTTCGAAGCGCTCCGTAGCCTCTTTCCCAACCGTCACCACCTGCAGCGCAACCACATCCAGCACACCCGAACTGAGGGGCATGAAGTAATCCGCCAGGCAGAGTTGTTTGCCGGCGGGTTGGCGCGGGAAGGTGAAACGGGTCAGTTCGCGCAGATCTTTGCCAATGGACTGGGGGTCAAAGACGATCAGGTCATCCCCCTCCGAAACCGCCGGCCAATAGCCATAGACTGCCTGGGGTTTGTACCAGCCTTCCTTGGATGCCCGTGCCAGCATGCGCAGCCTGCGGATATCAAACTCCGCCTGCATTTTTTCCCATTCTTCGCCCTTCAGTCCTGTGCCGCCCCAATTCATGCGGTAGAGGGATTTCAGGTCGAGATGGGTTGCCACGATATGCAAGGGCAAATCGCGCACCACTCGCGCTCCCCACCTGGCGACCTCAGGGATAGCGGCTGCCGGTTTGACAGTCGTGATAATTTCCGGGGAGGATGCCGGACGCTCGGGTTTCTTCTTGCCAAATTCCTGGTCAGCTTTCTCTTTCACCGCCGCCAGCAAGGCTTCCCTGCGGGTTGGATCCGAGAGTTGATCCATCACGTTCAACCCTTCAAAGGCGTCCTTGCAATAGTAAACGCCGCCCCGGTAGTATTCTCCACTTTCAGTGCGCAGGATGCGCCGCCCAAACGCCGGGTTAATCGCTGCTCCGCCGATCAAGACGGGGATGTCCAATTCTCGACGCTGCAGTTCATTGATGATCAGCGCCATCTGCTTGCTCGTAGAGACCAGTAGCGCGCTCAGACCGATCGCGCTTGCCTTTTCCTTTATGGCAGCCGAAATGATCGTCTCCATTGGCACCTGCTTGCCCAGATCAACCACTTCGTAGCCATTATTCGAGAGGATCGTGCGCACCAGGTTCTTACCAATATCGTGCACATCGCCAAAAACCGTCGCGAGCACCAGCTTGCCCTTGGAGAGACCTTCCTGTTTGTCGAGGTAGTTCTCCAGGTGGCTCACAGACTTCTTCATCACTTCAGCAGACTGCAACACAAAGGGCAGGATCAAATCTCCCGCGCCAAAACGATCCCCAACCTCTTTCATCGCCGGCAATAAGACTTCGTTGAGAATTTTGACCGCCACTTCACCCTGCGGCTGCTCGGCATTTTCGGCGAGAATGGCATCGATGTCGTCCTCTATGCCAGCCTTGTGCCGGCGCAACACCTTCTGGAACAATCGCTCACTGTGAGTCAGGCCCTCGAAAGGATCCGCTTTGCCAGCTTGGTCATCCTCATTGGTCACGACAGCATCAAAATAAGCAATGAAATCGGGTAAGGCCGCATCAGAGCGGTCAAAGATCAGATTTTCTGCCAGCTCGCGTTCGTTGGCTGGAATTTCAGCGTAAGGCTTAACCTGCGCGGGGTTGACAATCGCCATATCGAGGCCAGCCTCAACCGCATGATGCAGGAAAACGCTGTTCAGCACCTTGCGCGAGGCAGGAGAAAAACCAAACGAGACGTTGCTGACACCCAAAGAGGTGTGTACACCTGGCAATTCTTGCTTGATCAGGCGAATACCCTCAAGTGTCTGGATGGCGGAATCGCGGTAGATTTCCTCACCAGTGGAAAGCGTAAAGGTCAGGTCATCGATAACGATATCCTCAGGGTGCAGATCATATTCTGCTGCCAGTTTCACTAAACGGCGGGCAATTTCCAGCTTGCGTTCGGCAGTTTTTGCCATGCCCTCTTCGTCGATCGTGAGTGCCATCACAGCCGCACTGTGCTGACGTGCCAGGGTGAAAATTCGCCGTGGTCTGGCATCGCCAGCCTCAAAGTTGGTGGAGTTGATCAGGCAGCGCCCTGGGGCAGTCTGAAGAGCAACCTCGACCACATCGGGCTCAGTCGTATCGATCACCAGCGGCACAGGCACCTCGAGCGTCAGGCGCTTCACCAAGCGTCTCATCATATCCGCTTCATAGTTGCGTTCCGTGACAGCCACGCTGACATCCAGGGCGTGCGCGCCAAAGTCCACCTGATCACGCGCGATCTGGAGCATGCCGTCGTAATCTTCAGCCATCAACAAGCGCTTAAAAGCGCGGGATCCCTGGGCATTGAGCCTTTCGCCGATCATAAAGGGAGCAGGTTTCTGTTCGATTGCGACTGCCTGAACCGAAGAAGCCAGCGAAGCGAAGGTTTCCGGCTCCTTTTCTGCCGGAGTGATATTGGCAATCTTTTGGCTGAGAGCCTGGATGTGAGCGGGAGTGGTGCCGCAGCAGCCTCCCACAACCCGGATACCATAACGGGTCACATATTCAGTCAGGGCGCTTGAAAACTCCTCTGCCTGCATGGGGTAAACTGCTTCGCCATCCACGTTCATCGGCAAGCCGGCGTTGGGGATGCAGGAAATGGGCAGTTGCGAGTGCTCGCTCAGGTAGGAGATCGCGCCGCGCATGTGCTCCGGACCGGTGGAACAGTTGAGCCCAACCAAATTCACACCCATGCCCTCCAGGATCGAAAGCACTGCGGTGATGTCCGTTCCCAGCAGCATCTTGCCGTTGACATCCAGGGTCACCTGTGCCTGGATGGGCAGGCGCACGCCTTCGTCCTCAAAAGCCAGGTTGATGCCGTGAATGGTAGCCTTGACCTCAAGGATGTCGTTCGAGGTTTCGATCAGCAGCAAATCCGCGCCGCCCTGGATCAGCCCTCTTGCTTGCTCGCGGAAAATATCCACAAGCTCGTCGTAAGAAATATTCGACATTTCCGGGTCGTTGGTGGAGATCAGTTTCCCTGAAGGACCGATCGAACCGGCAACGAAGCGGGGTCTTTCGGGTGTGCTGTATTCATCCGCGGCTTTGCGGGCTATCTGGGCAGCCGCAAAATTAATGTCGTGGGTTTTGTCAGCCAGGTCGTAATCTGCCAGGGTCAGGCGGTTTGCCCGGAAGCTGTCGGTTTCAACCACATCAGCGCCAGCTTCAAGGTAGGCCTTGTGGATGACGGAAACTGTTTGCGGGGAAGAGAGCGTGAGATAGTCATTACAGCCCAGATAGCGCTCGCCGCCAAAATCCGCAGCGGTCAAATTCTGCAGTTGCAGCATCGTGCCCATCGCGCCGTCGAAGATCAGCACACGCTTGTCGAGCTCCCGGAGATAAGCGTCTTTATTTATCAGTTTTTTATCTGTCATGTTTGTTACCTTATAAAAAATACCTCACCTGGAGGTATCCCTTCGCAGTTCATTTTGCCCGTCTCATGCAACATTCTGAAGAGAGGATATCGAGTAATGCGAGTTTATCATATTAAGGAATGACGTTCAAACTTGTTGTGACAGTGTAAAGTGCGCGTAGGCGAGATTGACTGCGTGGCTTATCACGTGGAGACATTGATGTGCTTCCAATCCGCCATCATGCCATTGATTATTCACAGGGCACACTTGATATCCACCACCGGGGTGCCGTTGACTGCCTCCATATCACGCAGGAGCGTATGCTTTTCGAACACGCTGTCTCGAATTATGGTTTTAAAACTATTGGATCTGCCCGATATTTGCTATACTGGAAATAAGCATTTTTGAGAGTCACTCCAATCATTCTCAAACTAACACGACCTTTACCGATCATGATTAAATAATTAAATAATCCGCCGTCAAATTTAACAAATGGGATTAGGGAAAACCAGAGGAAAGCATGAAAAAGATCAGATTTTTGGTATTGGCAGCCATCACACTTCTTTATTGCAGCTCTGTAACAGCAAGTTATACGATCACTGCTTCACAAGATGCCGCACTGCCATGGCATCGTAACAAAATCTATTCAAACCCAAACGTCAACGACGGGTATTTCGTTTCCATAAAACACCACCCCATAAACGGCAAAGTTTATGTAAGTTATTACGATACTTATAACAAAGACCTCAAATTGGCTTATCAGGTTTCTCCGGGATCTGGTAATTGCGGTCTCACGAATGCTTCCTGAGATGCAGTATCAGCTTGATCTTGACGGTGATGTTAAAAAAAGTACACCTCTATTGATGTGGCATATGTCGAAACCCATCATTTCCGGCATTGAGTTATACAAAGGTCGGAATTTCTTATTACGATGAATCCAAACAAGGTTAAAGTATGCGGTATATCGCTCAGACAGCCCGACCATTGACGTGCAGAGTGTGGATGTGGCAATAAATTCATCTGTTTCCAAGTTTAGGTAAATTTTCCTCCCTCAACCTGAACCTGAGACGCATTCCCCGGTGATTTCATATTACGCCCACAATTGGTATGATCAATATGTTGGGTACCTGCACTAAAATTAGCTACCTATGTCGGTTCAGGCGGAACAGGATGTAATAATTCCACGGGGGTAAGTGGACATGTGAGGAGATTGATTTACTTACTGGTGCTCATGAGGGACAAATAACATGAACGGTTCACACTCTTCGTTGGATTTCAACTATTTAGAAATTCTATATATCGCCTATCACGACAGCTACTTAGACGAATTACGATACGCAATCCATGTAGGTTCAGGCGGCTCCTGTCTGAACCAGCCTGGAATTGCGTCCTTGTAGATGGCGCAGGAGGGGCCAGTGCCGCCACTGGTTACTCAATTTCCATGCATGCCAAAAAGCTCGATGACCGTATGAGAATAGCTTACCGGATGCCCGGGGCAGGTTATTTGAGATACGCGGTCAGCAGATTATTTGGAACAGATGGAAATTGTGATAATGGGGCTTTTGACTGTATTACAGTGGATGAGGTTCATATGCCAGTAGATAGTTGGGAATCTGAAGATTCCTTGGCTATTCTGAAATTTCGGCTATGGGACGCGAATAATGCCCCGATGATTACCTATTCAAACGGTTACTCCCGAAGCTTGCAAGACCTGCACGCTTATGGGTTAGCTTGGGGTAACTGTACATCCCCTTTGGGTTGCGGAGACCACCCCTACTTCCAATGCACAATACTGCATAGTTCTTTGGATAGCGATGGGGTTTTAGGCCAATTGAATTCTCTAAGCGTCAGCCCCTCTGGCTTGCCAAATGGTAGCCTACTTCAGAAGATATTTTTAGTCCGGTTGAACAATTTTTATGGGTTACTTACAAAAGTCTACGAATCCTATTTGCCACATCAAAAGATAGTCTAAGGTAGTTTGACGTAGGTCAGGTTCCTCTGCCTGCCCCTGAGCAAAGCGAATGGGGTTGAACCTGACGTCACGAAAGTTGGCAAAGTAAATCCTTAACATAATGCTCCCGATGTCTTGGCAAGGCTCGCGATTTCGGGTTCATGGCGATCCCACTCGGTGACATTTTTCGTAGGGCGAGGTTGAGGGAACCATAAATTTGTCCGCCAAATCACCACGGTGCCCCCAACTCGCCGACGGAGCAGGTCAGATGGGTTGGCATCCAAGAGTTTGGTATTTTCGAACGTATTTCGCCAAGCCTGCCCACCGATAAAATACGTGTTGGTGGGTTAGCTTTATCAAAGCAATGGGTTGGTACGGATGATCTGACGCCAATCCACCCTACGGCTGGTAAGTTTTCCTGGTAGGGTCGACACCCACGTCGACCGCATTATTGCTAGGAACAGGCATTTTGCAGGGGAGCTTCGCATGGTCAATTTCCTCCTCGACTGTAACAAAATTATCACGTAAAACATTGCGTTTTACACCAACCTGAAGCATTGGTCCTAACCTTGTACTGTCATAAGGTAGAATCAAAATGAAACAGATCGGAGAGCAAAACATGGCAGATCTTACAACAAGTCAAATTTGAAAAAATGGTCTACGGCGGTGATTGTCTGGGGCGCCCAAGTGGATGGACGAGCGGTCTTTGTGCCATCTGTGCTCCCGGAGAAAAGGCTGAAATCGAGATCACCGAAAGCAAAGAGCGCTTGCCCGCGGAAAAGCAAGTCAAGCTGCTCGAGTGAACTCCCCCGATCGGATTGCCCCTCCCTGCCCTTTCTTCTCGATCTGCGGTGGTGGCTGTTCTTACCAGCATCTAAGCTACGCGCAACAGCGCTGGAACTTAAAAGGACCTTTGTAAGAGATCAACTGGAGCGGATTGGTAAGCTCACCAACCTCTCGAAAATCCCAATCACTCCCAGCCCGCTTGCTTTTGGCTACCGCAACCAGGTTCAGTTCCACCCAATCCGCTTCCAAAACCCTGAGGTATCTGCGAACCTGGGATCGGGAACTACCATCCTCCAATGAAGTATTGCCGATCGAGAAATGCCTTCTGATCCCCGAAGAATGAACGAGCCTCAAACAAATTGGAGTTGAAGCAGACTCTGGCATCGCGCGAATCGCTATACGCATGGATAGTGATGGCGAAATTATGCTTGTGTTTGAAGGTGAGAGCGATCAGCCATACTCCGAACTCTCAATCGAGTTGCCGGTATCCTCAACTTACCTCAGTCCGGATGGACGCAGCCTGAATCTGGGCGGCGGCCGACGCCCTGGTCTATCACGTTTTAGCGAAGGATTTTTTGGTCTCACCTGAATCCTTCTTCCGTGGTGAACCTAAGCCGGTAGCCGAGGAGATGTCTCGGCACGTCCTTGCGCTGATCGAAGGCAAGCAGAACCTGTCCATCCTCGAGCTCTACAGCGGTCGGGCTTTTCACCCGCTTTCTCACGCCTCATGCCAGCCAACTCACCGCCATCGAAAGCTCCCCTCTGCCTGCTTCAC
This sequence comes from Anaerolineaceae bacterium, assembly GCA_040768265.1. Lineage (GTDB taxonomy): Bacteria > Chloroflexota > Anaerolineae > Anaerolineales > Anaerolineaceae > Mesolinea. The sequence goes on from JAXGNB010000003.1 coordinate 109,544, forward strand.
GCATCTTGAGCTTCAAGGCAATATTAGAAAGCAATCAAGTCTTGGAAAAGTTTGACCGTTTTGTTTTCGAAAGCATCGTCGAAAAAGTGGTCATTGGTGGATATGAAGAAGGCGGAGCACCTGATCCAGGATTGATTACTTTTGTTTTCAAAACTGGTTATAAGCAGAAGCTACATAAGAATAATTATGGGATAGCACGGAGACAATTTGATCAAGACGGGAATGCAATTCTTCCGTCATCTTCATCACAAACCGAGTCCTTTTCTGCGTCCTCTTATGCTAGCGCAAACACATGTGGAATGCGTGGTAGGTATGTCACGTAATATTCAGTAAATAGATGCGGGGACCTTACTGAATATTGTGCTTAGTTTCATGACAGTATAGTTATTGCCTGCTTTCCATTTTCCCGAAATTGTTATAGCAACAAGCAAATTTGAGGCGAGAGTGTAAACTAATTGGGTCAACTATCTGAAGAGATACGATTGGAGGCAGCAGGTGTTAGAATCTTATTTGATCGAGAAAATTTTGATACAGATGAGGTTTACAGCAATCTAATAATTTCGGTTATGGAGTCACTTGCACAGTTTTAAAATGAAAGAATGCCATCCGCCGATCATAATGGAGAGCGAATTGAGGGCTGTTCAGGCAGAAAAGAAAAAAACGAAGCAATTTCGATTCAGATGGCGATGGTGTGCATCGCTACCCTAAGCAAAATAATTCGAAGAATAAAAAGAAAATCGATTTTTTTCAAAGGAGACACACAAAATGGTTGTAATAACAAATGTGTTAGACACAGAATTATTTCTGAAATTTTTTAATTCTGTTGGATGGGCGGCTCCTTGCAAGGCACAGGTTGATATGGCTCTTAATAACTCATTCGCCACCTTTGTTGCATATGAAGAAGAACAACCTGTTGGAATGCTAAGGCTCCTGGGGGATGGCGGTATGTCCTTTTATATCAAGGATTTTGTGGTTCTACCGAAAGCTCAGGGAAAAGGCGTGGGTAGATTACTTATGGAAACAACGGAAAAATATATACGTGACACGATTCCTGGTGATTGGGCTGTAAGTCTTGAACTGATTAGCACCATTGAGGCACAGAAATTCTATGAGAAAATGGGCTTTGAGGTCAGACCATGTGAATGGGACGGACCTGGAATGTTAAAGATGTTGAGGTAAGTATGAGTTTGCTATGCGTAACAAATGGAAATAGCCTACTTAATCGAGATAATGGATAAGATTTCAGCAATCTGAAAGATGCTTGAAAAAGCCCACAAAATCAACTATTTCAGATGATTTTGGACTTGTGTTTCTGAATTATCATAAAAAACATATGTGGAAACGGTAGTTTTGATCTCAAGGACTTAAAAGTAAAGGCAAAAAGAGCCTTGATTGAAGGCAATATCAATATTGCGGATATAAAAAAAACATCATGTTTAGAAGAGAGTTATTATTCATAAGTTGCCGCTACTTACGCGATTTCTACCAGGATGTTAGCAAAGGAGGATTATGTCAGCAGCTTTTCGAAACTACACCAACGTTGCCGGAATAACCGATGACTATTTCAAAGTCAGAAAGTTCCTTCTAAATCTGGGATATTCGGAATTTAGCTATGCCCGTTGGGATTGGATGGCGACCCATGGTTACCTGGATAAAACCGCGATTGGCAACATCGGGATTTGGGAAGAAAATGGCGAAATAGTCGGCATCGCTACATTCGACACCCGTCCCGGCACGGCTTTTTGCCTGACTAATCCGGATCATCAAGGTCTGAAAGAAGAAATGCTGCGCTATGCTGAGGTAAACCTGTCAACACCGGAGGGCTTTGAGATCGTGATCCCCGACACTGACCATGATTTTCAGAGCATCGCAGCCAGCTTAGGTTATGTTGCTTCACAGGGCAAAGAACCGGATTCGGTCTTTTATATCGGTGAAACCTCCCTGGACTTCGAACTGCCAGAGGGATTTCAGATCACCACATTAAAAGAAAACTTCGATTTATTAGAATATCGGCGCGTGTTGTGGAAAGGCTTCAACCATGAATTGAACGGAGAGGGCTTGTTCAGTTTTTCATCGGAAGACGAACTGAACGCCAGAGAGGAGATGCTTCGTCCAAATGTTGATCTGGACTTTAAAATTGCTGTGGTTTCGCCGGAAGGTAATTTCGTCTCATATTGCGGCATGTGGTATGACCCCACAGGCGGATTTGCATTGGTAGAGCCGGTTGCAACCGATCCGGATTACCGGCGATTGGGCCTGGGGAAAGCCGCCGTCCTCGAAGGAATCCGAAGAGTTGGGCAGCGTGGAGCAAAGATTGCATTTGTCGGCTCATCCCAACAGTTTTATTACAGCATCGGCTTTCGCCCCTTCGCCACTTCTACGAACTGGAAAAAGAAAGGGTGAAAGCATGTACAAAGGTCTAACAAAGCATATTCCCAAACTGCAAGAGGGCATTTTTGGCGAATGGGTTATCGACACACAAAATGATGGATCAGCCGAACATCCCATTCAGATGCCTTACGTGAATTACTCGGAAGCTGTAAATTTGGTTCTGAAAGATTTCTATCAGTTTTTAACGGATCATAGCAAAATTGATTTGAGCAATTATCAAAAGATCCTCGAAGAAAATGGGATCAAATGGGACTTTGATTCCATGAATAACGCCGATGTTTCGAACCTTGAGGACCTTTGCGTTTTAGCCTTAATCCTGGGTGCAATTCGGGCAGATCGGTTCAATGAAGGCGTGCTCCTGCGTTTTCTCGAATCTGGGGCTGTCGTAAGGTGGCTGGAACGATTGAAGGCAATGGGTGACATCCTGTGATTTTATAAGTTACTTGATTCACAAGTTCATTGGATAATAATAAGGACAATTGAGAGGAAATTGATGTACAGTGACATTTGGCTGACGGAAGGATATTCAAGCGGAGAACAAATTCAGGTGTCCGATTTCGTGTTTTATCGCACCTGGCATGATGCGGCTGGCAATGAAATCGGTGTAACCCTGGACTTTGAAATCGACAATGATTTCCACTACGAAATGCCTGTCGGGGAATGGCAAAGGTTTCTCAAAGAAGTTCTCCGAGTTGCGGAACCCGACGATATTACGGATGCATTGCGTGGTTATTTTTTGTTGAATGAAGGGCTGTTTGATTTTGAAAGAGATCTGAAGATCCACGCTATAAGCTACCAGAAAATCGCCTTCTATTAAATAAATTCGCAAGGGATTGTTGTTTTGGATACACAGATAAAATGAAAACTGAAGGAAGTACAATGAGCATTAGCATAAATGTGTATTACTCCGGCAAAAATGGCAGCGCAAGGAAATTCGCCGAAGAAATGGAAAACAGCGGAATAGCTGAACAAATTCGGGGTGAACCTGGCAATCTCAAATATAAATACTTCTTCCCCATAAATGATCCCGAAACAGTATTGCTGATAGATTGCTGGCAGGATCAATCCGCTCTTGATTTGCATCATGCTTCGCTGATGATGGAAAAAATCTTTCTCCTGCGGGAAAAGTACGATTTACACATGCAAGTGGAAAGGTACCTGTCGGATGATTCTGGCGTTCCCGCCAGCGATAAGCAGTTTATCAGAGAGTAAGTTTTGCTTCCAATTCTGAAAACATAAGCAGCATTATTGCCACTCTATGAAAACGACAACCTTCCCCTCCCCTTTATCTGCCTTACCCTAAAGAAATCACACGCCTCAAGCCTTGTCTTGATCCAAAGCAATGCCAGCGTGTTTTCTCCTTAACCTTCCTCCTCAATCATGGCGGAAAGAAGTGGGATAATCTCAACCGCATCCCCAACCACACCCAGATCAGCAGTCCTAAAAATAGCAGCCTCAGGGTCTTTGTTGATCGCGATGACCGTCTTGGATGAGCTCATCCCGACAACATGTTGGATCGCGCCGCTAATGCCAGCGGCAATATACAACTCCGGACCAACCGTCGTGCCGGACTGCCCAACCTGGCGGGTATGTGGGATCCAGCCCTGCTCCACGATTGCTCGCGAACCAGCCACCACGCCGCCCAGTTTGCCCGCCAACTCCTGCAGGAGTCCGAGATTTGCCGACTTTTGGCAGCCCCTCCCCCCTGCCACGATCACGCGCGCGTCTTCTATGCTGACACCGCTTTCTTTGTCCAGGTAGCGCCTTTCCACGACCCGGGTGCGAATCGCGGCACGATTGAGCGTGACCGGGAAAATTTCTTCCACTATCGTTGAGTCAACAAATTTTTCAGGAACAGGGAAAACGTTCGGCCGAACTGTAGAAGTTTGTGGACGGTTGAAGGGCGTAATAATCGACGCCATGATATTCCCGCCAAACGCCGGACGGGTCTGAACCAGTTGGCCTTCAGCATCGATCTCAAGCCCTGTGCAATCTGCCGTCAGACCCAAATGCAGGCGGGCTGCAACGCGCGGCGCAAAATCCCGGCCATGGGGGGTGGCTCCATAAAGAACAATTGCAGGTTTTTTGCTGCTGATCACCGCACACATCACGCTGGTAAAGCCATCCGTGGAGTAGGTCTCCAACAATTCGTGTTGGCAGATAATCACTTTATTCGCACCATACTTCCCATAAATCTCAGTATCAACTTCGCCGGGGCCTGCCAGCACCACCGCCACAAGTTCCTCGCCCAGGTCATCGGCCAATTCCCGCCCTTTCCCCAACAATTCCAGCACAACCTTTCGCGGCTTGCCCGGTGAGCTTTCTGCGTCCTGTTCAGCCCAGACGAACACACCCTTGTATTGCAGCAGTTCTTCCGGGGAGGCTTTTTTGCGCTCAATGCTCAGCGCGTCAAACCGGCAGACATTCACACAAGCACCGCAGAGGGTGCAGAACTCGTTTACATGCAGCGCTCCTCCCACAAGGCTCAAGGCTCCGAAAGGACAATTCGGGATGCATACCTTGCAGAGAGTACATTTTTCGTGGTCGATCTTCAACATGATTGCCAGCGTCCATTCCTATTAGTAATATGGTTGCTCGTTATCATGGCGATCACTCAACAAAGCGTTTTTCTTTTAAGAAACCATAGATTTCCCTGGCGGCCTGCACTGCTTCCAGGTTTTGTAGTAGCAGATTCGACTTTTTCGCTGGAGGCGGGAAGACCTTGACGACCTGTGTGTAGGAACCCTGCAATCCCAGCTGTTCCTCTGGTATCTGAAGGTCATTAGCGCTCACGACCCTGATCGGTTTTGTGCGGGCATTGATCACATCCCTAAACGAAGGCGCGCGCCTTACCACCTCACCCTTGCTGCATGTAACCAGGGCCGGCAGAGTGGCTTCAATGACCTCATAGCCTTTTTCAACTTCCTGTGTTACTCTGACTTGTCTTCGATTTTCCGTGAGTGCCACTTCAACTCCGTAGGTAATCTGCGGCAAGCCAAGTATTTCGGCAATTTCCGGACCGACCTGCGCTGTATCGCCGTCGATAGCCTGTTTTCCTACCAGCACCAGTTCATAATCCGGAACAAGCGTCCTGATCGCTTCTGCCAGTGTCAAAGAAGTAGCCCAGGTATCGGCGCCAGCAAATTTCAGATCCGTGATCAACACACCTTCATCCGCCCCCAATTCGAGGCTTCGCACCAGGACGTCCCGGGCTTGGGGTGGACCCATCGTGATCACCGTGATCGAAACGCCAGGCACGGAATTCTTAATCCGAACCGCGTGATCAAGCGCGTATTCGCAGAATGGATTCAAAATGGATTGCACGCCTTCCCGGATCAAGGTGCCGGTTTTGGGATCCACCTGCACGTTGCTGACTTCCGGCACTTGCTTGACACACACAACAATTTTCATGCGGTCGCCTCAACAGAAAAAATGTCGCCGGGATTCAACAAACCAAGTGGGTCCAGGGCATGTTTGATCCGCCGCATCTGATCGATTTGTTCCGGAGTAAACATGTACCTGAGAAACCTGGCTTTGATTTTCCCGATGCCGTGTTCTGCTGAAACCGACCCGCCCAATGCGACCGCTTTTTGGGCAAAAACCTCATAAAGCTGCATGCCTTTTTCGAGTTCTTCCAAGTTCCTGGGCAGGATGTTGACGTGAATATGGTTGTTGCCAATGTGCCCGAAGGCGCACCATTCCAAATCCAATGCTTCGCAGCTTGATCGATACAAATCCCACATCTCGCGCATGTGACCATCGGGTACGGCCATATCTGTGCCCAATTTATGAATGCCCGGATATTGTTTCTTTCTTTCAGCAATGATGGCGTTGATCGTCTCAGGGAGCATATGTCGGAAGGTCTTAAAACGGTCCAACTCCCGGCTCTCATAACCCGCCCACGAACGCCCAAGGCTGCCCCCGCAGCCATTGATCACGCCTTCAAGGATCGAAAAATCCAGGCCAACCTGGTGAGGGTCAAAGCTCATCTCAAAAAATACCGCGGCCTTCGCGTCTTCCGGGATTGGCGGCATTCCAACCGTAAAAGGTTCTTCACGCTGCAAACGCCGGAGCAGATCCAGGGCATTGCCTGAGTAAAACTCGAGGAAATCCAGCTGAATACCCCCTTCGGACCGCAAGGCCTCCGCCAAAGTGACCGCCTGCTCGTCTGAATCCACAAACTGGATGATTGAAACCTTGTCTTCGCGCCGCAGCAAGGCCACATCCACACTGGTGACGATTCCCAAAACACCTTCGGAGCCAATAAACAAGTCAATCAAATCCATCTGCGGAGCGGTGTAAAAACCAGCAGTGCTTTTCGTGCGCGGCTGCGGGTAATCTGGAATAGTAATCGTCATTGCGCCGCCCTTGGAGTCGTAAACAACAAACTGCCCTCCGGGTGAGGCTGTATATTTTCCCCTTGGAATATCCAGGTATTCGCCTTTCGCCAGGATTACGCGCATCCCCCTGACCCAATCGCGCGTCGGACCATAGCGGTAGGTCCTTGCACCGGACGCGTTCGTGACTACAGAGCCGCCCAAAGAGGCGCTCATTTCGGTCGGATCGGGCGGATAGAAGTATTGGTCCGGATCCTCCCTGAACTGCGCGTAATGCCTGCAAATTGCCTCGTCAGGACTTTGTTCAAGCGAAGGCAATTGTTTGACCCTCAACATGCTGTCCAGGTTCTTCAGGCTGACGCTTGTCTCAGCTTTGATCCTCCACTCACCCGAAGGCTCATCACGGTAGACTTCAAGGACCTTGTCCAGATATTCGAGGGAAATTAAAGCTCCTCCCGAGGGGACGCAGCCCCCAACCAGACCGGTGCGGGCGCCCGCAACGGTAAAAGGAACCTTTTGCTGGTTCAGCGCTTTCACCACCGCGGCAAGTTCAGCCTCAGTCCTGGGAAAGAAAAGGTAGTCGAATGGCTTGGCGGATAGCTTGGATTCATCACTGAGATATGCGGGGTACTCGCACTGGATGGTCTCAAATTCCTCAATCCGTTTGACTTGATTGAAGTCCACCTCAGGCAAAGTTTTCGAATGAATCTCGTGCATACCACCAAACTCTTTATCAGGCATCGTTTTGTAAGTATACGCAAAAATCGCAGAACGAACGCCAGAAGTTTTGATCGTACATGCCTGGATGCAAAAGTTGGCTGGACTTTCAGCTCAAAATTTTCCCGCCAACAAGACTGTTTGGAAAATAAGATGACAGACAATCGCATCCTATTCATCAAGGATAGTGATACTATTTAACCACTGGAATTGGTTGCCATTGATTTGCTGTTATAGAGCCATTTCGGAAAGGGAAGCAATGTCTAAAAGATTAAAGACCGCACTTATTGGAGGGGCATTACTGGGAATTATCTGTGTGGTTGGGGCATATCTGCGTTCGGGGGGAACAGCCTCAGCAATTTCCATTTTTGCTTTATGGTTCAACCGCGTCATCATCGGTTTGGCCGTGGGAGCACCCTGGCATACGACCAACAGGAATAAATCCTTGCTGCGCGGGGCTATTTTGGGGCTTTTGGTTTCCTTTGCCTATTACAGCTCCACCGGTTTCCAGGATCATATTAGTTTCCTCGCGGGCATCGTGTATGGCGTCATTTTGGAAGCCTGGCTGAGCCGCCCTGAAAAGCAGATCTAACAAGCCGCACGGATCAACATAAATCGCAAAAAAGAGTGGATTTGACTTTACTAGATAAAGCAATCATTTTTGCTGTCCAAGCCCACAGCGGACAAGTGCGCAAAGGAACGAACAGACCTTACATCCTGCACCCGCTGGAGGCTGCCGCGATCGTGGCAAGCATGACGGACGACCTGGAGGTCATCGCCGCCGCAGTCCTGCATGACACCCTGGAAGACGCTCACAAATCTGTGAATGAGATCGCAGAAAAATTTGGTCGGCGTGTGGCTGACCTTGTTCAGTCAGAGACCGAAAACAAAAGGGAAGACCTTCCAGCATCCGATACCTGGCTGACCCGCAAGCAGGAAACCATAGACCACCTGCGCCACGATCAGGATATTGCCGTGAAGATGGTAGCGCTCGGGGACAAGCTCTCCAACATCCGTGCCATCTACCGCGATCACCTGGCAATTGGTGACAGACTATGGGAACGCTTCAACCAGCATGACCCCAGGATGCACGCCTGGTATTACCGCGCCATAGCTGAAGTAACTGCTGAGTTGAAAAACTATCCTGCCTGGCAGGAGTACAACCTGCTGGTGGAAAAGGTGTTTTCTTAAGATTTGCCCATGGTTTTCCAATCCCAGGCAATAAACAATGGGATAAAGCAGCCTCTGGAAGCCGTGCATTCCCCCTCCTGTGCGTGACAGAAAGTAATGTAGAATAGAACGACGTTCAAATTTTGATAGAATGATGGTGACACTTTGCAGTTGAAAACAATCTTGCTCACAATCCTGGGATTTATCTTTTTGATCCTGGGAGCCATAGGGGTCGTGCTGCCAATGTGGCCAACCACTCCATTTGTGTTGGTTTCGGCTGCGTGCTTTTCATCAACTCCGAACATAAAAGCGCAAATCTTGAGAATCCCGGTTTTCCGAGAGCACATCGAAAACTACGAGCGAAGAACAGGCCTGCCCCACAAGACCGTTCGGACGAGCTTGATATGGCTTTGGGGAACCCTGTTAATCTCAATGGCAGTTATTCGTGAGGTTTGGATTATCGCGCTTCTATTAATCGTAGGCATTTGCGTGACAATTCACATCCGCTCCATGGCCAGACCAAAAGCAAATACGAACACTGAACCTGAATAGAGCGTGAATTCCATAGGGGAATAAATTCTTTTGGCACTCAACTTTGATGTGAGTCCCCTTTTCCCAATCAAATCAGCAACAAGCCGGATCTAATTATTCCTGAGACCAACTCCGATCTCAATCCCTTCCCGTAAAAGTTACAACAAGGTGAATGATTACGCCATCACGCCAGAAAATGTGCTGGCTGCTTTCTGTGTCCAGTTGTAAACCTCTTAAACAATAGGTGGTTCCATCCGCCTTGTGAATTTCAATCTCATCCTGGTCGCCAAATTGAACTGTTACTGGAGTCTGGCAGACAAAGGAAGTTAGTGACCCCTCAGGCAGAGAAAGGGTTTGATGTTCACCGACCACATCCACATAGGTAAGGTCACTCGGCGCAGACAGAAGCTCTGATGGATCAAGCAAATAGGGGTCAAAGACCAATTGCCCTCCTTCGAAGCGAACGCCTACTTCAAGCTGGCGGGTCAGGATTTCCTCTTTAACCAGGCCTGTCATGCCAGGCTGGCGCGCGCCCCGCCCTTTGGGAGTGTGCGAGTAGGGATCCGATGGGAAAGCCCCGTATTCGGAAGGAGTCTTTTGATACCCCAGCCCCGCGCGGACATCCCGGTAAAAATCACACAGTTGTTCCGCCTCAGGTTCATGCATGAAGCGCACGGCCGTTTCCTGAACTGCCAACAGCAGTTTCGAAACCATGTGCCAGTAAACGCTGCCCAAGCCCTCGTAGCCAAAAAATGTGCCGGAGCGTCCGGTAAACTCGGCATGCCGGAAGGTGTTTTCGAACAAGTGCTGAACAGCGTCACTTTCCTGCTCTACCAGCTCCGCAAGCTCGGGCTGGTCTCTTAGAACTTCCAGGGCTTCACGCACATCCTTCACATTGCGCAGGTTGCTGGCAAAGTGAAACAGACCGTGGATATCCTGGGCGAAAAGGCTGGCATCCTGTTCCCCCACTAATCGCACGGGTAATTTCAGATGGCTGAGCTGTTCAGGCAGGAGCGTATTCTTTTTGAGGAAAGAAGGCAGCACCCGATCCGGATATAGGATGTAAGTGTGCTGATCCGCAAGGAAAAGCGGGCTGCGGCGCAAACTCTCTAAAAGCAAAAGCGATTCTTCAGCGCCCAAAAGACCAGATGAAAGGATTGCCACTTGCCCTTCAAGCATTTCATACAGACGGTCCACATGGGCGCTGCCTGGTTCAAGGCGCAACAGGTTGTATGAGTGATAGAGCGCGTCCGAACGCCGGTTGGCGCGTAAGCTGTGCTCAAGGTATTCCTGCATTGTCCCGAGGAACGTTCTGATCTCATCGAGAGAAACCTGGTTCATGCTTCCGCAAAATCCATGGTCGTAGATCTGCGAACGATAGTTGCCTCCAGCCTCGCCAAGCGCATCCATCATCTGGCGGCGTAGTTCTGGGGTGAATTCACCGCTCAAATTGGGGTGAAAATCCTGAAGTACAGTGCTGATTGCTTTAAGTAGATCGTCCACTTCAGAATGAAGGCTAACCTCGCCCTTTTCATCCTCGATCAACTGGCGGAAAAACGCCACAAAACGCCTCAGATAACCCAGGGTGACCACCGACAGACCATACCCTACCAGGGCATTGTTCGCGTCGTTCCACTCCGGGCGCTGGGTATTCATCCAGATCCCGCCCTCAGGGACGAAGTTGACCAACTTGGCTAACAAAAGCGTGAGCAGTTTTTCAGTGAGCGAGCCGTGCACCACGTTGCCATCCGCGGCAAACAGCAGACGCCCGTCACTGCCATACTCACGCGTCAGTTCATCAATGCGTTCATGCAGCGCGTGATCAAATACGATCGTGTTGTAAGGGTCTTTCCGCAACTCCGCGTAAGGTTTGATCCGGTAAGGCACATTTGCATAACTCAGAACTGGATTGTTTAGGCGCTGACGCAGCTCCCCGGGATGGAAATGCTCACTCGCTTCCATCAATTTGAGCAAATAGATGATTTGATGATCGCTCCAGTAACCAATGTTTGCCCAGGGATTGCCTTCTTCGGGCACTTCCCAATCCAGCCCGGCGCGGCTGATTCGGTAAGGGTTATAGCCATCGGCTGTGGTGGCACACAAGAAAGTGTCCACGGTGGCTTCCGCGAATTGTGGAAAAGAATAAACCAGCGCTTCCCAATTTTGGAAAATGTCACGCCAATTGCCCGCATAATCCAGGCGTTGAGAGCCGTCCTTATTTTTCAGGTTGATGGAAAATGCGTTCCACAGTCGGCTGGGGTCGCCATGACGGCGGCTGAATGTGAGGGGTAAATAAGTGTTCAACAGTCGGTGCAGATTGGGGTCATCCAACCCGGCAGCGCGAGAGCGCATCTCCGAAAGACTAAATCTGTCTGGCAATGCTGCGAAAAACTCAGCCTGGGAAGCTGGAAGCTTATTTTGATGGGTGGAGATGTAATCAAGTAGATCAGATTTTTCGATCCAATAGTTATCGGAGAATATTCCGCCGCGCATGACGTTAAAAAGTACATTCGCAAAATGGTGCGCGCTGGATTGGATCTTTTCTGTAACTTGCAATCCATCAGCCTCTGTTACTCTTTTCTGCAAGTTAGATGTATTAAGAGCAATGTCCTGTTCGATGGCTTGCTGTTTTTCATCCAGGGGCATTTTCAGGAAATCCCGCAGCCCTGCCAGAGCAGCGTGGTCCTGGTTTACATCCGCCACCATGTGCCAATTAGCCGTTTGAGCCCCTTCCAAATGCAATTGTGCGTGCACAAAATATGCGCCGCGTTCACCCCGAATTTCCGTTTCCGTTTCAATGCTTCCTCCTGAACGGAATTTGCTTAATTGCTTTGAAGAAAGCAGAAAATTTCGAGCTTCCAGCCCCACCTGGTAAACCACATTTGCAGCCAGGGATTCACTTGGTTCAGCCAGGTCTGTCAGCCGGGAGTTAAGCGCGAACAAACCCAGGTTCATCTCCTGATCCAACTCGCTGCGTTTGTAGCCGTCCAGCAGGCAACTGTAGGCATTTTGGGTTGCAGAGCTGACATTTGCTGGGAGAATGTTTTGAAACCCATCCAACACCTCCACATCACACGCCGAGTTTGTTTGGTTAATATTGCTCAGCCAGGCTGTTTTGATAAAACCAAAGCCGTCGCCAGTGCGCCAGCTATATCGGAATACCAGCTCAAGCGAATGATTGATTTCCTCAAAGATCAGCGTGGTTCCAGGAATGTTTTTGTACAGGTTGCGTTCAACCTGATATTGTCCGTCCTGTCGAATTGAAAATGGTTCCCAGAGCCATGTTTGGCTGCCACGCGTGACGCGCAAGATCGTTTTAACGCCTGTGTTTTCGAAGTTTTCAGTCAGTTTATCTTCGGTGTAGTAGGGGAATAGAGCATGCTCCGCGTTCACCCGCCCCGCAGTGAGCCCACCCGTCGAGGCAACAAACAACCAGTGATCCGCGCCACTGACGATGCTCATGAAAAACGGCGGCATGGCATCATAATTTTGAATTTTGTAAAACCTCTCGCCGAGCAGCTCAACAAAACCCCCGGTGGCTTCAGCTGGCGGGGGTGTGAGCAAAGTAGTTCCAATAAAAGTGGGCGGATTAGTAGAACGCATGTTTTTATTCTCCATCGTCAGTGAGCCGAGTTATTTTTACCCAATCTACTACAAATCGAGCCTTATTTTTTCTGATTTCCTGCACAGACCCGGCAGGAAGACCATAATAGGGTTGCCGTACTCCATTGGTCTTAAAGGGATAGGTACCGCCCAGCGCAAGGTTGAGAATTAAGAATTTATCGGTATCAAAAGCCCAAGGCCCGAAAAATTCTACCATGGGACGGGTAATCCGATAGACCAACTCGTCATCCACAAAGTAAGTCAGGCTGGTGGGTGAACACCTGACGGAATACACATGCCATTCAGCAATACTATCGGGGCTGCGGAAGAATTTTTTATTCACCAAAGCGGTCTCTCCAAAATAATTGCTCCCATGCGCGGCCGCGCTTATCCAGTCAGCTTCACCCACAGTTTCCATAATGTCAATTTCGCCACAGCCAGGCCATACCCTCGAGACACCCAGCGTCCAAAATGCAGGCCAAAGTCCCTCACTTGCTGGCATCTTCATCCGGGCAGAAACGCATCCATACCGAAAAGTCACCTTTCCGTGAGTATGAATGCGCCCGGATACAAAATCTAAAACAGCGCCTTGCGTTGTGCGAAAACCAGGTTGGCAGTGCGCCTGGATGACCAGAGCCCCCTCACAGTCTGCCTCAATTTGGGAGATATAGACCGTTTCTGGTGAGTCCACATAGGCTTGTTGTTCCTGGTTATATATTTTTCCTGTTACCTCTACGTTCCAACACTCCCGATTGAGTTGTGGAGCTGTAAAATCGTCATAAAAGATTATTTCAGGGTTGCTTTTCATAGACCCGAACATAATCTACTAAATATTGGGCTGGAAACACCGTTGTTGGGCTGACCATGCCGCCCAGGGTGCCGCCAACTGCCAGGTTGAGGATAAAGAAAAAAGGCTGATCAAACACCCACGGGCGGGTGCCAACATCCTCGCGCTTCATAGTGTGATAAGCTTCACCCTCATAGAACCAGGTAATCTGATCCTGGTCCCACTCAATCGCGAAGGTGTGGAAGTCATCAAAAATATTGTAAGCCTGGCGATTCCACCCGCTAAAGCCCAGTGCGCCTGAATACCCGGGACCGTGCAGTGTTCCCATAATCAGGTCGGGTTCCTTACCAACATATTCCATGATGTCGATTTCACCACATTCCGGCCATCCTACCTGGAGGAAGTTCGAGCCAAGCATCCAGAAGGCTGGCCAGAATCCTTTTCCTTCCGGCACTTTAATTCGGGCTTCCATTCGTCCGTATTGAAACTCCTGCAGACCCTGGCTTTTCAGGCGGGCCGAGGTGTAATAGGAGCCGCTGTACTTTTCCTGAACTGCTTCTATCACTAACAAGCCATTTTCCAAACGTGCGTTTTCCGAACGGTCTGTATAGTATTGCATTTCACCGTTGCCCCAGCCATGTCCGCCAATATCAAAAGTCCAATTTTGGCGGTCAATTTGGTCAGCATCAAATTCATCGTGCCATACGAGGCTCCAGCCCTCAACCGGCGCGATAGGGGTGGCCGTGGGAGCTGGAGTTTGTGCAACCTGGCTGCAGCCTGTGGTACTCAATACCAGGCTGATGCAGATTATTAGCAGTGTAGAGACCGAAAAATGTTTCATACCAATTTCCTTATTGATTAACCCTTGACCGCGCCAGCTGTAAGCCCGGAGACAATGTAGCGCTGCAACACGAGGAATAATACCAGCATTGGCATGGTCAGCAGGAGAACCGCAGCTGCAAGCAGAGGCCAGTTGCTGCCATACACACCCTGGAACACAATCAACCCGCGCGTGATGGGATAGTAATCTTTATTCGTCAGGTAAATTGTCGGGGCAATGATTTCGTTCCAAATTCCGATCGAATGCATAACGATAACAGTAGCAATCGCAGGGCGGATCAACGAGAGGACAATCGCCCAGACAAAGCGGAAGTAGCCGCAGCCATCTAAAGCTGCCGCCTCATCCAACTCTCTGGGAACCGTCTTGATATAGTTGACCAAAATCACGATCCCAATAGGGTTAACAATAAACAGCATGATGTAACCAATGGGGTTGTTATACAAGCCCAAATTGAGGATCAGTTGGAACTGCGGAATGAGCGCGGGCGGCAAAAAGAGGGCAATGACAAACAATGTCAGGAACACTCCTGAAAATTTGATGTATTTCCGCGCAATAGGAAAAGCGATAAACAAAGCAGTGATGATGTAAATAGTTGTTGCTGAGACGGTATAGAGGACGGAATTGATCAAGTATTTAGGAAAGTTGGCTTTGTTCCAGGCTTCAACGAAGTTCCCTAACTTAAATTCTGTCGCTAAACTAGTGGCATCCTTCATGAATGACGGCATTGTTTTTAGTGAGGTATTGACCAACATAAAGAGCGGTCCCACGTAAAGCAGCGCCAATAAAATCAAGACCGCATAGGAGCCAATTTTGCCCCATTTAATTTTCTTATGGATTTTTGCTTGGGAATTCATCCTAAAATCCTCCGTTCTCTGCGTTGTAGAATATATTGCACTGACATACCAATGACCAGAACCAATAAGAACAGGATGATGGACGCAGCAGCGGCGTAACCCTGCCGGAAGCTGCTGGAGGTACTGCCTGAAGTCTGCCCAAAGCCGGTAGCGTAGATGAGGTACCCCAACACCTGCGTTCCATTGCGATAACCCACCAACACCAGGAATAGCTGCCATGCTTGTAAACTACCAATGATATTCAGCAAGAGGTTGGTATTCACACTTGGAGTAAGCAAAGGCCAGGTGATATTGCGGAATACCTGCCAGGTACTTGCGCCATCAATAGTTGCAGCTTCGTACATTTCACTTGGGATGGTTTGTAATCCCGCAATGAAAATCATCATGGTTGTTCCCATGTTTGCCCATATCTGAATGAAAATAACCCAGGCAAAGGCTTCGCTCGGCTGGCCTCCTAAAAATTCCGAACTCAATCCAAACAAGGCAAGCAGTTTTGATGCCGGACCTCCAAGTGGATATAGAAACAGCCTCCACATCAAGCCCTGGATTACCGCACCCAAAATAACTGGCATGAAATAAATCGTTCTGAATAAATTTGTCCCTTTTAGTTTCTGGTTAACCAACAAGGCAATAAAGAGCCCCAGTGTGAATTGGATCAAGGTCACGGCAAGAC
The DNA here is from genome assembly GCA_040768265.1 of Anaerolineaceae bacterium. Classification (GTDB taxonomy): domain Bacteria; phylum Chloroflexota; class Anaerolineae; order Anaerolineales; family Anaerolineaceae; genus Mesolinea. Next base: position 125,448 of record JAXGNB010000003.1, read on the forward strand.
AGAAAATCAAGGTTCTTTGTAGAGCTGCCAGGTTGTCTGCTGAGGCGCGCCCCATGAAGAAGAATTCACGGTAATTAGCCAGACCAACCCAATTGACTGTAGCGCCCTTGATTCCAGTGGCATCTGTCAAAGAATAAAAGGCTGTTGCAATGGAAGGACCGAGCGAAATTATGAAGTAGAAAAGTAGCCCGGGTAAAAGCAACAAGTAGGGGAGCCACTTTGTCTTTTTGCTGCCAAATTGATAGTACATAACAGCACCTGTTCCTTTCGATAATATGAACTTGGGCTTTCTGCTAAAGCAGAAAGCCCAAGTAAGAAAAGTCTGTTACTTTACAGCGTCCAATCCGGCCTGCAGATCGGCTTGAACTTTATCTGCCAAAACTTGCGGATCATCGTCTGTGCCAAATGGCTGGAAGTAAGAAGCCCAGGGGTTTGCGAACTGACCAGCGCCCTTGGGGGCAATCCAGTATTGCTCATAACCTACCTGGAAGTTCGCCAGGAATGGAGCGATTTCCGTTCCAAGCTGTGTATTGAGTTTCGCAGTAGGCTGAGTGGGGATAAAGCCAACAGCATCCACAAATGCTTGATAGTTGGCGGGTTCGGAGAACTCTTTCAGGTAGAGCAAGGCAGCGTCTTTGTTGGGTGTGTTAGCAGCTATCGCCCAACCCTGGTCATACTTACCGAACCAATACTGGTTGTCAGCAGCTATATCAGAACCAGGGAAGGGGATGTAACCCCATTCAAATCCAGGCTGGGCAGCTTCGATAGAAGGAGCATACCAGCTGCCGCCAGGGAACATGGCAACCGCACCGGAGGCAAAGCGACCAGGGGCTGCATCACCCGCAACGCCACTCGCGCCTTCTTCCATCATGTCGCGAGCGTAGATCTGCATCTTGGTCCACATTTCAAGGGATTTTGCGTCGTTCCATTTAATCGTGCCTTCCCACAATCCCTTTACCAATTCAGCCTGATCCGGATACATAGCCCCAAGCAAGCCGTAAGCACCCACAAAAATCGGCCAGCCATCTGCACCACCAGCGGTCATGCAGGGAATGCCGCCAGCCTCTATGGTTTCACAGGCAGCAACAAGCTCTGGCCAGGTGGTGGGGACGCTCAGACCAAATTGTTCGAAGATCTGTTTGTTGTAGTAAATACCACTGTAGATCACGCGCCCCAGGTTGATAGCGTAGGTTTTGCCATTGTAGGAACCTGCGTCATTGATGGTATTTTCATCGTAGTTCGCGAGGAAATCCTGACCCGTCAGATCCATCAGCAAACCTGCATCAATTAATTGCTGCCAGTTGGGTGGCTCGACCATTTTCATATATGGTTGGGCACCATTGGCAAACCCAAAGATATCCAGCACATCAATGTCATTGGCTGAAAGTCGGGTCTGCGAAACGGTGCTGAGGTCGTTGGCATTCATAACAGACATGTCAACAGTGATGTTGGGGTGTCTTTCCGTGAATTGTTGGTTGAAGGTTTCCATAAAAGCCACCATTGGTGGGTTCTGGTGAACCAAGACTCTCAGAGTCACTTTTTCGTCGGCTGCCGGTTCGGCAGAACCTCCACATGCAGTCAGCAACATCGTGAATATGATTATTGCGACTATTGGAAACAACTTTGACTTTCTCATTTTCGAATCTCCTTTTTCTTAGTTAAGTTGATAAATAAACATAGTGATCCTGTTTTTTGATCCGTGGTTAATTGGGGGACTATTTCTTTACTCCTTTCTGTGAATCAGTCACTCTTTCTGACTTTTTCTTAAACGTTGTAAGGATAATGAACGTGCCACTGGGTCAGGCTCAAATCCATGTTCTTGAATAATTTGTAAAACGCGATCACGTGTTTGCAATCGTACGCTTGGATGCTTATTGATAACTCTCGAAACAGTGGACGGCGATACTCCGGCTAACTTCGCAATTTCTCTTAGAGTCACCACCTTACCTCCTCTTCAAGGAGATGAAACCGGTACCATTAGTTGTTTAACTATTTTGACCCTTTTTAAATGAAGGCGCTTGGACACAAACGAGCAAAAAGTGGACAAATCCGATGTTTCTTTTACCTGGCTAATAAGCGGTTTTATTTGGAAAAAGAGGGGAATATTGTTCCCGGAAAAAGGATAAACTATTGTTGGGATTGGCGAAATTTTTCAGGGGAGACGCCAGTTTCGCGCCTGAAGATCCGGCAAAAATAGCCACTGTCTGAGAATCCCACACTAAAGGCAATTGAGGTAATGCTTTGGTTGGTTTCCTGCAACAGGTGTTTGGCTTGATTAATACGATACCTTTGGAGGTACAAAATCGGTGTGATCCCCAGTTCCTGGCGGAAACAAAAAGTCATATGATCTTCAGAAACGCCGATATGTTTTGCTAAATCCCGGCGGGAAATTGATTGAGCATAATTCTCATGCAAGTAGAGCATTGCAGACCGTACCAAACGTTTTGCCTCTGCGCTGATGCGCCGTTTTTGCTCCAGAGCTTTGTTGATGTGTCCGATTGTCTCTTCGGAACTAAAGACACCTTTAGCCAATACAGCAGTAACCCCCTGGTTTAAGCGCTCTAATTCGTTTTCCGTAAGAACTTTGCCCGTTACAACAATTACGGGTATTTTTCTTGTCGTTTCTTTGGCTTGCATTGCCTCCAAAACCTCAAAACCATCCATCTCTGGCATTTGTAAATCGAGCAGCACAAGATCAACGACTTCACGCTGCATCAAAAAGAGGGCTTCTTTTCCATTTCGTGCTTTGAATACTCTGTTGGAAGAAGAATGTTCCTGAACTATTCGCGCGTGCATATCCAGTGTTGCAGGCTCATCATCCACAACCAAAACATTGCAGATCGATCGTCCGGAATTTGCCATCAGCCAATGCTGGTCCAAGGCTTTGGTTAGCTCTGAAATCTCAATCGGTTTGGTCAAATAATTCAACTCAAACAACGATTCATCTACTTGAGAAGTGGAGAAAAACATCACAGGAATTCCTGATAGGACCTTGTGAGCTTTAATATCCCTTAGAGCTTGCCAACCCAGGGCGGGATCAGTGCTGACGTCCAAAATAATCGTTTCAGGAAGCGGACGGCTTGTATCTGAAACCAGATCGTCAACATATCGGATCGATTCGATCTTGGTCTCAATGTTACGTTTGATTAAATTTTCGAAAAGTGCGTCAATCTTGTTTTCATGCTCGGTTAAGATTAATACCTGTGGCGCTACAGGAAGAGGCTTTTCCAGCTCAGAAGTGGGATCCAAATGAGGGTGGAGCCTTGGAAGCGTGAAGGTAAAGGTTGAACCCTCACCTTCCTTACCTGAAGAGCATAAGGTTAGATTGCCATGATGCAGGTCGACAATCCGTTTACAAATTGCCAGACCCAAACCTAATCCCCCGTAGCCCTTTGCTTTACTGCGTTCAGATTGCGAAATTCGTCAAAAATCGTGGCTTGTTCTTCAACAGGGATGCCTAATCCATTGTCCTGAACTGAAATAGAGACGGAATCCAAATTTTCTTTAACGCTCAGGGTTATTCCCCCCGTAGATGTAAACTTTATGGCATTGTTAATGAGGTTTAACACCACCTGCCTGAGGCGTGTTTGGTCACCCCAAACCACAGGACCAGACTCGGGAAAATGAGCTTCCCAGCTTAAACCCTTTTCCATCGCCAGCAGGCTGCCAGTTTCAGAGATTAACCGCAAAATAATTGCCAAATCGACCATCTCATAATTCAGGCGCAGTTGCCCGGCGTCGCTGACAGCCAGGTCAACCACGTCGCCAATGAGCCCACCCAAATGTTGGGCATAAGCATGAATTCGGTCAATGTCCTGGCGGGCAGACTCGGGTATTCGCGAATCACTTTCATCATTCTGGCGGATCAACATGCTGCTCAGCCCCACGATTAAATTTATGGGGGTCCGCAATTCGTGACTAATGGTTGAAAGAAAGCGACTTTTCATGCGGTTGGCTTCCTCCGCAAGACGACGCCCCTCTATGGCTTGATGGTGCAAGCGAGCAGTATTCAGAGCACCAGCCACTTGCTGAACAATAGACCCATATAAATCAAATTCATCAGTCCCGAACACAGCATAACCCAATTGACTGGACTGATGAACCAAGGGAATCAGAGAAATGGATCTGGCATTTCCCTTTTCGAATATGCCTTGTGGAGGAAATTCATTGCTCTGAAAGTATATTGGAGCGTGGTGGAGATCAAGTATGTTCCACAATGTGCTTGTTGTCTCTTTATCCTCTTCGGTTTGGCTGAAAAGTACAATCCTGGCATACTTTATCCCCATATCTGGTAAATGTTTTGCCAGTGTTTTGTAAATTTCCTGTTCTTCAAGTGCAGTCGTGAGACTGGCGGAAAGTAAACTTAATCGGCTGGAAATCCAAATTTGGTGAGCTAAATATTGCTGATATTGGCGCTGCATGAAGCGGACGACCAATTTGCGTGCTTCATTAAAAGACCTTTCGATTAAATTGCTATCCGCAAAATCAGGTATTTTTTTACCTACCTCCAGACTTAACATATCCAGTGCATCCTGCCAAATGCCAATAGGATCTTCCCTGGCCAGACTTTGCTCCAAAATTCCTGAAAAGACTTGTAGGAAAGCCTCCGGATCTTTTTGATTGAGACTGGTTTGAAAAGCATCAATCAGCGATTGACAGAGCGAGATACATTCAGTTTCTCCCAGGCTCTGAGTTTGGTTAAGGATGGTACGTGAAATTGACTGGCAGATCCCAGGCCAGGACTCAGTTTGATTCACAGCTAACGGAGTTGGTGATGACTCATCTTTGGCAATAATCAGTCTCTTTGGACTGCATCCACAAGTTTCGCGTATTATCAAATGGGTGGGGATTTTGGTCAGCATTGGCAGGTCATTTATGCCCCGGATATGCTTGAACAATAATTCAAGGCTCTGTTGACCCATTGTGAAGAGAGGGACGTGAACGCTGCTCAGGGGTGGGTCGGATACCGTGCCTTCCAATCGGTTATCAAAACCAATGATGGCAACATCCTGCGGAATTCGATATCCTCGCTCTTTGAGTGCTTTCATGGCACCTAATGCCATTTCATCATTACTGGAAAGGATAGCCGTAAACTTTGCGCCAGAATCGATAATTTGGTGGGTTGCATCATATCCCCCATCAAACACATGCCTTTCAAATACGATCCTGCTCGGATCACGTTCCAGCCCATATCTCTCCATGCATGAGGTATAAGCGTCTATACGTTCCCCGGTATCACCAGTGATATCTTCCGGACTCCCAGCCAAAAAGGCAATTTGACGATGACCGTGACTGATGAGATGTTGGATGGCTTCGTCGATCCCCTTGAAATTATCTGCCACGATGGTAGGACCAATTTCACCAGAACCGACAAAAATCACCGGATGCTTTTCACGCATGATGCTTTGTATGTATTGGGAACGCTTAGCAGAATGTAATGGATTGAAGACAATCAAGCCATCAGTATTTTTTGGGTTTATCGGAACAAAGTCAACATCCGGTGCGGCAATTGGCCAGGCCGGCCTGATGGGATCCTCCGCGGTGGCCGATGCCCCCATACCACAGCCAAAAATCACATTACAATTCAGCAATTGTGCCGCCCTGTTAATGCCATTAAAAAGCGGTTTAAGATAACTGAGATTAGTGGCTGTCCGGTAGAACTGCCAACCAGCTAATATGCCTATCGTGGGTTCTTTAGACCAACTTGTTCTTGGCATTGCAAGACCTGTGAATTATGAGAATACTTACTTCTTAGCTAATAGTACCATAACTGGTTATTGGTCACTATTAGACTTCTTTGAACCAGGCCGTTTAACCAGTTCCCTGATTAAATCTATGATGATGGGTACCAAATCATTGAGAATTGCATTTACTTTTTTAACTATGAAAGGACACCATTAAAAACAAGACAGGCACCTTGCCATCTCAGGTGCCTGTCCTCACAACTCGGCTGGGCTTCCTTTTTTTGTCGTATTTACAAGCTCCAGTTCATTCCGTGAAGTGTTTTTTTATATTGACGTGTGAAAGCATTTAAAGTTTCTATCCCATACTGTCAGTCATTGACTGTAACTTCTTGATGTAGTCAGCAAACCAGAAAGCACTATCTTTGATCGTGCGTTTTTGGGTTTCGTAATCGACATAAATAGCCCCAAACCGCTGGGAATACCCCCTGGCCCATTCGAAATTATCCATCAAGGACCACTGCAAATAGCCTGTAACCGGGATGCCCGCATGGATCGCCTGCCAAACTTTTTGGATGTGAGTGTGCAGGTAATCGATCCGCCTCTGGTCATGCACTTTGCCAGTCTCATCGGGTCCATCCGCATAGCTGGCGCCATTTTCGGTCACCATCAGCTGCTTTGGCTGATACTCCCGATTCACCCGCTCAAGGATTTCATAAAGCCCCTCTGGATAGAGCTCCCAGCCCATGTCAGTCTTGGGCACATCCCGGTTCTCGCTATGGAATCCCTCACTCTTCGCTGATACAAACATGCGGGTGTAGTAATTGATGCCCAAAAGGTCCGTTTCCTGCCCGATCAGCTCCATGTCACCGGGCTTGATGAAATCGGGTTCGGTAGACTCCAGCACACCCATACGCACATAGTCCTCGAGCATATCCTTGGGATACCCTCGCCCATAGATGGGGTCAGCAAACCAGCGAATGAGCTCTCCGTCCATAAATCGGATCCTGTCTTGGCTGACGGGCGCATCAGGGTCGTTGTGGATCGGGCTCATGTTCAGCACGATCCCAATCTGCGCGTCTGGAACTGCATCGCGCAATTCCTTAACTGCCACCCCATGGGCGAGCAATACGTGGTGCGAAGCGAGGATGCCCTTTGAACGGTCTTTCATTCCCGGCGCGTGTTCACCAAAGGTGTAGCTAAGATGGCTGGCACACCAGGGTTCATTGATGGTAAACCACGTTTTCACCTTATCCCCGAGATATCTCGCCACCAAGCCGGCGTACTCGCCAAAAGCCTCAATCGTCGAACGGTTTAACCAGGCTCCCTCCAGGGCAGTTGGCAGATCCCAATGATAGAGCGTCGCCAAAGGTTGAATGCCCGCTTCAAGAAGTCCATCGATCAGCTTTTTGTAAAAATCCAATCCGGGTTGATTGATCCTGCCGCGTCCTTCCGGCAGGATGCGCGGCCAGGCAATTGAAAAGCGGTAGGATTTCAAGCCCAGGGATTTCATCAATTGGATGTCTTCCTGCCAGCGGTGATAGTGATCGCAAGCCACATCTCCGGTATCACCATTCAATGTTTTTCCGGGTGTATGGGAGAACACATCCCAAATCGACTCTCCCCTGCCGTCCTCCTTCACCGCGCCTTCAATTTGGTACGCGCAGGTGGCAGTCCCCCACAGAAAGTTTTCCGGAAATTTCAACAGTGATGTCATGTAGTTTATCCTTTGCTGATCAGGTAAGTTGCGAAAAAGTGGATTTCAAGATCGGATAGAGATCCCGGTAGACTCGATAGGCATGTCTGTATTCCGCAAAAGTTTCATGATTTGGCTCAGTTTTCCCGGTGATCTGGATGGTCTCGTGGCAGGCTGTGACCACGTCCGGCCATGCACCGTAGCCCACCCCAGCCAACAGTGCCGCTCCAAAAGCCCCTCCCTCAGCGGTATTGACGCTGACCAGTTCGCTTTCCAACACATCTGCCAAAATCTGGCGCCACAAAGCACCCTTTGTACCTCCACCCGAAGCACGCACCTGTCTGACGTTCTCCAAACCAGCATCCCGAATCAGATTAAAGCTGTCTTTCAAGCCAAAGGCGACGCCTTCCAGCACGGCGCGGGTCATGTGCCCACGCGTGTGGCGCAGGGTCAGACCGACAAAAGCTCCCCTGGCAAGGGGGTCAGGGTGCGGGGTGCGTTCGCCGCTCAAATAAGGCAGGAATAATAACCCCTCACTGCCTGCAGGTACCGTTTCCGCCTCATGCAGCAGATCATCAAAACTCATTTCGGGCGCAAGGGTGTCGCGGTACCACTGCAAACTGCCCGCAGCAGAAAGCATCACACCCATAAAATGCCACCTGCCAGGCACGGCATGGCAAAAGGCGTGCAGCCGACCTTGGGGCTCGATGAGTGGCGCAGGGGTGGTGGCAAAGATCACGCCGCTCGTGCCAACGGTCAGCCCGATAATGCCCGGCTCAACCGCCCCAACGCCAACCGCACCAGCTGCCTGGTCGCCACCCCCGGCAACCACAGGCACGCCCTGGGATAAACCAGTCAGCCTGGCAGCAAACTCGCTGACATGCCCGGTAACTTCCGGTCCTTCATAGGTCGGGGGCATCCATTCGCGAGGGATATCCAGCGTTTCCAATAGCTCTTCAGACCAATCCCTGGCTTTCAAGTCAAACAGCACAGTACCCGAGCCATCTGCCTTGTCCATCGCAAATTCGCCGGTTAGCTTGTAGCGGATGTAATCTTTGGGTAAAAGGATATGGCGAGCCCGGGAATAGATTTCAGGCTCGTTTTCAGCCACCCAGAGGATCTTCGGTGCGGTAAACCCGGTCAGCGCAACGTTGCCGCTGATCTGGATCAAGCGTTCCTTGCCAACCCTCTCATGGATCTCATCGCACTGCGACTGGCAGCGCTGGTCATTCCACAAAATGGCAGGTCGCAGCACTTCACCTTGCCCGTCCAGCAGCACCAGGCCGTGCATCTGTCCCGTCAGACCGATCGCCTCAATTTCACTTGCCGCAATCTCTGTTTGCTTGATGACGCTGCGAATGCTCTGAACAACAGCCTGCCACCACTCGGCAGGATCCTGTTCGGACCACAGCGGCTTGGGGGATGAAAGGGTATGCGGCGAAGAAGCCGTGCCCAAAACCTTACCGGTTTCGTCAATCAGCAAAGCTTTGCTGCTGGTGGTGGAGATATCAAGCCCCAAAAAGTACGCCATGGTCAACCTCCTATTGCGTAATGCTGACCGCACAATCGAACACGCGGTCTTTTACGATTTGCTTGCTTTCTCCACTCACTTCGAAGGCAGCCTGCAGCCGGATGTCCTCAGAGGAACTGCCAACCAGGATTTTCACCATCCCCGGCTCCAGCACCAATTGCAGACCTGCGCCGTAGTAGGCCAGCATGTTGACAGGCAGGTCAAAACGGATGTGTTTCTTTTCGCCCGGGAGCAGATGCAAACGCGTAAATCCACGCAGTTCCTTGACGGGTCGCGGGAACTCCGCGTACTCATCGCTGGTGTAGAGCTGCACAACCTCATCGCCGGCAACTTTGCCAATATTCATTAGATCCAACGAAACCTGAAGGAATTCATCCAGACCAGCTTGCTCGTTATCAATACTCAGATTGCTGTATTCAAACTGGGTGTAACTCAAGCCGTGCCCAAAAGCAAACAGCGGTTTTACGCTTTCATTGACGTAATCGCCGTAGATATTCGAGCGCATGCCGGAAGGTTTGTAGTTGTAAAACACCGGCACCTGCCCAACCGAACGCGCGATCGAAACAGGCAGCTTTCCGCCAGGATTAAGTTGCCCCAGGAGCACGCTGGCAATCGCGCCCGCGCCCTCCTCCCCTGGCACCCAGGCTTCGAGCACCGCGTTAGCCGCTTCAATAAAGCCAGGGATCGACAACGGCCGCCCGTTGATCAAAACCAGCACAACCGGTTTGCCAGTCTCGAGAATTGCTTGCAGAAGGTCAGCCTGCACGCCGGGCAAGCCGAGATCCGTCGAGTCCCTGAATTCGCCCGTAGTGCAGTCATAAGCCAACCCGGATTTGTGCCCGAGCACCAACACCGCAATATCCGAATTCTCTGCGAGTGCAACTGCTTCCGCGATTCCGGATCTATCCTTGCCCGAAATATCGCAGCCTTTGGCGTAATCCACCGCCATGGAAGCCGGCAGGGTTTGCCTGAGGCTCTCGAAAACAGTTGGGATCACGACCGGCACTTTTTCGATATCTGCCTGCGTCAAGCCCTCGTAGCCTGATCCCTTTGGCGGGTCCTGGTGCATCAGCTCGAGCACAGCGGAGTAAGAGTAATCGCCCAACATGCAGCGCCGGTTATCGGCGTTCGGACCAATCAGCGCGATCTTTTTGACGGTTTCTTTGAGCGGCAAAGTTCCGTCATTCTTTAGCAGCACCAGGCTCTGTTGGGCAATCTTTTTCGCCAGCTCGCGGTTGGCAGGCGTTTCAAATTCAGCCAACACGCCGCCCTCATCCACATAGGGGTTTTCGAACAAGCCCAACTCAAACTTCTTGGTCAGGTGGCGCACCACAGACAAGTCAATCGTTTCAAGTGAGATCTCGCCCGCTTCCAATGCCTCCTGCAAACCAGGCATGTAGCAATCAAAAGTGGGCAATTCCAGATCAATTCCCGCAGTCAGCGCTCTGACGGCAGCGTCCTTTCGGGTTGGAGAAGATTTGTGATAGTTGTGGATCATCACCACAGCTTCATAGTCAGAGACAACCACGCCATCAAAACCCAGCGTATCCCGAAGCAGATCCGTCAGGATGCGCTTCGAGGCAGCCACAAGTTCGCCGTCCAGCTCCGGGTAGGCATTCATCATCGACATCAAACCGGCGTCACGGATGGCTGCCTGGAAGGGTGCCATATAGATATCCCAAAGATCTCTCTCGCCCAGGTGCACAGGACCGCAGTTCAAGCCGCCTTGCGAAAACGCGTGCCCGATGAAATGCTTTCCGGTCGCCATAACCCCTTCAAGGGGATCGTCGCCTTGCAGCCCCTGGATGTAAGCTTTGCCAAACTGGCTCACAAGCATGGGATCTTCGCCAAAGGTCTCTTCGATCCGCCCCCATCTGGGGTCGCGGCCCACGTCCAGCACCGGTGCCAACCCTTGCCGCGCGCCGATGGCGAGCATCTGCTTGCGGATCTGCTCGGTCATTTTCTTTGCGAGTTCAGGTTGGAAGGTGCTGGCCAGGCCAATCGGTTGGGGGTAGACTGTGCTTTCCAATGCCATCAACCCCGAACAGCATTCTTCGTGGTTGATGGTTGGAATGCCCAGGCGGGTTTCTTCCAGCAGGAATTTTTGGATGCGATTATAAGTTTTAGCGGTCTCCAAAGGCGTCAGGTTGCCCGCGCCGGCGATGCGCGTGATCTGCCCCACCCCATCTTTCAGCTTTACCCTCACCTTTCCCATATCAAGTTGGCCTTGGGTCTGCAGCTCGTAGAACCAATATCCACCGAGCTGGCGGATCTTCTCCTGCAGGGTCATTTGCGCCAACAAGTCGCTGACACGCTTTTGGATGTGAGTGGGGGTTGGGGTCATAGTTGTCTCTTTCGATTTTTTCCTATTCAGCAAAAAGCTACGAACGCATGCCAAGCAGCAGATCAATGGTCAGCTGGTCGAGGCGTTCATATTTAAGCCCACGTTTTGAAATAGCCACACGGTCAAGATCCAAGGCCTTGATTGCATCCGCTTTTTCTGGCGAATATTTCCCGAACAACGCTGCCAGAGCAGGGTCTTCGGCGTTGATTTCAGCCAAAATTGCCTGGATCTCAGGATCGGCATTGAATTGGGCAGCCTTTTCCTTCAGCATCAGGTAGGTGCGCATGCAGCCGCGGGCGAAATCTTTTACACCCTCGTAGTCTTCAGTGCGATATGCATGAGCATCGTAATGTTTTGAGCCATCGTAACCGACATCTTCAAGGAACTTCACCAGGTAGAAGGCAGCTTTGATATCCCGCGATCCAAAGCGCAGGTCCTGGTCATACCGTCCAGGATACTGGTCATTCAGGTCAATGTGGAAGAGCTTGCCGGCTTCCCAGGCTTGCGCAACGCCATGCATGAAGTTGATGCCTGCCATATGCTCATGGGCAACTTCGGGGTTTACGCCAACCATCTCAGGGTGATCCAGAGTGGCGATGAAACCAAGCATGTGACCGATGGTGGGGTTATAAATATCTCCGCGCGGTTCATTTGGCTTGGCTTCGAGCGCAAACTTCAGACCGTATCCCTTGTCAAGGTTGTATTCACACAGGAAATTTAGCGCTTCGCGGTTGCGTTTGATCGCTTCGACGGCGCTTTTGCTGCTGTCGGTCTCTGTGCCTTCCCGTCCGCCCCAAAATACGTAAAACTTTGCGCCAAATTCGACTCCCAGGTCAATCGCCCGCATGGTTTTCTGCAGAGCGTAAGCCCTCACCTTGGGATCATTGCTGGTAAAAGCGCCGTCTTTGAAGACCGGATCGCCAAACAAGTTGGTGGTCGCCATTGGCACAACCAGTCCGGTTTCATCCAAGGCCTTGCGAAAGTCGCGCTTGATCGCGGCTTCTTCCGCAGGGGTGGCATCGATCGGGATCAGATCGTTGTCATGGAAGTTGACGCCATAGGCTCCGACCTCGCCCAATAAATAGACCAACTCCGCCGGGGTTTTGGGGTCCCGTACCGGACCACCAAATGGGTCCCTTCCAATTGATCCGACTGTCCACAATCCAAAAGTAAATTTATCTTCGGGTTTAGGAATAAATGTGTTCACCGCTTATCTCCTTTTTTTTGTTTTTAATGTTTAAAGTACTGCTCTGTGATTATTTCGTTTCAATTTTGCGCCAATTCCACCAGCACACTCACCTCGCGGATGCCTTCCGGAGGAATTGGAATAATACAACCATCAATTAATTGTCCGTCCACGCTGAGCCTGGTCAGAGTGGTTTCGCTGTTTCTTACAACGTTGATCTTATAGACCACACCGCGGAAGACGCGCTCGGCCTCAAAACCCGGCCAATCACTTGGAATGACCGGATGGACCGATAAGCCTTCGTGGGTGGGCTTGATGCCGAGAATATACTGGCTGATCGCCACGTAATTCCAGCTGGCAGTGCCTGTCAGCCATGAATTCTTGGCCTCGCCGTGCGTCGGCGCGTCCTTGCCGGCAATCGTCTGGACATAAACATAGGGCTCACAACGGTGAATCTCGCTGATTGCCTCCCTGACAGACGGATTGATGCGTTTGTAGTAATCAAAAGCCCGGTCTCCCCTGCCAATAACAGTTTCCGCGATCATGATCCAGGGGTTGGAGTGGCAGAAGACGCTCGCGTTCTCTTTGTAGCCCGGCGGATAGGACGAAATTTCGCCCAGCCGCAACTGATAGCGGCTATACGCAGGATTCAGCACCACAATCCCATGTGGGGTCGCCAATCGTTCTCTCACCGCGTCAAGCGCTTGGCGGGCTTTGCCATCTTCCACCCCCAGGCCTGCCATCACGCACAGCCCCTGGGGCTCGATGAAGATTTGCCCTTCATCGTTCAGGTGTGAGCCAAGCGGCTCCCCGAAGGCATCGTAAGCGCGCCTGAACCACTCGCCATCCCAACCCGCCTCCCAGATTGCCTGCTCCATTCGTTTCGCTTTTTCGCTGTAAAACGCGGGAGCATGAAACTCAAAACTCTCTTTGATTGGGCTTGAAATAAGGAGTGAAGCCAGCTCCACCATCTCCTGGCAGGACAAAATGAACAAGCCAGCAATCATCACGCTTTCAGCGATCTTGCCATCCTGGTTGGTGGTAGTCTGGAAAGATTGACCGGGTGTGTCGGAAAAACAATTGAGGTTAAGGCAGTCATTCCAGTCTGCCCTGCCAATCAGCGGCAGCTGGTGGGGTCCAAGCCGATCCAGTGTGTATTGAATCGCCCGTTGCAGGTGTTCAAACAAGGGCATCTCCGTGCCAGGCTGGTTCTCATAGGGCACCATCTCATCAAGAATCGAGAGATCGCCCGTTTCCTTCACATATGCTGCGGCTGCCAACACCAGCCAGTGGGGATCGTCGTTGAAATCTGAGCCCACGTCGTTGTTGCCTCGTTTGGTCAGTGGCGAGTACTGGTGGAATGCGCCGCCGTTGGAAAGTTGAGTGGCTGCCAAATCGAGCAGCCTTTCGCGGGCACGCTCAGGCACAATGTGCACAAAACCCAGTAGATCCTGGGTGGAATCTCGGAAGCCCATGCCACGCCCGATGCCACTTTCAAAGTACGAAGCAGATCGGCTCATATTGAAGGTGATCATGCATTGGTAGGCATTCCAGATGTTGACCATGCGGTTGGCATCTTCATCGGGAGTTTGCACGGTGAATTTGCCCAGCAGCCCTTTCCAGTAATCCTTTAGTTCCTCAAAAGCCGCGTCCACACGCGCAGGCGAAAGGAATTCGCGGATTATCGGCAAAACACCCGCTTTATTGATCGTGTTTGAGTCCGCCGGATCGAATTTTGCGTCAGCTGGATTTTCGTGATAACCCAGCAGGAAGATCACGCGTTTGACCTCACCTGGCTGCAAATGCAACTTGAGGTGGTGAGAGCCAATCGGCTGCCAGCCGTGCGCGATGGAATTGCCCGACTTACCATTCTCCACTACGAGGGGGTTATCCCATCCCCGGTAAGGCCCCAGGAAGGTTTCGCGCTTGGTATCAAAGCCAGCCAATGCTTCGGAACAGGCAAAGTAGGCAAAATGATTGCGCCGCTCACGGTATTCCGTCTTATGAAAAATCGTGCTTTGCAGAACATCCCCATCTACATTATCGCGTTCCAGATTGGGTGCTTCCACCTCACCGGTATTGAAATTGCGCTGGAAGTTGGTGGCATCGTCCCAGGCATCCCACAATGCAAATTCGATCGCGGAAAACAGGTCAAGATCGACCTCATTTCCCCTTTCGTTGGTCAGGGTGAGATCCCAGACTTCACATTCAGAATTGAGTGGAACAAAATACCACGTTTCGCTTTTTATCCCCTTTTTCTTTGAACTGATGATGGTGTAGCCCATGCCGTGCCGGCATTCGTAGCTTTCCAAATCTTCACGCACGGGCATCCAGCTGGGAGACCAAAAATCGCCGCTCTCAGCATCGCGAACGTAAAGATAACGCCCACCCATATCCAGGGGTGCGTTATTGTAGCGATAGCGCGTCAGCCGCCTTAGGCGGGCATCCTTATAAAAAGAATATCCCCCGGCTGTATTAGAAATAAGTCCAAAAAACGAGTCCTTCCCCAGGTAATTGATCCAGGGCAAGGGAGTATCTGGGCGCGTAATTACATACTCTCTCGATTTATCGTCAAAATGACCAAAACGCATGAAGAATCCTCCGTCCGAAACCGCAATTCTTTAAGAACTGATCGCTCAAATCAAGCGAAATCCAGTCTCAAGCAAGACCAGAACTTCTGCTCAAGGGTGTCATGATTGCAGACCTTGTCCGACTTCATTCCCTGACAGCATCCATCGAAATATCATTCACGATGTAGCGTGAGAACAGAAACAATAAGATGATGCGAATTGCACATCCTGTTTACCCATGCGCCTTGAGAGCGCTCCCTTCCAATTCCACCGCCTGAACTATGGGTCTGGTATTTAAATTTCCCCCACATGTGTCGCGTATGATCAGTTCAGCATCAAGGATCATACGTTTTGCAGGTTTTGTACCTTTTTCAATCATATCTATCAGCAGATCAACTGCTTTGATACCAAAGTGAGTAATGGGTTGATGAACGGTGGTCAACTTTAACGGAAGAGTTGACGCAATCGGCAGATCATCAAACCCGACAAAAGCAACATCTCCCGGTATTGCCAGGCCCGCTTCCTGAACAGCCCTCATCGCCCCAATCGCCATAACATCTGACTGCGCAAAAATCGCGTCAGGCCTTAAGGGAAGCAATTTTTTCATGGCAAGATAACCGCTGTTCTCAGAAAAGTCGCCTTCAGCGATCAAGGAAGGATCAATTTCCCTGCCTGATTCAGCAATTGCCTGCTTGAAGCCTGCTTGCCTATCAACCGATGTGGTGCTGTAAATTGCCCCTGTAATCATGCCAATGCGTTGATAACCAAGCTTAATTAGATGCGAAGTAGCTCTTTTTGCCGCAGAGACGTTATCTACGTCAATATAATTTACGGATTTTTCCTCAAAAGGTCTTCCTAAAACCAATAATGGCACTTGTGAGGAGATCAGGCGCCTGAAGAGCATGTCTTCTGAGTTGCCTGATTGCAGCAGTATGCCATCCAACATTCCTCGTCTTAAAAGGCGCGGCGTGATCTCGTTTTCATCTTCCTGGTTGCCCACCAAAAAAAGTGAGAGCGTCATGTGATGATTGTTGCACGCGAAAGCCACACCCTGGGTAAGATGCGGAAAGTAAGGGTCTGTAAAAAAGGCGCTTGTTGTTCTTGGGATGACCAGGCCGATCATGTTGGTGCGCTGGGATGCCAGAGATCTGGCTGCCGCATTGGGATGATAACCGGTGCTTTGAATGATCTTTTCCACCCGCTTGCGGGTTGCCGCGCCAACATTCGGGCTGGCATTGACCACCCGTGAGACGGTTGATCTGGAAACTCCAGCAAGCTTTGCGATATCCTCTAGTTTTAGATCATTCATGCTTTGGCTTTTTTTGCCGCTCACAATTGAAATTTCTATGGGAGCGCTCTCAAAAGTCATTATAGTATATTGACTCAGACTTTGTCAATAGTTTTGGGCAAATTGGAAGATATCCTTTGCTAAATATATTGGCAAGCCTCGCAGTCTCTAAAAAATGCCCGCCCCACATAACCTGTTTACTAAAAAGTGATCTCCTAAAAAAACGACTATTGTTGAGCAGCAATTTTTACGCGTCTTACAACCACCAAAATAAATCAAGTTTTCCATTCCAGTATAGAATAGGTAATAGCCATCAATAAGATCGCTTGCGAACGATAAGATACGAAAAGCGGTGCGAATTAATAGCAGATCGCGCTGGGACCTGGAAGTAAGGTATCAACATGAAAGACTCGTCCTGTTCTACAATGAAATTACGTCTGAAAAATGAAGATAAAGTGTTGGAAATTCGCGTCAAATTCCAGCCACGTGAATGAAAATTTTTAGTGGAAAAAATAAAGAAATGAACTTGAAAAGAGACAGGAAATTTTGGCTTGGATGGATTGGTGTGGGCATCAGCCTCATCTTCTCAAGTCTGTGGGCCTATTGGGGAGCGATGGAAAACTTCCACGAAGGCTGGTATTCCCATTCAGTCTGGGAAAACATTTTCATGCTCTTTTTCCAGTATTTGCTCTTTCCAATCGTCTTTGTATTGTTAGCTGTCATCAGTCTGAGATGGAAACGCATTGGTTTTGCTCTCCACATCCTCATCGCAGGGGGAAGCATCTGGTTTTTCTCGGGCGCAAGCTTCAGCGTGCTCGCCGGCATGATCGTGCTCCCCATTCTGACCTTGGGTCTGCTCTACTACTTCGGTGAACCACAACCTAAAAAGTGGGCTTACAGGCTCTTGGTTTTTGTACCTTTGATCATCATCCTGGCGATATCCATCCCGCTGGGGATCAAGGTTTCGCAAAGGCTGGACGATCGGGATTTTGGAGCAAGACTGGTGGAAGGCAATGGGCTCACATTGGTATGGGCGCCAAGAGGCCCCGGCTGGCCGGATAAAGGCACAAGCTGGGAAGACGCCCAACACATTTGCTCCTATCTCTCTGAAGATGGCACCGAGCTCATGCCGGAACCGCAGAATATTTGGAGACTGCCCACCGTAGACGAAGCTGTCAGATCCATGATGATCCATGGAGAAAACGCCGGGGGTGTTTGGGATCCGGTTGAAGCAAAAGCCATTTATGATCGCACACCCGATAAGGAATCTCCTTTGTGGAACCTTCACTCAAAAATCATCTACTACTGGACCGCCGACACCTCCAGTCGGGATGACGCCCGGGCATATATTATTGTTTACAACGGCGGCGTTTTCGACCGGGTGAAAACCGAGAGCCAGGGCTACCTCAGCTTCCGGGCTGTTAAAGATGTCAATCCAGGGAACTAAAACCGATCTTGTTGCTGCAATCAAGGCTGATTGTTTCGTGAGTTCAAATTTGCCTTAAGTCATCAAAAAAAATAGCCCTGGTAAACCAGGGCTATTTTCGAAGTATATAGGTTACTCAGCAATGATCAAAACGTCATCAATCGCGGCTTCAACAAAACTTGCGGTATAGGCGTCAGCGGCATCTATGATCAAGTAGACTGTCTGGCCAGCAAAGCTATCCAGACTGACAGTAAATGTCTCCCATCTTGCATCATCATCATTCCTGGCTCCTACTTCCTGGAAGAGTGTCGTAGTTGTGGAACCGACAATTCTTACGCGCAGATAATCTGATGAAGTGGAATTGCTTGCATGGGCAAAGTAGTAACTAAAGGAAAGGGTAAGATCTCTTCCTGAAGGTAAGGTGATATTCGGTGAACGAACCGTAGTGACACCACCATCCAGGTCATAATCTCCGGCCGATCTACCAGCAAGTGGACCAGTAACCAAATCGTATAAACCGCTAACAGTTGTTCCTAATTGTTTATCCCCGTTGTAAAGAACGGTTTCAGGATTTGCCCTTTCCAAGGTGCCGACAGTGGCTGTGTCGGTGCCGAATGGATCAAACACCCAACCTTGGTCTGTTTCGAAATCATCCCAGAAGATTGTCATAGGACCCGCAGCATTCACAGAAATGTTTACCGTTGCCGGAAGCGATTCTTCGACACCGTCAAACACTACGAAAGTAAATGAGTCTTCTCCAATGTATCCTTCCAACGGAATGTAGACCATATTGGGGACATAGCCACCCAGGATGCCAACTGTTGGGAAGCTGGTTATGTTGAATTGCAAAGCGTCTCCATCAACATCCGTTCCAGCAAGCGTGATATCCAAGCGAGTGTCCATCGATGTGCTCACTGTTTGAGCTATAGCTTGAGGTGCATCATTGACCGGAGTAATGGTCAGCGATATTGTAGCCGGCTCAGAATCCAGCTTGCCATCATTGACAACATACGTGAAGCTGTCAATTCCGTTGTAGTTGTTGTCTGGTGAATAGACCAAATTTGGTAAAGTACCGCTTAACGATCCATGAGATGGTGGTGTTTCAATTAAGAACGTAATATCATCGCCGTTAGGATCAGAACCCGCCAAAGTCAACTCAAGATTTGCGTCTTCTGCTATTTCATGTGATTGACTCTCTGCAACAGGTGGGTTGTTTGGCGTGGTCGCGAGAATCAGGATGTCATCAACTGCAGCCTCAAATAAACTTGCCGTGCTGGCATCGGCTGCCTCAATCAATATTTGAATGGTTTGACCACCAAAGTTGCTGATGTTACCGTCGAAAGTTTCCCAGACTGCGTCGTCATCATTGTTTGCGCCTAATTCTTCAAATATCTCAATCGTGTTATCACCAATTACATACACTCTCAGGTAATCAGCGGTTGATGAGTTAGTATAGTGTGCAACGTAGTAACTAAACGACATTTCCAGGTCTCTGCCAGTCGGCAATTCAATCATGGGAGAAAGCATACTTGTTGTTCCACCATCAAGATCATAAGAACCAGCAGAATAACCTGCAAGTGGACCTGTTACAAGGTCATAGGATCCGCTAACCGTCGTCCCAAGCTGCTTATCACCATAATATGAAACACTCTCCGGATCGGCACGCTCGAACCAGCCTAAGTTTGCAGTATCAGTTCCAAAGGCATTGCGTGTCCATCCAAGATCCGTTTCAAAATCATCAAAGAAAACGGTTAATGGACCTGAAGGAGTTACCTGAATGGAAACAACAGCTTCGTTTGACTCTCCTTCTTGGTCGCTTGCGGCAAAGGTAAATGAATCACTCCCGGTATAGCCAGGGTTCGGTGTGTAAACCAGGTTTGGCGCAGTTCCGCTCAGAACCCCATGTGCTGGGGCCGATTTTGTAAAAAAACTGAGTGCATCTCCATCCGGGTCCATACCCGCTAAAATAATCGCCAATGGAGAATTCTCATTCGTGGATACTGTTTGATTGTAAACAATTGGCAGGTAGTTTATGTCCAGAATGAGGATTGTCACTTCTGCTGAATTAGAGTTGCTGATACCGTCACTCACGTAAAAGCTAAATACATCGGTGCCAGAATAATAATCGTTCGGAGTGTAAACAAGATTTGGCGCTGTACCTGTTAGTCCACCAAACAAGGGGCCGGATTCAATAATATAATCAAGATCGTCGCCATCGATGTCTGATCCTACCAAAGTGATTGTTACAGGTGCGTTTTCGTTTGTTGTTACCTCCTGACCTTCTGCTACAGGTAAATCATTAACAGGTCGGATGCTTATCTCAATGGTAGCCGGGGCCGACACAAAAGTTCCATCACTTACTGTAAATGTAAATGTATCACTCCCGTTGTAATTTGAGATTGGTGCATACACCAGGTTAGGAACTGTACCCGAGAGGGTCCCATGGACTGGCCCAGTCACCACAACATAGGTTAAACCGTCTCCATCCACATCTGAACCAGCCAGAACAATATCCACGGATGCATCTTCATCAACGGATACGCTCTGAGCAAGAGCAATCGGTGCATCATTCACGGGGGCGATAGTGATGCTTACTGTAGCAGGAGCTGAGTTAGCCTGACCATCGTAAACTCTGAAGGTGAAGCTGTCGGGACCGTTATAGTTAGCATCAGGTGTGTAGGTTACATTTGGAGCACTGCCGTCTAATGTTCCATGCGCAGGTGGGGTGACAATAACGTAAGTCAGAGGATTTGCCTCAAGGTCGGAGCCTGTTAATGTGATTTCGGCTGCGACATCCTCAGCTGTGCTCACTGACTGATTGTCAGCAACAGGTGCGTCATTCATAGCTGTGACTGTAATCGTGACCGTAGCAATATTTGAATCGATAGTTCCGTCATTCACCTTGAAAGTGAAAGAATCAGACCCATTGTAGTTGGCTGCTGGGGTATAGTTTACGTCTGGTCCAATAACGTTCAAAGTTCCATGCGCGGGTTGGCTGACGATACTATAGGTCAAAGTATCATAATCCACATCCGTTCCCGTCAGGGTTATTGCCTTGGCAGTATCTTCTGCAGTGCTAACCGACTGATCATCAGCCAAAGGCACGTCGTTCACAGGCGTTACAGTGATTGTAACTGCCGCTATGTTTGAATCGACAGTTCCGTCATTCACCTTGAAGGTGAAGCTGTCTGGCCCGTTGTAATTCGCAGTTGGCGTATAGGTCACATTCGGACCACTGGCGCTCAAGCTTCCGTGCGCAGGTGAGGTGACTATGCTGTAAGTCAGAGGATTTCCTTCGGCGTCGGAGCCGCTCAAGGTGATTGGTTTCGCCGTATCTTCTGCTGTGTTCACCGATTGGTTTATGGCAAATGGTGCATCATTTACAGCAATAACCGTTATTGTGACGGTTGCAATACTAGAATCGATAGTTCCGTCGTTCACCTTGAAAGTGAATGTATCAGTACCATTGTAGTTGGCTGCTGGTGTATAGGTCTTAATAGAACCTGTGCCAGATAAGCTGCCATGGGATGGCCCTGTCATAATGGTGTACGTTAGAACGTCCTCATCAATGTCAGAGCCGCTAAGTGTAATATCCGTATCTGTGTCCTCAACAACGGTCACGGACTGGGGTTCCGCTACTGGCGCATCGTTTACGGATAGCACTGTGATAGCGATGGTAGCTTCAGGTGAATCAACTAAGCCGTCATTTACGACAAAACTGAAACTGTCTGGACCGTGATAATTCCCGTCAGGAGTATAGGTCAGATTAGGTGCTGTTCCAGAAAGCGTTCCGTGGGATGGATTAGCAGAAACAACATAAGTTATGGGATCGTTGTCAGGATCAGAACCAGTCAATGTCACTGCCCGTGCAACATCTTCATTTGTGGAAACTGTCTGTTCATCCGCAACAGGGGGTTCATTGATCCTTGTGACAGTGATGCTAACAGTCGCCGATCCAGAGTTTAACTCTCCATCATTCGCAATGAAAGTAAACGAGTCTTCACCTTCATATCCTAACTCTGGCATGTACTCCCAAGTCGCACCAGTTTCAGTTAATGTTCCATGAAACGGACCACTTTGGATCGAGAAGGTCAACGCAGAATTTTCCACATCTGTTCCTGTTAGCGTAATTTCAACAGCAGTGTTTTCTGAGGTTACAACAGCCTGTCCATTGGCTATCGGGGCATCATTGACCGGATCTATTGAAATTGTTACAGTTGCTGGCGCTGAATCAATTGTGCCATCATTAGCAACAAAAGTGAAAGAATCTGCACCATAGAAATTCTCTTCTGGTATGTAGGTTAAAGCAGGTGCATCACCAGTTATTGTTCCATGAGCTGGTTGGGTGATGACACGATATGTAAGCGGATCATTATCCGCATCTGAGCCACTCAAAGTGACAGCCAGGCTGGTATCTTCTGCCGTGCTGATCTCCTGATCAATGGCTACTGGGGCGTCGTTCACAGGCGCAACAGTAATACTTACCGTTGCCGTGTTTGAATCAATTGTTCCGTCATTCACCTTGAAAGTGAAGGATTCAGGACCATTGTAGTTGGCTGCTGGTGTATAGGTAAGATCCGGAGCGTCACCACTTAAGTTACCATGCGTGGGTTGCGTGACAATTGTGTAAGTCAGTGGATTTCCATCCACGTCAGTTCCAGTCAGAACAATAGGCTTAGCGGTGTCTTCTGCAGTGCTAACCGTCTGGTCATCAGCCACAGGCGCGTCATTAACCGGCGTGACTGTGATGGTAACTGTGGCGATGTTTGAATCCAACGTGCCATCATTCACTTTGAAGGTGAAGCTGTCGGGACCGTTATAGTTAGCATCAGGTGTGTAGGTTACATTTGGAGCACTGCCGTCTAATGTTCCATGCGCAGGTGGGGTGACAATATTATAGGTTAGTGGGCTTGATTCTTTATCAGATCCTGTTAATAGGATTTCGACCGCTATGTCCTCAGATGTTTCAACTGACTGGCTGTCAGCGACCGGTGAGTCATTTACAGCTGTGACTGTAATACTTATCGTTGCTGTGTTTGAATCTACGGTTCCATCATTCACCTTGAAAGTGAAACTGTCATTGCCATTGAAGTTGGCTGCTGGAGTATAGCTTACGTCTGGTCCAATAATGTTCAAAGTTCCATGCGCGGGTTGGCTGACGATACTATAGGTCAAAGTATCATAATCCACATCCGTTCCCGTCAGGGTTATAGCCTTGGCAGTATCTTCTGCAGTGATAACCGACTGATCATCAGCCACAGGCGCATCATTAACCGGTGTGACTGTAATGGTGACTGTGGCGATGTTTGAATCCACCGTGCCGTCATTCACTTTGAAGGTGAAGCTATCTGAGCCATTGAAGTTCGCATCCGGTTTGTAGGTCAGGTCCGGAGCAGTACCGCTCAAGGTTCCATGCGCGGGTTGGGAAATAATAGTATAGGTCAGAGGGTCATTATCCGCATCCGAGCCGCTCAGGGTGATGGACAAGGAAGTATCTTCAGGGGTGCTCAGCGTTTGCCCATCAGCAACAGGTGCATCGTTGACATTGGAAATACTGATTGAAACAGTAGCTGGCAATGAAGTCGCAGATCCATCGTAGACAGTGAATTCAAAGCTGTCAGCACCAATATAACCCGAATTTGGTGTGTAGGTCAAATTGGGAGCCGTCCCGCTAAGGGTACCATGTGTCGGAGAAGTGCTAACAGCATATGTTAGTGGATCTCCATCAATGTCAGAGCCATATAATGTAACATCAACTGGAGTATCCTGGGTGGTTCCAATGTTTTGATCTTGAGCAACCGGAGTATCATTCACAGGGGTGATCGAGATGTTAACAGTCGCAGTAGCTGAGTTAGTCTGACCATCGGAAACCCTAAAGGTAAAGCTGTCTGAGCCATTGTAGTCGGCTGACGGAGTATAGGTCATATTCGGTGCGCTGCCACTCAATGTTCCATTCACAGGTTGGTTAACGATAGTAAAGGTCAGAGAACTTGATTCAATATCAGAGCCCGTCAACGTGATTGCTGTTGCAGTATCCTCAGCTGTGCTAACTGACTGACCATCAGCAACCGGTGCGTCATTTACAGCTGTGACTGTGAGGGAGACCGTGGCTATGTTTGAATCTGCCTCCCCATCATTCACTTTGAAGGTGAAACTATCAGATCCATTAAAGTTTGCAGTTGGAGTATAGGTAACATTCGGGACATCACCACTTAAGGCTCCATGCATGGGTTGCGTGACAATTGTGTAAGTCAGTGGATTTCCATCCAAGTCAGTTCCAACCAGAACAATGGTCTTGGCAGTATCTTCTGCAGTGCTAACTGATTGATCATCAGCCACAGGCGCATCATTAACCGGTGTGACTGTGATGGTGACTGTGGCGATGTTTGAATCCACCGTGCCATCATTCACTATGAAGGTGAAGCTATCAGATCCATTGTAGTCGGCTGATGGAGTATAGGTTACATCGGGTCCAGTTCCACTCAGGCTGCCATGCGCAGGTGAGGTGACAATATTATAGGTCAGTGGGCTTGATTCTACGTCCGCTCCAGTTAGGACAATTGTCTTGGCGGTATCTTCCGCAGTGCTAACTGATTGATCATCAGCTATCGGTGCGTCATTCTCATTTGTTACTGTTATGGTAATGGTAGATGTGTTCGAATCCAATGTGCCATCATTTACCTTGAAAGTAAAGCTGTCAGATCCATTGAAGTTTGCAGTTGGAGTATAGGTAACATTCGGAACATCACCACTTAAGGCTCCATGCATGGGTTGCGTGACAATTGTGTAAGTCAGTGGATTTCCATCCACGTCAGTTCCAACCAGAACAATGGTCTTGGCAGTATCTTCTGCAGTGCTGACAGACTGATTATCAGCCACAGGCGCATCATTAACCGGTGTGACTGTGATGGTGACTGTGGCGATGTTTGAATCCACCGTGCCGTCATTCACTTTGAAGGTGAAGCTATCTGAGCCATTGAAGTTCGCATCCGGTGTGTAGGTCAGGTCCGGAGCAGTACCACTCAGGTTTCCATGCAACGGCTGTGTCACTACGGTGTATGTCAGGGGTGCCCCCTCAGGGTCAGACCCGCTAAGGGTCACCCCAACTGCCATATCCTCATCGGTTACCACCGATTGTGAATCAGCCACCGGAGGATTATTCGTCAATAATCCCTGAATAAGCACATCATCTATAGCGGCTTCCACCAAGCTGGCCGTTCCAGCATCTGCTGCTTCGATCAATAATCGGATGCTTTGTCCTGAATAACTCGAAATATCGGTACTAAAGCTTTCCCATGATGCAACATCTGTATTGCCCTCACCTAATTCCTCAAAAACGAGCTGTGATGTCTCGCCAAGTACACTTACTCGCAAATAATCATCCGCAGTAGCATTATTTAGATGTGCCAGGTAATAGTAGAAGGATAAAGTCAACTCCCTTCCCCCTGGCAGAGTTATCTCAGGAGAAAGAATGGTCGTATCACCACCATCGATATCGTAGCTGCCAACACTGCTACCTGCCAAATGTCCGGTAACAAGATTGTTCGTACCACTTATTGTATCCCCCAGCTGCATCACAGAACCACTTGATTCTGTGCCCTCCGGGTTGGCGCGCTCCCAAACACCAGTTGTTGCCGCGTCGTTATTGTATGGATCTACAACCCAACCCAAATCAGACTCAAAATCATCCCAAAAAATTTGGACTGGTCCGGGTGGTGTGATCGTGATGCTGATGGTTGCAATTTCAGAATCAAGTTTGCCATCGTTGACAAAATAAGTAAAGGAGTCACTTCCGGTGTAACCAGTAATAGGTGTATATTGGAGGTTAGGGGCAGTCCCTGACAAGCTTCCATATTCTGGATTTGTAAGGACAGCAAAGGTTAAGCTATCCCCATCCACATCCAAACCCGCCAGTTCAATCGCCACAGGCAAATTAACTTCGGTGCTCACTGACTGATCTTGAGCAACAGGTACATCATTCACAGATGCGATCGTAATGCTAACCGTCGCAAGTTCTGAATCTGCAATGCCGTCATTAGCTTTGTAGGTGAAGCTGTCCAACCCGTTGTAATCCGCGCCAGGCGTGTAGGTCAGATCAGGTGCTGTACCACTCAAACTGCCGTTTACAGGTCCGTCAACGACACTGAAAGTCAAAGGATTGTCATCCGGATCAGAGCCAGCAAGGATTATCGAAACAGCTGTATCCTCTAAGGTTGAGATTTCCTGATCATCAGCAACAGGTGGTTCATTATCCGTTACTATGACAGTTAAGAAAACCGCACTGACCGCTCCCCAATTGCCAGCAGCATCCTGGCTGCGAAGGAAGAGGGTATGACGTCCTTGGGTCCATCCAGTTGTATTAACAGAAGCAGTAATACTTTCCGATGTTGAATTGAACGAACCATCACTTGGATTCATGGTGATCGCTGTTGCTCCAGGAATCCAAGGTGGAGTGTCGACATAATATTCCGCTGCTGCAATTGCTTGAGTCGGCTCACCAGTACCACTTTTATAACGCGTGTCATTTGCCAGACTGGTGAGTGTGACAGAGGCGCCTGCCGGAACAGTGTTGGCACTCAGCGCCAGGTTTAGACTATCCGGTCCCAACGGGGTCATATATGGGGTCCGCGTAACCTTTGCTGCATAAAGTAAAGCGTTGAGGTTTGTTGGATAGACCGTGCTTTCAAACGACGAACAAGCCTGGAAAAAGGCAGTGCCAACTTCAAACGCATAAGTAGCTACTCCCATTTCACCATAGGCATAGTCCACACTGCCTCCAGAGGCGACGTAAAGAACACGCGTAATCTGTCCAGGTGTGTAACCATTGAAATAGGCTAATTTTCTACCCATTGTTTGTAACTGAGTGTTGTTAGGAGGGGTTGTTGTTGTGTATCCCCAAGGCCACATCACATAGCCACCGGAGCTGTGTATGTCTATGTAAACTCCTTGAGCGTCAGCTGGAGCGGCTCCTGTACCCCTTTGATCTATAAATACTGAAGATATGTATGCTTGAATGGCTTGTGTCTCAGGTTCCGACCCAGCAGATGGACCACGGTATGTTTCGTCACAGGGATTAGTGCTCGATCCACCTGTGCCCCATTGATAAGTAAAGTTCCGGTTTAGATCAACGCCATAAGTTGTAGAACAACCATCGTCGTTGTCGCGATTTTTTCGCCAGGATGAGCCTGTTTCAGCAATTTTCCGCCCATCAGGGTTAGCATGGAACATGATGTGAACTTCCTGATAATCCAACATCCAGGTAACATCCGGATCAATACCGTAATTATTCACAAGGTATTCTGCAAAGCGGGTAGCTATTTCAGCGGGTGCGTATTCACGTGCATGAATAGACGCTGTTATAAAGAAGACTGGTTTATCTCCTGTTACAGCCTGATTAGTCAGCTTCAGCACCATCATGTCGTACCCTGGCAAAGGCCCGATTGCTTTCTGCCAGCTCTCACCCACGTCGATCCACGTGGCAAGGTTTGGGTAATTTGTGGCTAATGCTGCTGCTGCTGCGAATGTTTCTTCAACTGTTCGGTAACACGGAAAACTGGGGATTGTATTAAGCTGATTTTCTCCGCTTGATGGAAGAAAATTAAATTTCGCTGTCTCCTCATCATCTATGACCACCTTGAATCCCAGATCCTTTATCTCCCCCAATTCCCAAGCATTCACAGCCACAAGTACATACTTCTCATCAAGGTTGTT
Source organism: Anaerolineaceae bacterium (assembly GCA_040768265.1). Lineage (GTDB taxonomy): Bacteria > Chloroflexota > Anaerolineae > Anaerolineales > Anaerolineaceae > Mesolinea. The sequence continues at coordinate 152,881 of JAXGNB010000003.1, forward strand.
GTACTCAAACAGGTCAAACGGCACCAAGAGCTCAATGTCCTCCATTGACTCGTAGTACACTCGAACAACCTGAACAACAGCTGGGTCAGATTGTTCAACCAACTCCACCTCTGGAATCGATTGTGCTAACGCAATATTGGAATTTGTCAGCAATAACATGAATACAAGAATTATTGTAACAACCGACCTATTACTTTTCATAGCTACCTCCAAATTTTGGATAATTACTTTAGAATGCATAAAAAATAAGACAACTGATTAAGTCAACCTAAATCATGCAAATATCATGCCACAATAATAAGCGATATAATAAAAAAGAAGACCAATTCGAACAAGAATCGACATTTGTGCGTCAATGAAATCAGGAACGAAGAAGCCTGGGTCTGATCTCTGTAATTAACAGCCTGAGATCAGATGATGTTAATACCACTCCAGCCGCATTTCTGGAAGTTTTCTTCCCAAAAATGCGACTGGAGTAAGTCACGACATGTAACCTAACTTACAACTTCTACTGGGCAACGATCAAAATGTCGTCAACTGCTGCTTCAACAAGACTCTGATAGCCCAAATCAGCTACCTCAATCAAAATATAAATCTGCTGACCAGCAAAACCACTTAGGTCTATCGCCAAGCCAGTCCATGTGGCATCAACGTCTCTATTGCGTCCTAAGACCTCAAAAATCGTGTTGGTCTCTTGTCCGATGACGATAATCCTTAGGTAATCAGAACTTGAAGAATTAGATGCATGGGCCAGGTAGTAGCTTAAAGAAAGGGAGATAGACTTATCTGCGGGTAAACTGATTAGAGGTGAACGCATGCTGGTTGTGCCATAATCGACATCATTGTCGCCAGGAAGCCAGCCTGCCCTCGCGCCGGTCACAAGATCCTTATCACCACTAACTGTGGTGCCGAGTTGTTTATACCCAAAATACCAAACACTTTCAGGGTTGGCAATTTCCCAAAGACCTCGCCTGGCAGTGTCAGTACCATAGGGGTTTCTTACCCAACCCGTGCTGGATTCGAAGTCATCCTCAAAAACTGTTATGGGCCCAGATGGAGTTATATTAATGCTGACCGTCGCGGGCAGCGATTCTTCGTACCCATCAAATACTACAAAGGTGAACGAGTCCTCTCCCACATATCCATCATTGGGTATGTAGACCAGGTTCGGAACGAAGCCGTCCAATATGCCCTGGCTTGGGAAGCTGGTAATGTTGAATAGCAGCGGATCTCCATCCGGATCACTTCCAGTCAGTGTGAATGGCACCCGCTCCCCTACCGATGTAGTGACCATTAGTGGGTCGGCGACTGGCGCATTATTGATCACTTGGATCGTCACAGTCGCAGGTTCTGATTCAACATATCCGTCAAAAACGACAAAGGTGAACGAGTCCTCTCCCACATATCCATCATTGGGTATGTAGACCAGGTTCGGAACGAAGCCGTCCAATATGCCCTGGCTTGGGAAGCTGGTAATGTTGAATAGCAGCGGATCTCCATCCGGATCACTTCCAGTCAGTGTGAATGGCACCCGCTCCCCTACCGATGTAGTGACCATTAGTGGGTCGGCGACTGGCGCATTATTGATCACTTGGATCGTCACAGTCGCAGGTTCTGATTCAACATATCCGTCAAAAACGACAAAGGTGAACGAGTCCTCTCCCACATATCCATCATTGGGTATGTAGACCAGGTTCGGAACGAAGCCATCCAATATGCCCTGGCTTGGGAAGCTGGTAATGTTGAATAGCAGCGCTTCTCCATCCGGATCACTCCCAGTCAGTGTGAATGGCACCCGCTGATCATGCACCGTTGTTACCGTTTGGGGATCGGCTATAGGTGCATTGGTCACCCAAATGCTTACTGTCGCAGGCTCTGATTCTTCATATCCATCAAACACAACAAAGGTGAACGAGTCCTCTCCCACATATCCATCATTGGGTATGTAGACCAGGTTCGGAACGAAGCCGTCCAATATGCCCTGGCTTGGGAAGCTGGTAATGTTGAATAGCAGCGGATCTCCATCCGGATCACTTCCAGTCAGTGTGAATGGCACCCGCTCCCCTACCGATGTAGTGACCATTAGTGGGTCGGCGACTGGCGCATTATTGATCACTTGGATCGTCACAGTCGCAGGTTCTGATTCAACATATCCGTCAAAAACGACAAAGGTGAACGAGTCCTCTCCCACATATCCATCATTGGGTATGTAGACCAGGTTCGGAACGAAGCCATCCAATATGCCCTGGCTTGGGAAGCTGGTAATGTTGAATAGCAGCGCTTCTCCATCCGGATCACTCCCAGTCAGTGTGAATGGCACCCGCTGATCATGCACCGTTGTTACCGTTTGGGGATCGGCTATAGGTGCATTGGTCACCCAAATGCTTACTGTCGCAGGCTCTGATTCAACATATCCGTCAAAAACAACAAAGGTGAACGAGTCCTCTCCCACATATCCATCATTGGGTATGTAGACCAGGTTCGGAACGAAGCCGTCCAATATGCCCTGGCTTGGGAAGCTGGTAATGTTGAATAGCAGCGGATCTCCATCCGGATCACTTCCAGTCAGTGTGAATGGCACCCGCTGGTCCATCGATGTGGCAATCGCAAGAGGCTCAGCTACTGGTGGTTGGTTTTGTACCTCGTCTTGTACATTGGCGATTGGCTTTGAGGCTGCAACAGCAAAGTTACTTCCTCCAAACACAAAAGAGGTAAATAGTACACTGACAGAAACGATAATAATGAATGCTCTTCGTTTGTTCATCATCACTCCTAAGTTTGAAAATAGAAAAAAAAGAAATGCAAAGTTCGTGAAGTCTGTAGTTCACTCATCAATTGAATACGACAAAAACCATACTCATTGTACTTAAATCCTTAAATGTGTGAATATTATCACGAATCAGTTTTTAGTACAATACGATTCAACATATTTGTGATGAACAATAACCCAAAGTGGGTGATTTATCGCAAAATTGTCTTTATTAAAAATTATTAAGTTAATTCCACCTCAACGAAAAATCAGTGGCAAATATACATTCTGGAAAGAAATTTGGATATCCACCTGGGCTAAATTGCTATCATACTGGCCATCGTTGGCTTGAAAGGTAAACCAGTCAGCACCCAAATAGTCAGGGTCAGGTGTGTACGTCATGGTTGGAGGAGTACCAGACAGTTCTCCGTGCGAAGGAGGCGTGACGATCCAAAAGACTAAATTATCGTCAAATAATTCTGCGTCTTTATCAAAGAGCTCGAAATGGAAATACGGCCCAGAACCTCCGTCATCGATTGCTATTAATTCAATATCAAGTTGGATGTTTTTCATGGTCCACACCCATTGGTCCAGCGCGACAGGTGGATCGTTAACCGCTGTAACGGCAATGCTTACCTTTGCACTATTAGAGTGTGAAGCCCCGTCAAAAAGCCTGTACTCAAAACTGTCTGTCCCAAAATAGTCAGGATCAGGGGTATAGATAAAAGACCCATCCGCATTTAGAGATAAATCACCATAACTCGTGGAAGAAAGCATCTCCACGATGAGAGATCTTCCATCGGGATTTATATCGTTAGTCAGCACACCCTCCTCTACGGGGACAATGAGCGTTTCATCTTCGACCACTGTGTACGAGTCTGAGATGGCGCCGAACAAGTGAAGAATTCTTAAGGCAGGGTCGCCGAAAAGGGTATAGGTATCGAGCAAATCCTGATTGGAACCCGTTTGCCAAAGATTTAACTTACCAGCCCACACGGCTTCTCCTAAGGTTGTTGTAGCTTCCACATTGAAGTACGCTTGCAAAAATCCGCGATCCAGGTAATCATGTCCGGTAACAATTCCAAGTCCTGTCGGCGACCAGGAAGCGATAGCACCCGCGTCGGTTGAACGGGTAACTGTCTCAGCCAAACCTTCTTTAGTTGCATAATCATAGCTTGGGTCGTGAAAAAAACCATCACTACAGGTCATCGATAGATTAATTGAAAGGTGTTCAGTGTTGGTAAGCAATCCAACCTGATCTCGCGAGAAAAGTGGTTCATCCGCCCAAACCGTATAGGATCCGTGACCGATGTAATTTACAAGAACCTTACCATTATTCATATGCTCAACAATCGCCAACCTGGCTTCCTCGTCGTCGCTATGGGTAACCATGTAGTGCACTGTATCCAGATCGTAGTTATCAGGTTTGAGGTCTGCAAATAGGTTTTCAGCAATTTGCGGAAAGTTACCTCCACCATCCGGGTCATCCGCAACTGAGAGAATGCCGTTGACCCATTCTCTGTTAAGACTTGCGGCTTCATAAGAAATAATCTTATTCACTACCCGAGTGGCTTCCAAAGGCGTATTGACCGTCAGGCGCCCAAGCATCATGTCCGGCATCAAATCATCACCCACAAGCGTGACAAAACGATTGTCTGCGGCTGTTTCGCCCCACCACGGATCCGTATAGGCAAGAAACGCTGGAATGTAATTGGTGCGTCCAAACCCCAGATAGTCTTTCGGATCGTAATGACCATCACCCAACAAAAGGACGTATTCGGTATTCCAGTTATCCAACGCAAAACCCAGGTAATCCTTTATGGCCTGTGGATCAACAACTCCATAAGCAAATTCATCATAAATATCCTGGACGTCTACTGCCAGGGCTTCTATGCCGACTGAACGCCTGTAATCAGCCAATCTTTCCGCTTCTGTTAAAAATTCAGCGTGGGAAATGATGACCATCTGAGGAGGAAAAGCCGGGTTAAGTAAGTCGCTGGCATTGTCAGCCTCAACAGAGCTGACCTGGTTTGCCTCTCTAAGATCAATTGCCAGGTAGTGTTTTTCAGTCAGGATCTCATCATCAAAAGTAAGCGTGAAGTCGTTGGAACCTTCGGTGATGATCTCATAATCAGAGATCTCCACCAGATTGACGGCGTTACTGACATCCCAAATTCTCAGATCCGAACGATCATTTGTGCTGAAGTCCTCAAGGTAAAATATCCAGTCCCCAGCCAGCTGATAGGAATATTCCAATTGGTTATTTAATGCCCGCGTAGCACGCGGGTAATTGACGATAAACCAATCTAGAAAAACAATTTCAGTGCCCATACCCAGGTCATTGGGAAGTTGAAGTCTTAGGGTGTTTTCACCTTCGTTTAGGTGGCTCGTAACATCCAAAGTGAGTTCCAACCAATTGTCGCCATCCCAATATTCTTCGCCAATAATATTATCGTTCAAGTAGACCTTCAAATGATGGTCCGGGTTGAGCGTGTTACTGTAATTCCAACCATAGACCCGAAGGGATAATTCCGCGGATCCCACACCAAGTAGGTTTGTCTCAAAAGGAAGACTGATCTGACTTGAGTTTCCTCCTGTTGCCATAATGTATTCGCCCACAAATCGCTCAAAACCGTCTATTCCTTTTAGGATGGAGCGGTAATAGAGATTATTTTCATGACGATATTCCTGATTGTAAGCAGTTACCACATCACCTTCAGGTGGGGTGTCTGTTCTTGGGGTAACTCTTAAGCCCGGAGCATCGCTTATGGTCAACCAAAAAGCGTCAAACCTGGTGTACTTGCTTTGAAATTCAGGTGCATAAAACAAGATCTCGTCCTGAAGATCAAAAGTATCATCTTCCTCACCCATCACTTCAATTGCTAGCTCGACCCCCTGTCGATAGAGACTGAAGTATTTTGGACTTGGGTTAGCCAGGAGCACTCCCACTGCAGCAAGGTCATCATAATCTAGTGAAAAGAGTCCTGAACCTTCAGTCAATATGCGCCAGGAAGGTGTCGGAGGCTGCCATGCATTGATAGATTCGGCGGTCATCAAATTGTCTTGAAATCCTTGATCATATAAAACGGCTTGACCAGCAAACAGCCGCCAATTTTTTGCGCTCTCATAATTTAACAAAGAATTGCTTAAGAGCGTGTCAAAAGGATTTGCAAATGCGTCTTTTCCGGATTCATTTAGGACCATTTTGCCCGAAAAAGTTACCCTCACAAAGATACTCTCAAAGACCTGAAGTGTTTGGCTATTAGGATTGTATTGGAATGGGTACAAGGCAATAGATGCAATCCTTTGGTCACGCACAACACCATCGCTGACAATTTCGGCAAGTGCTTTGGGGTACGGTGAGTCAGAAGCGTAGATGTGACTATCTGGTTTCACAACAAAGTCGAAATCGGATTGAAGTGGTTCTAATGCTTGTTCAAGATTTAGATTCTGCTGAAAGATTTGGGTTGTCCCCGGTAAGACAGGGGCATCCAAGTAGATGAGTTTTGATGGTCCAGGTATGATCTCCAGGCTTAGGTCAAACCCAAAGGGAATACCGATCATGGCGGTTGAAAATGGCAAGCTCGGTTCGCCAGGCATGTTTGAAGTTGCCCAACCTTCGAGTGTAACTTCGGTAAACAATTGACCATCTACTTCCGCTACATGAGTCTGGAGTGTGTCAGAGGAAATTTGTCCAATTAGCTCAACGCCACTCTGCGATGAAGCTACCAGACTGATCCCATCCATGGAATCACTATCTGCCACCGCGATTTGTTCGGGAAACAGACTAAGGATCAAAGCAATTACAAAACAGATTGATCTTACTTTTGTCATAAAATTCCTCTGGAACATTCCCATCCCTGAAAAATTGACTGGAAAATGCTGTCCTTCATTTTTGCTTGGCTAAAAAAATTTAAGCATCCAACACTGTCTTAATGATATCATCTCCCAATCGATAGGCCAAAAGGCTAAAAGGTATTTCCAGGCCTAAACGCTCCAGGTTGTCCATGATCAAACTCACTTGGGGAAGACGATAATAAGGGATAAAGGCGGTTTGCATCAGCCGCATAAATCCTTGGTGTGGCTGAAGTGGAGTGAGAATCTTCGCTGCCTCTCGATCCAAAAAGAAAATTTCCTGAAGTGGGACACCAATCGGTGAGCACTTATCCAGGTCCAAGTGCCACGGAGTTCCAAAAATCCAATAAGCCCCATTCAGATATCTGAGTCCCACCTGATCTTCCCCCAGCACCGTTACTCTGCAATCTTCCGCCAGTTTAGCAACGAGTGTTGATTTGCCTGCCCCAGAGCGGCCTACGAAAGCATATCCTTTTCCATTAATCGCAATGCCACTCGAATGCAAGAGCAGGTCTCCCCTGTTTGCCAGCCAATTTGAATATATGATGATATCCAAAGTGTTTAACGGAAATCGGCCTTCTGCTGCCTTTGTTTCTTGCAAATAAAGTGTTCCAGAGGAAAAGTCAGGGTCCATTATTAATAAGCGTTCAGGCGAGGGTCTGTTGAAGGTGAAGATATAATTCCCAGCCTGGTCTAAGCCAACTTGCCATGACGGCTCCGAAGTCAATTGGGTTACAACAGGGGTGGAAGGGAGGGTTTTGACCAGGATTATCTGAAGCCTGATTAAATCACAATCGGCTGGGATTTTAGTTCCAGCCGTTGCTATGTCAAACTTTTGATAGATTGTGGGTAGACTGAAGAACTGACATAAATCCGGGCAATCTATGGAAAATTGGACTTCTCCTACAATAAATTTAATAACACTCAAATCTACACAAAAAACTAAGCCTTTCCAATCTGATCTGCGGACATTAATAAAAACCTAAAAGGCATAAGGTCTAAGAACCAGAATGGAACATCAACCGAAAATATTAAAACAATTCTGCTCAAGTTTGCAGTTATTTACAGGCCGTTCTTTTGGTAAGTAACTCGCCGGACTACTGTTGCAAACTGATAGAATGGAATGCTTGAATTCCAATGGCACTTTTAACACTTTAGGTGCTTGATAACTTTTCCGCTCCATAATTCACCTCTTCTATTAATCTCATATGATTATATCTGAATTTTCCAGTTTTGCAAATGAAGTCAACTGGTGTTTCCATGTCTCCATGCACCAGTTGCGACCATCCCGGGCATTGCGCGCATAATGAACCAACTAAACAAGTTTCGCAGGCTGTATGCTTTTGTCGTTTGAGCTTGCGCAATTCGCCTAATTTCTCCCAGGCTTCTTCGAATGGGATCTCCAATAGGTTGTATGAAGGATTGCGGACCATTGTGCAGGCACATAAATTCCCTTTGCTGTCAATGTGGAATGAGCGTAAGGCGGCGCCACAATTAAATACGTAATCTTTGCGAATTGGAGTGTCAGCAAACTCTTTTGCCCTGCGCTGCCATTCTTCAAATCGTTCCGTGTCTGCGCTGTCGATCTCAAACATCTCCTCAGCAGAGACACGATCGCGATATGGTTGTTCATCACCATCCAATCTCGGCCAGATGGTGCCATCATAACGGAATTTTAAGCCCAATTGATCTGCCAGGGCTTGCATTTCATTGAGTTCGTGCTTGTTGAGGTTCAACAGCATGGCTTTTAAAGTTACATGCACGCCTCGTTCCAGAAGCAAATTGATTCCTCGAATGCAGCGATCGAAGGAACCTGGCTGCCTGGTTACAGCTTCATATGTTTCTCTGGTTGCGCCATAAAGTGTGATATCAACGCCTTGTGGGTGGGCGGACGCAAACAAATCTGCCAGTTCCGGAGTGATCATTGTCCCATTGGTGAATATCGTGGGAAGAATGCCCGCACGCAGAGTGTGCTCGTAAATCTCCGGGAAATCCGGGCGGACAAAAACTTCTCCACCTGTCAGGATCAGGAAAAGACATCCCGCGGAGGAGATTGCGTCAATAATTTGGCAAACCTGGGATGTACTAAGCTCACTTTGTTTAACCGGGAGACTGCCCGCTGGTTGATTGATATAGCAATGCACGCATCGCAGGTTACAACGATCGGTCAATTCAAAAATGCCGCTTAACGGGTAGCGAGCAGATTTCAATTGAGCGTTGATGCGGTCGCTCCACTGATCAAGATCTAAATCAAACTCGGAAGGGCAATCCAAACCTAAGCCTCCTCAACCGCGCCGAAACTGCCTAGTTCTGAAAGGAACAGGTTTATATCCTCTACAACTCGGTCAGGACTTGCTTCAAACTCGCCTAAAACCGCTGATTGCAGGCTGGAAACATCCTGTGGCTCCGCCAGTTTTTGCCACAGAAATGAACCGACTTCATTGAGGGAGTAGATACAGTTTAGCTCTGCCACATTTTGCCTGATAGGTACAAGAATTGTTTCATCCACAATCTTTCGGAAAATAAAATTTGGGTTGCGAATATATTTTTTTTCCATGTCAGTTTCCATAATTAATCCAGGTACTTCGAAAAAAGCTTGCTTTTCATTAACAACCCCGAAAACTTACTCTGGCTCCCAAGCCCCGTGCGGGAACGCAGGTATGCCAGCCAATTAAGTGCTTTGAAGGCAGGTTTATCAATTGAGAGAAAAGATTCTTCACGTTCAATCGCCTTCAGCCTGCCAACAATCTTTGCTTTTTCATAAATTCCATCAGTTTTTGCTACCTGGTCGCCTTTCAGTAGGTAAAGAAACTTATCATCTTTCTTCCATCTTTTCAACACCCTGTGCAGCACCAAATCACCCTGCTTATTGATAAAAAAGACAATTTCAGAGGGTTTGGGTAGCTGGCTGCCAATCGGTTCGATCAAAACCACATCCCCCTCCCTTATTAAGGGGCTCATACTTTTCCCCTGGGCTGTAAAGCGCAAGGCATATCCAGCCTGAAGTAAATCCACCGATATTCGGTCAAAAGTGGCCGAATATCGGTCCAGTTGTTCAATAACTTTCAATTATCTGGCCAGCGTCCAACCATAACTGGTCGCGGTGCCGTCGATTTCTATTTCTTCCAACCAGTAATAAGCTTCAGCAGCATTAGCTTCGTCAAGATACTCATAAAGCGCACCGCCCAGGCTGCCCGGAGCCAGGTTGCTCATGATCAACTCAGCGTTCACCAGTTCCTTTTCGCCGTCCAGAGTTTCAGAACGGTAAAGGTTGAAACCGAGCGTGTTCACTTCAGTCAGGGTCTCCCAGCTGATCAACACCGCTTCGTCAACGATGTCAGCTGAAAAATCTTTCAGCATTACCGCAGCTGGCACGAAGTCCGTCACCTTGCCGTAAAGACAGGCATGGTTGGTTGAGCTTTCTGCAGTGATAAACTGAGTCGCGTAACTAGCAGCAGGGCTTGCAGGGCAGACGCCGTCCGTGTCCCGAACAAAACCGTCCAGGATTAATGTGTATTCGCCCATTACATCAGGGTCGGAGCCAGTGCCGCAGGTAAAACTCTGAGCTGGCGGCGCGCTGCCAACCGTAACCGCATCAGGACACCCATCGACTGGGCAGTAGCCCCAAGTCTGATATTTACATTGGTTGAAAAAACTGCAGCTATTAGGCGTTTCATCAAAATTGATGCGGTAGGTGAAGGTGAAGGTCGAACCTTCGATCGGTGGAACAAACGTACCTTCTGCTTCACCAGTGCACATGACATTGGAAACCGTCAGGTCCAGGTCTATCCAGTTCATGAATTGCCAAGTAGGAGTATTAGTTCCTAACTTAATCGGTTTATTGTAATGAGTTAGTCTGCCAATCAAGAAAGTCGTCTCTGCAGGTATGACACCTACATTGTTGTTCCCGTCAAAACCTAGACCGCTTTGATTATTAAACCAATCTTCCGTTAGGTTAGCCGAAGTAGACGGACAATCGATATTATCAAAACTATTATCACCCGGCTTTCCGTAATGAATCAGATTTTCATCCGTGTTTGGGGGTGTTTGGACGGATGGATCGTTACGGCCTATTGCTGTTAGACTTGTGCCTACACGTGTGCCATATGTTACGCAATAGGCATTGGAATTTGGATCGGGATTGTCCTCCACATATTGCCATACGCCGTCAATGTTGCCAATGGACCCTGCGAGCACTCCGCTTACAAGAACCAGGGTAAATACTAAAGCAAGAATTGCTGAAATTCTAAACTTTTTCTTCATAATCACTCCTCCTAAAAAACTATAACTTGTGTGCAACTTTTCTGATGGTCCCCAGAGCTTTTTACAGCACAATTATCACACACTTAACTCTAATGAGATCCATTACATTATATAATAAATCAAACCAAAGAGTCAAGCCTAATACGGCACATAATCGCCACATGGCTCAGGCATGGGCATGCCATCCCTGGCAGCACAAAAAGCGTAAACATTATCTAATGTTCCCCGAAATTGCACGTGGTTTGAGTCCATCACCCAGTTTAGCCAGCCTTCTGTCGCACCCCATTCATAACGCCCATTCAAATTGAGCTGGTCTTCTGATAGACCTGCGATAAAAGAGAACGCGACTCCATCGAGTGTAAAGAGACCTTCTGCTGTCAGACCGTCCAAAGATATGGTTCCGTTAGCGCTTTTATAGGGACCATCGCCTTCTCCCACATAAAATGTCCACTCCCCCGCCCAACCAGTCTGGAGTGTGGGTGAAGGGGTCAGCGTAGCCGTTCCGGTCGGTGTGATTGTCGCCGTTCTGGTCGGTGTGCGGGTTTGGGTGGGTGCCGAGGTGGATGTGGCAGCCTGGGTAGTGGCAGGTTTTTTTGTGGCGGTAGGGGTCAGAACGACAGGCGCAGAAGCCGATGCTTGCACTGGCGTTGAGGTCACCGGGGCACTCTGGGTCGCCAGAGGCTCTATGGAAGTGGCGGTTAGATCAATAACCGAAGCAATTTCCTCCCCGGGGATTTGAGTGGCTTCTTCAGGCCTTTGGCTGGTGTTCTGAACTGAACCCCCTGGGTTTTCCAGATCCTGCGTCAGATGAGTCGTTTTAGCACGGCATGACGCCACAACTAGCGCTGCAAGAAGAAGCACAAGTATTATTCGTTTGGAAACCTTGATTTTTTTTGTATCTTTCATCTCAATTTTTCATAAGCGCCCTGCGCGCATACACCAAAAATTTGGCTCCCACTCTGCTTTTTCAGTATAACATATTCCTGTGAAGTAGAAAGAACTCAATGGGGATCAACACAAATTATTGTATACTGTGATCAGTCTTGGGCAAGGCCTTACAGTGAACCATCCAGGTGTGAGTTCGTTTGGAGTATGCTCCTGAACCCTTCACTAATTATTAGTATTACTCACGCTGGTGGGCAGTTTCTGGAAGCAATTTGATCTACGGAGGTTTTAGATGCTTGTTGAATTGGACAGGAACTTTGTTTACGAGAACGCCAGGCCGCTCGACCTGGCAAGGTGGAAATTTCTTTTCGAAAACGGCAGCCAGCAAGAGGTACTCAAGCACTTGGCAAGTTACCAAAACGCGGATGGCGGCTTTGGGCACGCGCTTGAGCCGGACTGCTGGAACCCCAACTCCTCTCCGATCCAAACCTGGACGGCAACGAAGATCATCCGCGAGATCGACCTGGAGGAAAAAGAGCACCCCATCATCCAGGGCATCCTGAATTATCTTTCCTCGGGTAAGGACTTCGACGGGCACACCTGGGCCAATACCATTCCAAGCAACAATGACTTCCCCCATGCCCCCTGGTGGGGGTACTATTCCGCCTCGGAGCCCAGCTATAACCCCACCGCCAGCCTGATTGGTTTCATCCTGAAGTTTGCCGATAAAAACAGCCAGCTGCAAGAGACGGCCCGCGTGCTCGCGCGCCAAGCCTACGCCTATTTCAGCTCCCACTTTCCGCTGGAAGAGATGCACACCGCGGCTTGTTTTGTGGAACTGTACGAATACCTGAAGGAAAGCGGCATTGAAGACCTGCTGGATCTGGCTGAATTCAAGCACCTGCTGCAGGCTCAGATCCAACACAGCATCACTTACGACACGTCCAAATGGGCGGTTGACTACGTCTGCAAACCCTCACTGTTTATTGGCAGCAAAGCCAGTGATTTCTACCCGGGGAACGAAGAAATCTGCGAGTTTGAATGTGAGTTCCTCCTCACAACCCAGGACCCCGACGGCACCTGGGCGGTCACCTGGGCATGGAGCGACTACCCGGAAGAATGGCGCGTCAGCGAGAACTGGTGGAAAGTGGATCTGATCATAAAAAATATCAAGTATCTTAAGGCCATCTGCGGCTAAAAAACTGGAAGCTTCAGGGCTATTGAGCGAATAAAACAGGCAGAAAAAATGATGAGAGAAGAGCTGATTGCTCCATGCGGGATGAATTGCGCTTTATGCGCTGCCTATCTATTCAGGGACCTGGACCGACCTGAACAAGCAGGGTTTCCACCGAAGCTACTGCCCGGGCTGCATCCCCAGGGGCGAGAATTGCACCCACATGGCGGATAGTTGCGAGCTGCTGGCAAATGGTGAAGTGCGCTTCTGCTTTGAATGCGCCGCTTACCCCTGCAAACGTCTCAAAAGCCTGGATAAACGCTACCGCACCAAGTATCACATGAGCATGATCGAAAACCTGGAGGCCATTCGCGATCTTGGAATGGATAATTTCCTGGAGATGCAGCAAGAAAAATGGCGCTGCCCCACCTGTGGTGGGACGATCTGCTGCCACAACGGGCTCTGCCTTAGCTGTCAGCTCGAGCTTTTCCTGCAAAACAAAAAATACCGCTGGAATGAACAATAAGGAGATAAGCACATGCCTTCATTAAATGAATCGGTCAGGGAATATACCGCCCAACTGCAGCAGGGTCAGATCCAAAAGGCCTACAAGGGCATCATGACCTTCATGTCCGCCCTGAAAGCTTATCTCGAAAACCGGCACGAGGACTACGCAGCCACCGGACTCTATTTTGGCTACATGGACATGACCTACTTCGCCTTCACTCCCCTGGAGCTGAAGCAGCGCAGCCTGAAGATCGCGATAGTCTATCTGCATGAACAAAACCGCTTTGAAGCCTGGCTGGGCGGTGCCAATCGGAAAGTTCAGGCTGAGTACATTGAGCTGTTCAGTGCAATTGAAAACCTGAGCTTCCAACTCTCCGATGTCAGCCCTGGCGTTGACTCGATTGTTGAGATGCAAATCCTCGAACAGCCGGACTTTGATCATCCGCAAGAATTGATGTTGGCAATCGAAAGCAAGGTAATTGAGTTCACTGGGAAGATCAGGGAGATATTGCCACAATAGTGTTAAGAATTTACTGGCAAATAACAATTACCTGTTCTTGCCGGTCTCCTGACCGAGCGAGGTTCTTGACCGAAGGTCTCCAATAATTAATAAACGAAATGGAGACCTTAAGGTCAAATGCCTTTCATGGTCGGGAGACCATGAAAGAACAGAGACAAAACCAAATTCTGTAAGAAAAAAAGCCAGGCTCGGCTTGAGCCTGGCATAGCAAAATCATCTAGGTCTATACAGGTGCGAGCGTGCCCGCGAAGATCATCCAGGCAAGCGCTGTCTTGGCTGCCAGGCTGAGGATGATATAGGCTCTCTCGCCCACGAGGTAATCTTTCCATGCGCCAACTTTTTTATACTGCAGGATCATGTTGATCGCAAAGGAATTGAAGAAGACGAAAATCGTCGGAATGATCGCGTAAACGAAGGCCGGCGGTTTAGCGCCCGAGGAGTTAATCGCGCTGAGGAAGTAGATCATGATCACAACCCAGGGGACGATCCCAGCCACGCTGCCATACACGAAGGAAAGCCAGTTGGTTTTTTCGGTGTACTGGTTGTGGTATTCCATCATGATGCCGAACAGGTTCATGGTCGCGTTCAGGAAGAACATCAAAATGATGCTGCCCAGATCCCAGATGCCAACCAGCTGCCCGATCAGGACGATCATCAGCGAAGAGCTCAGGGCGTACTCGTAGAAGCGAATGGGGTTCATCTTGCGGTCAAGATAGCCCGTGTAGCGCTTGTAGCCGATGGTGGCTATGTAGATATGTGCCGCGGCTGAGATCAGCAAAAAGATTGCCACCGCGATACCAAAGGGAACTTCCCAGAACAGTTTGGGGTCTGGAATCAGTTTTCGGGTCTCGATATTGAAGGTCAGAAAATTTGTAAAGATTGGATAAGTTGTGTCATTGCTGAGCACGATCATGAGGATTCCCTGAATAAGGTGCAGACCCCCCATGAAGATATTGAAGCGGCGTAAGCCTTGATATTTTGTTTCCATTTGATCCTCTTTTTTAAATTAGTTGCATAGAATTAACTATCGAAAGTTTATCATTTAAGGGCTTTTGTACAATAGTTTGTACATGGTTTTTGGCAAATATTCGGAAAAGTCAACTGGCAACTTATCATTTTATGTGCTACAACAAGCCTCTCAAACCCTTGTATATTCATAGTAAAATAATCCAAATAAGAAAATCATAACAGCCACAGAGATCGATCAACCAACCTGCAAACCTTCAAATGGCGCATGGCAGTTGTGAAATTTCTCTGGGTGCGAAAGTACTGGCTGAAGGTTAGCATTCACCAGGTAATTCTCGCGCAAATTTAAAGGAATTACAACTGGAATCTCGAGTGCGAGGAGTCGGTTGTGATCAAGGAAATGATTGCACATTTTATTGAGGTTGTGGCATGAAAGAAACATACGATGTAATTGTGGTTGGCGGCGGGATTGCCGGGCTGACAAGCGCGGCTTACCTCTGCCGCTCCGGGTTAAACACCCTTTTGATTGAAAAACAGGAAAAACTCGGCGGCTTGGTGAGCACCTTCTGGCACAAGGGCTTCGCCTTCGACGCCGGCGCGCGCGCCTTTGTGAATTCCGGCATCTTGCACCCCATGATGCGAAGCCTTGGCATAAAAATGGAGATCACCGAAAATCCAATCACGATTGGAATCGTAGACCGCTGGGTTAAGATGCGTTCCCGTGAGAGTTTGCAGGATTATGCCAAGCTGCTCAAAGAGATCTTCCCTGAAAACATCGCCGATATTGACCGCATCATTGAAGAAATCAACAAGATAATCGTCTACCTGGACGTGCTCTACGGCATCGACAATCCCCTCTTCACCGAAGACCTGCGCGACATGGAATACCTGACCAAGACGCTTTTGCCCTGGTTCCTCAAGTATCAAAAGAACATGCGCAAAATCGCAAAGCTCAACGAGCCGGTCAACACCTATCTGAAGCGCTTCACCAATAACGACGCGCTGATTGGCATGATCGCGCAGCATTTCTTTGAAGACACCCCCACATTTTTTGCCTTGAGTTACTTTGGGCTTTACCTGGATTACTTCTATCCCATCGGAGGAACTGGCAGACTGGTTGAGGAACTTGCCAAAAAGGTCAGCGAAGCCGGAGGGGAGTTGATAACCAACACCTCTGTCATCAGCCTCGACGCGCAAGCGCACGAGGTTGTGCTTTCGGATGGTCAAAAAGCAGGCTACAAGAAGCTTGTTTGGGCAGCCGACCAGAATTCGCTCTATCAGATCGTTTCGGGGACGAATGATGCCAGGGTCCAGAAACAGCGCGCGCTCACAGAAGCCGGCAAAGGCTCCGATTCCATTTACACGCTGTTTTTGGCTGCTGACCTCGAAAAAGAGCTTGTCAGAGAACGCGTTGGCACCCACGCTTTTTACACTCCTGATACCCAGGGGATGCATATGCTCGGCAGTTGGCAAGCCGCGGCAAAACATGGGAATGAGCAACTGCTCGAGTGGCTGGGGACTTACCTTGAAAAAACCACCTATGAGATCTCCTGCCCCTCCCTGCGCGATCCCTCCCTCGCCCCGCAAGGCAAGACCGGCATGGTTATCAGCTCTCTGATGGATTACAGCCTGGTGAAGCGCTTCTCGGAGGCGGGTCAGTATGAAGAATTTAAACAGTTCTGCAATCAAAAAATTATTGAAGTTCTGGAAAGACATGTTTTGCCTGATTTGGCCAAAAAGACACTTTTCAGCTTTTCATCAACCCCAATGACGATTGAACGTCGCACCGGCAGCAAACAAGGAGCGATAACTGGCTGGGCTTTCACCAACCGGGAGATGCCCTCGCCAAACCGATTTAAGACAATGGGAAAGTCAATCACAACACCCATCCAGGACGTGCTGCAGTGCGGGCAGTGGACCTTCAGCCCATCTGGCGTTCCGATCTCGGTCATGACCGGAAAGATGGCCTCCGACGCGGTGATCAAAGCCTTGAAACGCTGATGTTTGGAACGAATTAAGCTTCAGCTTTGTTTGGAAGTATTGAAAAAAAACGGGAGACTGCATGGTTAGTCTCCCGTTTACGTTCCAGGTATTACCTACTTTTTTGCTTTGACCTGAGTGTAAACAAGACTTGCCACAAGCACAACCAGGCTGATGATCACTGTGACTATAACGGCAGGGTATTGGGAGTTGAAGCCATTGGGTAAGGGCTTATCCATCAGGTGCTTGATGAGAATACCAATGTAAGCCCAGACAATCACCAAACCATAAGCAACGTCACGATGCTTGAGCGTTGTTACAACGCCGATCAGCAAGCCAACTAATAGGATTGCAACAGTCCAAACCACCTCTGAGATGCCCAGCAAATTTACCGGGGAGCCAAGCAGATCCACGAATAAGGTTGTGGCGTTGGCGATGGTCGCGACCGTGATCCAGCCGAAGTAAACGCTGAAAGGAAGGCGAATGAAGAATTTTTCGTTGGCAGTCAGCTTCTCTTTGTTGATGCGGATGGTGATCAACGCCAGGCAAACCAGGATGATCAGCATGAACAGCATTGACAGGGGAATAACCTTGTAGTGCCAGGCAAAAATCCAGGCAAAGTTGGCCAGCGAAGAGATACCGAACAGGATGCCAACCTTTTTGAGCAAGTCAGTTTTGACCTCTTCGCCCTTCTTGCGGAAGAGACCAAGCTGATAGAGAGTATGAGCTGCCAGTAACAGGTAGATGACACCCCAGATGGTGAAGGTAATTCCGGTTGGAGCGAAAAGATTGGGGTAAGAGTCCGAGATATCCCCGGTGATCATGCCATTGATCGGCAGCGCGTTGGCAAGCCCATTGACGATGATCATGGCAAGATAGGTAATAAGAACAAAAATACTGATTGAATTTAACTTCTTCATATTTCTCCTGGTAAATAGTTTTTTATTTGTTATATACAACTTTGTAATTCTAACTGAAATCGGGATGGGCTTGCATAGTTTTGTACAACAAACGCCACATTTTTCCAAAAGTAATCCCAATAAACAACAAAACCAGGGTTAGTGTGAAACTAAGATCCTCTTTCACAAGAGCCGCAAGAACCAGGCTATGGCTTAAGCAGATATTTCGCGCTGAAATGAAAACGCGGCCTCACCCGGATAAGACCGCGCTTTTTTCGAACCACAAGTCATCGAAGGAATCATCTTGAGGCAAGAATCCCGAATTTCATCGAAGATCGTGCCCTCGAAGTGACTGCGTCAAATGAAGTTAAACCTTTTTCCCAAACACCGCTATCTGAGAATCATCGGCAGGAACACCTTCCTCATCTTCACAGATGTTGTTTCAGTTACCTGGTTGTTGTCAGGATTGGGATCAAGTATTGACGATGAAACCTCGGCAGTATTTGTAATCATACCCTCAATTAACGGCACTCTGACCAGAATTTCTATCGTGCTGATGGCATAACTTTGCAGCGAGATATGCTCACAGCTAACAATCCCGCCCAGCTCTCCGCAGCTCCAATCCATACCAGAAGCAGAGATAAATTCCACCCCTGCTGGCAGAGTGTCTGTAACTACCGTCGCAATGGCATCCTCAGGGCCCAGATTCTCAATAATAATTGTGTAAGTAAGAATCTGGCCAACGATGATGGGATCAGGTGTATCCGTCATGGTGAGTGTCAGATCAGCGGTTGCTGCATCATCTTCCATTATTGTGACGCTTGCCTCAGCCGGCGTGCCCAGCGCGGCATTGGACGGATTGGTAAGCGTAACGAAAAACCACTCATCACCTTCATAAATGGCATCATCCAGGATGGGAACGCTGAAGGTCTTCTCAGTGTCTGTGGGAGTAAAGGTAAGTGTTCCGCTGGTGGCGGTGTAGTCGCTGCCAGCCACAGCAGCACCATCAGCCGTGGTGTAATCTACCGTGACGTCCATTGATCTGTCGCCGCTGATTTGGGCGGTGATTGTGACACTCGCGCCATCTTCGTTGACGAAATAGTCGGAGTCACTGAGAGCTACCACGGGCAGTGGATCATCATCCGTAATTGTGACATTGACTTCAAAAGGTTCTTCGAGCACTGCGTCTGAAGGGTTGGAAAGCAAAACCGTGAAAGTTTCATCGCCCTCATAGATAGAATCATCCAGGATTTGCACAGTAAAGGTCTTTTCAGTATCTGTGGGTGTAAAGATTAACGTACCGCTGACGTCAATATAGTCACCGCCAGACGCGGCATTGCCTTCAATGGTGGCGTAATCCACCGTGACGTCCATTGACCGTTCGCCGCTGATCTGGACGGTGATGGTTATCAAATCTTCTACTTCGCTGACCGCGTAAGAACCACTCGATAAAGCGATTTGCGGCGCAGGATCGTTATCAAGAATATAGACAAATGCATTGTCAGGCTCTTCCAAAACAGCATTTATTGGATTCATGATGACTGCGTTAAACGCTTCATCATCTTCATAGATTGCGTCGTCGAGGATTGTGACTTCAAATGTTTTTGTGATCTCTCCAGGATCAAATCTAAGCTTGCCAGTTACGTCTACGTAGTCTACATCTGCAAACGCCGTACCCTCAGGGGTTAGATAATCCACCCAGACAACAGCAGTTGACGACCTGCTCAGATTCGCAACAATGCTAACTGTGGCTTGATCTTCAGCGATATTATAAGTAGCGCTTGAGAGCGTGATGACAGGCGGTTGGGTAACGATATTCATCTGCGAAATGCTTGGTATACCGTTGACGTATACCGTCAGAAGGGTTGGTCCGGGATGAATACCGCTCAGCGGAACAGTAGTAATTGAAGTGGCATTAAACCCAGACACTGGCAGCCAGATGGTCTGCCCGCTGTCCTGGTGGCGCAGCTGCACCAGGGGATAGTTGGTGGGGGAAGATTGGGTCCCACCAGAGCTGGCTTCGGTGTGGCCATAACCCCTGAAGCCCGTCCCGCTGATGGTAATGCTTTCTGCATTGCCGACCGGTGAAGTGACTGTAGTGATCATGGGCTGCCAGGCAGTGTCATAACCCAATTCAGGATCATAGATCTCAGAACTGGATAAGTTCGTACTGTATTGACCGCCAACGACCAACACTCTGCCATCAGGCAGGAACGTGGCAGTATGCAATTGCCGACTGGCATTTAACGAATCAGTGCTGACCCAAATACCTTGGTTGGGATGATAAATTTCCGCATTGTTCAAAACGACTGTATTCACCCCGCCCATAACAAGCACGCTTCCATCTGCCAGTAGTGTAGCTTGATGCCGCATACTGGGATTATTCATCGACCCTGTGACTGTCCACATCCCGCTCGATGGATCATAAATCTCAGCGCTGCTCAAATAGCTTCCGTCGTTTCCTCCAGCGATGAGGACTTTTCCATCAGGGAGAAGAGTTGCAGAATGATAGCTCCGCGCTGTGCTCATGGAGCTGGTATCGGTCCAGGTGTCAGTGAGTGGATCATAAATCTCTGCATTGAATAAATAACCTCCAGAAGTCTGGTCTTTACCTCCTGTCACGAGCACTTTGCCATCCGGCAACAACGTGGCGGTATGGTAAATTCTCGCCACACCCATCGAATCTGCACTTCTCCAAGTTCCAGTTTCGGGATTGTAGAGTTCCGCAGAAGCCAGAACAACACTACTAAAATCATACCCACCCACCACCAGCACTTCGCCATTGGGAAGTAAGGTGGCAGTGTGAAGCCTCCGGGCTGTGATCATTGAACCTGTGTTTGCCCAGGTGTTGGATGTTGGCTGGAAAATTTCAGCCGATTGAATCGAATGACCGCTAAACAACCCACCTGCTACCAAAACGGTTTCATCAAATAGAAGCGTGGAGGTATGTTGGGATCTTTCATCGTTCAGATTCCCGGCTGAAGACCAACTTTCCGTTGCTGGATTGAATTGCATCGCGCTCGTCAATTGTCCAGTGTTTGAGTTTCCAGCCGCCACAAGAACTTTTCCGCTTGATAACAGCGTGGCGGTGTGATAGCTTCGTGCGGTTGTGATGGGTGAGGTAGTTTCCCAGCTTCCCCCTGTTGGCTCAAATAATTCAACGCCGGATAAATAACTTCCACTATCGCTATAACCACCAACTATCAGCACTCTTCCATCTGGCAAAAGCGTGGCAGTATGTTCCCTTCTTGGCTCTTGCGAGCTCCCAATCTCAACCCAAGTGCCAGAAGACCGATCAAACATTTCAGCGCTGGATAAATAGCCACTTGCGTTCTGCCCGCCAACCACAAGCACTTTTCCATCCGTCAGCAGCGTGGCAGTGGACCACTGTCGGGCCTTGTGCAAAGCGCCAGTACTGACCCAGGTGCCAGTGGACGGGTCATAAATTTCGGAGGTAGACAAAAAACCACCATTATATCCACCAGCCGACAAAATCTTACCGTTTGGCAGCAGTGTGCTCATATGGAGATAACGACCAGTGTTCATTGTTCCTGTAGCTGTCCAAGTGCCATTGAGTGGATCATAAAGTTCGGCTTGATTCAAAGTGCCACTGCCATTTACTCCTCCAACAGCCAGCACTTTGCCATCCGCCAGTAATGTAGAGGTAGACCAAGCCCGCGCTATGTTTAATGAACCGGTAAAAGTCCATAGTCCGGTAGTGGGATCATACAATTCTGTAATGGATAAATAGCCGCTTGAACTAATACCGCCTGCCACAAGCACTTTTCCATCTGGAAGCAGTGTGGCAGTGTGGAATCGTCGGGCAGAATTCATTGAATACATTTCCGTCCAGACACCTGTAGAAGGGTTAAAAATTTCAGCACTGGATAAGTAGCCGGAAGAATTCTGACCGCCAGCCACAAGCACCTGTCCATTGGGCAACAATGTGGCAGTGTGGTATCGGCGTGCAGAATTCATTGAATCGATGGCAGTCCAGACGCCTGTTGAAGGGTCATAAAGTTCCGAGGATGATAGATAACCACCGGCCCCATATCCACCAGCCACCAGCACTTTTCCATTTTGCAAAAGAGTGGTAGTGTGGCCATATCTTCCAGTATTAAGGCTTCCAGTCGTGATCCAGGTACCAGGCAGCGGATCGTCCTCGGTGATGGTCACTGTTGCCTCAGCAGGCGCGTCAAGCACTGCCCCCGAAGGGTCAGAAAGCAAAACTGTGAAGGTTTCATCGCCTTCATAAATCTCGTCATCCAGGATGGGTACCGCGAAAGTCTGTTCCAGATCTGTGGGAGCGAAAGTGAGTGTGCCGCTGGTGGCAGTGTAGTCGCTGCCAGCCAAAGCGGTTCCATCCGCGGTGGAATAATCGACCGTGATATCACCTAATCGCTCTCCGCTTATCTGGGCGGTGATGCTAACGCTCGCGCCATCTTCAGAGACAGAATAAGTGGCACTTGAGAGTGTGATTGATGGCAAGCCGATTAAAATCGCCTCTGACCGGCTGTGAATGCCGTTGACAAAGACGGTGATCGCCGCGGGACCTGCGTTAATATTGCCAATGGCCAGGCTCCCCAAACTGGTTCGGTCGAAAGAGCGAATATCAATCCACAGAGTCTCTTCATTATCCAGGCGCCTGAGTTGCACAAGCGGATAATTCGCAGGGGATGCCTGGCTTGAACCAAAGCTTGTGTCAGTAGAATTATGACCTCTAAAATTTGTTCCTGCTATGGCAAGGGTTCCACCCGCGTAAACAACATCATCGACAGCATCAATCGTCGGCATCCATGGTTCATCAAATCCCAATCCAACGTTAAAAACTTCAGCGCTGGCCAGGTAACCGCTGTTGTAGCCACCCACAACCAAAACTTTTCCGGTCGGCAACAGCGCTGCCGCATGACTTCTTCTCGCAGTGTTCATAGACGCAGCCTGACTCCACAGATTTATGGCAGGGTCGTAAGTGAAGGCACTCGAAAGGTATCCAGAGCTGCTTTGGAGCCCTCCCACAACCAAAACCCGTCCATCCGGAAGCAAAGTTGCAGAATGCAGTCTGCGTGGCACAACCATCGTGCTGGTTGCGCTCCAGCTATCAGCTGCCGGGTCAAAGATATCCGCAGAGGCGAGGTACACATTGTTATAACCGCCTGCTGCCAAAACGCGTCCATCTTGCAGCAGGGTTAATGTAAATTCCTGGCGTGAGGCATTCATAGCCCCCACCGCGCTCCATGTGCCTGTGTCAGGATCAAAAATCTCCGCACTACTCAAATAGGTAGTTCCATATCCTCCCGCTACCAAAACACGCCCATCTTTAAGCAGTACCGCTTTATGGTAATACCTGGCTGTCAGCAAGGAACCAGTTGTTTGCCATGTGTTGCTGGCAGGATCATAGAGCTCACAAGTAGCGAGACTACCACTCACATTCCTGCCCCCTGCCACCAGCACCAATCCATTTCTGAGCAGCGTAGCCGTGTGATCTCTTCTTCCATTAGTCATCGATGCTGCAGCAGCCCACGTTCCGGTATCGGTTTGGTAGTACTCTGAACTACTCAAGTAAGTTCCAGAGGCATTTACGCCGCCAACTGCCAGTGCAAACTCATTGGGTAGCAGGGTGAGTGTGTGCCCATGCCTGGCAGAGGTCATCGAGCCCGTCGAACTCCAGGTACCCAACGCAGAGTCATAGATATCTGCATTTGCGACAACGCCTGTGCTTGCCTGCCCCCCAGCTAGCAGCGCGTTTCCGTTTGGCAGGATGCTTATCCGCGGTTGATCCCTATTGGTTGAGATCGATCCGGTATTCGCCCACGAAGGATGCGCGCTGTCGTAAATTTCAACCGCACTGATACTCTGCGTATTGTTAAAGCCGCCAGCAACGAACAGATTGCCATTAGGCAGGAGCTGCGCGGTATGACCGCTGCGAAGGAAGGCCATCGAACTGGTTGTAGACCACAAGCCTGTGGAAGTATTGAAGATTTCTACACCGTTGAGAGCCCCGCTGGTGGTATTCCAACCCCCTGCCACGAGTAAATTCCCGTTAGGCAGGAGCGTGGCGGTGTGGCTGTACCTGGCTGTAATCATGCTGTTGACTGCCCCCCAACTAACAGATGCTGGATCAAAGCGTTCCGCGCTATTAAGGGAACTGCCTGCAGTGTCCCGCCCGCCAATCACAACAACCGTACCGTCGTTCAGCAGGTTGGCGGTATGTGAAGACCGCGCGGTAGTCATTGACGTTGTAACTGACCAGGTGTTTAGAGATGGGTCAAAAAGTTCAACACTTGTCAGGGAGCCGCTATTCCCTGCACCGCCTGTGATCAGCACTTTTCCATCGGGTAGTGTTGTGGCGCAATGTCTGAAACGGCCGGTCGTCATAGGGCTTAAGGCAGTCCATGTATCGGAATCCGGAGAGTAAACTTCCACTGTGTTTTGGTAACCGGTAGTGCTCATGCCGCCTGCAACCAGAACCCTGCCATCAGGCAGCAATGTTGCTGTGTGACCTTGCCTGGCGATCCCCAACGAGGCTGCACTGGACCAAGCGTTGGAAATAGGATCATAGATCTCAACGCTGGTTAAAATGCCTGCACCCAGCCCTCCAACCACCAAAACTCTTCCATCCAGCATCATGGTCGCTGTGTGGTAGGCTCTCGGGATGCTCATCTCCGGTCCCATCTGCCAGGTATTTGTGGATGGATCGTAGAGTTCTGTTGAAGCATACGTTGTACTGCCCTCGCTTCCACCCATAACAAAAACCAGCCCATTTTGCAGAAGTACAGCCGTGTGATACGTCCGTCCAGTCGACATTGGATTGGCTGTTCTCCACGTATCAGGCGCAGCACTTACATTATCCACAGGGCTCACTGTCCAAACTGAGACGGCAATCAATAAAAATACAAAAATAATAGACACTAGTCCGGCAAGACTATTGTTGGTTTGCTTGATCATGATTGTCTCCTTTACTGCTGGTTTCCTCCGCGGGGGATGGCGGAGGAGAAGGGGTTTTGGGACCTGCGTGGTCAAGTTGCCAACGATGTGGTCCTGAGGGTTTTCTTGCGGATAAACTTTGATGGAGCAGATCCTAAAGCCAGTGGAGATCTGCGCAACGATCCAATCAAAGAGCGCGATAAGTTCAATTCTTTTTGTAAATTTTGGATAAGCGATCTGTTCATCTTGTCAGTGCTTTTGGGTTGGCATCTTTCCAATGCCAGACAAGAATTGCCGCAGCATCAGGCGTTTCTGTTGATGAAATTATTTTTGCTTGGAACTATTATTTTTATAACAGATTTAATCCAAAAAAACAACCATTTAAGCCAAAAAACGGATCGATTATTTTTATTTGAATCGCGAGAAAGGGTTTGATTGGCACCCTCCTCTTCCCTGCAAGTGGGAGGGTTGGTTTTAGCATCCTTGCCAGTTTGATGCTTTCATGGCTCATTTTTATCAGATCAAGTCCAATCATGCGTAGATAATTGCAGATGCCTTAGGGTCTGCTTTTAGGATGGTAAAACATCCTAAATTCGCAAATTTTTTCGACATAGAGGTATTTTTGCTTTTCTTTAGTATAATATCCTCAACCAAACTAACCAGTATATTTGAAAGGAGGATTGCATATGTTAGTAACCAAGCAAGCGCCGGATTTCACGGCGACAGCCTTTTACCAGGGAACCTATCAGAAAGTTAAGCTGAGCGATTACCGCGGTAAATGGGTAGTATTGTGTTTTTATCCAGGAGATTTCACCTTTGTCTGACCGACTGAAATTTCCCACATAGCCGTTGGCTATGAAAAACTTCAAGCATTGGGAGTTGAAGTACTTTCTGTAAGCACCGATAGTGTGCATTCACACAAAATTTGGAACGAAACTGAATTAAGCAAGATGGTGGGGCATGATGTGCCATTCCCGATGGTCTCTGACCAGGGTGGGAAAATTGGTACGCTCTACGAAGTCTACGACGAAGAAGGTGGCGTGAACGTTCGCGGTCGATTCCTGATTGACCCCGAAGGCATCATTCAAGCCGCTGAAGTGTTGAGCCCGCCAGTCGGACGCAACCCAGCTGAACTTCATCGTCAAATTCTGGCCTATCAACACCATCAAAGAACAGGGGAAGTGATGCCATCAGGTTGGACTGAGGGCGGCAAGACCCTGAAACCATCACCCGCTTTGGCTGGTAAAGTTTGGATGGAGTGGCAACCTCCGAAAGACGAGTAAAAATTTTATGTAGAAAAAGCAGTTGCGTGAAGCAACTGCTTTTTTATTTAAAGGCTCTCCGAAAACAGGCGCCTAAAAGCTAAATCACTGCTCAGCGACTCGATTCGACTTTTTCCAATGTATAGATATAGGTGTCTTTCCAGATCGGCTGACCGCGATCGTCTTTCCAAAAGAAGACGTTTTGCTCCAGGTGAGCAGTCCTGCTGAAACCCAGCTTTTCCAGCAAGCTCCAGGAGCTTTGATTTTCGGGGTCGCAGTGGGCGGTGATTCTCTCAATCCCGTTTGAGAACGCCTCATGGATCACTGCCGCGCAGCTCTCGCGGGCATAGCCTTGCTTCCAATAATCCTTGTTAAACACGAAACCGATCTCAAGCGCGTTGTTCTCCCGCTTTCCAAGATAGATGTTGCCGATTAACTTCCCCCTGGCTTTCAGCGTAACCGCGACCATTTCCTCTGATGCGATACGCAGCTCAAGCTCTTCTCTGGCATCTTCCAAAGACATTGGCCGATAGGGCTCAAACTTGACGACTTCTGGGTCAGAAAGATACTCAAAAAGATCTGACAAGTCCCTTTCAGAAAACCTGCGCAAAATCAATCGGTCGGTTTCAATCATTTTTTATTGCAAATGAAACTTTACGTCGTCAGCCCGGATACTAATCCGTCAATAATCTTTTGAGCTCGTTGAGCGCTTCTATTGGGGTAGGATCTTCACCATAAGCCAGAGCCAGGTAATAGGAAACATAATCGCCAAACTGCAGCAGGCTGAACATCTGCGCCAGTTTGCCCTCACCCCGCGCCCGCACGCTGTCTATCCCCACTCCCGCTTCCAGGAAAAAGCCCTGGCTGTACTCAATGCGCTTGCGGTTGCGTTCATGATCGTAATCAGAGCGCAAGAAAATCGCTGAAGTGTGTTCGTACAGGCTTTCTGGATGACGAAGCCCTGCCAGCGTGTTGTGGTTCATCTCCGGGATGCCCTCAAAGGCTGCCCAGGCTTTGGCAAGTTCGTTGATCTCCGACTTCCAGCGCCTGGCGATCACTTCCATCTCACCCGCTGCAAAAATGACAATGTTGCGTTCCAACAATTGCCCTGCCAGCCGTTTAGCCGGATTGCTCGAAACGGGGTTGTCCTTCCCTAATTTCTGGATTCCTTCCGCAAGGATTTGCTCTGCCTCCCTCACTGCTGAGCTTTGATCTTCGATCAGACCCAAACGGAAAAAGAGTGCCAGCAGCAGCCCCACCGTCCAGCCGATGGCTGTGCGAGGCTGCCCGACATGCTCAAATTTCCAGCAGATTTTACTATTTTGTCCTGAAAGTTCCGCCAGCTTTCCTCCGGTGCAGATGCTCATCAGGCTGCATCCGCGCCGCAAAGCCTCATCAAAGGAGCTCAGGGTCTCTTCGGTGTTGCCGGAATGTGAGGAGCAGATAACCAGGGTTTCAGATCCGCTTGCCCAGGCGGGCAAACCGTAATTGCGGTGCGCCACTGCCGGGACAGGCAGTTGGTCTGCCAGGTAAGCCGTGCTGAAATCCCCCCCGATTGCCGACCCGCCCATCCCGCAGATAATCACTCGCTGAAGGGATCCAACATCAGGAACCTCTAACTGCAGCCCAAGCTGCCAGCCTGATTGAAGGTTGGCGCCAAGCGCTTCGATCGCTCCGTTCATATCCTGCGGGTCAAAAAGGTTAGTTTCTGGCATGAGTTACTCCGATTAGTTTATTGGCTAATCTTATCTTAAAACAACGTATTTGGCTGATTTTTTGCTTTTCTGTTAGGGCGTCGGGCTGGGCGCGGGAGTTGGGTTAGGCGGTTCCACAACCACGATTGAGACGTAAAAGGGTGTGTCCGCGTTCATTCCCAACCCAAACAGCGACCCATCCGGAGCCTGCAGCATCCAGTTGCTGCGGTAAGCGCCAAGCTGAAGCGGAGCGATAAACTCGACGCTCAGGTCGATCGCCTGCCCAGGCAGCACTTCTCCAGGCAGGAAGTGCTCGTAAGTGGCGCCAAGCGAGTTTTGGGAATAGAACACCAGCTTATAAAGCCGCGTCCACTTGCAAGAACCGGAATTGACCAGCCTCCAGGTTTTGACAAAGCTCTCACCCGCCGGGATTTGCGTTCCGTCCGGGATGGTCAGGTCGAAAGGCGTGCCCATGCCAGCCCGGTTGCAAGCCGCTTCTGAGGTGGAGGTTGCGGCTTCAGTTGGCGTGCGGGCGATGGTGGCAATCACGGTTGGGATTGGCGTATTGGTAGCGGTTGGTTGCGGGGTGAACGTGGCACTTGGCAGAGCGGCTTGCGTGAGCACAGCAGCTTGCGTAACCTCAAAGACCGAAGTCTGCAAAAGCTGGTCCATGTTGGGCGTGGGAGGAAGCGCCGTTGGAGTTGGTGTCGGAGGCACACAGGCACTAATCATCCCCAATGCGATAAACAAAACAAAAACCAAGCGGCGGTACATAGTTAAATTGTAATGCAAAGCGAGAGATGAAAAAAATAATGATCGAAAAGACAGTGGGAATTTCTTTGGTAGGGCGGGTCATCGTGCTCGAAGAGTATGGCGTTCAGGAGTTTGGGAATTTGGAAGGTATTTAAAAGCCAACCCGCCCTCCGGCTACTTGATCTTTTCGCAGGCACAATTGGCTGTAGGGCAAGACAAAGTGCCCGCGAAGCAGGATATTGAGGGCACCGTCAACGATGTAATGGACGAAGACATTGTGCCCTCAATCCGCTAAAAGTTAATCAGGGTTCATTGCTCTCGTATTGCCGGATTAAAAATCGGAATCCGGCCAACATTATACTGTGCTTTTCTGATCGTGCCGGCGTTACGAAGTACCCCACCGCCGAAGGAGGCGTGGGATAGCCGCGCATGGGTGGTGACCGAAGGCCTCCTTTTGGTATTAGATAATGTAGGGCGGAATGGCGCGTTGTTCGCCACTCCGCCAAATCGCAAATCAAATGTCAAACGTCGGAGTGAGGGAAAGGCGCCCTCATTCCGACCTACGAAAATCCAGATTTAAATTCGCAATCCAGGCTGCGATTGAGTGTAGCAACTTGCCGATTCCGGACGGGCAAGGTATAGTTACCTTGTTCTTGCAAGGTCTCCTGACCTTGCAAGGGTTTTGACCGAAGGTCTCCAAATGGTACGGAACGCCGAAGGCGGAATCCTGTGTTCGGGCAAAGCTCGACCCTCTCATATGTTGAAAGACAGATCACCACGCTTCGCTCGCGATGACAAATCGAGACGCTTTCTACATTCTGTATTCCCTCGGCAACTTGCCGATTCCGGACGGGCAAGGTATATTTACCAATCAACTGAGAATAATTACCGGAGACACATTTATGTCCGTTGAAAGCCTGGCATCCCCCGTCAAAACCCGCAACGATCGCTGGCTCGACAAAGCAGTTTTTCCCTGGTGGCCAAACTTCACCGTCGAACAATTGCTGATCGCGCTCATCATCCTCCTCACCCTCCTCACGCGCTTCTATGACCTCGGCGCGCGCACCATGGCGCATGACGAGATCAACCATGTCGTTCCAGCTTACACCATCGAAAATTACGTCTACGACCCTGTCACGCACGGACCCTTCCAGTTCCATGCCCTGGCGCTTTCATACTTTCTCTTTGGCGACTCGGACTTCTCCGCCCGCATACCCGCCGCGCTTTTTGGCATTGGGGTAGTGCTCTTTACGCTCTTTGCCTGGCGCCGCTATTTGGGACGGGTTGGCTCGCTTTGCGCTGCTGTCATTTTCATGATCTCGCCGTACATTCTCTTCTACAGCCGCTATACCCGCAACGAGATCTTCATCGTCTTCTGGGGAGTTGTGATGCTCTGGCTCTTTCTGCGCTACATGGAAGACGGTCAATCAAAATGGCTTTACTGGTTGGTTTTCATCACAGCCATGCATTACGCCGACAAAGCCACTTCCTACATCTTCACCGCGGAAGCATCCATTTTTCTGGCATTATTGTTCATTTTCGAAGCCTTACGCCGTAATTGGAAATCTGACAATTCCAAAAACCGTTTCCTGATCGCCGTGGTGGTCACTCTCGCGCTGATCCTCGTCACACTTGGTGTGTATATGCTCGGCAAGACCCCCGCCCCGATGCAAGCCGGCACCCTGCCACCAGAAACGGGTGGTATCGCGCACATAATCAACTCGAAACTACCTATGATTGTGTCTGCCGGTGCAACCGGGATCTCGGCAATTGCCGCAATCGTTTTCCTGGTTCAGGGTCTGGGCTGGCAGCAAATCCGGTCGTCACGAACTTTTGACCTGATCGTTTTGCCCCTGATTCTGATCCTTCCGCTATTAATTGCTTTGCCGATTTCTATACTGGGCTTTGACGCGACTGATTACAGCCAGGCTGGCATTATTCGTTCCGGGATCGCCTTCTCGCTGCTGGGTTTGGCATCCCTCGTGTTGGGCATGCTCTGGAACCGCAAAACATTCCTGCGCAGTGCTGCCATCTTCTGGGGAATTTTCATCGTCTTCTACACCACTTTTTTCAGCCACGGAGAAGGCTTTTTCAAGGGTATCGTTGGCGCGCTTGGATACTGGATGCAGCAGCAAGCCGTTGAAAGGGGCACCCAGCCGCTCTACTATTACGCCCTGGTCCAAATCCCTGTCTACGAGTATTTACCCGCTTTGGGGACCATTCTTGCCTTGGGTATTGGCTTTTTCCGTAAACTATTCCTCGCCAGGGTGGATGAACCCTTCACGCATGTAAACGACCCGGTTGAATTAGAAGAGGCTCTGGCTCTTGAGCTTGAGGCTGAGGGAGAGCAAAATCTTCTTTCAGACCAGAAAAGCGAAATTGCCCTGCCTGCGGAAGCACAATTTGTCTCAGAGGAATTGGATCTTGAAGAAGAATTGCCAATCGAAGAGGTAGAGTCGGAAGAACCTGTGCAACCTGGCATCTTAGCCCGGTTGTTCACCGATCCCCCGCTGGACGCAAACCGCGCCGACAGACTCCCCACCCTTGCCCTGCTGCTCTTTTGGTCCGGGATGAGCCTGCTGGCCTTTTCTTTCGCCGGCGAACGCATGCCCTGGCTGACAACGCACATCACCATGCCCATGATCCTGACCACAGGTTGGGCTTTGGGTTATCTGATCGAAAAGATCAACTGGCAGGAAGTCCGCGAGAAGCGCGGCTGGCTGATTTTGCTCCTGAGCGGTGTTTTCTTTGTCGCCTTTGGCGGTTTACTCGGCAGCCTTTTGGGCACTGAGCCGCCTTTCCAGGGCAAAGATTTACTTCAGCTCCAGGCAACCAGCGATTTCCTGCTTGCCCTCGTGGGCACACTGGGCGCAGGCGCGGGCTTATTCTTCCTCCTAAAAAACTGGGGGGGCGCAAACTTCTGGAAAGCCGCCCTGCTGGCATTTTTTGGTCTGCTCAGCCTGCAAACCGCCCGCACAGCTTACCGCGCCGCTTACATCAACTATGACAACGCCATGGAGCTCCTGGTCTATGCGCATGCCACGCGTGACATGAAAGACACAGTCGAGCAGATCGAAACCATCTCAAAGCGCCTTTATGGTGATAAAACCATCAAAGTCGCCTACGACAACGACGTGCGCTACCCTTATTGGTGGTACATGCGCGACTATCCCAACAAGGTCGATTTTGACACCAACGTCAGCAAGTCCCTGCAGGACTCCCCTGTCATCGTGGTAGGGGCCTCAAATTTCTCGAAAATAGAGCCGGTGGTTCGCGATGGATACTATCGCTTCGACTATAAGCGCATGTGGTGGCCAAACGAATCCCTTTATCGCGACTGGAGTCTTACGAGCGTTTTGCGAGACTGGAGAGATCCCGCCAAGCGCTCTGCCATCTGGCAGCTTTGGTTCAATCGCGACTACACGCAGTATGCCATCGCCTTTAATAACCCCTCACTGACCCTCGCTACCTGGTCGCCCAGCGACACCGCCCGCATGTACATCAAAAAAGATGTCGCCGCGATGATCTGGGAATACGGCGTCAGCCCGGAACCCGAAGAGCCGCGTGTGGACCCTTACGCCGGCAATACTGTCAGCCTTGAGCCCCTGAGCGTGATAAATTACGCGGGCGAAACCACTTTAAACGCTCCACGGGATATCGCCATTGCTGCGGACGGCAGCCTGTTTGTGGCAGATTCACGCAATCACCGCATCGTTCACCTCGACTCGCAGGGCATGTTCCTCAATGCCTTTGGCGGCTATGGCAACGTGATGGATGGAGAAATCCCCGGTGGGCTGATGAATGAGCCCTGGGGTGTGGCAGTCGGTCCAGATGGAAATGTCTATGTGGCCGACACCTGGAACCATCGCATCCAGGTTTTCACACCGGATGGGCAGTTCCTGCGCATGTGGAGCGTCTTCGAAGTCAACGGTCTGCCGGATGGCTTCTGGGGTCCCAGGGGGATCGCCCTGGATGAGACTGGGCGCGTCTTCGTGACCGACACCGGCAAGCAGCGCGTGGTTGTCTTTGATGCGAACGGCACCTACCTGACCCAATTTGGCAGTTTGGGGCTCGAAGCCGGCAACCTGGACGAACCGGTTGGGATCGAGATCGCCCCCGACGGCAAGATTTACATCGCCGACACCTGGAACTACCGCGTGCAGGTCTTTGAACCCGACCCAACCGGGCTGCAGTTTCGCTCCGCCCTGTTGTGGGAGGTGGACGCCTGGAGCTCATACACCCTGGAAAACAAACCCTTCCTGGCGCTGGATCAAAACGGAAACGTCTACATCACGGATCCCGACCGCGGGCGCGTAATTGGCTTTGACAGTGAAGGCAACTTCAAAGTTTTGTGGGGCGGATTCGACAACAGCTACCTGATGGGCATCATCAGCGGCATCGCCACCACCACCGACGGCAAGGTTTGGGTTTCCGACGCCACCAGCAACACCCTGCTGCTTTTCCAACCGCCTGAATGATTTTCTTGGGCATTAGGAGAATGCATAAAGGTATAATTGCGCAATAAAACTTAGTGAGAGCAAAATCCCACTGGAAAACCAGAGGAACTGGCATGCATTTGGGGAAATTTGATATCCTCGAAGAAGTTGGACACGGCGGTTTTGGAACCGTTTATCGTGCCAACGACACGTCCCTCGACCGCGTTGTCGCGTTAAAAGTCCTCCACGAACAATATAAAACTGACCTGAAGTTCATCGAATCTTTTAAGCGTGAAGCCCGCTTGATGGCTAAGGTCTCACATCCAAACGTGGTGCAACTCTTTGAGGTTGGGGATCTGGATGGTCAGATTTACATCGCTATGCAGTATTTTGACCACGGCAACCTTGAACAAAAAATCCAGAGTGGCGGTCCGTTGATCCTCACAGAAGCTGTCCGCATGCTAAACCAGGTTGCCCGGGGACTCGAAGCTGGGCACAAAATAGGTCTGATCCACCGCGATGTAAAACCAGCCAACATCCTCTACAGCCAGAATGGCTACATTGCCATCAGCGATTTCGGCGTGATGAAATCCATCAAGCAAGGCTCAACAGATACCACTAACTCCTTCAACCAATTTGCCGGCTCTCCCTACTACATCCCGCCTGAGGTGTGGCAATCCAAATCCAACCTCTCTCCTGCCGCGGATGTCTATAGCCTTGCTTGCGTGTTTTATGAAGCCCTGACCGGCGAAATTTTGTTTGAGGGTGACACCTACGAACACGTCCTGACCCGACATGTGCTCGAGGCTCCAATTTTCAGCAAATCACTGCCCGACAATTTTGTAAATCTGCTCACTGTTGCCCTGGCTAAGAACCCCAGCGACCGTTATCAGACCATGAATGATTTTCTGATGGCCACCAGGGCGGCGCTCGAGAGCAAAAGAAAAAAAGGGGACACAACTGAGTCCTCCACTCAAACCGATAAATTCAGTGAACTTCCAGAACCGCTTTCTCCCGGAGAAGTTAGCTTTGATCAATTAGTCAAACAAGCCGAGCGCCGTACCGCCCCACAAAGCCAGGCCTCTAAACCTGCCCAACAGATAGCGTCTGCGCAGCCGGTGATAGAACCAAAATCACCCGCTCCTGAGATCACGCAAAAAGATATTAAACCGGTCTCCCCCGCAAAAGAGACAGCTCCAGCGGTGAGTGAGGTTAAAAAACCTTCCGAAAGCCCACCCGGGCCTAAATCTCAAACACAAAAAGCAGAATTAAAGTCCGACAAGAATAATTCCAAACCGCTGGCTGACTCCCATCTTGCCGACGCGGAGACCGCGACTATCCCACCAGCTTTACCTGGCACCAGGCCCAAATTTGAGGATGTGCCACCAACCAAGATCCAAGCTGAGGATCAGACACCCGCCACAACCAGCCAGTTTTCTGGCGGTCAGGCGCGAAAAAAGAACAAAATTGTCCTTCCACTTCTGATCGGCTTGGGGTTGGTGTCACTTCTAACCGTTTTTTTGATCTTTCGAGACGAAATCTTTCCCTCTCAAACCAATCCAGGGACAGAAACTCAGGCTTCCCAATCCCAAACTCCAACCGCTGCCACAGCTGCAGCGAGCTTCAGGAAACAGGACGGTATGGAGATGGTCTTCGTCCCCGGTGGCTTTTTTGATATGGGCAGCGACGTGGGGGATGAAGATGAACAACCAGTGCGGCGCGTCTATTTGGACGACTATTGGATCGACAAGTTCGAAGTAACGAATGCGCAATACGCGCAATGTGTTTCCGAGGGAGCTTGCACTGAGCCCAGCAGCACAAGTTCGTACACGCGGGAAAATTACTTTGGAAACGCCTCCTACACTGATTACCCCGTGGTCCATATAACCTGGTATCAAGCACAAAATTACTGCCAATGGACAGGAGGGAACCTGCCAACAGAAGCCCAGTGGGAGAAAGCTGCCCGTGGAACGGATAAAAGAGAATATCCCTGGGGCAATGAAGTCCCTGATTACGACCGAGCCAATTACGATCTAAGTATAGGGGACACGACTGCAGTTGGCTCCTATTCTTCCGGAGCCAGCCCCTATGGAGCCATGGACTTAGCCGGTAATGTTGGGGAATGGGTGCAGGACGGATTTGCGCCCTATAGCCTTGAGAAAGTTTATAACCCAATTGGAACCTTCAACACGCCTTATCGCGCGATTCGTGGCGGTAATTATTTTGACCTGCCTTCCGACATTCGTTCAGCCTACCGCTTCTACGGCGAGCCCTCTCTTTCAGGCTACGACATCGGCTTCCGCTGCATCCTGCCGCCTGAAACCTCAGAATTGAGCAAGAGCAAGGTTTATCAAGGCAACCTCGCCAATCTACCGGAACCAAAATCATCATTAGGGATTGGCTCTACATACGAAAGAGAGTCAGATGGAATGGAGATGGTCTACGTTCCTGAGGGCAGTTTTGAGATGGGCACTTCTACAGGATATGACGATGAAAAACCCGTTCATGATGTCTTCATAGACGCCTTTTTTATCGACAAGTACGAGGTCAGCAACGCGCAATACGCAATTTGCGTAAAATCTGGTAAATGTAACGCTCCAATCGATGTTTCTTCTAGCACTCGTGTCATTTATTACGGAAAACCAGGTTATGCGGACTATCCGGTAATCAATGTCAATTGGTTCGAAGCAAAAAATTATTGTGATTGGGCAGGCGGACGCTTGCCAACGGAAGCGGAGTGGGAGAAAGCTGCAAGGGGAACAGATGGCAGACCATATCCCTGGGGAGAGGAGATTGACGGAAGTAAAGCTAACTTTTGCGACACCAACTGCGAGCTTGAGCATAAAGACATCTTTGTAAACGATGGTTATGCCGACACAGCGCCGGTGGGCAGCTATCCTCAAGGAGCAAGCCCTTATGGCGCGTTGGACATGGCCGGCAATGTGTGGGAATGGGTTGCAGATTGGTTTCAGGAGGATTATTACAGCAATTCACCGGTTAGCAATCCTTCCGGTCCGACAAGTGGAGATAACAAAGTGTTGCGCGGTGGAAGGTGGGGCAGCAAAATGGAATACTTGCGCGCGGCTTTTCGCAAGGATGACGTAAAGCCAAGCTCCCTGGATAACAGTATCGGCTTCCGTTGCGTAGTACCTACACCCTAAACAATATTTGCTGCTTTTCGGCGCTTTTTGGAAATTTATCAGGTTATAATTATTTAACATCGATATCATTTGGAAGGGGAAGTCTGCCAAAAACAGGCTAAACGTAGATATGAAGCTGGGGAAATTTGAAATTCTCGAAGAAATCGGCCGCGGCGGCTTTGGCATCGTCTATAAAGCCAAAGATGTAACCCTCGATCGCATAGTTGCCCTCAAAATCTTGCTTCCCGAACACCTTGAAAATTCTGACCTTGTGGAGGCTTTTAAACGCGAAGCCCGCCATATGGCCAAAATTTCACACCCCAATGTCATCCAGATCCACGAAGTTGGTGAAGTTGACGATCAAATCTTTATCGCGATGCAGCACTGTGTGGGCGGTAGCCTTGAGCAGAAGATCAACAACAGCGGTCCTTTGCGTCTGCAAGATGCCATCCGGACCTTATACCAGGTTGCGCACGGCCTGGATGCCGGGCACCGGATCGGGCTGATCCACCGCGATATCAAGCCTTCCAACATCTTGTTTAATGCTGCCGGTGAGGCTGCAATTGGTGATTTTGGCATCTCCAAAGCCGTTCTGAGCACAGATCAAAGCGGCGGTCACACCTTTAACCAATTTTCTGGGACGCCCTTTTACGTCCCACCTGAACTCTGGCAGGCCAATGACTTCCCAACGCCGGCTGCCGATATCTATAGCCTGGCATGCGTCTTCTACGAGATGATCACCGGAGAAGTACTGTTTGCTGGTGACACTTTTGTGCACGTCCTGTCCAGGCATATGCTGGAAACGCCGGTTTTCAGTGATCAGCTGCCCCCTCAACTAGTGGACGTCCTTTCGGTCGCGCTGGCAAAGAAACCTGATGACAGATTTCAGACCGTCAGTGATTTCCTGTCGGCTGTCAGGCAAAGCTTTGTGGGATCAGCCAAGCCTGATAAACTGACAGCGGAAGCAAATTCTCTGTCTGCAGAGAAACTGGAAACCAGCAAAAACCAAAATTCTCTGAACCCTTCTTTCTCACAGATCGTCCGCCGTTCAGAAAATCCGGCAGGTCAGCCCAGCCCTTCAAGCCCCAGAGAAGGGCGTCCTCTAAAACCGCCAATGAATTCGGGAAAACAAAACAGATCTGCTTCCAGGGCTTCAGACCTTCCGCCTGCAGCCGAATTCAGTTCGCACAGCGGGCAGCAAAAGGGTAGAGCTTCTGTGTCAGGCAGTTCGGCTAACCAACAACCCCCACGCTCAGAGGGTTTCCAGGATGACGAGAAACGCGCTTCCCGGGAAAAAGCCTTTTCTCAGAACAGTCCATACAGTTGGTACAACGGGTCAAGCCAAAACCAGGCTGAGGCTAAACAAAAGCAGAATCGCAAGCAGCTGTTTCTACTCGCTGGCTTCGCTTTGCTGGCAGTGGCAGTCATCGTTGGTGGATCATTCTTGATCAAGAATAATATTACAACAGGAAATACAGTTCTGACACTGACGAACTTGCCAAGCCCTACCCCATTCACCACGCCCACCTTTACGCCAATGACCGCCGTCGACCCAGGCACTCTAAAATTTGCCTCCATGGGATCGATGGTTGATAGCGCTTATCAGTCTTATTCTGGGGGTGGACCCTCCAACCCAAGATGGTCTGAGTCCGGGTTGGAAACGTGGAATCTGGTTGAGGAAAGTCAGGAGATCACTCTTGAACCTGCATCTGGAGATGTTCCCGCCGAAGCAATCGACATCCAAACCTTTGCTGATGTGGGTCTGATGCTGTCTTTGGGGGCCAGGGGTCAGGTGAACAGCAGTGTCTTTATCTACAACAACTCAAAAGTAAAAATTGCCTACACCGATTTCCTTGAGATGGAATTGGGTGAGGGAACGGTGTTCCTGAAGCTCGAGTCCAGGTCTGAGATCGCTCAGATCACCCTCCCCAATCATCAGAATGCCGTTGCAAAGCTCACGGGCGGCTCGATGCTGCTCCACCTGAATGGAGATGAAGTGCAGCTCTGGTGTCTGAAAGATGATTGCTCGATGGAATTCGGGCGGGAATCTGAAAGAACCTTTGCGGTTCAACGGCGGAGTTACTTCCCCGCAACCGGAGCCTTTGACCCGCCTATGGATATCATTCCCAATCATTACGATGAGCTCTGGTCATATAACCTCAAATGCAACAAGTGCATGGACTCTGGCGTTGTCCCTGAGCCAACCCCCACAGCAACCCGCACCAGCACCCCCTGGCCAACTGATACCCGGCAGCCGACTAATACGCCCAACCGACCATCAAACACCCCAACGGTGACGCGTACACCCACAATCTCGCCAACTCCAACCAGAACCCCGACCAACACTCCAACTCCAACGGTGACGTTTACCCCAACCCACACTCCATCTCCGACGGCGACGTTTACACCAACGCCGGTTGTAGGATACACAGTAATGCTTTTAGTTAATAACAAGAATGGCGGTAGTGTCTCAGGAGGAGGAACTTACCCGGCTGGCACCGTAGTTACCATCGAAGCTTCACCGGAGCCAGGGTATAAATTCTCAGGTTGGAGTGGTGACTACGTTGGCACAGACAACCCCCACACATTCACACTGACAGGGGATGTGACCATAACTGCACATTTTATTAATATTTCGCCATGACTCATCATGCTTAAACTCCTTCCGAATTATCACCATCAGGTATAATTCCTCCAGTACATTTTCAGGACGGGAGAATGGTTGGCTTCAGCACCAACACTAACAGATGAATCTGGGGAAATTTCACATAATCGAAGAAGTTGGTCACGGCGGTTTTGGCACCGTTTACCGCGCTAACGACACCAGCCTCGACCGTATTGTCGCCCTCAAGATCCTCCACCAACAATACCTCTCTGACCAAAAATTTATCCAATCTTTCAAGCGCGAAGCCAGGCTGATGGCTAAGGTTTCGCATCCGAATGTGGTGCAGATTTTTGAGGTTGGAGAGCTCGAAAACCAGATTTACATCGCAATGCAGTATTTCGACGGCGGCAATCTCGATCAAAAAATTCAGAATGGCGGTCCACTGCCCCTCAGAGATGCTATCCGCATGCTCAGCCAGACAGCCCACGGACTGGAAGCTGGTCACAAAATTGGCCTTGTCCACCGGGACGTTAAACCTGCCAATATCCTCTACAATCGTGATGGATACATAGCCATCAGTGATTTTGGTGTAGCCAAATCCATCCAGCAAAGCTCTCCCGAAACCACGAATTCTTACAACCAATTTGCCGGCACGCCCTACTACATCCCGCCCGAGCTCTGGAAGTCCGAAGGCAACCCTTCCCCTGCCGCGGACGTCTACAGCCTTGCCTGCGTTTTCTACGAAGCCCTGTCTGGTGAAATTCTGTTTGAGGGTGATACCTACGAGCACGTCCTCACCCGCCATGTACTCGAAGCTCCGATCTTCAGCGATTCATTCCCCGAAAGCCTGGTGGAAACGCTCACAGTAGCCCTGGCAAAAAACCCGAGCGACCGCTACCAGACCATGAACGACTTCCTGGCTGGGGTCAGAAGAGCGCTTGAAAGTCACCCGCGCAGATCAACCGGAACCACAACACCAACAGAACAAAGTAGCCTGGTTGAAGGGCTCCCAAAACCACTGGCACCCGGCGAGATCACCTTCGATGAACTTTTCAGGCGTTCTCAATACAAAAGAGCTTATCAAAGCTCCAGCCCAAAACCTGAAACTTTCAGCCAACCCGATCCTGCGCCCAAAAAACCAGCCATCCGCAAAGGAACACCGGGAGTTCAGAACACTGAACCTGAGCCTGGAGGCAAAGTGCAGGCTCCCGCAGTTAATCCAATCATCCGCCCGCCCCAGGTAGAGGAGCAGCCTCCACAACCAATTACTGCCGAAAAACCTGCTTCTGAAACGCATGAAACCGAGTCAGAGGTGAACCTGCCCGAAATTGCGTCAGAACAAAGCGTGCAATTAAAGACAGAGGGCTTTTCGGAAGATGAGAGCGTTAAGAATTTCTTCGCCCAAACCTCCAACACGCCCCTCATAACCGAGGAGCAGGATCTGCTGGAAGCGGAAGCAACTCCCCCAACAAAGGATCAAGTCGAGGAATTGATCCTTGAGGATTGGCTCACCGAGGAGAAAGTCGATGAGCCCCCCGAATCAGCAGAAGCCTCCATTCCAGGCGATACAGAAGACACACCTCAGGCATTGGAAGAAGAACCTGCTGCTGTCGAAGAAAGTGTTCCTCAGGAGATTGAAGCCGCAGTCTTGGATACAGAAGAACAATTCCCGGTTGATAATCTTGTTAACGAAAAGATTGACGAAACACCAACAGGTTCAGAGCAAATAATTTCTCTCGAAACACAATTGGAACAAGATCAGACCGAACCCGAAGAAAAGCCGCTCACCATTCAAGCTCAACCACCACAGGAGCAAGTGGAATTCACTGAAAATGTGGTGCTTGAGGAAGCGCGTAAGGACGCTGCAATTTCAGCCGCATCAGTTAGCCTAATGGCAAAAGCAGAAAACCAACGGGAAAATGAAATTGCGCTCGAAACAACTTTGGAAAAGCCCCGGGTAGAGCGGCGTATCAAACCAGCAGAGGACAAACCAACCCAAACCCTGAAGGAACGGGAAAATCTGCTTGCTCACGACGTAGCGCCCAGCAAATTTAACCAGAGCCAGAAGACAGAATCTGTAAGCGACGCAA
This sequence comes from Anaerolineaceae bacterium, assembly GCA_040768265.1. Taxonomy (GTDB): domain Bacteria; phylum Chloroflexota; class Anaerolineae; order Anaerolineales; family Anaerolineaceae; genus Mesolinea. The sequence goes on from JAXGNB010000003.1 coordinate 193,583, forward strand.
AAAAGAAGAATAAATTTATCCCACTGCTTGCCATTGGCGGAGTTGTTATGATTGCCTTAGCATTCCTGGTTTTCTCGGGTCAGGCAGGGAGTTTGTTCGGCGGGAAACCAAGCAGCACCCCAACCTACACCCTGACATTGCGCCCCAATAACACAGCAGCTGCCCCGTTGGTCCTACCAACCCGCACAAGCACCTCAACTGCAGCCCAAAACCCCACGAGCACCAGCACGCAAATTAATGCTACAGCAACCATGACTGCCACCCCAACACCTTATCCCACCGAAAGACCCACAGACCGACCAACGGATCGGCCGACCAATCCCCCGGTGGTCACGACCGCAGCACCTGTGGTGACCACTGCTCCACCGACCGCAACCCTTGCTCAGCCAACCACGCCGCCTTCTGCCACCTTTGCTCCGCCGACGGCTACCGCACCACCGCCGGCAGACACGCCTGTGCCCACCAGGGGTCCCACACCCACACCGCCCTAATCCGCTAAGAATTCTTGGTTGGAGTTATATAAAACGCAAAACTTGAAATTATTGGAGGGAAAGATGAAAAGAATATTCGGTTTGTTGTTTACAGTTATTCTGCTCTTCAGCACAATGGGCAGCACTGCGCTGGCTCAGACTCCGGATGAAAACAACCCCCAGGACCTGACCTACTACTTCCGCCGCAGTTGGGGTGGGGAGGGAGATCAAATAGCATCTCCAAGAGGAGTTGTCGTCGCAAACAATGGTGATATTTTGATTGCTAATTCAAGGTTGCACAGAGTAATGACCATTACTTACAACGAACAGGTCGTGCGGGTCTTCGGTGAATATGGAACCGAACCTGGTTTTTTGAGTTGGCCACAGGCTATTGCTATAAATGACCAGGATGAAATATTTGTTGCAGATACAAACCAACGCGTTCAAAAATTTGATAGGGATGGAAATCTATTGACTCACTGGGGTGGAGGGGGCTCAACAGACGGTTTTTTCATTACGCCAATAGATATTGATATCAGTGCTGAAGGAGTTGTTTATGTTGCCGATAATGGAAATAATCGTATACAGTACTTCACATCTGATGGGTCATTCCTTGGCAAGTGGGGCACAGAAGGTCTAAATGATGGTCAGTTTATGGGACCTAGAGGAGTTGCCATAGACCCACAGGGAAATGTTCTGGTAGTAGACAGAGGAACAGGCCGTGTTCAGAAGTTTTCAGCTAATGGCGAATTTATCTCAAAGTGGAGTTTTGCAGAAGATGGTGATGCGCGTGATCCATATGATGCTGATATTGCCATTGCTCGTAATGGAACTGTGTTTGTTGCGGACACACAAAACCAAATGATTAAGTCGTATACCCCTGATGGAACGATTCTAAACGCCTGGGAAGTTCCAAATCTACGAACAAACATTCTGAAAATTGGAATAGATAACTCAGGCAACCTATACATGACCGAGGATTTGGACAACACCGTCACAAAATTTTCACCTTCCGGCGCCGTTCTTTCAATATGGGGAAATGAAACGCCGGTCCCAAATGAATTCAGTAATGTGCGAGGGATATGGCAAAGTGGCGATGGGGAGATCAGTGTTTGTGACTCATGGAATTTTCGGGTAGTAACATTTTCGGAAGAGGGCGTTTATCAACATTCAATCGCCGATGATCCAGACGGTTTGCGTTTGGGATTTGTTTATGATGGAGTTACAACAACTAATGGATACCATTATGTCGCAGATGGACATGAAATTCTCAAATTCACCTCAAATTGGGAATACTTGTTCAAATGGGGCTTAATTGGTTCTGGTCCAGGACAATTCAACAACATCAGGGGAATCACGGCTGATTCCATAGGTAATATCTATGTCAGCGACACAGGTAATCGAACCATCCAAAAATTCACTGGTGACGGTGAATACTTGGAAACTTGGGGGGGCGAAGGATCCATTCCCGGTCTGTTCTATGCCCAGGAAGGTATCGTCGCAAGTAATGACGGGTTTGTATATGTTGCTGACACTGGGAATAACCGAATTCAAAAGCTCACAACTGATGGTGATTTTGTTATAGAATGGGGCGGCTATGGTGAAGATCCGGGGGAATTTTTCTGGCCATCAGACTTGGCAATAGACGAGGCAGGAAATATCTTGGTCACAGATACATTCAACAACCGCATCCAGGTGTTTTCCAATCAAGGTGTTTTCATTACACAATTCGGCTCTCTAGGAAACAATCCTGGTGAGCTTAATAATCCAAGGAGTGTTCTGGCTATTGGAGATGAAATATTTGTTTCAGATAGCAATAATGAACGAATACAAGTTTTTTCCACCACACCTCCCCCTGAAGATCCTACCTACGGATTGGTGATAAATGGAGGCTTCGAGGAAGAATTGTCAGATTGGACATATGGTGGGCATAATTTTGCAATCTTATCTGAAGATTCGATAGAACTTAACTGGTCAGTTCTTCTCGGCAGACCAGTTAGTCAAGTGCCTCAGGGGATGAGTAAAGATTGGATCTACACCAACTTCTACATTGACCCAAGCTGGACCCGGCCTATACTGACATTCAATTACAAGATGCATGTGAACGACAACATGCATTACTCGGATTTCCTGGTAGCGGTTCAGTATGGTGTGGGTTTGAGCCACGAAGTGACGGTCGTAAGGGACGGCTACATACCCTGCAGTGGCAATTACGCCCCACGCCCTGGGCGGGACTTAGGCTGGAGAACGGCTGGCTATGATCTTTCGGCTTACAAGGGTCAGCATATTCGCGTCGTCTTCTCCAACCGCAACCTCTGGCCGGATTCGCTTGGAATCTGGACCAACGTGGACAACGTGCGCGTGCTGGATGCCGGTCCGGTCCCACCTGCGGCAGGTCCATATACTTCAAACTTACCGCTTATCAGCCTCTACAAATGCGACATTCCGGATTACACTCTGCAGGGAGGAATTGAACGCCCCATGCTTGATCATTGGGAATAAAAGAAGGCCAGTATGACAAAATTTTCGCGTTGTTTGTTAGTTATCACCCTCGTCTTTGGCCTGCTGCCAGGGGTGAGTGCAAATTCAGCTGGCGAGATGCCAGAGTCAGCGGTTAATCCTCTGCAAGAGATTGTTAATCCTCCAAATACTGAATCCCACATCAACAGCTCCCCCTATGTCTTTCGCCGGTCCTGGGGAGGTGAGGCTGACCAAATTCATTACCCACGAGGCAGTCTGGTAACTGATGATGGCATCCTGATTTTTGCAAATTCCGGACTTAGCCGAATAACTTTATTCGATCAATCAGACAATTCGGTGACAACCATCGGAGGCTACGGAACCGATCCGGGTAGCTTTAATTGGCCGGGCGATATTGCAATGGCGTCCGACGGCACGCTTTTTGTTACTGATACTGGTAACGACAGAATCCAACACATTACCATGAATGGTTCGGTCATAAATCTCTGGGGTAGTTATGGCTCTGGACCTGGTCAATTTTGGGGTCCTAATGGAATAGCAATCAGCACAGATAATTTTATTTACGTAACAGAGGTTTTGAACAACCGGGTACAAAAATTTACCCTTTCAGGTGAATACCTGATGTCATGGGGCAGCACTGGGACTGGTCCTGGTCAATTCAGGAGGCCTGACGAATTAGTGATTGATGACCTGGGGTATGTTTACGTCCTCGATCTTATCAACAATCGAATCCAGAAATTTGACGCAGATGGAAACTTTATTTTGCAATGGGGCACAGAAGGGGGGGAAAATGCTCAACTCTTGAGCCCTGATGCAATCACTATTGATCTTAATGGCAACATTCTGGTGTCAGATTATGGCGGAAGAATCCGGATTTTTTCACCAACGGGTTCGTTTTTAGGTTACCTTCTTGACGTTCCAGAATTACCAGACGACCCACCCTGGATCAGTGGGCTTGCGGTTGACAAGCGCGGCTCAGTCTATGTTTCCAATTACAACTATCATAAAATCGACAAGCTTGCGTCCGATGGTACCTATTTGCGCGACTGGGGAAGCAGAACGCTTGGTGCTGGAAGTTTTCGCCTACCTGATACATTGGCCCTTACCCCGTCAGGTGATGTGTTGGTTCCTGATTATTTCTATGACAGGATCCAAGTTTTCTCTCCTTTTGGAAGTGTCAAGGCAATCATTGGTCAGGAAGGCAGTGAACCGGGTCAATTTATTGCTCTACAAGATGTGACTACCGATCCTTATGGCTACATTTACGTTGCGGATAGCGGCAACTCCCGAATACAAGTGTTCAATCAGAACCGGGAATTTATCCGGGCTTTTGGATCAGAAGGCTACGAGAATGGACAATGGCAAAACTTGATATCAATAGCCGTAGGTTCTGATGGAAACATCTACGGACTTGATTCACACACTGAAAAGGTTCAAAAATTTTCCAACACCGGTGATTTTATTATGAGTTGGAGTGTAGACCAAGGTTTAGCGCCAGCGCCCAGAAGCATCCACATTGACCAGGCAGACAACGTTTACATTTCAGATGGTTTGATTCTTCAATATGATGTCAATGGTAATTTTCAGCGCTCGATCGGTGTCAGAGGAGGAGGGGTAGGCCAGTTATGGGATCCTTGGGGGATCCATGTGACAGTCAATGGAACCTTGTTTATTGCCGATGCCGCAAAGAATGAAATTATCGTACTGAATTCCTCCGGGGAACACCTTTATTCGATTGGATCACCAGGCTACAATGTTGGGGGGTTCAACTCTCCGGTTGACGTGGCAGTAACATCCTCCAGCTTAGTTTACGCCGTAGATAGAGACAATGAAAGAATCCAGGTTTTCTCACCCCAACCTTTAGCGCCCGACCCAACCACCGGGCTCGTGCTCAACGGCAGCTTTGAAAACGAGCCGCCGCTGATGGAATGGACCTATGGCGGAAATTTGCCAGTTAGCCGCAACACGATCAGCTCTCTTGGCAGTTATTCAATGCGTCTTGGTCAACCGGTTCCGCGAACGGAACAGGGCATCGGATCAGCCTGGGCATACACGAACCTCTACGTGGATCCCGCCTGGTCCAGACCCGTGCTCACCTTCAAATACCGTATGTATGTCAATGACATCATGGATTATTCTGACTTCTTTGTGGCGATCCAGGATGGGGCTGGCTTGAACCATCTGGAGACTATTCTGAGGGATGGCTTTCAACCTTGCGTTCCCGGGCAGCCGCCCACCGCCGGGCAGGACCTTGGCTGGCGTAGTGGGCAGAAAGATCTGAGTGCCTACAAAGGTCAGCACATTCGCATCGTTTTCTCTAACCGCAACCTCTGGCCCCAATCCTGGGGAATCTGGACGAACGTGGACGATGTGCGCGTACTCGATGCTGGCCCAATGCCCCCTCTCACCGGTCCCTATCTTATCAATCTGCCGCTGATTCACTACAAAAGCTGCAACGTTCCATCACTGTTGAACGGTGAGGTGCTGATGAGACCGAGGATCGATCTTTATTAGCTAATAAAAAATAGCCCTTCCGGGCTATTTTTTATGCTTTCATCGCCTTATATAGCTCTAGGTGGGCCTGGCGCAGGATTTCCGGGTCTATTTTCTCGACCTTGCGATCGTAGGTCAGGTAGCCATTGATCTCGGTCTCGATGTCCGTGGTTTGGGTGTAAATTGCCACGGAAAGCCCCAGCGGGATCAGAGGTTTCACCTGCTCTTCCAAGAGTCGCAGGTAAGCGGCAGTGAGCGAGGCAGCGTCCTTATGATGACCGTAGCCAAAACGCTTTTTTTCGGTATAAACGTGCCCGTCCACCTGCAAGGTATAGCCACCAAACTCGGTCACAGCCAAAATGCGCTCATCCGGCTGCGAAGCGCTCAGGGCCTTAACGTACACGTGCCGGCTCTGAAAATCCCCACCACCCTGGTCAAACCAGCCTGAAGCGTGGTCCACCAGGCGGGTCGGGTCGTAGCCCTTAACCCAGTAGGAAGTCAGGATAGCATGGAACTGCCCCCAGCTTTCGTTGAAAGGCACCCACACGGCAATGCAGGGGAAGTGGTAGAGGCTGTCAATCAGTTCTTTCAGTTCCTGGCGATACTCCTCGCGGTTTTCTGGGTCTTCCCTGCCAAAGCGATGCAAGCGGCGGATATCGGAGCGATGGACACCAGACGTGAAGGTAAAAGCAACAATAGCGTCCTTGGTGGTTTGCCCGCCATTGGGCATGTCCTGCCAGACAATCATGCCAAGGCGGTCGCAGGCGTAATACCAGCGCGCCGGCTCCACTTTGACATGCTTGCGGATCATGTTGCAGCCAATCTTCTTCGCGTATTCGATGTCAAAAAGCATGGCTTCCTCGCATGGCGCGGTGTAGAGCCCTTCGGGGAAGTAGCCCTGGTCCAGCGGACCGAACTGAAAGATGGGTTCATCGTTGAGCGTAAAGCGCCAGAAGCCCTTTTTGTCGCGCACCTTGCCAAACTTGCGCATCCCAAAGTAGCTGCCCACCTCATCCATCACCACCCCATCAACCTTCAGCCTGAGGGTCAGGTCATAGAGATGCGGGTGGTCGGGATGCCATTTCTTGGGGTTCGGGATCTGCAGCAGCAACTGCCTGCCAGAAGATATACTGGCGCGAGTAACTTCGTGCCCCTCAAAACTCGCGATTGCTTCCAACTCCACTTGCGATGGGTCCACCACATCAGAGAAAGTTACTTCCACCAGCAGGCTACTTGCGTCAAGATTGGGCGACAGTTTCAGGCTGCGGATGTGCTGCCGGGGCAGAATCTCCAGCCAGACTGTCTGCCAGATACCCGAGACAGACGTGTACCAAATGCCGCCAGGGGCGAGGCGCTGTTTGCCCTTCTGGTGCATCTCTTCCTCGGTGGCATCCGTGACGGCCAAAACCAGCTCGTTCTCTCCCTCAACCAGGAAGTTCGTAATGTCAAAACTGAATGGCAGGTAGCCGCCCCAGTGTTCTCCCACTTTGCTGTCATTGAGCCACAACTCGCAGGCAAAATCCACCGCCCCAAAGTGCAAATGCACCACTTCATCCGGTGCATGGCTCACAAAAAAGCTGCGCCGATACCAGAGTTTCTCGTCCGGCTGGAGCACATGCTCCACACCCGAGAGCCTGGATTCCGGGGCAAAAGGCACCAGGATTTTTTCCTCGAAAACATCAGGTTTTGGGCTTTCCAAATTTTGGATGGCGCAGTCCCACCAGCCGTTGAGGTTCTGCCAGTTGGGGCGCACCATTTGCGGGCGGGGGTACTCGGGCAGAGGGATCGGCTGATCGACTTTCCAGGGGGTAGTCAGTTTGTTAGTGACCAGATCAGGCATTTTGCTCCTTGTTCCTATCACCCATTTTATCAAATCGAATGAATGCCAGGGGAATCAGCGCCAGCAGACCCACAACCGCGCCAACCTGGAAGATCAGGGGCACCGGGATGAAGCCAGCCTGACCATTGAGCACCGTCGGAATGCCAAAGCGGCGAATAAGCGCCGAACCGATGCCCGGCCCGATCAGCATTGGCAGCAAAACCAGGAAGATCATGCGGATGCCCAAAAAGCGCCCACGACTTTCCTCCGGCAGCAGATCTTTCAACCAGGACATGGCAGCAATCGAAGCGGACATGCTGAACATCTGCCATGCCAGTCCAGCCAGGGCGAGCAGCGGAATGCTGCGCACCAAAGAAAAGGCAAAACAGCCAAGGCAGGTAAGCAGGATCGAGATTGCCATCATCAGGCGCTTGTTAATTTTGTCAGCCAGAATTCCCAGTGGGATGGCGGCAATGGCACTGCCAACGATCACCGCTCCGCCAACAATCGCATATTCAGTCTTGCTGACGCCAATAAAATTGTTGATGTAAATGATCATATAGGGGAAAGCGACCTGAAAACCAACCCCAAGCAGCATGGATGAAATCAGGATAATGAAGAGTTTTGAATGCTCCCGCAGGGTCTCAAGGCGGAAAAGCTCGCGGATCTCCTGCCAAACGGACTTCTCACTTTGCGGCAGATGGTCGCTGGGCTGGTCCGGCAAAAACCCACCGGCAAGCAGACCCACCACCATCACGATCCCGCCAAGCACGTAGAAAAAGGTGAAGTAACCAACGCTTTCGATCAAAGCGCCAGCCGCCACAATGGCCACCAACTGGGCGATAAATAGGCTGAGGTTTAGCACGCCTTCCACCTTGCCGCGCTGGTCTGCCGGAGCCACATCCGCCGTCCAGGCGTTGAAGGCAGCATCGTTGGCGGTTGAGCCGAAAAAGGTCATCAGGCTGTCCAACAACACCACCATCAAAACCGCCAGGGAAATGTTTTTGATCAGGGCAGTCGTGGGGAACAGAATTGTCATCAGACCCCAAAGGATGTAGCCAAACAGGATATAGACTTTACGCCGGCCCCATTTCGCGCGGGTGCGGTCGCTCAGGGTGCCCATGAAAATGGTTGTCAGGGTGGCAACGATCGCGCTGGCAGCCACCATCCAGGAAACCGGTCGGGGGTCGGGGGTGATCGTGTCGAAAACAAAGGTGTTAAACCAGGTGTTTTCAACTGCCCAGGCAATTTGCCCGGTGACAGCCAGGGCAACCATAACTGCCCAGGCTCGAGAGGATATTTTCGATGTTTTTTTATCTTCAGTTATCAAGATGTTGCCCTCATGATCGTAGTTCCCTAATTCTAAGTTACTCTGGCGTTTTTGTGGTTGAGCCTGTCAATTTTTATACCTGGTGAGGAAAAATTACAATCCCCAAGAACCTATTCACTATTGATCCTATGACTGTAGATAATCTATTGAGATGAGTGCTTCAAGGCTGTTATGATGTGGGTAGTAGTAAAATCTTTTCAAATTAATGAAATGGAGCACTATGTCAACAATTATTGTAGATAAAATCGCCAAAAGTTTTGGCGCGACCCAGGCAGTCCAGGATGTGTCTTTCGAAGTTCGCCCGGGTGAAATCTTTGGCTTGCTCGGGCCTAACGGATCCGGAAAAACCACCTCCATCCGCGTCATTTTGGACATCTACCAACCGGATTCTGGCAGCGTGACCATACTCGGAGGTCCCATGACCAACGAAAAGCTCAATCACATCGGCTACATCCCCGAGGAACGCGGGCTCTACCAGGATGTGCCGCTCGACCGCTGCCTGACCTATCTTGCCACGCTCAAAGGGCTTACAGAAGAGCAAATAAAGGAACGCTTACCCGAGTATCTGGAAAAGTTTGACCTTACAGATCATGCCAATAAGAAAGCCAAAGAGCTGAGCAAGGGTATGCAGCAAAAAGGTCAGCTCATCGCTGCTCTGATCCACGACCCCGAGATCATCATCATTGACGAGCCTTTTTCAGCCCTCGACCCCGTCAACACCCAGTTGGTCAAAGACCTGCTGATCGAGCAGCGCAATGCCGGCAAAACCATCGTTATGTGCACCCACCAGATGAACCAGGTGGAACAGCTTTGCGACCGCCTGGTGCTCATTGACCACGGTCGGGTGCTTCTGGAAGGGGAGCTTTCGGAAGTCCGCAAGCGGTTTCGCACAAACGAAGTCATCATCGACGCGCTCAATCCCCTGCCAGAACAACTGAGTGGAGTTTCGCACATCCAGCAACTAAATGGCGCTTACCGCCTGACTCCGCAAGAAGGCATCTCTGCCCAGGACCTGTTAAATGCGCTGGTAACACAGGGCATCCAACTGAATGCGTTTGAAGTGGCTGTGCCAACTCTTGATGAAATTTTCATTCGGGTTGTGAAGGAAGGCGGCAGCGTCAATGAATAAGACCCTGACCGTTGCCAGGTACGAATACCTGCACCACGTGGGCAGCAAACGTTTTTGGATCTCTTTGCTAAGCGTGCCGCTTGGCTTTGTGTTTATTCTTATGCTCTCAATGCTGCTTTCTCTCTCTTCGATTGATAGCCGCCCGGTTGGGATTGTGGATCAGGGCAATCTGATCCGGATCGAGCCGGATAACTCGAAGGAATCAACCTTCTTCAATCCCCAAATCCATCTATACGTCTACCCTGACGAAAGCAGCGCGCGTGCTGCGGCTGATGCGAATGAGATCCAGGGATTTGCGGTGCTACCCGAAGATTACGCCTCGCGCTATCAGTTGACCTACTGGACCAACAAGCAGCCCGACAGCAGCGTCCAATCAATGATTACCAACTTCATAAGCAAGAATATTATGGTCGCTGAAAACATCGATTCGGATATTCTAAGGCGCATCAACGATGGCAGCCACATCACCCTACAGTCACTCGACGGCAGCCAGACTTCCGACGGAACCGGCTGGCATCGCATCGTCGTGCCGGTCATCATCGGCATGTTGAACTTCATCGTGGTCTCAAGCAGCGGCGGCTACTTGGTGAAAGCGCTGGTTGAAGAAAAAGAAAACCGCACGATTGAGATCATGCTCACTTCTGTCCCGTCGCGGCAGATCATGGCTGGCAAGATCATCGGTAACCTGGGCGTGGGGCTGACTCAAATCGTCGCCTGGACGCTTCTGATTGGCATCGCGGGCATCATCTTCAGCAGCCGGCTGGGATTCCTGGCGGACATCAACCTTTCATTCTCCTACCTGGTGATCAGCCTCGTCTTAATGATCCTCTCGTTCCTCTTCACCGCAGCCCTGATGGCAACCACCGGCGCGGCAATGAGCAGGACCGAAGAATCGCAGGCTGTGATCAGTGTGATGATCTTGCTCATGATGTTCCCTTTCTATTTCTTTTCTGCCTTCCTCAACAATCCCAACGGCATCCTCGCACGAGTGTTGAGTTTTATCCCTCTCAGTGCTCCTTTGGCGCTCTCGCTCCGCATGGCTTTCAGCTCAGTATCAGCGCTGGAGATAGGACTCGTGTTTGTGGTGATCGTTACTTTAACCTTGCTGGCTTTCTGGCTCGCAGGGCTTATCTTCAAACGCGGTATGCTGCAATATAGCAGACGGCTCCGGTTCAAAGAGATCTTCAGCAAGGAGACCCGCAATGCGTGACATTCTGAACGTTTTTAAATTTGAATTCCTGACGGTTCTCAGGCGGCGATCTTTCATCCTCAGCCTGATCCTTGTGCCTCTTATCCCCTCCCTGCTGCTGGGAGCTTTAAACCTCATCAACCAGGACGAATCCCCATCCATCCAGGAGATGATCATCCAGGAAGTTGGCAGTCCGCTTCCAATTGGAGTGGTTGACCTGGGAAATGTGATCAGGGACTATCCCGAGTGGCTCACGCAAGGCAGGCTCGTGCCGGTAGATACGGAGGCAGATGCGCGTGAGAAAACCACAGCCGGTCAGCTTCAGGGTTTTTATGTGATCGAACCCGATTACCTTGAAACCGGCAGCATGCGATTCATCAAGCCTCAAATCAGCATGATCACAGAGCTCTTGCAGCAGGACGTCCTCAAAGACCTGATCAACTACAACCTGCTTGGGGCTGACCAGGAGCGCTACCTGCGCTTTATGAACCCTGCCAATTTCACTTTTGAATACATCAACCCCGAAACCGCGGACACACGCGACCAGTCCAACGCGGCTACCTTTTTGGTCCCATACGCAGTCACCATGTTCTTTTACATGATCATTCTGATCAGTTCCGGCTTAATGCTAACCACTGTCAGCAAGGATAAAGAGAATAAGACGATTGAAATCCTGCTTTCTTCAACAAAGCCTCTGGATCTCTTCACCGGCAAAATCCTGGCGTTTGGCTCGCTGAGCCTGCTCCAAATGCTGATTTGGTTTGGCACTGCGGTGATAATCATGAGCGTGGGCAAGACTTCACTGCCATTCCTGGAGAATATTAACCTTCCAACCCGCTTGCTTGCGGCAAGTGTACCCTTTTTCATCGGTGGCTTCCTGCTCTACGGCAGCCTGATGGCAGGGCTGGGCGCAATAGCTCCCAACCTCAGGGAAGGAAATCAGTCCACCATTGTGCTCAGTTTTCCATTAATCTTCTCGGTTATGTCAATTACCCAATTGATTGAAGCTCCATTCTCAAGCTTCACAACCTTTATGACCCTATTCCCCTTCACATCCCCGGTGGTGATGCTCACAAGGCTTGCGGTTGGTCCGGTGCCGTTGTGGCAGCTGATTGCCAGTGTTGCTTTACTAACGGGCACAATCATCGTTGTAATTCGGGGTGTTTCTAACCTCTTTAGTTCTCAGTATTTGCTCAGCGGGCAAAAAATGAAAATCGGTCTATTCTTGCGAACGGTCTTCATCGGTCACCGTCGGGCTTGATGCACATTCACCAAAACAGCAGACCGTTTAGTCTGCTGTTTTTTTGGCGTTATACTTGGAATACCAATTATTAAGGCAGCTATGAAGGTACAAAAAATCTTACTTCTCATCTCACTGACTGTTTTGCTCCTAAGCGCCTGTCAGCCGCAACCCAACACTGCCACCCCAACAGATCCGCTCGATAGTGTCCGCACGGAAGTTGCCCAGACGGTTGAAGCGCTCACCACCGAAATCGTGGCAACAGACCAGGCAGCTCAAACCCAGACAGCTGTCTATTTTGTACCTTCCCCAGTCCCGCCCACCCCTGAGCCATCTCCTGCCCCCACTCTCGGCCTGCCAACCGACCCCGCTGATCCCACCGCAGCGCCAATGCAAACGACCACTCCTTCCGGGAGCTGCGACCAGGCAGCGTTTATCGATGAAACCATCCCTGATGGCAGCCAATTCCCGCCCGGAACGGTCTTCAACAAAACCTGGACTCTGCGCAACGCCGGCTCCTGCACCTGGAACGCAGATTACGATGTGGTTTTCAGCAGTGGCGATCCCATGAACGCCCCAGCCGTCATTCCACTCACCGAAAATACCGTTCCGCCGGGCAGCAGTGTGACGATCTCCATCCCCTTCACATCCCCGCTGCTTGGGGGCAGCTACCGGGCGGACTTCAAACTGCGCAACGCGAACGGTGTGCTCTTCAGTTTCAAAGATCCATCCCAGACCTTCTGGGTGGAAATTCAGGTCATGACCGGCAAAATTGACCTGGTCGCAATGGCTTGCAGCATCCGCTGGTCAAACGCCTCAAGCGAACTTCCCTGCCCCGGTCTGCCAACAGACCCGCGCGGATTTGCTTACACAGATTTTGCGCCCGTGCTTGAAACGGGTGCCAAAGATAACGAACCGGCCTTGTGGCTCGGTGTTCATCAGATTCAGGACGGCATTCTGCGTGGCACATTACCTGTCATGCTGATACCAGAAAACGCCAAATTCAGCACAGTTTTGGGCTGTGCAAAGGATCAGGAGTCCTGCGACGTAACTTTGCGGCTGAGTTACCAGGAAGGCAACAATTCTCCCGTTGAAATCGCCCATTGGCAGAAAGTTCACGATGGAAATCTGCTGACGATTAACCAGGACCTGTCCGTGCTCTCAGGAAAAAGCGTACGTATCATCCTGCAGCTTGAGGCAAACGGTTCACCCCAGGGCGATCTAATCCACCTGCTCGCTCCCATCATTGCGCCCTGATGCATAGCGCCTAACTTGACAAAACGGACAATCACCTTGACAATTATTTAACAACACAACCCAGTCTCTTGAAGACCTGGAGGAATAATGACACGATCAAAACTTACAAAAATACTGATAGGGCTAAGCGTAGCAGTCCTGGCTTTAAGTGCCTGTGGACCCCGTGTTAGCACGCCTGGTCCAGAGCAAATGAAAACCTATGTAGCCGAAACCATTGCGGTTCAACTGACCCGCACCGAAATCGCTCGCCCCACGGAAACACCCAGACCTACATTAGCTCCTTCCCCCACCCTGGCTCCCCCCACTGCCACCGTTGCCGTGCCAACTGCGGCTGTTGGTCTCCCCACCAGCACCGTTGCCGGTCCCGCCACTGCGACCTTGCCACCTGTCCAAACCGGTGTTGATGCCGGCGTTTGGACCAGCAGCAATCCTGCGGATGGCTCCATAATCGATTCAGGCGCGGAATTCAAAGTGGTGGTCACTTTGATGAATACCGGGCAAACCACCTGGACCACCGGCTATTACATCATGCATACCGGAGGTCCTGCAATGGGCGCTCCCGACGAGATCAACATGCCCTATGCGGTTCCGCCCTCGATGACTGTCACAATAACCATCGATTTCGTCGCGCCGACAGAAATCGGTACCGTGAAAAGCGATTGGGTGATCGTCAACTCCAACGATGTTGCTTTTTCCAACTTTTGGTTTGAATACATAGTCGATTAAGGCTGGAAGCATGACCGTGGAAGACCAAATCAAAGCCGAGGCATTAAGTCTCGGCTTTGCGCTTTGCGGCTTCAGCCGCGCGGACACCCCGCCCCATTACGGAACTTACCTCGATTGGATCGAAAGCGGTCATCACGCGGGGATGGCCTACATGGCACGTCCAAATGCGATTGAAGCCCGCTATGACCCTGCCACACTTTTGCCCGGGTGCCGCACTGTTATCAGCCTCGCCAAACCTTATCCTGCGCCTTCCAGGAACCACAAACCCCAACAAAACCAGGGAAGCATTGCCGCATACGCCCTTGTGCCTGATTATCACCAGGTGCTCAAGGACGCCCTGGAGCTCCTCGCGCAGAAAATCGCCCAACTGACTGACCAGCCTTTCAGGCACATGATTTGCGTAGACACCGCCCCCATCCTTGAAAAAGACTACGCGCAGCGTGCCGGGCTGGGGTGGATTGCCCGCAATTCCTGCCTGACATCTCAAGTTTATGGGTCCTGGCTGTTTTTGTGTGAATTATTGGTAGACCTGCCTCTCAAACCGGATAAGCCCCTGATAAACCTGGATTGCGCCGATTGTCACCGCTGCCAGATGGCCTGCCCCACCAAAGCCATCCTCCCCAACCGCACCATCGATGCCCGCCGCTGCCTTTCTTACCTCACCATCGAGCATCGCGGACCCATCCCGCTTGCCTTCCGCCCATTGATCGGTCAGCGCATCTTCGGCTGCGACACCTGCCAGACCATCTGCCCCTCCAACCAAAATCAACAAAACACTTCGCCCTTATTTGACCAGACCCAAACGCTCGACCCATATCCAGACCTGCTCGAGTCATTTTTGCTCACGGAAGCTGAATTTAAATCCCGTTACGCGAACACACCTGTCCTGCGGGCAAAATACCAGGGCTTTCGCCGCAATGTCGCTATAGCCCTTGGCAACGCCCGCCTTGAGGCAGCCAGACCCGCCCTGACGGACTGCGTCGCCAACGAAGCGGACGAAGTTGTGCGCGAAGCAGCCCAATGGGCGCTCTCCCAGTACTGAAATAAACGAAACCTGTCCCTTTGTGGCATAATTAATCCAAACCTTGATTCACAAGAGGAGAGCTTATGCAAACTTTGCATGTTGTTTCACACACGCACTGGGACCGTGAATGGTACAAGACCTTTCAACAGTTCCGCCTGCAACTTGTCCACCTCGTGGACAATCTCCTCATCATCCTGGATCAGAACCCGGATTACGAGCATTTCATGCTGGATGGGCAGACAATTGTGCTGGAGGATTACTTGCAGGTTCGCATGGCTAACCTGCCGCGCTTACAGCAATATATCCAGGAAAAACGCATCCTGATTGGTCCATGGTACATCCTGCCGGATGAATTCCTGGTGTCACCGGAAGCAATTGTCAGAAACCTCTTGATCGGCAAAGATATTTGCCAACTTTTTGGTCAGCGCATGATGGTTGGCTACATCCCGGATCCCTTTGGTCATCTTTCCCAATTACCGCAAATCCTGAACGGCTTTCACATGGACACCGCCTGCCTCTGGCGCGGCGTACCCGATGGCTCTCCCACGCTGCTCGATTGGCAATCTCCGGATGGTTCCAGTGTTTTATTGGCTCATCTCTATGATGGTTACGGCAACATCGCCGATTGGCCTGCTGCTGACCCTGGGCAATCGCTCGATCTCCTCAATGCCAAAGCTGACAGGCTTCAGCCTTATAATCCCGTTTCGCATTACCTGATGATGCGCGGCAGTGATCATCTTGAACCCCGTCCGGAATTACCAGAGCACTTGCGCTACTTTAATCAAAACAACCAGGCAAACCGCCGGGCAACTCACTCCACCCTTCCGGCTTACCTGGCTGCGGTTTCCAACGAAATTTCTGAAGGAAACATAACCCTCCAAACCTTGCAAGGTGAACTGCGCGACCCCCACAAAGCCCACATCCTGCCGGCTGTCCTTTCAGCCCGCATGTGGATCAAGCAGCGCAATCACCACGCGCAGAATCTGCTTGAACGCTGGGTGGAGCCCTTCACCACCTGGGCTGAGCTGCAAACTCGCGCCAAAAATGCTTTTACCCCTCCCGTTGAGCCCCAAAAATCCAGCCGCATCGCGGACCCCGGTTCCATAATCGACCAGGCTTGGAAGCTGCTTATCAGCAATCACCCGCACGATTCTATCTGCGGCTGTTCAATAGATGAGACCCACAAAGATATGCTCACCCGTTTCGACCAGGTCGATCAGATCGGCGAAGAGCTCACCAATCAGTCGCTGGATGCACTCAGCTTCGAGATCAACACCTCTCGCAACGGGGAACACGGCGAGTATGCCGCTCTGACTATTTTCAACGCGTCTCCCTACAACCGCAGTTCAATTGTGAACACCTCCATTGACCTGCCAAACGAGATCAGATGCCTTCATGTGATTGATTCTGAAGGCAAACAAATCAGCGCGGATTGTCTGGTTGGCGAACGCGAATTTGTAGAGTCAAATACCTATCCGGTCAAAGACCTTTTGGGACTTCTCCAGGGGGCATCCGAGTCGGGTCATAATGGAAAAAATTTGATATATGCCGCCCTGAGTGAAGATAACGGTCTTCCTTGTATCGAAGCCGAGTTTTCATCTCTGCTTGAACCCGATACTGCAAATCTTGCCGCAGCTTTCAACCAGGTGATTGCCCTCATCTCAAATGCGGATCCGGAATCCCTTGTCAGGATTAAGGTCTTTAACGTCCGTACTGCCTCTCTGGATATATTCGCCAGGGATATTCCAGCGATGGGCTACCGCACCTATTGGATCTGCAAGTCTGAAGAAGCTGAAGAAGATTTAGAAGACTCAGACGAGGATCTCGAAGACATTATCTCAAATGAATTCCTGAAAATTCAGGCTTGCGATGAGCACGGCAGCCTCAGGCTGCTCGATCTCCGTAATGGTCAGGTTTTTGAGGGACTGTGCCAGATTGTGGACGTGGGAGATCGCGGCGATGAGTACAACTTTACTCCCCCCGAGAATGACTGTGAGGTCAGACCCAGCCTGGTTTCTACGGCAACTTACAGAACCAATCTCTATGAGACCCTCATCCTGAGCCTGGCACTCGAACTGCCATTCTCTCTGACAGAATCGCGCGACAGTCGCGAAGAAATCACCATCACCCACAACCTCGATGTGTTGGTGACCCTGGTCAGAGGTGTTCCCCAAGCCGAAGTGCAGATCTACTTCGAAAACGAAGCCCTCGACCACCGCCTTGGGGTCAGGTTCCAAACCGGTTTGCAGGTGGATACCGCCAGATACGACGGTCATTACGACATCCTAACCCGCGCCATTGATCTGCCCGAAACTGACAGCACCTGGCGTGAATTACCCCGCCCCGAAGTGCCCCAGCGCAGTTTTGTGGATGTCAGCGATGACCAGGTTGGTCTGATGATTGCCAATCGCGGCTTACCCGAAGTTGCCGTGGTTCGCAGCCAAAACGGCGAAGCTGTGATCGACCTCACCCTGCTGCGTTCGGTTGGCTGGCTCAGCCGGGATGATCTCTGGAATCGGGTTGGTCATGCCGGTCCGCCGCTGATGACTCCCGACGCCCAGGAGCTACGCCCCTACACTTTCGATTTGTGCCTTATTCCACATGGTCCAGACTTTTTTGAAGCCTTCCAATTGGCGCAATCCTTCCAAACAGATCTGGACTTCAGAACTTCCAACCTGCACGAAGGCAGCCTTCCAAGTGAGCACGCCATGCTGGAAGTTTCGCATGCCGAATTTATGATCACTGCCATCAAAGAAGCCGAAGATGAAAGCGGCTGGGTTGTGCGCGGCGTCAACCTCGGGGATGAAAGCCTCCAACTTCGCCTGAAACCCAACATGCTCAATAACAGCGCGCATCTTGTGAGGCTGGATGAAAGCCTCATTCACGACCTGGTGCAGCAGCCGGACGGCAGCGTGGAGCTTGAAGTTCCATCAAAGCGCGTTATCAGCGTCTTGTTCAGGATAACGGACTGAGGCCCCGCTTTTGACTCAAGCCGACTTTTTCATAGCCAACATTCCCATCCACGGTCGCCTGATCCTGGCACCCATGGACGGCATTTCAGATGCAGCCTTTCGCCTTCTCACCCGCAGGCTTGGTTCTGCCTATTCGGTTTCCGAATTCATCAACACCCTCGATTATGCCAATCAGAAAAATTACCAGAAAAAACGCCTTCTTGCGCGCGAGGAAGAACGCCCATTCGTAGCACAACTGCTCGATAACGATGCTGTCCGTATGGCTGAATGCGCCGCTCGCATAGAGGAAGAATTCCATCCCGACATGATCGACATCAACATGGGCTGTGCCGCCAAAAGCGTGGCAGGTCGCGGAGCCGGCGTGGGCATGATGCGCAACCCGCAATTGGTCAGGGATGCTGTCGCGCTGGTTTCGCGTGCGGTTAAAGTTCCTGTAACCATCAAGACAAGGATAGGCTGGGATAGCACCAACCAAAATTTCCTCGAAATAGCCAGCCTGGCAGCAGAAAATGGCGCCAAAGCCATCGCCCTGCACGGTCGCACCGGCAAGATCTCCTATCACAAACCGGCGCAGTGGCAGCCGATTGCGGAATTGAAACGTGCTTTTCCACAGCTGCCCATCATCGGCAATGGCGACGTTGCCACTCCTGCTGACGCCCGCCGCATGCTCGAAGAAACCGGCTGCGATGCGGTCATGATCGGGCGGGCAGCCAAGGCTAATCCCTGGATCTTTTCCTGGCGCAACCGCGAAGAAGTTGGTATCCAGGAAGTAGCCGAAACCACCCTTTGGCAGCTCAAGGACATGCTCGCGACAAACCCTGAAAACTCCATCATGCCTTTCCGCAAGTACCTCAAAGCCTATCTGGAGCCCTATCAGCTTCCCAGGGAAACCCTGCGCAGCCTGCTCACCTGCGGCGATGCCAGCCAGCTCTTGCCGATGCTTACCAAAACCCTTATCAAACTTGGAGCAAACATTGAGTAATTCCCTCAGGATATTCTTTTATCCAGAGGTAAAATAAGACAATTGCTGATCAAACGAGGAGCCTGTCAATGAACCTGAACCAACTTGTAGAAGATAAGAACTATCAAAGCATTGTCCGTGCCTGGACGATGTACGATTGGGCGAACTCCGCGTTTGCCACCACCGTCATGGGCGCAATTCTGCCAGTCTACTTTGCCACATACATCGCTTCCGGGGCTTCCGTACCGATCTGGGGTAGTGCCGTCGCCATCGGCAGCCTGATCGCCGCCTTGCTCGGGCCAATTCTCGGCGGGATCGCGGACTTCAGAGCCTCCAAAAAACTCTTCCTCGGTCTCTTTGCGGGTCTCGGCATTCTCTGCACCGCTCTCTTATTCTTTGTCATTGGTCCTGAGCAACTGACACTCAGCATTATTCTCTACATCCTCGGTGCGATTGGTTTCGCCGGCTCACTGGTTTTTTACGACTCCTTGCTGCCGCATGTCGCCAAACCGGAAGATATCGACAAAGTCTCGTCCCGTGGATACGCCCTCGGATACATCGGCGGTGGATTGCTGCTTCTGATTAACGTCATTATGATCCAATTTGGACCCGGGTTATTAACAAATATGCCCAACGAGGAAGCCACGCAGTTGATGTACCGCCTCAGCCTGGCAAGCGTTGCAATCTGGTGGGCCGTCTTTTCCATCCCCTTATTCCGAAAGGTAAAAGAACCTGCCGCCATGGCAGAAAAAAGTGAACTTGGTCAGAGCGGCATCAAAGTTAGTTTCGAACGTCTTGGCAAGACGTTTCGAGACATCCGCGAATATAAGGACCTCTTCTGGTTCCTGCTGACTTTTCTGGTTTACTCCAACGGTATTGGTACCATCATCACCATGGCTGCAGTCTTTGCAGATGATTTGGGTTTCAGCGCCATAACGGTTTTGGGCACCTTCCTCTTGGTCCAGTTCGTAGCTGCGCCGTTTGCCTTGCTTTTCGGGAAACTCAGTGCCACTCTCGGCATCAAAAAAGCGATCACTCTCAGCCTGCTCATCTACACCCTGGTCGCGATCGTAGGCTACTTTATGACCAAGGATTGGCACATGTTCGTGCTGGGCTTTGGCGTGGCAACTGTACAGGGCGGCAGCCAGGCACTCAGTCGCTCATTGACTGGCAAACTCATACCCAAGAGCAAAAGCGCGGAATTCTTCGGTTTCTTCAGCGTCTTTGAAAAATTTAACACGGTTCTTGGTCCTGCAACCATGGCATTGGTCACCAAGCTCACCGGCAACCCGCGCTATGGCATCGTTTCGCTGGTGATCTTCTTCATCGCAGGCATTTTGATGCTCCAAAAGGTCGATCTCGAACGCGGCGCGCGCAAGGCAAAAGCCGAAGATGAACTGATGATTGTGGTTGAATGACACTCAGTTCCAAACTAATAAATTTACATAAGCCTCCCAGTTAATTTGGGAGGCTTTTCCATTCACACTCTAAAAACCTTGGTTTTACTTTACATGCAAACCAAAGGGACTATAATTTTGTTGGTTATCATAAACACTCCGGGAGAATTGACAAATGAAGAAATTCCGTGTTGCGGTTTTGGCGAACATCAAGGCGAATGCGCCCGCTTTTGAGGGTATGAGTGAGGATCAGTGGGACGACCTTGACTCTGAGTCAACCGTGCTCACTCTGTGCGATGCCATCCGTGCTGGCGGACACGAAAGTGAATTCCTTGAAGCCGACGAGTCCATCATCGATACTGTTCGCGCCTACAAACCCGACATCTGTTTTAACATTGCCGAAAGTCACTTTGGCGACTCGCGCGAAGCGCAAATCCCAGCAATCCTTGAAAAACTTCAGATCCCTTACACAGGCTCCAAGGTTCTCACCCTCGCTCTGACGCTCGACAAACCCATGACCAAGCGTATTCTCGCCTGGCACAACCTGCCCACACCCGAATTTCAAGCCTTTGAGCGTGAAGATGAACCCCTGGATGAAAGCATGCACTACCCCCTGTTCATCAAACCCAGCCGGGAAGGCACGGGCATGGGCATCACCTATCAGTCCATCCTGCACAACGACGATGAGCTCCGCACGCAATTGCGCCACATCCTCAAACGCTACAAACAACCCGCCCTGGTGGAACGCTTTATTGAAGGGCGCGAGGTCACGGTGGGCTTGGTTGGCAACCTGATCGGTCCGGTAGCGCGCCGTATTCCCATGGATGAGAACGCCCATCGCATTCACGCGGGTCTACACTTCCTGCCCCCTATGGAAGTAAACCTCGACCCCTACCTTGAGACGGATGGTGTTTATGGCAACTACCTGAAAACCACCCTGGCTGCCGAGCTTGAGTATCTCTGCCCCGCACCCCTGGATGAAGAAACAGTGGATGAGCTCAACTGGCTCGCGGCAGCTGTCTTCCGTGTGACAGGCGCGCTCGATTTCGCCCGGATTGACTTCCGGCTCGACAAAAATGACAATTACAAACCCTATATCCTCGAAATCAATCCTCTGCCAGGCTTGATGCCTAAGCTTTCAGATATCGTCATCGAAGCCAACGCAGATGGACTGAGCCACACCGACTTGATCAACCTGATCCTCAATACTGCCCTTGCACGTTACGGCCTGATATAATTTCTTATTATGCAAGAAGCAATTTTGCGTTTGATGACCCCCGAAGATTACCCCGCCCTGTTTGCGCTTTGGAATAGTGTGCCGGAGTTTAACCGAGGTTTACGAAGCCTGGACGACAGCGAAGAAGGCATCCGCAAATTTCTCAGGCGCAACCCCAGCACCTGCTTTGTAGTTGAAATTTCCGGAGAGATAATCGGAGGCATCCTTGCCGGGCATGACGGCAGACGCGGTTATATCTACCATGCCGTGGTTCTGCCCCAACACCAGGGCAAGGGTCTCGGAAAGCAGCTGACAGACGCGGCTTGTGATGCTCTCAGGGCGGAAGGCATCCACAGAGCGGGTATGCTCGTCTACGCGGGCAACCGACAGGGCAATGCTTTTTGGGAAAACCAGAGATGGCAAACCCGTCCGGATCTCACCTACCGCAACAAGTCCCTCAACGAAGAAAACGTCTGACATGTTGCCTGCCCTGCGCCCAGCCACGCCAACAGACATCCCACTCTTACTCCAGGCTCGCCTGGATTTTTTACGCGCGCTTGGTTATCCCATTTCATCTGCTGATTTACCAAAAGCAGCGCAGCAACTTGAGATCTTTCTCTCCGAACATCTGGATCGCGACCTTTTTGCCTGGATAGCTTTGGATGGCCAAAGCCTTGCTGCGGTGGGATTTTTGCAGGTGATACGGGTGATGTGGCAACCTTTGGCACCTAATGGTCAATTCGGACGCATCATCAACGTCCTCACCTGGCCTGAATATCGCCACCAGGGTCTGGCACGAGCAATTATGCACGCCCTGATCGAAAAGGCGCAGGAACTCAGGTTGTCTTACATCGATCTGGATGCCAGCCCCGAAGGGCAGCCGCTCTACGAAAGCCTGGGCTTCAAGTTATTGGATGCCAAACATCCTCCGATGCGCCTGATCATCTCAGACAATTAGTGCATCTCAATTTTTCTTAGGATAAAACTGGCACGATTCATGCTGCGATTCAAGACAGAACCATTCGTTTAGTAAAAGGAGGCGAAATGGCTCATTGGTCTTTTTGCGGCATGAATTGCGAAGAATGCCCCGTCTATCAGGCCACTCAAAAACAGGACAAGGCTCATCAGATCTGGCTGGCAGCAGAGTATTCGACTGAAAGCAGTTGGTATTCTCCATCCGAAATGACTTGCCACGGTTGCCACAGCGAGCAGAGGCTCGAAAGCAAGATGTGCCAGACTTGCGCGCTTCGGAACTGTGCTGAAAGCCGCGTCCGCCTGACCTGCGCGGAATGTCCGGACTTTCCCTGCAGCCTGATCGAGCGTTACGTTTCCATCGAAACAGATGCCCGCTCCCAACTCCAGCTCTGGCACGAACGCCTGACGGCGAATGTCTAAAGCCCTTCTCAAAAAATTTTTTTCGTGAATCCGAGCTCACCCTCGTAGGGTGGATTGGCGTCATAAAACATTTACAGGAGCACACCCGGCTATAGCCTACCCACCTTACTTTTATTTGAAAAATATTTCTGTTGTAGGGCGAGGTTGAGGGCACTGCAAAAAATATAATGAAAGACTGTGTTCAGCCCTCAACCCGCCGACTGCGATTGTAGGGGAATGTTGCATCCGGCGGATTGTAAGCACGCGAGGGTCACAATCGAATAACGTTTACGTTGCTTCCAATCTCGCCCTACAACAAAAACTGATTTTATCGACCTCAAAATAAAAGAACCGGCGAAATTTCGCCGGCTCTTGCAAAATCATCGAAATTACTACGACTTGCCTCTCATACGCGGGTCGAGCACGTCGCGCATCGCGTCGCCAACAAGGTTCCAACCCATCACAAAAAAGGTCAGGGTCAAACCTGGGTAGACCACAATAAACCAGTAGCGGTTCAGAACCGTGATCCAGTTGCGGGCAAAGCTGAGCACCTGCCCCCAGTCCGCGTATCCAATTTCAGTACCAATGCCCAAAAAAGAGAGCGCGGCAAAGCCCAAAACCACATCCCCAATGCCAAGAGACGCCAAAACAAGTGTGGGGAAAATCGCGTTGGGCAGAATATGCTTGAAAAGAATGCGCCCGTTTTTTACGCCAGAAGCCCGGGCTGCCAGCACAAAGTCGCGTTCCTTGATGGAAAGGATATCCGAGCGGATAATGCGCGCGTAACCCATCCAACTGAAGGTGATCATTGCAATTAAAGGCGGCATCAAACTCCGCCCAAGAATTGGCGTCAGGACCGATGAAAAAATAAGCGCCATCATGATGTACGGCAGGGTCAAAAATATGTCCGTAATACGCATGATGAGATTATCCACCCAACCGCCATAATACGCCGCAACTGAGCCCAGGATAACCCCGATCAACACAGTCGCAATGACAACGATGATGCCAGTCCTAAACGCAGTCCGCGTACCCCAAATGATGCCGTAAAAAATATCGTACTGCCCCTGGGCTGTTCCCAGCAAATGGACCCACTCCTCATTGCCAGTCAGGGGTTCATACCAGAAAGGAATTTCGGGAACGTTTCTTTTCCATTCTGCTCCGGGTGCTTTGGGTTCGCCGCTAAAGCCGTCACGCGGAATCTTCATGGGGTCGTTTCCCACGGGTGGTGCGATCACAGGCGCAAAAATTGCTATCAGTATGAAAATAAAGATCAACACAAAGCCGATAACTGAGGCAGGCGTTTTGAACAGACCGGTAACAATCCGGTAATTGTCAGGACCCAACACTCTTTCAAGCCAGGTGATTTTTCGATCTGATTTTGTTTCTTCGAGGAGTTGATTATCTCCGCTTGGAATAGGTGTTATTTCAGTCATGCATCACTCCTTAGGAAAGACGTACGCGTGGGTCAATGAAGGCATAAAGGATATCAACGATTAAATTGGATATGATCAGGATGAAGCCCGTAAAAATTGCCAAACCAAGAATGGTCACCACATCCAATTGGGAAGCTGCTTCCGCAGCCGCTTTGCCGATCCCCGGGTAGTTGTAGACAGTTTCAGTGATCACAACCCCTCCCAACAGCCCAACAATGCTGCCGCCCATCATGGTCACAACGGGCAGCATGGCGTTTGGCCGGGCATGCTTGTTGATCACATCATTTTCCTTGAGCCCTTTAGCCCGTGCCGTTACCACATAATCCATACGCAGGGTTTCCAACATCGAGGAACGCGTGACGCGCACAAAAGTTGCCCAGCTTATGTAAGACAAAGTGATAATCGGCATGATCATGTGCCGCAGTGCATCCCAAAAAACATCAAAGCGCAGGTTTAACAGCGCATCGATACTCAATAATTTCGTGTACTCCTTGAATTCTCCCGAATAGATCAATTGGCTCACCCAGTCCGACATTTTCCCGGGCAGGAACCATTGATTGTTCGCGTACAGAAGCATCAGCAATAACAAACCGAACACAAATGTGGGAAATGAAGTGCCAATAATACTGTAGATACGCGCAGCCTGATCAAAGAACTTATTCTGATTGACTGCGGCTTTCACTCCCATCCAGATGCCAACCGAAAGCATCGGGAAAACCGTCCAGATTGCCAGATCTACTGTGTTGGGGAACCGGTTTTGAATAATGCCAATTACTTCTTGCGATGCCGTGCGAGAGTAACCAAAATCTCCAAAAATAATTCCGCCATCCCGCTCACCTGTGGTTGGATCTTGAACACCTGTCAGCCAGCGCCAATATTGTTTGAAGAAAGGCTCATCCAGACCATATTTTTTTATGATGCCCTCAATCTGCTTTTCATTCTTGGGAAAATCAGTCACGTACAAAGCAGAGCGTTCAACCGGACCAAGCAATTGGAGCATCCCGAATATGATCAAGGTCACACCAATTAGCAGAACCGGAACCAGAAGTAGTCGGCGTATTATATAGTTAGTCATTCGTTTCCTCTCACTTCATTTTGCCTTTCGGTATGCGCAGAAACTAAATTTTTATGCACATGCCGAAGAGAAAAATGGTCTTCAGGTGCGGGAGCCTTTGCAGGCTCCCGCATCGATGGTTTTAAATCTTGTGCAATCCTACTTAATATTGAAGTTGAAGAGGATCACATCCTGTTGCAAACCAGGTCGTCCGAAGTACAGTGTCAACGGCATACCATTGCCTTCTTCGCAGGTCTCGAAACGTGCGAGACCAAGCTTGGTCGTATCAATGGCGCAAACCGGGACTGCCTCGTCATAGGCATTGGTCTCAGGATTGTAGATCCGGATCTCACCCACCATTGGGTCCACAGCGGCGCGGTTTTCAGCAGGAACTGCGATGATATCAGCATCGCCAGCCTGTAGCATGGCAAAGCGGGTACCAAACTCTGAAATGTTCAACAGTGAAACGCGCTCAGTCTTGGCAGGCTCGCCCCAATAGCCTTCGAAAGCTGTCAGGACAACTTCTTGGTCTGGTGTCCAGTGATCAAGTACATAAGCGCCGGTACCATTGGTGATGGCGCGGAAGGGATTGTCGGCATCAGCCATGGAGTAGTAATTCTGCCATGTCTCGCAGCTTCCATCCCAACCGCCATTCTCGATAACCCATTCCATATCCATGACTGCACCCCAGTTATTGGCAATGGTCGCCAGGAAGGGTCCCCAAGCCTGGGCAAGGGTCATGGTGACTGTGCCGGCTTCATCGTCAGCAACAATCTTGGATTTGACGGTCTCGCAAGCAGCAACAAGTGTTGCCGGGTCATTGGCCATCAGAGATTCGCGATCATCAGCGGAGGCGAAGTCATCAACGATGCCGGTGATGTCATCAATGCCCACACCAAAGAAGGGTTCAGCCAGGAGCCACTGCGGGGTTGAATAACCACCCTGCAGCAGACCACGCTGGAAGGAATATGCCACATCAGATGGGGTCAGATCCCCGCCTTCATGGAATTTGACGCCCTCACGGATCTGGAAGGTCCAGACAGTACCATCTTCGGAAACTTCCCAGGACTCCGCCAGTTGCGGCACGAAGGCATCAGTCTTGATGTCATCATAGAACACCAGGGTTTCGTAAATGTTCTGCAACACCTGACCACTGGCGGTGTCATAGCACGCGGCAGGATCAAGCACCAGGGGATCGCCAAACGAAGCAACGGTCAGGTTGGTGGGATCGGGTGATTCTTCGGTTTCGTACATAGTCTTGAAAACATCACCTGAGAAAATCGGGTTCAAAACGCGTCCTTCAACCCATTTTTGTTCATAACCATGCGAGGTTGCCAAAACAACCGGCACACCTACTGCCTGGTCAAAGTACAACTGGTTGAACTCCTTGTAAACCTCATGCCGCTCGGCAGGATCAGTCAGAGCAACGCCCTTATCAAGCAAAACTTTGAACTGGGCTTTCAGATCATCAGGCAACTGCTGGCGACCGCCATAAGTACCTGTGGTGTAGGGCTGGTACCAGTTATGGGCATCATGAATATCTTCCAACCAGCCACCGGTCATGATCGGGATTTTGTAAGCGCGCTGAGCGGTCAGATAAGCTGGCCAGGGCAAACCAAGCACTTCAACGACAAACTTTTCATTGATCGCGGAAAGGTTAGCCTGCAGAATTTCTGCATAAATCTGTCGGGTTGTGTTGCCGGTGTTGTAAAGCATCTGGATTCTGAAACCCATCTCCCAAACATCATCGGGATCCTCACCAGCAGGAATGCCGTCTTTGTCGACATCCGCCAGTTTGAATTCCTCAGCTGCCTTTTCAGGATCAAAGGTATAGAAAGGAGCGTCCGGGTCATAGCCAGGCATGCCGGGCAAAGACAGAACTTTCGACTGAACAGCCTCACCCATGTAGACTTCATCTGCCACAATGCTGGCATCAAAAGCATACGCGAAACCTCTGCGGATATGGACATCATCAAAGAATGTGCCGGGGACTCCATTGCCGTCCAGTTTATTTGAGCCCAGGTATGGGTTCAATGCTACTGGTTCCTCAACAACAGGTTCCTCTACGGGTTCCTCAACGACTGGCTCCTCAACCACTGGTTCCTCTACCACAGGTTCCTGGGCAGGGGGCTCAGTTACAGCGGGAGCTGTGGGTGCACAGGCGCCCAAAGCAAGGCTTGCTACCATCAAAATTGCTAAAAACAGATAGAACTTACGCATTTTTCTCCTCCTTGAGAGAATTGGTTTTTGGTTTGTTATTAGACAGCGAATGGTAATAGTTTTCTTTTCTATCGAGCTACCTCCTTTGATTATCAGGATGATCCCACTTGAAGCATTCTACATAATGCCCGGGTGAGACCTCCTTGAATTCAGGGCGTGACTCAGCGCAGAACCCCTCCGCAATCGGACAACGGGTTCTGAAGCGGCAGCCTGAGGGTGGATTTGCTGGTGATGGAACATCACCTTCCAGGACAATCCGTTCGCGGGTTTCGTAAAAACTCGGATCCGCTACAGGAATGGATGATAGTAAGGCTTTGGTATAGGGATGAATTGGATTTTTATAAATTTCGTTCCGGTCTGCCAATTCCACGATAATGCCAAGATACATGACCGCCACGCGATCGCTGATGTGCCGCACCATGGAAAGATCATGGGCAATAAATAAGTAGGTCAGGTCCAATTCTTTCTGCAGATCCTCAAACAGATTGATCACCTGGGCCTGGATGGACACATCAAGAGCGGAAATAGGCTCGTCACACACAATAAAAGACGGGTTGTTTGCCAGGGCGCGCGCGATCCCAATCCGCTGACGCTGACCGCCCGAAAACTCGTGAGGATATCGCAGCATAAAATCGGGATCAAGTTTGACCAATGCCATCAGTTCACGAACGCGGTCATCAATCGCTTTGCCAGTTGCAGTCCCAAAAGCCACCAGGGGTTCCGCGACAATGTCGCGAATGGTCATGCGCGGATTCAAACTTGCGTATGGATCCTGAAAAATCATCTGGACATCCTTGCGCATATGACGCATTTGTTCATTCTTTAAAGCAGTCAGCTCGATATCTTTATAGAAAACCTTGCCTGCAGTGGGCTTATAGAGCTGGAGCATGGTACGGCCTGTGGTGGATTTTCCACAGCCGGATTCCCCCACCAAGCCCAGCGTTTCTCCCCGATGAATTTTAAAGTTGACCCCATCCACAGCACGTACTGATCCAACCTGTCGGCGGACAACACCCCTGTAAATTGGGAAATGCATTTTTAGATTTTCTACTCTGATAAGTACTTCATTTTCGGTCATGCGCGTTCGCTCCCTGTTACAGTATCAACCCAACATGCCACTTTATGACCATCATTAATCGATTCCAAAAGTGGGTTCTCCTTGCGACAGCGTTCTTTTACCCAGCGGCAGCGGGGAGAAAACGGACAGCTGCGTGGTTTTTGATAGAGCATCGGAGGCATGCCTTCGATCGAATACAAGCGCTTTCGCCCTTCCTCCTGGATTTGCGGGAGACTGCCAATCAGCCCGATGGTATAAGGATGCCGGGGATTGGCATATAGTTCTTTAACAGGTGCCTCCTCAATAATAAAGCCACCATACATGACACCCACTCGATGGGCAATACTGGCGACCACTCCCAGGTCATGCGTGATCCAAATGATTGCCATGCCCAATTCCTCGCGCAATCTTATGGTAAGCTCAACGATTTGCGCCTGGATGGTGACATCCAATGCTGTCGTAGGTTCATCTGCGATCAGGATCTGCGGTGCACAACTCAGCGCCATGGCGATCATAACGCGCTGACGCATACCACCGGAATATTGATGTGGGTAATCCTTTAAGCGATCTGCCGCCCTCGGGATACCAACCATTTCAAGCAACTCAACCGAGCGATCCCTGGCCTGTTCTTTGTTGAAGCCCAAGTGAAGCATCATGGGTTCTGCCATCTGCTTACCGATTGTCATGACTGGATTTAAGGAAGTCATGGGATCCTGAAAAACCATCGAAATCTGACCGCCTCTAACCTGCCGAATATCTTCGTTGTTCATCTGGAGCAAGTCCTGCCCTTTAAACATGGCTTGCCCGGCCACAATCTTGCCCGGAGGTTGGGGGATCAACTTCAGGATGGAAAGCATCGAGACACTCTTGCCGCAACCGCTTTCGCCAACCACTCCCAGGGTTTCGCCTTCCTTGAGTCTGAAATCGACGCCATTGACAGCATGCACGATACCTTCAGGGGTTTTGAACTGCGTTTCCAGTCCTTGTACGTTCAGTAGTTCATTTGTCATCAATTTGTCCTTAATTGAACTTTGCCAAGCCTTTGTTGTTGGATGCGTGACAATATCTTTTTATGTTGTTAGGGTTTCCGGAAAATTGCTTCCCAAGATTATATCATTATTGTAAATCTCGATTCTGGTGCTTTTTTCGACTCCGTGGGCATAATACTTATCAGCCTTATACTTAGGGCTGATGATTTCACAGTATGTAGGCTGCGAGTATACAACATGGCAGAGCGCCCATTCTTCCCCAAAATCAACCAACACTTGCATCATCCCCATATAACCATCTGAAGAGACCACGGTCAGTTTGTGTGGTACCAAAACGAGATCATCCAACGATTTAACCACACTCAGGCGCATTTTACGTGCTTCTAAAGGATCAACTTCCTGACCGTAATAATTTGCACCGTTTTGCAGCAGCGTTTCCATGGTAACCAGGGGTTCGCGGTAATGGTTTGTCATCAATAAATCACCGGATACTCCCGCGCCGGTCATGAATATTGGGCAAATAAGCAGAGGGATCAAAATGCCAAGCGTGCTTGAAGATGCCAGACTTTGATCAATCAGCAAGTTTTCCATGATCCCGCACAGGATGCAAGTAAGTCCAATTGCAAAAACACCATAAAACCAATAAAGCCCAACATCGTTTATTTCATCAAACTTAAAGAGTGTTGCATACTCGGGTTTGATCCTGTTAAATAACCACGGCAGGATCTTTGTGGGAATATTGATAACCAAAAAGGTAAATAAGATCGCTAAACCCGTCCACAGTATGAAACTTAACAACCCATTTTCAAATTTCGCGGTCAGATAACCTGCCAATATCGCCGCTGGCAGACAAATTAGCAGCGTTGGAAGTAGTTTCAGAAAAGGCAGCGAAGCATGATACCGGGATAAAATGATGGCATCCATCCCCCAGGCAGCCAGTGTAAAAAACAATCCGGCAGTAAAACCATAAAGAACACCAAGCTTATTCCGCTTCCGCGAAAACTCGCTACTCATATTAAAAGTATATCTTAAATTTGAACACTGGCAAATGAAAATTTGGAGGCAACTAAGAAATTTTATATTCTCCCTGATATCAAACTTCAGCTTGTTTCTGCAATTAAGGTCATTAACCAAGAACAGGATGCCAATTGGCATCCTGTTCTGTTGATCTTCCAAACTTTAGTTTCTGCGATCCCGGCGATCACCACCAGAGCTTCGGCGATCTCCACCAGAGCTGCGGCGGTCTCCACCAGAGCTTCGGCGGCTTCCACCGCTCTTGCCGCCCTTGGGTTTGTCGTGCTCGCGTGCTTCCTCAGCGGTCCAGCCTTCAAGCAAAGCCTGGCGCGATAAGCGGATCTTGCCTTCAGGCGTAACGTCTGTCACCATAACAGTCAGTTCATCGCCCACGTTGACCACATCCTCAACCTTTTCAACGCGTTCGCTGGAAAGTTGGGAAATGTGCACCATGCCGTCCATGCCGGGCAGTATCTCGATGAAAGCGCCGAAATCAGTTACCCGAACGCACTTACCGGTGTAGATCTTGCCGATCTCAGCCGTTTCAGTCACTGCCAGAATGCGGTCGCGTGCCTCTTCGAAGCCGACGCCATCCACTGAGGCAATATAAACGGTGCCGTCATCGTCGATGTCGATCTTGGTATTGGTCTCTTCCTGGAGGGCGCGAATATTCTTGCCGCCAGGTCCAATGATTGCGCCAATTTTGTCCACTGGCACTTTTACCGACTCGATCCGGGGAACGTGCGGTTTCAGGCTCGTGCGAGGCTCGGCGATCGTCGCCAGCATCTGGTCCAGAATATAGAACCGGGCAGCCTGAGCGCGCTCCAGTGCCTCTGCCATAATCTCTGGGGTAATCCCAGTGATCTTGATGTCCATCTGCAGGGCGGTGATACCATTGCGGGTGCCCGCAACTTTAAAGTCCATGTCGCCGAGATGATCTTCGGTTCCCAGGATGTCAGTCAGGATGGCGTATTTGTCGCCTTCCATGATTAATCCCATCGCCACGCCGGATACAGGCGCCAAAATCGGCACACCGCAATCCATCAGTGCCAGGGTTGAGCCGCAAACCGATGCCATCGAAGATGACCCGTTTGAAGCCATGACCTCAGACACCAATCGCAGGGTGTAGGGGAAGGACTTCTCATCAGGGATCACAGGCACCAATGCCCGTTCAGCCAGAGCGCCATGCCCAATCTCACGCCGGGACTGCCCGCCGATGCGTTTAGTTTCACCGGTGGAGTAGGGAGGAAAATTGTAATGATGCATGTAGCGTTTGGAATCCATGCCACCCAGATTGTCCAGTTCCTGGGCTTCCTTGGGGGTGCCAAGGGTCGCCAGTGTCAAAACCTGGGTCTCGCCACGGGTGAACAAACCGGAGCCGTGTGCACGGGGGGCAATGTCAACTTCGCAGCTAATTTCGCGCACTTCATAAACCTTGCGGTTATCGGGGCGCTTGCCCTGGTTCAGGATGCGTTCGCGAATGATAGCTTTTTCAGCTTCATCATAAGCCGCGCCATAAGTTGCTAAATCTTCAGGTGTGGCTTCTTCGCCAGCCTGCTCAAGCACGTAGGCCTCTTTAATCTCAGCGATGCCGCCGTAGAGGGTCTCTTTGCTGTAGTCCTGATCCAATAAAGCTTCCAGGCGGGAGCGGACTGCTTCTTTTGCCTGGGCAATCAGATCGGTGTTTTTCTCAGCCAGTTTGACGGTCTTCTTGGCTTTGCCAATTTCGGCAGCCATGCGCAGCTGAGTTTCAATGATCGGTTGGATGGACTCGTGCGCCAATTGCAGCGCTTCTGCCATCAAGACTTCTGTCACTTCGTTCGCCCCAGCTTCCACCATCAGGAGAGCATCCTTGGTGCCTGCCACGCGCAGATCGAGCGTAGAAACTTCCATTTCCTGGATGGTGGGGTTTACCACCAATTTTCCATCCACAAAGCCAACGCGCACTGCGCCGACCGGTCCACCGAAGGGAATGTCGGAGATCATCAAAGCAGCCGAAGCAGCGTTGATCGCGAGCATATCCAGCGGATTTTCGGTGTCAGCAGAGAGCGACATCAGCACGACCTGCACCTCGTTGCGCATCCCATCAGGGAAAAGCGGGCGTAATGGGCGGTCGGTCAGGCGAGCCACAAGTGTGGCGTCGGTGGAGGGGCGTCCTTCACGGCGGAAGAAAGATCCGGGGATTTTACCGCCGGCGTACATACGTTCTTCGTAGTCCACAGTCAGCGGGAAAAAGTCACTGCCTTCACGCAGGTTGCCCATTGTGGCTGCAGCGAACATCATACTGTCACCCTGGCGCAGGACCACTGACCCGCCTGCCTGGCGAGCGAGACGTCCCGTCTCAAAGGTGATTTCTTTACCACCCAGGGTGGTTGAATAATACTTGGGTTCTGGTTTCATGTTGTCCTTTCACTGTTGGCCAGTTCAGGGACTGAAAGCCGCCGCTCAGAGACTGATCAGCAATTTTCAATACCCGACTGGCATATATCGACTTTTTAATTAGTAGGCACGAAAAACTCCCCCGCCTTTATATATCCAAGGCAGTGGGAGTCAATTTCGCGCAAACGACCTTCATTTAATACTTACTTCCGGCGAATGTTCAGAGATTCCGTGATCGCCAGGAAACTATCATAATTCTTCTGGCGTAAATAAGCCAAAAGACGACGACGCTGACCCACCAGCTTCAACAGACCACGGCGAGACGACTCGTCGTGCTTGTTGGCGCGCAGGTGATCGGTCAGTTGGGATATGCGCTTTGAAAGCAGAGCAATCTGGACTTCGGGGGAACCCGTGTCGCCAGCTTCGCGTGCGTACTTCTCAATAATTTCGGTTTTCAATTCTTTTTTCAATGCCATGACGTATGCTCCTAAATAGATTTTGTTTTATTGCAGGTCTCCTTGCTCGCAGCCCAAAATCCAGGACCGCTCACCGGACCAGTCATGCCAGCATTATAACACACCCTATCGTCAATGCAACTTCATCAATCCATTAAGTTAAGACATGATTGGATAACCTTCTTGGTTCCTTCACCCCCACCATTTCTTATCTAAAGTTCATGATGTTGCACTTTCGGGACTGTTCGCTAAACCATCAATTCGCCCTTTTGAAAAGAGCCTTAGCAGAATAATAGAAACCAATAACATAAGGGCTAATATCATAAGAGCATGTTTAATGGAGTACTTGTCCGCAAGCCAACCTATTGCTAATGCGCCTAAGGAACGGAGAATGAGCGAAACTTGCGCCTGAACAGAGAGCAATGTTGCCCTGTCTCCTAAAATCACTTTGTTTATAAGGATAGTTTTATATGGCATCATTATTCCATTAACAAACGAAATGACGGCCAGTGCAAGGAGGCTCAAACTATATGTCTGGGCGATTGCCAAAGCGATTATTCCAAAAGCGGTTGTCAAATAAAGACCAAAATAAAGCAGATTGATTCGCTTAATAGCACTGATTCTTTTTGAAAACCCTGCACCTAACGAATTCACCAAAGCTTTAATTAATACAAAACCCCCAAGCAGTTCTACCTTTAAACCTCGATCTACTAACAGCACAGATTCATAGGTAAACGAAATTCCCAACAGCCCGATCAGAATTGTATTATGCGCCAGAACAGTTAAGAATTCTTTTGACTGAATTGTTTGTTTCATGGCAGTTAAAGAAAGAGCTTCCTTGTTTTTATTGGACTTAGCATTCTCATTTTTTAAAAATAAGGATGAAATTGAGGAAATCAGAGCGTTTGCGCTGGAGAATAAAAAAGGCAGCAAATGTGACATGGCATAAGTTATTGAGCCTATCAACTTGAAGATCGCTGATAAAACTTGTCTAGCAACGTATGAATTAGATTGGATGACAGGAAATCGATCTTCCCCAACAGCTGAATAAAGATATGCATCACTAACTCCTGATTCAGCCGCCACTGCAGCCCCCCACAAGACGAATGCTACGTGTAACATAATTGTGGTTGGGCTCATCACGATGATTGCGACCATTATGATGACAAAAATGCCCGGTAAAAACATGATTCTTTTGTGCCCAATTCGATCAGATAGATAGCTGAATGGTATTTCCAAAACCGCGCTGCTAATATCTTTCGCCAAATGAAGAGAAGCGATGGTTACAAAGGAAAACCCCAAATATCGAAGATATACTACATAAATTGCAGTGTGAAAATGGTTTAGAGTAAAGCTTCGAAAAATGTAAAACCATTTAATTGAGTTTCTGGATTCTGTAGGTTTATGTTCTCCCATATTTATTTATACTTCGATATATGACTTCTTTACGGATTTGTTTTGCAAATCCACAACTTGAGAATAACCAAATCCAAAGTTATTTTTTATATATGCCAAAACATCAACAATCTCCCCAAGGTCCATACTATAGTACTGGAGTTGATCTTCTGTGTATGCTCTAAACACTGTATGGGTGAGTATTTCATATCCTCCATTTTTCAATGCCCTTAACCCCCTCATCGTATCCTGATATGTATCGAGTCCAATTATTAGAACTGGTTCAATCTTATCTATCCCGAAAACATTAGATGCCTGACTCAAGATACCAAGAATTCCCTCAAAACTAACATCCCCTTTATTGTCTCTCATACTCGGATGAGTCATATATGCTTTTCTTTTTGAATTATAAATTATTTCAATGGGATAAAGATACTTTTTTACTCCATATTGTTTAGCCTCAGCCATCGCCTCATAAGTGTCCAGTAGATGCGAGGAGACCTTAAACCATTGATTTTGATTTCTGGCTGGATCAAACTTATCACCCCAAATATTGGAGACTTCATTCTTAAAGGTCTTCAGAAATCTCAATAAATCCTTTTTTGTTGTAAATCTTCCTGTTGATATGTAAATTTCGTTCAGACTTCCAAATTCTATGTCTGGCAGTTCACTAATCAAAAACCTACACATTTGTGCGGGATCTAAATTAATTAGCGTATTCTTCTTTTTTCTCGAATAGATATCTTGGGTTCTCAGACAAAACTTACAAGCTTGACCGCAATACTGTAAGGGATTGATGCATAAAACGTTTTCTTTATTTAAGTTTTTTGATATATATGCAATATTGTTAATCGAACAGAGTTTACAATAAGATGTTATTCTTCCCAATTCTTGACTTTCCAAGAAGAGCACATTACCCCTTATATGAAAATTGGTAGCGAATATCGAGTTTTTCTTTTGCCATCAATTAGGAACCACTCGCATCGTAAAAGGTCTATCATTAATAGTAATGATTGCTCTTAGGAATCTGTTGGTTTTCTCTTCAGGAACTCCAACATATTGCAAAGCAAAATCATCGTCAATTTCCACACCACATATTGAAGAGGCAAATATATAAAAATCATCACTGTTTTCACTTCTATTTCCCAATGATTGAAGTTCAGGAAGTGAATAGTTGAACCTCATCTGAGATGCCTTAACCTTTGGTTCTTCAAATTGATTGATGTCTTCGAAGGTTGCTACTCCATACCCATCTATGTTTTGATTCAATGCTTTGCTCAAGTCTGCAATTTTCCTATTGCTAGAACTACCTAGGATGTATTTTGCTCGGCTTTCTATATCTTTTGAATACACAATTTCCTCCTGAAAGTAAATGAATATTACAATCTATCAAGAACCAAAATCAAGGTAAGAATTGGTTTAGATTTGGGGTACTTTCCCAGTTTATGTTGTTGCAAATCAGCATAGCGACAAGCAATAGGCTACTAAGGATATCTCTCCTTTCCTGGTTTAATGATGATCGAAAGCTCTTCTTTGGTTGCATTTGACCTGCCTCCTGGATTCGACCTTTTAGAAGGATAGTTTTTAATATTATATACAAAACTTGCAGCTTAATCCATTTAGTCGATGGGTTGAAGACATATTCCATTGTGAGCCTCAACTGCACAGAAAAAAACTAAGGACTCGTTACATGGTTAGTGGTTTAAGCGTTCCTGCGAAGTAGAAACGGTGTTTGTGATTATCAAGGGCAATTGATTTGATATGCCTTGCACAAAACATTATAAAAACAAGAGCAGCAGAGCTATTTTTTTTAGCGATTCCTTTTCGATGCATAAGGTGATTATTATTGTCTTAGCCCAATCTCTTAGGTTCTCCGCAGTTTTTACGCATAGTGAACCGGCTTTTCATGGTTTGTGGTGTTACAATATCCCAATCTGATCCAACTCCCACGAGGGAGTAATATTTGAATCATTAAGGAGAGTTAATGACAGAGGCAGATTCCCGAATTCAAAAGCTGAAAAGCATGCAGGAAGCTTCCAAACTGGGTGGCGGGCAGGACCGGATCAACCGGCAGCACGCCAAGGGCAGTCTCACCGCCCGCGAACGCATCGACTTGCTGCTCGATCCCGGCACCTTCCGCGAAATTGGCAGTCTTGCCAGCCAACATAACCCACCCGAAGGCGATGAAACCCTCGGCGACGGCGTGGTTACCGGCTACGGCAGCATTGATGGTCGCACGGTTTACGTCTACGCGCAGGATTTCACCGTCCAGGGCGGCGCGCTCGGCGAGATGCATGCGCTCAAAATCTGCCGCGTGATGGACCTCGCCGTCAAGACGGGCTCCCCCATCATCGGCATGATCGATTCGGGCGGCGCGCGCATCCAGGAAGGCGTCAGAAGCCTGGGCGGCTACGCTGAAATCTTCCGACGCAATGCCATTTACTCTGGCGTTGTCCCCCAGATCAGCCTGATCATGGGACCCTGCGCTGGCGGTGCCTCTTATTCCCCCGCTGTCACCGACCTGATCATCATGGTCAGGGGCAATTCCTATATGTTCCTCACCGGACCCGCGGTCATCAAGACCGTCACCGGTGAAGAAGTGGATTCCGAAACCCTCGGCGGTGCCAACGTGCACCTGACCACCAGCGGCAACTGCCATATCGTTGGCAACACTGAGCAGGAAGCCATCGCCCTGGCACGCCAGGCGCTTTCGTACCTGCCTTCCAACAACGTGGACACACCTCCCCTTCTCACCACACAGGATGCCCCCACCCGCCGTACTGAAGCCCTCAACACTTTGGTTCCCGAAGACCCCACTGTGCCATACAGCATGCGCACTGCCATCGAAGCCATCACAGACCAGGGCTCCTTCCTCGAGCTTCAGGCTGGCTACGCCCCCAACGCAATTGTTGGTTTCGCGCGGCTTGCCGGCCGACCTGTGGGCATCGTTTCGCAGGAACCGATGATGATGGCGGGCGTGATGGACATCAACTCTGCTGATAAAATTGCCCGCACAGTGCGCCTGTGCGATGCCTTCAACCTGCCGATCGTGACCTTCGTCGACTCCCCTGGCTTCCTGCCCGGCGTCGCCCAGGAATACGGTGGCATTATCCGCCATGGCGCCAAAGTGCTCTACGCTTACGCGGAGGCAACCGTTCCCAAGGTTAGCGTCGTGACCCGCAAGGCTTACGGCGGCGCGTACGTGGTCATGAGCAGTAAGTACCTCGGCACCGATATCACCTACGCCTGGCCTTCCGCTGAAATCGCGGTGATGGGTGCTGAAGGCGCTGCCAACATCCTCTATGGCAAACAGATCAAAGCCTCACAAGACCCCGAAGCCGAGCGCAAACGCCTCACCCAGGAATACCAGGAAACTTACTTGAATCCCTACGTTGCCGCCAAAGCCGGCTACATTGATGAGGTCATCGAGCCTGCTGAAACCCGCCAGAAGTTGATCGAAGCCCTGGCGGCTCTGCAGAACAAAGTCGAAACCAATCCGCCGCGTAAGCACGGCAACATGCCGGTCTAAGGGGGAACAATGCTGGAAATTCTGAAACAAGGTTTAATGATCACGATTGTTGGCATGAGCATCGTTTTCGCAATGATCCTCATCCTGTGGGGCATCATGGTTCTGCTGGTCAGGTTGACAAACCAAATCGAAAAAGAAGCTGTGGCTGAAGAAAGCCCCATTTCCCTGTCCGAACCAGTGGCTGAAACCGCTCAGGGCGATGCAGCGGCGCTTGCCGCAGCGATCGCTGTGGCCTACGCGCTGAGTGCCAAACCCAAAACACTTTTCGCATCCGATACCCAATCTATTCAAACCGGCAGCACCTGGCTCGCCGCAGGTCGCGCGCAGCAGATCGCGCGGCAGACAAACAGAGGACGAAGCGCATGATCATCAAAGTTGAAATTGAAGGAAAAGTCTACAGCGTCAATATCAAAGACATCCACAGCAACCCCGTTTTGGCTGAAGTTGATGGTAAGACCTACAAGGTTTTCCCCGAAGCGCAGGGTCCTGCCGTGATACCCGCCATAGCACCACAACCCGCCCCGATGCCCACGGCAGCCCCTGCCGCGCCTGCGCCCTCCGCCGGAAATGGGCTTACCCTGAATGCCCCACTTCCTGGTGTGATCGTTGCAATCGACGTCCAACCTGGCGACGTGGTAAAGTCGGGTCAACAGGTCTGCACACTGGAAGCCATGAAAATGAAAAACACGATCCGCTCTGACCGTGATGGTGTTATCGCCGAAGTGAACGTAAACCCGGGCGATTTGGTTAAGCACAACCAGCCGCTCTTCACCTTCGAGGCATAGGAGCAGGTATGGACTTTACCCAGCTAATTTCTGACCTCACGAAGGGATTCAGCAGCTTCACCTGGTTGAATGCCGTCATGATTATGGTCGCCCTGGTATTGATCTATCTCGCCATCTGGAAGGAGTACGAACCCGTATTGCTGCTTCCGATTGGCTTCGGTTGTCTGCTTGCGAACCTGGGCATGTCCAACGAGCTCGGTTTCATGAAGGTCATTTATGATGCCGGCATCAAAACAGAACTCTTCCCCTTGCTGATCTTCATAGGTGTTGGTGCCATGATCGACTTCAGCCCCCTGCTCAGCCAGCCCAGCCTGGTGCTTTTAGGAGCGGCTGGTCAATTTGGCATATATTTCACCCTCATTCTGGCAATATTGTTGGGTTTTCCTCTCAATGAAGCCGCAGCCATCGGTTCCATTGGAGCAATTGACGGACCCACAGCCATTTTCGTTGGGGAACGCCTTGCGCCCAACATTATCGCGCCGATCGCGGTGGCAGCCTATTCTTACATGAGCTTGATCCCAATCATTCAACCTCCGGTCATGAAACTGATGACCACCCGCAAAGAGCGCTTGATCCGCATGGAGTATTCCCCAAAGCCGGTATCGCGCCTGACCCTGGTGCTCTTTCCCATCATCGTCACATTGCTTGTCGCGCTGGTCGCGCCGGACGCGGCCCCGCTGATGGCAGCATTGATGCTTGGCAACCTGCTGCGCGAGGCCTTGGTGGTAGAGCGCCTCAGCAAGATGGCGCAAAACGAGCTTATCAATATCGCCACCCTATTCCTGGGTCTGGCAATTGGCTCCACCATGACCGCTCAAAGCTTTCTGAATCTCGATACGCTCATGATCCTCGCCCTGGGTTTGCTGGCATTCATCGTCGACACTGTGGCTGGCTTATTGTTTGGCAAACTCATGTCTGCCGTCACACACGGCAAAGTCAACCCGCTCATCGGTGCCTGCGGCATTTCCGCCTTTCCGATGGCTGGACGGCTGAGTGCCAAGATGGCCCTGGAGGAAGACCCCTCCAACTTCATCCTGATGCACGCCATGGGCGCCAACACAGCCGGTCAGCTTGGCAGCGTCATCGCTGGCGGCGTGCTCCTCGCGCTGGTTTATGGATTTGTTCTTTAGAACATTCTGACCACAAAACACCTCTGTGGATCACAGAGGTGTTTTTTTATCAGTACCTGTAGGGCAAAACAAATTTCGCGTATAGCGAAACAAATTGGTCGTAGGGCGAAACAAATTGGTCGTAGGGCGAGACATAGTGCCCGCGAAGCAGGGTATTGAAAGCACTGCAACCATCATTATGAAGAGACCCTTGTGTGCTTCCAATCCGCCACCACGTCATCTATGGAAGGCAAATAACAAGGCTCACACCCGAAATCATCCTTAGTAGGGCTGGGCTTTAGTCCAGCCGCCAAATCCATCCAAATCTAAATATTACGGAGGGAGCAAGCCCCCTCCGTACGACTTTATATTCACTGCCACCATGTCATCTATGGAAGGCAAATAACAAGGCTCACAACCTAGATCACTCTTATCGGCGGATTGAGGGCACAACTCACTCATTTACCACATAATTGATGGTGCCCTCAATATCGCACTACTCAGACTAATCGGTTTGTTCTTTGAGAAAGAGTAATAAGAAAAACACTCTTGTGTAAACCACAGGGGGTTTTGTTTTAAGTTTAAACAAAAAATCAATGAAACAAAAAGGATCAGATCTTCAGCAGATACCCCTTACCGCGGATGGTTTTTATCAAATCCGGGTGATGCGGATCGTCCTCCAGTGCTTGCCGCAGCCAACTGATGTGCACATCCAGGGTGCGCGTGTCTTCCACGTAATCCGTATCCCAAACGGCCTTAAACAAATCCTCCCTGCGCAGGACCTCACCCGGCTTCTCCATCATTTTTCCCAACAGATCGCATTGGCGCGGCGTCAGACGCACTTCCTTATCCTTATATACAACGATCCCGTTATCCGGGTTCAACACCAGGTCGCCTCTCTCGAGCATGCCCTTATGACTGTTATTTTCAAGTGTGCGAAAGCGATTGACCAGTTTTTGCACGGTGAAGGGCAGTCGTAAAAAGAAATTGACATTCTCCGCTTCCGTTACGGTCTCATCTTCAGCTACTATCAGACACAACGGTGTGGCAGGCAAGCTGTTGCGAAACCAGGTTGCCAGGCGCAAACCGTTCGTGCGCAGGGATGCTGCGTTGATCACGACCACATCTGGGGTGAAAACCGTTAGTGCGTCCAGCCCCTTGCTTCCGCTGTTCTCTACTTGCAGGGAATACCCTTTTTTCTCAAGATCATTGGCAAAGCGTCGGGCTATCTTGCGTTTCCCCTCTATTAATAGCACCTTCAATGGTTTTGCCATGCCTGAATCTTTCCTCTTTTATTCTCTATCCAAAAAAATCACTTGTCTCCAAAGAAAAAACTACACCATAGCCTTCCCTCGGGACTCTATTATAGCCGATTGCACAAAATTTTCACACATTTTCTTGAGGAATTTTTTTCTTTGGAATTTTTAAGGTTAGCCGTGTTGATTCGCTGGACTAACATGTTAGAATCACTATGACAAAACCGACACAAACAGGAATTTTGGTGCATCATGGGAAAAATGATCGAATGCATAATCGATAGTATCCGCGTCAGCCTGACCAACCAGGACCGGATCACTGTTCTGAAGGAAAAGGGAGCCGAACGCTACCTTCCCATCTGGATGGGCGTGCCTGAAACGGATTCGATCACCATCGCCCTCCAGGGGGTGGCAATCGCCCGCCCCATTACCCATGATCTTCTGATCTCCGTCATGAACGCTCTCGATATTCGCCTGCAAAGCTGCGAAATCACCAACCTCGAGAACGAAACCTTCTATGCCAACCTGATCCTTGATCAAAATGGCATCAAGAAAATCATTGACAGCCGCCCCTCAGACGCGATAGCTCTCGCCATCCGCGCCAAAGCCCCGATTTTCGTCGATGAAGACATCCTCGACGCGGTCGGTATCCGTCCGGAAGACGTCCTGCCCCAAACCCCAGAAGAAGAACAAGAAGAAGATTCTTCCGATCTGGACTCAGACCTCGATATTTTTGAGGATTTTCTCGGGCAACTCGGAAAAGACAAACCCCAAAAAGACCAACCCCAAGACCCTTCAGATGAGGATCCCAATCAATAAGTGAGGTGGCATAGTGAGCGATCAACCTGAGCAAACCACAACCCAAATCAGCTCCGACACGAATCTGCTTTTCGACCGCGATATGGAGGAAGCTCTCATCGGCTCCGTGCTCATCACGCCGGATGCTTATGTGGATGCCGCGCCGCTTATAAACGCTGAAGACTTCTACCTCCACCGCAACCGCTGGATCTGGGAAGCCTTCATTGAGCTCTTCAAAACCGACAGCGATTTTGACGTCCTGACCGTCAAGGAAGCCCTCGAAACCAGCGGACACCTTGAAGATATCGGCGGGCTCGATTACCTCATCTCCCTCACTAATCGCGTACCCTCCTCGCAGCACGCCGAATCCTACGCCCGCAACATCAACGCGCTTGCCGTCCGACGACGTCTGCTGACTGCCGCCAACGACATCGCCAAGCTCGCCTATCGCAAAGACACAGGCGTAGACAACGTCATCTCCGACGCCGAAAAAGCCATTTTTGGCGTCAGCCAGGAACGCTACAAGCGCGACCTCGTGCCAATTGCCGATGCCGCGGACGAATACCTGGAACGCCTTTTGCTCAACGCCAGCATTCCCGGCGGGGTGACCGGACTTGAAACCGGTTTGAAAGCGGTCGATCGAGCCCTCGACGGCTTGCAGCGTTCCGATCTCATCATCGTCGCTGGTCGCCCTGGCATGGGTAAGACCGGCTTTCTGATCGGCATCGCCAAACATGTCGGGCTGGCGCTTAAGCGCAACGTGGCCTTCTTCACGCTCGAAATGTCTGCCGAGCAGCTCATCCAGCGCATGATCGCCCAGGAAACCAACATTGACTCGCAAAAGTTGCGCTCTGCCAAACTCAGCGACAATGAAGCCCAGGAAGTGGTTCACGCTCTGGGGGTACTCTCAGAATCGCGCATTTTCGTCGATGACACCCCCGCCATCACTCCGCTTCAGATGCGCACCAAATGCCGCCGCATGCAGATGGAGATCGGTCTGGACCTTGTGATCGTCGACTACCTCCAGCTGATGTCCGGCGACACCCGCACCGAAAATCGCGTGCAGGAGGTTTCCTACATTTCCCGTTATCTCAAGGTGCTGGCGCGCGATCTAAATGT
Source organism: Anaerolineaceae bacterium (assembly GCA_040768265.1). Classification (GTDB taxonomy): domain Bacteria; phylum Chloroflexota; class Anaerolineae; order Anaerolineales; family Anaerolineaceae; genus Mesolinea. The sequence goes on from JAXGNB010000003.1 coordinate 237,256, forward strand.
GCCGGTCATAGCTGCGGCGCAGCTTTCCCGCGCGGTGGAGCAGCGCCAGGATAAAACCCCCGTGCTTTCCGACCTGCGCGAATCCGGTTCCCTGGAACAGGACGCTGATATCGTCATGTTCATCAACCGGCCAGAACAGATGAAGGAAGAAAGCCCGCTCCACAACCTGGCAAAACTGATCGTCGCCAAGCATCGCAATGGTCCCACTCACAGCGGCATTGACCTGGTTTTCATCGAAAAACTGGCCATGTTCCGCGACAAAGCCTACGAGAGTTGACAAACGCGGTGGAACAAATTTCGAGCAATCAGCTTTCAGCAAATTTTCAGAGCATCAAACTGCCCGCAAACCTGCTTGCCCGTTGTGATGGGCTCAGCGCTGACGCGATTCTGCTCCTGTTGGGCTATTTTGAGCTGCTCAGTTTGCAAGAAATCAAGTCGGACGTGGTTGAGCTCTATATTCTACTCAATCACATGCCAGTCTCTGAGGACACCCGCTGGCAGCAAGCCCTGGCCGAATTGCTCGAAGAAGAGCTGCTGCTTGCTTACCCCCAAACCACCCAGGATCCGCAGCAAGCCGTTCTGCTCTTCCCGGCAAGCCCGGAGGGCACCCGCTGGTTTGAAGCGCTCCAGGCAGGCAACTTGTCGTTGGCTGAAATCCAAACCGCCAACCCACTGCCCAACCCGGACAAGCCCAACATTTTCACGCTATACGAACAAAACATCGGTCCGCTGACGCCGATGGTGGCCGAAATATTGAAAGCGGATGCAGCAACCTACCCCGAAACCTGGCTGCGGGACGCCATGCGGAAGCCGTCAACCGCAGCATAAAATTGAAGTATGTCGAGCAATTCTAAAGCCTGGCGAGCAGGGCAATGACTCACCCATGGAACCACTCAAAGCGCGCTTGAAAGATTTCGAAACATCGCAGAAACAGCAAGAAGCCAAAAACCCTGAGCCGGAGACAATCGGCGCCCCGGCGCTGACCTCGGCTGACCAAACTGCCCCGTTGCCACGGGCGTTTTGTGGGGAAGGATGTGCCTTTGGTCACCCGATTTCGGCAAGATGTTACACCTCGCCTTGCCGGAATCACAGCCTGCGGCGCTGGCGGCCTCTTCTCCTCAGCAACCTCAGCGCGCTCAGCGAGCTGACGCTCGCCGCGTTTAGGCTCCGTGGGCGTCGGCAGGCTCCTTCCAGGCAGACATCGCTCAGAACAAGCCTTCAACTCCGCTCAGAATTTTACCGGCTCGCTCACCGGCTGTTGCTCCTCACCGGCACCTACGGCTCAGGCAAAACCCACGCCAGCGCGACCATTGCCAGCCAGGCCGTCGGCATGGGCATCAGCACCCTCTTCCTGACCGTGCCCGATCTGCTCGGCCCCAGAGCTGCGTTTCTCCTACAACCGTCTCGAATACCGGCGCAGGCATCGCCAATCCGCACCGCTCCCCTCATGGTATCATGGACATTTCGCGCAAACACCACCAGCAGGCGCAGGAGAAGCTCTTGATCGTCATCACCGCTACATCAACCGGCTTCCCACCGTCATCACCAGCAATCAAGCCCTGAATGACTTCGAAGCCCGCATCCGTTCCCGCCTGCAGGACCGAACTGGTCACCCACGTCGAGATCTGGCGCCTGACTTATCACAACCCTGCCGGGCGGCATCGGTCACCCCAGCTCTCGAGCCTCGATCATCATTCCAACGAACTTTTTGGCTCCTTCAGCTTCCGCGGGAACGAACGCCTCGAGCCGGACGACACCCAATCAGCGCGGAAGCCTTCAAGTACTTAAAAAATTCGCCCAAGATCCCCAGGGCTGGCTGGTTTACGGTCCATACGAGCGCGGCAAGACCCACCTGGGCAACGCGATCGGCAATTACCAGGCCGGGCTCGGCTATCCGCCTCTTCGTTGGCGTGCCGGACCTGCTCGACTATCTGCGCGCCACCTTTTCGCCCAACAGCGCAACCACCCTCGACCGCCACTACCACGAGATCCGCTCCACCCACCTGCGCATCCTGGACGACATCGGCACCGAATCGGCCACCCCCTGGGCGCGCGAGAAGCTCTACCAGCTGATCAACCATCGCTACAACGCCGAGGCGCCCCACCGTCATCACCACAGCCAACGAAGCCCTTCCAGGTTGGACCAACGCATCTTCAGCCGCATGTCCGATAAGCGCCTCACGAGCTGGTCCTCATGTCCGCCCCCAACCTTCACCGGCGAGGGCTAACCTCGATACCCCCTCTAGGGGGACGGTGACCTGTGCCCGTAGTGGAAACGGAGGGTAAGCCGGGGGTGGTTTCCTTGGGCCCCCTGGGGGAAGCTGGATCCCACCGCAGAGCGGGCAGGAGAACTGATGAGAGAAAACCTTGAACCCTCATGTATACCTCATCCACCACCAGCGCTCCTCCCCTTCACTGCGTTTCGCGGATCTTCGACCATTCCCCCAAGGAAGGCCTACATATCTTTCCTGGGTCGAAGATCCTTGACATGCCTTGCAGTGAAACGGAGGTAAGCCTCAATACCGAAGTTTGCAATCATTTATTCCCAGGGTTTTCCACTTTTTCCAGTATTTCCTGTTTTTTGATGGCGCAGACGGAGCGGTTTGAGTGGAAAAACCTCCATTAAGTGCCAAATTGCAAGATTTGCAAGATTTGCAAAAAATTGCAATGTTTTTGACAGTACAGACAGGCAGTTTGAGTGCAAATAGTTTGTTCCATTGTTAATGTGCGGGGGTAGGTGATGGAATACCACAAGGATAGTATATACATTTTGTTCTATTATTGCGGGGGTTTTAGCTGACGGGTGACGGGTGATGAGGTGATGAAAAATCTGGGCTTCCCCTGGGGGAAGCTGGCTCCGTGAAACGGACAGGAGACTGAAAGAGTCTTCTCGATCATTCGTAGGTCGGAATGGGGTGTTCTTCCCTCCTTTCCGACGCTTGCAAAATTCATTTGACTTGGCGGAGTGAGTGAACAGAGCACCATTCCGCCCTTTTTTAATCCCCCTACCTGTTATAATCCAACCATGATGACCCTGGCAGAAATCGAAACCCACGAGTCCGCCTTCCTATTAGATTTTCCGAAAATCAGGAGCTTACCCATGAAAAATTTTTCAACAGCAAAGAGGTCCTAATAACAGGCCAGAAAGCTGTGAATTCGTGTTCACCGCGGCGAAAGCTTAAGGTTCGATGATGACGGTTATGGTGGCACTGGCAACTGGAAAACCAACCTCTGGTACAGACAAGTTAACAAGGTGATCATCTACCTGAGAGAAAAGGGCAGAGCGGTGGGCGAATCTATGGGGGCTACGATTGGCATATATTTCCCCCCGGGAAGGCCGCTACATCATCTATTTCTCCCACCTTAGAAGCAATCGGTGAAACTACCTGAACTGGCTAATTTTGGCAGTTACGGGCAAACCCCTGTCCTTTTATAGGCGAATTCTTAAATCGGAACTTTGAAAATTGTCATTGCGATCGACTGGTCCACAGGCAGGCTTCCCAAAAAGGGGACGCATGCATTTGCACTAAAGGACACCATGAAAGACCAAAAATTCCCGTCATCGCGAGCGTAGCGTGGCAATCGACATTTACGATCATGAAACACACTTTAGATATACGTCGCTTTAGCGCCACTGCAATGACAAAAAAACGGAACCTGACGGTCAAAAACCTCTCATGATCCACAGGCAGGCGTCACGTACTGAGGACACCATGAAAAGAACGAAACCTGCCGCTACCAAAGCCGGATTGAATTTCACAACTCAACATTATCACGGACACAGATCTAGACTAACGACCTTTCCTGCAGAGTTTATCCTTGATGTGATAATCAATTTTCGCACACAAAAACTTATAACCTGATCGACACAGTCCTTATAAATTCCTTTTTTTGGGGGTAACCAGACACCATTTGTTGTAATTCAACTTGCCAAAAATGATCTTATCCACGAAGTCAACTGACTCCAAAATCGCGCCCAGGTCCTGGTCCATAATATTCGGGGTTGGATGAGGTTCAATGCTCACAAGTATTGCAACCTGCCTCCGCCAGTACATAATGATAGTATCCGATCAGGGTATCTTCGTACCTGGTTCCATCTCTTGTCGAAAGTTTTCATCTTTTGAGATTGAAGTGATTCCATATTCATTATTTTTAAAATACTCGCTCAAATCAATTGGTAAGATCCCTTTGTTAACACACTACATTTGATGTTGTAATGATTGATTAGTCTAATTGATTGCAATGAGATCTTTTGAAACTTCAGGCACACCAAACATAAACGGATCTGTAGTAAAACAGAGATGAACGGAATTAATTTTGCCTACAAAACGAGGCAGTTCTGATGAGGTAGTTCTATTGTATTGTCGACAACTCTTGGAACGGCTTAATCCTCGTAAGGTGGCTTTCCCGTTTCCTTTGCTAACAAACGCATAACAAGGATATTTACAGCCGTGTAGACAACCCAGTACATGATTCATTGTGTAATCACCGTATTCGACTCGGGTCTTGTAAAGTAAGGTTTTTCGTGTATATAAAAGTTATTGGTCATTGAATGGAATTTCTTATTAATTACACCCGTCTGTCTATTGTCTTCTGTTAGAAAAGTGCAGGGTTTCCCGTTTTCTTTTTACTGGGTACTCAGTAACGTCAATTATTCCATTTTTTTCAGAATTCATACAAATTCTGAGGTTTGCAGGACAAATTTTCAAACCTCTTTTTTGGTAGTATTTAGCAATAATCTCAGTAATACTTTCTCTCTTGTTCTTAGGTATCAACGATAACAAATATTGTTTCTGCTCATCTGGATCATGAGGATATTCTCAATTGTTTCATTTAAAATGTCAACTGTCCTCCAGAATGAATTTTTTTTATTCGCTCAATTAGCAAACATAATCTCTACCATCAATATGTAACCTGCCACCTTTCTGGTAGGCGTAAATTTCGATACTTTGGTTTGTTATAGGACTATCACTATTAATTGGCATCTCTAAAACATACTCAAAGAACGACGTAAGGTTTCTAATATTGCTTCGGAATTTGCTTTTCGCTTCTTTTCCATCGATCTGACCATCTTTATAATCCAAGACTATTCTCCTCAAGATGGCCCCCGCAATAATATCAAAGTATTTACTTTCTTATCTTCAGGAAAGTACATAATTTCTTCATGGCCAAAAAGGTCATCAGGATCACCTTCCTCGTAAGTGATGTTCATTGCACTACAACCAATCTAAAAAAGCCGTTTGCAAAGAAAGTTGACGAATTCGATAGAATAATAATTGAATTCACATTCATGAAACCGGTCATATCAAGTCGCAAACTTTTAAAAAGGGTCGATATAAGAAACCGTTGTCGTTCCCAACCTTTTTCAAGATATTGTCTATGTTTTCTTGAAAACGTCCATTTATGATGTTTACATTTGATCTGCCATCAAGATTCTTACATAGGTCATAAAAGTATTTCTTTTCAATAAAGTAACAAGTAATCTCGGGATTAATGGCTTTTGTCGTTTTCAGAAGCGGCATCAATCACATTCAAAGCAATTATTGGTGATCCGGGATTATCATCGTCAAGACTACCCTTACCCGCAAAACAATCGATATAAAAACTGGTTTTTTTGTAGAAAAGATTTTTGGAAATAAGATAGAAGGTAATTTTGGAGAAGTTCATCTTTGAACAACGACCAAGGTTTCTTCTGCAAAAAAATCTGTTTGTGTTCTACTCATTTTCACGTCCTCCAACTGAATTATTCTAGCTAGTTAACCTGTAAGGGATAAATACAACTGCATTAGTTTAGCCACGCAAATTGGGTTCGTCATCAGGCGGCCAGGTTTGCCGTAAGCTTCCCAAACCCTTTGTCGTTAGCAATATAGACTTTAAAGAAGATCCAGGGCATGAAAAGCGGATCATAGAAGGTCGCGTAAGAACGATCAGGGGTAGTTGGCACGAGCATCGAGAATTGCCTGCGCAGTTTTTCAATCCCGTGTAACTGTTTCTTTCGTTTTTTTCTGGCCGGGGGAAATTGTTGTAGACAATGTCTTTGAGATATCGGTAACGCGCATTTCCGAGTCTACCAGCAACTGTGCGCATCAAGCCATATGAGTTGATGATGTTAAGACGCCAAATGATATAGGTTAGCATTTGGAATTGTTAAAACTGCATCTGAACACAATTCACGTGAGCCTCACAAAGCCGATTGGAACCCATTCTGCATTTCCGATGATACCCTCGGTATTAGCAGGTAATCTGCTTCAGGTAAAAATGTTGTTTGGAATCGTGTTGGATCTCTTGCCAATTTTATTAAACGTACTTCTCCGTCTACTTTTCGATCGAAAATCAGCGACATTCTTTACACGCTCCAAAACTAGAGGCATACTCTTAATTCTTTGACCGTTTCATGTAACAAAAGACCAATATCTTGGTTCTCTATTGATAAAATTCTTGTGCACCATACCAAGGATAAAAGAATACTCTCGCCTCTGGTTCTTTACGTAAAAAATCATCCACCCCATTTCACTATAGGCAAAAGAGATAATTACCATCTCAATCGGTTGATTGCCAATGCCAATTTCGAACATCACAAATTGGTCGTGATGCGACACCGGAGCCTGACCTTCCGGAGCATCGATTGAATACTGATTGATCTGAGGGCTTTTCTTACAAGTCCATCAAAATCACTCGCAGCTTTCATAAGGTGCCTCTTTAGAGAAACCGATGATGACACAGTGTATGACTTTGCCCTTAAGCCGCGTTGGACCACATTGTGAAGGTTTTGATATGAAAATTGATCTCGAACCGACGGCCAAACATGTATTCCACAAAATGTATTACGATCGCCCTGGACTATCAGATTTGTGGAAACGGAAGTGCGAATATGTTAGCGTTTGAATCCATCATGTCCATGACTTTTTTGTACCAAGGTGTGACAAAATCAAGATTACCTGAATACCAAATCGCAAAACTTCTCCAAGATCCGCTTTTTTGATCCGAACCATTGTTCTAGCGCCATTGAACGGTGGATTGCCCATTATGTAATTGAGCTTACTCGCGGGATGACATCATTCCAATCAATTCGCAAGGCATTGGCATTGACGATATTGACGTTATCCCGAATCGGATAGTCAATAAAGTTCCCACCAAAATAATTGCTGACCTCCTGGTCCATGAGGTGTTGTTTCATCAGCGACATGGAAACTTTCGCAATTTCGCAGGGAAATTCTCAATCTCAATCCCATAAAACTGGTTGATGTTCACCTTGAGTAAGGGCATCAAACAAGACCATCTGGTTATCCCCGGCAAGCTTCAAGATTTCAAACTCAGTTCCCGCAATTTTCCGTAAGTGACAATCCGAAGTTACTTTGCAAAGCAGGATCCAGAAAAGTGAGGAGAGAAATTTTCTTATGGAACGCCACAGTTCAGCCGTGAATTGTTCTTTGATCGTTCGAATTCTTCATAAAGAGCATCAAAAAAGAGAGTTGTATGACCTTGAGAATGTTTCTCGTGAAGTGTAATGAGCGCCCAATTCCCACCGTTCCTGCGGGTTCATCACCCCCTGGAACACAAGCGCCGAAGATGGCCGGGCTGATCTGGGTCCGGTCAAGTCCTTTGACATTCCAGCAAGGTGGGCATTTTGCAGGAAAAACGGCGGTGCCAGGCGTTCTGAACGAGGTTGCCGTTGATGCTCAACGAAAAACGCTTGAGTTCCTCCGGCAGGTTCTTCATCCGTTTGTCATCAGGCGTGTCGAAGTCGAGAAAAGCATAGCCTGCCGGAAAGGTCCGAGCCATCAGGCTTGGATGCTTGCAGGTAGTTGTAGAAAGTGCTTTTTCAAGCTTGCCAATATCATCAACAAATAAACAGAATAACAAACGCACCAGGTAGACTTCCAGTTCGTGCCCTGTGTAGCCGTTCCTCTTTGAGGGCATCATTGAAGTTTTGCCATCTTGTAGGAAGCATCTGTGTTGACTTCGATCAGTGCGTTCCTCTGATTCTGCTCCACGTGACCTGTCAGGAGGCTGAAGATGCGCACACAGGATTTGGAATTGCTGACTCTAAAGGATTTGTAATGGTGTTCTTTGGAGGTGTTATAGACGCTGATGGAGTGTCAAAATCCGAAACTACGACTAAGACCGAAAGGCGCTCCTCAGGCTTGAGCGCAGTACTGCATGGCTTGGGTAAAAGCTGACGTCGAGGGACTTCTTGCGGGATTTCATTTTCAATCAGGATCTTGCCGGGGAGGAGATAGTCGATGTAGTTTTTGGATGCCATCCGAGCTGATGATCGGATATTCATGAAAACCATCGTGCCAGTCCACTCAAAGACGTACATGAAGTTTCAGGTTTGGGCGTCCTCTTTTTCATCGCCAGTGCATTTTTTCCAGCGTTTCTGAAGGCGATGGCACGAGTTTTCGATGTCTGTCCAAGTCAGCATATCTCCCGATTTCTGTGAGGAAATGTTCGTTCAAATTCCCAGCGCGAAGTTTACTGAAGGCTATTATGCCACAATCTGTTTGTTAGAGGTACTACTTTGGCTTGGCGTCCCAAACCCCTACGGTGATTGGGCTTCCCCAGGTCGAAGATCCGTGACTGTGCGCGCAGTGAAGCGGAGGGTAAAGAGCGGAAAGGAAAACTCTTAGTTGTCGCTGGTCTCCTGACCACGCGACGCACCAACCACTGGTCTCCATTCAAGGTTTTTCGGAAGTCGAAGAGAGTGCTAAAGTTTGGTCTTTTCTGGGGGATAAAACGAGTTTGGCATCCCATAAAGGGAGCTTTGCTGTAAACCCCTACGATGATTTGGACTTCCTCTTCTATGATCGTGCCGGTCTCCAGACCGAGCACGCGATTTGACAGAAGGTCTCCAATCGACAGTATAGAGGAGACTGAAGAGGGTTTTCTGGTAAGTCAGGTCCTCCACCAAGATTCGATTTGCATATTAGAACATTTGTGCTATACTATACGCGCACATCAAACCCTCGCACCTTATTCAAGGGAGTTTTTACACACTCAAACAGCTATCCTGCACTATCAAAAAACAGTGGAAATGGTGGAAAAAGTGGAAAAACCCCCATAATTCGCCGCATCGCTTCGCTCCTCGCAAAGACGATCTCTTGTCATCATGACTCTTTTGCGTGGCAATCTAAACTCCTGGCAGACCAAACCGATTGAGTAACAGGATCACGATCAAAATTCACGAAGTGCCTGTGAATCTCTCACGAGCGAGATACCAAACAGTTCAGATTGCTTCGTCCCTCGCAATGACAGCCCATCGCGTTGCTTTGCTCCTCGCGTACCCTACAGGCACGATGTGAGATAAGATCCACCCCTTTGATTCTCCGCTTCTCCTTCACTCCGTATAACTGCGCACACAGGCCATGGATCTTCGATTGATGAAGGGTTGTTTTGGTCAGACTAACCCCACTTAACTCGGGTTGTCGTTGTAACCATCAATGTCGCCGAAGCGTCCTCAATCCGCTTCTGTTAAAAGATGTCTGCTGGCTAACCCTGGCATTGAAAGGACTACATAAAATAATTATGAATAAAATCATCCGAGAAGCTGAACTGTCGCTTTGACCTATCGCATCAAGCGGCTGGCTGACCTTGCCCACAACCTTTGGTGGGTCAGCAAGCCCGCCCACATGTTCAGAATTGATCCGCTCACGTGAACAATCCACCCACAACCCGATCGTTTTCCTGAGGAAGTTGATCCCCAGACCTACGAAGACCTGATCAGGACCTTTATTTCCTCGAACGTTACGACAGGATCATGCGCGAGTTCGATGCTTACATGTATGCGGACAGCACCTGGTTCCGCGGCACCTACTAATCTTACGGAAAAACGAATCGCTTACTTCTCGTTTGAATACGGACTGCACGAGTCCCTGATGGTTTACGCCGGTGGTTTGGGCGTGCTTTCGGGCGACCACCTCAAGGAAGCCAGCGACCTCGGCTTGCCCTTGGTGGCAGTCGGTTTCCTACTCACCTTTGGTTACTTCTCGCAAGGATCAGCGAGGACGGCTGGCAGGAAGCCCGCAACATCGAGCATTTCAACGACCTGCCTGATCGCTCTCTACGACGAAGATCGCAAACCGATCACGATCTCGATCGAATTGCCCAGGAGCGAAACCTCTTTGGCTTTACGAGCTGAACATCGGGCGCAACAAGCTGATCCTGATGCACACCAACATCCCCGAAAATAACCTCCAGGACCGCCAGCTCACGGACCGCCTTTATCAGCGACCCCGAACTGCGCATCTCGCAGGAGATCTTTGCGCAGCATCGGCGTCTGCGCGCCGACGCCTGGGCTACAAGCCTTCCATTCCATATGAACGGGGCATTCTGCCTTCCTGACGCTTTGAACGCGTGCGCCAGCTCATGGGTCAGGGTCAGACGCTCGAAGGAGCCAAGGAAATCGTGCGGAAAACCAGCGTTTTCACCACCCACACGCCTGTGCCTGCCGGCAACGACAGAATTCCCTGCCTGGTTGATCGACAGTATTTCTCCACTTTCTGGGCGATCTTGGACTGAACCTGGCAAAATTCATGGATCTCGCCAAGGTAAAAACGGACTGGTCGGACGAGAAGTCTTCAGCATGCCGGTTTTGGCTTTCGACTTCGACTACCGCAACGGCGTCTCGAAACTGCACGGCGAAGTTTCGCGCAATATGTGGCAGTATCTTTGGCCCGGAACGCCCGCCGAGAAGTTCCGATCTCTCTATCACCAACGGCGTCCACACCGGCACCTGGCTGGCCGCCGGCGGCGTGCTCTATAATCGCTACCTGGGACCGGACTGGAAGAATGATCTGGATAATCCCGCCGTAATGGGCGAGGATCGAAAACATTCCGGATGATGACCTTTGGCGCGTGCGCACCCTCCAGCGTAAACTGATCAACACCATGGTCAGTCGCGCCCGTTACCGAATGGGAAAACACCAGCGTTCATCCAGTTCAGACGGTTGCCAGCGGCGTTTGCTGGACCCCACCGCGCTCACGATCGGTTTTGCGCGCACTTTGCCACTTACAAACGCGCCAACGCCTCTTCAGGGATTACGACCGCCTCGCGCGTGACCAATGCCCGCAAGCCTGTTCAGATCGTTTGCCGGCAAGGCGCACCCGCTGATGAACCCGGCGAAGCTCCTGATCAGGAAGTCTACCGCAAGGTCAAGACGCCCGCAACGGCGGACGAGCTGGTCTTTTTGGATGATTACGATATGGACATGGCACGCTATTTGGTGCAGGGCGTCGACATCTGGCTCAACACCCATGCGCCCGCGCGAAGCCTCGGGCACCAGCAGTATGAAAGGCGCCATGAACGGCACGCTCAACTTTTCCGTGCTGGACGGCTGGTGGGCTGAAGGTTACAACGAAACAACGGCTGGGCAATCAGCGACGACACCCACTACGACAACCTCGATCAGCAGGATGAAGCTGACGCAAAGAGCCTCTACGAAACACTCGGGTACAGCGAGATCATTATACTTTATTACATAAACGTTCGGCTGACGGCTTGCTGGAGACTGGATCCAGCGGTTGCACGATCTCTCCGCAATTCTCGATGACCCGCATGGTGAAAAATATTCCGACGGTGTACCTGCGGCTTTGCTTTCAGCCCGCGGTGAAATACCCCGGAAGGATAGAGGACAGAAATGCAGTTTATTTTACGCCTACTGCCATCCTGACAGCGTTCCTGATCTTTTTGGTACGCGTGACGTCGATTTCGATGGACACCCTGCGCTTCATGCTTACCATGCGCGGAAAACAGGGAATTGCCTGGATACTGGGCTTCATTGAGTCGGTTCTTTTTGTTGTCACCGTTGGAGCAGTGCTGAACGATCTCTCCAATGTCTTATACGTGGTGGGGTATGCCGCCGGTTTTGCCACGGGCAACGTGGTAGGTATGACAATCGAAAAGCGGCTTGCTATCGGCTATTCTCATATCAAGATCATCACCAAAGAGCATGGTTTTGCCGTGGCTGATGCCTTGCGAAAAATGGACTACGCCGTGACGGAGATCCCGGCCCGCGGCAGGAACGGATCCGTCTCACTATGCGACCTGTCTGTTCGGCGCAAAGATGTGCCTGTGGTTGAGAAATGCACCCTGGAAGTGGACCCCTCAGCATTTATCACGATTGAGGATATCACCCCACTGCGCAGTGGCTATTGGGGCACAGGCTCCGTGCGAAGGTAAGAATTATGACCGATAAGCCTCTGAACAATCACAAAAAAGCCGTCATTTTTGACCTGGACGGTCTGATCATTGAAACAGAAGCGATCTACTGTAAGATTTGGAAGCGGGAGTTCCGCAAGGTAGGTCTCGCATTCGATATGGCAGCATACCAGAACCTGATTGGTGCCCATCATATTCCCGACGGATACCGACCTCACGAGATTTTGGCTGCCCACCTCAACAACGGTGTCTCAGCGCAAGACCTGCGCCGTGCCGTGGAACGTGAAGCTTATCAGACCATCCAGCATGAAGAAGCCTTGCCTGGTGTTCTGCAGGTTCTGGATGAGGCTGAACAAAAAGGACTCCTGCTGGCGGTTGGTTCCAGCTCTGAACAAAAGTGGGTGCACGGGCATTTAAAACGGCTGGGCATATTTGATCGCTTCGCGACTGTTGTGACCGCGGATGACGTCAAAAACGCCAAGCCTGCGCCTGATATTTTCCTGAAGGTGCTTGAGAATCTGGATGTAGCTCCGCAAAACGCGATCGTCCTCGAAGATTCGAACAACGGCGTTGTGGCTTCCCACACTGCCGGCATCCGCGTGATCGCCGTGCCAAATGAAGCTACCTTGGGTCAGGATTTTTCCCTGGCTACAGCCATTATTCCCAGCCTCGAAGCTCTAAACCTGGAGGATTTCTTCCCGGTTTAGGATTGTGGGCAAGTGCCCGGGTGTTCGATTCAGAAAAAGACCCTGTAAAGATAAAAAAAAGAGATGGTAAACCATCTCCTTTTTAGTTCGAGGTTGTGAATTTTACTGTTTTCTGCGGGTGATGCGGTCAAAGACAACTGCCAGCACAAGCACCGCACCGCGGACGATGTACTGCACAGAAATATCAATGCCCATCAGGTTCATCCCACTGGTCAGCGACATCATCACCAATGCACCAATGATTGAGCCGGCAATCGTACCCACGCCACCAGCCGCGGATACGCCGCCAACAAAGGCAGCCGCAATCGCGTCGGTCTCAAAACCCAAGCCAGCAGTCGTGGTTGCAGAACGCAAGCGGGAAGCGTACATAATACCCGAAAGAGAAGAGAGCAAACCCATTGCTGCAAAAACGATATAGGTGATCTTCGAAACACTGATACCGCTAAGCTCAGCGGCTTCTGGATTTCCGCCTACAGCGTAAATGTGGCGTCCAAGCGGAGTTTTGGTGGTAATAAACTGGAACACCGCCACAACCAACAGCAAGATCACCAGGCTCCAGGATATGCCGTTATAGCCCGAGAGAATCCAGGAAATATACCCAATCAATCCCGAAATCAACACAAGCTGAGCGATGAACAAGCCAAAACTGGGAACCTGGAAATTATAGGAAAGCTTGGTTCGCCGGCTCTTGATGGCAGAGAGAATGGATAAAATGATTCCAATCAACCCAATGATCAAGGTCAACTTGTGCCGCCCCGGAAGAAATTCTCCAAGTGGTAAATCCGGAATATACCCATTACCGATGGCGTTAAAGACCGGGTCCTTGATAACAATCGTGCCGGTGCCCATCGTGACAAGCAACAAGGCGCCTCTAAAGATCAGACCAGCAGCCATTGTGGACACGAAGGCCGGTACGCCCAGTTTGGCAACTGGTGTGGCAGTCAGCATGCCTGCCAGGATGCCCAGGATCATGACCGCAGGGATAACCGCAAAGATTGGCCAACCCCAAAATGTCATTGCGATCGCTGAGAACGCACCCAGAAAGCCGGCCAGGTAACCAACGGACAGTTCAATGTGACGGATGACAATGATGAGGGTCATGCCGACCGCCAGAACCGCAATGTAGCCCATTTGGTTGATCAGGTTGCTGATATTCCTGGAGGAGATAAAGACGCCGTCGGTTGTGACACTGAAGAAGATCATGATAACTATCAGCGCAATAAACATAAAGTATTCGCTGATATTACTCTTCATGATGTCCAGCAGGCTCTTCTCTCGGTTTGCTTCACTTGTTTTTTGCTTTAGATCTTCCATTGACGTCTCCTAGTAATCCACTGCCAGTGCCATGATGCCTTCCTGCGAAGCTTCCTCAACCGGCATCTCACCATTAATTTTTCCTGCAGACATGACGTAGATACGATCGCTCATGCCAAGAACTTCTGGTAGTTCAGATGAGATCATGATGATGCACATTCCCTGCTCTACCAATGAATTCATAATCGTATAGATTTCATATTTTGCGCCAACATCAATACCCCGGGTGGGTTCATCAAGGATCATGATCCCGGGTTTTACGAACAGCCACTTGCCCAACGATACTTTTTGCTGGTTTCCACCGCTCAGGTTGCGCACCTTTTGCTGAATGGTAGGCGTCTTGATGTTGAGTTCTGAGCGATACTTGTTTGCAACAAGGATCTCCTCATTTTCATTGATCACGCCCCCGGTCGTGATTTCTTTGAGATTTGCCAGGCTGATATTGTGTTTGACATCGTCAATCAAGATCAACCCATTGCCCTTGCGGTCTTCAGTCACATACGCCATGGATGATTTGATCGCGTCATGCGGACTGCGAAATTTTTGCTCTTGCCCGTTGATAAACACTTTACCGCTCAAGCGATAGTGGTCCGGGTTGCCGAATATGCTTTTTGCAAGTTCTGTGCGTCCGGACCCCATCAAACCAGCAATCCCGACGATCTCACCAGCACGAACGCTGATATTGACATTTTTGAGGATGTCCCTGCCGAGGGCATAGGAAAACGCGCTCCAGTCTTCAAGCCTGAGCACTTCCTCACCGATATTTACATTTCCCCGCTTTGGGAAAATGTTATCGATCGATCGGCCGACCATGTGTTTGATCAGGACAGGTTCGGTGACCTTATCTTCCTCAACATCAAGCGTGGTAACCGTCTTACCATCTCGCAGAACAGTAATGGTATCGGCAATTTCCATAACTTCACGCAGTTTGTGGGAAATGAGGATGCAGGTTACACCTTGTTCTTTTAGACCTCGGATCAATTGCAGCAGGTTATCGCTGTCAGTTTCATTCAATGCGGCAGTAGGCTCATCGAGGATTAAGATCCTGACCTGTTTTTTCAAGGCTTTGGCAATTTCAACCAATTGTTGTTTGCCCACTCCTAAGCTCTTGATCTTAGTCAGAGGATTTACATCCAAGCCCACCTTTTTTAAAATATCAATTGCCTGGGAAATCGACTCGTTCGAATCGATCACCATGCCATTGGTAACTTCATTTCCAAGAAAAATATTTTCATAAACGGATAATTCCGGGATTAATGCCAGTTCCTGGTAGATAATCGCAATACCCGCGTGTTCGCTATCGCGAATGCCGTTAAAATTTTGCAGTTCCCCTTCAACAAAAATTTCACCAGAATAAGTGCCATAAGGATGCACCCCGCTCAGAACCTTCATCAAAGTTGATTTCCCCGCCCCATTTTCCCCAACAAGGCAGTGAACCTCACCCTTGCGTACGCTAAAGGTAACATCATCTAACGCCTTAACTCCAGGGAATTCCTTGGTAATGGATTTCATTTCAAGAATGGATGTGTCCATAGGCGTCTCCTGAAAAACTACAATTGATAAGAGCAGTGACTGGGTATCCAGTCACTGCTCGAAACGATTAAGTAAAACTACTCCAAACCAGTGAAATCGCTGGCCGGATAGTATCCGGAGTCCACAACAGTGGCTTTAACGTTGTCTTTGGTGACGGTGACCACAGCGGATGGCTTGGCGGGAACATCAATGACATTGTTGTTATAGGTATGGGTTTGCTCAGGTGTATTCCCATTGAGGAAAGCAACTGCAGCGGCAATAGCGTCGGAAACGAGGGTCCGAACATCCTTCAGCACGGTCATGGACTGCTTTCCGTCGATGATGTATTGGACGGAGGCTTTTTCTGCATCCTGCCCAGTGACATAATACTTGGTCACATCGGTATCGGCAGCGAAAGCGTCAGCAATAGCGCGGGCGGTGCCATCGTTTGGTGCGAGGATGAAGACTTCGCCCTTATCCGCAGCGGAAGCAGCGGTCAGGTTGGCTTCAGCCAGGTTCTTGGCCACATTGAAATCCCAGTTGGTGGTGATTTGACCAAGGATCTTACCCATTTCATCGCGGGTCAGAGTGGCTTTGTCTTGCAGGGCAATCGCTTCAGCCGAGTTCTTGATGACGAAAGTGCCATCTGCAATCTTGGGCTGCAGAACATTCCATGCGCCTTCAAAGAAGAGGAAAGCGTTGTTGTCTGAGGAAGCACCAGCATACAGATAGAGAGGCAAACCAGTTCCGGCGGCATTGTCCACCAGGTATTGAGCCTGGGCAGCGCCAACAGCTACGGAGTCAAAAGTTACATAATAATCGACGGCATCGGTGTCAAGGATCAGGCGGTCATAAGAGACGACCTTCACACCAGCGGCACGTGCAGCTTCAGCAGCGGCGGCGGCGGCAGTTCCGTCATGGGGGCAGATGATCAAAACTTTGATGCCCTTGGAGATCAAGGTTTCAACGTTTTGCTTCTCTTTGGCAGGATCGCCCTGGCTGAACAGAATTTCCACGGCGTAACCTTGCTCAGTTAATGCATCCTTGAAGCGGGTTTCGTCCTGGATCCAGCGGGGTTCGTCTTTGGTGGGGAGCACAATACCCACAGCCAGACCTTCTTCCTCTGGTTGCTGGGCGCATGCGCCCAGAATCATGCTCGCAACGATCAGAACACTTGCGAGGGTAAACAAAAGCCTTGATTTTTTCATTTCTTCTCCTTTGAAATTTTTTTGGCAATTGCTGCTGCTCCTAAATCGATCAAATCACAATTGACAGAAGGTGGTTATTTAGTTTTGGATAGTAGCATTTCGCCCTGAATTTTGGAGCCTTTTGGCTCTAATACTGCTATTATAACTTAATTGCAAATTTTTGAGATAGATATTGCCATTTGTAAGAGCAACATGATAATGTCCTAAAGTAGCAAAATAGAAATGTCCTAATTAACATTAGGAGCTATGACATGGACAATCGAAATGAACAATGAAGAACTACTCCGAAAAAGTGTCCTTGAAGGAGTGCTGGAAAAACGAGAAAGCCAAAAAGATGCGGCTGCAAAACTGGGGATCAGCGAACGACAATTTCGGCGGATATTGCGAAGATATCGGTTGGAAGGCGTTGCGGGGTTGGTGTCCAGGAAGCGGGGAGTACCCAGTAATCGCAAGATGGAGGCTGCGATACGGGAGATTGTTGAAGACTTTATCAATGATCCGCTGGTAAAAGGTTTTGGACCAACTCTGATGGCTGAAAAGATTGAGCAGATGAAAGGTATCCGTTTGAGCAAAGAGACGCTGCGAAAGATGATGATTGAAGCTGGTGTCTGGAAAGCAAAGGTCAAAAAGAAGGCTGAGCCCCATTACGCTCGTCCCAGAAGGAAGCATCGTGGCGAACTGGTGCAGATAGACGGTTCTGAACATGCCTGGCTGGAAGATCGTGGACCCAAAGCCACATTGCTGGTGTTTGTGGATGATGCCACCAGCCAGATGCTGGCAGCTGAATTTGTCCCAGAAGAAAGCTTCTTTAGCTATGGGAGCTTGTGTCAACGCTACTTTCGGGAACATGGTCTACCCAAGGCTTTCTACAGTGACCGTTTTAGCGTCTTTCGGGTCAATCGCAGAGAAAAGCTCAGGTATGAACCGGTTACTCAGTTCCAACGGGCGCTCAGCGTCCTGGATACCGAACTGATTTGCGCCAATTCACCACAAGCCAAGGGACGGGTGGAGAGAGCCAACCAAACTTTGCAGGATCGTCTGATCAAGGAAATGCGTCTCCTGGGTATCAGCGATTATGAACAGGCCAATCTGTATTTGCCCCAGTTTATTCGCGACTATAACCGCAAATTTGCTGTCTCCCCTGCTTCAAGCCTTGACTTCCATCGCCCTTTGGATGAAACACATGATTTGGCTTTCCTTTTCTCCATTCACGACTTCCGCAAAGTCACCAAATCCTTGCAGATCAATTATGCTGGCAAAGTGTATCAAATCGTGACCAATCATCCGGCCTATTTTTACGCTGATCAAGAGGTTTTAGTTACCTGTGATGCTTCCGGTTCTGTCTCAGCCTGGTTTCACGGAAATCTGCTTACTCTGGAAGAAGTGGAGAAAAGATCCAGGCAAACTGCGATTGTCTCTTCCAAATCCGAGCAGACAAATCCCTTGCCACCTGCTTATGACCACCCCTGGAGGACTTATGGAAAAAAGCTGAATGGAAAGCCAGTGCTTACAACTTTATCAACACAATAGGACATTTCTAAATTGCTGAGATTAGGACATTTCTAAATTGCCTTGACAATAGATATTGCCATTTATGCTGATGTTTGTATTCAATTATTTAGAGAATGGGTAAAATTTTCTACGACTGTTATTAAACAAAATGCTTTTTCAGCCTGATATACCAATTAGCGACACATATTGCAAACCGCTTAAGCCCGTTTCTATGCTTTATAATCAACTCATTCTGAATACTTAATCAAGGAGAGGCTTTATGGAACTCAATCCCTCAGAATTTTATTTCGGTCAAAGCTACGACCTCGCCGCCAAGGCGATCATCCCCGACAAACTCACCTTCTATGACCCCAGCGACCTCACCACGCATGCCATGATAACCGGTATGACCGGCTCTGGTAAAACGGGTATGGGTATCATCCTGCTCGAAGAAGCCGCGCTGCAAGGCATCCCTGCAATCCTGATCGACCCCAAAGGCGACCTCACCAACCACCTGCTGCACTTCCCCAAACTGTTGCCATCCGATTTTGCCCCCTGGGTGGACGAAGATATCGCCCGTCGGGAAGGCAAAACCCCTGAGCAGGCTGCCGCTGAGGCTGCTGAGAACTGGCAAAAAGGACTGAAACGCTCAGGCATCGACCAGGCACGGATGCAAAAACTATCCGACAACGTCGATTATGCCATCTACAGCCCGGGCTCTGATGCCGGCTTCCCGGTCAGCATTCTTTCGTCCCTCAAAGCGCCTTCCATCCCCTGGGAAGAGAATACAGAAATCCTGCGCGAAAACATCAGCAGTACCGCCACCGCCCTGCTCGAACTGGTGGGCTACAAAGATATTGACCCCGTTCGCTCAAGGGAACACATCCTGCTTTCAAATATCTTCGAAAATGCCTGGAGCCAGGGGCAGGACCTTGACCTCGAATCGCTGATCATGCAAGTTCAGACCCCGCCATTTGAAAAATTGGGGGTCTTCCCAATTTCCAAGTTTTATCCTGAAAAAGACCGCTTTGAACTGGCGATGGCGCTCAACAATTTCATCGCCGCGCCTTCTTTCCAGAACTGGCTGGAGGGGCAACCGCTAGACATCGGCGCTTTCCTCTATTCGCCCGACGGCAAACCGCGCCACAGCGTCTTCTATTTGGCTCACCTGGCAGACCAGGAACGCATGTTCTTCATTACGCTGCTCTACTCCGCGGTCGAGACCTGGATGCGCACCCAATCCGGCACCGGCAGCCTGCGCGCGCTGGTTTATTTTGACGAGATCGTCGGCTACCTGCCCCCAGTCGCGAATCCGCCCAGCAAGCCGATCATCCTGCGGCTTCTCAAGCAGGCGCGCGCCTTTGGTGTTGGTTTGGTGCTTGCCACCCAAAACCCCATCGACCTGGATTACAAAGCCCTTTCCAACACCGGCACCTGGATCATCGGCAAACTCCAGACCGATCAGGACAAACAGCGCCTTTTGGACGGCCTGGCAACGGCGACAGGCGCTTTTGACCGCAGCTACTTCGACACAGCCATATCCTCCCTCGGCAAACGCGTTTTCCTGCTCCACAACGTGCACGCCAAAGCCCCCGAAATCTTCACTACCCGCTGGGCGATGAATTACCTCCCCGGTCCCATTATGCGTACCAAACTCTCCGAGCTCAACCGCCTGGTTGGCGCAGACGTACTGCAAGTCTCAAGCGCCGCCAATGGCAACGGACCGATCAGCTTGGAAGAAGTCCTCGGGGGTGCCAGCCAGAACCTTCCCGGCAGCCCTAATGAACCAATTCTCTCATCCAAAGCCGCCGTCCTTTACCTGCCTGTCACGGTCAGCCTGAGTGAGGCGCTCAAGCTGGCAGCGGAACGAGGCATTCCTTCCACTGCGGAACAGCGCTACCACTACGAACCCACCCTGGTGGGTCAGGCAAAAGTTTATATTGCCAATCGTACTTATGGCGTGGATCTCGAAAGAAAAATTTCCGTCAATCTTCCCGGCATCGAAGGGCGCGGACTTGTGCGCTGGCTCGACTATCAACACGACCCCATCGACCTGCTGGCAGCCGAATCCCGTCCTTTACCAAATGCCACTTTTGGTGATTTACGCTATCCATTTGACGATGAGAAGAACATCGCAAGCCTGTCCAAAGATTTTGAGGAATGGATCTATCGTGAAAACGGACTGACTCTCTTCACGAATGACCAGCTCAAACTCACCTCCAATCCCGGCGAAAGCCGCGAAGCGTTCGAAGCCCGCTGCATCGAAGCCAGCCAGGGGGGACAATCTGACGAAATTAAGAAGATTGAACAGAAGTACGAAAAACTGCGCAAGTCGATCGAATCCAAGAAGATGAGAGAGGAGATCGAACTTGAGAAGGAACAAAAGATCCTCAACCAGCGCCGCATGGAAGAAGCCGGCACAGGTCTTTCAACGGTCATCAGTCTGTTCTCCGGACGCAAGAAGAGCATCAGCAGCTCACTCACCAAACGCCGCTTGACCTCAACCGCCAAATCAAATGTGGAGGAGTCGGAATTGATGATTGAGGTATACAACAAGCAGCTTGCTGAACTGGATGAGAAGCTGCAAGAGGAATTGGATTCTCACAAGGAAGATACGCAGGATATGGCTGGCACGATCCGCGAAGTCACCATCAACCCCTACAAAAAGGATATTGTGGAGGAGTTCTTCGGATTGGGCTGGCTGCCCCATTACGCCTTCAAGGACGGCGAACGCTGGGTCTTGATCCCAGGATACAGATAACCGCTTTACACACAAAAGAACCGCCAAATTGGCGGTCCTTTTTTCCATTTCTATGTGTCAGCGATTAATCCACAGGTTTCGCAGAGGTAACCGCGCCAAGCTGGTTTACCTCCAGTTCCCACTGGCTGCCAGGATAGGCTTGCTGATAAAGGTTGAAGTTTGAGGTTCGCAGATCATACTCCCGTCCTCCAGCACTGAACCAGATGGTATAAGTCTCGGTTGCCTCCCCAACCCGCTCCGTGCTCGTCAGGTTTGCCGCCGGCCAAAGTGGGTTCAGATCCGTACCACTTAGCCTCAAGGTGTCCGCAACCGTCCAACCCATGGTCTCATAACGGCAGTAGTCTTCATACACCCGATAGTAACAGTCCTGTACCACTTGCCCCACACCGGTGCCGGTGTCGATCGTGTAGGGTGTCCCACAAATTTCCTCTGAATTTTCCGTGGGCTGGTCGGAATCATAGCGGTATTCAAGCGAACAGCTTGAGATCGTGGCATCAGCTGGAATATTTGCCGCCCAGTCGCTCTCAGTAATTAGCTGGTAGGACTCTACGACAACCATCCTCTCCCACTTGGTTGAAGATACTGTGGCGTTGACCACGTCAGTCCGCAGCATCCTGGTGAGCATCATGATCCCAAAAGCGCAGATTGCCAGAAGCACCAATATCATTACGACGGAAACCCCCCGTGGCATCGGCGATCGAGTCGCCATGGGCTGTATCTCTTCAATCGGCTGAGGGTCGTAGGGAGAGCCCCCCACCGGGTAGGGCTCAATCACGTCACCTGAAGGTCGGGAGGTCGCCCCCACTGTCAGATCACCACCGCATTGTACACAGGTGAGTGCGTCTGCAAGGTTGCGCGTGCCGCAATAGGGGCAGTGCTTATCCGGCCCTGAACGTGCCATGCGGATCAGGGCTTCGTCTTTAATAAAATTGAAAACATTGGGGTCCACTTGCTCAAAACGCACACCCAAAGGTTGGGGTGCGCCACAACTGGTGCAGGATTTTATGGCACCCGGGTTTTTTGTTCCACAACTATCGCAGGTCCACACCAACTCGATATAGCCAAGGATTTTTCTCGCCATAACTCCTCGCATCAGATCAATAAGACTGGTTTTTAGTATAGCAAATTATGCATCTTCCTGCTTGATTGTTGCTTGCACTGCCCGCAAACCCAGCATGGAAATCAGCGGTACTGATCCCAGGAAAAATGGGATAAAAGTTGTAATCGAGAGCCCCACCAGGACCAACATCACAATCGCAATCACGACCGCATAACCAGGCTGCAGCAGAAAGATCGCCAATCCATTTTTCCAGGCAATTTTAAGCGTCTTTTCCTCTTGCAGGAAGAAACAGCTGACAGTGTAGAATTGCCAGACCAGCCAAAAAGAGAGCAAGCCAAACATTAAGGTCATTAATGCCAAGGCGATTGGGTGATCCAGATTGAGATAGAACCAGATGTTGAAGCCAAAAATCCCAATTACCAGCAAGTTCAGTAAACCCCAGGGCAGACTCTTGCGCCAATGACCTTTGAAACCCTTCCAAAAACCGAGAACACCTGTAGGAATACCGTGGCTGAGGTCCAGGGATTGTTCATAGATGCCAAAAATCGCCAGCGGATAAAGCACAACCGTCAGGCTGAGCAGGATTGCAACAAGTGCCACCAGCACCTGGTTGGACCAATCCTTCCACCAAATTTTTAATGAATCCAGGATGACCGGAAAAGCAGCTTTTACATTCATGCAAGTCTCAAAAATACTGGTCGGCCCATCAAAGTCAGTGCTCTTCTAATTATCTGGTAACTTTCGACTGGAAGATTCGAGCACATATCCTTTGTTTCATTCATGCAGCTTTCTCACTTCCCAGGCTGATATTCTGTCTTGTCGTCTATGTATGTTAATGGTTCATCAGCATCCAAAATCTCAGCGATTAATCCATCTTTTTCGATTACAAGTTCAGGGGTAATTGCTGCACCGTTTTGATGAGTCAATAAAACCGTCAAATTCTTCCCATCAGGAACTTCATTTAATATTTTATACTTAAAAATCACCACCTCACCACTTGATGGAACATACATAGTCCAATTGCCCTCTCCTGTATCTGGATTTATCTCACTAATGAAGAATTGATTCTCTTCATTTAGCTCTGTATATCTCCAGTGGCCTACAAGCCTGCTGGAAGGAGAGGATAAATCACGCCCTCCTCCACCTCCACAGGCTGAGAGAATAAATACCGCTAGCATTACTACAAATAAGCATCCTAGATACTTTTTCATTACGTCCTCCTTGTAGAGCGGTTATCATTGCAACAGAACTACTGCGTACCTGCAATGGACTAACCTTTCTTTTGACTGGTCTTTTCTGCCAGTAGCATAGCTTTCTGTAGTCTTTTAGCTATCCCATCATTAATCTGGGGATGATCGACCTTTTGGGTAGCCCAAATGTAGCGTGACAATATTTTAATTTCCTTCATATACTCCCTTTGCTTCCTGTATAAAATAGCTAATTGCTCTGTGTAATGAGGAGCGAGCCCCAATCCATCATCCCTTGACTGAGCTTCTACTGCATCAATAAGCCCCAACAGCAGCCTCTCTAATTCTTCTGTTGAGTTAGACCGCTTTAACTCCTTTATTTCTTCGAGATAAGTAGTATAGTGTCGCCCTTGATAATTACCCGGCTTGTCAACGGGATGTAATTTGCCTAATTCTTCCATCTTTTTGTACATACGTTTAGCAATGTGGGCGTCTTCCTTGGATTTAAACCACCCTGCAAGAGCATTTAAAAACATTGTTACTGGCAAAGTTGAGCTAGTAATCTTGCCCTTAATAAGATTGCGTGAATTATTATCCGCTCCAGTTCCCATTGGTCTGAATCGTTCAACAATATAACGTTGCTCCTCTTCAGTAAATTCAGAAAGCCACCAATCTGCAAGGCCGTAAAAACCGATCTGACCTTCAATTATCTGACTGTCTTTATTCCCAAATCGCTTAAAAATTCCCATCTCTCACCAAACTCTCTTATGTCTGCTATGCAGAGTTTTCAAGCATAGGTTGATTATAATAGATATAAATGACCTCAACCCAGGAGCAGTGCCCATGTTGACCCCTGAGAATACTTTGTTAGTCGTGATTGACGTTCAGGGCAACCTTGCCCGGGTGGTCGCCGAAAGCGAATCGGCGATCCTCGCCGTGGAGAGGCTGGTTCAAGGAGCAAAATTGCTTGAGCTACCAGTACTCCTGACTGCACAGGTTCCCGAAAAAATTGGGCACACGATCCCCGAAATTGCTGACCTTCTGCCTGGGCAAGCCGACCTACCCCGCGTGCACTTCAGCATCTGGCAGGATGGCGCTGTTCAACAGGCTATACGCAGTTCCGGGCGGCGGCAAGTGCTCTTGTGCGGCTTCGAAGCCCATATCTGCCTTTTTCAATCCAGCCTCGATCTCACCGCAGAGGGTTTCGAGGTCTACCTGGCTGCAGACGCGGTCTCTTCACGCAATCCCTACAACAAGGCTATTGCCTTGCAGGAGCTTGCCAACCAGGGGGTTCATCTGACCACTGTTGAGATGGCGCTTTTCAGTTTGCTGCGTTCCGCCCAACACCCCGCATTTAAAGCTATCTCCCGGCTGATCAAGTGAAACCCTTGCTACTTGCAAGCAAAGATTTCCGGATTTAAGCATTATTAGAATTTAATTGCTTGTTCAAGCATATTTAATGCTTCTCTAATTATTAGGGTGTATTATTATCAAATCCTATTCCGGAGAAACCAATGGCAACTACAGATCAAACACAGTTAAAAAAGAACAAGAAAAGCGGCCGCGGGTTGTTGGTCATTTTTATTATCCTGGCGCTCATCGTTGGCGCATATTTTATGAACCAGGAACGCCTGCGCAGAGCAAATGAAGCAGCTCTTGCCCAACTTGAAACCGTTCCATACACGCGTGAAACGCTTGTTTCCACCATCAGCGGCGCTGGAACCATCCGCCCGCGTCAATCTGCCACCCTTTATTGGCAAACCTCAGGTTTTGTTGGAGAAGCGGAATATGAAGTTGGTGAGGAGGTTTCGGCAAACAGCGTGCTCTACCAGCTTGATGAATCCCGTTTGCCAGCAGAAATGCTCCAGGCACAGCTCAACTTGCTCAACGCCCAAACTGGATTGCAGAACCTCGAATCCGACACGGATTTGCAGCGGGTTACCTTGCAGAACAATCTGAACAACGCTGAGAACACGCTCAGGACTCTTGAACAAAATCTGCTCGCCCTCAGCGAGCGCGAATGCACGGACTGGCGTCTGACCAACTTGCAGACGGCTTACGATGACGCGCTTGAAAGTTACCGCAACTGGTCAACCCAAACATACTGGCTGCAGGTTCAGGCTGCGCGTGCGGACCTCGACTTTTGCGATCCCGCAGTCATAGCCAGCGAAACGGACTCGCTCAACAGCCAGATAAACCTCCAGCGGCAGAATATTGCCGCCTGGCAAGCAGACCTTGAAAAAATTGCTGATGGTCCCGACCCTGACACCAGGGAAAAACTTGAATTACAACTCCAACTTGCAGAAAAGCAGTTGGAGAGTCAGACAGTTAAAGCGCCTTTTGATGGAACCATCACCTCCCTGAATTACAGCCTGGGCGATATGGTCACCACTGGCAGTCCGGCAGCCCTAATCGCTGATCTGACCCAGTTGTATGTGGATATGCCGATTTCAGAGGTGGACATTCCCCAGATCAAAGTTGGTCAGAAAGCTGAGCTTGTTTTTGATGCCTATTTCGACCAGGTTTTTTATGGCACAGTTTCTGAGGTCGCTTCAGTTGGCATAAACACTGCCGGAATTGTCAATTACAACGTTACAGTGCGCCTGGATTCTGAACATGAAGGCATTCGACCGGGCATGACGGTGGGTGTGAACATTCTGATCGAGGAAAAACCCAATACTTATACTGTCCCTGCTGAGTCAATCGTCAGTCGCAACGGCAATTACTATGTTTACGTCCTGCGGGATGGAAAACCGGTGGAAGTGGAAGTAAAAATTGGCGCTTACTCAAGCCGCAAGATCGAAATTGTGCAAGCAGACATCCAGGATGGTGAATCCGTTCTGCTTTCACCTCCAATTTCCCTGATGGACACTTTCATGCGAATGGGCAGGTAAGAAGATGGAACAGATTGATCAGGCTGTCAGGCCAGTGATCGATGTGCGCAATCTCACCAAAGACTATTACATCGGCGAGATTGTAGTCCAGGCATTACGCGGTATTGACGTGCAGATTTTTCCGGGCGAAATGGTTGCCATCATGGGTCCAAGCGGTTCTGGCAAGTCGACCCTGATGAACATGATCGGCTGCCTGGACTCCCCCACATCCGGTGATTATTACCTTGATTCCTTGCTGGTTTCTGATCTGCAGGATGACGATCTTGCGATTGTGCGCAACCAGAAAATCGGCTTTGTCTTCCAGAAGTACAACCTGTTACCCCGTGTTGACGCCATCGAAAACGTGGCCCTGCCTTTGCGCTACAGCGAGAACACCTCCAACATGCGCCAGCGGGCTGAAGCTGCGCTTCAATCGGTCGGGCTTGGCGATCGCATGCGCCACAAGCCCAATGAGCTTTCCGGCGGGCAGCAGCAGCGCGTGGCCATCGCCAGGGCGCTCGTGAACCAACCGGCGATCTTGCTGGCAGATGAACCAACAGGGAATCTTGATTCACAATCCGGTAAAGAGGTCATGGAACTCCTCCTGAAGCTCAATCAACAGCAGAACACAACAATCGTATTGGTCACCCATGATCCCACAGTTGCGGCGCATGCCCAACGCATCGAGCAGCTGTTTGATGGTCTCATCAAAACCCCGGAGGCAGTTGCATGAAATTCTGGCAAGCAATTAAAGAGGCGATTGCCAGCCTCTCGGCTAACAAAACCCGCTCTTTTCTGACAGTCCTGGGCATAGTTATTGGCGTTGGAGCTGTAATCGGTGTCCTTTCTATTGGGCAGGGAGCTGAAGCAAGCATAATCGGGCAAATTGAATCGGTCGGAACAAACGTGATCTACGTTTTTCGCGGCAACCGCGCTGAAGATGTCACCAACCCCAAGCACCTCACCACGGCGGATGCCGACGCGCTCGCCAATCGCGCCCGCGCGCCGCACATCCTGAACATTGCTCCTGTTCTTTCAGGTCAGAGCAGTGTGCGTTTTGGGGATGAAAGCACACAAACCTCCATCATGGGTGTAGCCGAAAACTACGCCGAAGTCACAGACCTCAAACTCAGCGAGGGAAGTTTCTTTAGCGAAAGCCAAATCACAAACCGCAGTTCGGTTGTGGTGCTCGGTCCGGAGCTGGCTGAAAGGCTCACTGGTCGCCAAAGCGAGCTGATCGGCACGACCGTGCATATCAACAATTACCCGTTCCGCGTGGTGGGTGTTGCGGTTGCCAAGGGCGGCAACCAGTTTTCAAGTCCGGATATGGACGCTTATATTCCTATTACTGCCATGCAGCTGCGCGTTCAGCGCCAGAACATCCCCAATGCTGTGGATTTCCTTTTGATACAGGCACAGAATTCAAGCTCGATTGACCAGGCCATGCAGGAAGCAAAGACTATTCTGCGAGCCTCTCACCGCCTCACAAGCCGCCAGCCGGACGACTTTACGATGACCAACCAGGAAGACATGCTTTCAATTGCCAACTCCATCACCAACATCCTGACGATCTTCCTGGCAGGAATCGCCGCGATCTCCTTGTTGGTGGGAGGGATTGGCATCATGAATATCATGCTTGTTTCTGTCACCGAGCGCACGCGCGAAATTGGTCTGCGTAAAGCTCTGGGAGCACGCAAGTTTGACATCCAGCTTCAGTTCCTGACCGAATCCGCCATGCTGAGCGTTTTTGGTGGTCTGATAGGGATAGGGCTTGGCTGGCTGCTCGGGAAAATTGTGGGCATCATTGCTGCCAATTCAGGCACACCGCTTGTCCCGGAAATCAGCCTCAACTCTGTTCTGCTCGCCACGCTCTTTTCCCTGGCAGTTGGCATCTTCTTCGGTTGGTATCCTGCCCTGCGAGCAGCCAACCTGGAACCGGTCGAAGCCCTCAGGTACGAATAGTTCTTTTGATTATCGGCATTTCAAATAATCACAAAAAAAGAGGCGCATACGCGCCTCTTTATTCTTAACTCATATGCTTACTCGCGGAACCCCAATACCACATTCACATCCAAAGTTTCACCATTTCGGATGACAGTGAACGTGATCGTCTCGCCCGGGTTCTTATTGACTACCATGTAGCTTAACAGCTCGCTGAAGTCCTTGATTGGTCGTCCATCAACCGCGATGATCAGGTCACCGCCCTTAAACAACCCTTGCACCGAACTTGGCGACGTGCCGCCCCGAATCCCTGCCTGATCAGCCGGACCGCCCTTGACCACCGACGACACATACGCGCCCGTGGATTGGGGCAAATCCAACACTTCAATCATCGCCAGTGACATGCTTGTGTAACTGGTCATGCCAAGGTAGGGATACTCATAGCTGCCCTTCTCAATCAATGAAGGTACCACCTTGCGCACAATATTTGATGAGATTGCAAAGCCTATCCCGGTGCTGATGGCATCTCCGGTGACGCTCAAACCGGCGGTCTGGATCGCCCGGTTCACCCCGATCACCTCACCGTTAAGATTGAGCAGAGGTCCGCCGGAGTTGCCAGGGTTAATGAGAGCGTCAGTCTGGATGGTGTCGCCCGAGGAATAATAGGACCCGGTCGAGGTCTGGCGCATCGAATCCAACACTCTTCCACGCGCGGAAACCACACCCACCGTCATCGTGCCGCTCAAGCCATAGGGGTTGCCAATTGCCACCACCATCTGCCCAACCTTGACCTGATCTGAATCGCCCAGAGGCAGTGGAACCAATTCGTCCGGATCCACATCCACCTTGATGACCGCCAGGTCTGAGTCCAAATCTGTTCCGATGACGTCTCCATAGACTTTTAGCCCGGATGAAAAGTGCACTTCAAGCTGCTCGATATCGCTGGCAACATGATAATTGGTGACGATGTGTCCCTCTTTATCAATCACAAAGCCAGTCCCCTGCCCGGACCCATCCACGGAAGCATATTGCAGCGAAACAACCCCGGGGCTGTATTTCTCATACAGGGCTTCAAGGCTGCCCTCAAGAGCAGCAAATTCAGGTACCAAAATTGTTTCGGATTCCTGGGGAGGTAAGGTAGTTGGCACAGTTTCTTCCACCATAGGGATAGCTGTTGGCTGTTGGGGGTCGGAAGTGACCACCCGGGTTAAGGAACAAGCTGTGCCAACAACAATGATTGACAAGAGAAAGAATAGCGTGCGTAGTTTGTTTTGTTTCGTCATAATTCACCTTCTGATAGATGCAGTCTTAATTCTTTTGTAAACATTATCATACTCACAAATCATTAATGGATTATAAAAAATTGGTATAGATTACTGTCTATCCATGTATAGCCTTGACTTCATCCAAAAAACGGTTGGATTTACAGGTATCTTAAAACATTAAGCAATCAAGTTTTTATCAATTTCTAAAAACCTACCAAGACTTCAGAACCAGATCCAAATTAATCATACTGTCCTAAGGGATTATGTAATCTTATCGAGCCGAGAATTTGGTTTTACAGAGGGCACAGAACGCTTATAACTGGAACAATTATTGAATTGATGGCACTGTGTTAACAAAGTAAATAATTCTTTCGAAAGGAATAAGAATTTGTTACACTAATAACAGATATCAGACGACTAATCATTGAAAGGAAAAGCATTATGAAAAGTCGCGTTATCTTGGCATTCCTATTAATTATTCCAATGATACCAACATCGACTGTGATGTCATCGTATTACGTGGGAAATCAATATGTGTCAGCATACGGGGGAAGAGTCAACATTTATACCCCTCCTTATCCAATAAACGTTTTTCACTATGGGCAATCGAACTGGATCTCACTGCCATTACCTTACTGGATTCAAACTGGGTGGAGGTATTATTCGGGGTATCAATTTCCCGAAAAATATGTAGAGTATTATTCTCCAGTAAGCAATTATGAAATCTATCCTCAAGGAAATCAGAATTGGGGAACAATGATCGAGTATAAGATCATAAATGTAGGCAATGAAGTTTGGTGTGCGTACATAAACAATCTTGGGATAGGATGCAGAGATATAGTTTATGCTCCTTCTGCATTGCAGACGATGTCAGAAGTTCACAACGATCCCTTGATAGAGTTGCACACACAATTCGAAGAAGCATCATATCTAGATTCGAGTGATAGTTGGCATTTGTTCAATCAGGCAAATTGGACTGAACAGTTTCCATATTCTTTAGTCATTGAAAGTGAGTCAACTTTCTTGACTTATCGGATTGACACATGGCAACAATATCTTCCATTAATCTTAATGAATTAATAAAAAGGAGATATTATGATTAAAAAACAAATTATGTTAATCTGTGGATTAACTGCAATTGTGGCACTGGTATCTTTTCTGATTATCAATCGGGTAAATGCGAACAAGGCTGAGCAGCTTGCGGAACAACTTGCTGATAACCTCACTTTGGAAGGCTTGCCCCTGTTAAGTGTGCGCGTGGAAGAACAAGCCCCACTTATACTGGAAGTAACCCTTCAGTACCCAACCGCTGATAGCCCTGATCGAAAAGCGAAAATCCTCCGTGGTCGACATGCAGTGCGTTGGAACTGTGCCGAGCTAAATCGCGAAAAATACCAGATAAGCAGTTATATTATTTTGATTCTTGATGATGCAGGCAAACAATTAAGCTGGGAACAAAATTTCCTTTATCAAAGTGATCCAGAAGACGTTCCAGTTGTGTACAAAATGAACCTTGAAGAAGCCGCGAATTACCTTCGGAAGACTTTTAATCCAGGGTCCGCCCAGGTGGAGCGATTTGAGTTGATCCAGGAGCAAAAAAACAACACCCTCATTAACACGCTGTACATCCTGTTAGTTGAGCCCGATCTACAAACTCTCAATAACGATTTACCAATGAGGCAAATCGAGCCACTAATAAAGGGGGTTAACCAACAAAAGCTCTACCAGGTTGATATGTGCTGGCTCGAGATACATGGACCAAATTCTGAAGTTTGGCTAGATTATCTTTATGACTATAGCTTCCCAGTTGTATCCTGGTGGATGGCAGACGGCGTCAGCACTGAGTGGTTTCCACATCCTGCCCCCCCAGCCAACCAGGAACCCACCATAATAGCACCACCCGAGAAGATCTACCCTGTAGAGACTCTCGAACCAACCGTTATCATCCCTTACCCCTGAGTTTTTTATGCTAAAGACAGGGAATTCTTGTTGAGAATCAAGTGGGGTAAATTGGGAAATAAAAAAAGCATCCTCAGTGATGGGGATGCTTTCGATACAGAAAACAACGTCTAACTCAATCCCAAAATCTTACCTGTCTTAAAATCAATGTCGATCTCGTAGTAAGCCGGTCTGGTGGGCAAGCCGGGCATGGTGCTCATCGTGCCCAACAAGGGGTAGACAAAGCCAGCACCGACCGATGCGCTGACATTCCGGATAGGAATACGGTAGCCCTTAGGCACGCCCTTCAATTCGGGGTCGTGGCTGAGGGACAGGTGGGTCTTTGCCATACAGATGGGTAAATGATCGTAACCCAGGCGGGTATATTCAGCTATGCGTTCTTCTGCCAGCTCGCTGTAATCCACGCCGTCCGCTCCGTACACTTCCCGGGCGATGGTTTCGATTTTCTGCTTGAGCGGGACATCCAATGGGTAGAGGAACTTGAAGTCGGCTGGTTTTTCAGCCGCCCTGACAACGGCTTCTGCCAGCGCGACCGCGCCTGCCCCACCCTGGCTGAAATGATCCGCAACCACCGCGTCCGCCACACCGGGGTGCCCCAGCGCGATCTTGCGCACCAATTCGAGTTCGGCGTCGGTATCCGTCGGGAAGCGATTCACCGCCACGACCACAGGCACGCCAAATTTCTGCGCGATGCTGGCATGCGCCAACAGGTTTGCAGCGCCTTTTTCCAACAATTCAAGGTTCTCATCAATGTATTCAGGAGCAAGCGGCGCGCCAGCGCTAACCTTTGGACCGCCGCCGTGCATCTTGAGCGCTCTCACAGTCGCTACCAACACCACCACGCTCGGGATATTGCCCGAGTAGCGGCATTTGATGTCGAAGAATTTTTCCATGCCCATGTCCGCGCCAAAGCCGGATTCGGTGATCACAAAATCTGCCAGCTTCAGGGCGATCTTGTCCGCCATGATCGAGCTGTTGCCGTGGGCAATGTTGGCGAAGGGTCCCGCGTGCACCAGTACGGGAGTGCCTTCGAGCGTCTGCATCAGGTTCGGCTTAATGGTATCTTTCATCAGCACGGTCAGCGCCCCAGCTACACCCAGATCATCCGCCGTGACGGGCTCGCCCTGCCTGGATTGCCCGATCACGATCTTCGCAATTCGTTCGCGCATGTCCTTCAGGCTGGTTGCCAGCGCCAGGATCGCCATCAGCTCGCTCGCGACGCTGATGTAATAATTTGTTTTGAGTTCAAAACCTTTTTCAGCATCTCCCTGCCCGATCGTGATCCCGCGCAGCATGCGGTCATTCACGTCCACAGCCCTCCGCCAGGTGACCGTTTCGGGGTCAATATCCAGCCTTGCGAAGCGCGCTTTTTGTTCGTCGGTCAGCAGATCGGGATCGGTTTCGGTGATGCCCAATTTCTTCAGGCGCCCCTGCATGCTGACCGAAAAATGACGCTTGCCTTTTTTATCTTTCGGGCAAAGCCGGTTGAACAGCGCATGGTCAGATTGCGTAGATTCATGGAACATGCGCGTGTCGATGGCAGCAGCCAGCAGGTTGTTCGCGGCAGTGATAGCGTGGATGTCGCCGGTCAGATGCAGGTTGAAATCCTCCATCGGGATCACCTGGGAATAGCCGCCGCCCGCAGCGCCGCCCTTGATGCCAAAGGTTGGTCCCTGGCTGGGCTGGCGGATGCAGGTAACCACGCGTTTGCCGAGATGCGCGCCGAGCGCCTGGCTCAACCCGACTGTGGTGGTCGTTTTCCCTTCTCCGAGCGGCGTGGGGGTGATAGCGGTCACGTCGATGTACTTGCCATCGGGTGCGTCCGCCAAACGGTCAAGCACTTCCAGCTTGATCTTCGCCTTGTAGTCACCGTAAAGTTCCAGCTCATTTTCCTCCAGTCCCATCTCCTCTGCCACCTGGCGGATCGGTTTGAGCACTGCCTCCTGGGCAATGTCAATATCCGCTGGCACGGGGGTTTTGGGGTCTAGGGGGGTAGGGACAAACTTTCGCCGTTCTGGGTGTTGAGTCATACTATTCTCCTTGTTTCATGGTCCTATGGTCACATCCTTGGGGATGCTGACCGATGCTTCGAATTTAAGTTCCTCTGTAATTCCGAGATAAATAACCGGGACTTGCACTATTAATGAACTGTTCGCTCGGATGGTCCCGCTCTGTGCGGAGCCGCCTCCAACTATCTTACCAGACGCGTCCTTGATCACCAGGTAAACCACCGCCCTGGGAATATCCGCGTTCAGATTGTTGATAATGGTCACGCTGGCGGTCTCGCCGCCTTCATTCAGCACCGGAGTGCCGGCTTCAAGCGGGTCATACCCGAGTTGGAACTGCCCGAATTCACCCGGCACGATGATCATATCCACTGTTTGTGCCACGCAATCCAGCGGCAGATTCAGGATACCAGGCGAGAAGACCAGTTGTTGCTCTGGCCAAATCAGGTCGATGTAGCCCTGCTCCGCCAGGCAGACCTTGTCTTTCGCGTCCGTAACCGTCAGCAGGTAATAGGTCTCAGTCAGCAGGCGATCGGTCAGATTCTCAAGCTCTGCTCCACCTGACACATGCTGATAATCATCCGCAATGAAATTCCACTGTGTGACTTCGATATTCTCCCACCAGCTGCCGCCCTCGAGGGAAGCCGACTGCGCCGTGATCCAGGGGTAGATCTCCACCAGCGCGATCTCCTGGTCCGTCTCGATGCTTGCCAGGACGGAAACGCCAGTGCGGTCCTCTTCGGGCACGAAGTCGATCGTGCCGCGTCCGCCCCCGATGATCAAGCCTGTCGCGCTATAAGCAATTGCGTTCAGTTCAACTTTAGTGTAGGTATAGGGATCGGAATTGTTGAGCCAGCCCGTCAGCCTGATGCCATCTTCCGCCTCCACCCAACTGGTGTTGTCCACCATTAAAGGTTGAGAGTAGCGCAGCTGGCGGTCCGTGAGTCCTTCCCTGACGCGCACCTCCACTGTCTGCGTTTCCAGTCCGGGGAGTAAAGTGAAATCCTGCACCAGTCCGCTTGTCTCGCGTGGGAAGAGGTAGCGCACGGTCCGCACTTCCTGGGCGATGCGGTTGCCATTAGCATCCAGCGCCAGCACCTCCACCTGCACATCCCGCAGGATGGCGTCGGTTAGAGTGTTAAAGAGTTTGGCAATGATCTGAAGTTCAACGCCAGTTTGGATGTATTGCAACTCAGTGATGCGGACCGGATTTGGGTTGACCAGGTCTGGCGTGGGGGTTGGATTGATCGGCTCCACCACCACCTGCGGCGTGCCGTCCACCAGCACTACCGTTGGCTGGATGAGCGTTGCCGTCGGCGGCACAGGCGTGGCGGTCGGGTCGCCAGTCGCAAAGCCCCCGCAGGCACTTAGCCCTAGCAGGACCACCAAACCGATCAGAAAGAGTGTGTTTTTTGGTTTCACATTGTCTCCGCCGTCACGTGATCACATGACAGCTATTCTATTTTATCTGCTTGCGGGGGTTTTGGGTAGTTGCTGGACGAACTCATAGCCAAACAGGAGAAAAATGGAATTATTTCTTCTCGTTAAAGTCGTTCATAGATCTACATTATATTGGATGCAATGCATTAATAGATTTTTGCTGGTTCCTGCCGTAGAGCGGAAAAGAGACGGAAAAGGGTAAAAAATTCTTGACTTTGCCGGCTTCAAGCCGAGCAGAACCTTTTACCGGCGAGGATCCCAATATGAAGTGCGTGTGGAAGGCTTCCATATTTTTGGCCTGCTGAAAAAACCTGAGACCTAAAGGTCAGATCGCGCGCACGGTCCGGAGACCGGCGCGATCGGGATCTTGGGCTTCCCTCGGGGGAAGCTGGCTCCCGCCGCGCAGCGGATGGGAGACTGAAGAGGGTCTTCACTATTGTGTGTTTACCATAATTCAAAGACACTCTCCCCCGTTACACGGACCCTCTCTCAAGGGAGGGCTAACAACTCAATTAACGCTTGAAATGCCCGGATTCAAGCGCTGCTTGATAGGATTCTGAGACCTTTTCCCCTACAATCTGAGCAGATCAAAAAAGGAGTTTGAAATGTTAGTCACCAAGAAAATCAACGTCTTCTCAATCTTTTTCGGAAAGCCACAAGCTGCAGATAACGCGACAACTCGCAGTGTATCAAAAGCTCAGAACCTAAAAGACACCAACATCACTGAGTTGGACAGAAGGATCAACATTACAAAGAGCGAGGATTTTTACAAAGCCAACACTGCTGCGATGATCAATCCTTTCAGCCAACTCAACAGATAACTCACACCGCCAAATCAGTGGAGCCAAGGAAACCAAAAATTTCCTGGCTTTACTGATATATAATTTTAGAAGAGAGGTAACCATGTTCGACACAAAACTTATAGGTAAGAAAATCGCAGCGCTTCGCAAAGCCAAAGATATGACCCAGATGGAACTGGCGGATCAGATGTTCGTCAGCTACCAGGCGGTCAGTAACTGGGAGCGAGGCAACACCATGCCCGATATTTCCAAGCTTTTGGAACTGTCACAAATCCTGGGTGTGGACGTAGAAGAACTGCTGGGCTCCGAAAAAGAGACCACCATTGTCAACAAGATCATCGATCAGAGCGAAGATATCAACT
The DNA here is from genome assembly GCA_040768265.1 of Anaerolineaceae bacterium. Lineage (GTDB taxonomy): Bacteria > Chloroflexota > Anaerolineae > Anaerolineales > Anaerolineaceae > Mesolinea. The sequence goes on from JAXGNB010000003.1 coordinate 273,299, forward strand.
TAGAAGAGGTCGCGGAAGTGGCCGGGCTGATGAAACCCTCCCAGGTTGAAGAAGCCGTCGAAAAAGCCTCAGATGAGGAATTTCAGCTGGAAACCCTTATCGCGCTTGCGCCCCATTTGAACTCAAAGCGCCTGGCTCAAATGATCGACAAAACCCGGATCAAGGATCTATCCCAGATCATCCCACTGGCGCCCTTTCTGGAAAGCTCCCAGCTGGCAAGCATGATCGACCGCTCGCACGGCATGACCGGCAGCTTCGATAAGCTGATTGCCCTGGCGCCCTTCCTGGATGAAAAAGACCTGAGCAACTTCGCCGAGAGGATCTTCAACTCGGAAAAGGACGCGCAATATCTGAATGCTTTAGCTCCATTCCTGAATGAAAAAAGCCTCGGCAAAATTGCTAAATTGATGAATACCGAGCAGAAGGAACGCTACCTGGTTGGTTTGGCACCATTCATCGACGAAAAAGTGTTGACGGAGATTGCCCGCGATATTATGAAAACCGGAAAACTAAAGATCCTGAAACAATTGATGCCCTTCATCGACGAGGACGAGCTCTAAACCCTGCTAACGAGCGTACCGCTCATTAGCACATAATAACACTCACAACCAAAAGAATATCTGGCTGGTGACACGGAAAATTCAGGTTGTGAGTGTTTACTTTTAAGACAAGTATTTGCGCATGTAATAGTAACCCGGGCTCTGGACGTAACCTAACTTGCGGTCGATCGCGATCATAGGTTCGTTAAGCGAATTATGGTTTGTTCGGACAACTTTTACGCCCAACACATCCCTGGCAAAGAGCAGTGCCTTTGCCTTGACCGCCTGGGCTAACTTACGCCCACGATAGGACTCATCCACGCCCGTAAAAAGATTGTAAGCCTCCTCCTGCCCCTCAAAGCGGGTGATGGCACTCATCGCCACCCATCTACCTGTGGCTTTTTCGATCACAATCATCTGCCCGGCGGGGTTATACCAATCCGACTTGCAAACAGACTGCTGAAAATCCTCGAAGGAGCTCCACAAGTGCTCTCCTTCGGTCCCCATGGTTTGGCTGGAAGTGATATCGTTGAGCTGGTAGAGCCTCTGCTGGTCGGCTTCTGTGTCTCCCAGGGCTTCCATGGTGGTGAACTCGAACCCTTGCTTCTCCAACTCAGCTGCAAGGTCCAGGTAAGGCTGAAGGTTAAGATTTTCGAGCTCAAGTTGCATGCCGATGCTGTGGGAGATCAGGGTGAAGCCGCGCTTTTCGGCGAACGCGCGCGATTCAGGCAGCGTGTCGGGGAAGGTCGCCCGCAGCTCACGAACGGCCGAAGCCAACGAAACCTCTTCGACCATTTCGTAAAGCCGGCTGCCGATGCCCTGGTGCCTGTGATCCATCGACACCACCACATAGCAATATGCTCGATGCTCGTCGAGCTTATCGCGCGTGAGCCAGTTAAACCCCATCACTTCCCCTTGGTTCGAGGCAGCCACCTGCAGGCACAGGATCCTGTCCTTGTGCTGGTCGTAATCCTCCCGCAAGCCGTTTTCGGTGGTCGGGTCTTGCATCTCAACTGTGAACAACCGGACGAGAGGCGCAAAATCGTTGGTTGGATCCAAATCTCGATATTGTGTGGTCATGGTAATCCTTTGTACCTGAGCTTTCTTAGAAAATGCGGCTCAATTACGTGTTGTGGTGAGTGAGTTAATTGTATTGTGTTTTCCAAAATTTTGATTGTGCGGGCTTCACAGCCGAGCAAAGTCCTTGACCGAACTTCTCCATTGCTACATGATCATCTAAGTTTGAGGAACTTAACTTTATTATCATTTAGAAAAATGGAGACCTAATGGTCAGAAGCCTTTCATGGTCCGGAGACCATGAAAGAACAGGGAGCGGCGCCAACAGGATTTGGCCTGGAAAAGATTTGACTCTTAAAATGTAAACCAATTTGGTGGATGTCTTATAATAAATTGACTTCTTGTTTCTAGACTTTTCTGGGAATTGACCATGGACAAAATAAAACTTCAAGCCGTCTCAAGTGTGCTTCACGGTTGGCGCACGAGGATTCTGAACATTTTTTTGGCGGTCATGGTAGTTGCCTCTGCGCCTGCCGTTGCAGCCGTCCTGATCGTTGAAGGTAAAACCCCGGGCAGCAATCCCCTAACGTACGTCCTGGCTGTGGTATGGCTGACGTTGGTCTTCCTGGCTATTTTTAAAAAGATCAGTTATTGGATCCGCGTATGCATCCTCCTCGGGATAGCCTATGTGGCAGCAGTCGTAAATGTGGCCCAAACGGGGATCCGGGGGATAGGCCCGCTTTACTTCTTGCTGATCTCGATCATGACACTCCTGTTGGTTGGCAAACGCCCCAGCCTCCTGATTACCATTATTTCCATTCTCGTCCTGGCGTCCTTTTCAGTGCTGATCATCCAGGGCACCCTGGTGCCAACACCAGACCCGGTTGGGTCGGGCAGTCTTTCCACCTGGTTGGCCTTGGCTACAGTGTTGATGATCATCGTGATTGCAGAGACCCTTCTGTTGCTATTTTTCCGTTTTCAGGAGTCGGTGATCATCAGCGAACGACAAAAACATTCAGAGCTGGTGCATGCCCAGAATCAACTGGAAGAGCAAAATTTATTGCTGGATCAGGAAGTGAAGGATAGAACCAGCGAACTTTTGCAGAGTAATAAAATCCAAACAGCCCTGTATGAGATTGCTGAAGCCACCAATAGTTCTCACAACCTGGATGATTTTTTTAAGCGCATCCATTCGATTGTGGGCGATCTGATGTACGCGAACAACTTATTCATTGCACTATACGACGAAGCAACAGATATCCTGAGTTACCCCTACCATGTTGATGAATTCACCGACAGCTTTCCGCCACGGACAATGGGCAATGAGCGTAACCTGACCAGCTTCATCATTCGCACAGGCACGACAATTACACACGGGCAAGCTGAGTTTCTGGCTGCGCAAACCACAGGTGCTTATGCCCCCAAAGGCACCCCAAATGAGGACGGCATCGGTGCCCCGCTTTTCGAAAACGGCAAAGTGATCGGCGCGATCTACATCCAGAGTTACGACAAGAACGTTCACTATACAGAAAAAGATGATGAAGTGCTGGCTTTTGTGGCGCAGCATATTTCCACCGCGCTTTCGCGCTTCAGAGCAACAGAAGCAGAAAGACAAAGAGCGAACGAACAGACGATTCTCTACGAAGTAGCTGAAGCAATCGGGAAAAGTCTGGACTTAAAAACCGTAACCCGGGTTGCGGGTCAAAATCTGCAAAGAATTTTTAATGCTGACGCAACTGGCGTTATGCTGCTTGATGTAAAAGAAAATCTCATCACCAACTATTATCAATTTGACAAGAATGAGGGCGGGTTAATTGAAAATTTAGAGCCGTTCCCTTTGGGTGTCGGACTTTCTTCCAAGGTCATAACCACAGGCCAACCGCTGCTGTTGAGCACTTTGGAGGAGGAGCTCGCGAATGGAGCCTACTTCCCTCCCGAAGTCGTGGAGCAGAGCTCCGGCACAATTGCGCAATCCTGGCTGGGAGTGCCGATCATCAACAACGACCGCCCAATTGGGGTTGTTTTTCTGGCATCGTATGAACCGCGGTCTTTTAACGAAAACAATAAACGCTTCCTGCAAACGCTGTCATCTACGATCAGCGCAGCCATTGAAAATGCGCGCTTGTTTGATGAGACCCAACGCCTGCTCAAGGAAACAGAGCAGCGTGCCATGGAACTCACAATCATTGGCAGTGTCCAGGAAGGTTTTTCGCATCATTTGGATATCGAAGGGATCTACCGGCTGGTCGGCGAAAATGTCCGGCAAAAATTTAATGCCCAATGCGTGATCCTGGGTTCATTCGATCCGGAAACTCAGAAGGAAAAAATTTGGTATGCCTACGAGAAAGGGACGTATATTGAAAACCTGCCAGACAGACCTTACGACAAGATTCGACGGTATTTGGTTGACACTGGCAAGCCCTATTTCGACAATCATGTAACCTCAGAGAAAATGACCGAAACCAGCAGTGAGCCATTGCGAGGGACAGAAGTGCCCATGTCTGTGATGTTCGTCCCATTGATCTCCGGCTCGGAGGTGACAGGGTATGTGAGCCTTCAAAACGTGGAATATCACGACGCGTTTACTGAAAACGACCTCAGGTTGCTTACCACCCTGGCGAACAGCATGAGCATGGCATTGGAAAGTGCTCGTCTTTTTGATGAGACTCAGCGGCTGCTCAGCGAGACGGAACAGCGAGCCACTGAGTTGGCAGCGCTGAATGCCGTCAGCTCTGCGCTCGTAAAAGAGCTTGATCTGAATGGATTGATCCAGCTTGTGGGGGAGCAAATTGTGTCGGTCTTCAAAGGGGACATCGCTTACGTGGCTGTAGTCGATGAGGCGGCAGGAATGATCAACTTTCCATATGTTTATGGCGAAGAACAACCCCCGATCAAGTTGGGGGAAGGCTTGACCAGCAAAGTAATCGAATCCAGGAAGGCGCTCCTGATCAACAAGGATTTAAGTCAGAAAACAGTCGAGATTGGAGCCACGCTGATCGGCATTGAATCGCAATCTTACCTAGGCGTGCCGATCTTTGTCAGCGGAAAACCGATGGGTGTGATCAGCGTGCAAAGCACCACGCAGGAGGGATTGTTCACAGAAGCGGACGCGCATCTTTTGAGCACGATCGCCACCAATGTGGGGACGGTGATGCATAACGCGCAGCTTTACAGTGAGGCCATGCTTGCCCGGGCTGAGGCGGAAAAAGCCAACAAGGCCAAGAGCGCCTTTCTGGCGAATATGAGCCACGAACTGCGCACACCGCTCAATGCCATCATTGGTTTCACGCGCATTGTGCATCGCAAAGCAGAAGGTCTGCTGCCAACAAAGCAGATCGAAAACCTCGAGAAGGTGCTCGTCAGTGCAGAACATCTACTGGGGCTGATCAATACCACCCTGGATATTGCCAAGATTGAAGCCGGGCGGATGGACGTGTTGGCCACCAATTTCAGGATTGCCCCGCTGATTGATCTGTGCATCAACACAACCGCACCTATGGTTAAACCAAAGGTGAAACTAAGCAAACTGATCGATCCGAACCTCGATATGATTTTCTCAGATCAGGATAAGATCCGCCAAATTGTGCTCAACTTGTTGAGCAACGCGGCTAAGTTCACCCCTGAAGGGCACATTCTGGTGTCGGCCAGCCGCGAGGGCGAAGACCAACTCCGCATCGACGTGAAAGATACTGGGATTGGGATCAGCCCTGAAGCCATGCCGCGCATTTTCAGAGAGTTCCAACAGGCAGACAACAGCACAACCCGGCAGTATGGTGGCACCGGGCTAGGCTTGAGCATCAGCCGAAACCTGGCAAGACTGCTTGGCGGAGATATCAGTGTCGTTTCTGAGCCCGGTAAGGGCTCCACTTTCAGTTTGATTGTGCCAATGAACTACAAATCCACCACCGCCCTGAAACAATCAGGAGTGGACTGAAGAGGTTGGGGAGTTAAATATGAAAACCATCCTGATTGTTGAAGATACAGAACTTAATATTGACCTGTTAACCCAACTTCTGGAAGAAAATTACCACCTGCTGGTGGCAAGAGATGGGGCTGAGGGATTAATGGTGGCTAAGAGAAGCAAGCCGGATCTGATATTGATGGATATTTCCCTGCCCGTGATGGATGGTTATGAAGCTGCGCGAAGAATCCGCGAGCTGTTTATATCATTGCCGATTATTGGACTATCTTCGAACGCCATGCAAAGTGACATTCAAACAGCGATTGCTGCCGGATGCAATGACTACCTCACAAAACCGATTGATGAGAACCTATTAATGCAAAAACTGCAGGAATATTTAGGGTGAATTCATGAATACCGTATCAAAAATCCTGATCGTGGACGACGAACCTTTCAATGTAGATTACCTTGAACAGGAACTCGAGGTTTTAAATTGTGAGATCATCAGTGCCAATAATGGGCAGGATGCGCTTGAAAAAGTGAGAATTACACCCCCGGATATGATCTTGCTGGATATCATGATGCCTATTATGGATGGCTACGAAGTGCTCAGCCAACTCAAAGCGGAAGCCTCAACCAGGGATATTCCCGTGGTGATCATCTCGGCAAGCAACGATCTGAAGAGTGTGGTGAAGGGTATTCAAATGGGGGCTGAAGACTACCTGCCAAAGCCCTTCGAGCCCACACTGCTGCATGCACGCGTCTCCTCCAGTCTTGAGAAAAAACGTCTGCACGATCTGCGTACCCTCTATATGAAAAGCCTTGAGCGGGAGATGGTGATAGCCAGAGAAATTCAAATGAGCTTTCTTCCTCCGCAACTGCCCATCCTAAAGGGTTGGGAAATAGCAGCTTATTTCAGGGCAGCACGAGAGGTGGCGGGAGATTATTATGATGCGTTGCTGCTCCCCGATGATCAGCTGGTTTTCTATGTTGGAGATGTCTGCGGTAAGGGAATAGGTGCAGCCTTATATATGACTTTGTACCGCAGCCTGATTCGTGCGGCTGCGACAACTGATAATTTTTCCCCAATTGGCAATGGGCAGCCAGACTCCAATGCCGAACGTTTGAAGCAGGCAGTATCGTGTGCAAACAATTATGTTATGGACACACATGAAGATGCGAAATTTTCCACCCTCTTCATGGGATTGGTCGAGCTCAACACTGGCAGACTGACGTATATCAATTCTGGAAATGAGTCACCACTTCTAATTCGGAAAGACGGATCACTGACAGAACTCAAACCAACCGGCCCAGCTATTGGGATCTTCAAGGGAATTGAGTTTGGGGTTGGAGAGATCTATCTGGAAATGGAGGATTTGCTGTTGGCTTATTCAGATGGGATTACCGATACGATGAATAGCGAAAACATCACCTTCGGAAGGCAGCGCCTGGAAGGATTGGTTCGGGAACACACCGGCGGTTGTTCGGAACTCTTGAGCCTGCTGGTCGACCAGGCGCATCAGTTTGCTGGGGGAGTTGAACAATTCGACGATATTACGCTGATGGCAGTAAAGAGAAAAGGATAGAAACTCATGATTATGCCGGTCTCCAGACCGAGCACGTGAGGTGACCGGAGGGCTCCTTGGCTTTGTAATAAAAATGGAGACCTAAAGGTCAATTCGCACGCGCTGTGAGGACACCGGTGTGATCGGAGTTTCAAATTAAAATAGCGATTCGCAATGCAGACTATTCGATAAGCGTAACACTTATAAACACGATTTTTTTGTAGGGTGGGTTGGCGTCACAGAATCTCGCCCTGTCAGAACATCGAATTAGCCAACCCACCAAAAACTTGTGCTGAGGTGAGTTGGCTATAACCAGGTGTGCTCATGCAAATGCTTTTTGACGCCAACACACCCTACTTTCTGGAGACCTAAAGGTCAATTCGCACGCGCGGTGAGGACACCGGCGCGATCGGATGCTTAGGCTTCCCTTGGGGGAAGCTGGATCCTGCTGCGAAGCGGACAGGAGACTGAAGAGGGTATGAAAGCACTTATTCGTACTTAAAACGCCAGATGCCCACCAAGAAAAAGACCAGCGCGAAGCCAAACAGCACCAGCATTTCCAGCACCACGCCCTCAGGTCCCTGCCCGCGCAGGGCGATATCCAGCATGCCCTGCATCGTCCAGGTGGTGGGCAGCACGCGCACCACACTCTGCACCGCCTGCGGGAACAGCTCGAGCGGATACCAGCAGCCGCCCAGCATGGCCATCACCATCCCGACCATGATGCTTAGCCCATTGGCCTGCGATTCGGTTTTGACCAGGGTTCCAAGCATGGTGCCCAGAGCCGCGGCTGCCAGCGAAGACGAGACCAGCATCATGGCAATCGCCAGGACCGAATTGCCCCAGTTGACGTGCAGTACAAACCTGCCAAAAGCCACCAGGATGGTCATCTGCAGCAGGGCGGTGAGCACCATTCCGATGATGGTGCCGCCCAGGTAGACTGCCCGGCTGGTGGGGCTGGTGAGCAAGCGCCGCAGGGTCCCGATTTGGCGTTCATACGCCAGCATAGCGGAAAGCCCAATTAGCGGGATGAACACCCAGGTGATCATCTGCCCGATGGAGCTGTTGGTGCTGGGGTCGTAATCGATCGGGTCGGGCACATCCACTACCGATGCCTGCACACGGTCGGGCGCGGTCTGCAATGCGCTTTGGGCTGCCGCGAGGGCTTGCGCAAACCAGGCGCTGCGCTCGGCCTCAACCGCAAAACCAAGCAAATCCTCAGCCTGCCTGGTACTGAAGCCCGCGATTTGCACCGCGCTGCTCACCTCTCCGAGGGCGGCCTGCACGCCCTGCTGCACCACAAGGGCGTTGGTGCTGCCGGGAAGCTGACGCAGTTCAATGCTTTGCGCGCCTTCGCCGAGGGAATCCCAGTCCAGTCCGGCTGGCAGCAGCAACACCGCAGCGACATCCCGTTCGTCCAGATCCTCCAGCGCTGCCTGTTTATCCTTTAGCACAGGCCGTACTGAGGTGGATTCCTCCAGGACGTCGATCAGGCTGGCCGAAAGGCTGGTTTGGGCTTCGTCGACCACATAGAAACCCACGCGGCTGTCTGTGGGTCCGCCGGTGCCCCCGCCGATGATGAAGCTGAAAAAGATGGGCAGGATCAGGAAAAAGAGCCATTCCACCGGGTTGCCAAAGCGGATGCGCAGGTCTTTGAGAATAATTGCAATTAGTTTTTGCATGCTTCAGCCCTTACCTTCCCGCTAATCCGCGCCTGCGCATCCAGATGGACGCCGCAGCAAAAAGAATCATCCCCATCAGAATTAACGCCAGGAGCGGTTCGCCGATGCTGCGCAGCGTCCCGCCGCCTGCCAGAGTGGTGAATCCTTGCAATCCCCAGGCATTGGGCGTGATCTTGCCAAGCGTGGAAATCCAATCCGGGAGCAAACTCATATCAAAAAAGCTGCCCCCCAGCAAGCCAAAAACCAGCATGATGATCGATCCAAAATTGGCAACCTGCGCTGGCGTCTTGAACAGGGTGGCGATAAATGACCCCCAACCGCTGGCGGCAAAAGCCGATGCCAGGATCAGCAAAATTACACCCAGGGGTTCCCCCCAATCCAACCGGAAAAGCAGGCTGGTGCCCCCGATCAGGATGGCGAGCTGTGTGATGGCAGTCAGGAAGATCCCCAGCACCTTGCCCCCCAGGATCTGCGCCGACGCGGTAGGGGTCTGCAGCATGCGTGGCAGGGTGCCATTGCGGTTCTCGATTAAAAGCGAGCGCCCTCCGTTAGTGACCGCAAACATCAGGAACATCAGCGCCATGCCGGGGGCAAAGTACATCAGCAGGTCAAACTTGACTGCCGCGCCACTGGCGGTGGTATTCTCCAGCTGAATTAATTGCGCCTGGGCAGATTGCTGCGAAAGTTGCGTGCCCAAAGCTTCGCCCAGTTGGGAAGCCAACTCAGGGGTCAGTTTGCCTGTCTGAGCCAAATGGCTCAGCATAACTTCGGCACCAATTCTACCGACTTCCACCTGGGTCAGGAACGCATTCAGAACGGAGCGCACAATGCCGGCATTGGTTGGAGCGTTGGGGTTGGCAATCAAATCAATTTGGATCAGGTCTCCACTGGTGCTGCCGCGTTCATCCGGGAGGATGGACGCGCTGAAACCTTGCGGTATAACGATGGCAGCCGAAGCCTGGTCTGCTTCGGCCAACTGGCGGGCTTCATCAGGTGTGGTGAGGATGGTGGGTTTTACGAGGTCTGCAAGATCTTCGGACTCAAAGACGGCTACCAGCGCCTTACCCAATTCACCTTCATCCTGGTTGACGATCGCCACCGGAATGCTGCTGATCCCCGCGTTTGGGTTTCCCGAAAAGCGTCCGGTGACCAAGCCCATGCCCAGGGTGATCAGGAAGGGCGCCAGCAGCATCAGGATCAGGGCTGCCGGGTCGCGAAAAATCAGCTTAAGGTCTTTGAGAGCAATGATGAACAATTTTCGCATTGCATGCCTCTCAATCGCGCAGGGCGCGCCCGGTCAGGTGCAGAAAGACCGCTTCGAGGTTCGGTTCGCGGATGTCGATCGAGTAGATTTTTATGCCTGCTGCTTCGGCAACGCGAATTGCCGGGGCAATCAGCTCCTGCGCCGAAGGGGTCACGATCGAAATCTCGTGATCAATGGCATCCGCGCGGCGCACTCCTTCGAGCGTCTGCAGGTGGTCCACCAGCGGCTGCGGGTCTTCGTTTTCGGCAATATGAAGTACCAGAGTGTCGGTTTCGTCCACCTGCCGGGTGAGTTCCTCCTGGGTGCCCAGGGCGATCAGTTCGCCGTGGTCGATGATCCCGACCCGGTCGGAGAGTTCCTGGGCTTCTTCCATGTAGTGGGTGGTGTAGAGGATGGACATGCCCTGGCGGTTGAGCTCTTTGACCGAATCGAGGATAGCCCGGCGCGACTGCGGGTCGATGCCGACCGTGGGCTCGTCCATGAAGAGCAGTTTGGGTTTATGCAGCAGCCCGATGCCGATATTTACGCGCCTTTTCATTCCGCCGGAATAGGTTTTTACGCGCTGCTTGGCTTTGTCTGCCAGGCCGATCTGGTCGAGCACTTCGCTGATGCGATCTGAGAGTGCCTTGCCGCTCAATCCATACATCTGCCCCCAGAAATTCAGATTTTCAAGGGCAGTCAGATCCTCGTAGAGCGCCAGTTCCTGCGGCACCACCCCGATGCAGCCTTTGACCGCCATTGGGTCTTTCAGGACGGAGTGCCCGCAGACGCTGGCATCTCCACTTGTGGGGGCGAAAAGGGTGGAGATGACCGAGATGGTGGTGGTCTTGCCCGCGCCGTTGGGCCCGAGCAGGCTGAAGATCTCGCCTTCGTCTACGCTGAAGGAGATCCCATTGACAGCCGTGAAATCCCCGTACTTTTTGACCAGATCGCGCACTTCGAGTATCGGCACCATAATTACCTCGCATTTTTTGTGGATTTTCAAATTATACCGGAAACCAAACCGAGGGAACAACCAGGGATCTGAAAAATTATGCTGAATTCCCACGTGAAAGAGGTTCACCACGGACTCTGCTTGTTATCCTGAGAGGCTTGTTTGTCTTATGAGCGATAAGTCAGTCATCCTGAGCGCCAGCGAAGGATCCTATCTCTGTTATTTAGATTCTTTGCAAATGAGGCAAAGAATGACTGGTCCTGTTCTACCTGCAGGAGTTGTTTGTCATCCTGAGCGCCAGCGAAGGATCCTATCTCTGTTGTTTAGATTCTTCGCAAAAGAGGCTCAGAATGACCTAAAAAAAGAGACCCATAAAGGTCTCTCATAGGGCGGGTGGGGGTCGAACCCACACAGTGTCTCCACCGACGGATTTTAAGTCCGTTGCGTCTGCCTATTCCGCCACCGCCCCGTGTGTGCAGTATTTTACCATTATCTCAGCATTTTCTTAGCAACAGGTTTTGAATTTGAGTTGTCATTGGTTTTTTGCAACGAAGTTGCTAAGAATAGTCAGAACCATATCGGAGTAGGGGTAACCCCCCGTGGTTACCCAGGGCGGACACAGGGGTCCGCCCCTACAGTAATAGGCATTTGATTCAAAGTAATCAAATCTTTCTCGGAAAACATCGGATAGAAAAACCGGATTGAAAGCCACAATCTGACCTACAACGGAAAGGCAGATCGCCGCGGTCGCTTCGCTCCCTCGCGATGACGTGTGATTTTTATTCATGGCGGTGTATTAGATGCGCGGGTAGATACCGTCTTGAATGTCAAGGGTTTTAGCAAAATTTCTTGCCATAATCCGGGTCAAACGGCTTGCCAGACTTCAGCACACCATATACCAGGTGCAGCAGTTTCTTCATAGCTGCCACAATCACCTCCATCATGACGTGTCCGCTGGCCAACATGCGTCTTTTCAGATCCATGATGATCGGGTTGTGCTCCGAAGCAACCACGGCGGGCATATACAAACAGGCACGCAATTCTGTCCGTCCTTGTTTGGAGATCCGGGTCTGCTTATGCACTGAGCTGCCCGACCGGAACTGTTTGGGGGCTAACCCGGCATAAGCCGCCAGCTGAGAGGCATCATCAAAGTCCTTTATATCTCCTATCTCTGCTATCAGTTTGATCGCGGTAAGCTTGCCTATCCCAGGGATACTTGTCAACAACCTTTGCTGTTCCCTCAGATCAGGATGCTGTTTCACATGCTCCTGGATCTTCTTCCAAAGCGCCTTGATCTGGTCTTTCAGTTGCTTGATGTTTTCCTCCAGACTCTCAATCACCACCAGGTCTCTCACGCCACTCTTCAGCCGGTTTTGCTCCTGCTGTTTCATCTCCTGCAACTCATCCAAACGCCTCCCCATCGAGCGCAAAGCCTTGATTTCAGGGGAAAATGGCTTCCATGCCCTCAATCGCTCCCGGTCTTTCTCACAGAACTCAGCAATCAAACTGGCATCGGCTTTATCGGTTTTGTTCCTGTTCAGCAGATGGTCCCCATACCGTTTGATCTGATATGGATTGACAACACTCACCGTGTATCCTCCCAGATACAGGTGCTCTGCCAAGCCCTCCCAGTAACTGCCTGTCGCTTCCATGCAAACATGCACCACCCGTTCAGGTTGTTTCTCAGCCCAGCCTAAAAAGGTCTTGAAACCCTTCTGGTCGTTTGTGAATACCCGGTGTTGCTCTGAGCGCGTCCCACGCAGCACCACATCAAAACTGTCTTTTGAAATATCTATCCCGATGATCCCTTCTCCTGCTTGCATGTTTACCCTTTCTTTTGCTAAACTATCTCTATCAGTCAGGCGCAATCTTCGGATCAACCTTGTGAATACGAGCTCTTACGCTCCAGATACCGTCCGATCTTTGTGAAGAAATGGGTGAGGGGATCCTTTCTACGTCTCAGGATTCGCTCCAAAGGGTGGGTGCGGATTCACCCTCACCTTCCTGACTGACCTCTGTATATAGCTTAATTGAGATCACTATAAAGATACAAGGGTGGGTTGGCGTCAGAAAGTACATGCAAGGGCACACCTGGTTGTAGCCTACCCACCGCAGCACAAGCAAATTGATTTCCTAATTTTGTTTGTAAGGAAGATTGCTGTTTTTGGTGGGTTGGCTATTTTGATATTAAGTCAGGACAATATTCCGTAACGCCAACCCACCCTGCCAAGACATCTTAAGAAGATCCAACTGAAGAGAACAGAAAAACCGGGTTTAACCGCGCAAAAATATTCGGGGCAGGTAGCGCAACCCGACCTACAACTACACCAACCAGCCCCGTTTTCGGCGCGATAATTTATAATAAATCCCCTATGGAACTGACCCTCGGCAACTGGTTTTTATCCTTTCTGCCCATTCTGACCGTTATGGTATTGATGCTCCTCTTCAAATGGGGAGCTTTGCGCGCTGGCGCCATGAGCTTTTTGGTGGCGGTAGCCGTCAGTCTGATCGCTTTCGGCGGAAGTTGGCTGATCCTCGCCTGGTCGCAGGTGAAGGCCCTGGTATTGGCCGCGAATCTGCTCGTCATCATCTGGGGCGCCCTGCTGCTTTACAGTCTCGCCAGCGAGTCGGGCAGCATCCGAGCCATCTCGCTCTTCGTCCCGCGCCTTTCCAATGACCGGTCCATCCAGCTGCTGCTGATCGCCTGGCTGTTCACGTCCTTTCTGCAGGGCATGGGCGGCTTTGGAGTGGCTGTGGCGGTTTGCGCGCCAATCCTGGTGGGGATGGGCTACAGCCCGATCCTTTCGATAGTAATGACCGCCATCGGGCACGGCTGGGCAGTTTCTTTCGGGGGGATGGCATCTGCCTTTGAGTCCCTGATCGCCGTCGCGGGAGTGCCGGGCATCCTTATCGCCCCCTATGCCGCCATTCTTTTCGCGATCAGCTTCGTGCCGACAGGTGTGATCATCACCCTGCTTGGCACAGGTTGGAAGGGTGTCCGCCACGCTTTTCCTGCCATTGTGACTATCAGCCTGACGATGGGCAGCACGCTCTACATTCTCAATATCAACGGTTTCTGGAGCCTCAGCACCATCGTACCATCCCTGGTGGGCATCGCCACGCTCGTGCTCCTGACCCGCCTGCCTGGCTATCATGGCATAAAAGAAACCATCTCGAATGGGGGTCAGGAACTGCATCCCAGGGATCTCCTGGTGCATCTGACGCCCTACATTTTGCTGGTGGTGATCGGCATTGCAGTCGCCATGATCCAACCACTCAATGCTTTTCTCAACCAGGTTTCGATCAGCCTCGCCTACCCGGAAATCGTTTCCAAATTGGGATTTGTCACCCCGGCAGAATCCAGCCCTATCCTGCACCCCTTTTCGCACCCGGGCATGGTGCTGTTTGTGACCGTTTTTCTTTCATACATCGTGTTGAAACGTGCGGGTCATCTTAAGAATAGCTCTCTCCGCCGCATTCTCAGCCTCACTTCGCATAACTCAGTTGATGGAAGCCTGGGCATCGTGGTTATGGCGGGAGTCTCAACCATCATGACCCACGTCGGCATGACGAGCACGCTGGCAAGGGGTATCGCCGAAACGATCAACGCTGTGATTTACCCGGCAGTGGTGCCCTTGGTCGGGATGATGGGCGCTTTCCTGACTGGCACAAACAACAACAGCAACATCCTTTTTGGCGCGCTCCAGGCGCAGGCAGCCGCGCTTCTAAAACTCAATGTGCCGCTGATTTTGGCAGCGCAGCACGCAGGCGCTTCGATGGGGAGCGTGATGTCTCCCACGAAGTTGATCGTCAGCTGCATCACGGTTGGGCTCGGCGGGCAGGAGGGCAAGGTCTTGCGAAAGATGATTGGATATGGTCTAATCCCGATAACTGTGATTGCAATCGCGACTGGCATCTGGTCGTGGCTGCTGAGCGGTGGAGCCTGAAATGCGCCTGAGCAAAGAAACCAAGAAATTCCGCATCAACATGCTGGTCCTCGCACTCGAGGTCCTGCTGCCGTTCTTGCTGCTTTACGCGCTGCAAAATGACTACGTATTGCTCGGCAGGATCACATCCGCGATCCTGGTTTTGGGCATATTTTATCTGGTGGTGTTTAAATGAAAATCAAAAGACAAACAATCTTTCTTATTGTGGGCTTGCTGTTACTGCTTGTCAGTGGCTTTCTCTTCACGCGGCGAGCTATCCCTGTCGCCTCGCAAAGCCAGGCCGTTGCCCTGACTGACTGGCTCTATGGCAGCGGTGGCAATCTGAACGTGATGGTGACCTATCCCGAAAAACTGGAAACCGGACGCAAGAATCTGATCACGGTGGCATACCAGGCAGATAAAGCACTGGAGCGTGTTTTGGATGATGGAGTCGTATTTGACCTGCAGCTCGATATGATCAAGACCGTCATTCAGCCGCAAAAGCGCATGCTGATCCCGGTGGAAAGCGGACGAAAAACCTTTATTTGGGAAGTTGAGCCTTTTACCGCCGGGTTTTCTGAAGCGAGCATCTCGATGGCACTCGGCGACAACAGCATCAGCGGCAACTATGCCATCACGACGCAGCAAAGAATCGATTTCAGCATGGAGATCACCAAATCCACTGCCGCTACCAAGAGCGAGCTGACCACCTGGGCCCTTATTTGCCTGGGTGGTGGGCTGCTGAGCCTGCTGGCTGCTTATCTGCTCAACAAGAACAAAACGAAGCCTGTAAAAAAGCGAAAGTAGTTCAAAATGGATCAACCCGTTCGACGCCGCTCTCTGCGCTCTGTTTTTTCGAGCGCCCCACTTACCTCGCTGGACCCCATGCCACCGGTTATGATTACCGGCATCAGCAGTGACTCGCGCCGGGTTCGCCCGGGGTTCGCGTTTGTTGCCATCAAAGGTGAAAGCAGCGACGGATTCGACTATATTTCATCAGCCATTTCCAATGGCGCCCGGGTCATCCTGAGCGACCGCCCCACACCAGAGGGGCTTCCAGTGCCCTACGTCCGCTTGCAAGGAGACCTGCGCTTTGCCCTGGCATACCTGGCTGCGAGTTTTCATCGCTTCCCTGCCCGCAAACTGCGCATGATCGGCGTCACGGGCACGGACGGTAAAACCACCACCTCGATGCTGATCCATCACTTGCTGACAAATTCAGGCACTAAAGCTGGCATGATCAGCACAGTCAACGCGCTGATCGGCAACCAGGCGCTGGATACCGGCTTCCACGTAACCACGCCCGATTCCCCCGACATCCAGGCCTACCTGGCACAGATGGTCGCCAACGGCATGACGCACTGCGTTCTCGAAACTACCTCTCACGGGCTGGCTCAGGGGCGTGTGATTGCCTGCGATTACGACCTGGCAGTGGTGACAAACATCACCCACGAGCATCTTGATTACCACGGAAGCTATGAGAATTACCTCCAGACCAAGGGCAGATTGTTCGAAATGCTCCGCGAGACCCCGCGAAAAAGGATAGGCAACCTTCGCATGGCTGTGCTCAACAAGGACGATCGTTCCTACAGCACTCTAAAGCGCGTGTCGCCACCAGGATTCCTGACTTACAGCCGGATCAATGAAGCGCACTTCTGGGCGGATGATATCGCCAGCAGCACCAGCGAGATAAGATTCACCCTGCATACACAAAAGCGGGAATTACCGGTGCGCTGCCCAATTGCCGGGATTTATAACGTCTCCAACATCCTTGCCGCGCTTGCCGCGGTCACTGCGCTTGGTGTGAAGCTTGATCAGGCAGTAAAGGATCTTGAAAGTTTTGAGGGCATTCCCGGGCGCATGCAGCGCATCGAGCTTGGACAGGATTTCACCGCCATTGTCGACTTTGCCCACACACCCAACGCGCTCGAAAACGCGCTGGTCACTGCCCGTGCCATGACAGAGGGTCGGGTGATCGCCGTTTACGGCTCAGCCGGTCTGCGCGACCGCGAGAAACGCCGCATGATGCCCGCAGTCTCAATCAAACACGCCGATATCACCATCCTCACGGCTGAGGATCCACGCACGGAGCCGCTCGAGAGCATCCTCGAAGAAATGGCACAGTCGGCAATCAAAGCCGGCGGCATCGAAGGCGAGAATTTTTATTGTGTGCCAGACCGGGGCGACGCGCTGCGCAAAGCCATCAGCCTGGCCCAGCCTGGCGACCTGGTGATCGCCTGTGGTAAAGGGCACGAGCAATCGATGTGCTTTGGGACTGAGGAATACCATTGGGATGAACGGACCGCCATGCAAGCCGCACTCGCCGAGCATCTCGGGATCGAAGGCGCCCAAATGCCCTGGCTTCCGACCAGTTCCAGCCCTAAATCTGCTTAATTTACTGAATTATTTTTGTTTGCGGGTTCGCAGGAACATTTCCCCCAACGACCCGCCGTTAAATCCGCCAAAAACTGCCATCAGGCTGACCAATGCTGAGAGCAAGCCGCTCTTCCAGGTGATCAACCCGATCACGATCATTCCGGCCAGCCCCCCATAGAGCCCGTAAGTAAGACCGTGCCGATCTTTTGCGATCAGGGCTACAAAAAATCCGATCGTCAGGGAACCGAGGAAAACCCCAAGCATCAGGGTTGTGTCCAGGCCTGTCATCAAATCACCGTAGCGCGCCACCAGGCTATCCACCAGGCTGAAGAAAATCAATGCCACGACAACATTACCTAGCATTGCCAGCAACAGATAGGCGATTTTAGATCCGCGGGGATCAAGTATCTTGCTTAGTTTCATGCGCTTATTCTATCAGGAACTTTCTGCAAGGCAGGCTTTTACCGTATCTTGCAAAGCTTTGTCAAGATCACCTTTTTCATAACCAAGCGCTTTCCTGCTATATTCAGTGTCCAGGAAGGCCTTGCTCGTCTGCAGCTCGATAAAGGGCACCATCGAAAGTCCGCTCTCTTTACCCTTTAGATGATATCCAAGCTCCACTGCCCGCATGGCAGGCTTGAGCAGCCAGTTTGGCAGGGTGATGACCCGTTTAGGCTTACCCAGGATCTTTCCGATGCGCTCAAGGAACTCCACCCAGGTCAGATTATCCGAAGCAATCGGCCATTCCTCGCCAGAGCGTCCAGCCTCAAGTGCACGCACAGCTGCCCTGCCAACCTCATCTGCGCTGACCATGGCACTGCCGCCTGTGGGATAGAACGCCCAGGGCAGATTGCTGTTCAGGTATTTGATCAGAGGCTTCCAGAGGGGAGTTTTGCCCGGCAGTGAGCCGAAAATGTAGGGCAACATCAAGAAGCTGACCGCCATTTCATCATCAGCCTCCTCGAGTGCCTTGCGGATCTGTTCCACCCGGCTGCGGATGTAAGGATGATGCTCGGTCAGGCGCAATCCAGGCCAGTGTCGGTGGCAAGTCACAAAATAGGAGCTGAACACAATTGCTTTTTCGATGCCAGCCTGCTTGCCCAGACGGATCAGCCTGCGGGTGGCGGCAACATTGGCATCGTAAAACTTGGGATAAGCCGGAGCCTTTGGCACCACCCGGTCATCCAAACCAGCCGCAAAGATCAGCCCGTCCATGCCTTGCAGCATCCGGAGCAAAGCATCGTCGGAGATAGTGTTCAGATCGCCCAAAAACAACTCAACCAATGAAGGAAAGCCAAGTTCTGGTGGCGCAGGCTGAAGAGAAACGCTGCGAACATGGTGTCCACGTGCCAGTAATTCCTGCACGGTGAAATAGCCTAAAAAGCCTGTACTTCCAACCACAAAGGTTTTCATGCGTTAATATCTCGTTCATTAGGGCAAAACCGTGTAATACACCGCGTTTCCAAACGCGAGAAACACCTGCCGGTTTGCTGCTACCGCAAAGGCTGTAGCCTTGCCGCTTGGCAGGCTGCCGTCGCTCAACCCGGAACGCAGTACCTGGTTCAAATTCAGACGCAGGCTGAACTGATACAACTCAGCCGTATCCGGATCCAAAAAGTAGATCGATGGATCCGGAGGAGGTGAATAGGCTAATTGATTAAATTTCAAAAGTTCAAAATCAGTGCCTGCTGCACCACCAAGTACATCCTGGTATGGATAAGGATCATCGCAGCTTACTAAACCGCTGATTTTCGAAGCCAGGCAATGAGAACTATGCCCGTCAGCATGCAGCAAAAATAGCTCATCATCGCTGACAGCCAGGTCAATTGCCGCCTGAAGCGGCAGCGCTTGGTTGTCAAAGTATGAGACCGGCATCTGGTCAAAATTAGAACTGAAACCGCTGTAGATCCAAATGGCGTTTGCAGCCGGATCAAGTACAAAGAGCCAGCCTGAGTCAAAAGCGATGCTTCTCAATTCCTGCCATCCACCCTCCGGGGGTAATAAACTGGCAGTCACAGGGCTTGAGCTGACCGCGCAATACAAGAGCTTACCAGCCGCGTCAATTGCCAAAATTGGTGCCTTGGCAGGATTATTGATCGGGATTGCCAGCATATCCACCAACTTTCCGACCTGCACCCCGCCATAACTACCCGGACCGCATTGAAAATTTTCATTGATGGAATAGCCTTGTGATTGAAGCGTCATATGCCGGATTTCACCGCTGTTTTGATCCAGCAGGTAAAGATCACGATTGAGGGAAATAATATTGCTGACGCTCATGTTGGGGATCAGACCGGGCGCAAATGCCGGCTTGTAGATCAGCCTTTTTGCTCCATCGAGTTCATCCAGAGCCAATCTTGCTCTGAGATACAACGCATTTACCTCTTTTGATTTTTGATATGCCGCGGCTTTGTCCAACCACTCGATGGTTTGATTCCAAGCTTCCCGTTTCAGGTCATTTGTCTGCATCAGCACAGCATTGTTGGCTGAAGCTTCTGCCTGTGCCAGGAAGTAGTTATATTCGTTGCCCTGTCCCCGTGAGAAATAGATAAAGGTGCTCAACCCAATTAACAGCAAAGGCACCAATATGGCGATCAGCCATTTGCTCAGGGCAGAAAGTTCACTTACCGGCCTGCCCTCTTCGCGTTTCTTCTCCTCGCTTTTCTGGATGATTGCTTCTGTTTTTTCCTCAACACCTTTCAGAAAGCTTGCCCCTTTGGCAACAGTCTGCAGCGCATCTGTCTTAAATTGATCCAGGTCAAATATTGGTACGGACGCTTCCTCTTCCCCTGCCTCTGGCTGCACCTCGGGTTCTTCCGGAGTGAATAATCGTTCCGGCTGTAATTCTGCTTGAGGGGCCACAGCTTCTTCAGGCTGTGATTCTGGTTGAGTTACTGAATCTTCTTCCGGTTGTAGTTCTGCCTCGGTTTTAGGCTCTGCTGAGAGAGCTGGCTTCGGCACATTTCTGAAAAGATCATCAGCCAGAGACCCTTTTTCCTCTTCAATCTCTGGGGTCTCCAGTTCTTCTTCCGGCCATTCGAGCTCCTGTTCCTCAACCGCTTCAGGCTCAACTGGTTCCTCGTCGACCTCAATAATCTCTTGTGTTTCCGGAGCTTTGCGGGCTTCCAGGCGAGCTTTAAGGCTCAAGCCTTCGCCATAAGTCAGCCTTATGACGTCCGTTTCAACTAATAACGGCACGAACTCACCCAGGCTGACAAGGTCAGATTTCAAAAGATCCGAGTTCAGCAAATTTCCCGGGATATCCTGAGACAGCAGCAGGAAATCTCCATCCATCACCGCAGCCTGGAAAAATCTTGGGCGGACCACCGAGCTAAACCCAATTCCTCTTGGATCAAGCTCATTATCAAAGAAATGCTCCACCCCGTCCCTTTTGACCAACAGCGCTTCCGCTTTGCCATTTATTCCAACAAATAAAGTCTCATGGTGGATTACGCCCACGAGCAAAGACGCAGTCTGCCAGCTATCTCTATCCGGGAGCTGGCTGTTGCCCGAAAGAAAGGTTTTGTTCAAGCCATCAGCCAGGCTGCGCGTGGCACTCGTGACCGAACCACCCGTCTTGAAGAAGGCTGCAGCCAGTTTAACCAGAGTCTGGTCCAGCATCTCATCGCTAAGGCTCACCGCGTCGGAAGGCCAAAGCTTGATCACCAGACTATCTTCTTCACGCCCGCGGGCAGCGCCCCTTCCCGCAGAAGCGGTAGACAACAGCCGCTGCTGGTGATTTTCAAAAGAGTAAGTGGTCAGATCAAATTTCATAGCGCACCTTCTGAATCAACATTAATATTGCGTAAACCTTATAGTACACAATTCGTGCCAGAGGGTATAATCGGTCTCATGCAGTTTTCCCTGATCACCGATCCCGCCGAATGGCACAGTCTCGAACTTGAGTGGCAAAGCCTTGCTGCCCAAACGCACCGCCCGCTGCCATTCCTCGAGTTTTGGTATCAGAAAACCTGGTGGCAAACCCTCGGCGGCGGAGAATGGCCGACTGACACGAGCCACCTGCAGATCATCATCGCCCGCAAGGATGGTTATCTGATTGGAGTTGCGCCGCTGTTCTATTCAGAAAAAGCGGATAGCCCCCCAGCCTTGCGCTTTATCGGGCAAATCGAAGTGTCGGACTATCTCGATTTTCTCTGCCCGCCTTCGGAACTCCAAGCCTTTACTGCTGGTTTGCTCGACTTCATCAAAACAGGATCCGGCATACTTTCTCGCACACTCGACCTGGCAAATTTCCAGGATGACTCGCCCAGCCTGCCCATTCTGCGCCAACTTTGTGAGCAAAGAGGTATTCAGTATCAAAGCGAAATCCTGCAGCCTTCGCCTTTTATCCCCATGAAGCCAGATTGGGAAGAATACCTTGCCTCCATCTCCAAAAAACAGCGCCACGAGATCCGGCGCAAATTGCGCAACGCTGACGCCCACCATGAAACCGATTGGTATATTGTGTCATCCCAACATGATCTGCGGGAAGAAATGCAGGCTTTCATTGATATGATGCGCAATGAGCCCCCAAAAGAGGCTTTCTTAATCCCGGAAATGGAAAGATTCCTCACACAAACCGCAGACAGGGCGCTCGAGCTTGGGCAATTGCATCTGGCTTTTCTGACCCTCGACGGACAAAAGGCGGCTGGATACCTTTCTTTCCTTGCGGGCGGCAAACTCTGGGTTTACAACTCCGGATGGAACCCCACCTTCAGCTGCTGTTCACCTGGCTGGGTCTTGCTGGCAAAAATCATCAATTGGGCGATTGAACAGGGCCTGACCGAGGTCGATATGATGCGCGGCGATGAAGAATATAAGTATCGTCTTGGTGGTATCGATCGCCATGTAGT
Source organism: Anaerolineaceae bacterium (assembly GCA_040768265.1). GTDB lineage: Bacteria > Chloroflexota > Anaerolineae > Anaerolineales > Anaerolineaceae > Mesolinea. The sequence goes on from JAXGNB010000003.1 coordinate 295,356, forward strand.
CTCCTTTAAGACCCAACTGTCTTAAGCAGCGAATTCCCAAAAATTTAATCTAACGCAATATTAACGGGGTAAAGGTATTCTTTTCTTGACGGGGATTAACCTCGCATGGTAACATTAAACAAATACGATTTAGCACTCTCCACCCGAGAGTGCTAATTATGAAAAGAAACATGACTGAGCTGACTTCGCGACAAAAAATAATCCTTTCCCTGATCGTGCACGAGCATACCCGCACGGCACAACCTGTCGCGTCCAAGTCTCTGATCGAAGATTACGGCTTGCAGATCAGCTCCGCTACAGTACGCAACGAGATGAACACGCTTGCCGAGCTGGGCTTCATCCGGCAGCCCCATACCTCCGCCGGGCGTGTTCCCACTGAAGAAGGCTATCGCTTCTTCGTCAGCAACCTGGTGCAGCAAACAGCGCTTCCTTCTGCTACCCGCAACACCATCACCCACCAGTTCTACCAGTCGCGGCGCGGACTGGACCATTGGCTGCCCCTGGCAGCCTCCGTCCTGGCAAACCAAAGCCAGGCAGTCTCATTGGTCACCGCCCCGCACTCGGAAAAAATCGCGTTCAAGCACATCGAACTGATCTCCACCCGCGGTTCTCAAGTGTTGATGGTGTTGGTGCTGGTTGGTGGTGAGATCCGGCAGCAGATTCTGGCACTCGATGAGATCTACAGCCAGGAGTCGCTTTCAGAAACCGCAAACCAATTCAATCAAAATCTCGAAAACAAATCGCTTCAGCAAATTGAAGCTCTCGATTCAAGTTTAGACCCCCTTGTTCAGCAAATTCTGACCGCGATTCTTGATCAAATGCATCTCAGCGAAGAACTCGTCACTGGGGAGCTTTTCCTGGATGGGCTTTCGAATGTTCTTTCAATCCCCGAATTCATCGCCATCAATCAGGAACGCTCGCCTTTGCGCCTGCTGGAAGAGCGCCCCATGCTGAACGACCTCTTATCCCGCACGGTACTGACGGAAGATATCGGCGGCGTGCAAGTGCTGATCGGTGGCGAAGGCACATGGCAGGAACTCAGAGATTGCTCGGTGATCCTGACACGCTACGGCATCCAGGACCAACTTTCGGGCATGCTTGGCATCCTTGGACCCATGCGGATGCCTTACGGTCAGGCTATCAGCGCGGTTCGTTTCGTGGGGGATTTACTTTCCGACCTGGTTACCGACACATTGATTGAATGAAATAACAAATTATGAAAATTTTTCCGAGGAATAAAATGACTGAAGACACAGAAAACAAAAAAGAAACACCCTCATCCGAAGAAGAAACACCAGACCTGGCTTCATTACAGGCTGAAATCGACGATCTGCGCAAGCAAAATGAAGAATTCCTGGACAGCCTCCAGCGTGAGCGCGCCAGTTTTGCCAACTACAAACGCCGCGTCGATCTTGACAACGCCAGTTACGCCGAGCGTCTGCTCGCGGAGCATGTCAGGTTCTTTTTGCCGGTTGCCGATGACCTGGAGCGTTCGCTTCAGCATCTCCCGGAAGACCCCGACTGCGCCAGCTGGATTGCCGGGATTGAGCTCGTCCTGCAAAAGTTGCTTAAATCGCTCGAAGCAAAAGATGTTCGCCCCCTGGATCTAAAACCTGGTGACATGTTCGACCCCAACCTACAGGAAGCCGTCACCCACGAAGAAAACGACACATATACCGATGGACAAATCATTGAGGTTGTCCAAACCGGTTATCAAATCAAAGATCGCGTCATCCGACCCGCCCTGGTCAGAGTCGCAAAATAGGAGCTATCATGGGAAAAATTATTGGTATCGATCTCGGAACAACAAACTCTGTTGCAGCTGTCATGATGGGTGGTGAGCCTGTCGTCATTCCTTCTGCTGAAGGGGAACGCCTGGTGCCCTCTGTGGTGGCTGTCAACAAAAATTCTGAGCGGCTGGTGGGGCGTGTTGCCCGCAACCAGGCGATCATCAATCCTGAAAACACGATCTTCTCCATCAAGCGTTTCATGGGACGCCGGGCTGACGATCCCGAAGTCCAGCGTGCCAAAGCCCACGTGCCCTATCAAACCAATAAGGCACCCAATGGCGACCTGCGCGTTGGGATGGGCGGCAAAGATTACACTCCTCCTGAAATTTCCGCCATGATCCTTGGCAAGATCAAACGCGACGCCGAAGCTTACCTTGGCGAACCTGTCACCCAAGCCGTCATTACTGTGCCGGCCTACTTCAACGACGCCCAGCGCAATGCCACCAAAGACGCCGGTAAGATTGCCGGGCTTGAAGTGCTGCGCATCATCAACGAACCCACCGCCTCCTCCCTGGCTTATGGGCTCGACAAAAAAGAAAAGAACGAAACCATCGCCGTTTATGATCTCGGCGGCGGCACCTTTGATATTTCCATCCTCGAAGTTGGCGACGGCGTCTTCCAGGTGAAATCCACTTCCGGCGATACCTTCCTCGGTGGGGATGACTTTGACCAGCGCATCATCGACTGGCTCGCGGACGAATTCAAACGTGAGAATGGCATCAACCTGCACGAAGACCGCCAGGCACTCCAGCGCCTCAAGGAAGCAGCTGAGCGCGCAAAAATTGAGCTTTCCACCACCATGCAGGCAGAAATCAACCTGCCCTACATTACTGCGGATGCTTCCGGACCCAAACACCTGGTCACCACGCTCACCCGCTCAAAACTCGAGCAACTCACCGGCGAACTTATCCAGCGCTCGATGAAGCCCGTACAGCAGGCTCTGACTGACGCCAACCTCAAACCAGCCGACATCGACGAAGTGGTTATGGTCGGCGGTATGACCCGTATGCCCGCCGTTCAGGATGCCGTGCGTAAATTTTTCGATAAAGACCCGCACAAAGGCGTCAACCCCGACGAAGTCGTGGCAATCGGTGCTGCCATCCAGGCCGGTGTGCTTGGCGGCGAGGTCAAGGATATTCTCCTGCTCGATGTCACTCCCCTTTCCCTTTCCATTGAGACACTGGGCGGGATTGCTACACCACTGATCAAACGCAACACCACCATCCCCACGCGCGAAAGCCAGGTCTTTTCAACGGCTTCCGACAGCCAGACCCAGGTGGAGATCCATGTGCTGCAGGGCGAGCGCCCGATGGCTGCGGACAATAAGTCGCTGGGCAAATTCACCCTCGACGGCATCCCGCCAGCCCCGCGCGGCGTGCCGCAAATCGAAGTGACTTTCGACATCAACGCCAACGGGATCCTGGAAGTCACCGCCAAGGATAAAGCCACTGGCCGCCAGCAAAACATCACCATCACGGCTTCATCCGGCTTGAGCGAGTCTGAGGTCGAACAGATGCGCAGAGACGCAGAAACACACGCTGAAGAAGACCGCAAGCGCCGCGAGTTGATCGAAGCTCGCAACACTGCCGATAATGCGGTTTACAGCGCAGAAAAAACCCTTTCCGACCTCGGCGAAAAAGTACCTGCCAACTTGAAATCACGCGTGGAAGACGCGGTTTCCAAGGTCCGTTCCTTACGCGATGAAGAAGACCCCAACACCATCAACAGCTCCGTGGAAGAGCTTATGAAAGTGCTGCAGGAAGTTGGGCAGGCTGCCTACAGCCAGACCCAATCCGAAACCCCCAACCAAACCCCAACCGATCAGGAACAGGCTCCTGAGGATGACGACGGCGATGTCGTTGATGGTGAGTTTCATCACGCAGATTAGTTAAAACAGTATAAAATACATCCCTGGTAGCGTAACTACCAGGGATTTGGTCTAATTAGAGAATGACAAATAAACGAGATTATTACGAAGTTTTAGGTTTAACACGTTCTGCCAGCGCAGATGACATCAAAAATGCGTTCCGTAATTTGGCACGCAAGTATCATCCTGATGTCAATAAAGCCGAAGATGCCGAAGAAATGTTCAAAGAGATCAACGAAGCTTACGGTGTTTTGAGCGACCCCGATAAACGTGCGGCTTATGATCGTTATGGCTTTCAGGGCGTCAATACCAACGGCATGCCCGACTATTCCACCATGGACCTCTCGGATCTTTTTGACCTCTTTGGTTTTGGTGGCTTTGGCGGTTTTGGCGGGTCTTCCCGCCGCAGCCGCAACGCTCCCCGCCGTGGTGCTGACCTCAGCACCCGCCTCAAGCTGACCTTTGAAGAGGCAGTTTTTGGCACTGAAAAAGAGATTGATATCACCCGCAATGAAAAATGCTCGGTGTGCTCCGGCTCTGGTGCCGAACCAGGTTCCCGACCTGTCACCTGCCATACTTGTAAGGGCGCAGGCGAAGTGCGCCAGGTGCAACAAACCTTCCTGGGGCAGATGGTGCAGGTGGTCACTTGCCCGACCTGCGGAGGTCGGGGCGAGATAATTGAAAAACCATGCTCAAACTGCCGCGGTAGCGGGCTGGAACGCAAAACCACTCGCAAAAAGGTCAACATTCCCGCCGGCATTGATAATGGCAACCAGGTGCGCATGATTGGCGAAGGTCAGCCCGGTGCCAATGGCGGTCCAAACGGGAACTTCTATATCGAAATTGAAGTGGCTCCGCATAAATTCTTCCGGCGGAATGGCTCCGACATTTTGCTGGATATCGACATCAACATGGCTCAGGCAGCACTGGGCGATGAAATCACCATCCCAACCCTCGACGGCGACGTAAAACTGCGCATCCCGCCAGGCACTCAGCCTGGGCGAGTCTTCCGGCTCAAGGAAAAAGGCGTTCCCATCCTCCAGAGAACCGAACGCGGGAATCAGATGGTGACCGTCAACGTTCAAATTCCAACCGCGCTGTCTGATGAACAGGAAGAGTTGCTTAAAACCCTGGGCAAAACCATGGGCACGGATATAAAGATCCAGGAACGCAGCTTCTTCGAAAAATTAAAGGATGCCTTCAGTGGATAAACCTCAAAGCTGGCTTGAAGCCTCAATTATTTGCAGTGGAGAATTAGCCGAAGCAGTAGCTGAGGTGTTCTCGCGATATTCTCCGAATGGGGTTGTGATCAACAGCGTCACCCAATACGACCCGCTTGGTCACGAAGAAATCCCCACAGGCGATATGCAGGTGGTAGCCTATTTTCCCCAGGACGAGAAATCTGAAGCTATCCGCCGCCAACTGGAGGAATCCATCTGGCACATGTCCCAGATTGCTCCGCTTGACTCTATCGAATATAAGCTTGTGCTCGATCAAAACTGGATGGAAGCCTGGAAAGCCAACTATAAACCGCTCAAAATAGGTCGCAACCTGATCGTTTTGCCAGCCTGGGTTGACCCTGCTATGGCTGAGGGGCGCATTCCGATTATCATCTCACCCGACATGGCTTTTGGCACGGGCACACATCCCTCCACCCAACTCTGCATGCTCGCGCTTGAGAAGTACGGCGTAAAAGAGATGGACGTGGTCGATATCGGTACTGGCAGTGGCATTTTGTCCATCCAGGCCGCCAAACTTGGCGCAGATCGTATCCTGGGAGTGGATAACGATCCCAATTCGATTCCCTCCGCCATCAATAACGCCGAACTGAACGCTGTGGGGGGCAGAATTGTATTTGAAGTCGGAACACACACGGATGTTCTCTATCGCAAGGACGGGCTCAATCAAGCTCCGCGGGTTATCGCCAACATACTTTCGCCAATTTTGACAAAAATGCTCACAACTGGTCTGGCTGACCTGGTCAGCCCTGGTGGATTGCTTATTTTGGGCGGTGTGCTCGACCACCAGGCGCAGGAACTGGCAGATCTTGCCCGCAGCCTCGGCATGACCCTGCGTGAAACCCTGCACCAGGAAGATTGGGTCGTGCTCGTCCTTCACAAACCTGTTCGATAATCCACATCCTGCTTCGCGGGCAAGGTAGCTTCGTTTATGATGACAAAGATGATCGTGCCGGCGTTCTCGCCGAGCACGCGAACTGCCCGAAGGTCTCCAGCTATTGATATTTAATAGGCAGAGCGCCAAGGTCGCTACGCTCCTCGCGATTACGGGTTTAATAACACATCGCCACACCCTGCTTCACGGGCACAAGCGTAACTTAATCTCCCCCTGACCTTCCAATCAATCCTCAATCACACTCTTCGTTTCGCACAGTTTCCCCCGGATGCACACCTGCCATCAAAAGCCCGATATGCTCCTTGGTAGCAGTTTCCCTCGGCAAGATATCCATGATCTTGCCTTCATAGATGACCGCAATCCGATCTGCCAGCGCCAGGATTTCATCCAGATCTTCCGATATCAACAGGATCGCCGTTCCCTTCTTGCGTTCCATCAATAACTTTTCGTGCACATACTCGCTTGCGCCTATATCCAATCCCCGGGTGGGCTGGGCTGCCACGATGGCGCGTGGGTTGCGCGAGAGTTCGCGTGCCAGCAGGACTTTTTGAATATTTCCTCCTGACAAACTTTTAGCCAGGGTCTTTCGGGAGGGTGTTTTGACGCGATACTGTTCGATCAAGCGATCAGCGTGTTCGTTGATGTAGGAGATCTGCAGGAAACCATGCTTTGAAAAAGGCATTTTGTGATGTTCACGCAACACTAAATTTTCGGAAATGTTAAAGTTGCGGATCATACCGTCTTTCATTCGCTCTTCAGGGATGTATGAGAGTCCTTTTTCGGTAATTTCTGAAGGTTTTTTGCCCGTCACGTCCAGCCCTTCAAGGATGATCTTTCCAGCCGTGATGGGTCTTATGCCAGTGAGGGCCTCTGCCAGTTCAAGCTGCCCATTGCCCGACACGCCTGCCAATCCAACGATCTCGCCGGAATGCACTGCCAGGTTGACGCCGCGCAGTCCTTCCACTCCCCGGTCACTTCCACAACTTACGTTCTCGAGTGCAAAGCGCGTTTCTCCGATCTGGGGTTTGTCGGTGCTTTTGATGAATTCTATCTCGCGACCCACCATCCAATTTGCCAGGGTGTTCTGAGTCACATCACAAGTGAGGCGTGTGCCCACGTTGCGTCCATCGCGCAAAACAGTTACCCTTTCGCTGATCGAGATGACTTCGTGCAACTTATGCGAGATAAAAACCAGTCCATAGCCATCACTCTGCATCTGGCGCATGATCTCAAAAAGCTCTTCCACCTCCTGAGGGGTCAGGACCGCAGTCGGTTCATCCAAGAGTAAAATTGCCGCGCCGCGGTAGAGAGCTTTGATGATCTCCACCCTCTGCTGCTGACCAACACTCAGCTGCCAGATGTAAGCGCTTGGGTCAATGCTCAGGTTATATTTTTCTGCCAGGGCTAGGACCTTAACGGAAACCCGATCCAAATCTGTTAAAGGCTTACGGCTTGATGGCAAGCCCAGGGCCACATTTTCTGCAACTGTCAGGGTTGGCACCAACATGAAATGTTGATGGATCATACCTATGCCTTGCGCAATGGCGGAAGTTGGGGAATTTATTCTGACTACATTTCCATTGATCAGGATTTCACCAGAATCCGGATGATACATCCCGTAAAGGATCTTCATCAAAGTAGATTTTCCGGCACCGTTTTCCCCCAACAGCGCGTGCACCTCTCCAGCCCGCAAATCAAAGTTTACATTATCATTCGCCAAAACTCCCGGGAAGCGCTTGGTTATCCCGTGCATCTCCAGGGTTTCGAAGGCAACTTTCTCGTTGATAACCGGGCTATTCTTTTGCATGCCTGTTCCTTTTCGGGTCAGGCATTGCTGCCTGACCCGTTCTTAATGGTCTTAACTATGGGAGAGGAACAATGCTGCCATCATTGATGCCAGCGATGACTTCCTCAACTTTGGCTTTAATTTCATCGCTGAGTTCTATCTCAGGATTGAGCGTAATCACCTGACCACCATTCTGTAATGTGGCAGAGAAGGTGTGTCCGCCCATTGTTCCAGCAGCACGCAGCGCAATAATCTCACGCAAGATGCCTTCCCAGTGGTACACCTGGCTGGCTACCACAGTTTTGGGAGCAAACCCGTTTTGATTTCCCTGTGTTCCAAACCAATACAGACCAGCCTCTTCAGCCTTGCCAATAGCGCCGACCACCATCTGAGCAGAACCAGACAGAATATCCGCACCAGCTGCAATATGCGTGGTTGCAGCTTCGGCTGCAAGGGCGACATCCGAGAAACTTCCGATGTAAGTAACGCGCACATCGATACTCGGATCAACAGACTTGGCACCCGCTACAAATCCGTCCACATACAATTTGGCATCGCCGGTCTCGATCGGACCGACAACTCCGATAATTTTCGATTCAGTCAGCATGCCAGCCATAACACCATTGACGTAACCGCCCTGATCCGAAGCGGCTTCATAGGCGTGTACATTCGGCATCCCAAAAGTGTCCACCGTGGTACCCCAGGCGAAAACGATATCCGGGAAGTCCGGCGCGATTTCCTGGAGTGAGGAGCCGTATTGCGAGCCGTGAGCGATGACGATGTCGTAGCCCTTGCTGGCATAATCACGAATTGCAGCTGCGGCGTCATCAACAACAAACATATTTTCAGTAAACGCATATTCCAAACCGTCGCCCATCTCCGCCTTTAAGACTATAAGGGCATCTGATATACTCTGGGTGAAGGCCAGATCATTAATGCTGCTGGGGGATACAACCGCGATGCGCAGTGGCTCGGTTGTCTCTTCGCCAGCGGCGGGGGGTTCTGCTACCGGGGTCTGCGTGCAGGCTCCCAGGAACATCGCCAGGACTAGTAGTATTGAGATTAAGCTAAAGATTTTTTTCATAGTTCTCCTTTTTTTGTGAGGCGACTCTTTCGTCGTCCTTCAAAATTTTAACCTTCCCGCTCGAAAACCTTGGTCAAGGCGGATGGACCCCGGCCTTTTGAGACAGAAAGGGTTAACACCAATATGGTTAAAATATAAGGCATCATGACTGCCAGCTCGGCAGGAATGGGGATGCCAAGCACCTGGATCCAAAGCTGCAGGGCGTTGATCATACTGAATAGTAAAGCCCCACCCAGGATCCCAAAAGGTTTCCAACTTCCAAAATAAACCAGCGCAACAGCGATAAAGCCCTGACCCGCAGTCATGTTTTGCTGGAAAACATTCAAAAGCGCGACTGAAAGTGAGGCGCCGGCAATCCCCGAGAACACACCACCCATGATAGCGGTCAGATATCGGATGCCTGCCACGCTCACCCCCAGCGAATCCGCTGCTTCCGGGTTCTCCCCCACTGCCCGAATCTTCAAGCCAAGTGTGGTTTTGTTCAACACAAACCAGGCAACCGGAACCAGCAAAAACGCCAAGTAAACCAGGATATTTTGGTTGAAAAAGATCTCGCCAATTACCGGGATCTTGCCAAGCAGTGGAACTGATATCTTCTGAAACCCCCTGACGCCTTCCACGGTTCCAACCAGCTTCTGGAAGAGCAGATTACTCATTCCCATTCCAAAAAGATAAAAACCAATGCCGCTGATGCCCTGGGTGGCGTGCAAATTAACGGTCACAAACGCCATTGCCAATCCCATCAGAGCTCCTACCGCCATGGCAGCCAACACCCCCAGCCACAGGTTATTAGTTTTCAGGGTGACATAAAACGCGACAAATGAACCGAGTAGCATCTGCCCTTCCACCCCAAGGTTCAAAACGCCGCTGCGCTGCCCGAACATTTCGCCGATCGAAGCGAACAGATAGGGCGTTGCCAGACGAATGCCCGATGAAATAATTCCGATGATGACCGTTGCACTGAGCAGATCTGAAATCATGCTTCACCTGCTTCCTGCTGCATTTCAGCATCCCCAGGGTTTGTGCGGTCCATTCCGAGTTGACTCTGCCTTCGTTTCTGACTGCGTTTGCGGAAGAACTCACTGCTCACCACGAACACCACTACCAACCCATTCAGCGCGGTGATCAACGAGGATGGCACCTGCACCACGCGCTGCATGGCATTCGCCCCCACCAGCAGCCCGCCAAACAAAACCGAAGCAGGAATGGTGATCAGGGGGTGAAGCTGACCAAATAAAGCCGCGACAATTCCGTTAAACCCGGCATTGCCGGTAAAACCCGTTGCTGACCCATCTGTGATCATGCGGTAGTTCACACCATAAACCTGCATCATGCCTGCCAACCCGGCAAAAGCGCCGCTGAGCAAAAGGGCTACCACGATGTGCTTTTTGACGTCGATACCGCCATACTTTGAAGCCGGCTGGTTCTGCCCCACCGCCCTGATACGATATCCCAGGGTGGTGCGCCACAGCAAAAAGTAAACCGCGACCGCCAGCAAAATCGCGATCAGGAGTCCCAGGTGCAGCCGGGTGGGAGAGAGCCTGGGCAGGCGATAGGCTTCAAGCAACCTCGCCGTCTGCGGTATCTGTGAGGCTGCTTCCCTCTGCACCGGATCAATCATTGGTCCACGCATCAGGTAGTTCATGATCTGCACCGCGATGGCATTCATCATCACGGTACTCAAAATTTCGTTGACGTTGAAATATGCTTTCAAAATACCTGGAATGCCGCCCCAGATCATACCGCCCAAAATTCCCAACAGCATCGCGATGATGATTGCCAGCCACCCGGGTAACTCGGTAAATGTCAGACCAAACCAGGTGGATAGGATCGCGCCGATGATCATCTGCCCTTCGCCGCCAATATTTGTGACACTGCCACGATAAGCAATACAGGTTCCCAGGCCAACCAGCAAGAGTGGAGTGGCTTTAACCAGAGTCTCAGCAAATGCGTTGAAACTCCCAAAAGCCCCTTCGCCTAATGCGCCGTAAGCGGTCAGAGGATTGGCTCCCAACAGCATCAAGAAAATTGCACCCACCAGCAAAGCTGCCAGCGTGGCAAATATGGGCATCATTTGATCAAAAAGGGAACCTGCTCGGTCTTTCAATCGCAAATCCGCTGTTGCTTGTTTTGGCGCCATAGTCAAAACTCCAGATCGGGTCAAGTGCTCAGAGAAAAAGCTGCTCAATAGCTTTCTTTTTCCCTGGCGGTATACGGAAAAGAATAATGGAAAGATTTTACCAGTAAAGTAAAAAACACACAGTAAGATCAGCAAGGCAGGCTGTTCTTTATCCTCTCCTCAATGTTTGCACCAGGGTCCTGTTTGGACGCATTTTGCCAATTATTCCAACAATTTCATGCGGGATCACAATTTAATTTTCAACATCGAAACCCCTACACCTTCTGAAATCAACCTTCTGTGACTGAATGTGGTGATCTCAGAAACCTGACCGATAGATGTATAATTTATTTTTGCTAAGCTGATTTGAGCAATCAGATCACATATTTTACGTCTCATTAATAGCTCGGTATATTTTCGCTACTTTTTATCAGGGAATTACTCCAGAAAGGCGAATGGTCATCAATGTCTTCAACGAATCCGGCTGTAAATCCAAATTCCATCAAAAATCACGCTTCATCCATTTTGCACAATCGCTGGTTTTTTATGGGAATCGGTGTTCTGATCAGCAGTATAGTGCTCATGTTGACACTCGACATGCAGCTTTATGCTGTTTCGATGTCGGTAGGTTTGATGGGCATCGGACTGGCAGCATATTTCATTTTGCGCATCACGCTTCGCCCGGTTAAATCCAAAAGCATGGCTGCTGCCGCTAAAGACATCCGTGATGGAGCACGCACCTACCTCAGGCGGCAGATTAAAACGATATTACTGGTGACGCCTTTCTTTGCTGCGCTCTTATATTGGATCCTGGACTGGAAAGCGGCGCTGACTGCGATTTGTGGAGTGCTGACCTCCCTGCTGGCATCCTACGTCGGTATGAGCGTCAGCGTACGCACAAACCTGCAAACCGCTGATATCGCCAATGAAGGCAAACGCAGTCCTTTCCGCATCGCCCTGTTTGGCGGATCGGTCATGGGTTTTTGCATCACAGGTCTGAGCCTGATCGTGCTTTCGGTTTTATTCAGCATTTTCAAAGACCCCGATGCTCTGATTGGCTTTGCCTTTGGCGGCGGTCTGGCAGCCTTGTTTGCCCAGATTGGCGGTGGAATCTTCACAAAATCAGCAGACATTGGCGCGGACCTGGTGGGCAAAATTGAGGAGAATATTCCTGAGGATGATCCCCGCAACGCGGCAGTTATTGCCGACCTGGTGGGCGATAACGTAGGCGACTGCGCCGGACGAGGGGCGGACCTGTTCCAAACCTTCAGTGACGACCTGGTTACCGGGTCGATTGTTGCTGTCGCGATGGCATCGGTTTATGGTCAGAAGGGAATCTTTTTCCCCTTCCTGATGCAAAGCGTGGGCATCATAGCTTCGGCTATTGCAATTTTTGCCAGCCGGGAATGGAAACCAGGCTTATCTCCATCAAAGCAGTTCAATATTGGCTTGTTTGTCAGCTCAATTCTGAGCATCGCTGGTGCCATGATTTTGTCGCTTGTATTATTGGACGACTGGATTATCGCCATTGCGGCGACTTTGGGCGTTTTGATCACCACGATCGCTTCTGTCAGCACACGTTACTATGCAGGCATGGAGGGTAAACCGGTCAAGAATATCGCCAAAGCCTCCAACCGCGGCGCCGCCTTGAACCTGATCACGGGAATTTCTTACGGTCTGCAGAGCCCAGTTTTGCCAGTGATCGTCCTGATGGGAGTGGTGGTTGGCGTTTATACACTTTCTGGCAACAATCTTCTGGCCTTGGTGGGGGTCAATATCGGAACTGACCTGCTGATCACCTTTATCATGGCTGCTGATGCCTTTGGACCTATCGTCGACAATGCCGCGGGGATAGCCGGAATGGCAGAGGCAGACAAAGAAGTCGTTCATAAGCTATCGAGGCTGGATTCAGTGGGCAACACCATGAAAGCTATCACCAAAGCCTATGCCATGATCTCCGGTACCATTACAGCCTTTGTGATCTTCCTGACTTTTTACAAACTCGCAGGCATTGACGCAATTGATGTCACCACGCCATTTAATCTTAGTTTCCTGTTCATTGGGGTTTGTTTGCCATTTCTGATTTCATCTCTGGTGATCGGATCAACCGCGAAAACTGCTGAAAAGATGGTGGATGAGGTGCGCGACCAATTCATAAAAAACCCGGATATCATCAAGGGCACTGCCAAACCGGATTATTCTCACTGTATCGACATCGCCACGCGAAACGCTCTGCGCGAGATGATCCTGCCGAGCGCGATCAGCGTTTTGGTGCCAATCGGGATCGGCTTTGCTTTTGGTATGAACGCCTTGGGAGCGGTTCTGGTGGGTTCGGTGGCATGTTCCGCCCTTTTGGGACCTTTCTTCAACAACACCGGCACAGCCTTTGACAATGCAAAAAAGACCATTGAAGACATGGAACGCATGCGCGGCACCCCGGAACACATTGCAGCAGTGATTGGCGATACCGTCGGTGACTCCTTGAAGGATGTCGCCGGACCTTCCACCTTGATCTTCATGAAACTGATCGGCATGGCATCCCTTCTGATCGTTCCGCTGATTAAATAGTTTGTGCTGTTGGGTTACGCTCCTTCGTCGCTACACCCAACCTACGAAAGATGCAACCAACCTATCTGCTGCCAAGATACATGGAATTTAATTAAACACCTGCTAAAAGAAATGCGAAGGGAAGTAACCGGTCACATTGACGGCGTTGTTTTCGATAAAGAAGGCTTTCGGATCCAAATCCAACACGCCCCGGCGAAGCCGGATCAATTCATATTTTGAGACAACCGTGTTAATCACCACAAAATCCGAATCCGTGTAGGCACCTTTACCATCCCAATAGGTTGCCCCCCGTTGGATTTCCTGTGTGATGAAAGGCAGCACCTTACGGCTGCGCGTGATAACCATCACGTTGATTTTCACATTCTGGTAATGCGTACGATCCATCATAAAGGCATAGATCAGGGTAAATATGACCGAGTAGACCATGATCAGCGGCGGATTGGCGAAGAGAGCGTAAGCATAAACGATCAGGCTGATGAACAAACCCACCCTGCCGACACTGAAATTATTGTGCTTCAGGCTGATATACACACCCAGAATATCCGTCCCGCCCGAGGATCCTCCAGCCCTGAGGCACAAACCCGCACCAAACCCTGCCAATGTCCCGGCTACCAGGCCAACCGTCAGCAGATCATTAAGCTCCGGGATCAACGGTCGGATTGGAATAACAGACATCGCGAGCGTTATTACGCCAATCGAGACCATCGTTTTAAGCATGAATTTGCGGTTGACGGACCTGTACGACATTAACAGCAAAGGCAGGTTCAACCCTAACAGGATCACACCGGTTAGAGACCCGATGCCGGGCATCACCCTTTGAATTAGCTCCAGGATGATTTTGGCAATACCGGTCAGGTTCCCAATATAGAGCCCGGCGGGGATGACAACCATATTGATGGTGACTGCGTAAAGCAGGCTGCCAACGATCACCAGGAAATAATTCCAGAGTTCGCGCTTGAATTCCGGAGTTTTTAGGAATTTCTTTGATGCTTGCCTGGCTGTTTTTACCTTCTGTGCGGGTTGTTTCTTTGCTTTGGTTTTGCGCGCGGCAAACTGAAGACCGCCCAAAAGCCTCTTGGGTAGAACCAGAGGGCTATTCCCTGCCAATCCTGGTTGCATTGATTGATCCATACGCCCCAATCTTACCCGAGGAAGCCTGCTTTGAGCAAGACCTGCAGTTCTGGATCAGAACACCTTCACCCACGAGGTTTAATCTTTGGCGGGGTAACCCGTGATGTCCTGGATTTCCTTGTAGAAAGGTGCAAGCCGATCATACATCTTCAGGTAAACCCGCCTGTAAAGCTCATCATAGAGCCTGTGGTTCTGCGGGATTGGCTCAAAGGTTCGGCTGATGCGGGTCATATTTGCCACGGCGCTTTCAAATGTTGGCTGCAATTTTAGGCCCACCGCCAGATCCATGGCAGCTCCCAACCCGCTGGCTTCATAGACATGTGGTCGGCTGACTGGCATACCAAAGATGTCGGCGGTCAGTTGCGCGGCGGCGTCACTCTGCGAACCTCCGCCGGCTATACGCACCTCAGTAATCGGCTCTCCGCTGCGCTTGCTCGTTCGCTCCGCGCCTTCCCGCAAGGCATAAGCCAGTCCCTCTAATATTGCCCGGTAGATGTGCGCGCGGGTATGCACCCCACCAAAGCCAATCATCGCTCCTTTCGCATCCGGTCCCGGCGATTTCAACCCCGGTCCCCAGTAAGGCTGCAACGTCAGACCCATCGACCCTGCCGGCACTGAATTGACCAAATCGTCAAACAACTCTTCCGGTACCACTCCGCGTTCTTTTGCCAGCCGCTGCTCGTTGTGCCCAAATTCCCGCAAGAACCACGAGACCATCCAATAGCCCCTGAAAAGCTGAATTTCCAGGGAATAAGAACCTGGCACCGCCGCTGGATAGGGGGGAATCAGGGGGATGACTTCAACGTAGCGCTGATGGATGGTGTTGATCGTGGCGGCTGTCCCATAGGAGAGACAGCAAATGTTTGGCGCCAGGGTGCCCGTGCCGAGGACCTCACAAGCCTTATCAGCCGCTGCGGAGATCAGCGGTAGTCCAGCTGGAATGCCGGTTTCTGTTGAAGCCTGGCTGGTAACCTCACCAAGCAGCCCTGATGGAGGGACCAAATCGACCAGCATTTCAGGCTCCACTGGAACCGCTTTCCATTTCCAATCAAACTTGCCAGCCCAATCGTGTTTTTTGTAATCTAATGGCAAGTGTGCCACCTGGCAGCCAGTCGAATCAACAAAATTGCCTGTCATTCGATGGGTGAGGTAACCAGAAAGCAGCACAATCTTCGCAGTTTTATCCCAGATCTCCGGTTGGTGTTTTTGGATCCAGTTAGTTTTGGCTTCCGATTGCAGATAGCGGATTGTGTCCATCATGCCTGAAAGGCTAAAAAGGATACCCCAGATGCCACCGACGTTCGGCAGACCTGCCGTACGGCGTTGGTCCGACCAGTGAATCGCGGGTCTGAGAGGGCTGCCCTGCTGATCAAGGTTGATCAACACATTGCGTTGGGTCGTGATCGCCACACCGGCAATCTGCTCCCTGTCCACACCTGGCGTCGCCCAAAGCTGCTGGCATGCCTGGCACAAGCTTTCCCAGAAAACTTGCGGATCAAGCTCTGCCCAGCCCGGTTTGGGTGCGCTATAAGCCGGCAGTCGGATCTGCGCTTTGAAGAGCAGATTGCCCTGCAGGTCAAAAATCAAGGCGCGGGTTGATTGTGTGCCAACGTCAATAGCCAGCAGCTGTTCTTTTGCCATTTATGCCTCCAGATCCTTGCCCCAGCGTTTTTCTTTTTGAGCCTGGCTCATATCCAATCCCAGTGTACCACCGGGGTTCATAATGTTGTTTGGATCAAAGTGCTTTTTCAGTAAACGGATCACATCCATCTGTTCTTTGCCAATTTGATCTTCCAGCCAAGGGGCGGTTGCCTTGCCAACCCCATGATGATGGCTGATGGATGCTCCTGATTTCGCGATGGCTTCCAGTATCCCGTACTGCAGGTCGAGATACTCGCGGATCGTCTCAATTTTGGCAATAAAGATGAAGTAAAGATTGGCACCCTGAGGATAAGAGTGGGAGATATGAGTCATGCAGATGGTGTTTGGTCTTGATTTCACAAATGCCCTGACCTCTTCGTGCACTTTCGGCATCTGCGACCAGGTCACACCGCACTCCAATGTGTCAATCAGCACGCCGTAATCCTGCAGATCCTCACGCAAGTATGGGTCCGTGAACCGCCCTTTTTCCCAGGTTTTGGTTACGCCGGCAAAGCTGAGCTCAAACGCCTTGTATTTTCGGAAAATTCTGCGCATTTTGCGGTCCATGTTGCGGCAGAAATCCTTTTCTCCATCCGTAAAACCAAGCATCAGGCATTTTTGCATCGGTTGGAAACCAAGTTTTTGCAGGATGGTGTCAGCAAGGCTGCCTTCAATATGATATTGCTTCATCATGATGTCGGTTTCTTCGGGGTCCGAGATTCGAAAAACTGAAGGGTAGCCAAATTCTCCCTGCACCACTTCCCGGCTGGCAGCCTGGGCGTCTTCCCAGTTGCGGAACATATAACTGAAACGTTTGCGGTTCTCTGGCTGCCAGTGGTAGATCCGCAACGTAACATTCGTGAGAATACCAAAACTGCCTTCCCCGCCCATCATAATCTGGTCAAAATCCGGACCGGCGGCAGCCCGGGGATGAGGGCAGGTCTTGAAAAATCCCCGAGGTGTCACATACTCCTGATCAATGACGATATCCTCGATCTTGCCGTAATAGGTGGAGTTTTGCCCGGCACCGCGTGTGACCACCCACCCGCCCACGCTGGAATACTCAAAGGACTGCGGGAAATGCCCAACTGTGTAGTTGCGTTTTGCTCCCAGTTTCTGGACCGCATTTTGCAGCAGATCTTCCAGTTGGGTACCCCACATGCCGGCTTCAACTGTCACTGTCTGGTCAATCTCGTTCAGCTTAACCAGCCGGTTCATGTGCACCGACATATCCACACAAATGCCGCCCTTGGTGGCTTCATAACCGCGCGTCACTGTGGAGCCGCCGCCAAAGACATAAATGGGGATGAGATGCCGATCCGCATAAGCAACGATTGCCTCAATTTCAGCCTGGGATCGCGGCGCCACAACCACATCGGCGATATTTTCAACAATTTTCCGTCTGAGGCGAAGCGCGTCGATCATAGCCTGTCCATAGGAGCGTTTGAGCCTGGTGTAGGTATCGGTTTTCAGGTTCTCTTCTCCGCAAGTCTGCGCCAGAACTGCAATATGCTCCGAGCCAAAGAAACCGAACATCATCCGGAACCTGTTCAAGACCAAAGTCGCCGGGTTTTGAGAGATTTCCCGGGTCAGGTCAAAGCGGTCCATAATCAGTTTGGTCAGACCACTGTTCGGGTGCTTGTAGGCGGCGGGATCACCCCATTTGAAGATCGAACGCCAGCTTCCTTCCGGAGCCGGGTCTTCATACCATGCGGGGACAAATTTCTCTTTTTTTGCCATTATTTCTCCTGTTTCACAAAACTTTCCGGGTTTGGTCTGAAGCCTCACGATAGATCTGCTTGATATCGGGAGATTTCACTCTGCCATTCGATCTTCTGTCCAGCGCAGTTGATCCTGGGTTGATCCTCTCACTTGATCCATAAGATTCAATCCGCCTTCAGGCAGTAGCATACCCAAGCGGGTGCGGCGTAATAACAGATCATCAAGATGCTCCACCATGCCAAAGCGGGCGTTATAGCCCAATTCCGCCCAAACCACACTCAGATCACCAATGCGTTTGAGATCTTTTGGCTCCGACATATTCACCAGGTCTGCAAGAGCCTGCCCATATCTTCCGGCAAGATAATGGAAACTTCCAGCAGGCAATTTCTCGCCTGGCAGTCTTGCAGGGATCGGATCGAACCAGTGCTTTATGCGCTTTAGCTTTTTGCCAATCCGCGGCGCGGCAACTCTGAGCGTGTCTTCGGCCATAACCTCAAAGATGGTCAGTTTTCCACCAGTAATTGTCACCAACCCATCTTCCTCGAGCACCAGGTGCGCGCGGGATTCAGCAGAAGGATTGTTCGCGTCGCCCCGGACAATTGGGCGTAATCCCGCAAAAGAAGAAATGATCATTGACTCTGAAACATGCGCATCCGGGAAGATTGAGTGCACTGCCTCAAGCATATATGCAATCTCTTCATTCGTGCAGTAGGGCTCCTGGCTGAGTGGAAAAGGATGATCCAGGTCGGTCGTGCCAATAATAGTGCGCCCTTCCCATGGGATGGCGAACATCGCCCGACCATCTTTGGGGTGCATCAAAGTGACAGCATGGGGGATTGGGAGATCATCAAAACTGAACACCAGGTGGGAACCACGCAGGGGGCGCACCCTGCCCCGCCTGCCGAGCTGCTCGCGCAGTGTGTCGGTCCAGGGTCCGGTGGCGTTGATAACAGCTTTAGCCTGTATCTCCTGCGTACCCAACCGCGCTCCGGACTGATCCTCCACTGCCACGCCGCAAACACGCGCGTCTTTGGTTCTGAGCAGCTCTACAACCTTGGCGTAATTCAAAGCAACCCCGCCCTGCTTTTGGGATTCCTGGATCAGGCGCAACACCATGCGGCTGTCATCCAGAAGGGCGTCATGGTAGAGATAGGCGCCCGCCATCCCCTCAGGTTTAAGCATTGGGATAAACTCGCGCACTTGGTTAAGATTCAGATGCCGGTGATCCCACTTTGGTGCCATCAAGTCGTAGATGGTCACGCCAGCCCGAAACATACGCTTTTGCCTGGTATCACTGCCATAAGGCATGATGAAACCAAGCGCTGTCACCAGGTCTGGCGCTTGTTTCAGCAGGGCTTCACGCTGCCGCACAGACTCAAAAGTGACATCATACTGCCCACTGCGCAGGTACCTGAATCCGCCATGTACCAATTTGGATGATTTAGAGGAAGTCCCGCTCGAGAAATCCGCCGATTCCAGCAAAAGTGTTTTCAAGCCTCCGCCAACCGCGCGTTTGAAGATGCCGGCGCCGGTAATTCCGCCGCCGATGACAATAAGATCCCAGTCTTGCGCCAGGTGTGACCAAATCTGCTGTCGTGATTGAGGTTGATTCATCATATCGTCCTTAAGAAGTTCCAGAATTTTGCCAAAATACAAGGCAATCTTGCATCACTTTTTCGGTGCGAGTAGCCGCGCTTTCCGCGTCTTTCAACCGGGCGTCTTCGAGTAGCCCCTGGTAATACGCCTGGGAATACCTGCGGGCAGCAGGCGCGGCAAAGTATTGCAAACCAGCCTGGTAAGAGAGTTTTCGAAAACCGTTATAGATCAGGGTAAAAATCGGATTCCCGGAAAGCAGTGTCAGCTGGTGATGCAGCTCCTGGTCTGCCTGGGAATAAGCATCCGCGGTATCGGTTAAATTGATGATGCCTTGAAGTAGTTGCGCAAGCGCATCACTCTCGCGGGAAATAGCCAGGCGGGTATAAGCCGGCGCCAGCGCGGAACGTACTTCGAGGAGATGGTCAATGAAGCCGCGCGTGAGAACTTCCGGTTGCTGGGCGAGGGCATTAAGCATGATGAGGTTGCCTTCTTTCCAGTAATCGCGGACAATCGTGGATTTTCCCTGGTGAATTTGAATCCAGCCATCGCGAGCCAGGCGCTGCAGTGCCTCGCGCAGGGTTGGTCTGGTGATGCCGAGCGCTTGCGCCAGTTCACGTTCGGAAGGCAATGGGCTTCCAATTGGAAAACTGCCGTCCAATATCGCGGCAAGCAGTTGTGTTTCTGCCAGATCAGTTGGCTTTTGGGGAGTAGTCCAAACAGATGGTATTGACAAGAGCATCTCCATTGGTGAGTGGTTAGAGGTCTTACCAGTTGATTGAATTTTATAACCATTTCCAGGATTTGTAAAGATAAATTTTCGCTTTCTCTTGAAAATGAACGCGGGAGGTGTGAGACGTAGGTCGGAATGAGCCCGCCCCGTAATCTCGGGTTACTTCTTACATCGCGCGGGCTCACTCCGACGTCTAGATAATTGTCAGAGCGCGCAATATGTTCGCCCATCACAATGTTCCCGGTGCCCTCAATTTTGCCCTTACAGGGTGGTCTGACGTCACAGAATCTCGCCCTGTCTTGACATCAAAATAGCCAACCCACCAAAGACAGTTGAATACTTTTACTAGAAACGGGATGTCTTCGTAGGGTGGGTTGGCGTCACAGAATCTCGCCCTGTATTGATATCAGAATAGCCAACCCACCAAAAACGGAAATCCTCCTGACAAAAATCGTTGATGAATCAATTTACCTGTGCTACGGTGGGTAGGCTATATCCTGGTGTGCTCCTGCCTATGCTTTTTGACGCCAATCCACCCTACCTGCCGGTCTTTGGCAGAGTGGTGAACTAAACACCACTCCGCCATACGAATGGGGAGGATCAACCTCATCCCGCATGGAAAATTCATCATTCATTCGCCAGTGACTGGTAAAATAATTGCATTCAAGGAGAGACTATGAGCGTCAAACACATCCAGGATATCCCCACCGAACCCGTCCCAAACGCCACCGGCGTCAGCAAAGCGGTTCTGATCTCGGCTGAAGAGGGTCCAAACTTTGCCATGCGCAAATTCAGCATCCAGCCCGGCGGAAGCATGCCGCTGCACACCAACAAGGTGGAACACGAGCAATACGTCCTGCGCGGCAAGGCCCGTGTGCGCATCGGGGAAGAAATTTTTGAAGTCAGCCCGGGCGATATCGTTTTCATTCCCGCTGACCAGCCCCATTATTACATCAACATTGGTGATGAGCCTTTCGAGTTTATCTGCCTGGTGCCAAACAAGCAAGACACAACCACCCTCCTCTGATCGCTTTTCACCTCAAGGAGTTAACAATGCCCCGCCCCGCATCCCCCATAGCTACTGATCACGTCATCTTGTCGCTGCTTGATGAAAAGCCAATGCATGGCTACGAAATCCATCAACAGATTGCCTCCATGCCTGGCATTTATAAAATCTGGAGCATCAAACAGGGATTGCTTTACGCGAAGCTTGAAAAACTGAAGGAAGCCGGTCTGCTTGAAGACGCCCCGGACCATCCCGAGGCCAATCCATCGCGCCACTACTTCAGGCTTACTCCTGCTGGCAGGGAAGCGCTAAACACCTGGATTGACAGCCCGGTCAACAGGGCGCGCGACATCCGCCAGGAATTTCTGGCGAAGTTGATCATTGCGCGTAAATATTCGCTCGAACGCGCGCTTAATCTGCTGCGAGCACAGCGCGAAGTCATCCACCACTGGCATTCCAGCCTTGCTAAACAGTCAGCACCTCAGAAAGAAGCGGAACTGGATGATTGGGTGGTGCACTCTTACCGTTTGTTTCGGGATGAAGCCAGCTTGCGCTGGTTGGACGACCTTGAGAGCTGGCTGACCAAACTCGGTTGAAATTAATTTCCCCCATATTCACCATGGATTATCCACGAGCCTTGTTTGCCTCAGGATTTGTGTGCCTGTTCAAAATCCCTACTTTCGCGCTTGTGGTTCAAGCATAAGCCATCGACAGCATGCTTTGAGATGAGTACCCCGATCATATTTTCCTATTTAAACGCAAACCGGGCATTTGTTGTAGAATGGAAGCCGACTCTTAAACGGAAAGCTGCTATCTTATGACCTCAACTGAAAACACGCAAACACCGCAAACCCACGCCGACACCCCGGTCGCCTGGATCATCCGCCTCGTCAAAGGCATCCTCGCAGGCATCGGTGCTATCACGCCAGGTCTTTCCGGCGGGGTGCTGATGGTGGTGTTTGGGATCTACGAACCGCTCGTACGCTGGCTGGCGGACATCCGCAAGAAGTTCCTGCCCAACCTGCGCTACTTCCTGCCGGTTGGCATTGGCGGGGTGATCGGCGTGATCGCATTTTCTGCGGTGATTGCTTACGCCTTCGATAATTTTGCCGCTCAGTTCACCTGGCTCTTTATCGGTTTTATCAGCGGCACTATCCCCTCTTTGCTCAAAACAGCCGGCGAACAAGGCCGGAAAAACTGGCATTGGCTGCTGCTTGCTCTGTTTGCCGTGGGGATCTACCTCTTCATGACCTGGATGGAAACCGTTCGCTCCGTCACGATGGCACCCAGTTTCTGGGGATGGGTGCTGAGCGGCGCGCTGACCGGGCTGGGGTTGGTCGTACCGGGCATGAGCCCCTCGAACTTCCTGCTATACCTTGGTCTCTACGAACCGATGGCAAACGGCATTAAAAGCCTCGACCTGGGTGTGATCCTGCCGCTCATCCTGGGGGTCGTGCTGGTGATCTTCCTCTTCGCGCGGCTGGTGAGCTGGCTCTTCCGCAAACACCACGCCCTGATGTATCACATCATTATCGGCATCGTGATCGGCTCCACCGCCGCCATCATTCCATCCGGCGTAAGCGGCATTGGCGTCATCCTGACCTGCGCATTGCTCTTTTTGGTTGGCGCTGGAGCCTCTTACGCGCTGGCGAAAATGGACGAAAAACACCCGCACGAGTCGCTGTTTTAAGCTTGTTGAAGCCCGAGGAAAACAGCTTTCCCCTCGTCCTAATTCATGGAAACTAATGTTTAAATTTATCCGGCTTAAAAGCCGCAATCGAAGGATTCTGTCAGCCCTTTCCCAAAATGGAAGATGTGTTCCACCTGTGCCTTCCCGTCCGCATGCTGACACGCGATCGCCAAATTATCCAAAACAATGCGCCATTCCAGGTTTTGCTGCTGGAGGTGCGCACTTACCTTATCCAGTATCTCCCAATTGGTATCTTCCATCGCCAGGGTGATGTGCGGATGCCAGATCTCGGGAGAGTAGAGTGGAGAAGGATCAAGGGTCAGGGGGAACAACTGGTGCCAAATCAGGGCATGTAATTCCAGCAGTCTTGGTGATTTACTGACTTCAATAAATAGGATAGGTGATTCAGCGCTGAAGTGATTTAAGCCCTGGGTGCAGACCTCGAAGGGCTCCAACTGCAAGGTGAGCTCATTCAGGCGAGAGAGTACATCTTCTTGCTGATAACCCTCACCCAACTGCCAGGTAAAATGCGGGATGGGCGTGATGCGGACATAATTCAGTCCAAAGTGATCTTCGAGTGAATCCCAAATTTGTTCAACCCGGGTGTTGTAAGGCTCGGGTAAGAGCGATATAACTGCCTGCATGCTTCCTCCTGAGCACCATTTTATCATCGGAGTCGCCCGTCTCCGAGATGAATATACAGCCCGCATTTTGAGCATTTTGGAATGCTATAATCCCCTTAAGATAACCAAGAAGATGGAGATTCTAAACATGCTAACAATCAAAACGAACTACACTCCCGAAAAGAATACCCTCGAAAACGAGCGCGCGGTCGTTGGCATCGGTCCCAATCCGGGTGAGTTTTTCCCCTACGACCTTTTGTTGGGAGCCTTGAGCTCCTGTTTTTACTACACCCTGATCGAAATCCTGGAAAAGAGAAAAGAGCAAATCCCATCCATTGAGATTATTGTCACTGGTGAAAAGCGCACAGAAACGCCAACCACGCTTGAGTGGGTAAACCTGGAGCTTATCGTCACCGGTGAAGTCAACCAAAAGCCATTTCTACGTTCGGTGGACCTGGCCGGAAAGTACTGCTCAATCCATGAGACCATCAGCAAAGTGGCAAAAATGACCCATGAGGTGAAATTTAATCCATCCTAGTGACAAATTTGTCACTGTTGTTGGCAAGTTCAAACAAGTAGATAAAACACCTGACTTACCCGATCCGTTCCCTGCTACAGGATTAGAAGACAGATCGTTGTTTATTTCACAAATAATTATCATAATTTAATTTTCGAGTGAAGCAAGTCGAAGGCAAAAAAATTGCAATGGATCTCAAACCACCCAAAACTAATCATCCATTAACAGATTCGGAATACGCTGAAAACTACCGTGGCTTGTTTTCCAGCATGTCGGAAGGTCTTGGGCTGCATGAGTTGATCTACGATAAGGATGGCAAAGCAATCGACTACCGATTTCTTGATGTCAATCCAGCTTTTGAAAGGCTAACCGGTCTCACAAAACAAGAAGTCGTCGGCAGGACGCACAATGAATGTTTACCGCAGGATAACCCCATCTGGCTTGAACGCTTTAGTGAGGTTGTGCGCAGCGGAATTCCAGAAAAATTTGAGGCCCATTCTGCCCTGAACCGCTATTACAAGGTGTTTGCTTATAAGTACGCGGATCACAAGTTTGGTGTTATTTTTTCGGACATCACGGAAGACAAACGCGCTTCAGCACACCTGGAGTGGCTGGCATCATTCCCTGAAAATAATCCGCAACCTGTCATCGAAATCGATGCAAAGTGTCAGGTCATTTATCAAAACGAACCTGCTCAGCAGTTTTGTGTCGCTTCCGGCAAGAACGACTGCTCTAATTCTTTGCTAAAAGATATAACCCCTTATATTTCTGACCTGATAAATGGCTGTAGTCAGCGCAAAACGCGTGACATTCAAATTGAAAACGCCTGGTTCAGGCAAACCCTGCTCTATCTGCCCGACATCCAGCACTTGCGCATCTACACGATAGAAATCACTGACCAGGTTGAAGCAAAAGACGCATTGCAAATGATTAATGCTCAGCTCGAGGAACTTGTGACTGCCCGAACTGAAGAACTCAATCTGGCCAACCGCATTGCTCAACAAAATATTGAGCAGAGATTAGCCTCCGAGCAAGCTTCGGCAGCCAGAGAGCGCCAGCAATTCGAAACCCTGGTTGATTTACTCCCAGCCTACCTGGTGCTTTTATCTCCGGAAAAAGAGATCCTCAGAGCCAACCGTTACTTCCGTGAGCAATTTGGCGATCCGGTTGGTTTGAAATGCTATCAGTGTTTGTTCAATCGCGACACACCCTGCGAGAATTGCGAATCTTTCAAACCTATCGAAAACCAGGGTACTCACCAATGGGAATGGGAAGGTCCGGATGGCAGGATCTATGATGTCCACGACTTTCCCTACAAGTTGGACGAGAGGACGCTGATACTTGAAGTAGGGATTGACATCACCAAGATCAAACAAGCCCAGCGGCATCTTGATCAGCTTAACCGCTACAACCGTTCGCTTATCGAAACTAACATGGACGCCCTGATGACTGTTAACCGAGCTGGCAAGATCACAGACGTTAATAATGCCGCTGGAACAATCACCGGGCTGGCACGTGAAGAGTTGATCGGGGCGGGTTTTCTGCAATTGTTTGATGATCAAATAAAAACCTCAACAGCATTTGACGCCGTACTGGAAAATGGCAGTGTGCGAGACTTCGAGCTTGAAATAAAACATTGTGATGGTCATGTTACTCCCGTAACCTTTAATGCGACTGTCTTCACGAATGAAACTGGCGACTCCACCAATGTGTTTGTCAGTATTCGGGACCTCACCGAGTTTAAACGCAAAGAGCACGAGCTAAAGCGTCTCAACCAGGATCTTGAAGACTTAATTGCGGAAGATAAGATCATTCATGATCAGCTGGTACAGGCTGAAAAATTAGCCGCACTTGGGCGCATGTTGGCTTCGATCACGCATGAGATCAACAATCCATTGCAGACCATCAAGAACAGCCTTTACCTTCTCCAGGCAGATGCTGACCCTCATGTTCAGAATTGGGAGTACCTTGAAATTGCATCTGCCGAAACAAAACGCATATCCAACCTGGTCGCTCAACTAAGGGAGATTTACCGCCCAACAAAAATTTCTCCATCAGCAAGTTTTGATATAGTCACAACACTAACCGAAGTCCAAAGCTTATTGCATGGACAATCCAAAAAAGGCAATGTGGAATGGTTCCTTGAAAGACCAGCGAATGATCTTTGGAAAACCCTGGGTGATGAAGACCAGATCAAACAGGTCTTCATCAACATTTGCAACAATGCTATCGAAGCCATGCAGCCGGCAGGTGGGCGCCTGGAAATTGTCTTCACCCAGGGCGCGCCTGAAGTCCCGGAGATAGGCGTTTTGATCCGCGACACTGGCCCAGGCATCCCAAATGATTACCTGGACAGGATGTTTGAGCCATTTCAGACTACCAAGACCAAAGGTGTTGGTCTTGGCTTAGCTATCAGTTACGAAATTATCCAAAGACACCATGGGAGACTCACTGCCCGAAATTATGGTGAGGGTGCTGAGTTCGCGGTTTGGCTGCCTTCAGCTGGTCAGTCAGCAGAAAATGGAGGGTAAATTTGTGAACAAGATTTTGATCATCGATGACGAACCCGGCTTGCGCCAGACTCTTGGCGCCATCCTGAAAAGGGAGGGATATGTGCCGGTCATGGTTGGTACGGGACATGAGGGAATCAAAAAATTGCAAGAGGATGATTATTCCCTTGTATTCCTGGACATAAAATTACCTGATTCTCCTGGCACGGAGCTTTTACCTCAGATCCATAAAATCCACCCTAAGCTCCCGGTTATTATCCTGACAGCGCATGCCACTTTGGAAGCTGCCATGCTAGCAGTGAAAGGGGGCGCGCGCGACTTTCTTTTGAAACCTATCGATCCCCCCGCCATTCTTGAGCGTGTCAGTCAAATACTAATGGAGACACAGGAACCCCAAAGGCAGCGCGAAATAATCTCGCAATTACGCGAATTGGTGGCAGAGTTGGACTCGCCCAGTGGAGCTTCAACACAACCCGAAAATATCCAAACCTCTCAAGAAGAGCCCGATTCTGGCCGGTACCTCGATTGTGGAAACATGAAGGCAGACTTGCATACGCGTCATTTCATGATCGCGAATGAGATTCTCTCCTTGCCCTCAACATCATTTGATTACCTGGTAACACTAATGCGCCATTCACCCGAACCGGTGTCTTTTGAGCTCCTGGTAAAAGAATCTCAAGGCTATGAACACACAAAATACGAAGCCCGGGATATTACCCGCTGGCATATTCATCAAATCCGAAAAGTAATTGAGCGAGATTCTTCCAATCCCGAACATCTGATCACCGTACGCGACTTTGGCTATCGCCTGGTTGCCTGATTTTCGCAAGCATCAGGAGTTATTGAGATCTTGTTTGATCACAAATCAATTCGATTGGATTTGCAATAATTGCATGATCCTGCTTACTTTGCCTTCTTTTATCCAACAATCAACCCTCGTAGTCTCTAATTCCCATCAGCTCTGCGTCTTCTCGCAGTTTTTCCAACATCAGTCACACCAACTTCGGCTGGTAGTCACTGGATGAACTCCTGCCTCTAAAGCAGTATTTCTTTGTTCTAATAAATTAATACCAATTAAGTCAAATTATCTCAAACAGCATTGAAATTTAAGTTTTCTATACTTTTTAATGGAGGTGAATCCCCATGCATTGTTTATTGACGAATGAATCCCACTGGTTACACTCTAAGAAATTGGTCGATAAATCTCGCTGCGAGGAACCATATCCAAAAACAATCAACGATCACGAAGTGAAATCGTTGCATCTTATTGAGCAGTCAGAAAAATTTCTGGCTGTAATCCTATATCCCAATACCAAGTGAAGGAGAAAACCATGTCGAAGCACAAGTTGCTCAGTACAACAGTCCTGATACTGTTGCTCATCTCCCTGTTCACAGGGAACTTTCCAATTGAAGTTGAGGCGGCGCCCCAAAAGCTTCCAGCTTCACCAGTTGACGAAAGTGTCGTACCCCATTATTTTGGACCCTATCCTAACTGGGGGCTAAGCGCATTGACCAATCCCGACGCGACTGTCACCATAAACGGTGATGGAAGCGGCGCAACCGCGACAGCCCAAATTGGCGCTGGTGGAGCAATCACCGGCATCACCATTACCAACCCTGGCAGTAATTACACGACTGCAAGTGTTGAGATCACTGGTGCAGGCGCTGGTGCAGCGGCGACAGCGGTCATCACCTCCTCCAATACCGTGGTCGCCATTAATGTCACTGATCCCGGCATGGGTTACCTGCAGCCGGACGTGACGATTACAGGTGGCGGCGCAACCACACAAGCAACTGCCACCGCTTACGGAGGCGTTGATAGCCTCACTTTAAGTTATGGCGGCAGCGGATATACCCTGCCAACAGTAGATTTTGATTATCCCGACGGAGTGGGTGGTGTCCAGGCTAAAGGTCATGTGATATGGGATAGCGTAACCGGCGTGATCACAGGTGTGGTCATCGACAATCCCGGATCCGGCTACTCGCGGGCACCAAATGTGGTAATCCGCGATGGCACACCCTTCAACCCCCTCAATCGCCGTCAGTTCAATGCCGCCCAGGCGGCCAGAGAACAGGGCATCCTTGATCCCCAGGATGGACAGGTTCAAGCGCTTCCTCGTGTGAACGTTTTGGACGATGCGATCGTCACTTCCACGATTAATGTGCAATCGATAGTTGTTGACACCTACGGAGCCGGCTACACCAGCATTCCCAACGTCACTGTTACCGATACCTTGGGAGGTGGAATGATGGCAACTGCCGAGGCTGTGATCGACGTAGGAGCCGTGACTGCCATCAATCTCACCAGCCCGGGTTCTGGTTACGTAACAGGCACCGGCATCAAGAAATTCCAAAACGAACTTCCCCTCTTGTGTGACCCATCTGTCGCTGGCAGCTGCGCTGCGGCTTCAAACAATCTTGGTCAATACATCCCCCTGGGTGTCCCCGACACGACCACTTTCCCGGGTGCTGATTACTACGTCATCGCACTCGTGCAGCATCGTGAGCAAATGAACTCATCACTGCCGGCTCAAGGTACGCTTCTGCGGGAGTATGTCCAACTTGAGACAGCCGCGAACGCTTCATGGAGCGAAAGTGTACCTTTGGTCAATCACCTTCTCGACGGCACCACCACCCCGGCCTTGATGCCGGATGGCTCCCAGGCAGTAGGAATTGGTGAGCCCCACTATCTTGGACCGATCATCCAGGCCAATAAAGACCGTCCTGTGCGCATTGTTTTTTACAATCTTTTACCGACCGGGGTTGATGGCGACCTCTTCCTGCCGGTTGACTCAACTTTTATGGGTTCTGGCATGGGTCCCATGGAAATGATGGAGCCAGTCGACGAAGGTTCAGTGCTGGATGAAGTTCGCAATCCATTGTGTGGGGAAGCCGACCGCAGCATGATGGACCGCATGATGTGTTTTGCGGAAAACCGGGCTACTCTCCACCTCCATGGCGGAATAACTCCCTGGATCTCAGACGGAACACCCCATCAATGGATCACTCCCGCCAATGAAATGACCAGCTGGCCAGAAGGCGTTGCCGTTCGACAGGTCCCCGATATGGTTGGATTGGAAGCTCCCGCGGGTGTGCCCGATTGTTCTGCACCCGATGATGGCTGTATGTCTTTCTATTACACCAATCAGCAAAGTTCACGCTTCATGTTCTATCACGATCATTCATGGGGGATTACCAGGCTGAATGTCTATGCCGGTGAGGCGGCAGGATACATCATCCGTGATGAAACCGAACAGGCTCTGATCGATAGCGGTCTGTTGCCCAGCGGACAGTACGAAATTCCACTGGTTGTCCAGGATAAGACATTTGTTTCTTCTCCTGAGCAAATGGCCGAGCTGGACCCCACCTGGGATTACAGCCGTTGGGGTGCTGAGGGTGATCTCTGGTATGAGCATGTTTATATGCCCGCAGAAAACCCGGCTGATCCTTCAGGCATGAGCTCTTATGGACGCTGGTTCTACGGACCCTGGTTCTGGCCACCTGCTGACCCAAAGTACCCACCGATTGCCAACCCTTACTTCGGATTGGACCCTGAGGGCGCTGATGGCATCAGGCACACCGCTGACGACTGGGGCATCCCCCTGGCTAGCCCTTGCGACCTGGAAGATCCTTCCACCTGGCAATATGATACCGACCCCTTCTGCGAGCCACCGTTCATCCCCGGCACACCAAATAATTCCGCCGGTATGGAAGAATTCAACGATACCCCTGTGGTAAACGGCACTGCCTATCCCACCACCACAGTTGAACCAACTGCTTACCGTTTCCGCATCCTTAATGCAGCCAATGACCGCTTCTTCAACCTGCAGTGGTATGTTGCTGATCCAACCCAGATTGGTGACCCCCTCATCGGTGCGACTGAAGTCGCCCTAAAGCCCGAAGAGCTTGCAGCTGCACAGTTAGATCCCAACGTATTCCCCACCCCTGACCTTTCCTTGAGCCCTGCTGGTCCGGATTGGATCCAGATTGGCACAGAAGGTGGCTTCTTACCCCAACCGGTTGAAATTCCTGCCCAGCACATCACCTGGATCACCGACCCCACCCGCTTCGATGTTGGGCTCGTAGATCAGCATTCACTTTTGATGGGTCCAGCCGAACGCGCTGACGTCATCGTGGACTTCTCAGCTTATGCTGGTCAGACCTTGATTCTCTACAATGATGCCCCCGCGGCTTTCCCCGCGCGCATTTCCACTTATGACTATTTCACTGGCATGCCCGACATGTACCCCAATGCTCCTGCTGTAGTATTGCCTGGTTACGGGCCCAATACCCGAACAATTATGCAGGTGAAGGTGCTCCCCAACTCACCCGCCCCAACTTACGACTTCAACGCCCTGCGTTCCGCCTTCCTGCATAAAGCAGACGGATCCGGTGTATTTGAGTCTGGTCAACACCCAATCATCGTCGGTCAGGCAGCCTACAATGCATCCTACGGAACCGACTTCACCTCGGCTGGTTGGTGCAATGGACCGATCAACCCGAGCCCTGAATGTGACGGTTTTGCCCGCATTTCTGACCAGGGTGGTGATATCTTCAAGTTTGACACCCTTATTGGCAACCAAATTGGCGTCAAGATCGAACCCAAGTCTATCCAGGACGAGATGAATGAATCAAATTTCGAACCCTTTGGACGGATGCAGGGCAACCTCGGTGTCGAAGTGGTTCCAGCGACGCCTGGATTGCAAAACCTGGTTTTGTATCCATTTGTCAATCCGCCAACAGAAATGTTTGACGGCACCAACCTGCCTACCACGGCTAACGTGACACCTATTGCAGTTGGAGATGATGGTACCCAAATTTGGAAATTCACACATAATGGTGTCGATTCCCATCCAATTCACTTCCATCTTTATGACGTCCAGTTGCTGAACCGGGTCACCTGGGACAACATTATCAAACCACCGGAGGCCAACGAACTTGGTTGGAAGGATACGGTACGTGTTCACCCCCTGGAAGACACCTACTTCGCGATCCGACCAATCATCCCTATCTTCCCATTTGAAATCCCCAACTCCATCCGTCCATTGGACCCGATGATGCCGTTGGGAAGTACCGCCATGTTTAATCCAACGAATGCGGATGGTATTCCCACCGACCCGATCGTAAACAGCCTGGTCAACTTTGGCTGGGAATACATGTATCACTGTCATATTCTGTCTCATGAAGAGATGGACATGATGCGCCCGAACATTGTGGCCATGCCGCCGGTCGCGCCTGGTAGTTTGGCGCATACAATCAACGGCAACTCACTGACCCTGACATGGCAGGACAATTCGATCACGGAAACGGAATTCGAAATTCTGGCAACCAATGATGGCTTCAACTGGATCAGCCTGGGAACAATTCCCTCGCCATTGGATCAACCCAACACCCATGGTTTACGCAACTTTGAAGATCCTGATTACAACGGGACGCGGGTTGCCTACCAGGTTGTAGCAAAAAATACTATAGGCTACCTGCATACAACGCCGCAAAATTTGAACTTTACCTACACGACCGATTTCCCGTCGCTCACGGTGCAATCTACGTCAGCGCCATATTTCCTGACTACTCCGATGCTTCAGCTGTTCTTGCCGCTAATGAACAAGTAAGAGCTTAGCTTAACCACCAGGTTGCAAGCACAATAAATCATCATTTCCTCAGCTTGCAACCTGGAATCTATAGAAAAGAGGCTTCCCCCGAAATTAGGGGAAGCCTCAATCTATGTATTCGAAATCTGGTTTTTCTATGATTCTTATTTCAATAGGATTGGCAAAGAAAGCCCGTAGCCCGGCGAAACCTTCACTCCGTAAAGCACAGCAGTGCCTGTCAGGTTGGAAAAAGCCGGCTCAGCTCTGACATAAACCGCTTGGTTTTTTGGGACTATCACTCCAAGACCTGTGCTGCTGTTCACGGTTGGAGCAATTGCGCTGCCCAGCAGCGTGCTGCCATCAGCCGCATAGACCGACACGCGTACTGCCGCGCCACCACCAATTGTGCGCGCAAAAAGAAAATAGCGCTCGTGATCACCCGTCCAGAACTGGAACCAATCCGCGTCACCCCAGCCACAGATATTGCGCTGATTTTCCATTCCCAGGCTGATGAGCACCGCCGCGGTTGCACTGTCATCCTGCTCGGCGGCATCTTCCACGCAGGTGGCAGGCGTGCTGACGGTGACTTCAGCCGCGTCCCCTGCCGGCCAGGCTTCAGGCTGCCCATTGATGTCGATCGCGCGCGTGCGAAAGCCATAACTTACGCCCGGCATGCCAACAAACCATGCCGACCTTGCCCCCGCGGGATAGGTCATCTGGCGAGCTTCAGACCATGCGTCGGTTCCCTGGCGCCACTGGATCTGGAATGAAGATATGCCAACCCCCGATTCAGTCGCCGTCCAGTTGAGTATGAATGCCGTTCCGTCATAAGTGGTTGGCGAGGTCATCTGGCTGACTGGCGGCGGGCAGGCATGATCCACCTGGATGGTACGAGGGGAAAGCAAGCTGACCACATTGCCTTCATGATCCCAGATTTTCAGCGCGACCTCAAGTGCGCCGTTCAGCGGTCCAGCCTGGCATAAGTTCACATCCCAGTCGAACACACCGGTTGAGCTTGGATTGCTGACCCGCGGACCGATCTCTTGCCAACTGCCATTGATCAACCCCTGCAGCACCGCGGTTTTGACGCGCACGTCATCCTGCGTGCTGGCAGTCACGTCCATCAGCGGGTTGCTGCCCGCCGCCACCACCGCCCCAACTACCGGGCGCGTCAGCTGTCCGGTGGGAGGGTTGGCGCCGATGTTCCCCGAGGTGAACCAGTCGTTGTTTGGGTTCAGCGGATCAGCCCTGTTTCCGAGGCATTCGGTCGCGCCGTCATAGATATGTCCCAAAGAAGTCACCTCGTAGCAAGTGCGCGGAATGCCGTTGTTGATCGGCACGTCCGCAAAGCGCACATCCACAGAACGCCCCCAGGGATACTGATCCCCATCTGCATACCAGAAGGTTGGGACGATCATAAAATGAACATGCTCGGATGTGCTGTAGCCGGTATCGTCCGTGTCGCCGATGTAAGCCCCCCTGTTGACGGTCACCCCCGAAACCAGGTGATTGGGGATGGTGCCGTAGGCAAGATGCAGGTAGATCTGATAGACCCCGCTTGCGCCATCAAACAGGACGATGTAGTTGGTGCAGCCAGTATTGCCGTCCGAGCAGCTCTCACGCGTGGAGATCACCGTGCCCGTGTGAGCCGCGACCAGGGGGAAATGACCCACATCGGTGAAATCGTAGGCGTACTGGCAGTACTCCTGGTCACAACTTGGATAGCCAAGGGTAGGAAAATCGTGGAAGTGAAGCACGGAGCCCTCAAGCTTATGGGCAGTGCCCGCCACATAGGGCAGGTAATAGCCCCAGATTGTCTGC
Organism: Anaerolineaceae bacterium; assembly: GCA_040768265.1. Classification (GTDB taxonomy): domain Bacteria; phylum Chloroflexota; class Anaerolineae; order Anaerolineales; family Anaerolineaceae; genus Mesolinea. The sequence goes on from JAXGNB010000003.1 coordinate 329,281, forward strand.
AGGCTCTCCATTGGAGCCTCTTCGAGGGCAGGCTGTAATTCGGCCGGCAAGTATCCCCCGGGTAGCTGGCTGAGGGTTTGCTCCCAGCCCGGGTCGCCCCTCAACAGCACACGCCAGCCTTCGGCAGAAAGCGTTGCCAACACGATGCCGGGCTCCGTGGCGAGGATGCGCCCGCTGTAGTCGCGCAGCGCCAGCCACAGGACAGCAGTTTTCCCGTCCGGGGTGATGAAGGCCTCATCCAGCATCGGCTCGAATAAATTTAATATTGGATCATCGCGATGATCCACGATTACTTGAGCATACCGTTCCTGGTACGCCCCCCAAAGCGCCTGCTTTTCAGCCTCGCTCGCGACCTCCGGCGGCTGCGCCCCGGCAGAGAGGAGAAAGACCATCACCAGTAACACCACCACCCCCAATCCCATTGCCCGTAAAAAGTAGTGCCGGATTCTATTGTGGGAAATAAAAAAAGTATGCAAAGTGTCCATAATACAAGTTCTAAACTTATGAAAGGACAAAGCGTCTGGCAGCAAACAAGCCTGCCAGAATCAAACTGCGAGTTAGTCAGGTTGTTGGGCGTGCAAAAACTAAAACCACACATACAAAATAACATAAATCAATGCTGATGGTAAAGAAAAACAGAAGGATGTAAAAGTTGCACCCTTCTGTCTCTATTCCTAATAGTTCCTTACTATCAGTTTTAGGCTTGGAATTATGTCTTTGCGTTGGAGATGCCTTCGAATTGTTGTTATCATCGTTATCCCTACGGAATCACAGGACCCTAATCGGGAATAAAAATGGCAGTTATGGTCACATTACCTGTTAGAGTGAATGTGTGGGGGTTGTCTGTGCCACTGTAGTCCAAACTCCAACTTGAGAATTTATACCCTGGCTCCGGTGAAGCACTGATGCTAACTACGGTGCCAGCCGGGTAAGTTCCCGCTCCTGATGTGGTGCCTCGATCGCTTTTATTACTATAAAGTGTGACGGTGTAAGTAACCGGAATCAATTCAAAGGTAGCCGTAAAACTAATATTTTCGGTCACAGTGAACGTACAGGACGGTCCAGAACCCGAACATGTCCCACTCCATCCGGCAAATTTATAACCATCATTTGGACTGGCAGTGATTGTTGCAGTTTTACCGTCCTCATAAACGCCACCACCACTTACTGAACCACCTTCCGCTGGCGAAGCACTGACTGATACCGTCCAAGATTTTTTTTGAAAATTCGCAGTAACCGTCAAGTTATCGGTCATTGTGATTGAAACAGGATTGGTTTTCCCGGAAACTGCCCCACTCCATCCGGTAAACTCCCATCCATTGTTAGCATTCGCTGTGACCACAACCACTTCGTTTGGATCATACGGGCCTGGTTTACTCGCTGAAACGCTGCCACCATTACTTGGGTTAGCAATCAAGGTCAATGAATACTTTATTACTGGCGTGGGAGTGTTAGTCGGTGTAGGCTGGTCAGTTGGTCTATCTTGCGTCCCAGTCAGCATGACTGGAACGGGGGTCGAGGTGGGAGTTGGGGTTGGGGTGGGTTCGGGCACCACACCAGCGTCCATACACCGGTTGCATTTAATGTTGTAGGTCCAAAGTTCATCATAAAGGCCGGGAATGATATCCATTGGTGGGTCAACAACCCCGCTTACCGGGAAGTAACTCCGCCGCTGAACTGCAAAGGTCCTTTCAGATTCCCGCGCAAATTCCAGCGAGCAATCATCTTTCAGGCACCAGAGCTGCACTTCATCACCATTCAGATGGAGCAGCATCGAACCGCCCGTAAGTTTGGCAATCGCATTCTGATGATTGGGGAGGGTGATCTGGGCGATTTCAGACCTCGATTCGAGTTTCAGGAACACAGTTCCCTCGCTCAATTCCATCTCGAGGAAATCGGTGTAGGCAATTTTTACCCTTGAGTTGTTATAGATAAAGACACTACTGTTCACCTGACCCCTGGCTCCCAAAGAGAGCATCAAACCCACGTCAGCATAGGTTTGGATGTCGATTGCTTCGGCGGGAACATCTCCAGATGCAGGTTCAAGAGTGACCTCCTGACTCTCCTCGACCAGATTCCATGTTTCCAACCCGGACTCAGACCATCTTGGATTGTTGCCGCCTCCCGCAGGATAAGCCTGATAGGCTCCATCAACCATTGACCCCATCGAGGCGAATTTTAGAGTGCCCGGGTCGAGGGCGATCATCGGGGTGGAAGTGGGTGTCGCGCCCGAGGTGGGGCTTGGCAAGTTCGTCAGTGTTTGGAGTTGGCTACTCGTATCGGCATTGGTCTTGATTAAAACTGACCCAATTACAATGGCAGCTACAGCCGCCAATCCCAGCCCGGCATAGATCAACTTTTGCTTGAACGCGTTGCGCTCTTGTTTCCGGAGGATGTTCTCAATCCGTTCAGGGGATGTGTATTGGACGGTCAGCGCGGTGACATTATCATCCACGTAGCGTCCTTCAGCCAGACCGGTCATTTTTAAAGCCGCGGCGTTAGGTTGCGTTTCACTCTGGATGGCGTGGACGATTTCATCCTCTTGCACAAAACGTACGCCCTTGGCATCCGACTTGATCAATCCATCCGAACAAAGCAGGATTGTATCGCCCAACTTGAGCGGCAAACCCTGAACCCCAATCTTGGCTGCTTTATGACGATCATTGTCCTTGACATACAAACCAATATCAGCAAAAACCTCTTTGCGGATACCGATCGCGTTCACCAACACATCCGCGTTGGGCGCGTTGGGATCTGTGCCTTTGATGTTAGAGTAGGAATGGTCAAGCGTGAGTTGAATCACCTTGCCGGATTCCTGGATCCAATAAGCGCGGCTGTCGCCAACATTGCCAACAAAGAAGCGATCTTTGTAAAAGACACCGATGACCAGCGTGGTGGACGCATCAACGTTTCGTGTGACAACGTCTTTATAAACAACGTGATTGGCGTACTTGATGGAATTGGTAATCAACAAGGCAATATCCGACTCGTCGCTGTTAGTCATGTAAGAAGTCACGGCATCAATTGACAGCTGAGCTGCCAACCCACCGTTATCCGCGCTGCCAACGCCATCAGCCACAATCGCGACCAGGAGGTCAAGCCCTCCGGCAGTTCGCAGTTCGATTACCTTTCCACGGTCCTCATATTGACGCCGCGTATCGCCCACAACACTGCTGAGCCCTGTCAGGAATTTTCCTTGCTTTAGTGAAGTTGTCTGTGCCATATAATACCAATCACTTTCCTAAGTTACACCCTGGGTGGACGATATTTTTGCTCGAGCAGATCGATGATCCTGCGCATTGAAGGTCGCTTCTCTGGGTCTGGTTTCAAGAGAAATCTGACAAAGTCTGCGATGGAATTCGGCAGGTTGGAATTTTGCTTGATAAGTTTTTCATCAAAACTCTGAGTTATCAAGGTGGTGCGTATTTGTTTTGCGTTGCCGCTGAAAGGCAGACTGCCCGTAAATAATTCATAAAAAATCAACCCAAAACTCCAGACATCCTGAGGTTCTGGTTTTAACGTGAATTCATCCGGGATCATATGGTTAGCTTTCATGATCCTTTCAGGGCTGGCATATTCGGGTGTGTAGCTGTTCTCGATCAATGCCAATGAGCTCTTGCCGTTGCTTGTCAGAGCAAAATCAATCAACACCGGTTGTGGAACATAAGCAGGCGTTGGAGGAACTCTAAACAAGATGTTATCAGGCTTGAGGTCACGATGGGCGTAACCTTTGTCGTGGATGAAAGCCAGGGTTGTGGCAAGCTGGTAAAGAAATTCGATTTTCCAATCAAATGGATACTTTACCACTTTATCCAACCACTCTGCCAGGGTCTTGCCCGGCAGGTATTCCATCATGAAAAAGCTGGGCTCGTTTTCAACACTTGTCGCGCGCAGCACATACTGAGCTTTGTTGAGGTGAATGATTGGGAAAAGCCTCAGTATCCCGGGATGGCGCCAGTCCGGTTGGCTTAACAGGCCGGCTTCATGGCGGAGTAGCACGTCCTCATCCACAACGTTCCTGGCGTCACTGTGCGCAAACTTGACTGCCGCTTTCAGGTCAGGCTTGTTGAGAGGATGAGCGAGATAAACCGAGGCGGTTCCGCCACGGGAGGAAAGTGGTCTTTCGATCACAAAGGTGTTGTTGAGGGTCAATCCCGCCTTGATGTTCACTTATTAATCCCGCAAATCTTCAAAGAGGGAATCAAAGTCGTCAGGCTCACCGGATTGAGGTCCAAACAGTTCATCATCCTGCACAGTACGCGTCACCCCGCCGCGCGCAGGGCCATCCTGCTCGGGGAAATCCGTAACCATAACCTTCGTTTTTACGGGGGCATTCGGGTCAGGAAGAGTTACGTCTGGCTCAAATTCAACGTCTTCATAATCAGAATTCCCTGTGGATTCAACCTCAACAAAACGGAAGAGAGCGGAGCCAAGATCTGTGTAACCCAGTTCCACTTCCTGCCCGTTCCTGATTGGGAATTCCTCGTGCATGTTGATTTTCTGCTTATCCACAAACACAGGGCTGCCGCTGCCAGAGACAGCAATGATTTTCCAGCCATCACGCCTTCTTATCAGGTGGGCGTGTTCGCCACTAACCGAGCACTCAGAATTCAACGTGAAGAAGGTATAGTCTGAAAGGTGTGGGTCCCTGCCAAGTTTGACGCTTTCTGTAAATATCGATTTCGTTTCTGCAGTCGGTCGAATAACCTCCAATTTGGCGATGGGGTTTTTCCTGCGTCCCGTGCCGCCTACAAGGGTTTCCCGAACCTTTTCCATCGCCATGCCGATCGCCCCGCTGGAAGAGAAGGCCTGTTTGATTTTCTTTCTGAAGATAATGATCAAGGCGATCGCTAATGCGATCAGACCTGCGAGCGCATAGACGAGATATTGGGTGATCTTCAGATTCTTGTTGATCTCTTCGGTGGTTTGTTTGGCAACTGACTCAGGAATAACATTCCTGACATTGAAGTTAACCGGTGAAGTAACTGTTTTAACCCCTAATTCATCCGTGATTTCGACCCGTATGCCCATCGGATTATCGCCCTCTGAGGTAAGGTCTTTAACATCCCATTCAACCTGGTAGGAGCTACGGTTGGGTTCAGTCCCTGCAAAATCCTGAATGGTTACTTCCCTGGTTGAGGTTATTCCAACAACCCGGATCTGGCTGGGAAGCCTTTTGATTCCGTCAGGCCAATCAATCGTAAATTCGATTGGGATAATATCGTTATCAAAAACAAAGCCAGGATCAAGGAAAACCTCTGCTGTGCGGACCACATCGGCGCCTTCGAGAGGAGCCTGCAGGGAAACGCTCGCAGGTTGCAGGTCAATGGCATACTTGCTGCTTTGGGTTTCCGCGGTTGAAGCAACCCCGTTAAGGAGGACAGTCAGGTTCCTGGTTCCTGAAGCCCCACTGGCAGTGCGATAAGAAAGGGAGTAAGTCCCTCGCAGGTTCTTAAGTTTAGAGAAAAGATTCGCATCTAATTCACTCGAATTTGAACCGATTGTTCCTGAGGGCCTGGAGATGCTTCCGCCTGTGCCGTCAGCCATTTGGCTAAAAAAGCCAAAAGCTGCGGTTTGAGCCGAAGTTTGCACAACATGAATTTGAGTGCCCGTTTCGTTAGCTGTGCTAACGAGAACATTCACCATTTCCTGGTTACTGTAAGAGAAGCTTATGTTTCCACTGACAATCACAACAGCGCTTGGCTGTGTGCAACCCTTGTTGCTCGCGCGAATCTCATCCAAGGCCATGTTGACGCCGATCAATGGGGTCGTGTCGTAGGTTAAGTTGACCGAAACCTCGCTCATAGGGGCTTTGACCGCACCGAAGTTTGAGGATTTATCGAGGATCTTGTTGGTCCCATTGTTGTCTGCCTGGATGATGGTGATCTGATCAAGTCCATCAACACCAAACTGCTCAACATAACGGGTAATCACACCCTGAACAGTGGTAATGTCGGTATATTTGCCCCGATCAAAGACGAAATAAAGGTTCAGTCCCGTCCCCTGTTCGTTAAATACCAGGCGGTCAATCTGGTATTGGTCTCCCTCTTCACGAACGGAAAAGTTCGACTGCGGGATTGACGTGACCGGGTTCATGTCGGAATCAAGCACACGCACATCCAGCTGGACCTCTGGAAACTGCGAAATATTCGGCGTTCCGATCACACAAACGGAATTCCCCGAAGTTTGGGAGGCAACCTGGACGGGTTGATTCCCTGGTAATGGAATAAGCACAAAAATCAGGATAATTGCCAGGACACTCAGTATCTTCTTCATTCCTCACCTTTCTTGTGCAGAGAAGCCTCAATGAAATGATCTTCTTGACTTTCTGCCTTTATAAAAATTTGCTAATCTTTTGAGTTTTTCTTTGAGCGGTTCTTGAGGTTTTCTGACGCAATCTCTCTTTCCCACTTTAAGTTACAGTTTTTGAATAAAACCCATCAGATTACGAGATAAAAACTTTAGCGATTATATCCTAACCTCCCCACTTTTGGGGAATATTCAGCAAAGGTTTTCAAGACTCACTTGCAAATGTCACATATGAACAAAAATTAGCTTAACACCTCGTTTTATTGAACCAAAATGCAGCACATCATGGGTCTTTAATGCAACCGGAAAACCAAAAATCTGTTGACCGTTAATAAACGTGCCATTCTTGCTCCCCGAATCGTTGATCCAATAATTTCCTTCTTTGTAAAAAATGACTGCGTGATTGCGGGAAACAACTGAATTCTGATCCAATGGAGTCAGATCAATATCCTGCTCCACGGTATTGCTCGATCTACCAATTTTGTTCTGCTGATAAAGCTGGAAATGAATTTCCCTGGGACCCACCAGATAAGCCAGGCGTTGATCATTCCCTGTCCGCGGAATTAATCGCAAATATGAACCATTCAAAATTTTCGCATGAGAAAGCGTCCACGATCCACGAATCAAGCGATCCCCATCATTTTCAACCTGATAAAGCTCTATCGCTTGGTTCTCTTTGACATCAATTTTCAACGCAGAACAGATTGATCGGGTCAGCAAATGTGCCGGAACGTTGTCCGGCAAAACCAGGTCTGTTTGTTTTCCCTTGACAATCACTGTGCAGATGACTTCTCCCATGAGCTTTTCCTCCGATCAGTCTTTCAACATGCGAGGCAATTGCAGGTAGTTGAATGTTGACTTTCGCACAAAGAAACCTCTGCCGGTCGTGTCGGGGTAATCTTTCTTTTGTTGAATCGTCATGCGCAGGTTGAAATACTGCAAATCATTATCATCAACCGACAGGAAGAAACCAGTCTGGTTTTGCTGACTTACTTTCAGCAATGGTGAAACATAAGCCGCCCCGCCTTTGAGGTTGGCAGCCAGATCCGCAATTACGACCAGGAAGTTGCGATTCGCGATTCGCGAAAGTTGATCACCAAGCTGGTCCAAAACACTGATCATGCTTGTGTTATTGCTGGAATAAGGTGATCCCACATCATCAATAAGTAGTAAGTTATACTTGTCCGGTTCTTCCTGGACCCTTTTCAAGAATTGCTCAGCTTCATAAGCAATTTCCGCTTGTGCAAAAAGCACCTTTCCACCCAATTTGGAAATTCTGTTCTCCAGCGTTGGCTCTCGTTTCATGGCAAAGTAGGTCACAGACCAGGCTGGTTGACTTTTAAGGGCCTGCATGTAAAGAGATGCCAGCAAGTTTGTCTTACCCGACTTTTTCTTGCCGGTTACGGTCCAGAATTGAAGTTCCGCCTGGGGATCAACCCAGATTGTGGCAAGACTGTCGTAATAAATTCCAACTGGCAATGAGTAAGCTGGCTGACGTAAGCGTTCCGTTTCCACCAGGGCATTAAACTGGTCAATGTCAAGCGTTTCTGCCATTGACTGAATTTTTCCTGGGCGCTCACCCTTCCAGGCAGCATTCATCACTTTGGCAACCTTATCCGCTACTTTCAACTGCTGCTCGAGTCCGGATTGTCTTCCGGATTTTTGAGGGATTGCGTCAACAGAAGGCGTGTCGCCAAAAACACCCATATCCGGCTGGGCTACCTGGCACTCCACCAAGCTATCAACCAGCAAGAATCCCCGTCCAGGCGATTTGGGTATTTGAGGGACATGGATGGTACCCAAAACATCCCCATACTCCTGCTTTTCGGCCAGCTGCAACGCGATGCGGACGGGAATGTTGCCGCTCAATCCGCGCGACAGCTCAGAACCACGATTGGTAGTGAAAACCAGATGGATACCAACTGCCCCGCCAGAACGGACAAAGCGACCCAATTCATCAAATTGATCGGGGTATTGATTCTTGAAATCAGCCGTGTTGTTTAGAAAAACATAGATATGCGGCAAACTGGCTGAATACCCTAATGGCTCTGAACGGACCGAAAGTTCAAGTTTCAAATAGTTAAGAAGACGGTTGATTCTTTCGGCTTCGTTTTGTCGGATAACACCACCACAATGGGGAAAAGCTTCCACACGGCTCAAATTCCCTGAGCCAAATTCGAGCACGTAGAACTGCACTTCCTCTGGTGTGTGCGTCATACATAATGAAAAAACCAGGCTCAGGATCGTTTCCGTTTTCCCACTTCCAGGAGAGCCAACAATCCACAAATGCCCGCCATTGTTATTGAAATCGAAAGCAAATGGGGTTTGAAGGCATTGATCAGGAAGATCCAAAAAGCCCAGTGGGACGGTGTTTTTGTCAGCAGTTCCTTGCGCCCAGACTTCTCCATTGAAAAGCTTATGCGTGTCAGTATGCTGTAAAACTTCTGACATGGGGATCTTATCTGTCAGAGGTTCCAGGTAGATCGGCGCGGCGTGAGGGATTGACAGTTTTTCGCAGGCATCGGAAATAAGTGAGATTATGGAATCAAGTTCAGTGGTGAAATGGGCCTGGCTTTTACTATCATGCTGTGGCGAGTAATGATAGAGAGATCTACGCTGAGCGTCAGGTTCGAACTCAAAAATCGAGTACTCTTCAATCTCGTTTTCAGCCTGGTTGCCGGCAAATGCCGGTAAGCCTGCATATGCTCCGCGGATTGTGGTCACTTCGTTATTCACCTTAATATAACCATGTCCCCGGCCGGAAGGTATCGGATAATTTCGTCCTATCAGGCTCATTTCTTCCAGTCGATTCACACGCAGTAGGATCGTCCAGTGAGTGTTCGCCTTAAGATCGTCGACTGCACTGTTGACTTCCTGGTTAGCAAGCAACATGTACATTCCAAAGGCTCTACCCTGACTAACCAACTGCTTCAAACGAGGAACCAGGTCTGGTAAAACTTTGATCCCTTGAGCAAATTCATCGATAACTACGAGAAGGTGTGGGAATGCCTGGTCTGGAAAACGGCGATTAAAATCAAAGATTGAGTTGATTTTCCCAGCATCATCAAAAGTTTGTTTCCTTCTATTAAATTCATTCTCCAGAGCCCTTATCGCACGATCTGCTAATTCTGGCCCCAGGTCTGTCACCATACCGACAGAATGAGGCAAGTCATTCACTTTTTTAAGTTCGGCAGCACCTGCCTTAAAATCCATGAACAAAAAGGTCAGTTCTTTGGGCGAATATTTGTAGGCTGCCGCTAAAACCAAAGATTGCATAAAAATACTTTTGCCGGAACCCGTGGTACCTATCATCATGGCGTGAAAGGACTCTTTCCCCCCGAGATCCCCAGGTCGGAAATCGATTTCGTAGGTAGCCAGTCCGGTCCGATCCACCCATTGACCAACTGGGAAAATCACCTGGTTGTTTTCTTTGCGGTTCGCATTCCAGGTAGAGATCACATCCTCAACCGAGAAGATATCGCCAGGCAAAATATCAGAAATACGCACGACTGAGGGCAGAGATTCGCTCCTGGTGTTGCCCGCCACCTCCAAACCCGAAAGGGCGCGCCCAACCGCCGCGGATTGATCACCCGTCATTAATTCAGGGCGGCTCGTTTTCCGCTGCCCGGTTCCCAATGCTTCTATGGTTTCAAGATAAGCCAATTTTTCATTCGAGGCGATCTCGACCCGTGAGCGTGTAGTCCCCGGCACTCCGCCGCTGGAGATGAAGATCAGATAGATGCCATAAAGGTAGCCCTCAGCTGCAAGTTTCGCTACGTCTGGATGCTGGCGGACAGTTCCCTTGTCGTCCATTATCACAACAATCGCTGGCATCATTGCGGCGAGATTCGGCTCGCCCTGGTTGCGATTTGCGGCTGACCGATCGGTCATGATCTGCTTGAGGTTGTCGAGAAAGGTATTGATACTGTCCGAGTCCATCAGCAAATTCCGCCCACCAGAATCTCCATCAATGGATCCTGTGTGGGGGAACCAGCGCATCCATTCCCAGGTGATACCTGCCTTGGACTGATCGCTCACTAAAAATAAAGAAAGGTCGTTTGGCGATTGATGCACACACAGATCCACTGCCACACGCCTGGCAAAGCGCAGCGTCAGAACGCGGTCTGGGGAATTGATAACCAGGCTGCCAACCCTTTTCAGGTCAACCAGGGTGGGGATATTCGGTACAATTTTGAACTTTTCTTGCAGTTCTCTGGGCAGTTTTGCCAGAGGTTCGTTTTCAGGATTCAGATTTGGCAGCTCAATTTCGAAGCATGGATTGGCATCTCCCGTGCCGACCCTGAGCATCAGAAAGTCCGGATCACCAGGCCTGCGCCACCAAAGGCGCGGGCTTTGCCCCCTGCCAAGCCCAATTCGTTGCGTTTGTTGCGCGTTGGGAAACTCCTGTTCCATGATCTCACGCTGGAGGGTGATGGTCTCTTCGATCTCTTTTTCAACTTCGGCGAGAGTCTTTTTATAGTCCACCTCCCGCTGCGCCATGGCCTTTTTGTACTTTTTCTTCTGGGAAAAGGTTGAAATCAGGTTTCCCAGTGCTGTAGTCAGACCCACCAAAGCCATCGGGATCATTAAAAGCAAATTTGATCTACCGGACAGTTGCATGACAATCATGCTTATCAACATTCCTAACGGGGTGACAAGTACCATCCACAGATTAATTTGGTGAGGTTGACTCGGCGCTTGACGCGGAGCCGGCAGGCGTAATTTTTCATCCGGAAGCTTGAAAGGTTCCCGCGGAATGATGTTATAAATGTACTTCCCGTTTTTTGGCGTTTCGCTGCGATTATCCATCAATTATCATCCCCGTTTACCCAAACCTGGCAGCCACATCCTGCCACTGAGCAATTTCATTTTGCAGAGTTTTGCTCAACTGATCGAGAGCATCCAAATTCTGAAGGAGTTGTATCCGAATTTGATCATACTCTTCGTAGAAGCCTTCCGCGGAGAGTCCAATCCAGGCTGAGCCGATTATGCGCTGGATGTTGACCGTCAGCATCGTAATTTCATCCCGCATAGTCTGCTGAGTTGCTGCCAACCTGGTCTTGGTGTTTTGCACTGACTCTACGTCCATGTAGAGTATGGTCATAACTCTCCCTTTGTTCGACTAATCATTGCAACAGCCTTAGTTTGGCGGGTAAAGTGCCTGCACATCCATACAGCTGTCACATTCGAGATTGAACGGATTCAAATCATCAACCAGATTAGGAAATATTTGCGTGTTGGATCGCATCTCCGCAAAGCCCTTCCTACTTAAATAGGTCGAGCGTGTTAAGGGAGATATAATGTTGACCCACTCACCTTCGCGCATTATTTCGCATCCACCTTCCAGGCACCACACGTTTACTTCAACCCGCCCATTTTCCACCAACATTTGGCCACTCCTGACACAGATTTCTTCTTCAGGCAGCAAAGCAGCGGTTATACAGAACGGCGAGGCCTCGGTTGAGACAAACACACTCCCTTCTAAGAGGTGAATGTGAGGATATAAGCCCTCTACCACTTCAGCTTCACTTGATTTGTAAACGTGGACAGTGCCCAAGCTAAACGACTTATCAAAAACCTGGAGCCGAACCCCCAGACGATCTGAAGTTTCGATCACAACAGGTAAGATGAAAGTTGACCCTTTTGAACCAATTTGAGTGCTGGTTTTGCCGGGGATCGAGAATACTGGTGAACTACCCAGGTTGGTTGATTCATAGTATTGGACTTCGGTGGCACCCCCAATGGAATCGACAACAAGTGTGTAATCAAAGTCTGGCGTTGGTGTTTGTGGAGACTGGAACGCATCTCCTTCTGAGGCAAGCAAAGATGAAGTTGGAACAGCAGCAGTTCCATCAGCCAAAGCGTTCAACGAGCTTGATTCAATCCAGACACTCAATTTGTCAACAATTCCGGAAAAGATCTCCACATCAGCGAGCAAACCCACCAAAAATATGATCGCTAAAAGGATTACTGCGATCAGGATGCCAAACAGAACAATGATGAGTCCATTAGACTTCTTCTTGGGAGGTTTCTCTTCCCCGGGTTTTTCCTGGGGAGGATTTCGCCGTTTTTTGCTTGGCTGCCTGGGTTTGGCAATCTCAGCAGCACTGGCTGGCTTTTTTTCTGGTCCGGATGAAGATCCGCTATTCTGAGGTTTGGCTTGCTGTTTGGCTGCCTGGTTTTCTTTTTTTGCCAGGTTGGGATTGTTCAGCAATTCCTGCATCACATTTCTCAAGTCTCGCATACTTTCAAAGCGGGCTGCGGGATCGCCTGCCAAAATCTTCTCGACTAACGCATCCACCACTTTTGGCACATTATTGACCAATTTGCTGGGTGGTTCAACATTTTCTGCATTTTGCTGCACCAGGAGCGATACCATATTAGAGGCATCAAAAGGCAAAAATCCCGTCAGCAACTCATAAAGCAAGACACCAAAACTATATTGATCAATCGCTGGTGAATATTTGCCGTTCCAAATCTCAGGAGCAGTGTAAACTGGCAGGCACTCACCTGAACCGGTCATGGTAATCGAAAGCTTGTTTGAAACAGATGGTTCAAACAAACTGAAGTTCGTCAGGCAGAGATCGCCCTGGTCGTTAATAACGATGTTTTGAGGTCTGACATCGCGGTGGATGAGGTCGTGATCATGGCAGTATGCCAGCGCGTCCGCCACGGGAAGAAGAATGCTGAAGACTTGCCGCCAATTTCTGGCAGTGCCAACAAACTGTTTGAGTGAGCCTGCGGTATATAATGGCGTCACTGTGAAAGGTATATCCTGAGCATAGCCTGCATCAAGCAACCTGACTACGTTAGGATGTTCCAGCAGTTTTAAGGCTTTAGTGATTTTGGTAAAGGATTCATCCAGATAAGGTTTTAAACTCGTGCGATATGCTTGTCCCGTTAAAAGGGTAATCTGTACATTTGAGTTGTTACTCTCTGCAATCGCCTTAAAACTAACCGTAGACTTAGTCCTGCTGAGTGCCCCCTCGATCTGGTAACCTTCTATGCTGGGTAATTTACTCTTCTTCTCTTCGCTGTTATCCATAGATGATTACTGTCCGCGCTTTCATCATGAAATTGTAATCTATTCTTATAACGAGTTTCATACTATTTCACCCGGCCTGAGAAGTTCGAGTGGATAGTTACTCATTTGTGTTTCCAGCTTTTTGGGGCTGATATGCCAGGCTTTGAGGATTGGGTCTTTGGAAAGGCATGCTTAAAAGTCACCCAGGTAATTCCCGCCAGGATTATTACGGTCATCAGCAACCAGGAAACGCCTGATGCCACCATTTTGTTTTCCACTACGTAAAAGATGAGAAAAGCGCCTACACAGGCAGCTGAAAAGCTGGCTGCGAGTTTGGTCAAGCCATAGTGATCGTGCTTGAAATGCTCCTGGAAGCTTATGTGGACCGAAAGCGCAAGAATCATGCCCAACAGAAGTCCCTCTATGGCACGTAAGTATGGAGGCGCCTCACCTGCCAGGGGGTTGAAAGAAGAAAATATCAGTAATGGTAAACCAGACACAGCGCCTGCAACTGCCCAGCCTCCGATCAGTGCCAATCCCTGGCTGCTTTCTAACTTTTCCGGTCCATGAAACATCATCCCAATCCCTAACCCCAAAAATAACCACAACACGATAGCATCCAACCAGGTGTTATAAGGGACTGCTACAGCCTGATCGATCAATGTGGGCATGACCCCTGCCAGCACAAAACCAATTAAACCAAGTTGGCACAACTTCAGCCTGGTAGTCAGACTGAAATAAATGTAAATGGCCAACCCTGCAAGCAGCCAGGCTAAGGTAAAGCCGATTAAATCAAAAATCCAGTTAAGTTTGAATAAGTTGGAGCTTTCAGTGACCACAGACCCAATCAAGTGGGCTAACCCAATTGCCAGCCCAAGAACCAGGGCAGTGATCCATGGATTACCCTCGAAAACCTGCAGAAAATTGCTCCGTTTTATTAGAGAAGTTGCTTGTGCTTGAGGCTTTGCCCTTGTAGGCTTTAGTCGGAGCTGACTTGGCGGCAGAGTAACCTCCGCCGGCTGGGGGGCACCGCCAGACTTGATGTAATCAGGTTTTCGGCTTGGGTGAAAGTCTTCCTGGATGAATGGTTGCGTGGTGGCTTTTGGCTGCATCGCTTGTCTGGGTGAGCGAGAAGGTTGCGGACTTGCCTGCTGCGCGGGTTCTTCCTGGATCTGCCGGATCTGTGTGGGCTCATACCCCACCCTACTCACACTGCTGACCTTTTCATCAGTTAGCTCGACAGTTTGGGAATGATCAGTCTGAATACCCCCAATCTGCCAGTCACCAGTCTTGCCTTCCAGGCGCTCCATTGCAAGTTTCATTTCTTCCATGCTTTGGAAGCGGTTAACAGATTCCAGCGCCAGGCATTTAAAGAAGAAATGCTGCACCTCAGAAGATAAGCCTGAAATCATTTCGGTAGGATCCGGAATAAGTCCCTCGTTCTGTTTGAAAGCTGCTGCCAGAGGCGTTTCAGTCATATTGGCAATCTTGCCGGTCAGCATCTCGTAAAAAACAATGCCTACCGAATAAACATCAGACTGTTCCGTGGCAATACCGCGCCACTGTTCAGGTGCCATATAGGCAGGTGTGCCAAAACCGAGCTCAAAAAGTTCCGGGTTAAAGACTGAATCCGTAAACAATGACGCAATTCCCAGGTCCGTTAGCAGCGGTCTTTTATCCTGGTTGTGAAAGAGCACATTGGAAGGCTTAAAATCCTGATGCAGTACACCATGGTGATGAGCATAGATCAAGGCATCTGCGATCGGGCTCAACACCTGGATTGCAGCTTTCAAGGAGAGTTTCTTGCGCATACGCTGTTTGAGAGTCCCTCCTGGCAGATACTCGGCAACGAGGTAAGGCACTTCTTCAAAAAATCCATAATCCAACACGGGTGCAATATTTGGATGGTTCAGGCGCTTAAGTTTATCCGCTAACAGGGTGAAACGCTGCAGGATATCTGTCTGTTTTGTGCCATCGAGGTCCTCAGTGCGAACCATTTTTACAACCACATCGCGGTTCAAAGCGTTATCAAAAGCCTTGTAGACGACGACCATGCCGCCTTGCCCCAGGTCCTTTGCAAGGTAATATTGATTGATGGTTTTGCCAGAGTAGTTTTTCATTGTTTGTCGTCTACACCCTCAACAGCTTAATCTGTGTAATCAGAAAATGAATTTATAATCATTTCCAGCACGCCGCGAGCCTTATATACCGGTCTACATCACAAAGCATGGTACTGCGATGGTAACCGGAGCAAATTATCAAGAAGGATTCAATCTAGAGCCCTCTTCAGGACTGATATGCCCTTCCTGATTTCGAAACCCCAACAAAAAAACAACCGCATCCTTACAAAAAATGCAATTGTTTTGTCCCGGTGACTGTTGAGATTATCAGTCACCGGGACATGGAGCAATTTAGCCCATGCGGGCAGCCATTTCAATCCACTGAGCGATTTCTGCTTGCATCGCCTGAGCCAACTGACCCAGAGCTTCGAGCTGTTGGGTGATCTGACCGCGCAGGGTGTCATACTGCTGCTGGAACTCGCTTGCCGAGCCACCCCTCCAGGCTGAGCCAACGGTTTGGTTGACCTGACCCGTCAGGCTTGCCAATTCATTGACCATTGCTTCCTTTTGGGACACCATTTTTTGATGGGTTCCCTGAACCACTTCCAATTCCATGAATAAATCTGCCATAATATATCCTCCTGTAAGTAATTGTTATTTGCTCTTCTGCTAATTCAGAAGTTAGCTTCAATCTGTCTGTTTTTCCGGGTCTACCACACACCGGAATCCCAGGTTAGCTGTACGCGTGCCTGGGTTACTATACGAACGATATGAAACCTTCAGATGACGTTCAATATTAAACCAGGAACCTCCTCTCACAACCTTTGCTACGCCTGTTTCAGGTCCAGGTGGGTTGATCGACAAACTATGGGCATAATAATCATACCCATACCAGTCATTCACCCATTCCCAAACATTGCCAGCCATATCCAACACACCAAAACTGCTCGCGCCATTCGGGAAATTGCCAACAGGTGAGGTGCACTCCTTGCAGCCCTGATAATTTGCAAACTCAAAACTTGGAGACTGATCGCCCCAGGGGTAAATTCTGTCGTCCAAACCACGAGCGGCTTTCTCCCATTCTGCTTCGGTCGGCAATCTGCCCCCTACCCAACGGCAATAGGCCGCAGCACCATACCAACTGACTGAAACGATTGGATGTGAAGCATAATTACGCATCACAAGCCAACATTCTCCAGACCATCTTAGCCGCGCTCTATTGGCCGTGTCGTCATACCACTTTATGCCGTCTTCTGTCTGATTGCCCATCGCGTTCAAGAACAGAGAAAACATGCGGTTGGTGACCGGATGCTTATCAATCAGATATGCATCAAGCGCAACAACGTGCATTGGGCGGGAATCCGGCCCCTCATCGTTCCGGCCAATGCTTGATTTTCCCGCCGGGATGAACACCATGGGCATCTTATCTTTTGGACGCACTCTTGATGGGTCAATCGGTTTCGGAGGCAGCGGAATAGGTTTTCCCATATTGGCAATTCTTTGTAGAGCCTCATGAAAAGCCTCCATGTTGGGATAACGATCCTCTGGCTCTTTTGAAAGGGCTTTGAAAACAATTTGCTCAACGACTTCGGGGATTCCAGACTGTAGTTCAGATGGCCGCACCAATGGCTCCGTGACTTTCTTCAGAACAAGGGCAACCGGAGTATCTGCCGCATAGGGCTTCACACCAGTAAGCAGTTCATAAAGCACCAAACCAAGGGAATATTGATCCGATAGTTTGGTCACCCTGCCTTTTGCTTGCTCCGGAGCCATGTATTCTGGCGTGCCAATGCTGATGCCCATTTTGGTTAACTTGAAGTCTTGCTTGGCCACGATTTTGGCTATACCAAAATCGGAAAGCATCGGATATCCTGCCTGTGACATAAGAATATTTGACGGCTTGACGTCCCGATGAACAATATCTTTTGAATGAGCGTAAGCCAGGGCGCTGGCAATCGGTGCGAGCAGCCTTGCCGCTTCAGCGGGTGGCATTGCCTTCCCGGTAAACTGCCGGACGGTGCCACCCTCCATGTATTTCATCACAAGCCAGGGCGTGCCATCATAATTTCCGTAATCAATTACACTGACAATGTTTGGATGATTTAACTTAGCCAGTGCTTTGGCTTCAAATTCAAAACGATCCAGAATGGTTTTTTGGCTCTCAACCGTGAGCATTTCAGTGCGCAGTAACTTAAAAGCGACCTCGGACTCCAGCCTCTTATCAAAGGCTTTGTAAACGACAGCCATCCCACCCTCACCAATCACTTCGATGATGTGGTATCTGTCAATGGATTGCCCGATTAATTCCGCTGGTCTCACGTTTATCTTTTCGCTTATCCCTTTGGTAACAGTTGATAGACTGAATGCCGCACCAGTTCTGAAGGCAGTCCCTGGATGCTGAGAACTTCCCGGTCTTCATTGACCGAATAAACCCGTCTCACCAGGTAGTTGCTTTGCTTACCGACCAGGATATCTGTCTGATAACCAATCACATTATGATTTTTATGCCGGTCATAAAATGCTCTGACCTCATATTTTTGCCCGGAAGCAATGTCCTCCAGGAAGGTCTGGGATTTGCTTTCATCTTCTTCCATGTACTCCGCGAGTAAAGCTGCTCCCTCTCCTGCTTTGTTGGTCTCGTATAAGTAGTTAGCTGCTTCAAGAGCAACGCGGGTGCAACTGAAGTACACATCCGAATCCGCTTCACGCAAATCGGACAAATAAGTGGTCATGATGTGTTTATGAAGTGTGTCGCGGTTCTGATAATAGGTCAGCAAGTACCCATCCGACACCCTGGTAAAAGAGAGGTTCCAGTCTGGCAAAAAGTGCAGATATACCTCTTTGTCCACAGAACCATTGTGGATCATCAGCATATCATGCGAATGTATGCAGGAATACACCATCCCCAAAATTAACTCGTCGATCACTTCCTCACCATCCGGTCCCGTCCAGATGACGCCTGCATCTTTAAGGCTCTTGAGCGCTAATTCCAAGGCGGCTTCTGAAAGTGTTTCATCCGAGGAGTCATCCATACCATAGATCACACCCTGACCACACTGGCTGGCAACGATCCACAGCTCAGGTTCACTCAATGTAATCGAATATTTTCCTTCTTTTTCTTCAATGATCATGCTTTCTCCTAACTCAACCAGCATCCCAAAAGGTGTTTAGGCTTTGTCGTAGATAAAACTTACCGCATCGGACTGATAAGGAACGAATACCGGTTTGGAATTGTTTAGCATTTTGTAAGTACCAGGAATATACTTACCGGCGTCATCATACAAAGTGCCAGCGTGGCTGTAACTGACGAGGTATCCGCCATCCGTTTCCTTGACGCTTTCCACGTACAAAACATGTCCTGCACTGTCGTTGACGTCCATGATTCCGTTGTGCGTTCCATGGTCGGCTTCAATCACCATAATTGAACCCGCAACCGGCTCATTGCCCACCTCAAAACCAGCAGCAGCCGCATTTTCATTCCAGTAATGCGCGTTCATCCTGCCGGATTTCCAGAAGCCGCTGACATCTCGTTTGGTTGCCACATAATTGGTACAGCCTCCCAGAATGGCAAGTTTGTCCGACGGGGTACGGCTGCTGGGAATACCTTCAGTTGGGACATTAGCAGAACCTCCCCCACCAACAGAACCACCACCGCCAGCAGAGCCGCCCCCACCTCCACCACCGCCACCTCCTACAGAGCCGCCGCCACCTCCACCACCGCCACCTCCTGCAGAGCCTCCTCCACCGCCGCTAGCAGAGCCTCCCCCCCCTGGCTGGGGCAGAAAACCAGGGCTGCCTGGCTTCCAGGAGGGCCCCTGAGTACCGCGACCTATTCCAGGAATTTGCGGCCAGGGCGGCAGCTTAGGATTGAATGGGAATCGGCCCTCATTGGGGAACCTTGGGTGCCCAGGTATTATGATACGCGAGATACCCCCAATCAAGATGCCACCAATCACTGCTGCAATGGACCCCAGATGATCTATTGCAGCCTGCCAGAAATTCTGAACAGCCACAAAGGGCCCCAACAACTTGTTGGCAATGGCTTCCCATTGTGCAGCCTTGGCATCAGCCGCATTGCCCATCAGGCGCATCGCATTGGCTATCGTTTTAATGTTGCGATGGATGCCTGAAAAATATCCTTCAAATTCCGTTCTGGCATTGCTCTGCCATTCCATGTTTTCGATCTGTGTACGCAGGGCGTCAATTCTGCCATCGAGGTCGTCCGCGGTCTGCTTTGCATTTGCAGCCATCCCCCTGACGGCATCAGTTTCCATGAATATTCTCATTGCTAATACCTCCCGTTAAGCTTTTTCCTTATCTTAGTCACAGGCCGAGCTGTCCTGGCAAATTAGCCAATTCGAGATGCGACTTCCTGCCATTGTGCGATCTCCGCCTCGAGATTGGCGGTAAGTTCAGAGAGAACCTCGAGCTGACGGTTTAACTGCGTTCTAAGTTGTTCAAATCCCTGCTGAAATTCGTTGGCTGAGTTCCCGACCCAGGCGCTTCCAACCACCTGGTGAACCTGGCTGGCAAGTGAATTCAATTCAGCCAGCATCGCTTCGCGCTCAGAAAGCATTTTAGATTTAGCGCTTTGAACTGATTCGACGTTCATGTGTAAAGTTGCCATATTCCCTCACTTTTATTAAATTGTTAGATAGCTTGTAAAGAAAACTGTATTTCCGTGCCCTGCGTCTGATTTTACACGTAATTTCCGGTAAATCAAGACTTATTCTAACAGAATTTTGCGTTAAGTTTACGATTTCTTGCAGCCTTTGCAGAAATTGAGGCTGATATTTTGTGCTTTTCGTGTTTTTTAATGATAGAATCACGATTAATCAAGGGTGGCCATTTTTTAACGTCACCAATCAAAAAATATTTTTGCAGAAATCTAATACACGGGAGGAAATTCGGTATGGCAAAAATCGCGATGGATCCTGACCAGGTACGTGCAATGGCGAACGCTGCAACTCGTACAGCAGAATCAATGCAGGGGCACATGTCTCAGATAGTGTCTTCAGTCAGGGGGGCAGGTTGGCAAAGCCAGGCACGGGAGGAATTCATCGAACGCTTGGAAACGCTTTCACGCGTCAACACCCAGTCGATGTCCGCCTTGAGATTGATGGCAAACGCAGCCAATCAAAAAGCCCGTCAGTGGGAAGCCAAGGCCAGTCGTTTTAATGCTCCGCTTGAAGCTTTGGATGGAGCATGGGCTTCATTCCTGGATCACTTGAACAACACCTGGCAAGGCCTGCTCAACTCAATTAGTGGAGTAGTAATAGGTGGCTTTACAATTATTGCAGGAGGACTTGGCGGTATCCGCAACTGGTTCGACAATATCAAATTTCCGTGGGAAGACCAAGAAACACAAGCACCTTCTACCCCATCACCAGCTCCAGCTCAACCCACACCTGCCCCAGAAGCTCCACCAGCCCAACCCCCAGCAACAGAAAGGGCGTACCCTTATCCCCCCAATCAAATCGCGTTAAAAAACAATCGAAATCTCACATCTTGTGCATGGTACGCTCGGGGACGGAGACCAGATCTTGAAGAAGCCACTGGTTTTGGCCCTCATGAAAATGGCGCTGCAGCTAATTACCGCCATAAATTTGCGGATAAAGCCTTCCAGATCGGTGACGGGGAGAAGGGAAACCTCAAAGATGTCATCGGTGTAGGTTACGCAATAACATGGGAGCCTAATTCTAAGGGTTCCCCTACGAAATATGGGCATATCGCAATAGTAGAAGAAGTCCATGACAATTACGTCGTATATAGCCATGCCACAGATCGTAATGGTGATGGTATCTATGAATTTGAAACGGGAAAACAACTTTCATTTGATTACCTGAACATGCAAAACATTTGGCTTATCCCTTAGGAGATGACTATGGAAACAATAAGTAGCTTTACAATAGATTTAACACCTGAGGAACTGATTGCCGCCATAAAAATATGTGGTGGTGGCTTGATTTACGCCTTGGATGATCCACTTCAAGCGCTTGAAGCTCAAGAGGCTGAGAAGCGAGAGCTAAGTGCCATTGGAAATCTAACGCATAAAGGTCTCATCATCAAAGATGCCTTAGGAAATTTCGCAATAGACATGAGATTCTCCGAAATGCTTAACATGATGCGGTACGCAGAGACAGTTGTGCGGATGAATCAGCAAGGAAAACAAGAGGCGCTCAGCATCTACTTAATATCTGAAGGTCAGGTCGTTTGGGCGCCAGCTGGTGACAATTCAAAACTATTGGTATTCAAGGACCACGATTCCATTTGGCCAATGGTTGAAAAATTATTCAAAGATAAGCCTGCTGCTACTAAGAATGTTGGTTTTCAGATCGAAGCTTTGGAACTCGAGATCGCCCAGCATTTCCTATCAGAAAACCGCTTTGAGGACGCAATAAAGGTCTTTACAGAGAAGGAAATCGCAAGCAACGATGCTGCTGATTTCCTCAATTGTGTTCAATCAGCAAATTCAAAATTTCGATTGGATACCTTCAAAATAAATAGGATTGAAGATATTTTAACATCCACAAAGGTAGAAATCTTCTCATGCCCGAATGACATCTTCTGGGTAGAATACTTAAAAAAAACTGAAGAAACCGATCCTCGAATCGTGCAAATTGGTTCAGGATCTATTCAGGATATTCGCGAGAAGTTTCTCTCATTAATTGCCTGAAATCCCCCAGCTACTCATTCTCTCCAGCCTGATTAATCAGGCTGGTTTGTTTCATCCTCCACTAATTTGAGATGGACAAGCCTCAAAATTCTCCGTTAAATAACACATGGGAATATAACACACGGTCAACGAAAAAGTCTTACTATTTGGGTAGATAATAGCAAAGATACAAACGATAAAAGTCTACTGCAGCGAAAAAGAATCACTTAGGTCGCCCCTTTAAACAAAACACGATGGCTGCGGGGCAACCACCGTGAGAAAGGTAGATGAAGACCAGACGAGCAATTTTTGCTCGACGGAAATGGCTAGGTTTTAAGGATTCTTTTGCCCCCGTTTCACAACAAGGCAAAACAACCGTTCTACAGAAATCAGACTAAATCTTGATTTCGATATCCACGCCGGCGGGAAGGCTGAGGCGCATCAGCATGTCGATGGTCTTTGAATCAGGTTCCAATACATCGATCAGACGATTGTGCGTGCGGATCTCAAAGTGCTCCTGGGAGTCCTTATCAATGAAGGTGGAGCGGCGCACCGTGAATTTCTCTATGCGGGTTGGCAGAGGTACAGGACCTACCACCTTGGCGCCGGAGCGCTCGGCGGTCTCGACAATGCGCTTGGCGGATTGGTCGAGGATGCGATGATCATATGCTTTCAAACGAATTCTAATTTTTTGTTTTGCCATTTTCTACCTTTTCTGTTTTTTCCATTCAGGAGCAAAAGCTCCTGGAAATGTCATTTTGAACTCAGCCGCTTAACCGACCGAGAATTTTCTTCATGTAAGCATCCGAGACCTTTGAGTAGTGTTTGAATTCCATCGTAAACACTCCCCGCCCTTGCGTGGCTGAGCGCAGTTCTGTGGCATAGCCAAACATTTCGGACAAAGGCACTTCGGCGTGGAGGGCTTTGGCATTACCAAAACGATCTTCCATACCCAGAATATTGCCCACGCGGGCATTGACCTGACCGATAACGTCGCCGGTGTATTCTTCGGGGACCGTAATTTCAACTTTCATGATCGGTTCCAGGACGACTGGGGCGGCTTTTTCAGTCGCTTCACGCACCGCCAGCAAAGCGGTTGTGCGGAAAGCCATCTCGCTCGAATCCACTTCGTGGTATGAGCCATCCACCAGGGTAACCTTGAAATCTGTCATTGGGAAGCCAGCCAACGGACCACTTTCAGCCGCATCCAGCACACCCTTTTCGATTGGGTTGATGTATTCCTTCGGAATTGCTCCACCACGGATCTTGTTCTCAAAGATGACTCCAGAGCCATTTTCAAGCGGCTCAAGGTCGAAGACCACATGACCAAACTGTCCGTGGCCACCTGTTTGTTTGCTATAGCGATAACTGAATTTGCTGATGGGTTTGGTGATCGCTTCGCGATAAGCCACGCGGGGCTTTCCGACATTAGCCTGCACCTTGAACTCACGCAGCAGGCGGGTTACCAACACGTCCAGATGGAGTTCGCCCATCCCGGAGATCACGGTTTGACCCGTTGCGTCGTCCTGCCGGATCTGGAAGGTAGGATCTTCTTCCGCCAGCTTGATCAGCGAGTCGGCCATTTTATCCTGGTCGGCTTTTGTCTTGGGTTCAATCGCAATCGAAATAACCGGATTGGGGAAACTGATCGTTTCCAAAAGCACAGGATTGGTGGGATCACACAGGGTGTCGCCGGTAAAGCTGAATTTCAGACCAAGAATCGCGCCAATATCGCCAGCGCCCAGTTCTTCGATGTCTTCACGACGGTCGGCATACATGCGCAGCAGACGCCCAATGCGTTCTTTTTTATCCTTGGAGGCATTATAGACTGTGCTGTTTTGCTTGATTTTGCCCGAATAAACCCGAAGGTAAGCCAGGCGACCCATATAGGGATCGGTGACAATCTTGAATACCAACGCTGAGAGCGGCTCAGAAGGATCCGCATGGCGCTGAACATCGCTGCCGTCGCGTACAAGCTTGGCATCCACGGGGGGAATATCCAGCGGGGAAGGTAAATAGTCAATTACCGCATCCAGCACAGCCTGAACACCTTTGTTGCGTAAACTGCTGCCGCAAAAGACAGGGGTCACTTTATTAGCAAGAACAGCTGCCCGCAAGGCGCTCTTGAGTTCAGCCAGGTTGAGTGTCTCGCCCTCAAGGAACTTTATGGTGAGGTCGTCATCAGTTTCAGCAATGCGCTCAACCAATGTAGCGCGCTTTTTCGCCGCCAACTCATGCAGTTCTTGCGGGATTTCAATCACATTTGGTTCAACACCAAGCTCATCCGAGAATGTGACAGCGTTTTCTTCAAGCAGGTTCACAAAACCAATAAAGTTTGATTCTTCACCAATCGGGATCTGCATTTCGAGCGCGTTGGCGCCGAGCCGCTCGCGGATACTCTGCACAGTGCGTTCATAAGAAGCGCCTGTGCGATCCATTTTGTTGGCAAAGCAAATGCGGGGAACCCGGTATTTATCAGCCTGACGCCAGACTGTTTCGCTTTGCGGCTCCACACCCTGGACCGAGTCAAACACGACCACACCGCCATCCAACACGCGCAGGGAGCGCTGCACTTCTGCCGTGAAATCGATGTGACCGGGGGTGTCGATCAGATTGATGCGATAGCCTTTCCACTCCGCTGTGACAGCGGCGGAAACGATGGTGATACCGCGTTCGCGTTCCTCGGGCATCCAATCAGTGACGGTGGTACCGTCATCAACGTTCCCAAGGCGATAAGTTTTGCCGGCATAAAACAAAATCCGCTCGGTAGTAGTTGTTTTACCGGCGTCAATATGGGCAATTACACCGATATTGCGGTATAGTTCGAGCGGATTTTCAGTCATTGTTAAACCAATAATAAGTTAAGGTGCAAATCTTTTTTACATACGGAAGTGAGAGAAAGCACGGTTGGCTTCTGCCATCTTGTGTGCTTCTTCTTTGCGGCGGATTGAAGCGCCCTGATTTTCGGCAGCATCCATCAATTCACCAGCTAACTTCTCAGAGTAAGATTTGCCTGAGCGTGCCCTTGAGGCAGCGATGATCCATCGCATTGCCAGGGTCAGACGGCGTTCCGGGGCGACTTCCATCGGCACCTGGTACGTTGCGCCACCAACACGGCGGGGGCGAACTTCCATCAACGGGCTGGCGTTCTTGAGCGCCTGCTCGAAAACTTCGATACCTTCTTTGCCGGTTTTCTGGCTGATCAGATCAATGGCATCATAGACCAGGCTGGTCACAGTGCTCTTCTTGCCGTTGAGCATGATGCGATTAATCATCATCTGCACGCGTACGTTGTTAAAACGCACGTCCGGAGAGACTTCTCGCCTTTCGGGTTTAATTCTTCTTGACATAATTGCTCCTCAATAAATCCAGATCTGCCTGACCGACCAACCCTGATGGTGGCAGGCAGACAGCCCAATATGCAACCGACTAACTCTCTGCGCGTTTGGCGCCGTATTTCGAACGGGCACGTTTGCGGTCTGCAACACCAGTTGTGTCGAGTGTGCCGCGCACGATGTGATAACGCACACCAGGCAAGTCCTTCACTCTGCCGCCACGCACGAGCACCACACTGTGCTCCTGGAGCTGATGACCTTCACCAGGAATGTATGCGGTCACTTCCAAACCGTTGGAGAGACGCACACGGGCGATTTTCCGCAAGGCGGAGTTCGGTTTCTTGGGGGTCATCGTGCGGACGATGGTGCAAACACCGCGCTTCTGAGGTGCACCCTTGGGTTGGCGGGTGCGGCGTTGTTTCTCAGAATTGAGCGTATACTGCAAAGCAGGTGATTTGCTTTTGTGGCTTTTGGTCTGGCGACCTTTTCTTACCAGTTGATTAATTGTTGGCACTTTTTTGCCTCCGTGCTACTAATTACTCTATCTTCTCATTAATCAAGGCCATCCCTATCGTTCGATGGCCTTGCGTTTATAACCTAACGCCAGGCGGGTTAACATAAACCCTGCCTAGCAGGGCGAGGCATGATTCTATCACGCCTCGATTGATTACGTCAAGCAACTTCTTTTAATGACTTGAAGAAGTCGCTGCCTTGATCCAGCAGACCAGTTGGCACGCGTGCACTATGCCCACGTTCGTCATCCTTGCCAAACCGCATCACATCTCCATCTTCCATAATCGCTTCCACTGCCAGGCTAAGGGATTGGAGTTCCTTCACCAACACTCTGAAAGCGGCAGGAATGCCAGGAGCTTCAATGGGGGTATCCTTGACGATCGCTTCGTAAGTTGCAGTACGACCCGCAACATCATCCGACTTGACCGTCAACATTTCCTGCAAGGTGTGCGCCGCGCCGTAAGCCTCAAGCGCCCAAACTTCCATCTCACCAAATCGCTGACCACCAAACTGAGCCTTACCGCCCAGAGGCTGCTGGGTAACCAGGCTGTAGGGTCCAGTGGAACGGGCATGGACTTTGTCCTCAACCAGGTGATGCAGCTTGAGCATGGTCATGATACCGATGGTGACCGGATTGTCATAAAACTCACCAGTCCGTCCATCACGCACGCGCTGCTTGCCGATGGTGGGCATGGGATTGCCAGTTTCAAGCATGATTTGCCTGGACTCCCGTTCAATCTCTTTGCGCTCAAGCTCTGATGAAATTGCTCGACCCTGTTTCTTACTCCAGAGTAACAAGCAGGCTTTCACCGCGTTGTCATCCTGAGCTTCCCGGCCTTTTACAGGGATGTTGTCCTCGGGGAAGGCGGTGATGGTGGCAGGGTCGAAACCTTCAAGTTTCAGCCACTCATTCATTGCTGTCCTGCGAGCCAGGATCTCATTTTCTTTGATGGCAAACACATCCTGACCCTGATCCTGCAGTAACTGCTCCAGGTAAAGCAAACGCACTTCCTGGTCATCCAGAATCATTTCCGGGTCGTGCTCAATTGTGCTCAGCCATTCCCAGCCTTTTTCGCCGATGACGCGCCAGGCTTCATCAATCAACCAGGCTCTTGCCAATTCAGCTTCAATTTCAGCTTCGGTAGCGCCATCGAAGACCGGGGTAATCGCCCGGAAGCCCAAACTGCGGGCTGCCCAGCCAAGTTCAGCTTCGAGCACCTGGCCAATGTTCATACGACCAGGAATGCCAAGCGGGTTAAGGATGATGTCCACAGGGGTACCATCTTCCAGGAATGGCATGTCTTCAACTGGCAGAACCATCGAGACACAGCCCTTGTTACCATGGCGTCCAGCCATTTTGTCACCAGCGGTGATCTTGCGACGTTGCGCCACAGAAACACGTACCATTTTGTCCACGCCAGCAGAAAGATCGCTGTTTTCTTCGCGGGTAAAAACCTTTACATCCACCACAATTCCGCGTTCGCCGTGGGGCATACGCAGAGAGGTGTCTTTGACGTCGCGCGATTTCTCTCCAAAAATGGCGCGCAGCAGGCGTTCTTCGGGGGTCAGTTCTTTTTCACCTTTGGGGGTGATTTTGCCGACCAAAATGTCGTTAGGGCCAACTTCAGCACCAATCCGGATGATGCCGGATTCGTCCAGGTCGCGGATGGTGTCATCGCCAACGTTGGGAATTTCACGCGTGATTTCTTCGGGACCAAGCTTGGTGTCGCGCGCTTCCACTTCGTATTTTTCGATGTGGACGCTCGTGTAGCGGTCTTCTTCAACCAGGCGTTCCGAAATCAGGATGGCGTCTTCAAAGTTGAAGCCTTCCCACGGCAGCAGTGCCACGACCACATTCTGACCCAATGCCAATTTTCCGTCATCGGTCGAGGAAGAGTCGACGATCACGTCGCCCTTGTGGATAATATCTCCCTGCTTGACAGCTGGTCGCTGATCGATACAGGTCGATTGGTTGGAACGCTGGTACTTGCGAAGATTATAAAGTTTGAGATCGCCCGAGTTCTGTTTAACCACCAGGCTATCGCCAGTCACAGATAGCACTTCGCCATCTTCTTCAGCGATGATAACCTGCCCGGAATCAGCCACAGCAGCGGCTTCCATGCCGGTTGAAACCATCGGCACTTCAGGTCGCAGCAGAGGAACAGCCTGAGTCTGCATGTTCGAGCCCATCAGAGCACGCCCTGCGTCATCATGCTCCAGGAAGGGAATCAGAGCGGCAGAAATACCAACAACCTGGTTTGGCGCGACATCCATGAAGTCGATGTACTCATAGTCATAAATCGCGAACTGGCTGTAATAGCGGCAGGAATTGCGGCGCACAAACTCGTTGTACTCATTCAGCGGCGCATTAGCCTGGGCGATAACGTATTGATCTTCAGCATCGGCTGAAAGATAAACATACTCGTCGGTAACAAATGGACGCACCAGTACATTCTCGATGCCGAGCTTACTGATTTTCTTCGCCATTTCTTTGGTAACACGCGTTTCCGCTTCGTAAATCACTTCGCCGGTCTTCGGGTCTTTAATGTTCTGACGCAGCAGGTGATCCACCAGGTTTGGATCATCACCTTTCATCGAGCGGATTACGCGTCGATAGGGGGTTTCGATAAAGCCATACTCGTTCACAGAAGCATAAGCTGCCAGACGACCGATCAGACCGATGTTCGGACCTTCAGGGGTCTCAATCGGGCAGATGCGCCCATAGTGCGAGAAGTGAACATCGCGCACATCAAATCCGGCGCGCTCGCGGCGCAAACCGCCAGGGCCAAGGGCTGAAACGGTGCGTTTGTGGCGCAACTCTGAAAGAGGATTCGTCTCTTCCATGAACTGCGAGAGTTGGCTGGAGCCAAAGAATTCACGCAGAGATGCCACCAGCGGGCGGATGTTCACCAGGCTGACAGGCGAAAGGGATGTGTTTTGATCGCGAATGGACATGCGCTCTTTGATCACGCGCTCCATCCGGCGTAAACCAACCCTGAGCTTGTTCTGAATCAGCTCACCGACGGTCTTAACGCGGCGATTTCCGAGGTGGTCGATGTCATCCGGGGGACGCACGCCGTTGTTGATCTCGATCATATGGCGAATCAAACGTACGATATCGTACTTGGTAATCGTGCGATGTTCGTTAATTGGGACAATGATATCTTGAAGACCAAGCTTTTGATTCAACTTGTAGCGGCCAACCTTTTCGAGGTCATAATGGCGCGAATCAAAGATCTGCTCGGTCACATAATTCTTTGCATTTTCAAGCGTTGGGGGTTCACCCGGGCGGAGTTTCTTATAAAACTCAATCAGCGAAGCTTCAGCAATGTTGAGCTTACTTTCAGGATCGTAATCCGGCTCCTGGTCAAAGGAGTTTTGAATGTAGGGGTGATCCGGGTTGTTATCCACATCGGCGAAAAGACCAAGGATCTCTTCATCCGTACCCTCTTTGATCAAAGACTCAGGCATGCCATCATCCAAAATTGCCAAAGCGCGCAAGAAGACCGTGATGGGTACTGTGCGCTTGCGGTTAAATTTCAGGATGATGAAGTCATTCTTGCGGGTCTCGAGCTCCATCCAGGCGCCCCGATCCGGAATCAGCTTGGCGGTGGACATCATACGACCCGTGGTGCGGTCCAATTCTGCCTCAAAATAGACGCCTGGCGACCGGATCAATTGCGAAACGACCACGCGTTCGGTTCCATTAATAATGAAGGTGCCTTTGGGGGTCATCTCAGGGAAATCACCCAGGAAAAGTTCCTGCTTTTGTTTCTCACTAAACTCTTTGCCTTCCAGCAAAACTGAGACGTATAAGGGACAAGCATAAGTCAGATCCCGCTCAAGACATTCCTCAATCGTGTTCTTCGGAGGTTCAAACCAATACTTCAGATCGAAATCTTTGGCGGTTTGCGTGTCACTGGGGAAGTGCAGGCGCAATTCATCACCATATGAAATGATAGGGGAGATTTCATTGAACAAACTTCCCAGGCCCTCATTCTTGAGGCGCTGGAAAGAATCTAGCTGGACCTGGATAAGTTGAGGCAATTCCAACCCTACAGGGATCCTGGCATAGTTTTTTGGTGGCATCAGGTCAGTCATCAATATCTCCTAACATGATAAAAGCGTGGGGCGGTACGCATTCCACGCGTCAGTTCAGGCATTAAGCGCAAGCGATAATTATATTACAAAGCAGTCGATGAGTCAATAGTTTTATCGTTTTTCTGTATTCTTCTGTGAAATAAGAATTATAGCACTCCTCCATAGTCCCCGCAAGCAACTCCGCTGTCATTTTCAATGAATTAGCTCAGGGTGGGTAAATAAACGCGCTGGACTACAATCCACCCTTTGGC
Organism: Anaerolineaceae bacterium; assembly: GCA_040768265.1. Lineage (GTDB taxonomy): Bacteria > Chloroflexota > Anaerolineae > Anaerolineales > Anaerolineaceae > Mesolinea. Next base: position 359,529 of record JAXGNB010000003.1, read on the forward strand.
TTTTCCATGTCAAGAAGCATACCAAACAGGTAGCGATCGCTGCGGTATCGCGATTCCACAAACTCCACCACGTTATTATCCACGTCAAAAGTCTGGCGGGTGATAATTGCCGTGCAACGCGGGCAACTCTGCCCAAGCAAGTCGCGTTCAGCTTTCTCGAGTGTGCCAACCTCAATGGTTTGCATGGCATACTTCAATTTTATGCCACATTTTTCAGCCAGCAGCTGGTAAAGAGAAGCATCATTTACCAGGTGTTCAGCGATCCGTTTGCCAATCCATTCCCGTAAATAACAGACCTCGATTGCCATCGGTGAACCATCCGCCATTCTCAGCCTTTTCAGCATGAAAACCGGCTCCTCTCGGGAGATCTGCAGTTTATTACTGAGCAATGGAGTGCAAGGCACAAATTCCATAGCCAGGATTTTTGATCCGGGAATCATATTGCGTTGCTGCATGTCTTGCGTGAAACTGGTCAGGCAGGAAGCATTTTGGTTGACCTTATTCTTGCTCACAAAAGCCCCCTTACCCTGCAAGCGATAAATCAGCCCTTCCTGCTCCAGCTTTGCTAAAGCCCCGCGGATAACTACCCGGCTGACATGAAATCGCTCGCCCAGTTCGCGTTCTGAGGACAGGCAGTCGCCATGTTGGGTCTCCGGACGATTAATATCTGCGAGTAAAGCTTCCAGTACCTGTGTTGTTTTTGTGATTCTCGCCACTTGTTATTTTCTTTCCTCCGTTGGTGAATTGCTTGTATTACTAAATTATACCCGTAAAACCTTTTTGGGAAAGTTGGTTTTATGTAAGAATAAAGCCAATATCTTGTAATTTCCTATTGCATAGAAATAAGACAATTGGTACACTTTTGGTATCAGTAAAATCATGTTCTTTTTCAAATACCTGATCCTGAAGAGATTATTATCTGCGGGAAGGTAAAATTTCAGGAAAGCCGGGCGTCCACGTCCTGGCCGGAATTTTTGCAAGCTGCTATTTAAGAACACGATCAATCGAAATGGAGACAATAAATGAAGATTCAAACTGTCTGCGGCTTTGGATGTGGATCATCCTTGATGTTAAAAATGAAACTTGAGGAGGTGTTGAAGAAACAGAATGTAGAAGCAGAATTGTTTTGTGGTGATGTTGGAACATGCCTGTCAAACAAATGCGACGCGATCTTTATCTCTGAGGATCTTTACTCCCGCATTGCTGACCGCGCTACGATGCCAGTCATCCCAATTCGGAATTTCATGAGCACTGCTGAAATTACCGAAAAGACTATCAAATTCTTAGAAGAATACAATTCATAAAAGGAGCCATCGTGAAAGTTCTCAATTTTATTATCAACGAAATTTTTGGTCAGGGCGCGATCTTCCTTGCCCTGATCGCCATGATCGGTTTAATCCTGCAAAAGAAATCCTTTGGCGAGATCCTGCGCGGCACAGCCATGACCGCCATCGGCTTCTTTGTGCTCAGCCAAGGTACCGGCATCATTGTCGGCAGCTCCATTGATGGTTTGGCAAAGGCCTTCAACACCATCATGCCCTCCGCAGCCGGAACCCCCGACATCGATATGTCGCCCTATGGCACCCAGATCGGAATCGCCATGGTAATCGGCTTTCTGATCAACATTTTGGTCGCACGTTTTACCAAATGGAAGAGCGTCTTCCTGACTGGTCACATGTTATATTGGTTCCCTTACGTATTTACTGCTGCCGGCGTCAATGCCGGGCTGCAAGGCGTCCCGCTGGTGGTGCTGGCAACAATCATGACCGGTATCTACCTGGTGGTTGCCCCCAACCTGATGAAACCGCTGGTCAAAGAAGTGACAGGCGATGACAGCTTCACGATCGGTCACCCTACCACGACTCTCTCGGTTATTTCCGGCTATCTCGGCAAACTGATTGGCAACAAAGAAAAATCCACGGAAGACATCAAGTTCCCGAAAGGGCTTGGATTCCTCAGAGAAGTCTCGATCACCGGCTCAATCGTGATCGCGCTGACCTACATTGTGATGTCCTTCATCCTCCGCGCGAATGGACAGGTCCCCGGTGAGGTTTGGGGTTACGCCGCCGGTAACACTGGCGCGTTTACCTACATCTTCTCCAAATCGCTATTCTTCGGAACTGGTGTCACGGTCATGCTCTTGGGTGTGCGTATGTTGATTGCCGAAATCGTGCCCGCCTTCAAGGGTATCGCCGACAAGGTTGTTCCAGGCGCTATCCCTGCGCTGGACTGCCCGGTGCTCTTCAACTACGCCCCGAACGCCCTGATCATCGGCTTTATCGTGGCTATGATCACTTCCACGATCACCATCCTGCTGACTGCTGGTATGTTCCCGACGATCATCATTCCGCTAACTTTCACCTGCTTCTTCGAGATCGGTACAGCCGCCATCATCGGCAACGGTACCGGCGGTATTCGCGGTGCAATCGTTGGCGCGGCAGTCTCGGGCATCATCATGGTCTTCCTGGTGGGTCTGGGTTCCTACTTCTTCATGAACACCATCAACAACTGGATGCTGGTCTATGGCGGGCAGGACTTCTCGCTGTGGGGCATCATCACAGGTTCCATCGCCAAACTGCTGGCTGGCGGATAATCGACTATTCTGGTATTTACTCATTCGTAGCAAACCGGGTTGAATTCTCAACCCGGTTTTCCACTAAGTCAATTACATTTTTCTAATTTTGAATTTCCTACCTTGTAATCATCGGCAGGTGCGTTTCGTATGTTTTATACCAGACCCGCACGCTATACAAACGATGCGACGCAGAATGTAAGCAGGTTCCCAGGTAATAACTATATTGTGGATATCTGATTAAGCCTTGTGCAATAGTGACATCATAAATGCTGGTTAGTGATGTGGAAGCACCTGAACTGCTTAACCCCGCCAACGTCGTGACGACGCCCGTGTAATTATCAACCCTGTATAGGTGATAAGGTAACATAAGTTTCGCACATTTAAAAAGGACATGGTCCTCAATCACTTGGTAAGATGAAGTTGACAAACCAAACCAACCAAGGAGAAAGAACCATGTCAGAACAAATTGTACAGTTAAACGAACAAGTAATAAAGAGTGAGTTGAAGGAACTTGTCCGGCAAAGTGTCCAGGAGGTGCTCAATAGCCTGCTGGACGCGGAAGCAGATCGGTTGACCAATGCACACAAATATGAGCGCACGGAAGGCAGGCAAGATACACGGGCAGGGCATTACACCCGCAAATTGCTGACTGGAGCTGGAGAAGTAGCCTTAGAAGTGCCCAAACTACGCACTTTGACATTTGAAAGCGCTATCATTGAACGCTACAGACGCCGTGAAACCAGTGTGGAAGAAGCGCTGGTGGAGATGTATCTGGCAGGAGTCTCCACCAGACGGATCGAAGACATCACGGAACTGTTATGGGATGCAAAGCTGAGCGCCGGGACGATGAGCAGGCTCAACGGCAAGGTTTATGAGCAGATTGAGGCATGGCGGAACAGACCGCTCAGCGGAGCCTATCCCTATGTTTACCTGGATGGGATCTATCTGAAGCGCAATTGGGGTGGGGAATACGAGAATGTGGCCATTTTGATCGCTATGGCGGTCAACCAACGAGGAGAAAGGGAAGTTATTGGTGCCACTGAGGGGATGAAAGAAGATAAAGAAAGTTGGCTCGGCTTCCTGCGTCACCTGAAGGAAAGAGGCTTGCAGGGCACACAGCTATTTATTGCCGATAAATGCTCAGGTCTGATTGAAGCCATGGCTGAGGTGTTTCCCCGGGCTCGCTACCAGCGTTGCATCGTGCACTTTTACAGGAATGTATTTTCAGTGGTGCCCAGGAAGAAGGTGAAAGAAGTATCAGCCATGCTGAAGGCGATTCATGCCCAGGAAGATAAAGAGGCAGCTCTGAAAAAGATTGGTGACATCATCGAGAAACTAAAAGACTTGAAGCTGAATGAAGCTGCTGGGAAGGTAGAGACTGCGGCTTATGAAACCCTGACTTATATGGACTTCCCAAGAGAGCATTGGCGACGTATTCGAACCAACAATGCCATGGAAAGGCTGAACCGGGAGATCAGGCGCAGAACGAAAAGCGTTGGCGCGTTTCCGGATGGACGCTCTGCCCTGATGCTTGTATGTGCCCGACTCAGATACATCGAGCAGTCTGAGTGGGGTCAGAAAACGTACTTGAACATGCAGCATTTGGAGGATTACCAACCAAGTGATTCCTAAATGTGCGAAAAATACTTGACACTACCGTATAGGTTTAACCAAAAGTCAAGACCGGCATCATTGTCGTAGATAGTAGCCCAAACCTCAGATATGGTTCCCACCCGGGGGAGGTAAACCGGTGCCATAAAGCACGGATTTGCTGAGGTTTCTCCTACCCAATATCCTCCCAAAAATGAGAAGAATCCCATATCAGGGATATTCCCATCATGCCGGAATTCTGCAGAAGGAACAACAAGAACATGACTGACAGGATAAGAATTAACACTGCCAGTCAGTGCAGCCGCGCTTACCACTTCCCCGCTCGAATGCAGAGCAGAGGCTGAACCACTTATCCCTAAAAGTGCCAGAATTATTAATACTCCTGTAAATGTAATCAGAAAGGCTTTTTGGTTTTTCATCGCATTCCAAGTCCCTTTCTTATTCGTAATAGATCCGTACAGAATACAAGTGGATATCTGAATCATTGATGCATGTGCCAACATAATAGGAAAATGTTGGATAGCTCACATCGGGATTTAGAATAGTAGCGTCATAAATGGTGATCAGATTTGGGCTTTTATACTCATATGTTGTTTGGGCATTCCCGATCTCCACCACACTACCAGCGTAGTTATCCAAGCGGAATAATCGCAGGGAGATTTGTACAGCGGCATCGTTATCGATAACTGTCGCATATAAATCCGTGATCGTCACACCGTCTGGAAAATAAACTGGAGCCATAAGACAGGTTCCTGAGGTAACTTCGTTTGTTCCAGAAATATTTCCCCCAAGGAACGAAAAGAAGAATCCATCAGGGTTGTATCCATCACTGCGGAAATCCGCCACCGGTAGAACATAAACGGAGGAAACTGCATTTACATTCTCTAATTCCGCCTGTATATCTGCGGCGAACATTCCCTGGCCTTCTTCAAGTAGCAAAGCACCTTCCTCATGTTCGTTGGTCAATTGAGACGCTTCCGGGTTGGGTTCACCACCCAGTATGGCAGTTTGTGGATCTTCATTGGTGATTAGTCCTGTAGCATCCACTACAATAGCATTTACCAAACGGCCCTCAGGATGATCTGTAAGGGGAGCGTTCGGGTCTGCTTCAAGGGCAGTAGAGGTGAAGGGTGCTTGATCGACATTGGTGAAAACATCAATAGCCTGGCTTAATACGGGTGTGAAAACTAAAACGCCAGCCATAATGCTGGTGAGGGTCATTAAAAGACCAAACCGAATCCATCTAGGAAGTTTGTAGTTCATAGCTGCTCCTTTATCACTAGAACATTGTGGAAAACTGTGTGATGCATTCAGTATATAAAAAAACAACCTTGAATGTCAATTTCAATTTTTTTCGAAGCAAAATTTTCAAAACCAAGCTGCTGATATAGACAATTCTTGATTGCTAGACTGTGTCAGCCAGAAATCAAAATTTTAAAAGAAACTAAACGCGATCACCGATTCCGCCCTTAAATTAATGGAAGATAGATGATCTCTTTTAAGATCAGGTTGAATAATATCACTTGGTCTTTTCCAATTAAAACTATTGAAAAGATTTATACCGAATTTTTGTCAAATGCTGCTAAAATCTCACGATTAGCTGGCACATTGTTCAGAAAGGCTTGTCTGGTTGACAGATCGTTGATATTTTCTGCCTGAGAAAGCAAAAGCTTATAGGCCGAATCCAGAATATCTCTTGCCCTCTCATCCTGATTGGCAATCAAAACCTTGTAACAGACTAAAAGGATTTCCAATCGATCCTTGTTATCTGTCTCATGCGGCAAATCCAATCCCTCGGGCAATATCTGCTCAACAAAACTCAATGCCTTCCCAAAATCTGCTCTGGCGAGTTCTATCTCTGCGAAAGTCGCAAGAACACTATTTTCTTGGCTGTCGTCTTGCTTATCACTTTTTGCGTTCTGCAGGTCTTTTCCAGCCTGTTCAAGACTTCCTTGGGCCAAATGGATTCTGCCCACCAACCACCAGCTAAATTTTTCATAATATCTAACACCCCCGTTTTCAGCAATATCCAAAGCTTCCAGGCAGAGCTTTTCTGCCTGGGCAAGTTGACCAAGGTCGAGATGAGTTCTACTTAACAAACCAAGCACCCATTGAAGTCCTTGCTTTCCTTCGATTTCCCGATATATTGAAATTGCCTTCTCAAGGTTTGGAATGGCATCCACAAACAAACCCTGCAGAGAATGATCCAAGCCAATATGTGCCCATGCCCGGGCTTCACTGGCCAAATCATCCATTCTGTGGAAAATGTCGCGCACATTTCTAAAGATTTGGATCGCTGTTGAATGATCCCCTTCGATCTCCGCGATGATCCCAAGATTACCTTGCGCCATGCCTTGCCCCCGGATGTCCCCTGTTGTCGTTTCCGATTGCAGCATCTTTTGATAGTACCCTTTGGCCTCCTGGAATTGGTTTTTGGTTAATGCAAGATTTCCCAGAATACTGTATGCCATCGATTCCCCTCTGGTATCAGCGAGGGAACGGCTGAGGTTCAGAGATTTTTCAGCCATTTCCCTGGCTTTTTCAACGGATCCCATGCGCCAATGAATGACAGCAAGATCATGCATCACACCGGCCTCGAGCTTGGTCAAGCCCGCTTTCTGTGCCATGCCAAGTGCCAACTCAGATTCTTCCAAAGCTTCAGTAAACGAACCCTTCTTCCATAGAATAAAACCAATGCCTTTATGAATGCTTGCGTTCTGTGCCAGATCATTCTGAGAAACCGTTTGCAGCTTGGCTTCTTCCAGCAGCGATAGTGCCTCCTGATATTTACCGATCTGTTCAAAATATCCCGCCCTTTTCAGGAGAAAGTTGGTCATTTTTTCTTTATGATCAATTTTCAAAATCAGCGCGGACGCTAAATCGAGGTCCTTTAACTGATCTTCCCGGTTTCCACACAGTGAATTAAGCTCTTCACGCAGCATCAACAGCTCAAATCGTTTCTCAAGGTCTGTCCCGGGTATCAGTTCCAGTGCGCGGGTGAAGTAGGCAATTGCTTCCTCGTTGGCATGCCTGGCGGCGGCTTGCTCGCCTGCTTTCTGCAAGTAATGGTGGGTTTTCTCGTCCAGCCCCGCCTTCTCAAAGTGCAGTGCCAGCTGCACGGCGATCTCATCCGCCTGGTCGCCAAACAGGGCTTCCAGCGCGTTGCCCACATCTTCATGCAGATAAGCCCGCTCAGCCTCGCTCATTTCGTTGTATAGATAGGTCCTGAACAGGTTATGCTGGAAGCGGAACAGCGATAACCGCTGCCCGCCCGGGTCCAGGCGCCGGATGCCTTCCGCCCGCACCAATCGGTGCTGACGCTCCAACTCACCACTCAGCTTGCGGATCAGCCCCCCTGCCTCCGCCTGCTGCACCCTTGCCACCACTTCTGCGGTGAAGTCCTCTCCCTGCACACTGCCAATCGTCAGCAGGTGTTTGAGCTCTCCTTCCAGCCTGCCAATGCGTTCTTCAATCACGCCTTCCACCTTGGTCGGCAGGTCGTCCCAGTTCAGGCTCTCACTCTCAACCCATTGACCTTCCTCATCTTTGATCAGGTCGCCCCTCTCCTGCATGTTCCTCAGCAGTTCCACCGTGAACAGGGGATGCCCGCCAGTGTGGTGATAGAGGTTGGTGATGAAGGTATCCTGCAGCTTGTTGGGTTCGCTCTCCAGGAAGGCTTCCACGAAGTGTCTGCCTTCTTCCTCCACGGCCTTATCCAGGTCGATGGTGATATCGCCAAAGTAGCGTTTGAATTCTGCCAGCACTTTCTCCAGAGGGTGTCTTTCTCCTCCTCTGCCAATCGCGACTTCCGCGGAGCGATAGGTGCCCAATATCAGAATCCGGTGCTGCCCGATGCGTCTGACCAAATGAAAGAGCAGATTGATTGAGGCGGCATCGCCCCAGTGCAGATCGTCCAGGATGATCAACAAGGGATTCTTCTCAGAGATACGGCAAAGCACGTTGGCATATTGCTCGAAGATATGGCTTTCCTGGATGCCGCTCTCACCCGGCTTGGTCTTGGGTTTGTTGACCAGTTTCTCAAGCTTGTCCAGCCAGCCCACTTTCTCCGCCACGAAGGCGCCCAGCTTGGTCACCAGCCCGACCCCCGGTACGAACACCCCAACCAAATCGGGTCCCACGTCCACGATCGCCTGCCCTGCCAGCACGAGCATATTGCGCAACCGACCCGCGTTCTCCTTGGTGATCGCGCCCTGTGCCAGCTTGGCATCCACATCGCCTGTCAGCTGACCCAGCACTTCCCTGAAAGGCAGGTAGGCATCCCCAATCCCAGACTGGGCATCGCACAAGCCCACCGCCACTGCCAGGTCTTTATCTTTCTCCTGTGCGCGCCTGACGAATTCCTGCACCAGGGTGGTCTTGCCGCTGCCGGCTTCCCCACTCACAAAGCACACCCCCCCCTGCCCACCAACCGCCTGCGCCAGGCACTCTCCCAACTGCTTGAGCTGTTGTTCTCGTGCGATAAAGATTTGGTCCATCTCTCTCCTTAATTCTTCCCCTTTACGATCCGGATAAGTACAGGTTTTGCCGAAAAAATCTCGGCAATACTAAAAGCAAAGCCGCCATCAAGAAATCTAACCCCCTTGTATATATTAACATGAATATTTATTATTTCAAAACTATTCCCGGATCGTTCTGCAAAACCAAAGATTTACAGTGATTGGTAAATCCACCCTCATTCGTGGTAGGATTAGTTAAACAAATCACGGGGAGCCGCAAGGCTGAGAGGGACGCACAGTCCGACCCGAATGACCTGATCCGGATAATGCCGGCGGAGGGATGTGCAGCATGACAAAAATACACCCTCCCGGCGGAAGGTGTTTTTTGATGCAAACTGAAAATCGCGCGGTGCTCTTCACAAATGGTCAAGCCAGAGCCGGCTTTGAGATAAGCTTGCTGCCTGGCGATTTCCTGGTGGCCGTCGATGGCGGTCTCCGTCACCTGAAGCGCCTCGGGCTCAAACCAGACCTGCTGATTGGCGATCTGGACTCAGTGGACGCCCCTGAACTGGCGGAGATCATCGATGCTGGCATCGAAGTGATGCGCTTTCCGCCCGCCAAGGACCAGACCGACCTTGAACTTGCGCTTGACTACGCCCTCAAAAACAACTACGCGCATATTGTGATTGCCTATCCCTTCGGCGAGCGGGTGGACCACACCCTCGGCAATCTCAGCCTGCTCACCCGCCCGGACCTGGCAGGGAAAAACCTCTCGCTCGACGTCGGTCAGGTGGAAGCACGCCTGCTCGACGCAAGCGCCAGCTTGCCCACCCAACCCGGCGACTTGGTATCCCTGATCGCCTGGGGTGCCCCCGTTGAAGGGATCAGCACCAAAGGGCTGCAATACCCCCTCAACAATGAAACCCTGGTTCCCTGGCAAACCCGCGGCATCAGCAATGTTGCGCTTGCCAATCTGATTGAAATTGATTTTGTTTCTGGTCGTTTGCTCGTGATAAGAACCAAATCTGGTTCAGGAGGATAACCTCATGTCGAAAAAGATACTACTTTTTACACTTACCCTTTCGCTGCTGCTGGCAGCCTGTACTTCAACCACCTTACCCACAGCAGTGCCCGGCGAGCCCACGCCTTTGACTGTTATGACACACGATTCGTTCTCGGTGAGCGAAGAGGTCATCTCGGCTTTTGAAGCCGCCAATAACATCAAAGTCAACTTTGTCAAAGGCGGCGACACAGGCGCGACACTCAACCGTCTGATCCTCGAATCGCTCTCGGGGAGCACGCCAGGCGCGGATGTTTTCTTTGGATTGGACAACACCTTCCTCTCGCGCGCACTGGAGCAGGACCTGCTCGAACCCTACGACGCGCCACAGCTGGCGCAGATCCCTGCAGAATTCAAGCTCGACCCCGAAAACCGAGCTCTCCCCGTGGACTACGGCGACGTCTGCATCAATTATGACAAAGCCTGGTTCGAGCAAAACGCTCTGCCCCTGCCCACCTCCCTGGCTGAACTGGCTGACCCCCAATACGCCAACTTGCTGGTTGTGGAAAACCCTGCCACTTCCTCCCCCGGCCTGGCTTTCATGCTGGCGACGATTGCCGAATTTGGCGAGGATGGCTGGCTGGACTGGTGGCAGGCGATGAAAGCCAACGGAGTAGTAATCACATCGGACTGGGAAACAGCCTACTACACCAATTTCTCCGGCTCATCCGGCAGAGGCGCCCAACCAATGGTGGTTTCCTACGCTTCCAGCCCCGCCGCCGAGTTCATCTACGCCGAAACAGAACTGAGCGAATCGCCGACCGCCTCGCTGATCGAAGCCGGCATGTGTTGGCGCCAGATCGAATTTACCGGCATCCTTAAAGGCACCAAGAACCGTGCTGCGGCGGAGAAGTTCATCGACTTTCTCCTCAGCCAGCCCTTCCAGGAGGATGTGCCCATGCAGATGTTCGTATTCCCCGTTTTGCCAGAAGCTGTCATTCCCGAGGCTTTTGCAATAACCGTTGAGACGCCCCCGCAGCCTGCCAGCCTGCCACCAGAGTTGATCGCCTCCCAAAGAGACGCCTGGATCAACGCCTGGACTAACCTGATGCTGAACTGAGCCCGATTCGATGCGCAAACGCCCCGCCCTGCTGACGCTTGCCCTCTGGCTGATACCGCTGGCGTTCCTTGCCTACTTTTTTTATCAGCCTCTGATTGCCATTTTCAGGTTGGTTTTCTCAGAGCGTTTTAGCCAGGGCTGGGAGTTTTTTGAGTGGTCGCAGGTCAGCAGACCGCTTGACTTTACCTTTTACCAGGCATTTCTCTCCACCATTTTGACCCTGGCGGTGGGTTTACTGGCTGCCTGGCTCTTTGCCAAGTTTGATTTTCCCGGACGCAAAGCGCTGCGCGCCATCAGTCTCTTACCCTTTATCCTCCCGACGGTTGTGGTAGCAGCCGCATTCAACACGCTGATTGGTCCGCAAGGGTGGATCAACCAGGCCTTGATGGCGCTTTTCAACCTGAGCGCTCCTCCCTTGAAGTTGCTCAACAGCCTGCCCGCCATCCTTTTGGCGCATGTCTTTTACAACACGTCCATCATCATCCGCATTGTCGGCTCGTCCTGGAGCCGGCTCAATCCGCGCCTTGAGCATGCAGCCCGCATGCTCGGCGCAAACCCATGGCAGACTTTCACCAGCGTCACCCTGCCACTGTTATTACCCTCGCTGCTGAGCGCCTTACTCCTGGTTTTCCTGTTCGACTTTACCAGTTTTGGCGTGGTCCTAATGCTCGGCGGTCCGCAATTCAGCACCATCGAAGTGGAAATTTACAACCAGGCGATGAACCGCTTCAATTTGCCGGTGGCGGGCTTGCTCTCGGTGATCCAGCTTGGCATTACCCTGCTCGTGACGCTGCTGCAAAACCGGATCAACACGCCTCGCTACGGCAAGGCAGCACTCAATCCTGAAAAAAGCGCCCTCAGCCGCCCACACAAGCGCTGGCAGAAGGCGTTCGTGATTTTCATGGTGATCAGCCTGATTTTGCTCTTCGCGGTGCCGGTCTTGAGCCTGATCACACGCTCCTTTGTGACGCTTGAGGCAGACCGTGGGCAGCGTGGAGAGGTGGCGATCGGGCTTACCCTGCGCTATTACCGCGAACTGTTCCAGAATCGCAGTGGATCGATCTTTTACGTGCCGCCAATCCAGGCCATTCGCAATTCGCTGCTCTACTCGGGGGTGACGATCCTGATTGCCGGCTTGCTTGGCACGCTGACCGCCTATGCCATGGCACGGCGAGCCCGCTTCAACAAGTTCCTGGAGCCCCTGTTCATGCTGCCGCTTGGCGCCAGCGCGGTCACGCTCGGGCTTGGGTTTTTATTAATCTTCAACCGCCCGCCCTGGGCAAACAGTCAGTTCCCATTGTTAATCCCAATCGCGCATTCCCTGATCGCCCTGCCCTTCGTGGTGCGCACCATGCTGCCCGCCATCCGCGGCATCCCCGAATCGCTGCGCGAAGCCTCCCGTTCGCTCGGCGCCAACCCCTTGCAGGTGCTGCTCAAAGTGGACCTGCCTATCCTGCTGCGCAGTTTGCTGGTTAGCCTGGTTTTCGTTTTCACCATCTCGCTGGGGGAGTTTGGCGCCTCCAGTTTCCTCAGCAATCCGCATACTCCCACCATTCCCATAGCAATTTACCGTTACATTTCACAGCCAGGTGCGTTAAACTACGGTCAGGCACTGGCAATGTCCAGCCTGCTGCTCTTGGTTTGCGGACTGGGCAGCTTGTTGATCGAAAAAATCCGCCTCCCAGGAGAGGAGTTGTTCTGATGCTCGAAGTGCGAAACCTGACTAAGGATTACGAAAATAAGCCCCTGCTCAGGGGGGTCAGCTTTGAGGTGGGCAAAGGCGAACTGGTCTGCCTGCTGGGATCCTCCGGCTCTGGCAAGAGCACCATCCTGCGCATCATTGCCGGGCTTGAAGAACCAGAATCTGGCGCGGTCTTGTGGCAAGGGCAGGTTCTGCGCGAGGTCCCCACGCACAAACGCGGCTTTGGCTTGATGTTCCAGGATTATGCCCTCTTCCCCCACAAAACCGTCGCACAGAACATCGCTTTCGGTTTGCAGCTGCAGGGACTGAAGGATCGGGAAATCTCGCGGCGCGTGAAAGACGGCTTGGAGAGCATTCGCATGGAAAGTTTTTCTGACCGTCCCATTACCGAACTCTCTGGCGGTGAGCAGCAGCGGGTTGCCCTGGCGCGCGCGTTGGCCCCCTCGCCCAGGCTGCTGATGCTTGATGAGCCGCTTGGCGCGCTGGATCATACCCTGCGCACGCAGCTCATCCAGGAACTGCGCGCCATCCTGCATCAGAGCCAGATCCCCGTTATTTACGTCACTCACGACCGCGAAGAAGCCTTTGGTCTGGCAGATCGCCTGCTGATCCTGCACGATGGCGTCATCCTGCAGCAAGGCACTCCACAGGAATTGTTTGAGCAGCCTGCCACACCTTGGATAGCGGAGTTTCTTGGGTTGGGTAACCTGGTGCGGGGTGTGGTGAGCCAAACAGAACCCTTAAGGGTCAAAACAACATTCACTGAACTCACCTTACCCAAGCAAACCCATCCACTCAGACCCGGTCAGGAATGCATTTTCCTGCTCCGCCCCGAAGACGCGTTGATTGGCAGCCAAAATCCAGCCAAGGATAATCACTTTAAATGCGTTGTCCGCGACTCACTCTTCATGGGAGAGTACCACCAGCTTGAGATTCTCTGCGGCGAGACGACGCTGTTCGCGAAGAGTGAAACCCCAGCAGAGCTTGGCACGGAGCTTGAGGTGAGCTGGCCGGCAGAAAGCATCCGAGTGTTTGCAAACTAATGAACACACAAACTCTCACCGTCTTTAAACAAAATCAATTGGGAGAGCCAGTTTTCAGCTGGCAAGTCGAGCTAATCACCGAAACATCCACCAGCCGGTTAGTAAGCGCCGGCTTCAGCGGAGCCGATGCAGTGCCTGTGGACAAAGTTACCTTCAGAAAAGGCGACTTGTTTCTGGAGAGTTACTACACCGACCGCTGGTATAACGTATTTGAAGTTCACCAGGGCACGACCGACCATGTGAAATGCTGGTACATCAACCTCAGTAACCCGGCGCAATTCAGCGAAGATGGCATCATCTGGCAGGATCTGGCGCTTGATTTGCTGGTCTATCCCAACGGGGAGTACAAATTGCTCGATGAGGATGAGTTCAACGCTCTTTCACTTGAGCCTGAAATCAGAAACCGCTGCCTGGAAACAGTTCGGGAGATCCTCGCGAACCCTGGCTTAATTAGACCAGGCCTGGTTTTTCAGCCAGGCCGGTAACCAAAATTTCCCAGTTTATAGAAAACTCAACAGAGGAGTCAGCATCGACCATTCGATCCGATACTGACCGCTTGCAAGCATAACAATCACCACTGCCACACCGATCACAATGCAGCAGCACAAAACCAGCAGGAGCACCAGCAGGACGATCCACCAGGTGTTGCTTTTCTTTTTAGGCTGCTCGGTGTAGAGCGGTTTCGAGTCAACCACTTCAGTTTCAGTATAGGTTTGATAGTTTTGATCTTCCATAATAAGAACCTCTTCATTGAATAGAATTGATCAGGGCACTGAGAGGACCACAAATAGCGATCCCACCAATCAACCCCAAAAATATCAAAACGCTGAGGCAAATTGTAAGCAGCCCAAGTCCTATTCCAACCCAGCCAAGGATCAGCCCTGCGTTTGCCAGGCGCTCACCACCGATCCGACCTTGACCTTTTTCAATCTCAGATTTTGCGATGTATCCCGTGATCAACGCCACCACAGCCCCCCAGAAGGGAAACCCGACGAAGTTAGATATACCGCTGATCAGGCTGATGATCGACCATGCAGAAGTAACCTGCTCTTGATTTGAATGTGTTTGCTCTGTCATTTATGACTCCTTTAACCCGAACTCTCACCCGTCCTTGGCTTGCGACGGCGATTAACAAATGAAGCGATCAACCATATGGTCAGGAATACGACGATAACCATCAGTATCGGAACCAGGATGGATAATACCGAAACAACCGTGGCGAAAATATCTTCGAGAGTGCTTACCACCGGCGTACCCATCCCCGCCGTAGCCACATCCACCACCGGTCTGGCAACCACCGATTTCGCGGCGTGCACCGAGCCGGCCACCAACAAACCGCAAATAAGCGACAAGACCGGATGAATCGCGGTGATCGACTTGGCACTGGCGGCGAACAAAATAGCGCCGGCCGTCGGGCGAATGAAGGTCTGGATGGCGTCATTGACATGATCCACCACCGGAACCTTATCAGCCACCGCTTCAATCACCACTAAAACCCCCAGCACGCCGATCGTCCACCAACTCTCCAGGGCATCCCAGGGCTTTGCCAGCTCAATCAGGTCTGTAAATTTTGCCAGCAATGAAACCACCAGCAATGGAATGTAGGCGTTAAGTCCTGCTGAAACCGACAAGCCAAACGCGCCAAGTATTCCGCTTATAACTTCTGTCATTATTGCCTTCCTTATTGTCGAGAACTTCCTCAACTCTTACATTATAGCCACTCTTTATCAGCAGGACAGTAGAAAATCAGAGGTTTATCGTTATCGGCTCCCATGTGCCGGTCAATGCCAGGCGCAGCCATGATGTCAGCAGTACTTGCAGCAAACCAATCGTCATGCCCATCAGGATTGGCAGCAGCAGCTCCCGCCAGCGCAACTGGGCATTCTCGCGCCTGAGGATCATCAGTGCCACCACGCTATAGACACTGCTCAAGACGATAAAAACGCCCAAGCCGGAAATGACCATCAGGGGATATTGCACCAAGGGATGCTGTATTTGAATTATTCCAATCAAGACTGCCGCCAGAATGAGCAGCAGCGGAAAAGCGTGCCATTTTTTAAATGGCGACTCATCCACCCAGTTGCTCCAGGCAGTGCGATTGAACAACACATACAGTAAAGTGCCGATACCCAAGCCAACCCCCATTCCGGTAATCAATCGGAGCGTGTTGGTTGGCTCATAAATGCCAGAAAATTTGGGGAAGAAATGCAGGAAAGAGTTCATGCCATCCACCCCAAACCAGCCGAACAACAACACCAACACCACGATCACCCAAACCGGCGGGAACTTCGCCCTGCGCCCTTTGAAGGCCTGGTATCCCAGCGAAAGGATTGCCCCCAGGTACATGCCTGTGCAGCGGGCGCAAAGCGGCGAGCAGATGCCATGAATACAGGTGGATCGTTCCTCCAGTTGGTGACAGACGGCATAGCCTAAAGCGCGCAGCTTTCCCCAAAACCCAGCTGGCGTGAACCACAACCAGACAGCCAAAACAGCCACAAATACTATGGCAGCCAGAATGATCCAGCGCAGGTCTCTTTTAGCAGCTGGCATGGTTAGAGGCTGATCAATCAAGCAATTTCTCCTGTAAGATACGCGTGTGCGTCCTTCAGCTGTTGGATAATTTGAATGCTCTGCGGGCAGAGTTCCTCACATTGACCGCATTCAACGCACATATCAGCTCTCTGATCGTCTTTAAATTCATTCTTGTAAGCGTTTTGGCCTCGCCCCTGACGGTCGTACATGACTGATTCGTTGTAAAGTTTGAAAATGCGTGGAATCTCGACGCCGCTGGGGCAGGGCATGCAGTACTCGCAGCTGGTGCAGGGCACTGGCGCCAGACCCGACCAGGCCTGCTGAACCCGGCTGATCGTCGCGTGATCTTCTTCTGTCAGGCTGCCAACGCCGGAACGTGAAGCGCTCTGGAGATTTTGTTCAACCTGCTCCATGGTGGACATACCCGATAGCAGCAAAGATACTTCCGGCTGATCCCAAAGCCACTGCAGAGCCCAATCTGCCATGGTCCAGTCGCGCTGGCTGTGGCTGAAAGCCTCCGCAACCGGGGCAGGTGGATCCTGTACCGCCAGTTTACCGCCGCGCAAAGGCTCCATCACGATCACGCCAAGCCCTTTCTCCGCCGCTTCGAGCACACCTCGCCTGCCAGCCTGCTCGTCCACATCCATATAGTTGTATTGCAGCTGGCAGAAGTCCCAGTGATCATAGCCGTTCAAGATCTTGTCAAAAACTTCGTATCGGTCATGGAATGAAAAACCCAGGTGACGGATCTGACCATCTGCCAACTTTCTTTCGGTCCAATCGAACACTTTGACTTTCAGGTAATTCTCCCAATAACCCGCGTTGAGTGCGTGCAGCAGGTAAAAATCAATATGGTCGGTTTGAAGCCGTTCAAGTTGCGTGGTGAAGAGCCTTTCCAGGTCCTCGTGAGATTTGACCAGCCAGGAAGGCATTTTTGTTGCCAGATGCACCTTTTCGCGGTAGCCATCCTGCAAAACCCGACCCACAAAAGGCTCGCTCTGTTCCGAGTGGTAGGTCCAGGCTGTGTCCACGTAATTCAAGCCCTGATCAATCGCGGTTCGCAGCATAGCCGTTGCGGCAGGCTCGTCAATCTTTCCATAATCATCATCCAAAACGGGCAAACGCATGCAGCCAAACCCAAGGGCAGACACTTTTATATCCGTATTTCCAAATCTTCTATATTCCATCAACACTCCTTTTTGTTTCAGATTTATTCTACTCGCAAATTTTACCCGGGCAGGGTTCGCAAGATAAATAAATGTTTTTGGTTGCACTTTAGTTTTTTTAGCGTAAAATCTAATTATGACAGAAAATACTGATCAACCCCAATTAAACAAACCAGTAAATACCGAATCCAATGGAAAAAGCTCTCCGGATTCACCTCGCTGGGGTTGGGCAACAAAATTGGTTGTTGGGCTTCTATTGATTGCCGGTCTGCTTGCGTTGATTTTCCGCTTTAGCGAGTACTTCAAGCTGGTGATTACTGCGTTCATCATTTCCTTTTTGCTTCACCCGCTTTGCAGATTGATCAATAAACGCCTGAAAATTTCCTGGCGTGTGGCGACTGCTATTGTTTACTTCCTGATCGCCGGGCTGACAATCTGGCTGCTTACCAGCGCGGGAAGCACCATCATCACACAGGTACAAAACCTGTTCAAAAGCCTTACACAAAACGTTGGCGGGCTGACCACTTTCCTTGAGACATGGTCTAACCGCATTATCACCATCGGACCCTTCAACTTCACTCTGCCATACCTTGACACGGATGTTATTTCCCAAACAATCACCAACTACCTGCAACCTGCTGCCACGCAGGCGGGCAAGTTGGTTGGTCTTGTGGGAGGATTCCTGTTCAACCTGATCATCACCTACATGGTCTCGTTCTTTATAACATCCGAAACCAATGGTGTCCGAAACCGCTTAATCAACATCAACATCAAGGGTTTTGAAAAAGATTTCCGCAGGATTGGTCTCGAAATTTCTAAAATTTTCAACGCCTTCATCCGTGGTGAATTCACCGTTGTTGCCATCGCAATCATCGTTTACATCATCTGCCTTGGCATCCTCGGTTTGCCTTATTTCCTCGTTTTAGCCATCATCGCAGGCTTGGGGCGTTTTATCCCCTATATCGGCGCATGGATCGGCTGGATTGGTTTCATTATTGGCGCCATCTTGCAGGATCCAACACCTTATGGACTTACAAAACTGATGTATGTCATCCTGGTGATGGCCATTGCGATGGTGATCGACATGGTGCTCGATCATGTTCTCACTCCGAAATTAATGGGCGATACCCTGGAGGTCCATCCTGCAGCAATTATGATCTCGGCTCTGATTGGCGGTCAGATTTTCGGACTCTTGGGTATCATCCTGGCTGCGCCCACATTTGCCACGCTGAAGTTGCTATTGGTCTACGCCACAAAAAAGATCTTCGATCAGGATCCCTGGGAAGGTATGTCATATTATCGCAAACCCAAGGAGCCCGCACTGCTGATTGCCTTGCGTAAACTGGGTAAACGCATCCGAGCCTGGCTAAAGCAACCTGTCGACAAAGTCAAGGTCTGTTACAAAAAGACGACCGCCCCCCTTAACAAGCAAATGAAGCAGATGACCCAGAAGCTCCGGGAACAGGCAGATAAACGGTTGAAGAAAAAATCCAAATCAAAAAAGTCGAATGATTGAATCGCAATTCAATGAGATTTATGAGATAATCAATCAATAAACCAAGGAGATACTATGGAACACGAAGAACCTGTAACCACTACCATTGCCGAAACCGAGAATTATCTTGCCTGGCGAGCTGACGAACCTGACGGAGAATCAACCTATCATTTGGAACTCAACAATGTAACCCTGCACTTCTTCAAAGAAGAGTGGCAGGAATTCCTGAAACTGGTCGAAATCGTCGTCGACGAAGAACTCTAAGCTTCGGAATGACCCAACAGCCTGCACTGACCGGTGCGGGCTTTTTTTTAAATTTCGGCATGCATCCAAAGTAAAGTGCGCGCCAGGGTGAAGCCACTGTTTTCAAAACTGCTGCTTGCCCTGCCCGCTGGATATTCTACTGCAAGCGGTTTACCTGCCCAATTCTCCCGTAGAAATTGATCGAGTAAACTCCCCACCTGTTCGGTCTCGGCAGATGTCTGCGGAGCAGCGATGTAGAGATTATCAGAACGTAAAGAGGTTCTTTGATGGCTCAAAACAGCCGCCAGTTCCTTGCCTGCGCACAAACTGTAGTGATGCAACTCAATCATTTTTCCCCATTTAAATGGATTTATCCAGGCCCAGGGTGAAAGATTTCCAAAATCCAATGCGGAATACCAACGCGTGGCTGGCGGATAATTGAGCCTGAGCCATTCCCTTTGACTCTGCCAGTCACCCAATTCCCGCATGCGAACCTCATATGAGCTTGGGTAATAATAGTGTGGGGCTTGTTTTAATTTCAACGACTGCCTTTTCTTCCAGACATCGAGGCAATGCTTCGGGTTTAAACCAAGCTTCTGATACATTCGGATGGCAGCGTCGTTTTCACGCTTGACCTGAAGCCAAACATCACGCACACCAACCTGTCGGCTAAACCGCAGCGCATGTGATGTCAGAGCCTTACCGATCCCCTGACCTCTAAGCGCAGGGTCTACTGCCACGTTCGCCAGCAGATGAAGTTTATGAGATTCGTGAGTGAAGGGTATGAGTGAGATGTTTCCCACCAGGCGACCGTCAAGCTCCCAAACAAAACCTAAGGTTGATCCACTCAAAGGCATCCAATTGGCTTGTTTTAGCCTGCGGGCATTTTCGCGCATCTGCACCAGTACATTTTGTCCATCCGGGTCGTTCTTTAGATCAAATGCATCTTCGATCAGATCAGCCACAAGCTCACCGTCGCGGGCCAAATCAAATTTGCGGATATTTCCTGGAGGATTCTGGGATGTCAGCATAATCTGGATTGTATCCAAATATGGTTAAAAAAAACAGCCCCCGCAAGGAGGGCTGTAATCAGACAAGAGCTATGCTTCCTGTGACGTGGATGGATTCGGGCGCCTCTGTCGGTAGACAATGCGACCACGATCCAAATCATAAGGCGACATTTCCACCCGCACTAAATCTCCTAAGAGAATGCGAATGTAATAACGACGCATACGACCGGAGAGATATGCCAACACTTCATGACCGTTATCAAGTCTCACCCGAAATTGCGTCCCAGGGAGGGCCTCAATAATTGTGCCATCTACGGTAATCTTCTCATCTTCTTTAGCCATAAAACCTCACTTCCTGGCTTTTATCAATCGTACGACTTCCGGTAGGAACGACGAACAGCCTTTTTCTTGTCCATTCTGCGCTGCTCACTCTTGGAAACAAACCAGCGTTTGCGGCGCACTGTACTGAGCACACCACTCTTCACAACTTTCTTGCGAAAGCGCTTGAGTAAAGAATCCTGCGATTCATTGGGTCTCAAAGTTACACTTGCCATTGCTATTCACCTCCTTCCGGGCATAAAATATGCTTTGCGTCAATCCGACGCGCGCAAACAGATATTATACACTATTTCAACCTAAAACCCAACTCTAACCTTACACCTGCTCGCTGGTGCAAGAATTTTCAATGCGTGCCAACTCAAGACGTGAGCAATAAGCAATTGACGGAAACTGCTCTAAAAAAAGATTTATCTCTGCGCCAGCATGCCCGAACCGACCAGAAGTTCCTGGAGCTGTTGGGTGATTTCTTTTCGGCGTTCAGACTGGATGGCTAACTCAAGTTCATCCAGCAGATTAGAGGTGTTCTCTTTCGCTTCTTCGAGCAAGCGGTAGCGATAGAGATTTTCAGCTGCGATCGCGTCCAGAATCAGCTGATAGAAGCGGATCGCCAGCAGATGACGGTCGATCTGTTCCAGCATCACTTCCGGTTTGCCTTCAATAATTGGCGCAGGCCATGGCAGTTTCTTTTGCTCATCTTCATGGTTTGCGGCACCACCTGCGGGCAGAAGCGTCGTAAAAACCGGGTTGTAATTGGTTCCAACATTGCGCTTGCGGAAAGAAAGGATCTCCACTTTCGCAAGCGTACCGGTCTCAAAGGCGGCCGTCCAGCCTCTCAAGAATTGACCTGCCAGGTCATATGCTGGTGTTGAGCCCCGTCCCAACGTCTCTTGCCCCTCGAACTGAACACCTTCCTGGATTAAAGCACGCTGCACTCTGACGCCAAATGCCAGGATCTTCGTAGGCAGAGCATCTTTTTGTTTCAGCTGCTCAAATGCCAACCTGGCTAATTGTTTGTTGTACTGACCGCAAATGCCGCGCGAACTGCCTATTACTGCCAACACCTGGGTTTGCTCCACTGGTCGATAGTCAAACCGTTCTTCCACCTCCCGGCTGACCAATTTATTGCCAACCAGAGATCTGACCTGGGCAGCCACCAGCGAGAAACGCTCCGAGTAGGTTGAGAGAGAAGCCTGGCGATTGAGCGCCATTTGCATGGTACTAAGCGAAAGCACGCGTAATGAGCCCAAAAGCGGCTCAATGGCTTCCAGGTTCGAGAGCCTGGCTTCTGCGCGTTCCTTGCCTTCAGACATTTATGCTTTAACCCACCTGGAATCTGTCAAGCGTCCAGATAAAGACCACTGCCGCGCTTTTACCCAGTTGTGCTCCCTCATTCTCCATTTGCGGTTCAACATCAACTTGCAGCCCATAGCCATGGTGGATGGTATCAATCTCGCTGCAAGAATCGGTAATGAGATTCAGAGCCTTTTGCACATCACTGCTGCGAACTGCAATATAGAGGGTCAGTTGACTCTGCCGCAACATACCTCCGCGAGTTTCTGAGTAAGTAGCTGTAAAGCCAGCATTGATCAGCGCCGAAAGTACATCGTCGCCATATTTTTTTGGCACAATCGCCATGATCATTTTCATTTGTTTTGCTTCACTTTCTTGTCCCAAAAAACCAAAAATTCACCCAAAGCTTGATTAAGATCTGCTTTGGATTCGTCGCTCAGGCTGCGCTCGTGTCGAATGGAATCAATCGCCTGAGCAGCATGATTATGCAAATAACTGACCATATCGTCTGCAAAAAGATTCACTTTTTCAGGTTTAATGTCGTCCATAAAACCATTCGTAATGGCATAGATCTGAACAACCTGATCTTCAAAGCGCACAGGCTGGTTGGGACCTTGCTGCAGCAGAGCGTTCAGCCTCTGCCCGCGTTCAATTTGCTTGCGTGTGGCTTCGTTCACCTCGGTGCCAAACCGGGCAAAACGCGCCACTTCTTCGTATTGGGAAAGTTCCAGTTTTAAGGCTTTTACCACGGATTTCATCGCCGGCTCTTGCGCCGCGGATCCCACGCGCGAGACAGATCTGCCAATGTCGATGGCAGGTTTGTTGCCCTTGTTGAATTCATCCGCGTCTAATACGATCTGCCCGTCCGTGATGGAGATCAAGTTGGTCACAATATAACTCGAGATATTGCCTCGTTGTGTTGTCGCGATCGGCAGTGCCGTGATGCTCCCCCCACCATGCGCCTCGTTCAGGCGGCAGGCGCGCTCAAGCAGGCGCGAGTGGAGGTAAAAAATGTCTCCAGGATAGGCTTCGCGTCCAGGTGGGCGGCGCAGCAGTAAACTCATTTCGCGGTAGGTATCCGCATGCTTTGAAAGATCGTCATAAACGATCAATACGTCCATGCCATTATCCAGCAGGAACTCTGCCATAGTTACACCAGCGTACGGTGCCAGGTAGCGCAGAGCGGGCGGGTCATCCGGGCTGGAAACCATCACTGTGGTCTGATTCAAGACTCCCCCAGCCTTGAGGATCTCAATGGCACTCAATACCGAGGTCTTCTTCTGCCCGATCGAAACATACACACAGCGGACATCCGTACCCTTCTGGCTGAGGATGGCATCCAATGCCAGAGTAGTTTTGCCCACCTGTCGGTCGCCAATGATCAATTCGCGCTGCCCGCGTCCAAGAGGCAGAAGTGTGTCAATGATTTTCGTGCCGGTAAACAAGGGGGTATCAACCGGCGCCCGATCAATCACGCCCGGCGCAATGCGTTCCACAGGTCTATACTCAGAAGGTACGACCGTGCGATTTTCATCCAGCGGTCTCCCAAGCGGATCCACCACTCTGCCAAGGAAAGAAAGACCCACAGGAATGCTGAGGCGCTTACCCGTCGCAATCGCCACGTCTCCGCCGCGAATGCCCGTATCTTCGCCCAAAAGGATCACATCCACATGCTTGCGGTCCAGATTCAGCACCATTCCCTGCACCCCATTGGGAAAAGTGACCAATTCTTCCAGGAACACCATCGGCAAACCGCTGAGTGTGGCTATGCCGTTGCCAACATGCTGCACAGTACCAACGCTGCGGATGAAAACCTGGTGCTTTTGGCGCGTGCTGGCTGACTGAAGTTCCCTGATCACATATTCCGCTCTTAGAGTCTTTTGAGTCACAGGCAATTTCTCAGCCACGCGTGCCTTGACATCATCCAAAAACCCTTCACTGTTCACCACCAAGGGATCCGTTGCGTGCAATCGCTCGGTCAGGTCGGATAGTCTTTTCTGGGTCGCGAGGTCTAAATCATTCATCTTTAGGTTTTGCCAAAGTTTCTAACTTCTGACTGATTTCATCCCGCAAGGATTGCAAATGTTCATAAATGCTGTTATCCAGCACGATATCTCCAACCCTGGCTCGAATGCCGCTTACAAGTTCGGGTCTGATGGTCACCTCGAGTTCGACTTCCTTATCCGTCAGGGCATTGAAAGTGCTGAGCAACTTCATGCGCTGTTCGGTGGTAAGCTCACGTGGCACTTCAATTTCCACCGTCGGAATTCTTTCTTCCAGGGATTCGCGGATATTCTGAACCATCCGCATGTCATTTCGACCCATGTTCCAAATGTTGCTTGTCATTTCATCGATCAGATTGTCGTGGACTTGCGGCGGCACAACTTCGCGCAGGGCATCATCGCTGATGCTGATAACCGTTTCCACCAGGTCATTTTGCAGACGCTTGATGTCGACCTCCTGCTCTTTGCGAGCCTCAGCAACAGCCTCCATCATGATGTTGTCTGCTTCCTGGCGGGTTGCTTCCAACAATGCTTTCTGCTGGACCTGGCTGCTTACGTATGCCTGATCTGTAATTTTTTCAATTTCCTCGTCAAGGTTGATCAAACGCTCGTCGAGTTCCTCCAGACGCTGTTGCGCGTCCATTTGATCGCGCTGCAATGCTGCCCTGAGGGCAGCTTTCTCAATTGCCCGTTCCTCTGCACGCTTGGTCATCGGTTTGAAGACCAAAAAGTACAGGATCACCGTCAAGACCAGGAAATTGAGAATCTCCCAGATGATGGTGCTAAGGTCAAGATCAAGCATGGCTTAGCCCCCAAAAAAGCGTGTGATCAATGGGTTGGCAAACAGCATCACCAGCACAACCAACAACACATAAATCGAAGCTGTTTCCAGCAGCGCCATCGAAATTAGCATGGCTGTTCGCAGTTGTGGTGCTGCGTCTGGCTGTCGCGCCATCCCTTCAATCGCCTTTTCTGCTGCCTTACCCTGCGCCCAAGTGGGGATCATGGTTCCAATCATGATAGCCACACCGGCAACGATAGTAGTGACAATAATGATTAAAACCTCGGGTGTAATATTCTCCATTAGTTAGTTCCTTTCTCACTAATTTTGCTTAGTTTGCTTAGTTTTTTCTTCTCAGCATTCTCTGCTTTGATTTTTTGATCTTCTTCATTAATTTCAACTGCTGATGATATGAACAATGCTGCCAGCGTGGTCAGCACAAAGGCTTGCAGCACACCTGAGATCATGGAAATTGCAGTCATGGCAATCGGCAGGAAGAACGGCACGATCGAAAAAATTATCGCCACGATCAAATCTCCGCTCAGGATATTGCCAAACAAACGCATCGCCAGCGAAAGCGTGCGGCTGAACTGACCGATCAACTCCACCGGAAACATAAAAATCGGGCTGGCGAACTCTTTAAGATACTTCCAGGGACCTTTTTTGATCATGCCAAAAATGTGTACCGAGAATACCACGATCAAAGCCAATCCAAGCGTGGTGTTGATATCTGCCGTGGGAGACTGCATCCTTGGGATGATCGAAATCAAGTTTGCAAAAAGGGTAAAGATCATCAGGCTGCCCAACAGCGGAATATAAGGGTGCAGATCGTCGACATCCATGGCGTCATCCAAAATGCTGATAACTGCCTCGAGGATGTACTCCAACAGATTAGGCTTGAGCAATTTTAAAAGCAACACCGTGAGCAGGATAACACCCATGGTGATCCAGGTGAAGAGCACCGTGTCACGTATGGGCAGGATCCCGAAGAGAGTGAAAACAATTCTGTGTTCAATCACATCCAAAATACTACTCCTTCCGCCCCATCATTTATTCAGGCGCGCGTTATATATAATCACCTGCACCCAGGTGGCAATTGTGATCGCAATCACCATCGCGATAGCTCCCAGGGGCTCGGTTCGCAGTGCCAGGTAGAGAAGCAACCCAATCAGCAGAAACATAACAAGCCGTCGCACCAGCAAGCCCCTCAGAGGGTGTTTCTGATCTTCAGGCTGGGGTTGGATCTCTTCCACGCTTTTGCGCAGCCATAAGAAAGAAATCGCCGACCAACCCAACCCGATCAGGCTCCAAAAGAGTATCCAGATAATTTTTACGCCCTCATTTTCCATAACGTTTTTGTCGTCTTTGTTCCTGCTCTTTGATCAATTCTTTCATTTTTTCGAGCTCAATTGCGCGTTGTTTTTCGACTTCTCTATTCATTAAATAAAATTCGTATTTCACATACCGAATTACCGCCGCAATAGCAGCCAACACGCCCACACCCAACAAAATCAGCGTCCAACGCGGACTTGTGCCGTTTTGCCGGTCAAGGAAAAAACCCAGCAAAGGTCCGCCAACGATTGGGATGGCTATCTCCCAGCCGATGGTCGTCGCACGCAGATCCCGCGCGGAGAACATGCGCCCTCGCCTGGTGATCTGCTCTTCCATCGAAGTTTCAGGCTGCTTTTCCTGAGTTGCGTCGGCGCGTTCATTTTCTGCCATTGCGACCTTAATGGGTTGTTAAAATGCTCACCAGGTTATCAGACAGGGTCAGTATGCCCGCTTTGACCGAAACGCTCTGCTCCTGGTTGTCCTTCCGATACTTAAGTTCTCCATCGCCGGTGGCAGCAATCATTGAGGCATGCCCGGGTCGAATCCCCAGCCAGGAGCCATCCTGCAGCCGAATTCGCAGTCCTTCCACCTCTTCCAACTCCAAACCGCCCGAACCCAGGCTGAGAACCTGGACCCTTAGCAGCTGTTTGCTGTCAGACCGCGGGCTCATCGGCTCCCTCCGGATTTAGTGTTTCTTCTGCTTCTTCCATCTCTTCCGCCTGTTGCAGGACGTCCGAGATTGTGCCGGTCATGTAAAAAGCCTGTTCGGGCAGGTCATCATATTTCCCTTCCAGGATCTCTCTGAAGCCGCGGACAGTTTCCTCGATCGGCACAAATACTCCTGGTTTGCCCGAAAAAGCTTCTGCTACGATAAAAGGCTGCGTCAGGAAGCGCTGCACCCTGCGTGCCCGGATCACAATTTGCTGGTCTTCCAGGGAAAGTTCTTCCATGCCAAGGATGGCGATCAGGTCCTGCAGCTCTTCATAGCGCGCCAGGGTTGCCCTGACCTGCATGGCGACATCGTAATGTTCGCGCCCCACATTCTCAGGCGTCAGCAAATTCGAACTGGATTGCAGTGGGTCGATAGCCGGGTAGAGCCCGAGTGAAACCAGCCGGCGCGAGAGTACAGTGGTGGCATCCAGATGTGAGAACGTGGCCGCCACTGCCGGGTCTGTCACATCGTCTGCGGGGATATAAACAGCCTGCACCGAAGTGATACTGCCACTGCTGGTGGAGGTGATCCGTTCCTGCAGCAAACCCATTTCGGATTCAAGCGTGCTCTGGTAACCCATCTCACTCGGCAAGCGCCCCAACAGTGCTGAAACCTCCGAGCCAGCCTGGATAAAACGATAGATATTGTCGATGAAGATCAGCACCGGGCGGCTTTCTTCATCGCGAAAGTATTCTGCCATCGTCAGAGCGGTAAAGGGGATGCGCATGCGCGCTCCGGGCGGTTCGTTCATTTGACCAAATGCCAGGATGGTCGAATCGATCAAACCGGAAGCGTTCATCTCCAACCACATGTCATTGCCTTCACGGCTGCGTTCACCTACCCCCGCAAACAGCACAATGCCGGAGCTTTTGGTGATGGTATTGTTCATCAACTCCAGCATCAGAACCGTCTTGCCAACTCCCGCGCCACCAAACAGACCCACCTTGCCGCCCTTGGGATAGGGCGTCAGGAGGTCGATGGCTTTGATGCCAGTGACAATCTTGTCACTTGAAAGCACCTGGTCGCCAATCGCCGGCGGTTTCCGGTGGATCGGGGCAAACGTTTTTGGTTCAAAAGCTCCCCGGTCGTCAATAGGCTCACCAAGGATGTTGAAAAGCCGCCCCAGGGTCTCTTTGCCAATTGGAACCATGATCGGCACCCCCAGGTCAATGACGGGCATGCCACGTCTGAGCCCGGCTGTGCTGCCCATGGCGATGGCGCGCACCACGTTGGTGCCAACATGCTCCTGGATTTCAAGGACCAGGTCGCCGCCTTGTTTACGCTCAATCAACAGAGCATTGTAAATGGAGGGTAGATCGCCGGATTCAAATTCAACGTCGACCACTACGCCGACTAAACGGATGATTACCCCTGGATTTTTGTGTTCAGTGTTGTAAGATTGCACAGGCTTTCCTAAGTTTTTCTTGATAATTGAACGATCAGAGCCCTGACCGGGTTGAACTACTCGATAATTATGCCGGAAAAGGTTGTAAAAGTCAAAAACCCCGCATTGGTTCATCTAATTGTTACTGAAATGCTATCGTTAGGTCAAAAGTAAATGTTACCGGGGTGGTGATGGCAGAAACGGATCGAATGAAGATAGATGAACGCAGGAAATACTTACACAAGATCTGGGGGAGGTGCCGGGATGCGACCAAAGGGGAAAAGAGCCAACTGTTGACTGAAGCTGAGGCAGTCACTGGGCTGCATCGCAAATCAATCTTGCGCATTCTAAATGGGCGATTATCCAGGAAAAAACGCGAGAAACAAAGGGGCAAGAGCTATGGCTGCGAAGTAGAAGATGCCTTGCACATCATTGCCCGTAGTCTGGATTACCCCTGTGCTGAACGTTTGAAGCCTAATTTAACCTGGATGTCCGAACATTTGGCTGTGTATGGTGAGTTGAAACTCGACGCTGAACTGCGTGAACAATTGGCAAAAGTGAGCATCTCAACCGTGAAACGGCTGATGAAAAAACGCGGCAAAACTGAGCCCAAATTAGCTTTTCGCAAGCCACCCAATCAGCGACAGAAACAATTGAGCAGAAGCATTCCCATCCACCGCATCGATTGGCAGACACAAGAGCCAGGACACTTTGAGGTTGATCTGGTGCACCATTGTGGCTCAACTGCGGGTGGTATCTTTGTCTACAGCCTGCAGATGGTCGATGTTGCTACCGGTTGGGCTGAACCAACCGCTATCTACGGCAACTCTTTCCAAACTACCAAAGATGGCTTTGACTTCCTTTTGGCTCGTTTACCCTTCGATGTGCTTGAACTTCATCCTGATAACAGGGCTGAGTTCATCAACCAGTTGCGCTATCGCCACTGGCATGCCCTTGTCCCCAATCTGCAGGTCTCACGCAGCAAGCCCTATCGCAAAAATAACAATCGCTTCGTCGAGCAAAACAACCACAGCCTGATGCGGGCTTACATCGGACACTCCCGCTTTGACAGTCTTGAATAAGTGTTCTGCCTGTGTGAACTTTATGATTAGCTCTGGCTCCATTACAACTTTTTCCTGCCTGTAATGCATCTCAAGTAGAAACGGATTACCCCACAGCACACCTTGCATCGTATTCACGACCAGGCGCTTACCCCTCTTGATCGTCTCATAAAAAGTGGTATTCTCTCAAAAACGCGTAAAGCAGAACTGCTGGAGACCAGAAGCGCAATTAATCCCTTGGTGCTGCGCTCCCAAATCGACACCTTGATAGCGCGGTTACTTACCTTACCTTGTCTCAAACCGGGTGAAAAGCTTGATTGCTATCAGACCAAACATAATCTTAAAGAACCTTCAGTAACATTATCTTTTGAACCAACAACTACTCTTCGGTAACATTATCATTTGACTTGACACTGCAAAGATTGGCGGTCCGGCAGGCATTCTGCTGTTAAACAAATCGTTCCTTTCATTTTTGATTAACAAAAGATTCGATTGAATGACAGCCTCGACCCAAACGCCTTCATTTTGGAACTATTCCTGTTGGAAAACGGTACCTTTGCCCGTCTTGAAACGGTCGGGACGGGAACAAATCCTCACAGGCTTCATCCCTATGCTGGATTCATCTGCACACACAATCGTCTTTTATAAAACAATTGCCGGCCTCGGGTTGAGGCCGGCAATTCCAACTATGATTATCTTAATTTCACTCCTTTCCTTTAAAACTTCAAGGGTGAAGCAGGAGTAAAACCTCAGAGGTGTTTATTTTCTGTCGGGTCTGCGGATTCTATCCATCGAACCGAAAACTTCGATGCCAATCAATCCTCGCATACCCATCGCAAATCCTGCAGGTAAATCTTCAAGGCTTGCAATCAGCAGGTCTGCCTGGGTCTGGGTGAGCGTGCCGGCTTCAACTTCAGAATTAATGGCATCTATCATCGCTTGCTTCATATTGGCCTGGAAAGTGGTTGATTCGCGCAGAGCTAGGAAAGCCGCTTGGAGATCAGCTTGATCCTGGGTGATGATGCCATCAGCAATTAAATCATCAATCCTCGCTAGTTTGATCGCATCATATGCCGCTTCGAGCTCTTCCCCGCTGATACCCAGAGCTTCGGCAAGGTAGGCAGCCTGGTCAAATTCAGTGCGTTCATTTTCACTCAGGTAGCGGAATAGCGATCGAAAACCGCCATTTCCTGCTTGGAGCGATTCTGCCTGGGAGTCTGTGAGGTACTCTGCCTTCAGGGCAGTATCGATCGCAGACAGAAAGGCTTCTTTCTGCGCCGCGTCAAGCTCTTCAGTAGTGATACCCAGAGCCTCTGCCAGGTCCTCTCCAGAACCACCAGGTCCGAACAAGAGGTCAGCGTCAGCAAAGGTTGTAGTGCCTGAGGAGGCAAAAACCGGCCCCACCCAGTTGTTTGCCAGGAGCACGCCAGCAACCAGGAGAGCTGCCAGTGTGATTGATAAGACAATTTTCTTTTTCATTTTCAATTTTTCCTCTTTCTGATCCTCTTATCAGGATCGAAATCAGTATAGAAGATGATGAAACCCCAGCGGTATAAAGATGGTATATCTCGTGGTAATGAGAGGGTGAAGGAATTTAGATGAGGGGTAAAAAACTATTAGCTGCGGGCTGATTCCGCGTTGTTTGATCAGGATCACAGTCAGGATTGTTTGACAAATAATTAGTAGTTAGAGAGAAACAACTCTTAGAGGCTTCTCTACTGCTCCGGGCAGCCCTGCTCGGATTTTTTCGGCAGAATCTTTGCTGCAGCGCAAGTGTCTGAGTAACCACAGCCTGCGCACCCCCCACGTCCGGACTTGGCATTTCGGATCATTCTGTAGATGATCAATCCCACAATTGCGGCAAGCATCACACTGATAATGATTGTAGGGACCATTTTAACCCTTCGCCCCAGCCTTTGCCCGCTTCTGTCTGCCGCCGGCGTTTGGTGATGGTCTGAATATGAGCCACAAAATCACACCAATCACTGCCAGGGTGATGCCGGTCCACAACGTAAACACACCCTCCTGCAACCAGATGCCGAGCTGATAAACCATCAGGGCAACTATGTAGCCAACTGTTGTCATATACCCCACCGCAAACAAGGTCCACATAGCGCTGTTCATCTCGCGCCGGATTGTACTGATCGCGGCAACACACGGCGCCGAAAGCAGCACAAAGATCAGGAAAGAAGTTGCCGACAAAGCTGAAAAAGCTGCTCGCAGGCTGGTCCACATTTCCTGCCCGCCAACCGCCACTTCAGAAAAGCCATAGAAAATGCCGAGGCTGCTGACCACCGTCTCTTTTGCAAGCAAGCCACTCAATGCCGCCATCACCGGGCGCCACTCGCCCCAACCTAAGGGTTTGAAAATCCAGGCAACTGCGGTTCCAATTGCCGCCAGGATACTGTTGTTGATCTGCCCGGCTTCAAGCATCTGGAAACGACCATCCACCCAGCCAAAAAAGGTCATAAACCAAATCACAATCGTCGCCAGGAGAATGACCGTGGATGCTTTTTTGACAAACGACGAAACCCTATCCCAGGTGGTCAGCAAGATGTTTTTAAAGGAAGGCCAACGATAAGCTGGCAGCTCCATCACAAACGGGGAAGTTTCCCCCTGGAATAAGGCAGTTTTTTTCAGGATCACGCCTGAAATGACCACTGTCGCGATCCCCAAAAAGTAAGCCCCAAACGCTACCCAACCCCTCCCCCCAAAAAAGGTTCCAGCGATCATGGAGATCACCGGCAGTTTTGCGCCGCAGGGAATAAAGGACGTGGTAATAACCGTCATGCGCCTGGCATGCTCATTTTCGATCGTGCGAGCCGCCATAATCCCTGGCACACTGCATCCACTTCCGATGAGCATTGGGATAAAGCTCTTTCCTGAAAGACCAAACTTGCGGAACATGCGATCCAGGATGAATGTCACCCGCGACATATATCCGCTGAATTCCAGCAAACCCAAAAACAGGAACAAGACCACTATCTGGGGCAAAAAGCTCAAAACCGAGCCGACTCCTGCCAGGATGCCATCCACCAACAGCCCCTGCAGCCAGTTTGCCACACCCCAGTTCAGCAGTCTGCCGCTGACGGCAGGCAGGATGATCTTTCCAAACAGATTGTCGTTAGTCCAGGTGGTCATGGCAGCGCCAACCGTATTGACTGAGACATAATAAACAACAAACATCACCAGCGCAAAAATTGGCAAAGCCAGCCAGCGATTGGTCACAAGCCGGTCGATCCGGTCTGAAGGCGAGAGTTCACCGGCTTTTTTGCGCACTGAAACCCTCTCCAACACCTTCTCAATGAAGTCATACCGTTCTGCGGCGATAATGCTGTCGGAGTCGTCGTCATATTCCAGCTCACACTGGCGGATGTCCTGCTCGATGTGCGCTTTCAATTTCGCAGAGAGCCCTAATTCCGCTTCAATCATTTCGTTGCGCTCGAAAAGTTTCACCGCATACCAGCGCTGCTTGTGCTCTGGCTGTTCGTGCAGCGCCACCTCTTCAATGTGCCCCAGGGCGTGCTCCACCCCACCGCTGAAACGATGCACCGCCAGCAAGCGCCGGTTCTTTTGAGCGGCTTCCATGGCAGTTGCGGCAAGTTCGACGATCTGCGTCTCTCGCAGCGCAGAAATTTTCACCACCGGCACGCCAAAGGCCTGACCCAAAGCTTCACTGTCTATCTTCGTCCCGCTTTTCTCGACCTCATCCATCATGTTGATGGCGAGAACCATCGGGATCCCCAACTCCGCGAGCTGCGTTGTCAGGTAGAGGTTGCGCTCCAGGCTCGTGCCGTCAACAATATTGATGATTGCGTCGGGATTGGACTCAAGCAGGTAATCGCGCGCTAATTCTTCTTCCAGGGAGTTGGTTGAAAGCGAATAAATTCCCGGCAGGTCCACCAACACCACCTCGGGATGACCGATCAGAACGCCTTCTTTCTTCTCAACCGTTACACCAGGCCAGTTTCCTACGTATTGATTGGAGCCTGTGAGGGCGTTGAAGAGCGTTGTCTTACCAGAGTTTGGATTTCCAGCGACGGCGATGGTGATGGGCATGGTGGCATTCTTTATTAACAGAAGACATTGATGAACTTACTTCGATGATTTCAGCGTCGATTTTGCGCAGACTCAACTCATAACCGCGCAGATTTACCTCAATCGGATCGCCCAGTGGCGCGACTTTACGCACGAAGATCTCCACGTTTTTTGTGATGCCCATATCCATCACCCGCCGGCGAATTCTTCCTTGTCCATGGACTTTCACCACGCGGGCTGTTTCCCCTATGGGAACATCTTTCAAAGTCTTCATTAATTCTTCCTTTTGGCTCAAA
The DNA here is from genome assembly GCA_040768265.1 of Anaerolineaceae bacterium. Taxonomy (GTDB): domain Bacteria; phylum Chloroflexota; class Anaerolineae; order Anaerolineales; family Anaerolineaceae; genus Mesolinea. The sequence continues at coordinate 392,719 of JAXGNB010000003.1, forward strand.
CAGACTTGCGCAAAAACGCATATTTTGTTAGGATTACCTAACAACAAAAATGTTAGCCTAACCTTACAATTCTGTCAAGGCTTTGGTGCTAAAGTCGAAGTGACTGGTCTGTAGTTGCAAGGAGAATAAACCCATGAATTTGCAAGAGTCAGCTGAGATGTACCTTGAAACCATCCTGGTTCTCGAGAAAGAAAACGGACTGGTGCGCGCCACCGACATTGCCCGCCAGATGCAGTTCTCCCGCCCTACCGTCAGCCAGCAGATCAGACGTCTTGTGGAAGATGGCTACCTCGAACTGGATGCCAGCAAACACATTTACCTGACAAGCAAAGGTCGCCTGATTGCGGAAGAAACTTACGACCGGCATAACTGCCTGGCAAAGATCTTTATCTGGATGGGAGTTAGCGAGCAAACCGCTTTTGCGGATGCCTGCCGGGTCGAGCACTACATCAGCAAGGAGACTTTTGATTGCTTGCGCCAGCATTATGAGAACGCGCGATTAAGAGAAACTACCATTAAGAACTAAGGATAATTCTCCTTAACCTTTTCGTAACTTCCTACAGTAGATGTTTTGTGTCATTCTGAGCCTCTTTTGCGAAGAATCTGGGTAGTAGAGAACAGATCCTTCGCTTCGCTCAGGATGACAGGATTCCCCGTAGGGTGGTTTGGCGTCAAGGAATATGTGCTTAATTACAGTTTATTCTAGCCATTTCACCGAATATCTCTATGTTGGGTTCAACCCTTTCTACTGCGCTTCCAGAGCAGGACCAGAGCCCAAACTACGGCACAGAACTCAAACCAAGCAGATCGCCATGTCGCTTCGCTCCCCGCGATGTCGGATGTCGCGTCTTGTTGCCTGAAGAGTGAGCACTTTTCAACCCGACAGCCTCTGATCTTACGTTCATGCAAGCGCTATGCATATAGCTACCCCAGTACTTTCTATCACCTATCACCTATCACCTATCACCTATCACCTACGACCTATCAGCTATAATTGCTCCCATGACCTACCAACCCAACCTCGATATCGCCACGCTTTACGCCAGCTTTGCCTCCCCAATTGCCGAAGTCGACTGTGGTAAGCTATGCGCACCCCACAACCCCTCAGGCAAACCCTTCTGCTGCGACATCTGCGTGGCAGTGCCCGTTGCCTTAAAAGAAGAGTGGGCTTACCTCAAGCCCAACACCAGGCTCTGGCATCGTCTGCGCGGTGACGAATGCCCCACCGATCCCATCGATGTGCCCAAGATGAAAGCCGAAACGCCCTCCTACATGCACCTGATGGCTTGCCTGGGTCCCGAACACTGCGAGCGCGATTTTCGCACCCTCAGCTGCCGCCAGTTCCCCTTCTCCCCCTACATCACCGCTGACGATCGCTTCATCGGGATCACCTATAACTGGGATTTCGAGCAGGTCTGCTGGGTGATCAGCAATCTCGACCAGGTCACTGCCACTTATCGTCGCAAATTCATTGACCTTTACGATCAACTCCTCTTCGAATACCCCAAGGAATACGACAGCTACTACTTCCTTTCGGAAGACATGCGCGCGGCCTTCAAAAAACGCCGCCGCCGCATCCCGATCCTCCACCGCGACGGCTCTGACTATCTGCTCAGCCCTGCCACCGACCACCTCACGCGCGTCGATCCTGCCCAGTTCCGCAAATTTGGTCCTTATAGATAAGTGGTCAGAAACTCTGCCAAGCTTACATCCTTGTTTTTCTTATCAGAGGTCTTTCATCCACTCATAAAAGAAGGCTTTCCTCTTCCCTGGGCGTGGTAACATTAGTTGCAATTTGATATCATAATTGCTGTCATTCTTGAGCGCCTCCAAACAACGCGCCATGACCAAAGCTGACACACACTTTTCGATTGTGGGCAAGTGAGAGATAAATGAGCCTAACCCTAAAACAAGATCAACGTCTGATTGTCCTGGCCGGCAATATTGGCAGCGGCAAAACCTCCCTCACCCAGCTTCTCAGCCAGCATTACGGTTGGCAGGCATCCTACGAATCGGTGGATAACAACCCCTACCTGGCCGATTTTTATGCCGATATGCGCACCTGGGCGTTCCATCTGCAGATGTATTTCCTCGGCAATCGCGCCCAGGAGGTGGAAACCCTGCTGAGCACCAACCGCTCTGCCATCATGGACCGCAGCATCTACGAAGATGCCCACATCTTTGTGCGCGCCCTGCACGACCTGAACAACCTCTCTGACCGCGACTATCAAGCCTACTTCAAGCTCTACGAGCTGGTGCTGAGGCAGCTGCCCAAGCCCTCGCTGCTCATCCGCCTGGTCGCGCCGGTTGAAACCCTGGTTGAGAGGATCCAGCAGCGTGCCCGTTCGATTGAAGACACGATCGACCCCGATTACCTGCGCCTGCTGGACAGCTACTACCAGCAGTGGGCGTTGGAATACGCCGAAAGCCCCGTCCTGACGGTCAACAGCCAGCTCTTCGACTTCGTCAACAACCCCTCGCACCTGCAGCAGATCATCGACGGCATCGAACACTGCATCACCACCACCTCCAGCCTGACCCTTGCCGCCCCGGCAATTTAGGGCTCTGCCTTAGGCTTCCCCTGGTCGAAGATCCGTGAAGCGAAGCGGAAGGGAGGAGAGCTGGCTCCCGTCATGTAATGAACGGGAGACTGATGAGGTTTTTTCCGTCACATCAGGCCATATTTGCAATAAATGCAAAAAATGCAACGTTTTTTGATGGCGCAGACGGATGGTTTGATTGCAATTACCTATGTTGTTAACGTGCCGGATTGTAAATACAATCACCTGGGAATATAATAGCACATTTGTTCTATGTTTTCAAGCAGGGACCCCGTAGGGAAAAGGCCTGCCTTTTCCTCAATGTGATTAGGTCGAGGCATCCCGCAAGGGGAGGCTTCGCACGGCCATCGACCCTACGGCGGTGATTATTACGTAGGGGTAACCCTTGTGGTTACCCGCTTTTGTCGAGACATCCCACAGGGGGAGGCTTTGCACAGCCAATTCCCTAAAAGATCCTATCTTTTCGTAGGCCGGGCATGGTGTCCCCCGGGTATTCTGCATCTGAACACGGGGTCATGACTGCAGATTGCCGCGTCGCTTCGCTTCTCGCAATACCCTAAGGGCACGATGTGACGAATCCGTTTGTCAATGTGAACCACAATCCTTCCCGTGTCACTACTTCCATACCCAATCGACCTGTTTTCTGGATAAAACCCCCTAACCACCTTATAATCAACCTTAACCGTCTACCTTTCATCCCGAGGGGGTACATGACCGCACCTACCATCATCCAAAGTCTCGTCAACCGCTTCCGCGACTCGCGCGAGCTCTACCGCTCCGGTCGCTACAACGAAGCCCAACTCCGCCAGGAATTCCTCAACCCCCTGTTCGAAGCCCTCGGTTGGGATATGGTCAACCGCTCCAACTTAGCCCCGCAAAAGAGTTCGCAACGACAAGAAACCGATTTTGCGAGGAGCAAAGCGACGTGGCAATTTACCTTTCATTGCATTAGGAATTATATCAATTTGCGATTACAATTCTGGAATACAACTACTTGCCAATGGGGAAAATAGAGCTCAAATCAACTATTGAGATTGTTTCGGAGGGAAAATGTTACGTTCCATTTTTGGATTTGATTGGAAAAAATCTGATTCACACTGGTTATTATTGACCAAGTTTATTGATGCCCGGAGTCAAGATTACTTCTCTGGAATGGAAGCTTGGGAAGCTGTCCTTGGCGAAAAACCATCTCAGGCAATTAAAAGGTTTGTCGATGAAAGATTAATTGGACCAGCAGATTTGGAAAATGCTCTTAATTGTAAATATTCTTTGTCGGAATTAAAGGATTTATCGAAGCAATATAGCCTTCCAGTTTCCGGTAAAAAAGTGGACCTGATAAAACGACTTTTAGCTAAAGATCCAGTAACAATGAAAAAATCTCTAGTAGGTCAGACAATTCTCCAATGCCTTCCAAAAGGTAAAGAGATGGCGGAGGAATATCTTAAAGACCAGGATGAAAAACGCAGTCACGTAGAAGCACAAGTGCTTGATTATATTAAACGTGGTCAATACAGAAACGCTTGTTTGGTGATGGGTGCTTTTGAGGCTGAGCAAGTTTTTCCTCGCGGCTTGGGAACAAACTGGGAAAACTACAATCCAAATCGTGATGTGGAATTAATAGACCGAATTTTTGATAATACACCAAAAATATTGTCAGGGGTGACTGACGATGACCTGAACATCCTCAGAGTAGGCGCATCAATGACGATCCTTTGGGGAGTAAACTCGGCAAAGAAATGGTTGCCAACCAACTTAAGATTGAATTTGCCATTTGATAACGACACGGCTGCAAGAATGGTTTCCAAGCATGCACTATTTAAATCACATATTGCCGATTACAAAAATAACCGTGACGTTGTCAAAGCAGTAGAAATACTACCATCCCCCGATTCTTGTGACGAATGTAAAAAATTTGCTGGCAAGAGATATTCTCTCAACAATGTACCCGAATTGCCACATGAAAAATGTACACATAAACTTGGGTGCCGATGCACCACTGTGCCTGTTGTAGACGGCTATTAACCTCGCCAGCGAGAGCGTCCCTGAAGCCCGCTTCGCATAACTATACGATGAACTCACCATGCCCTCCGATTTGCGCAAAGCCCACCATGCAAATGACAAGGCAGTATGGGAAGCTTATGGTAAGGCCTGGCCTTTCGGCGACGAACTTGCTTTCGTCAATCATTTAATGAAACTGTATCAGTAATTGACTCTGACTAAGGAAATGAAGTAACAATGGGATATTTCGAAACTAATGGTAAAAGACTGAAGAGGGATTTACTGATTCTTTTCGAGATCGGTCTTTGCCTGATTTTCTACACGAATTTTGTTTGGCAACCTTGTCAAACTCAGGAAGTAATAATATCTTAGGGGATGAGTTCCCCTATCTCATTGTGTTCACTCCAATTTCACTCAAAAGGATAAAGATTAATGGCAAATATTCAAATGATCTATTCGATATTGCTCGCAAAATCTTACCAAAGCGAGCAACTTTTCAAGGATGTTGTTGGAGGTTATGAATCTGAAGAAGATGTTGAATCGGCCTTGTGTCCTCTTTGTGGAGAAGAACAATTTAATTTTTCCAAAGTCAAACCAGTGTGGAGTTGCTGGAATTGTTCCTCTGGTGGAGATTGGATAGATTATTTACAGATGACAGAGCACATATCTCCTCAAGAAGCAGCTGAGATATTAGCTTCAGAGGCTGGGGTGTTATTATCTTCATTTAATGAATGGGATTATGAAAACTACACTGTGAAGGCTGGGATCCTAGAAGAGGCTCAAATTCATTTTTGTGTTAATCTCTATAATCCAGAATTACGACTTCCTATGAATGGCGGTGATACCAGAGTTAGAAATTATGTTTTTGATTTGGGATACACATTGGAAGATATAGACAATATGGAACTTGGTTCCTTCGTTGATCCCGATTACGAGAATGATTACATATTTTGGTACCCAAATAAGACACTAAAATTTTCAGGACTTCTTACCCCGGGTTTTGGTTCTGATTATCAACTTGTTTTTCTAATGAAGGACATTTCTGGAAGAGCAATAGGACTAGTTGGGCAATCAATATTTTCCAATGAGAAACTGGCAGCAAGGCGAATACCAAGACTCAAGTATTCTGAAGGACTGATGAAAGGTCAGAGCCTTTTAGGACTCAATTCGGCAGTATTATCGGAAGAAGTTATTCTTGTGAAGGGATTCCTGGATGCTCTTTATTTAAATACAAAAGGCTTTAAGACAGTAGCTTTGGATGGTCCTACATTATCCCCAACACAAATACTAGCCTTAAAGGAGGCAGGATGTAAACAGCTATATATAGCCATGGATATGGATGAAGAAGGTCAGAAGGCAACTGAAAGAATAATTGGAAGTTTGACCAACTCAGGTCTATGCATCAAGGTTGTTTCTGTCAATGGATTTAAGGATCCGGATGAGATGGTAAAGAAGATCGGACCTGATGGGTTCAAATCATGCCTGAGTTCAGCTGTAAGTGTTTGAAACTTCTGATATCTACTAGTTATATTTTCGTAGGCTGGGTTCCGTTATTGAGCCCGGTACATTTGAAATTCAGATTGCGGCGTCGCTTCGCTCCTCGCAACAATAAATCCCGTCACAAAGTGCCCGTAAGGTATCGCGAGCCTCGTTTGCAAAGCGATCTGCCTTTCATTTTTCCAAGATGGAGACCTGAAGGTCATAAGCCTTTCATGGTCAAGAGACCATGAAAGAACAAGTCATCCAAATGTATTCTTTATTCGTAACGATTCCAAGGCGTAATTTATTAAGGATAACATTCTAAAATACAAGTATGTAACTTCGACATCGGTTGAGAGTGGAATTTTACTTACTTCATGATGGCGTATTTGGTAAGAATTACCTATATCGGTTAATTCCAACATTTCTTTCTCAACACGCGCGTATTCAAAATCAGTACATATCTTTGACGCCAGTAACTTCGAACCTACCTTTTTATCAGCATCTAATAGAGTTTTTAACCTTTCGAAACCATCCCAAAGCTTTTCAAGCGCTAAATTTAGTTTGTTTTGCCTAAACAAATCTTTAGATTCAGTCAGGATTGAATTAAGTTGACTATCTCTAGTTTGATCTAGTGGTCTAAAGAAAAGATCAGAAATTGCTGTAGAGCTAAAAATCACTTCTACTCGCAATGGTTCTACTGGTTGGGTCGAAGTATGTAAAAATTTCTGAAAATCTTCTAACGCTAGCTGTAAATCATAGTTCACACCAGGTTTCCCGCATAATATGCTTGCAGAATAGTACTTTGGGTTAAACAGGCCGTATTGTATAAGAGTCAATAATTGTTCACCGCGCAATTGTGTCAGTTGATCCTGTACCCAATACCTGCGGGTTTCACCGTTGTGAGTAAAGCTGTAGCCTAAGTCATGGAAAAAGTTTGTGAGGTTCGTAGAAGTTCGATAAGGAAACAACTCATTGTCACCACATATTCGCTCAGCCAAACCTAGCTCAAAATTTGGGTCATTCTCCCTTGCGGAAATGATTCTTAGCAGGTACATGACATTGTCATCTCGAGAGCTGGCAGATAACGTATAAAGATGGTCTCTTAGAATAACAAGCACTCTATTTATGTCGTCCACATTGTAGACAAAAATTGATTCTCCGAAGTCGTTGAAATCTTCAACTACGAAACTAAGGCGGGAAATCCTCCCCAAGCAACCTCGAGGGAGTGTTGACTTGACGGCAGAAATCCAGTTCTGTATCTTCCCCCCATCCACTTTCTGGGGACATAATAAACCCTCGCCGACGCTTATCAGATCGTTTATATTTTCAACTTTGCCATCGTTAGTCATTTTCTTCTACACAGTGTAATTGGTTTTGGTAGAGTTGGTGTAACTCTTCTTGTTGCTCCATTTCTACTAATATTCCAGAATTTTCAAAGCCGTTGCAGATATCGTAAAGCCCTTGGTAGAGAATAGTTAACTTCTCAAAAACATCAAGGTGATTGAAAAACGCGCCAGACGACTTTGCTAGTTGAGTTTTTGTGTCGATATCTTGATTGTGTCTCCAGCCTATCTCTTGAAAGATCTCAATTTTTTCCGATACCTTTAACGTCGGGTATCGAAACCTAAAACTATTCTTGTCTATCTCGCTTAGTCCAATAAGGATTTCTTCATTATCCGCGGATAACACCATTGCGCCTATGCCTTCAAAAACGAAATCAGGAACTGGACTAAGTTGACTTATTTCTTGATTTTTTGTTTTGTAATTATTGTATAAGGTCAGGAGATCGTGACGGTTTCCATTAAATTGTTTCAATAGGTCATTGATATCTACGGCTAAATTTTGGTACCGATCCAGTTGGAGAGCGTTAAGCCAAATTAGATAAAGATTCATGCTTTTAAGGCATAGTTCCATAGAATGTCTAGCCAAAAACAACCACGGCTCTGTATAACCAAATCCATTACCATGAAAACCATCAGCTGCTCCTACCAAGTAAATGCATACGCTACTTGCCCAGTATCTCCTTCCCAATTCAAAATAACCAAAATCAGGACTACTCTGTAATCCATACACTATTATCGGATTTCGGAATGTATCTTCATCAAACGAATCACTCAATGTCGAAAATATTTTACAGGAATCAATATCCAATTGTTCTTCATAAATATCCCGTATATTGCCTAGTTTTTCTGTTTTTTCCAACTTCACGCCTCCTTCTTATTACATTATTTCAATGTACGGTTAGATAATATAGTATTATGAATGACTTTATCAATTGTCTCAAACAAGCATTTCTAGAAGTAAGTGCTCGTCGGATTAGCCAATTGAATTTGTTCTATTCCTACAGAAATATTAGCTTGGATTTCTTCAGAACTCATCCGTTTTGAACCTGAACAAGCACTGATCAGTAATAGAACGCTTATCAGGATAACAATCTTTTTCATTCCCTCACCTCATGATGTGTATTGTTATAATTTGCATTATTCACAACAAGTATAACCGTAATTTACTAAAGAAACAGTATATTTGATCCTGGGGGAGAGACGGGTTTGGCATGCCAAACCCCTGCGATGCCTTGGGCTTCCCCAGGGGGAAGCTGGATCCGACTGCAAAGCAGGCAGGAGACTGAAGAGGGTCTTTTTGACATAACGATAATGACACTCTCCCCCGTTTACCCTCCGTTTCACTGCGGGCACGGACCCTCTACCCTATCGGGCACTTCGCCTCGAGGGAGGGCTATGTCTTGGGCTTCCCCAAAGATTCGATTTGCACATTAGAACATTTGTGCTATACTATACGCGCAAATAGAAGCTCGCACCTTAACAAAAGGAGTTTTTCCGGTCATATTGGCTTTTGGTGCCATCAAAAAACAGCGGAAATAGCGGAAATAGTGGAAAAACCCCCATGTATCGCTTGCCTTCGACTATACCCAAAAAGTAGACCTCGCACTTTAACAGAGGAGTTTTTACACTCAAACAGCCATCCTGCGCTATCAAAAAACAGTGTAAATAGTGTAAAAAGTGTAAAAACCCCCATAAAATGTAGGCCGGACATCTGGAAACCGGCACAATCGAGCGATCCCTCATCCACCGCAAGCGGTCCCCACCTGCCCTGGCTCGCCATGGGTTCCCCCTAGGGAAGGCTGATACAGCCCTCTCCTGGGAGAGGGTCGGCAAAGCCGGGGTGAGGGTGAAGGTTGGCAAAGGCATCCCTCATCCACCACGAGTGGTCCCCCTTCCCCAATGGGGAAGGCTGAACTGCAGATTGCCGGTCGCTGTGCTTATCAACACAAGATTGTGCCGGGCTCTGCCCGAGCACAGTATCTCGCCGCAGGCGTCCAATACCAACCTGAGACCTGTCCGCACGCACTTCGTGATGGGATCTTCCACGGTCACCTCCCGTGCGCGGTCTGCCCACACGCGCTTTCAGCGCTGGGGTGCTTCGCAAGAGACCGGCACGATCAAGCCAAAATTCTCTGGTTGAGTCCACGCCTATTGATTTTTTCACTACAACTTTTCAAAAGTATAGTGATTTTATCTGCCGTACATCATAAGATATTCCCGCGCTTTTTTCTCGTTGTACTTAGCAACTGTTCCAGAAATGCCAAAGGCTTCAAAGAGCGCGATCCATGCAGGGATAGTGGTCCAGGCAAAGAGGATGTAGATAATTCCAGCTGCAGTTTTTCCAAGATAAAACTTGTGTGCCCCGACTCCACCAAGGAACAAGGCCAATAAGACGGCTGTCGTAGGGCTCTTCTTGACAGAGTTGATTTGTAACAAAAACGGTGTTTGCCTGTCTGTAGGAAGCGACCTCACCATGTTCATGATGTTCATTTCGCTTTGCTGCGCAATTTGCTTGCTTTTCCCTAATGTAAGTATTAAAGCTACGATTATTCCTACAACAAGTAATAATAGAACAATTAGAATCCAGCTGCCATCTTCCATCGTACCCTCCATTTTGAATTAGGGAATTCGTATCAAATAATCCCCGGTGCTATCTGTTATTTTAGCATAAATCATGAGAAAACAGTTGCTTATTCGGATGATTTTTCTGGGTTTTTCCCAAGACTTGGTGGATAAATGTTGGTTCACCAGGATCCGTTTTCTTGCTTCATTTGTGGAAATACATATGCGAAGGTTCACCTTTCATTTTCCCGGCTCAAAACAAAAAATCCACCTCGTTGAAGTGGATTTTTGTTCCTCGATGAAATTGGACTGAGATCAATCCACCGTGAGCGTCTTGCTCAGGTTGCGGGGGAAGTCTGGGTCGTAACCGCGGGCGACGGACATATAGTACGAGAGCAGCTGCAGCGGCAAAACACTCAGCAGGGAGCTGATCTCCGGGCTGGCTTCCGGCAGCACGATCAGGTCGCTGGCGTTGGCGCGCAGGCTGGCATTCTCCTGCCCGATGGCAATCGCGCGCCCTCCGCGGCAGGTGACCTCGTTGATGCCGCTGACGATCACGGGCACGTCTTCCGGGCTGACAGCGAACAAAACCGGGAAGCCTTCGGTGATCGCCGAGAGCGGTCCGTGCTTGAACTCGGTGGAGAGCATGCCTTCGCAGTGGCTGTAGGTGATCTCCTTGAGCTTCAGCGCGCCTTCCAGCGCCATCGGGTAGGTGGCGCCATAGCCCAGGCTGTAGCAATCCTCCCAGGCGTTTACGTCCGGGGTGATGGCTTCCACCTGCGGCGTGGTGAGGGCGATGGTCTGCTCCATCAACTCAGGGATGGCGTTCAGCGCGCGCGTGTCCAGCCCGGCAAGGCGATAAGCCAGGTGCAGGAAGGTGACCACCTGGTTGGTGAAGGTCTTGGTAGCTGGCACGCTGATCTCGTAGCCGCAGCACAGCGGCAGCGAGCAAACAGAGGCTTTGGTGAGGGTGGAACCGATCACATTCGCCAGCCCAAAGCACTGCATGCCCTGTTTTTCGGCGGCGTAGAGCGCGTTCAGGACGTCCTTCGTCTCGCCGGATTGGCTGACGAAGAGACCGACATCCTGCGGACCGACGGTGGGCAGGTACTGCGGGATGAATTGCGGCGCGATCACAGGGATCACGGCACGCCCAGCCAAACGGGCGAAATAGACCGCCCCGGCCAGGCAGGCATGATAGCTGGTGCCGCAGCCGATGAAGTAGAGGTTGCGCGCCTGCTTCATTTTGTCCAGCACGAGCTGCACATCGGGGCTGCCAGCCAGCATATGCAGCACCTCGCGCGCCACCTGCGGCTGCTCGTGGATCTCCTTGAGCATGAAATGGGCGTAGCCGCCCTTCTGCACGGAGCTCATGGTTTCGGTGATCTCTTCGGGGGCGCGTTCGATCAGGCTGCCGTCCTCAACGGAGTGCAGCTCCACGCGGTCTGCCCAAAGGGTGATGATCTCGCCGTCCTGGATGCGGATGATGGTGCGGGTGAGCGGCAGGATGGAGGGCAGGTCGGACGAAACGCAGGTGAAGCCCTCGCCAATGCCCACCACCAGCCCGGAGCCTTTTTTGATGGCGTAGAGCTTGTCGTCGTTGATGCGCCCGATAACATAGGCGTAATCGCCCTGCAGGTCGTCGTTGGCGCGGCGGATGGCTTCGATGAAGTCCAGCCCGCGGTCCACGTAGCGCTCCACCGCGTGCACGCAGGATTCGCCGTCGTTCTGCGAACGCACCACCAGGCCTTCGTCCATGAACATCTGGCGCAGCTCGACGTTGTTGACCACGTTGCCGTTATGCGCCCCGACCATGTCGCCATCGGAATCGAGGTGGGGCTGGGAGTTGACCTGGGAGGGCGCGCCGAAGGTGGCCCAGCGCAGCTGGGTGATGCCGCGCGTGCCGCTCATCTCTGCCAGGTTGTACTTGGCAGCCACGTCGTCCACACGACCGGTGTCTTTGCGCAGGTCAATCTTTGCGCCGCTGATGGTTGCCGCGCCGACGGAGTCATAGCCGCGGTAGGTGAGCCGCCGCGCCGCTTCGATCAGAATTGGTCCAAGGGGCTGTTCATTTTTTGTAACAATGCCAAATATGCCGCACATAACTATCCTTTTATTCTAGGGTTAAACCTGGTGAATTATAACTGGAAGTTGAAAAACCTGAATCACAGGAGAAAATGGGTATGCGTTTCAAAAGTGCGTAGTCAAGGGAAAAAAAGAGGAAGTTCCAATACAATTAGTTTTGCTGAAAAACAAAGCGAAAGGAACTTCCAATGACTATGAGAGTCAACATGAGTATACACGTACAAAGGGAAAATGGTGAGGGTAAGATTCTTCAAATTGTAGTACGGTCAGAGCATCTAGAAGAAGACATCAGGGAAATCGTAAATCAAACCACCCAGGCAGTTGCAGGAGAAGCCTTCTCAGATTTCGAAAAGAGAATGAAAGCCAGTCAGTATCCTGAAGGGGTCAGCGTGCGCACAAAAGAACGTTGTTACCAATTCCAAAGGTTCAGCATCAGATATAGAAGACGAAGCTTTCGTTTGCCGGATGGCAGGATCTGGACGCCATTGGATGAACTGCTTGGTTTTACCCCTTATCAACGGCGCACGCAAAAAGCGGAAGAACAAATCAGTGCTCTGGCTGCCAGTCTCAGTTATCGTGACACAGCCCGGGTAAACGGGTATGTCAGTTATCAAAGCATCAGTCCCTCGACTGTGGGTCGGGTGGTACGAAGAATTGGTCAGAAGTTGTCTGCACAAGAACAGAGCTATCAGGCAGAGGAGCCCGGTCAGATCAAAGCGCCACGATTGTTTTGTGAAGCCGATGGGATTTGGATAGCCTTGCAAAAGGAGAAACGGCACAAGATGGAAGTCAGGGTGGCGATCGCCTATACCGGGAAACAATACATCTCCGCAAGCAGAAAACAGCTGAAAAACAAGGTCTGCATCACATCCATCGGCTTGCCAAGTCAGCAGTGGCAGGAAATGATCAGGGAGAAACTCTACGCCCACTACGATCTGCAGGGCACAAAGACGCTGGTGATTGGTGGAGATGGCAGTCCATGGGTGGCGACCAGTTTCGATCTGCTGGGGGTCAATAACGCGACCAGGCTCCTGGACCCCTATCATGTGAAACGTGCCATCTCCTCAGCTTTTGGTACAAGTCTGGATATCAAAGAGGTGATCCAACAGCTGTATTCACACGGTTTCCTTTCTGTCGAAAAGACGTTGTTGGAGGCCTGTGTTGGGGTTTCTGCTGCAACGACTAAAGTCAGATTAGATTGTCTGCAATACTTGCGCAACCATGCTGATGAAATCATTAACGGCTTTTCGCTTGGTGCAATTGAATCGAATGTTGGCAAACTGGTTGCCCAAAGAATGAAGACTCGCGGTGTCAGTTGGAGCCTTGAAGGAGCCAAGGCTATGTTGGCAATTCTGGGGCATAAAAAGGAACTCTTTGAAAATAGTTTTCAGTTCCACAGTTCAAATGCCAGGCAGGCGATGTTTAAAAAATCAAGGTCGAAGTCAAATGGTGGCACAGTGCATTCTGCCAGTTTTCCGATCCTGAAATCTGGCAAAATGTCTGCTCCTTATGCCACTTTATTCAAGGCTATAATCAATGATGATCTTCCTCTTTCATCCTAATCACGCACTTTTGAAACAGATACGAAAATGGTATGCAGCCTCAACCCCATTGCTGATCTGATTTAGTAAATGATACAAAAAAATGGATTCGAAATAAGAGTTAGAATGTAACAAATTCATCTCATGAACAATACGAGGTTAGTGTTTTATGAAGCCAATCACAATCAGCATCATCACTTGTACTTTCAATAGCGAAAAGTACTTGAGGAACGCTTTGCAAAGTGTTGAAAAGCAAACCTACCAGGGGATCGAACACATCATTAATGATGCCTATTCGACCGACTCCACCCTGGACATCATCCAGGAATATATTGAACGAAACAAAAAACGCTATCCAATTAAGTTCATTCAATCGGAGCCCAAGGGGGTCGGCAACGCCTTAAATGTCGCAACCCGGGAAGCAACGGGTGAAGTGATCCATTATTTACATTCAGATGATTATTACAAGGATCAGATCACTCTTGAGAAAGTGGCAGAAATTTTCAGCGCATATCCGGATCTGGTTTGGCTGACCGGCAACTTCTTAATTGAACTGGCCGGAAGAAAGATCGTCCTTCCTCAAACTCACCTGCTGCGCAAGAATCCGGAAATGGCATTGTCCGTGATGAATATTATCTCCCACGAAAATACATTTATGAAGACAGAGTATGTTCAAAGCTATGGCGCATTCAACGAGGGTAAAAATGAGGTTGTGGAATACAGTTTATGGCTAAACCTCATCAAAGACATAAAACCCTTTGTCGTCGATGATGAGTTCACTGTTTTTGTGATCCATAAGGGAAGCACTTCAACCGGCAGCGTTCTAAAATTTTTAAAGGCAGTGCTGAGAGCCTTCCGCACCCAAAGGAAGGAAAAGGTCTTTCCTCTAATTGGATACTACCCCAACAAGCGTTTGTTTATGTTTACCAAATCGATTCTGAGGAAAGTAGGTATACTCACCACCGGTTAAGTACACTTGCCTTGCGCGGCTAAGCCTTTTTGCTTATTAACCGCTGGATGTCACCGACCACTTCCAACCCGGCGTGTTCGCCTGTGGCCTCAAAAAGCAGCTCGCCTTTCAGGGTTTCGAGGGTGACCTCAATTGAAGCGCTCAGCGTTTCCATCACGCGTCCGCCCATGTCCAGGGGGGTTGGGCCGCGCAACAGTCCGCCCTGAGCACGCCAGGCTTTAAGGCTCAGGCGGTGCGTGCGGTTTCGCAAAACCAACGCAACACGGTCTTCTGAAATATCGAGTGATTCGATTTTACTATTGAGATATGTAGTGAAACGGTGAAGCTTGCCTTCAAGCCATAGACCCACAATAAAACCCTTGAAGCTGTTGCCAAGCCAGGGAATGATCGCGACAGATGCGGTGATGCAGGCGGAAGCTTTTTTAAAATGGTTGCTCTGAAACCAAACCCACGCCTCCGGGAAGTTTTTCCCCCAGTCCTTCTCGATGTACCCGCGACCGCCACTGAAATCCATCTCTTTGCCATTGAGGATGAGCTTGCCTTGCAGGGAGTGGTCAAAGCTCAGCACGCCATGGTAGCATTCCATTTTTGGCACCCAGGCAAACCAGCCCATAACGCCCGGAGAGAAAAAGGTCACAGGCCAGGGGTTCAACTTGCCAAAATGTATTTCACCAACTAATTGCCCCTCGGGTTGATTGATATTCACTGACAGATGAGAGGCATCAAATTGGTTCGCGCCGATTGCTACTCGAAATTGAGGGAAATCCGCCTGAAACTGTTCAATCGGGAAGGTGAAGTATTCTGTACTCGCGTCCGATCCGTCGATTACTTGCACAAAAGCGTGCGCATCCTTGCCCAGGATAACTCCCGGGATGATGGCAATTTTGTGCTTTTCATCGGCGCTGACCATTTTGAAGTACCAGCCTTCAAAAAAAGGCGGCTTTTGATGGGTGCCATGGTAGGTGCTGGGGTTGAGGATGGCGCGAACTTGCATGTAGGACTCTCCGAATTCACTTTAGGATTGCGATTTTGGAATCAAACAAAAAAATTATAACCGGAAGGGTTGAGTTACAAGGTTCAAGCCTATACCAGATGGAACCAACTGCAGACTGACTGCGCGAAAATCCAGCCAATCCAACAGGCAACTGTAGCGCCAGTTCAGGCTTCATGAAATCGTCTTGAAGTTTTTTCTCCCAACACTCTTGAAACGCCGGAAGAAGTACCTTTCATTGCGATATAAGATTGATAAGATGCTCCCATCAGCCAACAAATCTTCAACGACCTGCCATTTGCCTCCAGCCATTGAAACCATATCCCTCAGGGCTTCTTCACGCAAGGGGTGAACCGCGGTAATGCTCAGGATATCTTCCTTCAGATTTCCCGTGGAAACAAAGTCGCCCACTTCCGATTCAAAAAGCAATTCCACGAATGTCACCTTTTCAGCACAGATTTCTATGATCTCCTGGAGTGCCTCAGGTGAAGGCGGCGTAACATCAACTTCAGCCGGCGGACGCGTGGGGATGGACAGGTAAGATACTGACGGCTGCAACTCGAGCAAAAAATCACACAATTGCCGCGTGGTTTTTTCGTTGTCATTCAAGCCGGCAACCAGCATTGATTCGGTAGCCAGTATGCCGGGAAACTTTTGTTTGAACGCAAACATTCCTTCGTGAATACGGGGCAATGATAAGCGACGGTGAGGTCGGTTTATCTTTCTCCATACACGTTCATCGACAGAATCCACTTTTAACGAGACCCAATCCGCCTGCATGAGCTCTTCCTGGACATCAAGCCGATCGATGAGCGAGGCGTTTGAAATCGCCGCAACAGGAATTCCAAATTGCTTCAGACCAGCAATGACCTTGCCCAAATTTATATCCAGGGTCGGCTCTCCGTCCGGAACAAGCGTCAGGTAATCGATCTTTTTGCCAGCCTCCGCCACCTCAGCCACTTTTTGCCCAACCTCAGCCAGGATCTGATCGACCGGGTAGAATTCCTGCCGGTCAATCGTCATGTGTGTTGTTCTGCCGACCTGGCAATAGACGCAGGAATAAGTGCAGTATTTGGCAGAAATATTATTGATCCCGAGGCTGTAACCCAGGCGACGGGAAGGAACAGGCCCGAATGCGAGCATCCCACACCTTCTAGTTGTAAGCTAAGCGTGTAGCTTCATCCGCAAGCGTAGGAGCAAGGCGTGGAGCCCACTCTGGGTCTTCCCAGGTGGCAAGCTGCGTGTGCATGTCCAGATATTTTTGCGGAATCGGATGGGTTCCCAAAACCACTTTGACGCCATATCTTTTTTCAAGGAAATCCTTGAAAGTGTCGATATACGGGCAGGGTGGATAGCCCACCAGCAGACCAGTGGCCAGGTGGATCACCTGCGCGCCATTCCTGACCATTTCGTCGCCGGCATATTCAATATTTCCGCCCGGACATCCGTTGCAGGTGGTGTAACCAACCAGTTCAACCTCGGTATCAGCATAAATGCTGAAGGCACCTTCCCGGTTTCGCATCGATCTCAGGCATTTCCCGCCCGCGCAAGTGCGATATCGGTCACAAATAATGATCCCAATCTTTACTATATTTTCCATCGTGCTCTCTCCATTATTCCTTTAAGACTGAGCGAAGCATCTCATTCAGTTTCTCCGCTTCAACGTAATCAACAACGGTGATGCTTTGCCCGGTGATGCCCTCAACTTCTTTGATGGCCTGGATGATCATCATCGCGAGTGGAACTGCGATTGGACACAGAGGTGAGGAAGGCCGAAATATGTAGCTTGCCTTTCCATTCTCATCAATCCTAAGATCCATCACCAACCTCATCCGAACTACATCAACGCCAGTCTCCGGATCGAGCACTTTCGTCAATTTTTCGATAACAGCTTTCTCAAGAGCCACTTGATCCATGCTTAATCCTCCTGGAGGTGAAGCAAGCCGATTGTTTTGTGCCAAACCTCTTGAATGGCTTTGGCAGCGGATGAATCCGGGAACAAAACAGTGACGGGCTTGCCTTCGATCATTGCCCTGGGAATTTTTTCGTCATAAGGGATTTCACCGATCAGTTCAATGCCTTCGGCGGCAGCAAACTCACGGATTGCCCTGGTTCCCTCCGGATAAATATCCGCCTTGTTGATGCAAACGACCGCCGGAACGTGGAAATGACGCAAGGTCCCAAGAACGCGTTTGAGGTCATGCAGACCCATCAGGCTGGGCTCGGTCACAATCAAGCCCAGATCTGTGCCGGCGCAGGCGGAGATGACCGGGCAGCCAATGCCGGGCGGACCATCAATGACCACACATTGCGATTGGATATCTTCAGCATACAAGCGCGCCTGCTGCTTGATCAGAGTCACCAACTTACCGGAATTTTCCCTCCCCGGGAATAGCTCGGCATGAAACAGCGCGCCATAGGAAGTATTTGACTGAAACCAGTTACCCTCCTGCTGCCTGACCATGCTGATCGCGCCCTCGCGGCAGGCATACACGCATGCGCCGCAGCCATCGCAGGCAATCGGATCAATCCACTGTACCTGGTCATTTTTGGGGTCCGGGAAGATCGCGTCATAACGGCAGACCGGGATGCAGGCTCCGCAATTGATGCATTTTTCGGGGTCAATCTCCGCCAGGGAACCACCCCAAAACTCTTTGGGGTCCAGGTTCTTCGGTTCCAGAACAAGGCTCAAATTGGCTGCGTCCACATCCGCGTCCACAAATACCATGGGGTGGGAATTTGCGTGGACAGCGTTTAGGTGAGCGAAGGCAGCACTGATGCTGGTTTTCCCCGTTCCGCCCTTTCCGCTCAGGATAATCAATTGTTTCGCTCTACTGTTTTGTGTGCTCATTGTGTCTTTCCGCCCACGATTTCAGTAATCTGCTGGTAAAGGTTTCGTAAGATGTTCCGGTACTTAGGATAAACGTGTACCAAGGTGCGTCCGGATGCCAGGTTTTCTGCCAGTGTCCGGTCAAAGGGCACACGCAGCAAAACAGGAATGTTGTAGTCCCGCAGGGTTTCCTTGAGCGAATCATCGCCGATCCCATCACGGTTGATGACAACTCCGGATGGGATTTGCATATCACTCAAAATCCCAATCATTTGCTTCAGATCATGCAAGCCAAAAGGCGTGGGTTCTGTGACCAGCAGGGCAAAATCAACCCCGCGCAGGGTTTCAACCACCGAACAGGATGCCCCAGGCGGGGCATCGTAGATGTCGATGGTATTAGCTTGAGCTTGGATCCTCTTTTTTAGTTGTCGGATAATTGGGGTTGGCATGGGCTCACTGATGGTCAATAACCCGCGGAAAAATTCGATATTTTCCATAGCCATGCCCCTCTCGATGGTGCCAATCGGGTTGGGGACTTCGACAATGGCGTTCTCAGGGCAATTCCAGGTGCAGCTGCCACAGCCGTGACACAACTGGGGAAAAACGAGGATACTTTTCCCAACTTGCGCGAGGGCATGAAATTCGCAAACTTCTACGCACCTGCCGCAGGCAGTGCATTTTTCCGTCTGAATTTGCGGAATGCGAATGACTGCCGGAGTGATTTCAGTAAATTCTGGTTTCAGGAACAAATGCCCATTAGGGGCTTCAACGTCGCAATCAAAATAGCGCACTTGAGCCAGGCTTGCCAGGCTTAGTGCAAGGCTGGTGGCAATGGTCGTTTTACCCGTACCGCCTTTTCCACTGGCAACTGCAATCTGCACAAAGACCTCCAGTTCAGTGCTTATTCTGCACTTTAACTACCTGACATGCTTGAATTGTTCTACAGCCTCTTGAACAGTTTTCGTGCTGTCCGTGAAACGCTGCATCCCAATTCCTGCTGCCTCGAAAGCCCTGGAAGCATTCGGTCCAAAATCACCGCTGATGACCACTTCAGCGCCTTTATCCACAACAAACTGTGCCGCTGCCACTCCAGCGCCGCCCGATTGACTGACACCGGAGTTTAGAAAACCTTCCCACTGCTTCGTTTCAGTATCAAAAAGAATCAGCCAGGGACAACGACCAAATCTCCTTTCGACAGCGCTTTCCAGTGAAGGACCCTGAGCGGTTATTATCAATTTCATCCTAACTCCTTTTTATTACCGGTCTTTCCAGGCTACTCCTGGAATCGCACCCGATTGTTTTATCAGGAACACTAAAACTAGTGTAGCAATTCCGTGTGATCAATCAGTTTGCCATCGATAAAAGCCTGAACGGCTGTTTCAATATCCCGCAGGTCCGTCACAACAGGGCGGATATTTAAGCGGCGCATGCTTTCGTAAGCACCCATGCCCATTCCTCCACAAAGCAAAGCTTTGCAATCGGCAATTGTCTGGGCCATACTGATGTGCTTGTTGTGCGATTGCGCATCCATTCCATGCCCTACTCCGCTCGACTCTCCTGCGTGGGTTTCCTCGTGAAATTGGCTGTGTCCCATTTTGTCGCGCATCTCCCGGCTGACAACCTTGCCCTCTTCGATGGTCAGCACCAGGTAATATGGGGCCCGACCAAAATGCTGACTGATGGTCTTTCCGTCTTCTGTAATCGCTGCAATTTTCATATTTATCTCCTGTTTCATTACCTCGAGCGAAAAATGTCGCCCGCCTGGCTTTTCCTTTTCATCTGTTGGATAGAGTATTAGTAAAATTTGAGTGGGCACTTCGCCGGTGTTTTCCCAACTGTGTGGTTTGTGCGCTTCAAATACCAGGCTGTCCCCCGTATTGAGGATGTATTCCTCCTGAGCCACCTGGTAGCTTATTGATCCACTCAGACAGTAAATAAATTCAAAACCCGTGTGTACGATCGCGTGATCACCGCTGCCCATGCCGGGCTGCAAAGTGACTATAAATGGCTGAACCGTATTGCCAATCAGATCTTTTGCAAGGTTTTGCATTTTAGTAGAGCCGAAGATCTGGGTGGGGCGATGCCCGGCTTGTGTAAAGACAAGCTCCTTCTCTAGCGGTTCCGATTCGAAGAAAGCGGCAATCGGCACATCCAGGGCCTGCGACAATTGCTGCAAGGTGCTGACCGACGGAGAAGATCTGCCATTTTCGATCAAACTGAGGGTGTTGATGTTTAAGCTGCTGCGTTCCGCGAGAACGCGCAGGGAATACCCTCTTTCGGTGCGCAGGTCTCTGAGCCTTCTGCCGACTAAAAGATCAGCTGAAATGGAATCCGGACCGTCCAAGGGATTGACGCTAAAAGAATTCATTTATTACTCACTGCTTCTCCAAGCACCAGAAAACCGACAAACCCGATTTTCAGGGTGATATGTACCTTTCCTGTTTTTCTTCCCAGTATTATAGTACACAATATGCATTTAGCAAGAAGATTATACTATTCTAACTATAATTTTAATGTTAACGATTGCGAATATTCTATATTTATCTATTGACATTTAGAGAATAGTGTCTTATACTCTTGCTGATCATAAGGAGGTACGGAATTATGCCTAGACGTGGAAGAGGTTGGGCGATGAGAGCGGGTTCGAGGGGTGAGGAGATTCATTCTCCCCTGGTTGTATCGCTGCTGGAGCCTACATTGCTTGTTTTAATAAAGGAAAAGCCAGGTCATGGTTATAGCCTGTTGTCTGAACTCAACGAAATCGACATGACGACCATTCACCAAAGCGTTGTTTATCGCACTTTGCGTGAGATGGAAGCCTTGGGATGGATTGAATCGGACTGGGACACAGACCAGACACAAGGCCCCCCTCGACGTACTTACCGTTTGACCGCCCAAGGCGAAGAAGCCTTGCGCTACTGGACACAAGAGTTGAAAAAGACCAACGTAATAATTGACAAATTGTTCGCTAAGATTCAGAAAGGATAAAAGGAGGCAAATATGCCCACAAGAGATGGAACTGGACCTATGGGTCAGGGCTCACGAACAGGACGCGGTATGGGAAATTGTGGAACCACTGATGCTGACACCACCAACCGGATCCCAACCACAACTGCAACACCCGGAGCATCTTTTCGTTGGGGCGGCAGGGCGTGGGATTCCACATTCGGTCGCTTTTTTGGACGCCGGCGTGGAAACCGGATGAACAGACGATAATTAATTACAAGAATAAGGAGATGGATATGCCAAGATTTGATGGAACTGGACCGACTGGAACGGGACCGAATGGACGAGGGATGGGACCTTGCGGTGGGGGCTACGCCGGGGCTTACCCAATGGGCGTTGCAGGACGCGGAAGAGGGCGCGGATTTTTCCGCGGCGGTTTTGGCTGGGGTATGGGTCAAACGGACGTCCCGCCATTTGTGACCAAAGAAGCTTTGCAACAGCGCAAAGCCTGGCTCGAAAGCCAGTTGGCTGTGGTCAGCAAACAATTGGAAGACTCAGACAATAAATAGGGGGCTATTTTTATAGCACCTCCGGGTAGCCCAAAATGAATGAGCTACCCGGAGTTTTTTTATGGGTTACCTTTAATTTTTGGATTACATTTTAAATGAAGGGTTTTCTATGATTTATCGCCTGCTTCGCTCAGGATCATGATCGGGATGCGCCGGTCCCCCACGCGCTGCCGGTAGTGCTGCATGCCAATGAAAGTCGCTTCAGCCACTTTCCAGAAACGTTCATACTCCTCCCCTTTTGCCTCACGCGCGCTGCAAACGCTCTGTTTGCCATCCAATAAAATGCTTGCCCGCGGATTTGCCTTGAGGTTGTAGTACCAGGACGGCATTTTTTCCTTGCCCCAGTTAGCGGTTGCCACCGCGATGACTTCCGGCGTTTCCGGGTCACGCAGACATAAAACCGGCAAGGTGCGCGAAAGTCCGCTGCGGGCCCCAGTGGTGGTGAGCAGAACCATGGGCATACCGGCAAAAATTTCAGTCAGGGAAGTTCTGCCTTTGCTCAGCCGTAAACAAGCCCTGTCAAGACGATGCCAAAAAACTGAGAAAACTTTCGATACCGCCGGCGTGGCGACCAGCTTTTGCATCAATATCTGAAAGCGCGAAACCTGCTTTGTTGCCATCATAAACTCCAACTCGGATCGCTTGATGTCCTGATTTGATTATACAGTCATTAGTGATGACCAATGCTACCCCAAAAGATTGTCCCATTCGTGTTTCCTTTAATATATGGATCGTTGTCCCTTCCACACACCGTACAAATTCAAGCCTTGTACAGACCCAACTTCTACGAATCGATTTTTTCCCGCGCAAGATTAGCACATGGATTCAAGACAAGTGTTTTTCGATGCATAGATTACCTTGTACATCCTTTAAAAAGCCCCCACGCTTGAAAACCAATCCGGCTTTCCTCTTGAACACCCTGTACAAACTTGCAATCTTTCTGAAAACTCGTTGCGATTTCAGTGTTTTCGCGCGTAAATCACCCATTTTTGCGCCTTATCCCACCAATTTCGCCTGCTTTCACCCGCTTCTGGCATGAAATTGCCCTTGTTAACCCGATTAAACCCTTCCTTCTGTTATTAAACCCCCCAAACCGCCATCAATAAATCCATTCTCTTGGAGTAGTGAGAACAACTTATTTCCTTTTGTCAAGAAACATTGTACATTTATTTGTACATCCGGTAATGCACTGCTAAAATGCAGTCATAAGTTATACAAAATATATTACAAAACTACAGGAGAAAAAAATGAAACCCTTAAGCTTACTTTCTATCTTACTTGTGGCGATTATCGCCCTCGCAGCATGTGCCCCCCAGGCCACGCCGATGCCCACCCCCGAACCTACCGCTATCCCCGAACCTGAACTGTCCGACATTGTCGACACAGCCGTTGCTGACGGCCGCTTCACCACCCTCGCCGCTGCACTGGGCGCCGCCGATCTGATCGACACCCTCAAAGGCGAAGGACCATTCACCGTATTTGCCCCAACCGATGACGCTTTCGCTCTACTGCCCGAAGGCACCGTCGAAACTCTGCTGCTCCCCGAGAACCTCGAACAGCTCAAGTCCATCCTGCTCTACCATGTTGTTTCCGGTAAAGTCATGGCCGAAGATGTAGTCACCCTGACCAGTGCCGATACCGTCCTGGGCGAGGCTATCACCATCAAAGTCGAAGATGGCAAGGTCTATCTGAACGATACGATCGAAGTAATCATCACTGATATCGAAGCCTCCAACGGCGTGATCCATGTCATCGATGCAGTGCTTCTGCCTCCACAGTAAACATTGAAATTGATTGACAAAAAGAGTTGGCAAATACTTGCCAACTCTTTTTTATTTAAGCCTTTTGGCGGATGAACCTGGAGGGGGACTTAAACAAAAACCACCCTGATCATGGGTGGTTGTGAGTTTTCTGTAGAGAATTATTTTGCACTCAAGAGCTGCTTTATCTGGTCGAGCGCCTTGACCATTGAATTTCCAAGATAGATACCCGGGATCTTTTTTACCAGGTCGGGGTCATAATCAAAAGCGAAGCCGGCAAAACAAAACTTTGGGGCCGGTGAAATAGAATTGAGTTTTGCCTGCGCCCGCAGCAATTCCATGGCGACCAGGTTTGTGCTGGCTGTCAGCACCACCAGGGCGGGCTTTACCTGCCGGGAGTAATCCGCCAGATCGTCCAGGTGCAGGTTGGCGCCCAAAAACTCCACCCTGTAACCGCGATTCCGCAAGAGAACAGCCATCATCAAAGCGCCCATCTCGTGCTCTTCAGAAGGCGCTCCGCCGATCAGAATTTTGGGTCCTTTGTTGACGATCGGCAGTGAAATATAAAGGTTGTTCAACCTGCTCAGCAGGAAAGCAGTCGCAAAATGCTCGGTGCTAATCATGATCTCCCCCTGGAACCAGGCTTCTCCCACGGAAATCAAGGTTGGCGTGATGATTTTTTCAATCAGGGTTTCAAGGTCAAATTTGGAGATCAGCTCCTCAAACAGCCTGGCGGCTTCAACTTCGTTGTGATTCTTTAGTAAATCAAAAAGATCCTCAGCGTAGCGCTGCGGCGGCACCAAACTGACTGTTTTAGCCTGGGCGATGCCAAACGGAATAACTTCAGGCCAGTTATCCTGCATAATCATATCGTGCAAGTTCGCCGAAGCAGTGCTGATCGAGACACCGCTGCTCTTCTTGTTGATCAGCCACCTCAATATAGCCAGATCCCGGTCTGAGTAGAGTCGATATCGGTTATCATCCCTACCTGGCTTTACAACGCCATAGCGTCTTTCCCAGGCGCGTAAAGTCACAGGATTAATCCCGGTCAGATCGCTGACCCTTTGTACAGAATATTTAGGCTCATCAGGCAGGTCATTTATCGCAGTCATATTTCTCCTATTTGTACAATCCAGATTATACAATATATATGGGAATTGACAAGCAATTGCAAAAGGATCAGCCTCAGGTTCAATCGTATATAATCACCATCAGACCTACCCCGCATCAGAGCGGAAGGTCAGGAGGAAGTGTGATGAAGTTTTCTTTCAGGCTTTTTCTCCTGGTTTTTATTAGGTTTACGCTGGCCTGATCAGCTTTCAGTGAGACGCACTATCTTGACAGCGTGCGCCTGAGCATGGATTACATCCTGGGGCGAAACGCGCTGAACTAGAGCTTTGTGGCGGGCTTTGGCGCCTACCCGATGCTGCACCCGCACCACCGCTTCT